>JBBQWP010000079.1:0-1793 GCA_038210455.1 Pyrinomonadales bacterium | reverse complement strand
ATTGGGAACATGCGCGCCATTGAAGCTGACTTCCGCCGGCGGATTCCCGCCGTTGAACGCACGGCCGCCGTCGAGAACCTGCGCCACGTCCTCCGGAAAC
Source organism: Pyrinomonadales bacterium (assembly GCA_038210455.1). Lineage (GTDB taxonomy): Bacteria > Acidobacteriota > Blastocatellia > Pyrinomonadales > Pyrinomonadaceae > UBA11740. The sequence goes on along the minus strand of JBBQWP010000079.1, from coordinate 1,693 downwards.
ATGCCCGTGAACTCCGGCCCGAAAGCTCCGGCCGCCGGGTCGCTGAACGGGTCAGCGCTGCGATAGCTGTGCTGATCGGTGATGATGAGGTCGAGGTGTTTGCCGTAGCGATAAGAGCGGTAGCCGATCAGGCTGTTGATCGCGGCCACGTTGTTTGGCTCGTCGCCAAGGCCGTTCTCGTCCCACTTTTCGATTGCGACACTCGTCACCGCGGGCGGATCGAAGCTTTCGAGCGAGGGTCCGCTGACCTTCTTGCAACGCGATGGCAGATATTCCCACCATGCCTGGTTGGCGGCGACCTTGATGCTCTGGCCGGGCCGCGCCTTGCCGGCCTTCTGGATGCTCTGCCAGCCTTGCCACGAGAATTCATGGTTGTCCCAGATCGCGACGAACGGCCAGCGCGCACGAGCGTCCTGGAGGTCGGGATCGGCGAGATAGCCTTTGTAGACGGCCCGGTAGCCATCGACGGTCAGCGGTATGTGGAACTTGCCGACCTTGTCGCCATCCGGAATGCGCGCAACCTCATAGATCGTGCGATCGTAGCGTGTCTTCACTTCGTCGGGATACTCCACCACCTCGTAGATAAAATCGCCCAGGTGCAGAACGAAATCGAGCTTCTCGGTGGCGGGAGCGCGTTCATCTTCGTAGATCATCCGGCGATAGGCGTTGAGCTTGCCCTCATTGACGTCCTGACAGCTCACGAAGGCGAAGTTCACTGTGCGCGGATCGTTTGGCAACGGCGCGGTGATCGTGCGGCCAACCCGGCTGCCGTTTCCGTCGGTGTCGGTAAACCGATACCAGTAAGTGCGCGCCGGCTTGAGTCCGCCAATCAGAACGCGCGCGGTCCAGTCCGCAGCGCTTAAGACCGGTGCCTGCGCGTGCGCAATGACTCGGCGGAATGCCTCATCCTCAGCTACCTCGACGGTCAGGAACTGGCGTGTGCCCTGGGCAAACGGACGCCTCGTCCACAGGATGACGCTGTGCGGATCGGGATCGCCCGAGGCGACCCCTTGGGGATAGAGATCACGCCGCTCATGCCAACGAACGGTAGAGGCGTGTGCCCCCACCGAGCACCACACCAAAACCGCGCCGCAGGACGCGGCTTGTTTGATGAATTCTCTCCGGTTGACTCTGCTCATCTTATTCTCCTTACTTCGATTCGGTCGCCAAGATATGGGGACGCGCCGAAGCAGATGCAGAACTTATTCCTCTTCTTTAGTGTCCGACTTGTAAACCAAAAGCTGAAAGTAGCAGAAGCGCCTAACGCCCGAATTAACCGGCGAGCAATCAACTTGAAGGATGAGAGCCGCGCTATTGCGAGTCCGGTTGAATGAGTTGTTATGTTCGCCGTGATTTGTCAGAGACTGCCTTTGCAAATAGCTGTATGGTTCTAGCGGTATCATCCGTGAAATAGGTTTTATTATCACGACAAGCATCAGCAATCTCTTGAAGCAAATCACGAAAATCCCAAAGCTCAATGCCTTCTTGATCTGCGATTTCTTTAGCTTCCGGTTTCCACCCCCAAGTTACGATAATCTTAGAGTAATTTCCATCAACAATGGTTCGGACAGAATTAAGCAGCGATAGCCGCATAGTTTCTGAGATATTCAAACTGCGGATGATTTATTACCGCACTTTGGTCTAAAGCTAACTTGGAAATTATCAGGTTGAGCAAATGTTCATTGAAAAATCG
>JBBQWP010000078.1:0-3616 GCA_038210455.1 Pyrinomonadales bacterium | reverse complement strand
CTCGTAGTTGTTCTTGAGTTGGGAGTGGAGCGCGCTGCGCGCGGGCTGCGCGACGCCGGCGAGCAGCACGATGGCGCGCAACCCGGGTTCCTTTTCAGCCACGAGCGGTGCAATCACAGCACCCTCGCTGTGTCCGAGCACCCCGAGGCGGTCGGCCCGGATCTCGGGCCGCGTGCGGAGATAAGCGAGGCCGGCGCGCACGTCCTCGGCGAAGTCGGCGCTGGTCGAGCCCTTGAACGTGCCACCCGATGCCCCAGTCCCACGGTCGTCCATGCGCAGGACCGCGATCCCTCGGCGCCCCAGCGCATCCGCAAGCTGGCGGAAGGGCCGAAACCCCGGCAGCCCGATATTCTCATCGCGGTCCTGTGGTCCGGATCCGGTGATGGTGACGATCGCGCTCACGGGTTGCTTGCTGCTGGCACCTTTGGGCAGCGTCAGCGTGCCTGCGAGCATGTGGCCGGTCGGCGTTTTCACTACCACCTCTTCCGCGGTGTAGGGTGCATCTGCGGGCGCTGAGTAGTCGGGCTTCGGCTTCGGCGGCGGTGTTACTGCTGCCGTCTCACTGCGCTTGAAGCTGAGCGGGAACTGTTGGTCGCCCTGGGTGAACTTCCCGGTCAACTCCGTGCGCTCTTTGTTCAGGACGCCCTCGAAGACGATCGCGGCCGATTTAATCTCCCACCGTACGGCATCAACATTGACCGTGATCGTGTCAATCGGGATGGTCGCGCCTTGATCGAGGCTGTCGAATTTACCGGCGTAAGCGCCTGCGTCCGATTTGGTCACCGTCACGATCAAACGAAGCTTCTGCCCGCCCGCTTCAAGCGTACCCTGCCACGAACCTTCAAAGTCTTTCGCCGGCGGCGGGACTACGGCTGCCTGCTCGCTGCGCTTGAAGGCAAGCGGGAGCTGTTGGTCGCCCTGGGTGAACGTCCCAGTCAACTCCGTGCGCTCTTTGTTCAGGGTGCCTTCGAAGACGATCGCGGGCGACTTGATCTCTAGACGCACGGCATCGCCATTGACCGTGATTGTGTCAATCGGGATGGTCGCGCCTTGATCGAGGCTTTCTAGTTTACCGGCGTAGACGCCCGCGTCCGATTTCGTCACGGTCACGACCAAACGAAGTTTTGCCCCGCCCGCTTCAAGCGTACCCTGCCACGAACCCTCAAAGTCTTTCGCCGGCGTTTGACTAAAAACCTGACACGAGAGACCGAGCAGAAACAGCAACATCAACAAGCTATGTTTCATATTTTCCTTCTTGGATGAAGAACAAGTTGTCGGCTTGTCTACCATCAGTTCTATTATTCCCCTCAGTTCCCGTTCGGGTGATTTACCCGGCGGCCTGCGTCTCCGTTAGATTATCCCGCGTCGGACTTCTTCCAACCGACAAGAGTGCTGGCTCCAAACGGTCGCGATCACGACCCTCTAAACGGCTATGCCTTCTTTAGGATTTCTCTGGCGATGATAATCCGTTGAATCTCGGAAGTGCCTTCGCCAATTGTGCAAAGCTTGGAATCGCGCCAGTATTTCTCGGGCGGGTAGTCCTTGGTATAGCCGTAACCACCGTGAATCTGGATCGCTTCTTCACAAACGCGCACGCTCATTTCCGATGCGAAGAGCTTAGCCATCGAAGATTCTTTAGTGGTCTTCTTTCCACTGTCTTTCATCGCCGCGGCTCGGTACATCAAGAGGCGTGCCGCATCGATCTGTGTAGCCATGTCGGCGAGCTTGAATTGGATTGCCTGAAACTCGCTGATTGGCTTTCCAAACTGTTGGCGCTCGCGCGAGTATTTTACGGCCGATTCGAATGCGCCCTGCGCAATGCCGACCGCGAGCGCGGCAATCGAGATGCGACCACCATCCAGAATCTTCATCGCGTCAACAAAGCCCTGGCCCTCTTCGCCCAGTCGGTTTTCGTCAGGCACGAAGCAATCCTCGAACACCACGCTGGCCGTCTCAGACGCACGCAGTCCCAGTTTATTCTCCTTTCGGGACGGCGAAAACCCCTTCATGCCCTTCTCAAAAATAAAGGTTGTGATCCCCTTGCTTCCTTTAACGCGATCGGTCGATGCGACGGCTACGCATGTGTCGGCATGAATTGCATGAGTGATGAAATTCTTGGACCCGTTGACCACCCAACCCCCGTCTTTTTTCACGGCAGTCGTCCGAGTGCCAGAAGAATCCGAGCCGGCGCCAGGTTCAGTCAATCCCCATGCGCCCAGGTGCTCGCCGCGCGCCAGTGGCGCGAGATATTTTTGCTTTTGAGCTTCACTTCCGTATTGATAGATGTGATTCGCGCAAAGCGAATTGTGTGCGGCGACCGAGATGCCAACCGATCCATCCACGCGCGAAAGCTCTTCAATCGCTGTGGCATATTCGACATAGCCCAGACCAGCGCCTCCGTACTCCTCGGGAAACAGAATGCCCAGCAAACCCAGTCCGCCCAGCTTTGGTTGCAGCTCGGTGGGAAAATGCTGAGCCTCATCCCATTCCATCACATGCGGCGCGATCTCTCCTTCAGCGAATTCGCGCACGCTCATCTTCATCTGCAACTGCTCTTCAGTAAGTTCGAATTCCATATGACTTTGTCGGTAACCTTCTTATTGGTCTTCCGGCTATCCAGTTCGCAGATACCGCTCCTTGGGGTTTCAACAGACTGCGATATCTATCCTGTAAAATCACGATTGATACCCGCGGTGGTCGACTAAACAGTTATCGGTTTTTTCGGGGCCTCTTCGATCCGGCACCGTTTACCTTGTCATCCGAATGAGGTACGGACTTGGCGGGACGCAGAGGCTCTTGGTACCAACGTTCTCCGGTTCTGTACTCAGCTTCAGTTCTGCCCAGCCTATCCAGGGCGCGCTTAGGCTGGAGGTGAGCGCTGGCGACAATGATTGCATTTATCAGCGCCATCGGAGCCACGTATGAGCCGGTGAAAGAAGGGCTGCTGGTGGATGCGACCAGATAGGCCTCACAGTGCATCGCTATCGGGGTAGTCTCGCCGTCTGTGATCCCGAAGGTCGGTACGCCTCGCTCGCGCGCCCTCAGGACTGATTCGACTGTCTCCCTCAGGCATCGCCCGAAGCTGATCGAGATCAGCAAATCTCTGCCGGTTAAACCATCAATCTTATGTTGTAGATTTCCAGCGCTGCCAACGGGCGCTTCGGCGTCGAATCCGAGTGGCGTCAAGCCGTAAGCAAGAAACCAGGCGAGCGAGGCGGCCAGATCAACGCCGACGACCAGAATGCGCCGCGCGCGATGGATGAGCTTAGCCAGGTCCACTACGCGATCAGCATCAAGGCTCGATCTCAGCACACTTAGACTCTCGGTATCCCTTTCAATGCAGTGGCGAACATGGTCGGGCACACTTCGCTTTTCTCGCGTAGCAGCCTGGAGCACAGTGTATGGAGTTATTTGCTTGACGAAATGTTGACGCAGATCTGCGGCGAAGTCGGCGAAGCGTTTGTAGCCTAATGCTTGGACGGTGCGCACGATGGTTGCAGCATCAACGCTGTAGCGCTTCGCCATTTCACGAGATGAAAGAAAGAAAGTCTCCTCGTGCTTATCCAAAATTGCTCTGACCAGTTGACGGCGGCTGCGGCTCAGTTGTGATTGAGCG
>JBBQWP010000077.1:0-3809 GCA_038210455.1 Pyrinomonadales bacterium | reverse complement strand
CGCGACGTCCAGCACACGATTTACGAAGTGCCGCTGATGTTGCACGAGGAAGGGATGGACGAATTGGTTTGCAAACTCCTGCAGCTCGACTGCCACGAACCCGATTTGACGAATTGGCGAAAGTTTGTCGATCGCATCGTCAGCCCGAAAAAGCAGGTGCGGATCGCGGTTGTCGGCAAATACATCGATTTGCAGGACGCGTATAAGAGCATCTATGAATCGCTCACCCACGCCGCGGCGAGCCAGGATTGCGGGATCGATCTGAAGCTGATCGATGCGGAGACGTTGCAGGACGGCATCGATGGCCAGCTCAAGGATGTCGCCGGAGTTTTGATCCCGGGAGGCTTCGGAGAGCGCGGCGTCGAGGGCAAGATCAAGGCGACTCGTTTCGCGCGCGAGAACAAGCTTCCGTTCCTCGGGCTGTGTCTCGGCATGCAGGTGGCGACGATTGAATTCGCGCGCAACGTTTGCGGAATCGAGGACGCCAACAGCACGGAGTTCGATCAAAACGCGGCGGACCCGGTCATCTGTCTGTTAGACGAGCAGCGCGACGTGCGGAACAAAGGCGCAAGCATGCGCCTCGGGACCTGGCCGACGAAAATCTCCAGCGGCACCCTCGCGGAAAAAATTTACGGGAATCGTGAAGTGCTCGAGCGGCACCGCCATCGCTATGAATTCAATATGAAGTACCGTGACCGGATGGACGCAAAGGGCTTCACCATTTCCGGTACTTCACCCGACGGCGCGCTCGCGGAATTAATCGAGCTGCGGGACCACCCGTACTTCCTCGCGTGCCAGTATCATCCGGAATTCCAGAGCAAGCCGAACAAGCCGCATCCGCTCTTCAAAGGCTTCGTGCAGGCGTGCCTCGCCCATCAGGGTTGAAGCGCGCACGTCTGGCCGTCTTTAAGAACTGTTCCCGGTCCCGCGCGTCCCAGAAAATCGCCTCCTGCCGATCCCCGCGAATCGAGGACGTGATAGACCGCTTCAAAAAACTGCACCCTGGCCTTGCGCGGCATGGCAGAGATTTTGCCAGACTATCGCTGAACCGGTCGAGCCTATTCCGCCGAGATTATGAGACCGACCCCTTTTTCTGCGCGGTCTCGCCTGATTAGGCGGCGGTTTGATGCTCATTAGGTTCGATTTGCACTTCCATCTTATTGATTTGGTCAATTAGTGACGAGAACATTTCCTTGGTTATCGTCAGGTCGCCGGGCGGCAACTGCCACGTCAGCTCTTTCAGTTTCTTCTGCTCGTCCGTGATTGCGGATTTGCTGTGAACAACGCAATGTCGGATCAATCTAAGGTCCCCCATGAGATCGCTCTTAACGGCTTTAGCGTTTACTCCGACCTCCGCCGCTAAACGGTGACGATAAAGCTCGTCCCACTCCGCATAAATGGCTGTAATAAATGACTTGGCGATCTTGTCAGAAAAGACGCCATTGGTCTGCGAACTGTTGATTGCCTCTCCAATCTTGATCTTCGCGTGCCAACGCTTTTCGTCCGGGTGGCCTGTACCGACGATGAGATGCTTACTCAAGTCTGGCGACTGAGATGCCAACCTCTCCGCGGTCTGCTTGAGACCGAGGTCAGCAAATGTGTAGCAGACAAAATATTTCTGACAGGACTGCTGGAAATCGGTTAGCGCCTTACTGGTGGTCACGTGCGGAGTCGCCTAACGAGAACAAGATCAGCGACGCCTACCGGGAGCGAGTGTCGATTGGATGTTGAATGTTTTAGTCATGGAGAATGTGGAGCGAACAGCGGGTAGGCGTTCGCAGCATCGCTTGGTTAGGCCTCATTGCGTGGTGCTATCATCTAGTGCGACGAATCGATCGTTCCGCACTACGAAGCGCTTCCGACAAGCTGGACAGTCCTGACCAAGAGTCGGGCCGTCAAAGCTAAAGAAGTGGCCACAGTAAGGACAGGCGCCCGAATACACTAGTTTGTTGCGCTCCGTCTGTTGTGTCATGAGGTCCGCTGGTCCCTTCACCATGATGTAGAATCCCCAGATGATCATGGGCAAACCGAACAAGCCGCCCACTAGTGTAAAGCAGAGCGCGATGCCTGCGATGATCAGACTCAGCCCGCCGATGACCTTACCGCTGGCAATAAGCGTCTTATCACGGGGAAGCTCTGCAACTGGGACTTGCTGCACGGTCGCGACGGTCTCGCGCGGGCGTGGTGGCGGCGGTGCCGGACGCTGGAGAACCGTGGCGGACTGCCAATCGTTCGATCCCGCCGCGCAGATCTGACTCGTGAGCGGCAACGTGCCTGCGGTAAGCATGTCGCGAATCTCTGAGGCGCTCACCGGCCCTTCGACTTCTGAGCCTTCGCGGCAGAAGTAATATTCACTCGGCGTGTCCATAAGACCTAACGAGACACAAGATCAGCGACCGCTGGCGAGGGCGAGCGTGGCCGCAGGTTTAGTGTGGAAGTCATCGAAAGCTAGAACGCGGAGCGGCCAGCGGTTCGCTGCATCGCCGGTCGGAAAGGGGTCGGTCTTAGAATCTCGGCAACCATCGACCTGCGCAATTTCATAACGCCGTAACTTCACTCGGCATCCACCACCACGGCTTTGTAACGGCCTTGAAAAAGATGGCCGCTTATCCGATGCCGCCGATTAAAACGCACCGTGTAGGTGCTCTGGAACCATTTCATCCCCGCGACTAGATTGATTGGATTCCGGTGCCTTGTACTATTAAGGCAGTCCGGTGCCGGCTCTGGATTTGATGGCCGCGACATCAGAAGCGTTGATGCTGCCGCTGGCGTTGACGTCAGACGTGAAGTTTGTTGCGTTAACTGGTTGACCGCTCTGCGATTTCGTCAGCGCGACATCACTTGCGTTTACCGCGCGATTGCCGTTGACATCGGCCATTAGGAAACCAAACGGAACGTCGCCATGTGGCTGGCCGTCGCCGTTGATGTTTTGCACTCGCAGCGTGACGACTTCCGCACTTGTTACACCAGTTAGTTGTGCGGTCATGGTGTTCCCATTGAAAGAGATCGGACCAACGGTGGCGGTACCACCGATAGCCAGAACCTCGCCAGAGGTGACAGCTCCATCGAACGTGAAGACAGCATTGTAAGTGCCGGAAGCGCGGTCTTCCACGCCTGAGGTACCAGTCAGCGGCATCGCGATGTCGAATGTCCCCGCCCCGCCATGAGTCAGGCGTGAGGCTGCGCTAAGCAGACTTCCAGTCACATCCAGGAACGCCGCACTGATCGGTCCCCAGGTCTGGAAGCCCTGGAAGTCGCTCACGCCGCGGCCGCGCACGAAGATAACGTGGCGGCCTGCCGACAGGCTGGCAGTGTTTATGGTCGCGTTGACGGCCACGGTAGGAGAATTGAACGTGCCGTTCATCGGGATGGCCGTGCCGCCAGCCCAGGGAGGCGTGTCAATGTAATATTCTGCGGCGCCCACGTTCTGGTTGAACGCGTTGTTTGACCAGGCGAAGTTAATGCTGGCGGTTAGCTGGGATGGCATGCCTGGCGGCACTGATGCCGGGTTGGTGACAACGGTGTTGGCATCTGGTCCGTGCGAAGTCAAATAAGGCGTGCGCGCTATCTTCGCCAGGTAAAGAAGCATCCCCCGATTCTCCGGCCAGATACCCTGCGCCGAGCCGCAACCTGGATTATCTATGCACGAGTAGGAAGGGAGGAAGTTTTGGCCGCTCAACTCGGTGGAGAAGGCCGCCATGCCCAGCTCACCGTAGGCCCAGTCAATCGAGCCTCCATCTACCGTATACAACTGATTGATGATCGAGCCATAGGGGTAACCGTTACCGCCCGCGTTCGGCGCGGCCATG
>JBBQWP010000076.1:0-4317 GCA_038210455.1 Pyrinomonadales bacterium | reverse complement strand
TTCCCCACAGCCTCGCTGGGAGGACTACACCGTCGCCCCCATGCTTGACCGCAACTCTGCTGAGTGGCAGAAAAAGGAGAGCGAGCGCCGCGCTGTTGAAAAGATCTTCGAGAAGCACCTCTTTGCTGTAGCGGTTCCCTTTGGCCTAGTGGCGATCATCGTCGGCGCCTTCTTTCTCACTCCCGCTATTGGTGCAGGTCTGATGTTTGGCGGCATCTTCAGCGTCTGCGACGGCTACTTCAACTATTGGTCTGAGCTTTCCGCGACTCTGAAGTTTCTCTCGTTGCTGGCAGCGTTTATCGTCCTTATTCTGGTCGGCTATCGGAAGATCGAGCGAAAGGAAATCTAACCAGGCGATGCAGCCAACCACTGGCCGGCGTACGGCCAGGTTTCCCATGACTCCAACCTCTTCTCCCGCCGCCACACGCGTTCTCGCCAGTGGTGGCTGATCTTGTTCTCGTTAGATGATTACGCGCATACCTCTTTACGTTGTTATGGTTCTTTGCGTGCTAGTGCTCAATTGCCACGCGAAGACAATCAATCTCCCGAAGAAAAGGCTTACGCAGGCCGTAGAGATCGCTCAGGAGTATTTGCGCGCGGAGAAGCTCGACGTTTCCAAACATGTGCTGCTTAGCGCCGAGTTTAAGAACCTATTCAACTAGTATGAGGCAGCTTTCTGGGAGATCACATGGGTGCTTGGCGACAAACGGATTATTGTCCAGGTGCATCAGGATGGCTCCTGTAAGCTTGTCGGGACGCTTTGATTAAATCCATCATCTAACTTTGCGATGCAGCCGACCGCTGGCCGGCGTACGGCCTCGCTTTCCTTTATGAAAACACCTCCATTGCAAGTCACGCGCGTTGACTCCGTCACTCCCGTGCCGTCACCGCTACCCTCGCGGCCTGACCGTCTACCCCGTGGCTTCCCAGCTCACGGTGTTCTCGCCAGCGGTGGCTGATCTTGTTCTCGTTAGGCGTACAAGCCGAGGAGTACAGTATGTCGGAAATTCATCTATGGAAATCGCCACAGATTGTCCCTGCACTCGCTTACGACGATGTGCTCAAGGCTGTCGAATGGCTCACCCGCGTCTTTGGCTTTCGCGAGCGCACCGAGGCGCGTCTCACGGGATCGGGCTGGGTGCTGACGTGGATGGAGTTAGATGATGGTCTCATTCGTCTCGGTACTTCCGGGGGACACCATCTACACAGTCCAAAGACCGTCGGTGCGCTTAGTCAATCGCTGAAAGTCTACGTCGAAGATGTTGACCAACACTTCGAGCGGGCAAAAGCGGGCGGCGCAACTATTATTTCCGAACTTGAGGACAGGTTCTCGGGCGGGCGCATCTATCGAGCCGAGGATTACGAGGGACACCGTTGGGAGTTTTCACAGAGCGGTCGCGAGCGCGAGGCCACAGGATGGAAACTTCCTGATGGAGTCAACAGGAATGGGTAACGCGCATGAGCATCGAATCCGACATCGTTGAGCGAGTGAACCGCGCAGCGTCCAAAAAGCAAATTCCTATCAGTGATACCAAGCAAAAATGACCAAAACCGCTTCTAAGATCCGTTTCAGAGCGAAACTCTTCCGGCCGGCGGCGACCGCGAAGGTCGGCTCTTGGACCTTTCTTACCCTACCAAAGAACGCCAGTGCGAAGCTTCCCTCGCGGGGCATGACGACGGTCGAAGGCACCATCAACGGCTTCCCCTTTCGAGCCACGCTCGAGCCAGACGGCCAAAGAAGCCACTGGCTCAGAGTGGACCGGAAGATGCGCGAAGCGGCGGGCGCAGACGCAGGCGACGACGTCACGCTGGAGATCGCGCCGGCGGGAGAGGAACCGGAACCCAGGGTGCCGGCAGATCTGAGGAAGGCTCTCGCGGCCGCCCCGAAGGCGCGGGCGTTGTGGTCGGACATCACGCCCGTCGCGCGCAGAGATTGGATCCACTGGATCACCTCCGCCAAGCAGCTAGAGACTCGCACGCGTCGGATCGACAATGCCTGCTCGATGCTCGTTGCCGGGAAGCGCCGCCCTTGCTGCTTCGATCGGTCTGGGTTCTATAGTAAAAGCTTCAGCTCTCCTAAAGCGGCGATTTAGATGAATACCAGTTTGTCGTTCCGCCAATGGTTGTTGGCAAGGGACGTTTATTAACTGACGGTTTGAACCGCGCAGCGTCCAAAAAGCAAATTCCTATCAGTAACTAACCCACTCATGAGCGTTTATTCCGAAGCGAACGGAACGCCTACCCATGCGCTGCAGCGAACTCCGCAGTGTGCGCGAGCGGGCTGGCTGGCCGGCGTACTGCCTCGCTTCACTTTATGAAAACACGAAAGCACGTCCATTGCAGTTTAAGCACGTTGACTCCTTCACTCCCGCTGAGTCGCCGCTACCCTTGCGGCTTGACCGTCTACCCCGCGGTTTCCCAGCTCGCGGTGTTCTCGCCAGCCATAGCTGATTTTATTCTCGTTAGGTAGCTAGAGTAACATGCAAATGAAAGGACAAATATGAATGCACACATCCGAGGCCTCCGGGTGGCGAGCGCACTTTTCGCGCTCTTTACAATGGGGCACGTCGCCAGATTGATTAAGCATGCACAGGTAATGGTGGGCCACTACAGCATCCCGCTTTGGGTGAGCGTTGTTGCCGCTGTGATCGCCGCTATGCTCAGCTTATGGCTCTGGAGACTTTCTTCGACCAGATCCAGCTAACTTCGAAAGTGTTCGCGAGCGGGCTCGCTGGCCGGCGTACTGCCTCCCATTATTTTATGAAAACACGTCAATTGCAGGCTACGCTCGCTCTAATTCGCATTCTCCCGATGCTCACCCTTCGGGCTTCCTCCATCTCGCACTGCTCCCTCCGGAGGCAAGCACGCTTTCTTTCCAGGCTCACGCAGCCATAATGTCTAGGCGTCATTCCCATCCACCGTGAAAGCAAAGCTCACTTTCTGGCTTGTGTTCGGATTGTCCGTCGCTCTCGGCGCTCTGATTTGGATTGGTTCTCGGCGCTTCACCGGCAACGTCGAGCCGTGGGACCCACCGGGCTACTACTGGCACATCGGCTTGCTGGTCGCAGGCTTTATTCCGGCACTACTCTCGCCGCAGCGGTTCTGGCTTTGGCCGCTTGGCGTGTTGCTCGGTCAGGTCATTATCTTTGTTCCCGGAGTTATCCAAGGACCGCCGGCTCCCTTGTGGCCACTTGGAATTGTTTTCCTCGTCGTTTACTCGATTGTAGCTTTCGTCGGCTCATTTCTTGGCTGGGCCAGCAGGCGGCTTTTTGGCAGGATGCTTGTCTCCAGCGAACTCCACCATGATGCCTAACCCATATGTAGGGAGCCAAGCGTGATTGCGGGTTAGGGTTGTTTTAGTTCATTTGACTTACTCATACTTGTCGGGTGTAGGTCCCAGACCCGCACCCGGCAACTCCTTACATGTCATCTATGCGCTGCAGCGAACGCGGCCATCGCGCTCCGGTTGCAATTCACGCGTCTCCTAGGCCGGGTCGCTGAGCTTGGGTCGTTAGATGGTGAGCACGCACGCTATGAAGCCCGCCCCCAGCATCGACCGATACGATTAATCTTCGATCTGTGTGATGCGATAATGTGCCATTTGCTGAATGATTCGTTTGTAAGCGCGGACACGCTCGCCAGCGGAACGAGCGGCGATTACTTCTAGTGGGAATCCTGCATTCCGGTGTCCATGCAAAGGCCAAAAATTGATGACAAACTGACGTTGCTCGCCGATTTCGGGCAGACCGATGCAATCTGCGCCGAAGTACTTGATAATCCCGCCACCGAAGAAGGCGTTTTACTCAAAGTGATGACGCGCGGTGCCTTTCAGGGGGCCAGCAGGTCTGGATTCTAGATCGCGACGGATCGAAAATCGGCGCCACAGTTGAGAACGTTTTCAAGCAAACCATCGACAGCGAAGTGACGCTCTCCACTGTTCTCCCAGCGTAATCTGGCAGGGTCGGCGCGCCTTTCGACGCAGCGTCTGTTCCGTTACACGCAGGCTTGCTTTTCGCGCGAGTTTTTAATTGAATCGGGGTGTGGTTCCTGCGGATGATGAGGTGACTTCACAGAGCGCGATTGGCGGAAATGCTCATCACGGCGCGGCGGCTTTTGCTACTACCCACTGGAGCGTGGTGCTGGAGGCGCAAGGCGAATCGCCCGAGGCGCAGGAAGCGCTTGAAAAACTGTGCCGCGTTTATTGGCGACCCATTTATAGCTTTGTGCGGCGACAGGGTGCTGGGCCAGAGGAAGCGCAGGATCTTACGCAAGGTTTTTTTGCTCTCTTGTTGGAGCGCCGGGATCTGCGCACTGTCC
>JBBQWP010000075.1:0-4857 GCA_038210455.1 Pyrinomonadales bacterium | reverse complement strand
CGCGAGAGTGTGACGCACCATAGAGTCGTGCCACGAATAGCAGTCAGTCTCTCTTAAGGTCGAAGCAGCTAAAATCATTTGTTCAGTCCGACTGGACATTCACATAGCAGTGCGGTGGCAAGCGAAGCGCGACACCGCTTTGGATGGTTCAGACTTGCGCCTTTATACGGTCTCGTGATCAGTAGACCAAAGCCAGCCCCCAGGCAGACCTCCCAACTAAAGCGCCGTCGCCGCTTCGCTCTGCCGGCGCACTCCAAAAGTTCGGACCATTAGGATCGCAGCAGCTCTTTGACGTGCGCCCGCGCCGTCTCTCCCAGCGTCTCCAAATTGTAGCCGCCTTCCATACACGAGATTATCCGCCCGGCGCAAGCCTCATCTGCCCACTCCTTCACAACTCTGGTCATCTGCACAAAGTCTTCATCGCTGAGGAGCAACTGTCCGAGCGGATCGCCTTTGTGGGCGTCGAACCCGGCGGAGATGATCACGAGATCCGGGGTGAAGTCGTTGGCGATCTCTTCGATTGCCGATTCGAACGCGCCGCGCTGATCCCTGGTTGGGGTCAGCGCGCGCAGAGGCACATTCAGCGTAAAGCCTCGGCCGCGACCGTGGCCCGTTTCGGCGCGCGTTCCGGTGCCTGGATACCACGGGTATTGGTGCATCGAAAAATAGAAGACCGAAGCGTCTTCATAAAAAATGCCCTGGGTGCCGTTGCCGTGATGAACGTCCCAATCAAGAATCGCCACCCGCTCAATTTCCTTGTATCGCTTCTGCGCATAGCGCGCGGCGACGGCTACGTTATTGAACAGGCAAAAGCCCATCGCTCGATCAGGCGTCGCGTGATGTCCGGGAGGACGCACCGGCACGAAAGCGTTCTTTGCCGTGCCTTCCATTAGCGCATCGATCGCCTGGCACGGCGCGCCCGCAGCACGCAATGCGGCCTCGAGCGAATCGCCGGAAACCAGGGTGTCGTTATCAAGATAGCCCTTGCCTTCGCGAACCGCTTCCTCGACATGTTTGAAGTGTTGGGGCGTGTGGCAAGCCTGGATGTCGCTGCGTCGTGCTTCGCCGGCTTCGATCTCGACCACGTCTTTCCACAGCGCGGCGTCGCCGCGCAAGGCATCGATTACCACGCGGTAACGCTCAGGTTTCTCCGGATGATCAGGCCCCGTGTCGTGCTTTTCGAAAACCGGATGATGAACGATAGCTGTGGTCATTCTCTTAAGTATCCGTGTCAGAAGCCCGACCGTGAGGGAGGGCCAGACTCTCGCAGGGTGGCCCTTCCCTCACGGTCGGGCTTCTGACACCCAACGACAGGGAAATTCCGGCCGATTTCAATTACGCATGTTCGGCGGAGCGGCATCAAAGAGTTTCTGGGCCAACGCTTTGTCGAGTCGCTGGAGAATCGCATATTCAGTCTGCGCTCCCTGCTTATTCTTCTGCGCGATGTGCACCAAGCCCATATAGTAATGAGCGGTGGCGTAATCACTCTTGAGCCGGATCGCGGTTCGCAACGTGTCGGCGGCAGCCGGCAGGCGGCCCAACTTAAGGTAGGCAAAACCCAACTCGCTGTGCGCGTCGTAAGCTTCCGGCTTCAACTGTACCGCCTCTCGCAGGTGGTTCGCCGCTTCCGCATAGCGCTCAAGATCGTTGTAGGAATAACCGAGGTTGTATCGCACCCGCACATTGTTTGGAGAAATCCGAATCGCTTGTTCGTAGGCCGTGATCGCGTCCTGGTACTGCTTCAGATCGCTGAAGTAAACATCGCCGAGCCCGGTGTACGCGGCGCCATAGCCCGGTTTTAATCTGATTGCCTCTTGATAATTGTTCAAGGCTTCACTGAACAGTCGCTGTCCCTGCGGTGAATTCCGCTGCGCTTCGCCAAGCTTGCGGCTGGCGAAACCCAACTCGACGTACGCCTCAGGATAATCGGCCTTCAGTGCAATCGCCTGCTTTGCCGCCGTGGCCGCCTCGGCATACTTGTTCAGCTCGTTATAGCACCAGGCCAGATTGTAAAAAGCGGTCGGGTTGTCGTCCTTGTACCGCACACCCTGTCGATACGCTTCCATCGCTGGTTCGTATTGCTTCGTTTGGTTGTAGTAAGTGTCACCTAATCCAAGATAGGCGAGGCCATAGTCGGGTTTCATGCGCACCGCGGTCTGGTACGCGGCGATTGCTTCCTGCGATTTGCTGAGCTTGTAATAAGCATAACCGAGTTCTTCGTAAGCCTCAGCGTAATTATCTTTGAGCGCTCCCGCCTGTTTCAGCGGTTCGACTGCCTGCGCGTACTGGCCCTGCTCGTTATAGATCCAACCAATTTGATAGTACGGCGACGCGTAATCGCGCTTGATGGCAATCGCGCGCCGGTAGCTGTCGATTGCCTCGCCGTATCGTTTCAGATTGCGGTATGAGTAACCCAACTCGTTAAGAATTACCGCGTCGCTCGGATTAAGCCGCGCGGACTGTTGCAGCGCCGAGACTGCCTGTTCGTAGTCGTCGCGATCATTGTAGATCCAACCGATGTGATAGTAGGCCAAACCGATCGGTTTGAGTTGCACCGCCTTGAGATAAAGGTCGAGCGCGTCGTCGTACTGCTTGGCTTCGAAGAGTTCATCGCCCTGTTGATTGTACTGTTCCGCCGTGATTCCTCTCTTGACCGGCGGACGCGGCGGCCTGCGTACCGTGCCGGATGTGGCTCGCGGACGCTTCACGGTGGTGGTGCCTCGGCTGCTGGACTCTCCGCTGGTAGCAGCGCCGCTCACGCTCCCACCGCCAACGTCATGTTGAGCCATCGCTACACCGGCCATTAACGAAAGCGCGCCCGCCAGGGCCAGACTTGATAGGGGTCGAAAGATAATCATTGGGCCTAACTCCATGTGCTAAAGTATTTGTCTCGAACCAACTCGAGAAGTAAGCTCAAGATTATAGAGTGAAGTTTGCCTGATGCAAGAGCGACGAGCAGCAGAACGTCTGCGCATAGATCTCAATGCCCGTTGGGAAGCCCTGCGGACTGAAGGGCGGGGCGCGGTTTGCGATCTCAGCTCACTGGGCTGTTTTGTGTTGACCAGTGCGGAACTCAAACCCGGTGAGCTCATTCGCCTGGAGATAAATTTTCCGCAAGAGATCGCCGCACTTTGGGGCCAGGTTGTCTACACTGTCGCTGAGATTGGTTTTGCGATGCGGTTTGCGTTTCCGGCTGAGGCTGAGCAGAACTCGCTCACTAAGTTGATCGAGAATCTCGGCCGAGGCTAACAACCTCGCGGTTTGACACTACCTTTTCCCCTACGTTACCGTAACTACTTCGCAATCCTGGCCGCGCTCAACCCCATGCGTCCCGTTCGTCTAGTGGCCCAGGACACCGCCCTTTCACGGCGGCGACACGGGTTCGACTCCCGTACGGGACGCCAATACTGTCAATCACTTACGAGACATCGCCGTTTAGCCGCGCGTCCAGAAACGTCCATTAACCTAAATCACTGCCCTCCGAATACCCGGAAGCAGCATCTCGACAACCTTGCTCTGCGCCTCTCGCTTGTCATCCGTCACAGCCTGGACGTAGGTGTCCATCGTGACCTTGAGATTGGCATGACGCATGAGCTCCTGAATGACTTTGGGGTTCTCTCCATTGGCATTCAGGTTCGTCCCAAACGTATGACGAAAGGTGTGCCAGCCGATATGCTTCCGTAAGCCAATTTTGTCCGCTGCTCGCTTGATGTAAACGCGATAGATAGACTTTGGCCAATACGGCTGCGTACCTTTCTTGGCAGGGCTGGCATTAGGCCGAGCAAGCTTTCAGAAGCCTAGACACTTGACTTGCTGTTGTTTTAAATTAGAATAATTCTAAATGAGTAATAAGCTGCATACAGAGAAAGATGCTGAAAGCTTAGGATTAACGAAACACCGTCGAGCCGTTCTTAGAGCGGTCCGCGAAGCGGATAAGCATTTGACTGCAAGTGAGGTCTTCGATGCCGCGCGCCGGCTTCTGCCGGGCATTTCGTACGCGACTGTTTACAATTCTCTGAATTACCTGAAGAAAGCGAGCTTGATCGGCGAGATTAGGTTCGGCACAGACGCCAACCGCTATGATCGCAACCTGACGCGGCACGACCATGCGATCTGCATCAAATGTGAAAAGCTGGTCGATCTGGAACTACAGTTACCGGACGGTCTGATGGCAGAAGCAGCCGCCCGCTCCAAATTCGAAGTCGCATCAATCGAATTGACTCTGCGTGGTTTATGTAATGTGTGCCGCAAATCAAAAGACTGACGGCATATCGGGCGGAGATCGAATGAGCACTTTAAGGCTTGTGCCCAAAAACAATCCAGCAAAGGACAGAAACAATGGCCAATGATTCCGATCAACACAAATCGGCAAACCACAAAGCTTTCGAGACAAACGAATCAACTCGTGAAGCTGCCAACGGCAATGACGCCAATCCGGACAACCACAAAGTGTGGGAGACGAATGAATCAACGCTCTGTCCTTTCACGGGCGGGGCGATGAAGTTCACCACTAGCACGCGCCGGTCGAATCAGGACTGGTGGCCCGACATGTTGGATTTGAAGATTCTGCGGCAACACTCTGCCAAATCCAACCCGATGGGCGAAGAGTTCAACTACGCGGAGGAATTCAAGTCGCTCGATTTGGTCGCCGTTAAGAAGGACATCTTCGAGTTGATGACCAACTCACAGGACTGGTGGCCGGCGGATTTCGGTCACTACGGTCCGCTGTTTATTAGGATGGCTTGGCATAGTGCCGGAACTTACCGTATCGCGGATGGGCGCGGCGGCGGGCTGACCGGTACACAGCGTTTTGCGCCGCTCAATAGCTGGCCCGACAATGCCAACCTTGATAAGGCC
>JBBQWP010000074.1:0-5919 GCA_038210455.1 Pyrinomonadales bacterium | reverse complement strand
AAAGAGTACAGCCAGGTGGAGGCGGAAATGGCGGCGTTCGAAAAGGCGACGAACAACGGCCAGAACAAGAAGAAGGTGCGCGAACTTGCCCGCGACCTGAAGAAGCGATTAGAGGCGAGCACCGCCGTTGCCACGCCTTCGACTCCGCCCACCCCGGCCGCGGCCCCATCGCCGGCCGCAACCAATGTGCCGCCGCGCAATTGAGCAGCCGGCTCCGGCTCGGCCTCCTCGTGCTCTCGCTCCATTGTTACCTCATCGCCCAAGTCGTCGTTCTCGATGCCTGCGTGAGCTCCCCGGGCGTGATTCTGCCCCCCGATAAATCGAACGGGGATGAGGTCTCTTCCAGAGAGTCGCGTGAATCATCGCGCAATCATAATGCCGTAGCCGCTTAGTCCCGACTACCGCTTCACGGCAGTGAAAAGTCTGGCGCGGCCGTGACGGTGGAACATAATGGGAAAACTCAACTCAGAGCACGGAGGTTCCGACATGAAGAACATCTCGATTTCTCGACGTAAGTTTGCCCAGATCTTGAGCGTTGGCGTGGCTGGCGCCGTCGCCAGGCCGGCTCTTTCTTTCGCACGGACCACGGCCAGCGCGGCAAGCGCGACCACCGTTGTCCGCTTGAGTTCGAATGAGAATCCCTTCGGGCCTTCACCGAAGGCGCTCAATGCCATGAACGACGCTTTCGGTCTGGCCTGGCGGTATCCCGATGAACATGTCGATCTGCTGGTTGACTCGCTCGCGAAAATCAACAGCGTCAGCCGGGACCAAATCCTGATCGGCGACGGCTCCGGAGAAATTCTTAAGCTGTGCGCGGAATCATTTACCGGTCCCCTCGCGAACGGGAAAACGGATTCGAGAATCGCCGGGCGCGGCACGCTGGTCGCAGCTGACCCGACATTCGAGGCGATCCTCCGTCACGCCGCCGTCAACGGTGCCGAGGTTGTGAAAGTCCCGCTCACCGGCTCGGGCTTTAGCCACGATCTCACAAAAATGGGCGCCGCAGCCAGGGAGGGTCTGGTTTACATCTGCAACCCCAACAATCCCACGGCCAGCATTACGCCGAAGAATGACCTCCGTGAGTTCATCGCCAACACGCCGCGCCAGACGATGATTCTGGTCGATGAAGCTTATTACCACTACGCGGACTCTCCCGACTATGAAAGCATCATCCCGCTCATCAAAGATCATCCGAATCTGATCGTGGCGCGCACTTTTTCAAAAATCTACGGCATGGCGGGATTACGCTGTGGCTATTGTGTGGCCCAGCCTGAAACGATCGAGCGAATGCGTCCGCATCAACCGTGGGACAGTGTGAATTGCATGGCTCTGGCCGCGGCAAGCGCGAGCCTGGACGACCCGGAGCAGGTCGCGAATGGTCGGCGTTTGAATAGCGCAACCAAAGCATTCGTGGCTGCAGAACTGAACACGATGGGTTATGATCTAATCCCTTCGCAGGCCAATTTTGTCATGATCGATCTGAAACGGCCGGTAGTACCGCTGATCGAAGCATTGAAACAGCGCAACGTGCAGGTCGGCCGATTATTCCCCGCCCTCCCGAACCACCTGCGTGTCACCCTCGGCAAGAAAGCCGAGATGGAAACCTTCCTCTCCACCTTCCATCAGGTGATCAGTTGAACAGGGTACTGCAAGTCGTCTTCATTCTATTCTCAGGCAGAACGACGGTCATTCGTTTTCCGCTGACGAAGCCGCTTCGTTACCATTTAATTTATCTGTGAACAGGTACCGCCAAAAAGGCTGTTCTCTCTCCGGTAATGGGATTGGTAGCTCTACCCGTAATCTCTCCACGGTCATTGATGTCTTTGGCGTTATCGAGACGGGCAGAATAGCCCGGTGCTTTAATAGTGTTGAGGTCTTTCACGACACCGTTATCCCAACGAACGGCACGACAATCAGCAAAGTTCGCATCGCATGAGACACCGACTACCTGGCGACGTTCGTTAATTCCGGAGGCCTCGGTGTATACATGGCCCGGCAATGCGTCGAGAGGTCGGATACCATCGTGCTTAGTCCAGATAAAAGCATGGAGTATGTCGCCTTCAGGAAAGCGCGGGTCGCCGGCAAACCCGACGACATCGCCACGTTCGTTGATTGCCGTTGGCGTGTTCCACCACTGGGCTCCGAGGTTACCGATGTCAATCGCCTTGCTGTCTTCCCATAGCACGGCGTGCTTTGCAGTATGTCTTCCAATCGCCTGGTCACAGATGCCCGAAATGCCGACGGCTTGTTTGCAATCATTGATCGCTGTGGCCGCACCGGAGGTGTCGCCGTGAATCAGAGGAAATTCGTGAATCTGGTCTTGTCCGGGTCCCCAGAAGACCGGCCGAAACTGGAGGACTTGGGGCGGGACGCACGTGGGGCAATGAACAGTATTCTCCGCCCATCCTACCACCAGACCGAGGTTGTTGGCTCCGGTTGCGAAGCCGTTATTTCCACCCAAGGTAGGAAGCGCCCTCATCTCGCCGTTGTCCCACACGAACCCGAGATTGATATAGCCGATATTGTTAGGCGGAGGGTAGAAAGCCGCGCTACTCCAGTATTCCCCTAACGGGTCCGGCTTCGCGGTCTGAGCAATACCTACGATGATGCCCCGGTTATTTTTCACATTCCATGTTACACTGCTGTTTGGTCCGCCGAGTGTTCCGAGGTCGAATGTCGAACCGAATCGCCAGAGAACGGCGTGTCGCTTGTGGTTACCGTATAAACTGGAGTAACCTGCCACCCAGCTCCGGTTATTAATGCTGTTTCCCCTGCTATTAGTTCCGGGGAGCGAACCGAGGTTGGAAACGTTGTATTGCTGTTCTTGTGCCTGTGCTAGAGCCGCTCCGCAGCATCCCGCGATCAAGATTGCTAAACACATCTGGCTAGCTTCTCTCGTTGTGAATCGAATCCATGTAGTCATAATTTTTTCCCGTTAATCAATGTTTACTGAGTGAAGCTTAGGGGCTGGATTTGAATCGAAAAGAGCCACTTCGTAAGTTTGCCATAGACCACTTTTCCTCGCTCGGAGCGGAATCAAACCGCCGATAGTCAGACGTCTTCTCCCCCCGCTGCGCGATCTGAAATGACAGACCGATTTATGCGATCGGTTCTGACTTCTTCGTGGACCTGCTCACGGCAGTCCTTGCGGGCGGGTGTGCGCGGCTATTCGCTCAAACAGACCGAACTGCTGGCCGGCTTCGAGCGCTCGCTCGTCAAAGAAGGCATGCGCAGAGATCGGTGACCAATGGAATACTTAATTCAATTCTGAATTAAGCAATGCCGCGAGCTTACGAAGAGCTTCGCAAATTTGGGCGCGCGACCAGGCCGCAAACCCGAAAGTGAGCGCGGGCTCGAGCTCCGCTTTTATACAGAAAGACGAGAGCGGCATCGGTCGGAGTCCGATCGCGGCGCAGGCGCGCGTGATCAGAGCGAGATCTGATTTCTGGCGCAGCCAGGCGACGAAGTGTAATCCCGCGTCTGGAGGCTGGAGAATGAATCGTTCACCGAGCAAATGGTTAAACTGTTCGATGAAGAACTCTCTTCGTTCAGCGTATAGCTGCCGCATCCTCTTGACGTGGCTCAGGAAGAAACCCTCAGTCAAAAATCGTGCGAGCGTCGCCTGGTCAATGGCAGACGAGTGTTGATCCATCACCGCCCGAATTTTGATCGTCGAATCGACTAACTGCTCTGGCACCAAGAGATAACCCAGGCGCAAGGAGGGATAGAGAATCTTACTCATCGTGCCCGCGTAGATTACGCGCCCGGCGTGGTCGAGCCCTTGCAGGCAGGGCAGCGGCGGGCCGGTGAAGCGAAATTCCGAGCTGTGATCGTCCTCAAAAATAAAAGCATCGCGCGCTCGCGCGAAATCGATCAGAGCGGTCCTGCGCGCAAGACTCATCGTCATCCCGAGGGGAAATTGATGAGAAGGCGTCACGAAGATGATTTTGGGCGCCTGCTTCTTCGAGTGTGCGATCACGATCCCCTCATCGTCGATCGGTCTCGGCACCACGGTCGCGCCGGCGAAACCAAACACTCTGCGCGCTTGATGAAATCCCGGATCTTCGATCCACGCGATCTCGCCTCGATTTACCAGGGCCATCGCGCTGATCATGAGCGCCTGCTGCGTGCCGGCGGTTACTACGATCTGATCCGGATGGCAACGCGCACCCCTGAAATCACAGAGATAGGCTGCGATGGCCTTACGCAAATCGGCGTCGCCATGGCTGGACGCATACTGCAGCAAATGAGCTCCCTTCCGTGCCAGCACTTGGGCTCTGAGTCGTTCCCATACTTCAATCGGAAATTCGTCAATCGCCGCGAGGGCGGGGACGAGGGAGACGCCAGGCGCGCCGGCAATTCCGACATCAAACTCTTTTCCGACCCGTTTGTCCGGAATATTTCGGACACGTTTAGAAAGGCGGGCTGGGCTTTCTATTTGCGGTTCTGCGACGGGCTTGTGTGCGCTCAGGAAACTTTCGGGCAGAGATTTTGCGACGAAGGTCCCGGATCCGATCCTGGATTGAAGATAGCCTTCCGCGTGAAGCTTCTCGAAGGCGAGGTTTACGGTCAGCCTTGAGGTTCCCAGGTCCGCCGCCAGCGCTCGAGAAGAGGGAAGCCGAGAGGCGCTGTCGCTAAAGCGTCCCGAAATTAATTCGTCGCGGATTTGACGGTATAACTGCTGATGGAGCGGTTCCGCCGTTGTCCGATCGAGCCGAATCATTTCGAAGGCCATGATGGAACGGCGGCGCCGCTTATTGGTGGGCGCTTTATTTGATCGTAAGCCAGCCAAATTGGTATGCCTCTCTCACCTCAAGTGGATCATTGACACCTTTACCACAAGGTCAGAAGCTTTTCCGGGATGCAGACTCCCTGTAGCGATTACCGCGAAACGAAAGGACTGATCTATTTCGCTCGAATGCTCGACAAAATCCGGCTCCATTCTGAGGGCCGACTAGCGCCGGGATATTTTGTCGGAGTGGCCGATGCAACTTTGTTCGATGCGCGCTGCACAAGACTCTTGGGAGTTAATTACGATGACCTGGTCGAGCGGACTCTTCAGGGCGGGTCGGACGAGGAAATCCTCGAATGGTGCTTTGCGCGCGGCAGAAGACCTGGCAAAGAAGAAATCCTTATCTGGAATTCGTTCCTTTCGAAACGTGGGTGGCGGGATGAAGCGAGCGCCGAACTGGAAGCGGCCAAGGAGCGAATAGGTTGGGGCGATCGCGACGATATTCAGACCTGGGTGGACCTGCATGACGCCGAAGAAGGGCGCACGCCGCGATGATTTTATTGATTCGATAGCTTCCTGCTCTTCTCATCTTCGCCTTGTAGTCGTGCAATCTATGTCGCGCCTTCTCAAGTCACTGTATTCCCGTTGACCGTTGCGCCAGGCCGATCCTTGGCGATGCGCGCTTTGGTACTTACAATTGCGATACTGATGACGATTGCACCAACCAGCCGGGCTGGGTCCTCGGCCGATGACGAAAGGGCCGTCGCTGCGCTCGATACCGAATATCAGGCCGCGGTCAAAAAGAACGATGTTGCCACGATGGATCGCATTTTGGCCGATGACTTCGTGCTCGTAAACGGTCTCGGCAAGACTTACACGAAAGCTGACCTGCTGGAAGAAGCACGGAGTAAGCTGATGGTCTATGAACATCAAGAGGATAGCGCTCAGAAAGTGCGTGTCTGGGGGGATACGGCAGTTGTGACCGCTCTCTTGCGGGCTAAGGGAACCGAAGATGGCAAAGCGTTCGACTATAAGCTTTGGTTTAGCGACACCTATGTTCGTACTCCGGCTGGCTGGCGCTATGTGTTCGCCCAGGCGTCGACCCGTTTGCCCAAGACACCTTGAGAGGTCGTTCGGGGCACCTCTTTTTCAAGTCTTGCTTCCGACCATCACCGAAGAGCTTGTGG
>JBBQWP010000073.1:0-5931 GCA_038210455.1 Pyrinomonadales bacterium | reverse complement strand
ATGCCCCAGGCGGAAAGACGTTTCAAAAGATAATCACTGACTTGGTCGCCCATAATATTTTCCCCAGAATTGATTTGAATGCCGGCCGCAAACAATTCGACTCCGGCAGATTCAATTCGTTCACGACGGGCCGATCAGATTGAAATTTTTTGTTTGGCGTGAAGAATGTCCAACGAGCGAGCGCCGGCGTTACATAAGACATCCCCCTACTATTCGACGCGCCGATTTACTATTTGTCGCTTACCTCTGGAGGGTTGAACCATCTCAGGAGTAACTGATCGCCGACTTGACTGAACTTCACCTCCAGTCGCACTGAGAAGAACAACGCAGAAGAGAACACATGAAAGAATCGCCTCACTCAACCGATCTCGGCGCTGAAGTCGCGATAACTGCCGCGCTCGTAAACTACAAGGAGGGCTCCATTGTCAGCCGCGAAATCCTGAAGAAGCCGACCGGCTCAGTCACTCTCTTCGCCTTCGACGAAGGACAAGGCTTGAGCGAACACACGGTGCCGTTCGACGCGCTCGTACAGGTCATTGATGGCGAAGCGGAAATCACTGTCGCTGGGAAACCCCATCGGGTTGGCAGCGGCGAAATGATTCTCATGCCCGCGCATCAGCCGCACGCTCTCAAGGCGCTGAAGCGCTACAAGATGGTTTTAACCAGGATTCGGTCCTGAAACCACGAATACAAAAATGGAGCAGTAGTTTAATCTGGTTCTCGATACGGCCCGCGGCGGCCCGGTTGGCGTCGATTGGGCGAGACTGATATCGATATGACTCGCGAAATTCTTTTGACCGCTGTGTTTCTGTTCTGCGTCGCGGTTAGTGACACCAAGGCTCAATTAGCTAACGCTGAGACTGCTCAGCTAACGTTCGCTCCCAACGTTCCGCCGCCAATCACGCGCAAGGAACCTGCCGTGGTTAAGGTATCTCTCAACGCCGGCTACGGGACGGCAGAGATTGCACCGAGGTTGCGTTACGTTTTCTGGACTTTCAATGGTCAGACTCCAGCGCCATTTATCCGGGCGCGGCAGGGTGACACCCTGGAAGTCGTGCTCAGCAGCACCGATAACCGTGGGATGTCGCACAATGTCGACTTTCACGCGGTGATGGGGCCAGGCGGAGGAGCACCGCTGCTCAACGCGAACCTGGGGCAGGTCAAGATCGCCTGGTTTAAGCTGTCGCATCCCGGGCTGTTCGTCTATCACTGTGCGCAGCCGCCCATGTCGGATCACATCGCCAATGGCATGTATGGTTTGATCCTGGTCGAGCCCGCGGCCGGTCTGCCCAAAGTCGATCGCGAGTTCTATGTCATGCAGAGTGAGTTCTATATTACAAAGCCGCCGGTGGGCAGCGCTGCGATCCTGGGATATTCCCATGAGGCTGGCTTGATGGAGCAGCCTACGTTTGTCGTCTTTAACGGCCGCGTTGGCGCGCTGACTGGAGACAATGCTTTGCGCGTCAAGACCGGTGAGCGGGTAAGGATTTACTTCGGCGACATCGGCCCCAATCTCGTTTCCTCTTTTCACGTGATTGGTTCCATCTTCGAGACGCTTTATCGCGAGGGCGATCTGGTGGACCCGCCCGCTCATGACGTTTCAGTCACTCTAGTTCCAGCAGGTGGAGCGGCCGTGGTCGAGGTGACTTTCGAAGTACCCGGCGAATATACCTTGGTCGATCATTCGATGTTTCGAACCGAAAAGGGCGCGATAGGGACGATCAAGGCTGAAGGACCACCGCGACCCGATATCTATCGTACGGAGGAATAAGTAAATCATTAGGGGGAAGGTTTATGGAAAACACAACTAAGAAGGACGCAAATCAACTCCACGCGGGCAAATACCCTGCAATTCATCCGGCTGCCGTTCATTTTCCCATCGTGCTATTTCCAGTCAGCGCCGTCTTTTTGATCCTATGGTTTTGCCGGGATAACATCTTCTTTTTGAATGCTTCCTACTGGACTTTCATGTTCGCGGCGCTCGGGGCCGTCATTGCGGGTGGCACTGGATTTTTCGATTACTACAATGCCTCCTATCCGGAGCACCCGGAGGAAGGGGCCGGGCGGATGGCGAAGATCCACATCCGCACTGGTGTCTGCCTGGTCGTTCTCGCCTTGATCAGCGCGCTTTATTTCCTGATAGAGAAACCGACTAACGACCTAAGATTCGTGAAGTGGTTTGCGATCATCGTCTTTCTCGAAACCCTCCTGGTTATCGCGCAAGGTTTCATGGGCGGCCTGCTCGTTTTCAAATACCATTTTGGCATCGAGCCTCGTCATCAAGCGCCTACCTAATGCGGCGGTTACTCGCCGGCCGTTTCTCGCAGGGTCGCGATCCCGTACTCGTAGTACATTTTCGCCATGACGCTTCCGGGTATGGCGGCCGGGCAAACGGCAACGCATTCGTAAATGTTTGTGCAGTTGCCAAAGCCTTCCTCGTCCATCGCGCGCACCATCCCGAGCGCGCGGCGCGTTCGTTCCGGGTCACCCTGCGGCAGGAAAGCGAGATGTGAGACCTTCGCGCCGGTGAAGAGCATGGCCGAGGCGTTAGGACACTGCGCCACGCAGGCGCCGCAGCCGATGCAGGCGGCCGCTTCCATCGCCAGATCCGCTTGGTGTTTCGGCACCAGAATAGAGTTAGCCTCCGGGGCTGAGCCAGTGCGTGCGGAAATGAAACCGCCGGCCTGCACAATGCGATCGAGCGCGCTGCGATCGACCACCAGATCGCGCACGAGCGGGAAGGCCCGGGCGCGAAACGGCTCGATCACGATCGTTTGGCCCTCCTTGAAAGATCGCATGTAAAGCTGGCAAACCGCCGCAGGATGGTTCGGGCCGTGCGCCTCGCCATTGATCGTCAGGCTACAAGTGCCGCAAATGCCTTCGCGACAATCGGAGTCGAAGGCGATTGGTTCTTCGCCGCGGACGACGAGACGCTCGTTCACGATGTCGAGCATCTCGAGCAGGGAGGTATGCGGCGAAATATCAGGTGCGTCGTAGTCCACGAGTTTGCCTTTGGACTTGTGGTTCTGCTGTCGCCAGACGCGCAACTTGAAGTTCATCTACGTAATATATCCAGGATTTCCTGTTGATACGAAAACACCATTTTACACCCCACGAGCAATTGAGCGATCCGTCGACGATAGAGGCGGACCAAGTTTAATCGACCGCGCTTTGGCTCGTTGGGAAAACGAGGGCGGAGCCGTCCGGCCGAGGTCTCAGCAACCTGAGACGATCACGAGCAGGAGCACGAGCATGATTAGGATTAGGATGAGGATGAGGGAGCGAAATGAAGATCAAACTTAAACGGGCTTATGAAAAACCCGATAAGACCGACGGCACGCGCATTCTCGTCGATCGGCTCTGGCCGCGCGGGCTGACGAAGCGCAAAGCAAGCGTCGATCTTTGGTTGAAAGAGATCGCTCCTAGTACAGAGCTGCGAAAATGGTTCGGGCACGACCCGAAGAAGTGGCGAAGTTTTCGCGGGCGTTATCAAACCGAGCTCAAACATCATCTCGAGCAGATCGCGGCAATCACGAGCAAAGCTAAAGAAGGAACAGTAACTCTTATCTACGGTGCGCGCGATCAAGAGCACAATGAGGCCGTAGTCCTTAAGCAGTTTCTTGAGAGGAGCTGACCGGTTCTACCTATGACACACCTATTCAAAGTTGGAGATCATGTTGAATGGAACTCGGAGGCTGGCCGTGTCCGGGGGACGATTAAGAAAAGGATTGTCTCCGAGATCACCTTCAAAGGATATACGGTTCACGCCTCAAAAGAAGAGCCGCAGTATTTGATTAAGAGCGACAAGACTGACCACATGGCTATGCACAAAGGTGCGGCACTGAAGAAGATTTCGTTAAGCTAACGCACCGCCCGAACATTGTGGACAGCCGGCCGTAAACGTCCGATGTATCGTGACCTCAATCACTAGAAAACTTACTATGGAAATCAGACCAGCAGGCAAAATCGAAGCTCAGGGCATTGGAATTGGCGCGGTCTCGGATAAGCTGCTCGAGGAGCGCAGCCAGGACCTGGCCGAAGAGGATGGCCGCACCAAGCCCACCGACGCCGACCGCGCACACGCTCTCGAAGAACTGATCGGACCCTCCGCAAACCCCGCGCCCGAAGTGCCGTCGGGCGATGAGAATCTGACCACGTGGAACGAAAACCCGGATGTGACCGGTCATGCCGTTCCGACCTACCTGGCCGACGACGAGGCAACCGTCTCGGAGGATCTCACGAGCGAGGGCATGGAAGAGGCCGGCCAGGATCGCCGTCGCGCGGCCAAAGACGAAGATTTATTGCATCCGGATTGAGCTGGCGACAGGACTGCCAGCTTTGCCGGCAATGTCGTGCGGTCCGTAGGCTAACTCCCCGTAGCATCCCTCGGAGGGACATGCTTCGGCATGTCCTGGAAGCGCCGAAGCGCGTCCCTCCGACGCTCACTGCACTAGTTACAATGAAGATTAGGAAGCGATCGCAGCGCGCCTTATTTCTCTGAGTTCCTTCACTCGCACTTCGGCCGGGCCCCGGATGGGAAAATGCATCAGATACACTCTCGATCCGGCAATCGGCGTCTGCCAGCCCCAATCGCATTGCCGGCTGCCGTGATAGGTGTTCCAGGCGATCTTCCCGATGAAGCAGACCACTTTCGGTTTACAGGTCCGGATGATTCTTAAGACTCGTCCGACGCCGGCCTGCCCTTCGCCTCTCTTAAGCTCGGTCACATCTATCGTGGGCCGGTCGACCAGATTGACAAAGTTGAGCCGATAGCAATCGAGAAATCTTTCATCATAGATCCGCTTGAGCAGCAGATCGTCTTTTAGGTGACTTTCTTCTTCCTGCAGTAAGCCGGCCCGGTTGAGCAGATACCAAAACATCTTGTTATTGGAAAAAGGCACGCCGCGCCGAAAGGAACCGGGATGGGGATTGATACCTACAAACAGAATTTTCGCGTTCTGCGATACCTTGTAGGCGATCATTTTTTCCCGGTCCGTTTCGAGAGGGAGCGCGTGGCTGCTGGTTTTGTTTCAGTTACCGGATAGGTGATGGTGAAGCCTCGGACTTTTGCAAAAGGCGTAAGGGTGTGACTCTGGCGACGCGTTGGAGTCATGATGTCCTCGACGCGAATCCCGCGGACAACCAGGGCGTCGCCGATGAGCGAGCGATGACAGCGCCAGGGCACGGCTTCGGCACACATGATCACGATTCTTTCCTGGTCCGCCAGGTCGATCAACTTGTCGATGGCGTGCGCGAACTCCGGCGTTTGCATGTAATCGGCGTAACCTCGAAAAGAAGCGTTTCGCCAAGCGGCGTTGAGAGAGTCTGGCTGGGCATGACGCAACCCGCCGAGTTCCGGCATGTGAAGGTATCGCAATCCAGCTTTCCGCAATGATGCTGGCAGTGACGTCTTATTAAACTGCGGGTTGTGCCGGGAGCGTGGGACCGTCCGCACATCCACCACGCGAGTTACGGTGTGAGCTTGCAGCAGGCCGATAAATTCGCCGATCGTGCGCGTGGAATGCCCAACCGTCATTACGACCATAGGAAGTTCATCGCTCAAGACGCGTTCCGCCAGGGCACGAGTCGTGCCCGCCCTCTCAGCAGATAAATATGAGTCTTCCAGGTCATAGATGACTTAGCTTTCATGTCCGACTTGAAATAGGATCAACATAGCTTCGTAACGCGGGCGGCAGCTTCAGGTTCCCCTTGCATGCAAGTTTCTGGCAACGCACGGAATTGAATCGTACGTTCAATCAAGGCTTCGCCGCGGCATCGAGCGCTGTGGCCAGGTCGGCAATCAGATCCTCGGTCGTCTCCAGACCAATGCTTAAGCGAAAAAAGCCGTCACCGGCCAGGGCGCGGTAGCGTGAGAGAAGGTCAGCATCGAGCTGGAAGGTAGTCCGCTGAAGATCGGCCGTGTCACAATAG
>JBBQWP010000072.1:0-6134 GCA_038210455.1 Pyrinomonadales bacterium | reverse complement strand
ATTCATGCTTATCCCGCGTATCGGCCAGTATTCCAAGCGAACGCCATCCAATGACACGCCCACCTGCAGAAACGAGGAAGGTCCGACCGAGGTCACCTTGAGCGAAATGGCTCCGTTCGGCTGCCGCAAAAGATTAATCTTAGCTTTAGCTAGTCCGATCTCCCGAGATTGGCGTTCTTCTGGTAGTGCTTCCAAGTAATTCCGGATCGCGACCGCTACGAAGTTTGACTCACCTCGGCTGACTTCTGCTTCAGTCGTATTTCAAGGGCTTCATTCAGCGCGGAAGGTGCGCGCGGAGAATTGAAGGTAAATGTTTCTTTGCTGAAACTGATTTTCTCCGGCGGAACTCCGGCAGTACCGAATCGCTCGATGACCTGGCTTTCGACTCCCCATGTCATCGGACTAACGAAACCCTCCGGCGGCGGCGGGGTGTAGGCGGAGCTGATCTTCAAAATTTGCGCGACGAGCGTCGGATCGCCGGGAATCCAGTTGCCCATGACGATGCGGCCGCCGGGCCGGGTCACGCGCACCATTTCCTTCGCCACCTCCTGAGGTTTCGGCGCAAACATCGCTCCGAAGATAGTTACGACGAGATCGAATGAGTGATCTTTCAGGTCGTGGAGATCGGTCGCATCACCTTGCTGGAACCGGCAATTCCCCATCTCCTGCGCGCGTCTGTTGCCGGCGTCTGCCAGATTCTGGGCAATATCAACGCCTAACACGTCCGCGCCGAGTTTTGCGGCGGGCAACGCCGTGGTTCCGTCGCCACAGCCCAGGTCCAGGACCTTCATGCCTTTCTCGATCCCCAGCTGCCCGACAAGCGCTTCTCCGCTCTCGCTCATGGTAGCGGCGATGCGGGTGAAATCTCCCTTTTCCCAGAGTGCTTTGTTGGGATTCGCAGGAGCGTTCATATTAGTTTTGGGAGGCAACGACGCAGTTAACTTTTAGCATAGACATCGGCGGCCACCCGCGACAAATCCGCGGGATTTCACTTTCGTCAAGCGAGGCTCCTTCTGGAGGCGTAAATGGATCCCAGCGACTGTGCCGTTTGTTGAAGTTATCCGAATACGTCAAATCAAAGACATCAAATTTCGCCAGGCCTTACCTCAGACAGGAATCCAACTTGCGATTTTTCGCAGGCCGCCGCCCGAGAACCTGCCAAGGTAAGAAATGACACCTTATCGAGGCGTTGATGGTCAGGTCGGCAATACGCCGCTGATCCGGTTGCGGCGTTTATCGGACGTGACCGGCTGCGAGATTCTCGGTAAAGCGGAATTCTTGAACCCGGGCGGCTCGGTGAAAGATCGCGCGGCTTACGGCATTATCACCGACGCGGAAGAACGAGGCCTCCTTCGATCCGGCGCAACCATTGTTGAGGGAACGGCCGGGAATACCGGTATCGGCCTCACCTTGATCGGCCGCGCCCGTGGCTACCAGACCACCATCGTGATCCCGAACACGCAATCACCGGAAAAGATTCATCTGCTGCGCACCCTCGGCGCCGAAGTGATCGCGGTGCCAGACAAACCGTATAAGGACCCGGACAATTACAATCACATTGCGCACCGTCTCGCCGAGGAGCGCGGCTGTTTTTGGGCTAACCAGTTCGATAACACGGCCAATCGCACAGCTCATTATCGCAGCACCGGACCGGAGATTTGGAAACAAACCAACGGCCAGATCAACGCCTTCGTCGCTGCCGTCGGCACGGGCGGGACGCTGGCGGGCACGACTAACTATTTAAAGGAACAGAACCCCGGGATCGCGGCGGTCTGCGCTGATCCCTACGGCGCGGCCATGTGGTCATGGTTTGTTAATGGCAACACCGAGACGAACGACGGCGACTCGATTGCCGAAGGTATCGGGCAAGGGCGCGTCACAAGGAATATTGAAGGCATTGCCGTCGATGCCGCCTGGCGGGTCGCGGATCAGGTCGCGCTGACCATCGTTTATCAGCTGCTGCGGGAAGAAGGCCTCTTCCTCGGTCTTTCCAGCGGCATCAACATCGCCGGTGCCGTGCAGTGGGCTCAGGAACGCGGGCCTGGCCAAACGATTGTCACCATCCTGTGCGATTCGGGGCACAAGTATCAATCGACCCTGTTTGACCGGCAATGGCTCGAATCGAATCACCTTGATCCGGATCTGCCGTTGGATTCGATCTTTGGTTGAGGAGGATCGTTAGCGAGGGGAATGTGGGGTCAGAGCTCACTATCGACACTCTTTCTCAGAGCAGGTTTCCCATTCGGAAATACAACCGCAGGTAATCCCGAGCGACGACTTTCGGCCCGAAGATTGCGCGCGACGCGGACGAATGCTCGCTCTGCGCGGGCCACGAATTCAGGTACTTTTTTGGCGCCATTCGTTTTTCGCTTCGTCTTCATTGATCAATCAGTTGCCGGGTCGAATCTAGATCATCAATAGTGGAAGTGACGAGCCGTTTCGCGGGAAAGCCGCGGCTGTCCCAGATTACCCATCGCGTAGCCAAGGGAAGGTAGTCCAGTGAACGCGGCTGCGGCTGAATCGTCGGCGGATATCCGTCACTGGAACGTCGTGTCCTCCCATGCGAACGCGTCGGCGGACACGCGTGATCGCCTGCCGGGCGCTTCGACAACCAGAGGTAATGCAATTCGATCTCATAGCCTGTCGCGAGCGCTCGTTCTAAAGATGCGTATATGTGTCCTGCCGCTGAGCGTGCTTTCGAGGGCGAAGGTTTCTTTGCGGCTGATCGACTGCCGGATTTCGGTGAGCAATAGCCGGCCAGCTTTGATCGCCGCCGCCGACGGATCGAGGGGCGACAGGCCGCGCGCTAGTTCATCCGCTTTGTAGAAGCGAAGGCACTTTACTTCGTGCGGCAGGAATTCTTTGGCGAAAGTTGTTTTGCCCGCGCCGTTGCAGCCGGCGATGAGGTAGATTGTCGGCGCGGGCATAAACTCCGGTTAGATCGGAGGTTCGCGACGCGCAGAGTGCCAGAAATCCATGATCTCAATCACCTGTTCCTCTGAACGAAGCCGATAATAGATCAAGTAGGACTTACACAAGAGGCGACGCACGTTCTGCCTCTTTCGGTATGGTGTCCCGAGTTCTGGAAACTGCGCCAGCGACTCGGCCCGGTCTACCAAGTAATCGCCGAATCGAATGGCTGCTTGCGGGTCATCCTGCGCGATGAAGCGAACGATCTCCTCGAGTCGGGCGTGCGCTTGCGGAGCGAAGACTATTCTGTAGCCCATCGGCGGATGTCCTCGCGGACGCGCGCGACGGGAATGCCTGTGCCAGCGTCGAGCTGGGCTGCCGCTTTATCGAGCGAGGCGAGCAGAGCTGCCTCTTCTGCTTCTGACATGAGCGGCTCTTCCTGCGACTGGAGCCACGTCGCGAGCGCTGATTTTTCATGAGCGGGGAGTCGCCCGATGGCTGCTTGGATTTCAGTAATGGTGCTCATTTCGGCTGAGAAATTTATATCACGAGAAGTTGGTGATGGCGAGGGCGCCATCACCAACACGCGAGGCGCGTGTGCTCCCCAGACATTACATCTTCGCGTAGACCTCAGCGTCTTGCTCCAGGAATTCTTTCCTCTTTTCCTCCATTCCTGATTCCAAAGCTTCGGAGTCCGCGATGCCCTGTTCCGCAGCGTACTTTCGGACGTCTTCCGTGATTTTCATGGAACAAAAATGAGGACCGCACATTGAACAGAAGCACGCAGTCTTCGCACCTTCCTGCGGCAGTGTCCGTCAAGGGAACTCGCGGGCAGGTTCCGGGTCTAACGATCGGCGCGAATGCGTTGTCATTGTCGAACGATGCAATCGCGCTGATTCTTTAGAATGTGAAAATCGTGTCAATGCTCGCGGTAAATTGATGGCGCGAATCTTGATTTGCGAACGGCGCGACGCCGGAAGACAGGGCCGCGTCATAACGCAGCTCCGGTCTGATCGTGAGGCCGATCAACGGCTTCGGCGCGGGGATCTTGAAAGTAACGCCGACCGTCACTTCGTTGAAGGTGCCGCGGGTAAAGAATGTTCGCCGGTCAATGCTGTTTGTTTTACCGCGCTCGAGGTCGATGAAGTCGTTGTTGTCGGCGAAACTGCCGACGAAAAATCCTTTCTCGTCACGAAATCTTCCTGGCGTAGCACTAGCGTAAGCCAATCGTTTATCGCGTGTAAGCAATTACGGTCGCGTCTAAATATTTGATATTTAGTTCCTCAAGTTGGTTTCGGCGAGCCGCCTAAACCAACACGCGAGCCGCGTGTGCTCCCCAAACCATCTTACTGTTTCGAAAGTCTCGATTCTTCCAGCAACAGAGTCTTCACATCAGTGAGGACAAGGCGCGGATCGAGCGTGACGGAACTGTAGATGTTCCGGATACGACTTTCGCGATCGATGAGAAAGACTCGCAAGGTGTGATAAAGCGGACCTTGTGGATCGGCCCGCGTTAGACCTTTTATCCACGGCCTGATCGTTGGCGGCAAGAATGGCTTCAGCTCTTTGCCGTCCCAGGCATCCGCGCGAAAGTCCGATGGCCGCGCCGGAATCGCGCAGGCGCCGATCGTTTCCCGCAAGAGTCGCTGCTTCGCACCACTGCCCCGCGATCAAGATGATCAATAGGAACGCCCCGCGTATTAGTTCGCCCCTGTGGCCGACCAGAATTATCGGCTAGAGGGTCAATACGATTTTGCGAATCTAACTTGAACTTGCTCCGCGCTTTCCTGTAGATATTTCACAAGACAAGCGATTTCACCCTTCAACCATCCTCCATTATGAAGCGAAAGAATTACAAGACCACCCTGAGAAACTTTATGCGCATTCATTCCGCCGCCGTTAAGTCCAATGACGGCGGTAGATGCATGATTGCGCCTCACCCTGATCTGAGAAAAGAGATCAATGAAGCCATTAAAGAACTCAGAGCGACGACCAGGAAGTCGATTCTGGCCAACAAGGTCAGCTCACGGGACCCCACCCGAGTAGGATTGAACGATGGGTTAGTGCATCCGGGTAATACGTTTGCATTGGGCACCTCCGCCGACGTTGCCCGGAGCGCGCGCGCCCAACGAGCTCCTCTGCACGGCACGCTTAGAGTGATTGTCGTTTTGGTGGAATTCTCCGACAAAGCGATGTCGCAGACGAAAAAACATTTCGAAGATCTGTTTTTTTCCACCGATGTAGTGGCAACCGGCAGCGTGAACGAATATTACAAGGAAGTGACCAATGGTCTGGTCGAGATCAAGGGACAGGTGGTCGGTCCATTCAAGCTTCCGAAAACACTGGCCCAATACGCACACGGTGCTTCGGGAATGGGATCGGCCCTTCCGAATGCGAGGACGATGGCCAAAGATGCCGCAGTTAAAGCCAACGCTTCTGTCAATTTCAGCCTTTACGACAACGACGGCGATAATTTTGTCGACGCGTTTGTTATTGTTCACGCCGGGACGGGCGCTGAAACTAACAACAATCCGGGCGATATCTGGTCGCACAAGTGGGTGCTGAGCGGCGGCGCTTACAACGCCGATGGGACGACGAAAATTTACGCGTATCTCACCGTGCCGGAGGATTGCAAGTTAGGCGTGTGCGCTCACGAGTTAGGTCATCTGTTGTTCGGTTTTCCCGATTTGTACGATACCGATTACAGCAGCGTCGGGATTGGTGACTGGTGCCTGATGGCGAGCGGCAGTTGGAACAACAACGGGTTAACTCCCGCTCACCCTTCGGCATGGTGCAAGTGCAATCAGCATTGGGCGTCGGTTGTTATGCCGACGAGCAATCAGACCAAGGTATCCATCCCCGATGTGAAAACGGGTTTCAAAGTGTTCAAGCTCTGGAAGAATGGCGCTCCCAGCAAAGAGTATTTCCTGGTGGAAAACCGGCAGAGAACGAAGTTCGACCGGTATTTGCCGGGCACGGGATTGCTCGTCTGGCACATCGACGACAATTTGGCGGAAAATTCGGACGAAGCGCATTACAAGGTCGCGCTCATGCAAGCAGACGGACTAAAGCAATTGGAGAGCGCATTGCCTTGTTGAAAACATGTTGAGCGAAAAAGCACCCCTAACGGTTAAGGGTGTAAGCCAAGACCCGGAGGGCGGCTTCTTTGAGCAGGTTGGCATCTTTGCGGGCGGCAAGGGCGGAGCCGGTCGTGCGCTTGAGTG
>JBBQWP010000071.1:0-6630 GCA_038210455.1 Pyrinomonadales bacterium | reverse complement strand
CATGGCGCTAAGGATGCAACTGCGTTTGGCCCCACCCGATATTCCGGCAAAGGCGACGGGCCATTGGGCTGATTGCGGCCAGGCCCGGCGAATCGTCTGCAGGCCGGCGGCGAGCATGCCCATTCTCCACATGGTGGAATCCTCACGAGCCTTGATCGTCGCGTCAGTGGCCAAGACGATCCAGCCCTCCGCGTTAGCCGGATGCCGATACCACCACGCATCCATCGGGCTGGTGCGATGAGCATCAGTTGTGGAAGTAACGATCAGAATGGGCCATTTGGTTGCGGGGTTGAAATGCTCTGGAAACATGAGCAACGCGCGGCCAGTCTCAGGACGGGGATTGCCACCGCTGGCTGCGTAATCCTGAAAATATTTGTCGACCGAGAAGTGAAAATCGAGCGTGCCGCCCGGTTTGAAAGATTGACCGCCCAGACTCAGGCTCTGGCCCGAAACGGAAGAAAGCGTCGCAGCCAGCAGCGTGCCGAAGAAAAAAAATACCCTCGTCCGGCGCCTCCAACGGGATTTCTCTGACAGGCTGACGAAAGCAGTGCGTTTCACCAGCGGTCGCTGATGTTCACTTCCCGAGCAAAATAAATATCCCGGCAATGAGGGCCAGAACGCCCGCTAGAATCGGCGGAATGGCGAGAGCGGGAAGCAAGGTTATGATGCCGACCACGATTAAGTAAATGGCCAGGAGCAGCATACCAATGTTTTTGGTGAAGTTCATGGCCCCAGTATTCGGATGAATTCAGTTACTGACAATCCCAATCTGGGAAAGAACAGAGTGTGGCCCGAGTGAACACGTCCTGGTGACGGAAAACGCGAACGCACACCGGGTGGTCCTTCGCTCCAACATCATTGGGCTTTGAGCCCATCCCGGAAGGCAATCGCTTCCTGTTCCACGCGGACAGCGTCCATAACGGGAATCACGGGTCGCGCTTCGAAGACAAAAGCAGGCAGCATCGAGCAAAACTTGTGCACGGCCAACGGATCGTCGCAATCCAACATCATATACCCGCCCCAGTCACCCACCCTTATGACGAACAACTCGATTTTGAAATTAGCGGGCGCTTTCCATTGCGTGAAAACCTCCAAAATCCGCTTCTGGGCATTTTCGTATTCCATTGGCGATCCTTGCGGACGTTCGGACCAGGTGAGCATGTATTTCATAAGGTGTTTATATGGCTGGTGTGATGTGCGACCGCGGCAACAATGCGGGAAACATCTTCCCGCGGAATACTGCGCAAGTCTTTCTTAGTGGAACTGCGCCAGCGGATCTCAAACGATGCCATCGCGCTTGAGATCGGAAACAAACTGCGCGTGTGGAATGGAGGGCTCTTCCCGGCGCTCTGCTACAACAGCCAGGTCGGCGAGATCCTCCATAAGCTTCTCATACTCAGGCAACGGCAGCACCACTGCCGTGCGCTCGCCACGATCGTCCGTGAGATACTGCACTGGATCGCTCATCGAAGGATTCTACCGCGGAAAGACAGACATGTCGAGAGCGAGCACGATCTAACGAAAACAAGATGAGCTACCGCTACCGGCGGCGAGCATGGCTCGAAGTGAAAACAGTCTAATCATGATGAAATGTGAACGCGGTACGAGTAGCGGTTAGCTCCATCGCATGGTTAGGCCCTACACGATCCATTGCTTCTCAACCCTTATGATTTTTCCGTCCTGTCCGTAGATGAGCGTAAACTGGAAACCGAATCCGCCACCGTCGAACTTAAGTACCTGTACGCCCTTAGGGAACGGCCGATGCGTGCGACCGCTCACCCGGTAAAATGGGGCATCATAATCGTACCGCGCCGAGCGCAGCTCCATGTGCAATCTGTTGGCCACAGCCTCGCGGGTTAGGCCCCCAAGTTTAATGGTGTTGAAAACGCGCTCCGCCGCGTGGATGGAAGACACTGGCGGGACAAAAACATTTTTTCTCGGAAACGGCACAAGTCGCCACATTCTTTGGATGTCCGTCCCAAGTGCGCGGCTTTTTCCTTGTGAGATGTCGAGCTCAAACAGCTCGTCCTGACGGAGATCCTTGGCCAGCCGAGCTTTCAGCCAAGCCTGAACCAGCTGCCACTTTCGCCTGTCCCATTCGAGTCGCCTGGATACGCTCGCGGTGCTTTTCAGAGGAACG
The DNA here is from genome assembly GCA_038210455.1 of Pyrinomonadales bacterium. GTDB lineage: Bacteria > Acidobacteriota > Blastocatellia > Pyrinomonadales > Pyrinomonadaceae > UBA11740. The sequence goes on along the minus strand of JBBQWP010000071.1, from coordinate 4,490 downwards.
AACATCGCATCGGGTCGAAAGCACATGCCTACGGTTTCCATCGTTTGTCCGTCCTGATAAAAAAAGAACTTAACGTAACCGATATTACCTAACGCGTAGACATCCTCGTGTCTTCGATCAGGCTCCGACACGTCGATCATGCCGTTTAGCAGGATCATGTCTGTCTGAAAGACCGGCAGAACGAAGTCCTTCGGCATTTCCTTCAATTTGTTACCAAAAGTCGCAGGTAGCTCGTTTGACCACAGATACAGCAAATAGCTGCGGCAAACGTTGTTGTATTCGTCAATTAATCGCCGTACGTCAGCTCGTTTTTGAATGGAATGCCGTATCTTGGAATCATCCTGCGGAGTGTCAAAACCGTCGAGAATTACGCAACGACCTGACGCAGCCGCTAAGAGCAGAAAAAGGGCTGCTACAGAGAGCGTTCTCATATGGCGATAGGCCTAACGAGAACAAGATGAGCGACGGCGACCGGGAGCGAGCGAGGATAACACGAGAAAGAAAGTAGTTAAGCAGCGCGTGAACGCAAGGCGGGTCGCCGTTCGCTCCATCGCCTAGATGACATGTAAAGAGTGCGGGCAAGTGGTTAGACTCACCCGCACTATATGAAATGTGTCATTGAAAACACAGAGTTGTCCTCACCCGAGGGAACCCGCAGCCAGTTTAATGGCTGCACTGGCGTGATCAAGCTTGGGATTGATGTGCACCAGGAATTTTATGTGGTGGTGGCGCAGGAGGGCGGGATCCCAGGCCGCCACAGCGTTGCAAGAAGGAAGCGTTCCTGCACTGGGTAGCGAAGCTCAAGGCCAAAAGCGACAAACAAATCTACGCCGTCTATGAAGCGTGCGGGTTTGGCTTCGGGCTGCAGCGAGCGCTCACGGCCCTGGGGCTCAACTGCTACGTGGTCTGTCCACAAAAGCTGGACGAGCAAAACCGGCGGGTCAAGACCGATGGGCTTGACGCCAAAGCGCTCTGCGCAAAGCTGGATCGCTTCGTGCAAGGCAACCGCGACGCCATGGCCTTGGTGCGTGTGCCCACCGAAGAAGAGGAGCAATTGCGCGCCCTTCATCGGCAGCGCGAACAACTGGTCAAAGCGCGCAAACAATTGGAAGCCCAAGGGCGCAGTTTAATGGTCAATCACGGGGTCGAACCGATCAACAAATGGTGGAAGCGGCGCGCCTTTGCCACCCTGGCAGTGCCTGCCTGGATGAAGGAGCTGCTTTGCAACTCTCAGCCCATCTTGCTCGCCCTGGAAGAAAAGATCCGAGGCTTAAGCGTGCAACTCCAAAGTGCGGCCGGACCGGATCAGCCGCGCGGCTTTGGAGCCATGAGCAGTGTGGTCATCGACCGGGAGGTGGGCAACTGGGAGCGCTTCCGCAATCGACGACGGGTGGGCAGTTACACCGGCTTATGTCCCGGTGAACACAGTAGCGGCAACACCCGCTTACAAACCTGCGTAACCAAGCACGGCAATCCGCGTTTGCGCGCGGCCCTGGTCGAAGCGGCTTGGCGTCTGGTCCGTTTCCAACCCAACTACAGACCGGTCCTTAAATGGCGAAAGATCTTAAGCAAAGGTGCGCTCGCCACCGGCGCCGCGCGCAAAAAGGCCATCGTGGCCGTGGCGCGCCAGCTGGCCGTCGATCTGTGGCGCATCCGCACCGGCCGAGCTAAAGCCGAGGAACTCGGATTAATCTATTAGTGAGTTTGAGGGGAACAGCAATGAAAGAAAGGATAATCGCCTAACGAAACGCTGAAATAATCCAACTACTTTGGAACGTGAGGCGCGCCCGGCATCTAACCTGAAAAAGGGGACGTCCTTGTTCGACGCTCTAGATTGGGCCGCCTCCACGTTCCTCTTCCACCTGATCGCATTGATCATATTGCTGCTGTCGCCACGGTGACATGCACGGATAGGAGTACGAGCCGATGGAAACAAAATCCAACGCGCAAAGAGGAAGAGGAAGCGTCCCCAAGAAAACCTTTAACCCTCAATCACCCAACTTTATGAACTAACCACCCACCTACACCCTCACCCGCCACACTTGACATCTTACATAGGGGTTAGATGACCTCGCATGGTAAGCATCCGTGTGTGGTAGGAAACCGTAGCAAACGGAGTGCAAAGTCACAACCTGGAATACCGCCGAGAAAAGACGCTGCGCTAACTCGACGCTTTAAAAGCGTCAAGTCCCAGAGCGTGATCGCATGGAATTGCAAGAGCCGAATAACGCAAGCGGCGACGGCTGCCGTGGCCGCGAACAAGTGTCGAACAAAAAAGAGCGCAACCTCACATCGGCGGGCTTGGCGCATCTTCATCTAACGAGACCCAAGATCAGCGACCGCTGGCGAGAGCGTGCGTCGCTGCAGGTTGAATGTGGAAGTCATCGAAAGCTAAAGCGCGGAGCGGCCAGCGGTTCGCTGAGGGTATGGGATTAGGCGTGAGCGCGAAATTGCGACTGGACGGGAGGCGCTGCCGGAGTTTTCGATTGTCTTGCGATGGGACTGGTAAACAACAGAACCAAGAAGCGGAAGAGCAATACCGGCAGGGACTCGAGCGATGCAGTGGGGCTTAACTCCCCGATTGAAGGCTGAGTGAGTCCTGACGGAATGAACCCTCGTGGAGGTGCCTGGCGTTGGAGCCAGTGCAGCCCCGGATGTCTGCGTCTGAGGTATTCGTCGGGAACCCGGCCGCGCCTTCCGTCCAGCGAACAAAACCATAAAGAGAAAGGAAGCAAAAAAGATGAAGAGAAGCAATGGCCAACGAGTGGTTGGCTTGGATGTGCATCCGGACAGCTTTGCCGGAGCGATCTTAAGCGGGACAGATCCGTGGAGCGCGCGGGTGTTAAGCAGCTCAACCCGGGTGGAGTTGAAGTTCTTGGAAAAGTGGGCGCGAGCTCACACGGGGGAGCAGGATGTGTTGGTGATGGAAGCCAGTGGGAACGCCTTTTGCGTGGCGGAGCGTCTGCGCGCGCTCCAGCGCGAGGTCGTGATCCTGGACAGTCGCAGTGCCGGCAAGGTGGGTAAGACCTACTGCGCGACGGATCGGGTGGATGCGATCAAGATCGCGCGCATTTACCTGAGCGCGCTCTCGCCGGTGGTGTGGCAGCCGGATGAAAAGACGCGGGAACGAAGAGAGGTCTTTAGCGCTTACCAGGCGGTGGTGAGGGAAAGCACCCGGCTCAAGCAACAGATCAAGTCGATGCTCAACGAGCACTGTGTGCGTCTGGAGAAAGGCTTCCGCTTGAGCCACCCCAGCGCGATTGGGCGACTGCTCCTGCGTCGCAACTGGAGTGAAGCGCAAAAGATGTTACTGCGACAGCTGCACGCCGGCCTGGTCGGAGCACGCGCACGGCGTCAGCAGCTGCGTCACTACATGGCGAGCGAAGTCCTGGCTGAGCAAGAGTTGCTGCGTCTCACTCGCCTCTGCGGCATCAGTCTGATTACCCTTTATGGGCTGATTGCGTCAATCGGTGACATCAAGCGCTTCTCCAATCCGCGTAAGCTCTGCGCTTACTTCGGGGTTAATCCAAGCGTAGAGCAGAGCGGCAAGTACGAAGGATCAACCCAACTGAAGCGTCATGGCCGTGGCGCCATCCGTGCGCTGCTCGTGCAATCGGCTAAGAAGCTCCTGCAGGTGAACAATCCCCTACAAAAATGGGGACTGGCCGTCGCCATGCGCCGCGGACGCAACAAGGCTGCGGTGGCCGTCGCACGTAAACTCTGCGTCGCCGTCTGGCACGTCCTGCAAGGTCACGCCATCGGCGCGATCGAGCGAATGGACACCTTGCACACCAAATTACACAAGCTCGCCACCGATCTCGGAGTGCCATCGATCAAAAAGCTCGGCTTCGAAACCAAAGAAGCCTTCATACAGAAAAAACTCTACCTCTTACGAAGTTACCCTTGACCTAACCACATGTCTGCATCGCATGGTTAGATGGTGGACGTCGCCAACTGAAAAGACGCCACTCATGGTCTCTTGTAGAACCACCTGGTGATACTCAATCCGCCGAAGAAAAGAAGCAGCCAAAAAATCACGAACCAAGGCGAGAAGGGCCGCCGGGCTAGAAAGAAACCTCCGGTATAGAACGCGCCCACCGCAAAACCGGGCAACGCGCTGATAAGCACGATCCAAGAGTGGCGCTTGGGCGTGAAGGATAGCGCAACCGACGCAACTACTGCCGCCGCAATGCCGAGCACCAGCATCGCAAGAAACAGCATGACGAGAAACATAGCGTGGAACCATCTAACGAGAATAAGATAAGCTACCATCACTGACACGAAGGCAACGACGGAGAAGGAGAAGAGTAGTCAGCAAGAAGGACTCTCCAAAACGTATAGCAGTGATGGTTAGCTTATGTGTGGGGTGTGGAAGGATTTGAAAGTGGATTGAGGGGGCAGCCTTGGTTTAGTTGTTTTTGGTCGGCAGAGTCTTGTCCCGTTAGCCATCCCCTGGAGGATTGGACGAAGAGCAGACCAGCTGACCTTTC
>JBBQWP010000070.1:0-7334 GCA_038210455.1 Pyrinomonadales bacterium | reverse complement strand
GTAACGCAGGCCTTCAGACGTGCCAATCTCGTAGACGGTGAGGATGTTTGGATGGTTGAGCGCAGAGGCGGCTTTGGCTTCCTGCACAAAGCGGCGGACGCGATCTTCATCCTCAGCTACTTCGGCGAGCAGGACTTTCAGGGCGACCTGCCGTTCGAGTTTGGTATCGTCCGCCAGGTACACTTCTCCCATTCCGCCCTCGCCGATTTTGGAGACAATCGTGTACTGAGCAACCGTCGTGTTGGGGAAAATGTTCTTGCTCATAGGGCTCGTTACTCAATTGCCACTAGCTTTAGCTAGTGGAACGCGAATCGACAGAACACCAGCGAGTCGTCAGGCTCAGTGCGATTACACTTGGGGCAGCGTTTCATGGTTGTACCGTAAGCTTGCGACTTGCGACCCGCAAACTAAAGTTTGCGTTACTGCGGCAAACCCATCCGTTTCAGCAATCCAGCGAATCGCGGGTCGTCGCGGAGAGATTCAAACGGAGATTCCCATCGGATTCTATCCAACTTCCCGTTTCGGATTTGAAAGTCTTTTTCCAACCATTCAAACGCCTTGTCCTTATCGCCCAGTCCCACATAGACGGCAGCGATATACTGTCCGATCGCTGCTTTCCGTGCGTATTTATCTTCCAGCTCTTTGATAACAGAGATTGCGTCGGCTCGTTTTCCCGTAGCACCATAAACATAACCCAAATCACCGAGCGTAATCGCTGATCTATTAGATAATTCCACTGCCTTTTCCGAAGCCGCGATGGCTTCCGCGTTACGTCCCTGTTTTAGGTATGATAATCCCAGATCTTCATAAACCGAGCCGAAATTTGGATCGAGTTCAATTATTTTGAGGCTGTTTTCAATGCTCGCCTCATGGTTATTTTGCAATCGATACATTTGCGAAACATTGACGCTGATCACACTCGACAGCGGGTCAAGCTCGTGAGCGCGTTTGATCATCGCCGCCGCCTCGTCGTATCTGCCCGAATCTCTGAGGAAAATTGAGTACCAATGATAGGCCGTTGGATAATTCGGATTAATCTCAATCGCCCGTTTGTATTCCTTTTCCGCTTCCACCCACTGCCACAATTGCATGTTGACCGATCCCAAAGTAGCGTGAGGCTCCGCTAATTGCCCATCAATGCTCAAGGCTCGCTCGGCGTATGCTTTTGCTTGCGGAGCTGTTTCGCTTGTAGGAGTTCCGGCGTAATCGGTCAAGACTGCGTAGCAATCCGCAAGGCCAACAAATGCCAGGGCGTAATTCGGGTCTCTGTCCGTTGCCGACTTGAACTGTTCGATCGCCTTCCTGATATTTTCAGCCGTGCGCCGGTTCCAATAATAACGGCCTTTTAAATAGGCTTGATAGGCATCCGGATCGGTAGTGGCGGTCTTGGTGACTTTTGTTTCTTCCGCTCCTGATAATTTGGTTTTGAGTTTGTTTGAGACATCACGGGCGATGTCGCTTTGCAACGAAACCAGATCGGCTTGTTTGCGGTTGTATTGCTGGCTCCAGATAACTTTATCCAACGACACATCTATCAGCTCAACAAAAAGCGACAACTCGGTTCCGCGTTGAACGACGCGACCATTCAAGATGGCTTGAACGCTTAACTCTTTGCCGATGATCTGTGCATTCGTTTCCTTGCCCTTGTAACGAAAGACCGAAGAACGTGGTTTGACGTTCAGATTCGGCAGCTGCGATAAACTGCTGATTAGCGTTTCGGTCATCCCATCCGAGAGGTATTCAAGATCAGCATTGCCGCTCTCGTTGACAAACGGCATCACAGCGATCGAGGTGATCGCTGCATTGCTCTTTCGTGTTACGTAGAAGTACGCAGCGGCAGCGATGACGATAATGATTAACGCGCCGGCGCCTACGATTGCCCAGCGTCGCTTTGGTTTAGTCAGTTCGTGGGTCGCGCCAGCAGTTGATTGAGCCGCAAGGACGGTTGTCGGCGCAGTGGGCCGGCTCATGTCGGCGTCAGTGCGATGCGGAAGGATACTGGTCTCGATCTCGTTCATCACCGGCGCCGAGCCGAACTTCACAGTGCCGGAATCGGGACTTGCATCACCAGATCCGCTAACGAGAGCCGTGCCATCCGCGCGACAGAAGGCAAGCGTGTCGTCAGGCTCAGTGCGATGACATTGTGGGCATCGTTTCATAATCCTATTCCGGCAGGCCGACCTTTCGCAGCAGTTCCTTGAAGCGCGGCTCCGCTCGCAGCGGGGCCCATTGGGGGTTGGTTTCGAGCCTGACCAAATTTGAATAGTGCGGGCCGCTTGTCACGGCTTTTTCCAGCGTCTCAAGAGCATCCTCTTTATTCCCCATACCGATTTGAAAGCGCGCAAGATCAAGCGGATTGATCTTGCCATTCGTTGCGCGGGCATTTTCCGTGGTAATTTCAAGCACCTTTTGCCAATAACCTCTCTCACCCGACTTGCGGTAGATCTCTTTTAGCTCTGAACTGTCTTTTTCGACTTGTTCCGGCGGCTTGCCCAACAAAAGCAGTCTCTTTCGCTGTTCCTCGATCCCCTCTTCGTACATGCCCTTCAAAAAATAGGCACCAGACAAATTATTGTGCGCGGGAGCGAAAGCGGAATCAATTTCAAGTGTCTTTTGGTATTGAGCGATCGCGTCATCAACCCTATTGCTATTAAAGTAGAGGTTGGCGAGGACAACGTTAAGAATGGGTGACAATGGATCAAGTTCGAGAGCCCGCTTTAGTTCCGCGATCCCTTCATCAGGCCGTCCCATATTCCTCAAATACTCGCCGTACCATTGATGAGCCGAAGAATAATTTGGATCGATCTCGATTGCCCGCTTAAACTCTTTTTCAGCTTCCGCATGCTTCCAGTCGTATTCGTGCAGGACATAGCCCCGCGTTGCATGCGGTTCGGCCAGATCCGGGTCGATCTCCAGGGCCTTTTGCGCGGCGGCACGCGCTTTCGGATAGGTTTCATCGGGTCGCTGGTCGATGGAATTACTGGGCAAGACTCCATAAGCATCGGCGAGTCCCGCGTACGCTAATGCATAGGCCGGGTCGAGGGAGATCGCCTGATCGAAATATTCGATACTCTTGTTTAGGTTCACCTCGGAACGTTTGTTCCAATAGAACCGGCCCTGCAAATACAAACGGTAAGCCTCAGGGTTGGGCGTGTACCGTTTTTCAACCTTCGCGACGTCCGCTCCTGAAAGTTTGGTCTTGAGTTTATTTGAGACATCACGGGCGATCTCGCTTTGCAGGCTGACAACATCCGCTTGTTTGCGGTCGTATTTACCGCTCCAGATAACGTTTTCCGTCACCGCGTCGAGCAGCTCCAGACTAAGCGTAAGCTGATCGCCTCGCTGGATCACGCGTCCATACAACACCGCCTGAACACCCAGCTCCTTGCCAAGCGTCTTAGTGTCCGTGTCCTTGCCCTTGTAACGAAACACCGACGAACGGCCCTTCACATTCAGATTCGGCAGCTGCGACAAACTGCTGATCAGCGTCTCGGTCATTCCGTCCGATAGATATTCGACATCGGCATTGCCACTTTCATTAACAAACGGCATCACGGCGATTGAGGTGATGACAGCGTTCGTATTCCGCGCCCGGAGATAGAGCCCGAAGGCAGCAATTCCCGCAATAAGCACGACAATACTAACGACTGCCGCGAGTTTGTGTTGCTTGATTCCCGCGACCACATACTCGGCGCTTGAGGCGCGGGTCGAAAGCGATGGTGACCCCGACTTGTCGGGGCTGGTTTCGCCTGAGAAGGATTGGCTGCCAGTGGCCTCAGCTTTGGCGGTTCCAGTTGTCTCGCTCGTAGTTGGGGGCGACACGGTTGTATCAATACCGGCTCCTTCCATCTCTCGACGAAGCCCTTTCAACTCGATCGCGACTTCCTTGATCGATTGATATCTTTCGTCCGGATCTTTTGCGAGACAGCGCCGCACGATGCGTTGAAGTTCTGCCGGAGCAGACGGGTTGAGATCGGCGATGGGCGGCACCGGCTCGTAGATGACCATGTGCAGTGACTTCACCACTGACTCACCTTCGAAAGGCTTCTTGCCGGTGGCCGCTTCAAACAGAATGCAGCCGAAGGAAAAAATGTCCGAGCGTTGATCTATCTCTTTCGTTTTCCCCTGCGCCTGTTCCGGTGACATATAGCCAACGGTGCCCATGATGGTGCCCGGCGTTGAATGTTGCGGCATTACCGCGGTTGCCACTTCACTGGAACCACCTCCCGGCATCGGCGTCTGCTCGATAAGTTTCGCCAGACCGAAATCGAGAATCTTCGCATGGCCATCGCGGGTGACCATGATGTTGTCGGGCTTGAGATCGCGATGCACGATGCCGGCGGCGTGGGCTCGCGCCAAACCCTCGGCCGCATGTTGCAGAAACCGCAGCAGTTTTCGCAGTTCAGTTTGCTCTTGATGAATCTTCTCGCGCAGCGTGACCCCATCGATGAATTCCATGGCGATGTAGTTCACGCCCTCGCTCTCACCGATTTCATGGATGGTCGCGATGTTCGGATGATTGAGCGCCGCTGCTGCTTTCGCTTCCTGGACAAACCGCCGCATGCGATCCTGATTGGCCGCGAGTTCCGCCGGCAGGATCTTCAGTGCGACTTTACGATCCAGCTTCGTGTCGTGCGCCAGGTACACTTCACCCATCCCGCCCGCGCCGATCTTCGAGCGAATTTCGTAACGCCCCAAATGCGTGCCTGCAGTAATGGCCATGACCGCTGATGCGTTCAGGTAGGTCGACTAGGATGCTGACAAAAGATGTTCATCTTAGCTGGGTTAGTCTGAGTCCGCTAGCTAAACCACAATCTCCACAACCACCCGGGCCGTAATTATCGGGCGTCTAGCGCACGGTCGGGCTCGAGTCAGCACCGCCTTCGGTTACCGTGCCAGTATCCTTAACTAATCTTAGGCGCCGGAGTTCAGGCGTCGGTTCGGACGGAGAGCAATGAAATGGTTTCAATGCTGAGTGGACATCTTCGAGATGACCAGGACGCGGCGATTATCCTATATCACCGATCCAATGGCGATCACGCCAGATTTTAGTGACACAATTAGAAGCACATCGTGCACCAGGAACTTATTGTGACTCCAAATTGAGGAAAAGACTGGCAAATTCGACGCACGCCCAGGTGCCGACCTCCGACGTGCGATGATTGAAGCCAAAAAAGAAAAGTTAGCGCCTTTGGGCGGCGCTAACTTATTAGGTGGTAATAGCTTATTGAAAAAAGTGGCGGAGCCGACGGGATTCGAACCCGCGACCTCCGACGTGACAGAATGAAACTCTGGGAACATGAACACAATAAGTTAGCTTTGCTATCAACAATTTAGTTGCGACAGTAAGCGACAGGTGATGACATCAAAGACCCTGTTTCCGCACCCTTTGGTGACACGATTAGTGGCACAGTGTTAATGAGTAGGGTTTTGGGGCCGATGCGAGATTCCTGTAAGCAGGGAAACCCAACCCTCGCGGCGTTGCCAAGATTGGACCAAGTGGTGCATCAAAGTCATCGCTTCAGGTCCGCAGTCCAGTTGAGCACGAGGGTGATGGGCGAGGAGGCTTTCTGTTCGACCGGAGTATTGATGAGGAAACGCTGTCCATCCGCTGTGACGTCGTAATGGTCCGGGTCGCTCGGACGGATCTCGAAGAGCGGCCGCACCGCCCCCACCTCAAAGCTCGTTCCCTGGCCGTTGACCTCGGCCGCCATCAACTTGTTATCAGGCGTCAGATAAAAAATCTCTTTCCCGTCGCCACGCCACCTCGGTTGTCCGCCACCAGAGGTGGAGATCTGCCGCCCGCGGCCGGGCCCCGGAAAGGGCGCCACATAAATCTCAACCTCGCGAGACTCGTTCGAAGCGTAGGCTATCCATCGTCCGTCGGGTGAAAACTGACCGTTTCCTTCATAGAAGTCCGTCTGCAAGAACGGAATCGGCTTCGGGCTGTCTCTCAGTGGTAAGATCCACAGGTCTCCCTGTGTCTTTGGATCAAAACTGGCATAGAGAAGGAATCGGCCATCGGGAGAACAACTCTGTGGAGATTTATTGAGGTCAGACTCCAGCAGCAGTTCTTCAGCACCGATCCCGCTGGACGCTTTCTGATAGAGATCAAAATGGCCTTTACGGTTTGACATGAAAATAACACGGCTCCCATCAGCCGACCATACCGGAAATCTCTCGTCTGATGAGTCTGCGGTAAAGCGCAAGCGGACGCCGCGTGCCACCTCGTAAAGCCAAATGTCTTGATTCCCGGTCAGCGGGTCGACGATATCCAACGCCACCCTCTTCCCGTCGGGTGAAAGCTGGTATGGATTATTGTAAATCGCCTGATCTCCGAGCACGCTAAGCTGTTTTCCTTTGCGGTCGAACCAGACGAGCTGCGAGCCGTTTTTCGCAGAGCCCGTTTGATAAGCCAGGACACCATTCTCGGATACGGCAAAGGCTCCTCTGGCCATGGATGGTGTAGACTGCACCTGCTCAGCCATCGGAAAAGCGTCGCCCACCATTTCCAGGCGTTGTCTGTCGAACGCCTGGGCCATCAATCTGCCCTCGCGCAGGAACAGAACATATCCTTCGGCGTATGCCACATTTGAGTTTGCGCGCAGCAGCAGTTTGCTTTCTTTCGACCCCATCGAGGTCACGTACACTGTCCCGGTCTCTGCTTCGCTGACGGTGGCGCCCTTGCTTACATAAAGAAAGTGTTGGCCATCGGGCAGGAACCAGGGCCAGCGGTGAGTGATGGCTCCGTTGCGTGTATCTTCGAGTTGCGTCGCGAGGCTGGAGGCGCCGCCCGCCGCCGATATCTGATGTATCGCGCCCGAAGGCTCCGGCGCAAATAGGATCACGCCCTCACGGTTCCACGTACCGCCACGACCTTCGGGCGCATCGCAAAGCGGGAGCGCCGGCCCACCCGCAGCTTCGATTTTTCTAAGCTTCCCGTCCGCAAAAAATCCAATAAAGCGGCTGTCAGGCGACCAGAACGGGAAGGAAGCGCCCTCTGTGCCAGTCAGCGGTTGCGCCGAAAGCGCATCGAGGGAACGAACCCAGAGGAGACTCTTTCCATCGGCGGTCGTGGCGACGAAAGTTAGACGACGGCCATCGGGAGAGATACTGAGGGAGCCCGCATTAGTACCGACAAAACTGAAATTCGACTTATCTGACGGAAGAATGAAAGAGCGGACGGCGCGGACTTCGACCGGAGCGCGCCGGAAATACGCGATGGCAAACGGCAGCACGCCGAGAAGTGCGAGCAGCAGAACACCCGCCACAATCCACGGTAAATGTTTGACGATTCCCGATCGCGTCGGAAAGGCAGCAATCGCCGTCAAGGT
>JBBQWP010000069.1:0-8046 GCA_038210455.1 Pyrinomonadales bacterium | reverse complement strand
CGTGTTACTCACCCGTGCGCCACTTTACTTATCCCCCGAAGGGGACTTTCTCGTTCGACTTGCATGTCTGAGGCACGCCGCCAGCGTTGATTCTGAGCCAGGATCAAACTCTCGTTAAGAATTTGTTCTCTAGCAACATTACCAATTACTGGTTTACTTTCGTATTCAGTTTCGATAATGACTCTTTCGAGTTTTACGCGAACTTTATCGTTCGCGGTTTGACTCTCAAAGGTCTTGAAACGGACACGCTCTATCTAGTTTTCAAAGATCGAATTCCAATTTGTCCTTAGGTATTGTCTTACGGACAGCTTGAACTTGCCCTAAGCAAACGGGGATTCTATCGATCACCCGTACTGATGTCAAGCGCATACGCCTGAATTAACAAAAAAGATCGAATAGGACAAGAGGAACACCTCATTACAGTGGCCCCAACCGCTCGAACGGGCCTCTTACTTCCTCTTCTTTCCCTTTTCTTCGCCGGGCGCCGCGACCCGCATCACTCCGCGATCATCACGATACAGGCTGTACTTCATTTCCGTTAGTTTGCCGCTCTCGTCTTTGACCCGCACCGAAAAAGTCTTTTCTGATCCACGTCCTTCGATGCGCAACGGTAAATAGCCCTCCAAATCCGGGCTGCGATAAGCGGTATAGTGATCCTGTTCGTGTTTTTGATAGCCCAGCACGTAAATGCGATCGAAATCCGGTTCATCCAGCTTGTGAGGCTCCTTCGAAGAACTCTTCTCCAGAATCACCCAACTGCCGGGCCGCGATTCCTTCGCTACATCTTTACCCTTGGCCACTGGAGGTTCGTCGTTGCTGTCGTCATCAAGCCGCCGCCACGCCACAAACTCGCGACCGGTGCGGTAGTAGATAATGTCGCTGGGCACCATTAACTCGACCTGCTTACCGAAAATCCATCCTTCGGGCGCGGGCGATATCGATGGCGACAACCGCACCTTGTACCAAAGCTCGGTCGTTTCCTGATCCTCAGGATTCTCTTCGCCGGCTTGAGCGCCTTTATTTGCGCCCGAGGTCGCGCTCCCGGCTTTCGGCGCCGTATCACTCTCGCTTGTCTCCGCTCCTTTTAGTTTGGGGAGTCGCTTCCACCCGATAATGTCAAAGACGGAACCGCTGTCGAGCCGCATCATGATGTTTTCGCTATTGCTGCGATCGGGCGTCAAGCGAAGATTCGAACCCGCGTGCAACTGCCCAGTCGCCTGACCGGGTGTTCCTTTGTCCTCCTCGGCCAGCTTCCGCGCATTCTCGAGCACCTTATCCGGCATGATATTGCGCGCTTCAATCCAGCCTTCGGTTCGCTCTTCATCGTGACCGCGAACCCGGTACCAGCGTTCCCGCTTACTGTTATCACTCGGGTCGGGAATGTCCATTGAATCCAAAATATCAACCAAGTCACCCCGGTTGACCTCGAGCAAATCAGCCGCAACGACGGCCGTCGAGCTGCGAATCTGAGCGCTGCGACTGACTACGACGCCAGTGTTGCTGCGATTTGCCAGCGTGCTGCACCCACTCAGCAACACTGCCATCAGCAGAACTGGCGTGACGATCAGGAATGGCAGGAATGGCAGGAATGGCAGGAATGACCGTCGTAGATCTCTCATGCTGTTGCAAACTCCATAATTGCGAATCTGAATAAATTCTAATGCTTCGATCAGGGCGATTTGCGCTGACTCGGCGAACGCACGTAGTCATTGTAACCCAAGTCATGCAACAAATCGCGTTGCTGACGAGTCAACGAAACACTTACGCTGATGCGCGTGCGCAAACCAAATGTTTCCGCCCGCAATCCGAATGGCGCCAGCAACTCCGGTAAATTGATCGCGGCCGCAACACTGATGAAAGAACTCCCAAAATCCTGCATCCCAGAGTGCGCACTGAGCGCCTTCAGAGCGGCTGCACTCCCGTCGCTTCCCTGCCCCGGCCGACTCGCGCCGCCACGAGATTCATCGGCGCGATACTCGCGAAAGATTCCCCGGTACACATCGTCCAACGATTGTTTATTGTGACTCAGAGTCCGCAGCTTCAGATCGTAAAGAAACGCGATCACCATGCTCTTCGAGTAGACAGAAGACTCGCCGCCGGTGAATCTTCTCTTCGAAGCTTCCACCAGCGACCAGCGATCACGATCAAGGCTGAGCGAATAGCCATCGTACGCGCGGCTGATGGCGTTGAGAAACTCCGGAAAGGTCAAAAGGCCCAGCCGCACCGCAATTTGTGCCGCCTGATAAACGGTGAACCCTTCATAGAACCAATCGTAGTCGCCGACCAGAGTCAGACCATTCGGCACCCAGAAATGAAGAAACTCGTGCGTCAACGGCACACTCAACTGCGCCAGCGCGCCCACCTTCGACACTACCCTTCCCAACAACAACGTAACCGAAGGACCACGTGTTTCGGCGCTCCACTTATCCGCCGCGCCGGCTTGCGGAAATGGAAACAAGATCAGCGTCGCCCGCCGTGACGGCACCGATCCAAATACGTCCCGATGCGCTTTAAGAACTTCGCCGGCCAACTCAAGGGCATCAGCATCCGTAAAGGCCCACTCGCCCGCCGCCACCAAACTCAAGGTCATTCCCGAGACAGATGTTGTTGAGATCCGCAGATGCTCACCCACGGCAAACACTGCAAGGTCGGCCTCAGCGATTTCAAATTCGCCTCCAACGTTCGGTGCTTCATTCGAATGCGCGGCCCAACCTTGTGGCAGGCTGAGTCGCACGGTCACGCGGTCCCCACGTTCCGTACTAGATATCGGCAGCAAGTCTCTTAACATGAGCAAGCCCCGGCTCCCGTTCACCCACGACACCCTGGCCGTATCCGGAGCTCGAAGGGGTAAAGCAAGGTTAACTCCATAGCGAAACTTCGTCGCCGGCCGCGTCGCCTGGTACTGGCCCGGGGCAATCTTTCGATTAGGGACTTCCGTGCCCGCGACGTCGTACAGTCTTAACCCATCGATTCTGCTGCCGAGATCCAGCACGCCGGCGTAACTGTCTCGAAAAGACCAGTCACTGGCCGTCTGGCCGCTTCCTTCAACAACAACGTGCCCGGTCGAACCAGGAAGGACTAAAATTTCAATCTTCGTTTGCTGCGCACTCGCGATCGAAGTCAGGCAGGCGAGCACTGCGATAGTGACAAGCGCAGTCAACAGGCGTCGACAATGGCCGCTCTGCGGTTTCAAGCTATGTTGAGCTGGCATCGAGGCACCGTGCGAAACTAACTCGCGAATTGCCCAAAACTCATCTCGCGGGCATGGAGAAAGTTGGATTGACATACCCCTGGGGTGTGACTAAACTTCGGGTTTAGTCTAGCATCAAACTTGAGAACCGTGATTCGTAAACCCGCACAAATCCTTTTCAGTAGCCCAGCGAAGCGAGCTCGTCTGCTGGCAGTGCTGCTGTTGGCTTCACTTGCCTGGGGCAGCACAGTCGAATTTACCCATCATCACGGGACTAACGCAAAGCCTGGCGGTTCGCTTGCCAACACGGCGCAATCGCCGACTGAAAACGAACCAACACAGATCAGTTCAAGCAAGACCAGCGGCACGTCGTCGAAATCAAGGACCGGCGCCGAGTGTTTGATCTGTCAACTCCACCAAAATCTTTCCACTACCGAACTCGGCCACGCGCCCGGCGTCGGCGCCACAGAAACATGTGGTTTGAAGAGTCCGGCAGATGCCGTCGTTAAGCTGTCTGAATACACCTCCACCGGCCAGGGCCGGGCTCCGCCTTCAATTCTCTAAGCCACCGCTTGCTGCTTAGGTGCGCGTTCATTTTCGTAATTCTTGAGAACTGCGCACTGTTCGAAGCCAGCGACCTTCTATTCACCCGGAGTGATCTACGTCCACCAGCTTCACCCGGCAATCAATTTCTTCATTGGAGGCAGAGATGTTAAAGGCTCAGAGAAGCATTGCTCAGATTTCATTCGCATTCTTAATTCTTTGTTCGGCACTCTCAGTTGCGTCAGTTCACGTAAAAGCACAGGCACTCAACGCCGGCACAGTTACCGGCGTCGTAACCGATCCCAACGCCGCCGTCGTGCCGAACGCGACGGTGACGATTGCCAACTCGATAACCGGATACACCCGCACCGCAACTACGGATGCGGAAGGCGCTTTTCGCTTTAACGATGTTCCGCCCAATAACTATCAACTTAAGGCTTCAGCTCCGGGTTTCACGTCTGAACAGCAAAGCCTGACTGTGCGGAGTTCAGTACCGATCACCGTTAAGATTCCCTTGGCGGTCAGCACTGCCAGCGAAACGGTCACAGTTACTTCCAATACAGCCGACGTGCTTGAGAACACGTCAACGTCACACACCGATGTCGACCAATCCTTGATTACGCGGCTGCCCGTACGATCAGTCGGATCCGGGTTGAGCGATGTCGTAACCCTCGCGGCTCCCGGTGTCGTGGCCGATTCCAACGGCTTCTTCCATCCGCTTGGGGACCACGCCCAAACCTCGTACTCGATCGATAACCAACCCGTCTCTGATCAGCAGAGCAAAGCCTTCTCGACGCAACTGCCGCCCAACGCGATTCAGTCGATGGAAATAATTACCGGATCGACGCCGGCAGAGTACGGCGACAAGACCAGCCTGGTCGTGAATGCGATCACCAAGTCTGGTCTGAATCAAAAGAAGCCCACCGGCGACTTCAACACAACCTATGGAACGTTCGGCACCGTTGGGGTGGATGCTTCGCTCGGTTATGGAAATGCAAAGGCCGGCAACTTCGTCACCTTGAACTTCGAGCGTTCGCGGCGTTTCCTTGATGCGCCCGAATCAACCGTCCTGCACGACCGGGGCTCGGCCGGCAGCATTTTCGATCGCATCGATTACAGTCCGAACTCCAAAGACACGTTTCACCTGAATCTGTTTTTCGCGCGCAATAATTTCCAGACGCCGAATCAATTTGATCAGCAGGCCCTCGGTCAGGATCAGCGGCAGATTGTTCATAGCCTTAACATTGCGCCAGGCTACGTTCACATTTTCGGCGCCACCACGGTGCTCTCGATCAATCCGTATTACCGTCTCGACAACATAAAATATTTTGCCAGCCCCAATCCGTTTTCCGATCAGACGATGACTTTCAGCCAGTCGCGCCGTTTGAATAACGCCGGCATCAAAGCTGACTTGTCTTATGTGAAGGGAAAGCACAACGCCAAGTTCGGGGTGCAGGTTTCGCACACCTTCCTGACTGAATCCTTCAAGTTCGGCATTACTGATCCTGATTTCAACAACCCGGCCAGCCCGGACTTCCTTCCCGGCCTCAAGCCGTTCGATCTGACTCGTGGCGGCCGCCAGTTTTCATTCCGCGGGCACACCGACATCAAGCAGGAAGCCCTCTATGCACAGGATACGGTTACTGTTGGTCAGGCCACGGCTTCATTCGGCGTTCGCTTTGACAACTACGATGGGATTACGAAAGGCAGGCTCTTTCAGCCGCGACTCGGGCTCTCATATCACTTGAAGAGTACCGGCACGGTGCTGCGCGGATCATTCATGCGCAGCTTCGAGAGTCCTTACAACGAAAACCTAATCCTCTCCAGCGTCACGGGCGCGGGCGGCCTGGCTAACGGCATTCTTGGCGATACCAGTAATCTACCGTTAAAGCCCGGTGCGCGAACTCAGGTCAATGCCGGCTTTCAACAAGCGATCGGGAAACGCCTCCTGCTGGATATGGATTACTTCATCAAGCGGACCAACAACGCTTACGATTTCAACGTGCTCTTTAATACGTCCGTCACTTTTCCGATCTCGTGGCAGAAGTCCAAAGTCGATGGCGCTTCCCTGAAACTCAACCTGACAAACTACAAAGGGCTTACGGCATTCATTGTGGCCGGACACACCCGCGCCCGTTTCTTTCCGCCTGAGACCGGCGGATTATTCTTCAATTCGAATCTGCCGTCCGGTGTCTTCCGCATCGATCACGATCAGAAACTTGAGCAAACCACTCAGGTGCAATACCAGTACTATCAATGGAAGAAAGTAGCGCCGTACGTGAACTTCACCTGGCGTTATGACAGCGGCGTGGTAGCAGGTTCGGTTCCGGACTTTGCTTCGACTCTGAGCCTGACCGCCGACCAGCAAGCACAAATCGGATTGTTCTGCGGCAGCACGTTTGCGACGCTCACGCAGCCCATTCGGGCTTGTACTTCGGCGAATCGCGGCGCGCTGCGGGTGCGTATTCCGCCCGACGGCAAAGAGAACGACGACACTAATCCGCCGCGGATTGCTCCGCGTAATCTCTTCGATTTCAGTGTCGGCACCGACAATCTGCTCGGCACAGAGCACAAGAAACTAACGCTACGATTCATGGCGATGAACATCACCAACAAGATCGCGCTCTATAACTTCCTCTCGACCTTTAGCGGAACGCACTTCGTAGCGCCGCGCACCTTCCAGGTCCAGGCCGGCGTGACGTTCTAGGCTCATCGGTAATCGACTCGACAAAGAGCAACTCGGGGCAGTAGCCCGACCGTCAGGAAGGGCGTGCTCGGGAGACGACCGCCCTCCCTGACGGTCGGGCTACCGCCCCGGAGCCGTCACCGATCGAGCGGACTCTGCACCCCTCTTCCGCCCTTATTCAAAACATGCGTGTAGATCATGGTCGTACGCACATCTTTGTCGATCTGCCACAGCCCGTGCGGAAAGCCACCGGCGTTCCGATAGGCTGACTACGATAATCGGAGGCTCCGCCTCCGCAGGGTGGATTATCAAGAACGTCATCCGCATCGAGCCTGCGGAGCAGGCGTCAGCGTAAAGCCTGGGGCGTGAGCCCCAGGAAAACCAGCAGCAAGAATCAGTGAAGCGGGCGACAGCCTTTTGATCTCTTGGAACGATGGAACAATGCTACGCGCTGTCGCCCGCTTCGCAGGCTTCGGCTGTTTGATTCGCCTCAGACCTGGGGCTTTACGCCCCCAAGGCTTTATGCTGCCACCTGCTCCGCAGGCTCGCCAGCAAAGAAACACTTCATGAATAATCCGGACTAAGCAGGTCGGAGCGGAGCCTCAACAGAAAACGTCACGACTCTGCCAACCGGTGTCATACACATATCCACCAAACTCGCGATCATTTCAGCCAACCGTGCGACCATATCCGCCGAGTTCACGACCTTAGCTCCTCACGTTGCGATTCAATCGACCCAGCTCACGACCGTATCGACCAGAGTCGCAACGCTACCAACCAAACTCGCGACCGTATCAACCAGACCTGTAACTGGATCGACCAGGCTCGCGACTGAATCGATTCGACTTGCGATCCAATCGACCAGACTCGCGACCCAATCAACCAAGCTCGCGTCCCTGGCTGCTATTATCCCGAGGCTGTCCCTCGTTTTCCCTAGCTTTTCAAGGGACATCGCAAAACTGCTTGATTTTCTGCAAGGTTCGCATGATACTACGCCTGCTCGCTTAGTTAGCCTCGCTCTTTCGGTCTTCACAAGAGACCCGGCCAATCCCTGAAAGGAGAGTTCTCTATGGCGCGAGCCAAACGTAAATCAACCGTCCTCGAAACATTCCGGCAACGTCTTGCCGGACTCAAATCAATCAAGCCAGACCCGAATTTGGGGCCCACCATTACGGTCCCGGCTTTTGAAGCGAAGGGCAATGGCTTCAATACGCGGCTGAGCGGCTACAACCAGAAAGTCGCGGAACTCGACGAGGAGCAGATCGCCGTCGACAATGAAGAGGCTGAGTTACAGGATTGGAACCGTCGCGTCCTGAGCGCCGTCGAAGCGGAATATGGCCCCGACAGCCCCGAGTACGAGGCTGTCGGCGGCACCCGCAAGAGTGAACGCAAACGACCTGTGCGGAAAGCCGGAGGCGGCGGCACCACGCCCCGCCCTTAGCGTCGCTTGTCTGACCTCTGACCTCCGACCTCTGATCTCTGGTCTTTCGACTCTGACGAGGCGGTGCGGCGAGCGAGGAACCTCACCGCCAGGAGTCGATCAAAACAAAGAGCAAGTCGCGGCAGTAGCCCGACCGTCAGGGAGGGCGTGCTCGGGACACGACGCCCTCCCTTGACGGTCGGGCTA
>JBBQWP010000068.1:0-8151 GCA_038210455.1 Pyrinomonadales bacterium | reverse complement strand
TGCCCAAGTTGCTGAGCGTACTCGCTTCACCGGCGCGATCCTTCACCTCACGCCTGATGTCAAGCGCTTGATTGGAAGCTTCAATCGCCTGCTCGTACTTCCTGGCCGAGAAATAAGCGATGCCGATTAAATGGAGGGCGGTGCCTTCCCAATACCGGTCTCCCAGCGCGCGCCAAAGCGCGAGCGCCTGCCGCGCTTTCTCAACCGTTGTCTCAAGCGCCGCTGCCCCGTTCTGGTTGGACTTTCCAGCCTCGTCCAGCAACTGTTCGGCGCTCATGCGCTGCCTGTCCTGCGCCGTGGCCGCCTCCTTCACTTCCAACCGCACCCGGTATGACCCGGCGAGTGCGGCGGAGCCGGCACGTACCGTAAGCCGATAATCCCCACTCACCGCCGCTTCCGCGGAGAGCGACTCCAGCCCGCCGACCCCGGTGAGGTCGATCTCGGCTGCCTGCTTACCGTCCGGGGCCGCTAAGGTCAGTGTCACGTCAATGTCTTTCTGCTCCAACACGACGCGCACGAACTGTCCCGCCTGAAGCGCAATCCGGTAGGCGTGCGACGCGCCGCCCGCGATCTCGCGCTCGACCGGCTGGCCCGGAACCAGCGTCTTTGGCTCCGGCGCGACCTGCGCCGAAACGCTCAGGCATAGACACAAGATCACAAATAAAAGAGCGAGAATTCTGCTCATGGTATTTCTCCCTCTGCGACAGACGGCAGACGATAATGCAGCCGGTTCCCCACCTGGGCGGCTCCAAATTACCTTGACCCGATCTTAATACCGGAATTCAGAGCGCGATTCCCTCAAGGAATCAGGAAAAAGTCGTGAATGGCCAGGCCGAAGTTTACTCGCTTTGCGCGGATGAGGAAATGTTTTCCCGGTTGCGGTAGTGGGTCAGTTTCGATTTGAATCAATCGGCCTTTACAGAACCGAGCGCGGTAGCGCCGGATACTAGAGTCAACCGGCGGATGATAAGAAGCTTGTTTCAGCTGGCAACGGCTCACTAGCAATGGGGAATGTCTGTTAGTACGGAGGTTGAGTCTCGCATCCGGCGCTACCGCGCTCGGTTCTGTAAAGCCAAGCTTGGCTCAATGGTGTTCGAGCTTGATAACGTAAACGAGTATCTCACCATTCGCTCTGACGATGGTCTCTTTCTTATCCTGGTCCCGTTCGACCGTCGGCGCTCCGGATGAATGCGCTTTCAGAAATTGATTAACCGCCGTCCTCAATCCGGGACTGCTGATGACTCCGCGGTCTTTGGAATTGGCAAAGCCTTTGATTGCCTCCATCTCAGTCACTTCCTGCGCGGCCCAGACTACCCAAATCTTTTCCGTGCCCTGCTGCTCATCGAATTGAAACCAACTCTGCTGAGGAACCTGAATGTCCTGATTTTCCGTCACCAGTGCCGAGCCGTTATTGGCCGTCTCGGATGGAAACAAAACGTTATAGGTAGGAGTTTCATCAGCTCCCGCTGGGCCCTCGTTCAACAGATAGAGACGTCCGCTCTGCGCGCTGGTGAGGTGCAATCGAATTCTATAATCCTTTTCGAAATTAATGTCGTCTCTCAGCCGAAAGGGATCCTGATAGGCCTTGCCATCGCGATACTTCTGCACGGTGATCCAGTAGCTCATCGTGCGTTCCGCAGTTTTGGCTGGAGCAGGAATAGCAGGAGTTGATCCTCTACGCTGCCAGAGCACCGCGCCTCCAATTACGAAACCTGCGAGCACGAGGGCTACCAACGCCACTGGTATGAAACGTCTGGTGGGGCGTGCGGGAGTCGATGGATCAGCGGTTGCCGCAACTACCCTGGGCTGGATTGTGGTCGGCGCTTCAGTCCCGGCGCGTTTGGTCGAGAGTCCTGCGCTTGAGCGAGGCGGCCTTGAACGTTCGAGTTTCTGGGCGAACGACAGCTCTTCCTTCAAGGTCTTGAGGTCGATCAAAAGATCTTTGATCCTCTGATAGCGCTCCTCTCGATCTTTTCGCAGCGCCCTGCTAATTATTCTTTGAAGTTCGGCGGGAACCTCAGACCCTTCCAGCGGCAAAGGCTCCTTCTCGAGAATTGACACCATCGTGTCGACGCTCGTAGCGGCGGCGAAAGGCCGGCTACCGGCCACCATTTCATACATCACAATGCCAAGGCTAAATATGTCAGTTCTTTGATCCAGCACCTGGCCGCGCGCCTGCTCGGGCGACATATAGTCATAGGTTCCCATGACAGTTCCAGGCTTGGTGTGGCCTCTTAACATCGTGCCCATTTCAGAATCTTCCGTATTCGATTGGCCGGACTTCTGGGTCAGCTTGGCCAAACCGAAATCAAGAACCTTCACGTAACCGTCGGGCCGCAGCATGATGTTTTCGGGCTTAATGTCGCGATGAACCAAACCGGCTGCGTGCGCCGCCTGCAATGCACTTGCGACTTGAGTTGCGACGTCGAGAACCTCCGCCAATTTCAAGCGCGCGGTTCTCATGCGTTGCTTGAGCGTTTGACCGTCAATGAACTCGGTGGCGATGAAGTGAACGCCTTTCGTCTCACCGATTTCATGGATCGTTATGATGTTTGGGTGATTAAGGGATGAGGCGGCCTTAGCTTCCTGGATAAAACGGCGCAGGAGGTCCTTGCGATTTGTGAACTGCGCGAGCAGCAACTTCAGCGCGACCTTGCGATCGAGTTTTGTATCACTGGCAAGATAGACTTCACCCATTCCGCCTTTTCCCAGGGGCGCCACTATTTGGTAGTGTTCCACGACCTGCCCGGCCACGAGCGCCGGCGGTGTGTCCGCGATCAATTCAGCGGCGGCCTCAAAGGCAGGCGAATCAATTAGACCGTCCGTCGTCTGGTGGGCGGCAATGAGTGACTCTACTGCGACTGCCAGTTCGGGATCCGAAGCCCGCACCCGTGCGATGAAATCAACACGATCCTGCTGCTCGAGCCCTACAGCTTCGTGAAAGAGCTCCTCCAACTGCTGCATGCTTTCCGGGGTTTCCATGTTCCTAAGCGGCCAGCTCGCGTTGCAACCAAGCGCGGGCAAAACTCCAATAACGCTCCGTCGTGGCGTGTGACAAAGTCATTACCTGCGACGTCTCCTCTATAGTAAGGCCTCCGAAGAAGCGCAGTTCGACCACCCGGCTGTGTTGTGGATTAGTCGCGGCTAACACCTTCAACGCGTCGTCGAGCGCTACCAGTTCCACTTCAGGTTTGTGGCCGAAGCGCTCAGCCTCAGTCAGCGATAAGCGTAATTGGTCGCCGCCGCGCTTTGCCGCTTGGCGCCTGCGCGCGTGGTCAACCAGAATGTCGCGCATTACCTTCGCTGCCAGGCCATAAAATTGCGCGCGATTTTCCATTGAGATACTCGACTGGTCAGCGAGGCGGACATAGGCTTCGTGAACTAAAGCGGTGGCCTGAATGGTGTGTGGTCCGGCCTTGCGGCGAAGATAGCTAGCGGCCAGTCTTCGAAGCTCGTCATAGACTAGAGGAATCAAGTCATCAAGCGCAGCTTTGTCCCCGCTGCCCCACTTAGCCAGCAGTTGAGTGATGCTCTGATCTGCTTGTTTTACCGACTCCTTCATCCTGCACCTGCCAGGCGTAGCGACGAACCGTCACCAGAAGGTGGGCCCATCATCCGGCCCGGTGTGGTGTGTACGAGCGAAGAACCATTATTGCACGAAAGCGCAAATTCAGGCTTGGCGTTTAGACCTGTCGTAACGATCGTTACGCATAGCTCCGCTATCAAGTCTGCGTGGACGCGTTATCGCCGTGGGACTCTGGTGACATCGCCAGTCTGTCAACGGTTGCAGCTCACCCTTGGGCCTTAAATTTCAATGAAGAATGGAAAATTGGGGGAACCCAAGCAAACCTGTAGCTGGTTTATTTATCTTAATCTTAGAGTCACCATGGAGACGTCATCAAAGTCGGGTATAGGCGAAGTCGGTCTTCGCTGTGAAGATGCTTGTCCTAAGTATCTAGCCTCCGCCGCCGGTCCAGAAACGTCCATTAAGAAAAGCCTCGGCCGCCATGTATTCAGGAGAATCTTAAGAATGCTTAGGAAGTTGGCGTCCCGTACCGGAGTCGAACCCGTGTCGCCGCCGTGAAAGGGAAGCGAGTTACTGTAAAGTCTGTGATTAGGCTTTCGGCTCCGTAGGAGCCAGATGTTTATAGCTATGGCTTGGTGGTTTGTTTCCCGCGCTCCATAGGAGCGCAATAAAGAAATGTTCCGCTCCTACGGAGCGGTGGCATTAGGAAGCACCTGTTCCATAGACATTTCGCCTCTCCGAGGCGAGGAACAGAGCGAACATGGAATTGATGACCACTTAATCAGAGCTTCCTGTAATTCATTGGAACTTCGCAGCATGGATAGCACACTACCGCACCTCAAGGACTCAGTGGAACTCTTATTGGACTCTTAATGGACGCGCGTTGGGATGCTGCCGTTTTCAGCCCGTAAGCTGCGCCAGTCGCCATTGAGAATAAAACTCGCCCAGTAAAACGGATGCTGCCTCGTCTGCCGTTTCAGAAACTCCAATTGCACTTGCCGCAGGCCTTCCGTTCGTCCTTCGCCCTTCTGCAGTCGACTGTAGTATTCGATTATCACTTCGCTGGTAGCGGCGTCGTCCACTTTCCACAACGTCATCACCTGGCTTTCAGTACCCGCCAGCACTAACGCGCGGCGCAAACCATAAACACCCTCGCCGCTGCGCACGACGCCGACTCCGGTTTCGCACGCCGACAGTACAACCAACTGTGTGCCCCACAAGTTCAGTCCTGCCGCTTCGAGTGCCGTCAAGATTCCATCCTCCCCGCCACCGCCTTGCAAATTGTTTGCGCCGGCCAGCACCAGCCCGGAGCGCAGCAAGGGGTTCTCGTGGAAACTTTTCGCGTTAACCTGCTGTTCTAGCGGCTCATTCGGTAGAAAGAAACCATGAGTCGCGAGATGGAGAATGCGCGGCGCGACTACCTGCTTCAGCGCACCTTCGGTCGCATCTTTGCCAGTGAGCACGCGCGAGTCTGGCAGAAGTTTCTCGAGGTAATCAGCTTCGTCCGCCGTCCCACGCAGTGCACCCCAGTTTGACGTCAGCATGCTATCCGAGCGACGGCTACCTGCGCCCGCGGTGGGCATCTGTCGCGACTGGTTCGACGGCGACTGGCTTCCGGCAACGGGCGAAATCGCATCAGGCGCATTGGGCAAGACGTTTTTCAGCACCGCATCGAAAGCGGGGTTGGCGATGATGACGGAAGTTTGTTTGCTCTGGTGGGGCACGCTCAAACGCAGCAAGTCTCTACCGCTGGTGAGGTATGTGATTGTGTAGTTCTCCACCAGGTATTTGTCTTGCTCATCGACGAGCGCTGCGAAGGGCACCAGATTCAAGTTGCCATCAGGGGAGATGAAAATGTTCCGAACGTCGCCCAGCAGTTTCCTGATCGGCCGCGTCACTATCTCATCGAGCGCGCGTCCCGTCTCCTTCGCATTGACGCTGGCCGGGTTTCTGGTCGCGTCGATGAACTGCTCGGCGGCCCGGTCAATCGTCTCGGCCGGGCCGAGGTCAACAAAGGTGATGGCTCCTTTCTGCTTCAGCACGTATGCCACATAACGCGGCG
This sequence comes from Pyrinomonadales bacterium, assembly GCA_038210455.1. GTDB lineage: Bacteria > Acidobacteriota > Blastocatellia > Pyrinomonadales > Pyrinomonadaceae > UBA11740. The sequence goes on along the minus strand of JBBQWP010000068.1, from coordinate 2,563 downwards.
CATCGTAACGGTCTGCCTCTTTTCGCTGCATGCTGAAAGGCTGATACGAGAAAAGCTCGACGAGAGCCGCGTCGGCAGGCAGAGCCTGTCGCACGGCCTCCACAGTGACTGGTTGTGTCAAGGCACGAAACTGGGCGCTGCGCCGGCTAATCTCTGCTTGCAGATTTTCGCTCTCGGTCGAAAGCCGCGCGGCTTGTGCCAGGCGTTGCTCGGTGGTGCGCGAGTCATTTATGTCGCCATCAGACAGGCGTAACCTGGCAAGCTGGGAATGCACAGAGGCCAGTTGATCAAGCAGTTTCTGATCCTCCGGCCCAGCTCGTTGGCGGAGTGTATTGATCTGATCGGTCATCGCATCGAGTGCACGTCCCTTGCGCCGCAAGATGGCCGTGAGGGCGAGATGCGCCGCTAGCTGATCGCTCGGTGCGGCGTGCACGTGAAACGACACCAGGCCGTTGGTCACGCCTCTAAGACCGGTGAGATATAGCTGTTTCTGGCTTTCCGAACCGCTCGATAGGATCAGGTTGAGGTTATGCTCCTGCGTCTCTTCAGCCCTTAGCCAAAAATGCACCGCCTGCGCAAGGTCGCCTTTATTTTCGTAAAGCTCAGCGAGCCCGGAGAGAGTATGAGCGAGATTCGGATGATTCGGGCCGAACACTTTCTCTTCGATCGCCACGACACGCAGGTACAGTGGCTCCGCTAACGCGTACTTGCCTTTGCTGTGATAAAACGTTGCAAGTCCATTGAGCGAAAAAGCCACATCAGGATGCTCCGTCCCCATGCGTTTTTCTATTATCTGGAGCGCGCGTTTATAAAGTTCCTCAGCCCGCACATCGTCCCCTTTTCGCTTGTATAACAAACCGAGAGCACGGAGCGAAGCAGCAGTTTCACGATGCTCGGGACCGAATACTTTCTCTCTGATCTCAAGCGCGCGGTTCAATAACGGCTCAGCGCGGACGATGTCGTCTTTTTCCAGGTACAACGAACCGAGATTCATGAGCGAAGTAGCAATATCGGGGTGTTCCGGGTCGAGAGCTTTCTCTCTGATCTCCAGCGCGCGTTTGTATAGGGGCTCGGCGCGGGCATCGTCGCCTTTGGCGTTGTAGATAGCAGCAAGATTGTTGAGCGCACTCGCAAGATGCACCTGCTGTCCAGGAGCTTTCTCCCAGATATCGAACGCGCGTTGGAATAGCCGCTCGGTTTCGACGTAGTCTCCTTTGTAAGCGAACAACACGGCGAGGTTATTCAGCGAGACGGCAATATCAGGGTCACCCGGAGGGAGGACTTTCTCTCTGATCTCCAACGCGCGTTTTAACAGCGGCTCGGCGAGTACATAATCGCCTTTAGCTCGGTAGAGTGAACCAAGATTGCTCAGAGAGGTGGCCACGTCAGGATGATCCGGGCCGCCTGCCTTCTTCCAAATTTCGAGGGCGCGTAAGTGCAGTGGCTCGGCGCGTAGATAGTCGCCGTTGTGCGCGTATAGTTCAGCAAGATTATTGAGCGAGAGGGCCACGTCAGGATGATCCGAGCCGCGCGCTTTCTCATAGATCGCCAACAAGCGTTTCAATAACGGTTCGGCGTTAACATAGTCGCCTTTGGCTTTGTACATCGCAGCAAAGCTGCGGAGCGGGAGAATCAGGTCAAGACTGTCGGAACCCCGCACCTTGTCCATGACTCTTATTACGCGTTGATAAAGCAATTCGGCATTGGGGTAATCGCGCTTTTCGGCAAATACCACAGCGAGATGGTACTGCGAAAAAACGGTGTAGGGATTCTCCGGTCCGTATGCTTTCTCCAGGATCGCTACAGCGCGTTCTGCCAGCGGCAGGGCTTCGTCGTAGCGCCCTGCGCTACGGAGTTCGTCGCTGCGTTTGACCAGCTGTTGAGCTTCAGTTAATTGTGGAGAAGAGTCTTGTCCGGCGGCGTGATTCGAAAGCCCAAGCGAAAGCGCCAATACAGGAACCAACAACGTGACCAATCGGCTCAATTTGAACATCACTTTCTTCAAGGCTGAGTGGGCTTGGCGCCGAGCGTGCTTGCAGACTGCGGCGTGCTTCTATTCGCCGTCTTTCTTATCGGCCGGCGCGGCTGCGCTGACCTCGCTGTACACATGGCCAAGCTTCTCCCTACGCCATTCGTTGAGGATCTCGCGCAGTTCTTCGATGAACACAAAAGCGCCCACCGGAAGAAAGTACGGCAGATATACAAGCCACGAATATAAGAGAGAGCGGGTCGAGAGCAACGAGGCTATCAGACTACAAATCAACGCGCTGCCGACAGCCAGTGCTAAACTCCAGCCCAGGTTCTTCCAGATTGCCTTACGGAGCGGGAAAAAATGAAACAGGATCACCAAAGCCATCCCCTGCAAAATCCAGAGTGGCAAGAAAGCAAGATCGCCGGGCTGCTCGACGCCCCCGCCGTCTAATTCCGTTTCGATGGCGGCGGCCATATTATGGACTCCACTCTTTTCGCCCAGCGCCGTTTCGTGGCGGTCTTGTCCCTGATAGCTCACGCCGATGAGGACGATTTTGTCCCTGATCTGTTTATTCTCCGGCCACCACGGTTC
>JBBQWP010000067.1:0-9315 GCA_038210455.1 Pyrinomonadales bacterium | reverse complement strand
GCCGAAGGAAGGCCTCGGTAGATCGCCAACGATTAGGCATGTCGCGAGCGTGCAGTTGCTACTGAACGGGACGAACAACGTCCCCGCCCCGGCACTCGGGTGCGTGGGTCGACTATCGGAAGGCTCGCCGCGATACGCACCACGTAGCGTCACCACCCACGGACTGCTCTGCTCGCCCAACAACATGGTGTCGGCGAACCCCAGCAGCAGGTGGCGTGCGCCGGAATCATTTCGGGTGGACGGCAAACCGCCTGCCGCTGAGAGCGGCGAAAATTCCCTGATGGCTTGATTGGTATAATTCAACTCTTCGGTCAGGTGATGACGCCCAAGCTGCTCGTCCAACTTAAAAAAGTTTCGCGTCTCGAAGGTACGCGTCAGGTTGTTGAGCGGGTCCTCCTGGGCATGCAGTAGCCCATCAACCACCGCATTGCCGGTACTCGGGAACTTGAAATCCAGCTGGCGGTTCTCCGTGATCCGCTCTGACGAGCCGAAGAAGAAAACTCTATCTTTAATCACCGGCCCGCCGAGCGCCAGACTGTAGTCAAACCTGCGCAGGCGAAACGGATCCTTCTTCGTCAAATCCAAAGAGTTCACCCCGTCGAAAACTTCGTTGCGATGAAACAGCGACCCGACGCCGTGAAAACCTTTCCCGCCGCTCTTGGTGATGACGTTGACGGTCGCCCCTGACGCTTGGCCGAACTCAGCTTTGTAGCCGGTCGTCAGCACCTGAAACTGGGCAATCGTCTCTTGATTGAACTGTGCGGCCGGTCCGCCGTTGACCGTGTCTTTGTTCGGCTGTCCGTCAATCATAAAATTGTTGTTGCCGCTCCGCTCGCCCAGCACCGGATTAGAGTTATCGCCGACGCTTTGGCGGTTGATCGCTACTCCGGGCACGAGTTGCAACAGGTCGAGGTAATTCCGCCCGTTGACGGGAAACTCCGTGATTTGGCGCGGCGTGACAGTCGCGCCGGTGGAAGACGCATTCGGTTCCAGCAAGGGCTGCTCATCTGCGCTCACGTTGACCACTTCTCCAACATTTCCAACTTTCACTTGCACATCGAAACTCAGGACCCGATTGAGCGTCACCTCGATATTTGCGGTACTAGTAGCAAAGCCTGCGTGTGAAACCGTCAGTGTGTAAGTTCCCGCAGGTAATGCCGTAAGACGGTAGAACCCTTCGGCATCGGTTGTGGCGCTGCGCTCGGTCGCAAGCGCCGTCCCGCTCACCTTGACCTCTGCGCCGGCGACCACCGCGCCGTTAGCATCCGTCACAGTTCCTTCTATGGTAGAAGTGGTAGTCTGGGCGGTTGCGCTTGAGGACAGAAGGTGAAGGATGCAGAGGGTCAGGAAAAATACTGTAAGCGAGGAACAACATTTCCTCAGTTTGGCTCCGCTTGTTCCCAACAGGTAATGGTGTGGTGTCATGCTATTCCGTTTCATACCTTCCGCCTCCTCTAAGAAAAGTTATTTGGAGCCACAATGTTTAAGAGTCCGCCGAGAACTGGTCGCGGCTTACGCTGCGTTAATCGGTGCGAAGCCCGCGCGTTACCTAGTAAAAGGTGGCAACATGTAGCATCAATCACGGGCCCTCAAGTTTAGCGTGGCGGGTGTATAGCACTTATTGTTGCAACTTGTCAACTAAATTACAACAACTGTTGCGCGCAGAAATACGAGTGTGTTATCTTCGCGCCGCAAGAGCAGACGAGGAGGCAGATATGTCGGCCAGAAATGAGTTGGATGGTCAAGATGAAAATCACAACGTGGCTTCACCTACATCTCTAGAGGTTCGTTTCGCTCAATCACAACTGAGCCGCAGCCGCCGTCAGCTGATCAGAGCGATCCTGGATAAGCACGAAGAGACTTTCTTCCTTTCGTCTCGTGAGATGGCGAAGCGTTACAACGTTGACGCCGCGACCATCGTGCGTACTGTCCAGGCGTTGGGCTATGAACGCTTCGCAGACTTCACTGCAGACCTCCGCCAACATTTCGTCAAGCAAATAACGCCATACACTGTGCTCAAGGCTGCCACGCAAGAGAAACGAAGCGTGCCTGACCGGGTTCGCCACAGTATGGAAAGAGATACTGAGAGTCTGAGTGTGCTCAGATCTAGTCTTGATGCTGATCGCGTGGTGGACTTAGCTAAGCTCATCCATCGTTCGCGGCGTATTCTGGTCGTCGGCGTGGATCTAGCAGCTTCGCTCGCGTGGTTTCTTGCCTATGGCTTGACGCCACTCGGAATCGATGCCGACGCACCCGTTGGCAGTGCTGGAAACCTGCAACACAAGATTGACGTTTTAACCGGCAAAGATTTGCTTGTCGCCATCAGCTTCGGGCGGTGCCTCAGGGAGACAGTAGAATCAGTCCTCAGGGCGCGTCAGCGGGGCGTACCGACCTTCGGGATTACAGACGGCGACACCACCCCGATGGCGATGCACTGTGATGCCTATCTGGTCGCATCCACCAGCAGCCCTTCTTTCGCTGGATCGTACGTGGCTCCGATGGCGCTGATAAATGCAATCATTGTCGCCAGCGCTCACATCCAGCCTAAGCACGCACTCGCCATGCTGGGCCGAACCGAAGCGGATTACAGAACTGGAGAACGCTGGTATCAAGAGCCTCTTCGTCGCGCCAAGTCGGGCAGCAACGGGGATCACAAAGTAAGCGGCGACAAATCAAAGCGGTCCAAAACAAAACAGTAGTGATCTACTGAGTGCCAGAAGAAGAGGTCAATCGGTTAACCGTCCAGATTACGACCCAACCAGAACGCGGTTCGGTAACAGATCATATGGAATTCGAATTCACCGAAGAACAATTGCAGATGAAGATGAGTGTGCGCGAGTTCTCTGAAGCAGAGATTGCGCCGCATGTGCTGGAATGGGACGAGGCCCAGCATTTTCCCACCGAACTGCAACCAAAACTGGCCGAACTGGGTTTACTGGGCATTCTGTTTCCCGAAGAGTACGGCGGCGCCGGCCTGGGCTACGTCGAGTATGCGACGGCGATTGAAGAGCTTTCGCGCGTGGATGGATCGGTCGGTATCTCGGTCGCAGCCCACAATTCGCTTTGCGCGAATCACATCTATCAATACGGAAATGAATCCCAAAAGCAGAAATATCTCGCGCCCTTGGCGCGCGGCACACATCTCGGCGCGTGGGGATTGACTGAGCCTGGCGCCGGCTCAGATGCTTCCGGAACCCGCACGACCGCGGTGAAAAAAGACGGCGGTTGGGTAGTCAACGGTTCCAAGAACTTCATCACTCATGCAATTCATGCCGACACGTGCGTGGCTTTTGCCTCGAGCGATCGCGCAAAGCAGAGCAAGGGAATCACGGCATTCATCTTCGAAAAAGGCATGAAGGGCTTTTCGCCGTCGAAGAAGGAAAACAAACTAGGCCTGCGCGCGTCTGAAACGGCCAGCGTGGTCTTCGAAGACTGCTTTGTGCCGGATGAGAACCGTCTGGGCGAAGAGGGCCAGGGTTTTGTTAACGCGATGCAGATTCTTGATGGTGGACGAATCTCGATTGCCGCTCTTGCAGTCGGCATCGCGCAGGGCGCTTTCGAATCGGCCGTTCGGTATTCACGGGAGAGACAGCAATTTGGAAAACCGATCAGCGAGTTTCAGGCAATTCAATTCAAGCTCGCTGATATGGCCACGCAGATCGAAGCGGCGCGGCTCTTGATGTATCGCGCCGCCGCGATGAAAGACAACGGGAAGAAGACCACCAGAGAGTCTTCGATGGCCAAGCTGTTCGCGTCGGAAATGAGCGTGCGCGTTTGTGAAGAGGCGATTCAGATTCATGGCGGTTACGGCTATACCAAGGACTACCCCGCCGAGAAGTACTGGCGCGATTCGAAACTCTGCACAATCGGCGAAGGTACGTCGGAGATTCAACGCATCATCATCGCCAGAGAAATTCTAAAATATATGTAGCCGTTTCGCGCCGGCTGCTGCACGACGCCTCTTAGCTCAGGGAACGCTGCCGTGGAATAGCCTGCCTCTCACTGGTCGAGTAACCACTGTAGGGACGAATGCGGTGGCGTCGGTTTTAAGGTATAGGACTAAATGACTCGGAGGCTCGATTACCGCGACAGCGTGCTCAGCGCTTACCCGGACGTTTACACCCCAGCGGCGCTTGAGGCGTTGGAAGTTCTTGCGCCGCTCAACCGTGACCGGCGCGACTTGATGGCAAAGCGCATCGCGTTGCGACTGATGCGCGAGCGCAAACAGCTACATATCACGTTCCTCGACCCCGAGTTTTTGATTCCGCGCACGAGCATTCGCGTTCAAGATGCGCGTGATGGCAACTTCGACGGCCGTGAGATTCCAACAGATCTTAGGCGCCAGTGGATTCAGGGCACCGGGCCGGCCGCCAGGCCCCGAGCAACCACTGAGAGCGGTTTGCGAAATATCGCATACGCCTTGCTCTCGGGCGCAGACGGCTGGATGTTTGACGGCGAGGACGCGCTCGGACAGGTCGATACGATGTCGCTTGACAACCAGCGCAATCTCAAACTCGCATTCGCAAGGGATCCACTCTTCCTTCGCGTCGCCGAGGAAGTCGCCGCTGAGATGAACCGCTGGGCGCAAGATTTCTTCGGGCGGCCCATTGTCGCCGACTGGCGCCAGCAACTCGACTTCACCACCAGGATCTTCCGTGCGCGCGGGCTGCACCTCGACGACCGCCACGTGCGCGAGGCTGACGGCAGTGCTTTCTCGGCATCAATAGTCGACCTCGCGCTCTACGTGGTCAACAACCATCAACGACTGCGTGATGCGGGGTCGTCGATCGTGCTTTATCTCCCAAAGATCCAGACAGCCGAGGAGGCCGCGATATGGAATGACATGCTTGCGGCCCTCGAAGAGCACCTCGGGCTGGCGACGGGCGCGATTATGGCCTACGTGTTGGTCGAACAGATTGAAGCAGTTTTCCAGTTGATTGAGATTCGCGCCGCGCTCGGTCGTCACTTTGTGGGATTCAACACCGGCCGGTGGGATTACATCAACAGTGTCGCTGACGCGATGGCGTGGGACCCGGAGTTCATCAATCCCAACATCGACGCGATCGGCATGAGCTACGGCTACATGCGCAACTACGAGGACCGGGTTCGGCGAGCGGTGAATACGCCCGATCGAAATGGTCACTATGCCCTTTGGCAGGGTGGGATGGAGCCTAACATTCCGGTCGGCTCTGAAGCGGGAGTCGCTGCTGGCATGCGCAGAGCTAAGGCCGGCGGCGAGCGCGAGCAACTCGCTGGGGCGAGCGGCAAATGGGTAGCTCACTGGAAGATGGTTCACATCGTGCGGCCGGTCTGGGAAGAGGCTGGGGCAGACAACCAGCTAGGCCGTGAGTTCCCTCCTCTTACTTACACGCAGGAGGACTCAGACGGGTTAGTGCTGCTCGAGCCGGCGCCCCGCACTGTCCGAGGAGCTCGTGATCTGCTGAGCGTCGCCCTTCAGTATGGCAACGCCTTCGAGCGAGGCTTCCAGGCGGCGGCGCTCAAGGCGGCGGACTTCTTCGGCAACGACGACGTGCTGTACCTGATGGAAGACATGGCGACCGGCGAGATCCGGCTCAGCATTCTATGGGAATGGCTGCACAAACACGCGCAGTTCACCGAAGACGACGCGGAGACGGAAGCGAAGTGCGGCGATGCGTTCAGCGCGTCATTGTTCTCGACGCTGCTCGACGAGGAGTATGCGAAGTTGCTCGCCGCGCGCGATCGTGACGTTCACGACGATTCGAAGACAACAACTCTACCCATCGCGCGAGAGATCGTAGCGACTTACGTTATGAATCACGCCAAGCTGCCGTGGTACATCGATCTCTTGAATCTGAACTTGAACAATCACGATCTCGCCGCTGCCCGGTCACACATACGCGCCTACATCGAAACGTTCGAGCAGGACGGAACACGCATTACCGAGAATCTCGATTTTGTCGTCTGAATTGAAGGGTGGCCAAATGAAATCATTCGAGCACGAGATCAGCAAAACCAGGCAGTGGTTCGACAGTCCGCGATTCGCGGGGATAGTTCGACTCTACACCGCGCGTCAGGTAGTCGAGCAGCGCGGTACCATCGGCCACGACTATACCATCGCCCGTGAGGCGGCCACGGCGTTTTACGATCGCCTGCGCGAACTTTTTGCCGAGCGCAAGAGCATCACCACCTTTGGTCCATACTCGCCGGGGCAGGCGGTGGCGATGAGGCGGATGGGGATCGAAGGGATCTATCTTGGTGGCTGGGCGACGTCTGCGAAGGGCGGCACGAGCGAGGACTCTGGACCGGATCTCGCCAGCTATCCGCTCAGCCAGGTGCCTGACGAAGCAGCTACGCTCGTACGCGCCCTGCTCACGGCGGATCGCAACCAGCAGTATCTGCGTTCACGGATGACCGAGGCGCAGCGCGCCGCCACGCAGGCCCACGACTTCCGGCCGTTCATCATCGCGGACGCCGACACCGGCCATGGCGGTGATCCGCACGTGCGCAACCTGATCCGCCGCTTTGTGGAAGCCGGTGTTCCGGGCTACCACATCGAGGACCAACGTCCGGGTACGAAGAAGTGCGGCCATCAAGGCGGCAAAGTTCTTGTGGCACAGGACGAGCAGAACAAGCGACTGAACGCAGCCCGCTTTCAACTCGACGTGATGAGCGTTCCTGGCACCATCGTCGCCCGCACCGACGCCGAGGCCGCCAATCTAATCGACGGTCGCTCGGACGAGCGCGACCAACCCTTCCTGGTTGGCGCTACGAACCCCGACGTGCCCGCGTACAAGCCGTGCTTCCTGGCGCTGATCCAGCATTTCCATGAGTTGGGAGTCGGTGAACTCAACGGCCATCTCTTGTACGCCATCCCGACCGGAGAACACACCGTCGCCCGGGAGTGGTTGGAGCGCGGGGGTATTCTGGCGCAGGCCGCCGAAGCTGTGGCGTCGTTGCGGGAGGGGAAAGAGGCCTCGATCGACGCGATGTTCGATCCTGTCGCCGCCCGCTTCCTCGACGCGTGGGAGGACGACGCCGGGCTGAACACCTTCGGCGAAGCGGTTGCTGAAGTGATCGAATTCCGGGCGAGCGAAGGTGAACCGGTCGAGATTAGTGTCGACGACTGGCGGCGGTTCGCCGCCCGCGCCTCGCTCTACGCGGCCCGCGAGAAGGCGCGCGAACTCGGCATCGACGTGGACTGGGACTGCGAGGCACCCAGGACGCCCGAAGGGTACTACCAAGTGCGCGGCGGCATTCCCTACGCCATCGCCAAGTCGCTTGCGGCAGCACCCTTCGCCGACTTGCTGTGGATGGAGACCAAGACCGCCAACCTCGACGACGCGCGCGAGTTCGCCGAGGCGATTCACGCCGAGTTCCCCGACAAGATGCTGGCCTACAACCTCTCGCCGTCGTTCAGTTGGGACACCACCGGCATGAGCGACGAAGAAATGCGACGCTTCCCCGAGGAACTCGGCAAGCTGGGCTTTGTCTTCAACTTCATCACCTACGGCGGTCACCAGATCGACGGCCTCGCTGCCGAGGACTTCGCTACCGCCCTCAAGCAGGACGGTATGCTGGCCCTCGCCCGGCTGCAACGAAAACTCCGCATGGTCGACTCGCCCTACCGCACGCCTCAAACTCTCGTGGGCGGACCACGCGCGGACGCCGCATTGGCCGCTACGTCAGGGCGAACGGCTACGACTATGGCGATGGGCAAGGGTTCCACCCAGCACCAGCACCTGATCCAAACCGAGATACCAAAGAAGCTCCTCGAGGAGTGGCTGGCAATGTGGACGCAGCACTATGAGCTCCCCGGCGCGCTCCGCGTCCAACTGCGGCCCAACAGCGCCGGCTCGGAGTTGCTCGAACTCGTAGTCTACGACAAGCGGGAGGAGAAACTCGCCAACGTCATCTTCGCTCCCATCCGCGACCGGCGTGGCCGCAGCATTCTCTCGGTGCGCGACCAGAACACCTTTGCGGAGTCGCTGCGCAAGAAGCGCCTGATGACCCTCGTCCACCTCTTCCTGGTGCACCGCTTCAAGGCCGACTCGGTGCACTACGTCACCCCCACCGAGGACAACCAGTACCAGGTCGCAAAGATGAGGTCGCACGGCATCTTCCGCGAGGTCAACACCGAGGTCGGCCAAATCATCGTTGCCGAGGTCGACCATCAGCAGATCTCCGAGCTATTAGCGCCGGATCAGGAGGCGTTGGGGAGGCTGATTCGCAAGGAGGGGTAGGGGACCAGGCGGAGAGGCGTCACTATATTGACCGGACGAACGTCGGCCCGCATCGAGTTACGGGCAATGGCATGAAACGCTTTCCTTGTCAGCTCACCTCAAGCAGAAACAAAATTAGCGACTTAGACAAGCTCAATCCACCTTTCGTCATTTGGTGAATTGATTTCCAGTGTTTCCAGTGTGACGAATAAATTCGTGGGCAAATTCACGATGCCTCGGAGTTACGGTTCAAACATGGGCTTGCTCCGGAACAACTTCTGGGATTGGTTGAATGTCAACAAAGCCACAATCAATCATATTTAAGAAGCGACTTCAACGGATATGGTTCCCACAGATCTTATCTATGACGTCCACGCACAGATGAGTATGGTGCGGATCGGAGAGCAGCTACTGCCAGCCATCGACCAACCGCTAAGGCTGCCAACGAATTCCACAACTCATCAGGCACCCACTGATGACGATCCTGACCCGAGCATAGAAGACCTCTGCAAATGCGTCGCCGCCTCCGGCCGCAGAGCAACGCCGTGACCTCGCCCTTTTCAGGTGTCGCTATAAATTTGAGTCCTTTGACCAACACTATTCCAAGTTGGCGTCATCGGAGGTGTTTCACCAGCCAGTCGGTGACTATCTTGACCACATCGGCCCGCATCATCACTGGTGGCGGGAGCTTCGCATAATTGCCTGGAAAGCCGTCGTCGTCCTCTACAAAAAGATGGTTGAGACCGGGAATCACGCGCGCAGTCACGTCCTTGTTGCCGCCGCTCTTGAACGCCGCCTCCTCCAGAGCAACCTGCGCCGGAGCCGCCTGTTGGTCGTTAGAGCCGGTTAGGATGAGCACCGGTGTCTTCACCCGCCGCATTGTGGCAGCCGGATCAAAGGTCAGGAAGAACTTCAACCATGGGTCAGCGGCCATCATGCTATCGATCCTCGCGGGGATCGCGGCGATGCGGGCTTCTCGCTCTGCGGGCGTGAGCTTCGCATCGTGCTCTATGAGATTCTTCATCTGGAAATGAAGGGCACTGCGCGCAGGCTCAGCGACGCCGGCGAGCAGAACGATCGCTCGCAGCGTAGGTTCCTTATCGGCCACGATCGG
>JBBQWP010000066.1:0-9800 GCA_038210455.1 Pyrinomonadales bacterium | reverse complement strand
TGCCCTTGAGTGGGCCGCATGCGCGAGAGTGTGACGCACCATAGAGTCGTGCCACGAATAGCAGTCAGTCTCTCTTAAGGTCGAAGCAGCTAAAATCATTTGTTCAGTCCGACTGGACATTCACATAGCAGTGCGGTGACTGTCATTCCTTTCTTAATGACTCTGCTGTTGGCACACGACTCGGCCGAGATGTTGATGACCGGGTCCCTGCCGATTGCGAATTCGCTCCCTCTCCCTTTGGGAGAGGGTTGGGGTGAGGGCTTGCGAGCGGGTCTTTTTTGACCTCAAGCCGTCCTGGCTAACACGACCTTACCTAAAAACGATTCCTCTCCTACACTGCGCGCCCTCATCCCCGGCCCTTCTCCCAGAGGGAGAAGGGAGAAGAAACGTCACTCGTAATTCAGATCAGTCTATTTGCCGCCAACCAAAGCCCGCCATCGACGACGATAATGGCGCCGCTAATGTAACTGGCAGCATCTGAACAAAGAAATACCGCCGCGTTCTCGATGTCTTCAATCAGCCCAAAACGCCCCAGCGGGATCCGTTGTTTCAATTTTTCTTTGATTGGTTCCGGAACCAGACGCTTCATGCCTTCGGTGTCGCCGATTGGTCCCGGCGCGATCGCGTTCACGCGGATTCCATAACGTCCCCACTCAACCGCAAGGTTCTTAGTCAATGCATCGACGCCGGCCTTGGCGGCGGAGACGTGAAGCTGCATCGGCGTGCCGAGGTAATGCAGCGTAGCGCTGATGTTTAGAATTTGCCCGCGGTGTTGCTTAAGTTGAGCGAACGCCGCGCGGGAGACATTGAACGACCCTTTCAGATCGATGTCGACGACCGTGCCGAATCCATTGGGCGAAAGCTCCTCTGCCGCGCAAAGAAAATTCCCGGCGGCACCGTTAACCACGATGTCGATCTTACCGAATCGTTCGACAGTCGCGGCGATTGCCTTCTGGACTTCTTCGGGATTGCGCACGTCGGCAGCGACGGCAAAGGCTTCGCCGACACTGTTGTCCATCGTTGAGGAGCCTTCCCTGACGGTCGGGCTAGTGCCCTGTTCTCGGGCGTCGTTGATTGCTTTTGCGGCCGGTTCGAGATGTTCCAGACGGCGGCTGACCAGAGCTACTTTGGCGCCGGCTTCCGCCAACGCGCGCGCGACGCCGCCAGTGATGCCGGTGCCGCCGCCGGTTACAAATGCGACGTGGCCTTTGAGAATTCCGTCAGCAAAGATTTTGTTCATGTGTTGGTCCTAGTCGATCGCTGGCGATGAGAATCGCAAGTTAACAACTTGCGCTACGTCTACCCGCCCGGAATAAATGGCCGGGCCTGGACGATGTAGATTTGACCTTTCAGGTAAGCCCATTCGATGTCCTGGTCCTTACCGTGAAAGATACGCTTGATGCCGGCGGCGGCGACGGCCAGGCGGCGAATGACTTCGTCGGTTAGCACGACGCGCTCGCCGCCGATGGGAATCTCTTTCACGCCACCGTTTGCATCAAAGGTCAGCAGACTGTCTTCATCCGATCGCGTTAGCACCTGCACCGCATTGGCCTTCGGGCGAAAAACGATCTGTTCGGCAACTTTCTTCCCCTCGACAACCTTCATCCCCAGGCCGCGCTTGGCGCTGATGTAGATCGAGCCCTGGTTCAGAATGCCGGAGTCGCGATTGAATGGATCGGCGGTAATCATCACGCCGGAGCTTTCCGAATTGATTCCTTCCTGGATCAAAACGGCCATGAAGATTTTTGTGTGCTCGACGCCGGCCCGCTCGCGCGCCTCGTAAGCTTCAAAGTTCCAAACCGAAGCCCAGACAAATCTAATCGCGTCGACGAGTTGATCGTCGCCGCGGACGTTTGGCGCTGTCGAGTACAATCCTGCGCCGCTAAAGTTCGGCAGGTCTTCACTGTTGGTAGAGCTGCGCGCGAATACTCCCTTGTCCCCAAATTCCGCGTGCAGCTTGCGCAAAAGTTCGGCGCGGAACTGCGGGTTCATGGTTCCCCGCTGAATTCGTTCGCGCATTTTCGTCAGGTAATCGCGGCGATAAGCGGGGTCGTGCACGAACTTCTGATCGTTAAGCATCTGATAGATCGCATCGTCCAGCTTATTCTGTTTCAGAAACTGATCGTAATAATAGAAAGGGACAGTAAAGCCCGGCGGGATGATGACGCCCGGCAAATGAGCATGCGTCAACTCTCCCAGGTTCGCCGACTTTGCGCCGTAAGCAATTGAAGAGGCCGCGCGCTGCTCACTTAAATCAGCCAGCCTGGTGGCAGAGAGATCATAGCGCGGCTTCATTACATCCAGACGCTCTTTCAGACGCTTTTGATATTCATCCAGCGCGCTGTTATCGGCGCGTTTGATCGTGTAGGTGTCGCGGCGCGCATCGAACTCGACCCACCAACCATTGTATTGCTTGAACAGTTCCTGCGCGTTCTTGATATAGACGTTGGGCACGCCCCAGCCTTTCGCCAACAGGTTGATGTGCGAAAGCGGCGTCGAAGGCCGGCCGGTAATAATTCCAGCGACCGGTGGAAGTTGGATCGGCACTTCGTCAAGCACCAGAATTTCGTTAGAGCCGATCTCCACATGCTCATCAAGTTTCGGAATCACGTGAATCCGGCCCAAAGCTTTGGCGACGTTGAGCGCCTGGTAATCCTGCTCCTTCGAAATCTCGGTCTGGAGGACTCGCTGCAAACCGAGACTCAGTGAATCACTTTCCTGGCGTGAAGAGTTCGGCTTGAAAGCCACCGGAGTAAAAAACGATTTGTTGATGATCTCGGAAGCGAGTTTGATCTGATCTGGCGGAATCAGATCGCCTTCCCAGAATTCGAACGTCCAGCGTCGCACCGGGGTCTGGTAAGCGATCGTGCCCAGAATGAAGCGGCGGTTCGGTTTCAGATAGTTGTTGTCAAAGAAGACCTGACCGCGTTCGAGCGAGAGATAGGTGCCGTTGACGAAGTCCTTGTGGAATTTATAGCGCTTCGTGTTGACGTAATAGATTCGGTCTTTGTTCTGACGATCGATTACGAACAGCACGTGCGGCAGGGCGTAAGGCGTGTTCGCGTCATAGACGACCGACAAGGAGTCGAACTGGGCGGCCGAATTGACTGTAGACATCGATCGCAGATCGTCTGTGGATTTGGCGGCGGGCTGTTGTGACAGCGCCGAGCCGACGATCGTCAAGCACAGCACTAGCGCCGCAAGTGTGTGGAACGAATGTGCGCTCAACTTTGACATCGCAAATCCTGGACGCCGACGCCTCGAACTATTGATTCCCTCCACGCCCGTTGCTGAAGTAACGTTCAACTACCAGGATCAGAGAGTTGAGGCGCTCCGTTGTCTCCGACATCGCGTCATCAGTTCGCTTCTGGGACGTGGCCAGCTCCGCGATTCTTGCGTCTGCGTTTGCTTGGGCCTCACCCATTTTGAGTTGATTGTCAGCCACCTGCGCCAAGACACTAACGACTGTTTCCACGGTGTTCCCAAGGCGAACAAGATCCGTAGTGAATTGCGCCTGTTGTTTGACGACGAATTCGATGGCTCTCTCCATTTCCTCGTTGGTCATCGCTGGACTCCTTCCTTCACTAGAGCTTCCGCCTCGGACTCAAGCAATTCTACCAGATCGTCGACATGCCTGCGCTCAGTGAGGTAGCTGTTGATGTTCACGCGTAGCGCGCGCCGGCCATGCAGGATAGTTGATGGAAAGAAAGCTTTGCCGCTCTTTTCAATCCGCTGTTGGATGGCTTGCTGAACTCGATCCTGATCTTCAGCGGCCAGGGCGCGCACGCGCTCAGGCAAGTAACGAAAGCAGCACACCGCGGTTTCAATTTCGCCGACGCGTTCGAAGTCCGGCAACTCATCCAGCCGTCCGGCAAAGTGACGAGTCAGTTCAAGGTGACGCTCGACAGTCTCGGCATACCCCGTCTTGCCCATGAACTTGAAAGCCATCCACAGCTTCAAAGCGTTGAATCGTCGCGTGCCCATCTGCCCATATCGAAAAAAGTCATACTGCACATCGGCGCCGCCCCGATCTTCGCTAAGGTATTCAGGTGAGATATCGAACGAATCCCGCAGAACGTTGCCGCCATCGCGCACCAGCGTCGCCCCGCAAGCGAACGGCACGAACATCCATTTGTGCGGATCGAACGTGATCGAGTTCGCCAGTTCGATTCCTTTAAGCTTTTCTTTCTGCCTGTCTGAGAAGGCGAGCCCGCCGCCGTAAGCTGCATCAACATGAAACCAGCAATCATTTTCGCGGGCGATCTCTGCGAGTTCAGGCAGAGGATCGATAACGCCTGTCGAAGTCGCGCCGGCAATCCCAACTATACAAAACGGAATCCGGCCCTCACTTCGATCCCTTTCAATTGCAGCGCGCAGGAGATCCACGCGAATGTGAAATCGCTCATCAGTGTCGATCTTGCGCAGACTCTGGCGACCGAGGCCGAGAATGTCGACGCTCTTCTCAACCGAGAAGTGACATTGTTCGGACGCATAAACTGTCAGGTCGGCATCAGCAGCACGCACGCCGAGATCGCAAATGTCACGGGCAGCTTTGTCGCGCGCGCATTTCAACGCGATCAAGTTCGCTTCTGAGCCGCCGCTCGCCAAAACGCCGAATGCCTGCGGCCCGTATCCAATTAATTCGCAAAGCCAGCCAATCACCTGGGCTTCGATGAGCGCCGATGTCGGACCGTTGCGCCAGGCGCCGGCGTTTTGGTTGAGCGCCGAGCAGAGGGCGTCCGCCCACACACCGATCGCCAGCGGCGTCGGATTGAACTGGCCAAAATAGTGCGGACTGGGGACCTGCATTGCGTGCGGCTCAACGTCGCGGGCAAACTGTTCAAGAATTTCTTCGGCCGGTATCCCCGTCAACGGGATCGGTTCATCAAACAAGCGCTTGAGATCGAGCGGCGTGGCCGTTGAGGTTACCGGGGCGGATTCCAAGCGGGCGGCGTGCTCACTGATCAGCTTTGTTACCGCGCGGCCCAGCTTCTGATGTTGTTCGCTTAATGATTCGCTAGTCATGTTATCTTCATGAAAAGAGTGGCGCGTCAACCACGCGCAAGATGCGCGTGCCACAATGATCTAAACAGAAGCAGCAACCAAATGCCAACACAGATCGAGAGATTCAGCCGGACCTTACGACAGAGAGCGGCTGACTTTGCGATCCAACTCGGGGACGATGACATTGCGCGGCTCTGTAGCTATTACGAATTACTACTCAAGTGGAACCCTCGCCT
Source organism: Pyrinomonadales bacterium (assembly GCA_038210455.1). GTDB lineage: Bacteria > Acidobacteriota > Blastocatellia > Pyrinomonadales > Pyrinomonadaceae > UBA11740. Next base: position 4,560 of record JBBQWP010000066.1, on the reverse strand, counting down.
GCACCTGGTGGCGCCTTGTTCTCCGGAAGAGTTCGCGGTTCGTCACATTCTTGAGTCGCTCGTTCTGCTCCCACATCTGGCACAGGGTGCGCGGGTAGCCGACATTGGTTCAGGCGCGGGGCTACCCATCATTCCTTGTCTCATCATGCGCGCCGATCTGCGCGCGACACTGATTGAATCGTCACAAAAGAAAGTCGTGTTTTTACGAGAGGCTCTAAGGCTGGTAGCTAATCCACATGCGGCCGGACTGCTGGCGACACGCTTTGAAGACGTTTCTGCTGCGGCGGCCGACGTCGTGACGTGCCGGGCACTCGATCGTTTTCAACAGATGCTTCAGAAGATTATTAATTGGTCGCCACCGTCGAGCACGTTGCTCCTTCTTGGCGGACCATCACTGCGGAAAGAGATTGAAGGTCTGCTGCCGGCGGTGCGCGCCGAGCTAATACCGGGATCAGAGCAGCGCTTTCTGATTATCGGCAGCCGTCCATTTGGTGGGAACGCTACTTGACCGTCACACTAATCACCTGCTGACCCGAAACCACAAATTCAGCGGGTGACAATTCTCTTTCATAAAGCTGTGACAGCAGAGTAGGCGTGTAACCGCCGGACGAGCGATCGTTGTTAAGCGTGGCCACGACCGAAGGCGGCAGATTAGGCAATTCGCTGCTGCCGATTACGACGCCGGGCGCCGGGCGCAGCAGCCTGAGATAGAGGCGATCGTTTTTCCGGGTCTTGTTAATGGCGAGGACTAGTTGACTCAAATCTCGCGGCACAAAAGCTCTCGCCGCGGATGCTTCCTGCAAAGTCGCGCCGTCCCCGACCATGATCATCAGTTGGCCTTGTGGTGCATCGGCGGGAATCTGGACTGGAATCCTTTCCACGAATTGTTTGCCTGAGTCCGTGCGCACATAGGCCTGAATCTCGACCTGTTCTCCACGGCCGACTTCGGTTCGATCCAGTGAGATTCGTTCCAGCGTGGCGGCGTGCTTCTCTTCGCGTGAATCGATATCGACGACGATGCCTTTAATATTCACCTCGTCAAATCCGCTGCTCAGGAGAGCTTGCACTGGAATGGCTATCGATCCTGCGGCGAGGACTGCGGCATTAGCGGTCGAGAAGCGGCGCTGCACGGCGATTGGGGACTGGCCATCAATCGCAATGGAACCGTTAATCGCGATGGTCGACTCGCCGATCGACCGTTCGCGCGTGGCAATCGTGTTGAAGACCGTCAGGTTGACAAGCAAGGGCGTCAGAAACTCATCGCTGACGACTTCGTAGGAAAACTCTTCCACGCGATCACGACTGGTGTGAAGATTGATCTTAACCGGGATCATTCTGGGCGCGTGACCCAATTGGCCGAAAATTCCCGTCGCGCGGTCCTGGGATATCGCGCCGACCATGCGCCCGGGAACCGCGAGCTTGAATGAGTTATACGAATTGGCGATTACCGTCACGACCGAGCTTTCGGTCATCGGCATGTCCGAACCGCCAAGCCCAAGAAAAGGATGTCCAAAGGCGTAGATGCGATCTCCATCGCGAAACGTAACTGTGCCTGACGCGGCGATGGAATAGTCACCGCGAACAAGTTGCACGCTCACTGAAGTCCCGGGCACGAGGGTTTTGGCGTCGAAGGGCTCGAGCGGCCCGACCGCGGCGGAACCACCGACACCCGAAACCGGCAGCAAGCCGCTCCTCGTCAACTCGGCCGAGAACAGCGCCAGACTCTCCTGGCTAATACCACTGAACACCACCGGCGTAGCGATCTGCTGTATCTGTTGACCCATCAAAGGCGCCAGTGCGGATCCAGCCGACACCGGGGCAATCAATGATGTGGAAGTGAACGACGGTTTCGGCAGTCTTGGCTTCCATTCGGTGCTGGCAAGCTCAGTGAATGACGTGGCCCGCGCCTCGGTATTTCGCTTTGGCTTGTCATTGCCTTGCTCAAAGTTGTCGATCATTTGCTGAATTGGCGTGATGCCGCAGATCGGCTCCTTCGAAAACGGAAAACTATACGCAATCGCGCCAACCAGACGGTCATCAATAAACACCGGTGAGCCGGACATCCCCGCAAACACGCCGGTCCTGTCGACGTTGGTCCCGCTCAGCCTGGCGATGATTGTCGATTGCCGCGGGCCGGTGAAGCCGGGCAGTACGCCTAAAATCTCCAGTTCAAATTGCTGCGGCTCGCTACCGGTGAAGACGGTACGGGCAATGCCCTTCATTCCGGGTCGCAAATCGTCCAGAGGGTATAGTGCCTGGACTGGCGCAGTCGATTTGGCTGAGGTCCTGGCAATCCGCGCCTGGCCGAATGCGCCGATTGATCCGGCTAAAAAACTGATGGCGATGAAAAGGTTTATAATGCTGGTCTTTACTGATTTCATAAGTTGTAGTTCTTCTAATCCGCAACGCTCAGGTCGGCTCTCACTATAGCCCAAGTCTGACTAAAGTAATAGCATGTTGTCGTGAGCAAGTTTGATGTCGAAGGATTCATCCTGGTTGGCGGGCAATCGAGGCGCATGGGCTCTGATAAGGCCCAACTCGTCTTCGGGGACCAAACCGGTGTCGACCACATCACTGCGGCATTGCGCAACCTAACTCCTTTGGTAAGGCTGGTAGGCGCGAAGGACCACCAGGCCGTCAATGGTCTTCAGAACGTTCCGGACGCATACGAGCGCTGGGGAGCTCTGGGTGGAATCCAGGCGGCCCTTGCTGCCTGTCAATCGGAATGGGCAGTAATCGTGGCGTGTGACCTGCCTCTCGTGACCGCCGAGCTGTTTGCTCGGCTGTGGCAGTTCGCGCGCCAGGCCGAAGCAGAATTGCTTGACGCGATTGTCCCGATTCAGCCCGACGAGCGGCCGCAACCTCTCTGCGCAATCTATCGCCGCGAATCCTGTGGAGCAGCGGCCAAAGCATTAATTAAGGCAGACGAACACAAGCCGCGCGCGCTGCTGGCCAACGTTAGAACTCGTTGGGTGAAGTTTCGCGAACTCTCTGATTTGCCCGGCGCAGAGCATTTCTTTCTTAACGTCAACACGCCCCATGACTATGAGCGCGCGCGGCATATCCTGGCTGGACGTTAACGGATACGACCTATGCGGCCCATAGGACCCATACGGCCTGTGTTCTGTCACCACTTCAAGACCTTTTCGTTTTGCAATTCCCTGTTCTTGATTCATAATCCGCCCTGACATGTCAGCACGGGGCAAACTCATCAAGCGGGTAATCAAGGCTTTCCTTCCAATCGTCCTCGTCGTCGTGGCTGCGTTCGCGGCCGTAACGGTGTGGATCGTTAACGGTATTACCAAACCACCGCGGGCAGCTTATCTGGTCACGCCGCAAACCTTCTCTCGGGTCACCGGCCCACTGCTAAAAGCCACGGACGTCGCCTGGACCAACCACGACGGCACGCAAGGGCGAGGATGGCTCATTCGCGGCGCCGAAGGGTCGCCGGCGGTGATCTTATTGCATCGCTATGGCACTGATCGATCGTGGCTCTTGAATCTGGCGGTAAAGCTTAACGAGACCACAAACTTCACGGTGTTATGGCCGGATTTGCGCGGTCACGGCGAGAATCCGCCGGTCAATCGGACCCTCTTCGGCACTCTTGACGGCGACGATGTCACAGCGGCAATCGACTATCTTCACACCCTGAAAACCCCTACTGGCAAGCCTCAATTGGCTGGGCCTGTCGGCGTTTACGGAGTCGAGCTGGGGGCCTTTGCCGCTCTGGATGCGGCGCGGCGTTATCCCGAGATACGCGCGGTTGCGTTGGACTCAGCGCCCGCTACAACAGACGACGTGGTCCGCGCCGCGACCAGCGGACATGCCGGCATGAATAGTGCGATCCTGCAAACGTTGGCTCGTTGGGGGCTCAAGCTTTACTCCTTCGGCAAGTACAAGAGCACCTCGTCGTGCGAATTGGTTCGCTCTTTGCCAAACGAAAAGATTCTGCTGCTCGCCGGCGGTGAAGGAGATATCTGGCGCACCTCCACCCTGGAATTGGCCAGGTGTGGCAACGCATCAGTCCAGGTGAAGAAGGATTTGCCGATCACCGGTGTGTCTCTTCCCAACGCCACCGGAGAGGCGGAAGAATCCTACGACCGTCCGGTAATTGAGTTCTTCGACAAGGCGCTGCGATAAGGCGCCTGCGCTAAACCTGTGTATCTCTAAACCTGACGGTGGTATCGCGGTATTTTCAAGCCAGCTGATAGAAAACTCATTCAGTTAATCAATATCGGTTGATCAATAAATGAATAAAATGAAGCCAGCAGCGACCAGCAACAAAACGAAGTTGTCTTCAGCACAACGGGAAGAACTACTCAGAACATTGAAAGCTCGTTTTGAGAAAAACTTGAAACGCCATAAAGGTCTTGAGTGGGCCAAGGTACAAGCAAAGCTGGAAGATAGTGCTGAAAAACTATGGTCGCTCAATGAAATGGAAAGAACTGGCGGTGAACCGGATGTAGTTGGTCAGGATAAGAGGACGGGCGAATACATTTTTTATGATTGTTCAGCAGAAAGTCCGAAAGGCCGCAGAAGTCTTTGTTACGACCGCGAAGC
>JBBQWP010000065.1:0-10684 GCA_038210455.1 Pyrinomonadales bacterium | reverse complement strand
TTCCGTTTCGATGGCGGCGGCCATATTATGGACTCCACTCTTTTCGCCCAGCGCCGTTTCGTGGCGGTCTTGTCCCTGATAGCTCACGCCGATGAGGACGATTTTGTCCCTGATCTGTTTATTCTCCGGCCACCACGGTTCGTCCGCAACTTTCAAGATCTGTGAAGCCGACAGCTCTTCAGGTTGGGCGCCCGCAAACCCTATGATCAGCTGCCGCGTAGTGGCTGGACGTTGCGCGGCACCCTGCGGATCGAGACGCTTAACTACAGCCCACGGAAACGACGACAGTCTGCCCTCGGTCGTATCAATCAGGCGCTGGTACAGTCGGGTTACTTTGTTTAGGTCATACAGCAGTGGCAGGCCGGAATGCGGCTCGTCGTTTAGCTGCGGGTTTTCGCCGCCGAGCACTTCGCGGGGCGTCGGCGGATCGGTCACCGGTTCGTAAACTGCTCGAACCCAGACCACAGGCGCGGGCGATTCTGCGAAATGTAAATTTCGATAGCGCTGATCCGAGGTGTCTATATCTACTCCGATCAACCTGGGCTTGCCTTTGGCTATAGCGCCGATGAGTTCCTGCACCTTCGCGGGGTTGAGCGAGCCTTCCTTTTTGAACTCACTCTCGTATTCCTCATCGCCGATCATCACCACTGCGACGCGACTGTCTTTGGGTCGCGCGCTCAAGCGCATCATGAAATCCTGACTCTCGGCGGCGAACTCATGCAAGTGCTGGCTGCGGACGAGGATGAATGTCAGGAAAATCGTGAGGAGCAGTGCGGGGAGCGCGTGTAGCAGGCGCTTCCAAAACCCTGCTCTCGTTCGCAACAACTTTTCTTCCTTGCGTTGGGCTCGCTTTTGCCTGAGTTGCTTGCGCCGCATGGTCGATACTACTTCGTTGACTGAGTGGGTTGCGCTGCCAGGTGGATGAGAAAAGCTCTGTGAAAGTCTCTGACAGTCCCTTCGCTCACATCTTTTTGCCAGGTCGCAGTCAAACGCGTCGCTTCACAGAAAGGACCAACTGTTTGTGCATACTGATCGAGTCCACCGGCCAGAAACCAGGCCGTCGCGAGGGTCGGTTTATATCCTGAACCACGCTTTTCCAAAAGAACTATTTCGTAAAGTCCGGGTGGGAACTTCGCTGCGGGAGTCGTGGTGGCATTCGCCGAACCCCACTTTACTTCTATCGGCTTGGAGGGTCCCCCGTCCGCCGTTTTGCCTTCAGTCGCTTTTCTTTCGAGGGTCACGTAGTAGGTGCCGTCGTTCATGTCGGTGAAAACAGGGGCCAGATCAATTTGGCCGTCTTTTATTCGCACCACTGCTTCCCGCAGCGCTCCGTCAGCCGACCGGCCTGCGTTTACTGAGGGGCTGGCAGGGTGACCCCGGAACCAATTCATCACCGGTTCGGCAATAGTCTCCCAATAAGAGGCCGTGTGCTGGACGGCTCTCGGCAGCAGGATGGGTTGCGCACACTCGCCGGCATTGCGGCATCGTTTGTTAATAATCTGGTTATCCTTAGAGCGGATGATGATGAAAGCAAACGGAGAGGGCGAGGGGATGCGAATGACGCCGCCAGGCGGCAAGTCTGCGCCCTTTGAAAGTGCCTGGCCCGGGCGGCCGTCGAGATACCATTCACCTTCAACGTTCAACACATTACCGACCACGCGTCCGTCCTGTGCCTTTAGCGACGATGAACCGAAGGCAAGGAATAGGACGCACAGGGGAATCATCATCGTCAGCGCGCCGGAGTTGACTGTAAATTTAGCGCGCGGGCGTTTTTGTTTAGACGTTGCTCGGAGAGACATAGTCTTCATCCTCCCAATCTTACTTCTAGTTGTCAGCATTGACTTCATTTCAAACCAGCGGCTCAGATTTTTCATCTGGTCGACTCTGTTGAAGCTTCTGGACCTTGAAGCACCGAACGATTTTGCCTTACAAGAGTGATTTTGGGAATGAAATCCTGCGAGTGCTTGGGAATGTTGGCGTCCCGTACGGGAGTCGAACCCGTGTCGCCGCCGTGAAAGAGAAGCGACCTGTGGTAATTCAAAGGAACTTCGCGGCCTGGATAGCACTCTACCGCACTTCACGGACTCAGAGGAACGATTATTGGACGCTTAATGGACGCGCGTTACCTCAATTGTCACGCAGGGTGCGGCGTCCGACCCGCACATGCTCTCGTGCAACGGACTTTCATACCTGCGGTCAGCGAGATGTGACAGCTCGGTCTTTTGCTGAGAATTTATATCCAAGACCGTGGATCGTGAGAATAAATTGCGGGTGCCGCTGGTTGGGTTCCAGCTTTTGCCGCAGCCACGCCACATGAACATCAACTGTACGCGTCGAGACTGAAGCATCGTAGCCCCACACTTCGTTGAGCAATTCGTCGCGGGAGAGAGCCGCCCCCCGATGTTCGATCAAATACCGTAACAATTTGAACTCTTTCGCCGAGAGTTCAATGACTCTGTCGCCGCGATGAACTTCAGCTCGCCTGAAGTCAACCCTGACATCGCCAAAATGAAAGGCCTCATTAGAGGCCGTCCCACTACCGCTTACACGCCGCAGTTGTGCTTCCGCTCGGGCCAGAAGCTCAGCCATCTCGAACGGTTTAGTGACATAGTCATCGGCGCCGAGCTTCAGGCCCACTACTTTGTCGGTAAGTTGCCCGCGCGCAGTTAGCATTATGATCGGTGTCATGACGCCAAGCTGGCGCAAGTCTCGGCAGACCTCGAGGCCTCCGCGGCCGGGCAACATCACATCGAGAATAATCAGATCGAAGGATGCGGCGGTTGCTAGTGCGAGTCCGGCTTTTCCGTCGCCCGCGGACTCCACAGAATAGCCTTCACTCGACAGACGATCTGTGAGCGTCATTACCAGACCAGACTCATCTTCGATCAAAAGGATGCGCTGAGTCATGAACTGCTTTCAGAATCCACTGGGAGGTGCAGAGTGAAAACGCTACCGATACCGGGTGTGCTTTTCACTGTTACTTTTCCACCGTGCGCTTCTATGATCTGCTTTACGAGGCTGAGGCCAATACCGCTGCCCTTAATCTGCGACGCGATTGCGTCTTGACCACGATAGAACGGCTCAAAGATGTGGCCAATATCATTCGAGCTGATCCCCGGGCCCCGGTCTTCAACGGTAATTTGAAGTTCAACCGGCCGTCTCCCGGTCGATGCGTGCGCGCTAATCCCGGCCCAACGATTCCGGCCGTCGTATTTGATGGCATTGCCGATCAGATTTTGGAACGCCCGTTTCAATGCAGCTTCGTCACCGTGAACGCCCGGCAAATTCTGATCAATGAAGGTTTCGACGGCGAAATTCTTTTCCAGCATTTGTGTTTGGCATGACGCGATCGCGCCCGCGATCACATCAGCCATGTCCGTGTTCCGAAACTGGTAGAGCGGGCGATCAGTGTGCGCGCCGGCGAATTCCAAAACTTGCTCGATCATTTCTGCAAGTCGACGGCCTTCATTGTAGATTACGCGCCCGTAATGCGCGGCCTTCCCGGGGTTATCAACGATGCCATCCGCAAGGTTCTCGCCCGCCGAACAGATCACCGCGAGCGGCGTGCGAAGTTCGTGGGTTACTCCGGCGACGAAATTGATTTGCTGTTGCGCCAGACGTTGGGCGCGCCAGGTTGACAGCACAGTCATGAAAATACCGGCTGCCAGAAGTACCAGGATTCCGAAGCTGATCGCGAGATTGCGACGGCGCGCACTGCTGACGGCCGCGGCCAGCGATCCGGCGTGATGTCTTATTTGTAGTCGCCAGTGACCATCCTCCGGGGACGATGCCGACGCGGCGGCTGTTGGAGGCGTCAAATTGATCAGTCGCATGGTTCGCGTGACCGGTTGTTTTGGGTCGGTCGCCATCTCGCCTTCGGAGTGAAGAAATGCCCGAATTTCGTCCGACTCGAGCCCCAGAATCCGAAGCGAAACATCGCTGGTAGAAAAATCTGACGCCGGCCGTGTCGAATAGATGATGTGTTTCGGATCGCGAATACTAACAATGGCGAGATCATAATCGGTGTGTGATCCGTCAAAAAAATGTCTCTGCACGAGAGCGGGAATAAACTCGGTTTGCAGGTATTTCAAATCGAGTTTGACGATCGTAAACCCATTGGGTAGTGGCGGCGTCTTTGACCCCTTTCCAACCGGCTGAAACGGAAATGGAATCAGCAGTGCGGGAATTTCTTCAGCAAACGATTCGAGCGGTGGTCTTGAGGTCGAACTATCAGCTCTTCTGATGACGAAGCGATCTCGTAGACTCGCAAACTCACCCACCCATTCGTTAGCATCAAGCCGACCGGTGGTCGGATTTAGATGACTCAATCGAGGCTGTCCCTGCTCATCGAAACTAACGACGAATACGTAGCTAATTAGTCGACTGTTGGGGGCGGTCTGTTTCCAGCGCTGCCAGCGTTGCGTGTGATAGCTCGCAAGATCATCGGGTGGTGCGGAAGGATCAATCAGGAAGTTGAGATAGGCGCGGATGAGTTCCCGATTAAAGTCATGCCGAAATTGTGTAGCGCTGGCACGCAGAGTGGATTCGAGCCGCTCGCTGGCGCCCTGACTCACCTGGCCCAGCCAGTAGTATTGCAAAGCAGCAAGCACCGGTAGCAATGCTGACAGCGAGATCAGCACAATCAACATTCGCGAGGATCGGTTTCCGAACTTCATCGAACCGATTATCGCACAGACGCCTTCAGTAAAAGCGGTACGGGTCGAAGGTTTTACATCCTTAACAAACTCTTAGCGCCGCGTTAACAACTGCGCGCTGCATAAGTGCAAGCATAATGGCGTGCAATACCCAAATCCAAATCTTTGCTCGGGAGACAAAGGAATGTTTTTCAAATTTCAATGCGCCGGCATTTTAGTCGCTCTGTTCCTGCTTAGTTTCTTCGCCTTCGGCGTTCACAGCCAAACACCAACCTTTGACGCCCAAACCAGAGGCGCAAATACAAGCGCCGCATCATTTCGAGAGCTCGATACTTATCTTACTCAGGCCGCTGCCGGCGACGCATTTTCGGGCGCCGTTCTGATTGCCAGGGACGGTGAACCCATTTTCAAAAAGGCCTATGGCCTGGCGAATCGATCTACCAACACCCCAAACAGAACAGATACTAAATTCAATCTGGGCTCGATGAACAAGATGTTTACGGCCGTTGCCATTGCTCAACTGGTTGAGCGGGGCAAGCTGTCGTTCACCAATCCAATCGCTAAACTCCTCCCGGACTATCCGAACAAGGCCGTGGCCGAAAAAGTGACGGTGCATCACCTGCTCACGCACACGTCGGGCATGGGGAACTACCAGAGCGAAACCTTCATGGCGAACCTCGACAAGATGAAGTCAGTTTCGGACCTTCTGGCCCTGATTGTGAACGAGCCCCTCGCTTTCGAACCAGGAGCTAAGATGGCTTACAGCAACTCAGGCTTTGTCGTGTTAGGAGCAATCATCGAGAAAGTTTCGGGAGAAAACTATTTCACCTACGTGAAAGAACACATCTTTAAACCGGCCGGGATGGTGAACACTGATTCGTACGACAAGGGCGGCAACATTCCCAACCTGGCGCTGGGCTACATGCGAATGAATGCGCAGGGAATGGCTGATCCCTCGGTTCTTCTCCGTGAAAACACCTCCATACTGCCGGCCAGGGCCTCGCCCGCAGGAGGTGGTTACTCTACGGTTGAAGACATGTTGAAATTCAGTCTCGCCTTGCGAAACAACAAGCTGCTCAGCAAGAAATACACAGATATTTTGACAACCGGAAAGGTGGAAGTGGGTGGGCCAGACAGAAAGTATGCTTACGGATTCGGCGACAGCGTAATTGATGGCCGGCGCGTTGTCGGACATAACGGAGGCGCGCCCGGCATCGGCGCCAACTTCGATATGTTTCCGGAAAGTGGATACACGGCGGTGATTCTGACGAACTCTAGCCCGCCGGCGATGATGCCGGTAGTTAAGAAGCTGCGGGAGCTTGTTGCCACATCGCAATCCTCGATTGCCAGGGTGCAACTCAGCCAGTTCGAACAAGAAGTGCGCAACCTGGAACGTGAGTGGCTGGACGCTTACGAGAAACTTGATTCGGAGGCGATGAACCGGATTGTGGCTGATGAATTCAGTTTGACGCGATCCGACGGTTCAGTGCAAAGGAAGGCCGACATCCTCGCTGAGCTTAAGGCCGCGCGCGAGTCATCCCGGCCGCCAATGAAGTTCTCGACTGAAGATGTGCAATCTCGTGTTGAAGGAGAGAAGGTGATTCTCAGCGGAGTCGTGGTTATCCAAAGCGCGATTGGTCGAAGCATGCGGGCTCGTTACAAGGATACCTATTTCAAAAGAAACGGACGCTGGCAGGTCGTTGCGTCGCAGATGACGCGCATACCGTACTGAAGCTGAGCGACGCATCTATTAGCTTTAAGCTGTTGGATGCCCTTCGCAAGAAACATTGGCGCTTCTTACTTACGAGAAGAATCTGAGAATGCTAACGGAATGTTGGCGTCCCGTACGGGAGTCGAACCCGTGTCGCCGCCGTGAAAGAGAAGCGACCTGTTGTAATTCAACGGAACTTAGCGGCATGGATAGCACTCTACCGCACTTCACGGACTCAGAGGAACGCTTATTGGACGCTTAATGGACGCGCGAAATGTTATTGTCGCGTGCGGGCGATTGCACTGATTGCAGCACATCGGATTTTAAGTCCATTCGAAGGCATCTTACCTGATCTCACCAAACGAGACGAACCAGTATTTATCGGACTTGCAGCCGTCGAAGTCATGCTTCGTCCGGTTACGTCTGGCGACAAAATGTCGTCATCTTAGCGTCATCTTATGCTTGGCAAGTGTACCGCCCGCGTCAAAAACATTACCTGGAAGAAGCAGCCGTCGATGCCCTTTTCAGTTACTTCTGGCCAGGCAGTGTGCGCCAGTTGCGGCACGTGATTGAAAGGCTGGCCGCGACTGCCAACGATGGAGACCCGCTAACGGTTGCGACCGTTAGGCGAGCTCTGCCTGCTTCCGCCAACTATGCTTTCCTAACCGGAGGAGCGGCCAACCTGCACGTAAGTTTTTACGACTTCCTCGATCGCACGATGTTGCGCTTATATGACCAATTGAAACAGCAGGCGGGGACGCACACGCAGACGGCGCGTTTGTTACACATCGACAGGGTGTCTCTTTACCAACGATTGGGATCGCGCGCGATTCGAAATTGAGCAGCAGCGGTAAGCTCGGCGTTTGTTCCGCACGGGGAGAGGCGCTCAGCGAGGAACTAACAAGAAAAATGGACCTCGCGAACACCCTTTTGGGAAGACTTGTGAGATTAGTAGGTTTTCAATGCGACCTCGTGTGGGAGTTCCGGGGTTAAATGCTCCATTGACCTAACACTTCTCACCGTGTTGTCCAACGTCTGGACGAGAGAATTGAATCTCAGGCTGAGTGCGGCTGAATCGCGGGGCGGGTGCTGGTTGGATTACCCCTTTGACCTCAACAAACGTCCTGCGGGCGGCGTTATGCGCGTGCCGCGGTGCTTCATCCAGATCAAGAACCGGGGCGAAACATACGTCCGTGCCCTCCATCAGTCCACACCATTCGTCGCGGGTTTTAGTTTCGAAAAGGGCTGCAAATCTGTTCTTCAAGTCGGGCCACTGTGTCGCATCCATTTGCCTCAGAAAGGCCGAGTCGCTCAGTCCAGCCTTCTCCAGCAGTAGCGCGTAGAACTGCGGTTCGATGGAACCGATAGCTACAAACTTCTTGTCGGCGCATTCGTAAGTGTCGTAAAAATGCGCGCCGCCGTCGAGCAAGTTCGTGCCCCTTTGGCTGTTCCATTTCCCAGCAGCTTTGAGACCGTAAATCATCGCCATCTGGAGGACCGCCCCGTCTATCATCGCCGCGTCAATTACCTGTCCCTTGCCTGATACCCGCGACTCCAGAATCCCGCACACTACGCCAAAGGCGAGTAACATGCCGCCACCGCCGAAGTCGCCGACGAGGTTGAGCGGAGGCACGGGCTTCTCTCCAGCAGGACCGATGGCGTGGAGCGCGCCGCTCAAGGCGATGTAGTTGATGTCGTGTCCGGCGACTTCTCGCAGTGGACCCGTTTGACCCCAGCCGGTGACGCGGCCGTAAACTAATCTTTGATTCCTCCCGAAGCAGACTTCGGGGCCTAACCCCAACCGCTCCATGACACCCGGGCGAAAGCCTTCGATCAGAGCGTCTGCTTGGGCGACCAGACGGAGCCCCGTCTCAACGTCTTCCGAGTGGTTGAGGTCCAACGCAATCGAACGTCGGCCGCGATTGAGAACGTCGTATTTCGAGTCGCCACCTTTGGCGGTGCTCCTGCGTTCAACGCGAATGACCTCCGCGCCCATGTCGGAGAGCATCATCGCGCAAAACGGGCCGGGGCCGATGCTCGCGATCTCAATAACCTTGATGCCTTTCAGTGGTCCCAAAACGGTCTCCGCAGGGTTGAGCGGCAGCCTTCAAGTCGCATTCAGCTTAAGCGTAAACTTTCAGCATTAAGAGTTCTCTTCATGCCATTGCCGTAATTCGATGCGAGCCGACATTCGTCCGGTCAATATAGTGACGCCTCTCCGCCTGGTCCTCTACCCCTCCTTGCGAATCAGCCTTCCTAAGGCCTCCTGATTTGGAGTCAAAAGCTCTGAGATGCGCTCGTGGTCGACGTCGGCCACGATAATCTGACCAACCTCGGTGTTGACCTCGCGGAAGATGCCGTGAGTTTTCATCTTGGCGACTTGGTATTGATTGTCCTCCGTTGGCGTGACGTAGTGAACAGAGTCGGCCTTGAAACGATGGACTAAGAAGAGATGAACGAGGCTCATCAAGCGCTTCTTGCGCATTGATTCCGCGAAGGTGTTCTGATCGCGCACTGAAAGAATGCTTCGACCTCGCCGATCGTGAATGGGTGCGAATATCACGTTCGCCAGTTTTTCTTCACCGTTGTCGTAAATTCCCAACTCCAGCAACTCTGAACCGGCACGGTGCGGTCGGAGTTGCACTCGAAAGGCGCCGGGGAGCTCATAGTGTCGTTTCCATATCGTGAGCCACTCTTCGAGGATCTTCCTTGGTACTTCGGTTTGAATCAGGTGCTGGTGTTGGGTGGAGCCTTTGCCCATCGCCATAGTTGTCGCGGTGCGGCCGGAGGTTGCGACCAACGCGGCATCCGCACGCGGACCTCCGACCAGCGTCTGCGGCGTGCGATACGGAGATTCAACCATGCGGAGTTTACGTTGCAGACGGGCGAGCGCGAGCATACCCTCCTGTCTGAGAGCCGTAGCGAACTCCTCGGCCGCGAGGCCATCGATCTGATGCCCGCCGTACGTGATAAAGTTGAAAACAAAGCCGAGCTTGCCTAACTCTTCAGGAAAGCGCCGCATCTCGTCGTCATTCATGCCTGTTGTGTCCCAACTGAACGACGGTGAGAGATTGTAAGCGAGCATCTTGTTGGGAAACTCCGCGTGAATCGCTCTGGCAAACTCACGCGCGTCGTCGAGGTTCGCGGTCTTTGTCTCCATCCAGAGCAAATCAGCGAAGGGGGCAGCCGCAAGCGACTTGGCTATAGCATAAGGAATGCCACCACGCACCTGATAGTAGCCTTCGGGCGTTCTCGCCGCCTCGCAATCCCAGGCTACTTCCACTCCCAGTTCGCGCGCCCTTTTGCGGGCCACCGAAAGCGAGGCTCGTGAGGCAAAGCGTTGCCACTCGGCTGCGCTCATTTCTAGTGCCTCACCCTCGACCGATCGGAATTCAATCACTTCAGCAACTGCGTCTCCGAAAGTGTTCAGTCCGGCTTCGTCTTCCCATGCGTCGAGGAAACAATTGGCGACCGAATCGAACATTGAGTCGAGATTCTCGTTCCCATGAAGATATTTGTCTACTGCTTCGGCGGTTTTTGCGAGGATGCCGCGGCGCTCCAACCAATCGCGGGCCTCGGCGCACTCTCCGTCCGAAATGACATATAAAAAATGGCCATTGAGTTCGGTGACCCCGAGCTCGTAGAAATGCTGAATTAGCGCCAGGAAACATGGCTTGTATGAGGGCATGTCAGGGTTTGTTGCGCCGACAAGAAATGGTTGGTCACGCTCGTCGCCGCGACTGTCAATCAAGTTGGCGGCTTCGGCATCGGTGCGGGCGACGATGATCCCGGGAACACCCATCACGTCGAGTTGGAAGCGAGCCGCGTTGAGGCGCTTGTTTTGCTCGTCCTGCGCGCTTAGCACCTTGCCGCCTTGATGGCCGCACTTCTTCGTACCCGGACGTTGGTCCTCGATGTGATAGCCCGGAACTCCCGCTTCGACAAAGCGACGAATGAGATTTCGGACATGCGGATCGCCGCCGTGCCCTGTATCAGCATCCGCAATAATGAACGGCCGAAAGTCGTGCGCCTGACTTGTCGTCCGTTGCTCCTCGGTCATTCTCGAACGAAGATATCGTTGATTGCGATCAGCCGTCAGCAGGGCTCGCACGATTGTGGCCGCTTCGTCGGGCACCTGACTCAGCGGATAGCTCGCTAGATCGGGACCAGGATCCTCGCTCGTGCTTCCTTTGGCTGAGGTCGCCCAGCCGCCCAGGTAGATGCCTTCGATCCCCATTCGCTTCATCGCAACCGCTTGACCGGGCGAATACGGCCCAAAGGTCGTAATGCT
Organism: Pyrinomonadales bacterium; assembly: GCA_038210455.1. Taxonomy (GTDB): domain Bacteria; phylum Acidobacteriota; class Blastocatellia; order Pyrinomonadales; family Pyrinomonadaceae; genus UBA11740. Next base: position 27 of record JBBQWP010000065.1, on the reverse strand, counting down.
CTTGCCTGCGGCGAAGAGTTGGCGCAG
>JBBQWP010000064.1:0-12370 GCA_038210455.1 Pyrinomonadales bacterium | reverse complement strand
GTCCGTCGCGCTGGTTCAGCGCGCTATTGAACGCAGAGGAGTTCCGACAGTTTCGTTGAGCGTGGCTCTTGACGTCACCGAGCACTGCAAACCGCCACGAGCGGTTTTCCTTCCTTTTATGATGGGCCATCACTTTGGTGTACCTTTTCATCGCGAATTGCAACGGCGGATCATTCGCTTTGCGTTGGCACATCTGACCAGCGCACAGGAGAGCGGTGAGGTCTCCTTCTTTCCGATGACCTGGTCGCAAGCGAGACAAGAGGCGAAGAACCTTGGAGTCGAGGCGTAATCTCAATCAACGATCGGAATCAGAATAGTGGCAAGCAAACTCAAAGTCGCGATCGTCCAGGCGGCGCCGGTTTTCATGAATCTGGCGGCGAGCCTCGAGTTGGCGGTCAAACTCATAGGCGAGGCCGCGGCGAAAGGAGCGAAACTAATCGTCTTCGGCGAAACCTGGCTGCCTGGATATCCCGCATGGCTCGACTATTGTCCTGGGGCGGCCCTCTGGAACCACGAACCTACCAAAGAAGTCTTTGCTCAACTCCGCGCGAATAGCGTCGCAGTACCAAGCCGCGAGTTGGACGTAATCGCGCAGGTAGCCAAGACTCACAACGTCGTGGTGGTCATAGGCATCAATGAGCGTGTTGATGCTGGGTCGGGAAACGGCACCCTCTACAACTCGCTGCTCACCATCAACTCTGATGGCTCGATCGCCAACCACCGGCGCAAACTCATCCCCACTTACACCGAACGAATGGTCTGGGGTCAGGGCGACGGCGCCAATCTCAAAGCCGTCGATACTTCTGTCGGTCGGGTGGGCGGCCTGATTTGCTGGGAACACTGGATGCCACTTGCGCGTCAAGTGCTTCACGATTCAGGTGAGCACATCCACATCGCGGTTTGGCCCACTGTTCACGAGATGCATCAGATTGCCAGCCGCCACTATGCATTCGAAGGCAGATGCTTCGTGCTCGCCGCCGGTCTGTTGATGAGAGTTCGGGATCTGCCAGATCAATTAGCTGTTCCCGCAGATTTGTCAGATAAGCCAGACCATTTACTGTTAAGGGGCGGGAGCACCGTCGTAGGCCCGGACGGAAGCTATATCGTTGAGCCTGTCTTCGATGAGGAAAGCATTATTGTCGCAGAGCTGGACATGACAGCGATCGACAAGGAGCGAATGACGCTCGATGTTTCCGGTCACTATCAGCGCGCGGACCTCTTCGAACTAAAAATTACGGGCCGGTAAATCGCTGGCAGTTCGGACGCGCTATTACTTCATTTCCGTTGCCGCTTTTTCTTTGACAGCCCTAAGAGCATCGGTTGGTGGAATTTCGTTTCCCTGTGCGTTCACGTAATGAATGTCAAAGGCAACGTCCGAATAGCTGTAAAGCGCACAGGCCTGTTGACAGCGAAACTGATGGACGTGATGAGACGGCAGCATCGCAAATCCTCCCGAGCGAAGCGTCAGCGACTTGGCATCCTTCATGTCGAGACGGGCGACACCACTAACCATCATCACGTGCTCATTCGGCGTGTGCCAATGCCAGGGAATGGAACACCCGGTCGGGATCTTTGCGAAAATGATCGACGGCCCCTTCGTCGGGTCCCCATTCTGAACCGAGCCGCGCGCGCAGGTTGGCAGACCCGGAATCGTTGTTAACTTCATGCCTGATACGTTGCGACCGCTCGAGTTCATTTCCTGAGCGTGAGCGGATGCAGCGACCAGGAGAGTCAGGCAAGCAGTGAACAAGCAAAATCGTCCTTTGATGCTCATATGTTTAGCTCCTTTTTGAAACGGATTCTATTCAGATGATGACAGAGATTCAAGCCTAAGCGATGATAATAGCAAGACTCCTTTGTCAGCGACATCGTGGTTGGCGATGATTCTTCAAGACAGCGGCGTGAACATAGTTGGGACTGAGCATCGAAAAAATCGAAATCCTCTTGTTGATTGCGGCTGTGGTCGCGATGCTGGCTCGGCGCGCGCACGTGCCGTACAGCATCGGCTTAGTCCTCGCCGGAGTCGCTCTGGCGCTGCTGCCCTTCTCGCCTAACATTGAACTGACCAAGCAACTTCTCTTCACAGCCTTCCTGCCGCCGCTCATCTTCGAAGCCGCTTTCCAGTTGCGCTGGCGGGAACTGCGGAAAGACCTTCCGGTAATTCTGACGTTTGCATCAGCAGGCGTTTTGCTCTCGGCGGCGGCCACGGCGATCGGGATGCATTACCTTGCTCGCTGGAGTTGGATGAGCGCACTGGTCTTTGGTGTGCTCATCGCCGCCACCGATCCGGTCGCGGTCATCGCCATGTTCAAAGACTCGAAGGTACATGGACGTGTTCGCTTGTTAGTCGAGGCGGAGAGCCTTTTCAATGACGCGACTGCCGCCGTCGCCTTCGCGATCGCCCTGGTATTTGTTTCTGGACAAAACGTAGGAGCGGCCGGCGTGACCAAGACCCTCTTGATTGTGATAGCAGGCTCTCTGGTGTGCGGAGCAGTGGTCGGCGGTATGGCGCTGTTGCTCGCGGGCGCTACAGACGAACATCTGGTGGAAATCACCTTTACCACCGTGGCCGCTTTTGGATCATTTCTACTGGCGGAACACTTTCACTTTTCAGGTGTGCTTGCGACCCTTACCACGGGGCTGATTATTGGCAATGTCGGTCACATTTCGATTTCACCTCGCTCACGTGAGGCGGTCGACGAGTTTTGGGAATACGCTGCCTTTGTCGCGAACTCGCTTATCTTTCTTCTGATTGGTATGCGCGTAGCTCATCGCAATTATTCCTTCGTCCTTCTGCCCGCGCTAATCGCAATTGTGGTCGTCATTGCGGGCAGAGCGCTGGCGATCTATCCACTCTCATTGCTGTTCGCCCGTTCGTCGCTGCGACTAACGCGCCAGCATCAGCACATTCTGTTTTGGGGCGGCTTGCGTGGGGCACTGGCCCTCGCATTAGCCCTCGGCCTGCCGCCTGAAATGCTCGGCCGGGAGGAAATCATTACGGTTGCATTTGCAGTGGTTGCATTTTCCATCTTCGTTCAAGGAATGACTATTACGCCCTTCATGCGCCGACTCGGAGAACTTCCAGCACCCACCAGCAACTCGGCACGTGAAAAATCGCGGGCAGCGAAATGACAACGAAATCCAAGAATCGGCCTCACGGCGTCACCGTGCTTTCCATTTTCTTTCTCGCCGGTTCGGTCATTTGCCTTGTGGCAATCGCAGGTCTGCTTCTGCATAACAGTTTCCTGGAACCGATGTGGCGGCTCAACCCTCACGCGCGCGGAGGATTCGCCCTGATGGGTCACTGGGCCATCGCCTTGTTATTTACGGTGGGCGTCTCATGCGCGGCGGCAGCGGTCGGCCTTTGGCGGGGAAGGCGTTGGGGACACCGAGTTGCCTTCGTTCTTATAGCGATTAACCTGATCGGTGATTTCGTGAATGTCGTGTTAGGTATCGAGCCAAGAGCAATAATCGGCGTCCCAGTCGCACTCACGATACTATTGTATTTGGGCAGCGGACGAGTGCGTCTGTTTTTCAAATAGCAAGATTGGAATTGGTCAAGGGTTGGTGCTTGTCCTGTTGTTTCTGAATCGGTAGCGTTCTGAGCAGAAGGTTTTAATTCTTTTATTCTCAGGCGAAGGTTAGGTGAAAGCTCGTGCGACCGACTGCCGGCTTATGTTTGTTCTTTGAGGTTCTGACCCATCGTAGTCGATCGCGCAATAGGTGGATCGCGATGCCGGGGCTAGCGCAATGCGTCAGCTAAGTCTAACTCGACAAGGCCGACTCATGAAATTTCACCTCTGGAGGCTGACTGTTAACGCGAGGGAAATCTTGGCGACATTCCCAACCTTTCTCTAATGTTTGAAAGGCGAGTCTAGAAATTGCTGAAGAAAATGGAGCTTGCGACGAAACCGTTCACCCGTGGTTAGAATGTCGCGGTCATTGTGGTGCCCAGTAGGACACTGAATGGAGCCGAGCCGTGGGTCGGGGGGGGTGAGTAAGCCATTGGATCGGTGGAGAAGGGTTGTGAGTGACTTCGACCTGGTCGTGATAGGTGGTGGCTCCGCCGGCCTGGTGGTTGCGGGCGGGGCGGCGCAACTTGGCGCACGGGTGGCTTTGGTTGAAAAGAAAGCGCTGGGTGGCGACTGTCTCTATACCGGTTGCGTTCCGTCTAAGACGCTTATCCGTTCGGCACGATTCGCCGCCGATGTTCGTCGGGCGAAGGATTTTGGCTTTGCACCCACTTCTCTTGAGTTCAATGACGGCCAGTTCACCGCGATTACCGATCGTGTGGCGCGGGTGATCGAAACAGTCGGAGAGCATGACCGACCAGAGCGGTTCGAGGCATGGGGCGTTGAAGTGATCTTTGCTATCCCGCGTTTTGTATCGCCACATCAGTTGGAGCTAATGGCGCCGGATGGCACGAAGAAGAGTATTAGCGCCAAGCGCTTCTGCATCTCCACCGGCTCGCGTCCTGCTGTGCCGCCAATTGACGGCTTGAAAGACGCTGGCTTTATTACCAATGAAGAAGTTTTCCAACTCAAGAAACTGCCGGAAACTCTGATCGTTCTGGGTGGCGGTCCGATCGGCTTGGAACTTGGCCAATCGTTTGCCCGTTTTGGGAGCCACGTGACTGTGGTTGAGATGGACACCCGCTTGCTGCCGAACGAGGACGAAGAAGTCTCGGCAACAATCGCAGAGATAGTGCGCGCCGAAGGTCTGACACTTCTGCTAAATCACAAAGCCGTGCGCGTCACTACTGCAAACGGGCAGAAGGTATTGACCGTTGAGCAAGACGGTAAGAAAACGGAGTTGCAGGCGGAGGAGATCCTCGTGTCGACCGGACGCCGGCCAAATATCGAAGGGCTGAATCTTGAAGCCGCAGGCGTGAAATACGACCAACGACGCATTATCACCGACGAATACCTGCGCACTTCAGCGAGTCACATCTTTGCGGCCGGCGACGTCACCGGACACTTTCCGTTCACACATATGGCCGCTTATGAAGCGTCTGTCGTGATTCGCAACGCACTCTTGTTTTGGCCGCTGTTACAAAGGACAGATTTCCGCATCGTGCCCTGGACCACGTTCACTGATCCGGAGATCGCGCGGGTCGGCTTGACGGAAACCGAAGCGAAAAAGAAGTTCGGCGCAAAGAAAGTTCACATTTACCGAACTCCTTTTGCGGATAATGATCGAGCGCAAGCCGAGGAGGAGACCAGAGGCTTTGCGAAGATCATTTGCACCGGCCGCAAGAATGAGATCGTCGGGGCGCACATTGTCGGCGCCCATGCCGGCGAGCTGATTCATGAAGTTGTGCTGGCGATGAAGCAGAGACTCTCGATCACTGCTCTAGGCAGCATGATTCATGTGTATCCGACACTGACGCAGGTTAATCAACAGGCCGGACTTGACGCAATAATGGAAAGCTTGGCAGGTTATAGGAACTGGCTGTCTTACTACTTCAGAATCTGGCGCTGACAAACGCCCAATGGTTTAGTCGGAGCCCGACCAATGGGGTTTCGGCACAATCTAGACAATCTAGGAGGAGACTGAACCTATGACCTGGATTAAAGTAATCCCGGAAGCCGAAGCGAGTGGAGAATTGAAGCAACTGTATGAGCAGATGGTTGAGCCATCGGGAGCAGTGGATAATATTCTGAAAATTCACAGCTTGAATCCAGCTTCTCTGCGGACGCACTTCGAATTGTACAAAACGCTGATGCGAGGTCCGTCAGGTCTCAGCCACGCCCAGCGAGAAATGATTGCGGTCGTGGTCTCCACGACCAATCGTTGCCATTATTGAATCCGGCATCACGCGGAGGGTCTCCGTCGACTAACCAGGAATGACGAACTCGTGCAGCAACTCCAAACGGATTTTCGTCGTGCGCAAGTCTCCTCACAGGATCGCGCAATGCTGGAATACGCGGTAAAACTTACGCTGGAGCCATGGAATATGATTTCGGCGGATGTTGATAAATTGCGAGCGACCGGATTTGGCGACGGTGATATTTTGGATATCAATCAAATTACGGGTTACTTCGCTTTCGTGAACCGGCTTGCGGACGGCCTGGGCGTGGAACTTGAGCCGTATTGGCGACCGTCGCGTCGGTGAGACGAACCGTCTCACATCGACGGTTGCATTGACCGTAAAATAAACGATGGAGTTGATATTTGAGAACCGGTTTCTCAAAATTCTACCTACGAACCCCAATACATGTTCGGGCCGCAAGAAGTAATTTCCGTCGCTCACAAGTACCAACCCAACCCTTCGAAGTCTACCAGCTCGTCAAATGAGACTTCTCTAGCCGCTCGGGCTTCTAAGAGAGCAACTTCCAAGATGTCTTTGTTGCAAACATGACGCCGGCACACAATCATCCATCCAACCTATCTCTCGGAGGCAGCGAAAACATCGGTTTAGTACTCCGTGTGTTATTTGTCCGGCTTTAGCCTTTAGCGATATACTTAATCTTTGAGTCAAGTCTTACAAGAATTGCCAGCCAACCTAAGGAACGATCGAGGAGAAGAAGATATGATGCGTTTAAGAACAAAGAAGAAAACAGGGCGTCTTGCTCTCGTGGTGTCGACGCTACTCGCAATCATGGCGTCGAGCGTGCAGCCGATTTACGCCGACCACGGTGATGCGCCGACTCCGGGTCAGGATCAGGCGACCGCCATCGGCGATATTTCTTCCTTGATCCGGCTGACAATTCGCGGGTCATCATCGCCAGCGATGCGCGCGACGGGTCGGATTTTCGGAAAATAGGTCTTATGTTGCAACTACTCTTTCTCGGTCTGCTTGTAACTGTCTCGTTCGGCGACGAGCCGCCGATGCAGTCGCCACTGCAACGGTGGGTGAGCGGGACACAATTAGTCGCCGCACGTTTAGCGATGAAGTGCTACGCGGCATCTCACGCCAGCCCGCTCCGGTGTCTTCCGAATGACATAAACTTAAGGGATCAGGTGGTGGCTGAAAACGGCGACAAGGCGAACATCACCGTCGAAAAGCAATTGGCGATGCTCAAAGCGCGTTGTCGCAAAGGCAAACTCGTTGACGGTAAGCGACGCGAGATTCGCTTTTTCAAACTCGAATGCTGGGGCAATCCGCCAGCCGATTATCAAGAGACACAAAAAGCGCGAAACGAAGAGTTGGCGAAACTGAAACAACACTATACCGTGATCGTCATCCGATGCGATCCGCGTTCGGTCGTTTGAAGACGCACCGTTACACTCACGCGCGAATTGCTTCGCCGTCCGCGCGAACCGATTTCCCACAAAGGAGTTAATTGATGAAACGCCTATTATTGGTTGCGATTACCGGCCTCGTTGGCCTGAATCTCGTTGTTTGGGGCTTTGCCGCCTCATCCGCCGCGAGCCAATCGAATGTAAGAAACGAAAACGCGGTGCTGCGCGCCCGCAACGGAGAGGGAACCGAACGCGCGCCGCAGTCGGCGTCGGGTGCGAAGTCGGTTCTTCAACAGTTGAAAGAAGTGTGGGAGAAGTTCACCGGCGACATCGCAGCGGATGAAGAGAACGATGCCGATCTTCCGCCGATAGCGCGTGGCAAAATCAGCAAAAACGATTACCTGCAACTGCGCGCCGCATACATTGCCCGTCTGCGCGGCATAGACCCCGATCAGCCTTTCGACCCGCATGCACGCACCGCAGCCATCAAGCAGATGGAAGCGCAAGAATCAATTATCCGACAGGGCAGGTTCTCGGAGTTGAGCGCGCCCGGCTATGAAACTCTCGTCGGCGGTACTTGGACGTTCATCGGTCCCGCGTTTTTGCCGAACGGTCAAGTCACTAGACTAACGAGTAACGACCCCCCCCCCGTTCCCGTGAGCGGGCGCGTCACGGCGATTGACGTTGACCCGACGAATCCCGACATCGCATACGTCGGTGCGGCGCAGGGCGGCGTTTTTCGCACACTGGACGGCGGCGCGACGTGGACGCCGCTCATGGAATCGGCACAGTCGCTCGCCATCGGCGCAATCGCCGTCGCGCCGAGCGATCCGAGTAAGGTCTATATCGGCACGGGCGAAGGCAACAGCTCGATTGACAGCTTCTTCGGCGTTGGCATCTATCGCATTGACGGCGCGAACACGGCATCGCCGACGCTTGTCGGACCGCTCAACAAAGATGCTTCCAACAACGATGTGTTCACCGGCATCGCCATTACTAAACTCCTCGTTCACCCGGCGAATCCCGATGTAATTCTCGCTTCGACGACTTTGGCTTTCGGCGGCATCGGCAGTGCTATTTTACAGACGCGCCCGATACGCGGACTCTATCGTTCGACCAACGCGACACAAGCCAACGCGACATTCACGAGATTCCCCATCACCACTGCCAATAATGGCGACCGTCGCGTGACCGACATGGTTTTCGAGCCGGGCAATCCGAACAATTTAGTCGTCACGGTCGGCGGTCTCGTGGGCAGCGACGCCGCGCCCGACGGCGGCGTGTACGTCTCGACGAATGCACAAGCGACGACTCCGACATTCACGCGCGTCCTGACCATCGGCACGACCAGCATCTTTCGCTCGAATCTCGCCATTAACAAAGTCGGCGATACGACGACGGTTCTCGTGGCGACAAATGAGTTGAAAGACGGCAGCACCACCTCATTCAAGAACGGTGCGCTCAAAGTTTCGACGAATATATTTTCGGGTTCGCCGACGTTTACAAATCTGCCTGTCGCGGATGGATTTTGCGGCGGACAGTGTTTCTACGACATCTTCGTGACGATGGACCCGAACAACGCGAGCATCATTTATCTCGGCGGTTCGGCGAATAGCGGCCCGGAGGCAGCAAGTGGCAGAGCGAGCGTTTTTCAAAGATCAACCGACGGCGGCGCAACTTTCACGCGCATTGATAGAGGTTTGCACGCCGACTCGCACGCCTTCGTTATCACTCCGACGAACTTCGCGCGCGGCTATTTCGGCAGCGACGGCGGCGTGTGGCGTTCGGATAATGTGAACACGGCGACGGCATCAGATGTCGCATGGACTTCGCTCAACAATTCGACTTTCAGCGCGATTCAATTTCAATCCATCGCCGTCCATCCCGTTGACCCGAACTACACCTTCGGCGGCACGCAAGATAACGGCACAGAGTACAGAAATTCTTCGGGCGCGTGGACGCGCGCGGACGGCGGCGACGGTGGATTCGCGGTCATTGACCAAAACGCGACAGACACGTCGAACGTCACGATCTATCACACATACTTCAATCAAGTTAATAACCTGCTCGGTTTCGCCCGCGCGGACTCGACCGCCGGCGGTTTTGTTAATTTTTTCGGCTGCGGCGGCACTGCCAACGGCATTAATTGCAGCGACACGGCGACGCTTTTTTACGCGCCGCTCGTCAGAGGCCCAGGCAATCCGAACACGATTTACTACGGCACGGATCGTCTTTATCGCACGGGTGATAAAGGCGTGACGGCGACCGTCGTTAGTCAAGCTCCACTGGCAACAAATCAACCTATCTCCGCTATCGGCATTTCACCACAGAATGACAACGTGCGCGTCGTCAGCGTCGCGCCGACCACAACCTTGCCGGGTAAGGTTTTCGCCACCACGTCAGGTTCGGCAACGATGACGGATGTGTCCGCCGGACTGCCCACGACTTACGTTTCGCGCGCCGTCATTGATCCGAACAATCAAACGATTGGTTATCTCACCTTCTCCAACTTCAACATCCCGGGCGGAACGGTCTGGCGAACAACTAATTTGAACGCCGCCAGTGTGACGTGGGCATCTGTTTCCGGTTCAGGCGCGAACACGCTGCCGAACGTGCCGGTCAATGCCTTCGTCGTTGATCCACAAAACTCGAATCTGCTTTACGCCGGCACGGACATCGGCGTTTATTTTTCGCAAGACTCCGGGCGTAACTGGTCTCCGTTCGCTACGGGGCTACCGCGCGTTGCGGTCTTTGATATGGCGATAACGGCTAATCGTCAACTCCGCATCGCCACGCACGGGCGCGGAATGTGGGAGACGGCGGCGGTCGCGCCGGATGCCGCGCCAAGCATCATCAGCGGCAAAGTAACGGGGACAGACAGCAAGCCAATCGCGGGCGTTTACGTCACGCTCTCCGGTGGACGCACGGATGCCACCGCGACCGATGCGAACGGCAATTATTCGTTCACGAATCTCGAATCGAATCTTTCATACACCGTCACGCCGTCAAGCGAAGTCTTTAACTTCAGCCCGGTGAATCTGCCGCTTACGCTTGACCGCAACCGCACCGACGCCACGTTCACGGCAACGCCGAAGAGCGCGAATCCCAACCAGATTGACGCTTATGCGTTCTACGTCAGACAGCAGTACCTTGATTTCTTGAACCGCGAACCGGATCGTTCCGGCTTGCAGTTTTGGTATAATCAAATCGCCTCGTGCGGCAGCGATGCACAGTGCATTGATATCAAACGACAAAACGTCTCGGCGGCATTCTTCCTGTCACGCGAATTTCAGGAAACCGGCTTCTACGTCATCAGACTCCAACGCGTCGCCTTCGGCAAACTCTCCGTTGATGCGACCAAGCGCATCACGCTCCAGCAGTTCTTAACCGACTCGCGAACGGTCGGCAATGGCTTCATTGACCTGCAACCGGGCGCGGACCAGGTGATCGACCAGAACAAGACCGCTTACGCGCAAGCAGTCGCGGGCAGTGCGGCGTTCATCACCCGTTACCCGACAACGCTCTCGGCTGCCGGCTACGTTGACGCGCTCTACGCGACGGCGGGCGTCACGCCGCAGGGCACCGAGCGGCAGGACGCGATTAATGCCTTCGGGAGCGGTGACGCAATCGGAAGGGCTGCGACTCTGCGCAAGATCGCTGAAGCGAATTCGGTGAAGAGCGCTGAGTTCAACACGGCGTTTGTGCTCATGCAGTACTTCGGCTACCTGCGGCGGAATCCGACCGACGCGCCGGACTTTAACGACAGCGGCTACCAGTTCTGGCTGAATAAGCTGAACAGCTTCGGAGGGGACTTTATCCGCTCCGAGATGGTCCGGTCATTCATCGTCAGCGGTGAGTACAGGGGGAGGTTTGGGCCGTGATTCGGCGGGAAACAAACGCCAAGTTCGCTTCGATTTTCCGCTTGAGTAAGTGAAGGAAAACACTTTCGGACGGCCACAGGCGCTTGATCGAAAGTACGTTTAGCGGAAAACGAGGGCCAAGTATCGAGTCACGATGGCCCGGCGCGAACGTCACGCACCCCCGTCCTGGAAACCGACGTCCCGCTCGAGTTGATGAGGTAAAGAACCGATGAGGTGAAGCAAATCGGGCCTCAATCCTATTTCTCCTCTAACGGGGCGAGTTCATAACCTCTTTTGGGAAAGATCGTGGAGATGAAAGTCATGAAAAGCCATATTGAATCATCCAACCGTTTGTTAGCCGCCCTGATTTGCTTTCTCGCCATAGCCGGAGCGTCTGTGCTCTTCAGCGTGCGCGGCGAGGCGTCGCATGTCGCGATTACGCGGCAGGATCAGCGATCAGCTCTGGCAGTTGGCAGTTTCACCACTCTCGACGGGGTGAGCCGCGGGTTGGTGAGTACGGCCCCAGCGGCGACGCAAATGGACATTGTAGATCCCATGCAGGCAAGTTTATTCAGCCTCAGTGGGCGAATCACGGATGCGAATAACAACGCTGTGAAGAATATTGTGGTTACGCTTTCAGGCCCGCAAGCCGCGAGTGTGCGAACAGACGCAAACGGGAATTTCAGTTTTACGAATGTACAAAGCGGCGGCAACTTTACGATCACGCCGGTTGATTCATCTTTAATTTTCTCGCCCGCCAACACTACTCTAAACGCTCTAAGTGGCAATCAAACAAACATTAACTTCACGGCAAACATCAATGCGAATCCCTCGCCGACATCAACACCGTCGGACGACTTTTCCGGTAACTCACGCGATCCGAATCGCTGGCAGTTGGGGACTTTGACGCAACCCGCCGGAGGGTTCGATCCGAATGTTCCGGTCGTACAGCAAAACGGCCGGTTAATCGTCACGCCCACCTCCGGCGCAAGCGGACTTCATTACAATGGGTATGTCTCAACAAGATCGTTTGACTTGACCAACGCGTTGGCGGCTCTGGAAGTCGTGCAAGTCGGATCAGGCGGGGCGCAAACTATCTTTGCCATTGGCTCGGATGCGGATAATTATTTTCGCTTCATTGCCGGAACTGATACGACGCCGACGCTTCTCGTCTTTCAAGTCAAACAGAACGGCATTCCGACGAGCTTCTCCATCCTTTACGATCCCGTCGCACATCGCTTCTGGCGATTCCGCAACGATCAAACAGTCACGACGGACTTTCCGAACGGTTCGATAGTGTTTGAGACCGCACCCGATAACATCAC
>JBBQWP010000063.1:0-13027 GCA_038210455.1 Pyrinomonadales bacterium | reverse complement strand
AGCAGGCAATTTCTAGAGAGAAAAAGAGCTTCTTGCAGTCAATGATTTGATTCCTCTCCGGAGGAGGTCGAGCCCGCGTCGGCAAGTTTTGCTATGGCCGATACTAACCGCTTAAGCCTACCGACTTCGGCAAATGTAGTTGAAAGCCCGATCTCAAGTCTTCAAATCGGTAAGCTTCCCATCTATCAAGACAAACCGCATAGGCGAATCGGACGGTCATCCGACAATCGAGCATTTCGTAATCGGCGCGTTGTTCTCAACAAAGCGATGTCCTGTGCAATTGCTCCTCTAACGTAATGACGATGATCGAACGCCCCTTCCAGATTTTCAGCCTTGCGCTGCCACTTCGCTCGCCCACTCGCGCGGCGCGGGGCTGCTCACCGGGTCGAGGACTACGATGGCGCAGGTCGTTGGGGTAAGTCTGACCGAACTTGAGGCACCATTCTCGGACAGTCTCATAGGTGAGGGAGACTCCGCGTATGAACATCATCTCTTCAACGTCGCGGAAGCTCAGCGAGAAGCGGAAATAGAGCCAGACACAATGACTGATAATCTCAGCTGGAAAGCGGTGCCGACGATACAATGACCGAGAGACGCTCATCTGCCAATTATGATGCAGGCGGAGGTTTACCCTATAGCTTTGTTAACCTGACAATACCTCGAAGAACCGCTTCTCAGCCGAGAAAAAACTTGGTTTTGTAAGTAAGCTTACGAGTCTCACTTATCCTGACTAGTGCCAGTGGATTAACCGCACCCCATCCCTCCCGCTGAAATAAGTATCTTTGGTTTTTCTTCGCGAAACCCCACAGCTTCCCGACAATTGGATCTTTAGCGACTACGACTGGGTAGATAAAAGGTCGATGCGCAAAACAGGACCAAGCGGGATACATCAGACTCGTCAAGCGAATGAACGGATCCTACGTCTGGGAATTCCTCTGGCGAGAGGAGGCCGTCGACGGTAAGCGTGTTCGCCACACTCAAGTCATTGACCCAAGAAGTCGGTATCGTACAAGGGAGGCAGCATCAAAAGCTTAGAAAAGAGCGGAGACTCTCGTGTCACAACTAAGTCACAACCAGATGCGAATGGTGCTTAGAGTGTAAACAGTGTAAATCAGAAAATGACTAAGAAACCCAACAAAATGCGAAAGACCCGCTTAATAGCGGGTCTTCTGTTTAACTATTTGGTGCCGAAGGGGGGACTCGAACCCCCACGAGTTACCTCACACGCCCCTCAAACGTGCGCGTCTACCAGTTCCGCCACTTCGGCTCGTACGGGGAAAGATGTCAAAGATTCAGGGTCCGTGCAGGTTACTTCTTAGTCGGCGCCTTTGACGGTTGCGTCGCCGCGGCCGGCAATGCTGCGGGGGACGACGCCGCATCAGGAGTTACCTGTGGAGTCGCTACAGGAGACGGTGTCGGCGGCGGTGCCTGCTCGGGAACGCCCGACTGCAAGACTGAGCGGGTGCCGGTGATTATTGGCAGCGACAGTACCAAAGCGAACAACATGAAGCCGGCAGCGGCGCCAATCGTGATCTTGGATAAAATCGTTTGCGTGCCCCTCGGTCCGAACGCCGTGCTTGAGACTGAACTCGAAAACAGCGCTCCGGCGTCAGACTTACCTGGCTGAAGCAGGACGGTCACGACGAGCACGACGCAAGACAAAATAAACAGCCCGTAGAAAAGATATGCTAACAATTCGAAATCTCCCGTTGCGTGGTCAGTTGTCAGGAGTTGGTCGTCAGTGGCAGGAGCACCCCAGACTTGCGCGAACTACTGACTGATGACCCCAAACAACTGACTACTTATAGTTTACAATCTGCGCGAAACTTTCGGCATTCAAACTCGCGCCGCCCACTAAGCCACCATCGATGTCCGGCTGTTTCATCAAACCGGCGATGTTATCCGGCTTCACTGATCCACCGTACAAAATCCGCAGCGCCTCGGCGGCCGACGGTGAGTGCCTTTCCGCGAAAACGCGCCGGATAAACGCGTGCATTTCCTGCGCTTGCTCCGGCGTCGCGGTGCGTCCGGTCCCTATGGCCCAGACAGGTTCGTAAGCAATGATGATACGGTCGAGGTCTGACGCTGTCAACCCGCTTAATCCGCCGGTTAGCTGTTCGCTTACAACACGTTCCGCGTTTCCCTGATCGCGCTGTTCCAAAGTCTCGCCCACGCAAACGATGACTGACAGTCCGGCGGCGATGCCGGCCCGGGCTTTGCGGCTCACCATTTCATCCGTTTCGAAGAAATATTGCCGGCGTTCCGAATGTCCGACAATCACGTGCGAACATCCCGCGTCACGCGCCATGAAAGCCGTAATCTCGCCGGTGAACGCGCCTTCCTTTTGTTCAGCCGCGCAGTTCTGTGCCGAGACCTTAATGTTCGAGCCATCCAAACGATCAGCGACGCTCTTTAGGGCCGTGAACACCGGCGCAATGACGACTTCGCAATCGTTTGCGTTGGCGACCAGCGGTTTCAGCTCGAGCGCAGTGGCGACAGACTCTCCCACTGTCTTGTACATTTTCCAGTTTCCAGCGATGACAGGTTTTCTCATATATGATTTCTATGGAGTGCGCCGGCAAAGCGAAGCGACGACGGCGCTTTGTGTCTGACAAACTTCAGTTTGTCGCTTCAAGTTGAGTAGAACTTCACAATTAACGACAAACTGAAGTTTGTCGGACATCCAAACCGGTGTCGAGCTGCGCTTCCCACCGCACCCCAAATCTAAGCCGGCTTGCCAGTCAAAGCCGCGACGCCAGGCAATTCCTTCCCCGCCAGAAATTCCAACGTCGCGCCGCCGCCCGTCGAAATATGTGTGATGCGATCGGCGACGCCGGCTTGTGTGATCGCCGCCACCGAGTCGCCGCCACCAACGATAACAATCGCACCGCGATCGGCGCCTTCGGCGACCGCGTGCGCGATGCCAATCGTTCCCTGATTGAATGGCGGCTGTTCGAACACGCCCATTGGTCCGTTCCAGATAATTGTCTTGGCGTCCGACAGCGCATTTGAGAAAAACGACACGGTCTCGACACCAATATCCATGCCGGCATGGCCTGCGTTGGTAAACTCGATCGGGATCGTTTTCGCTAAAACCTGGCCGCCTTTTATCGGCTCGTAGCTGTCGACAACCTGATGGTCGGAAGGCAGCAGTAACTCGACACCGGTTGCTTCACAACGCTGCTTGATTCGCAGAGCTGTGTCCAGCATTTCATTTTCCACCAGCGACTTCCCTACCGTAAACCCTTCGGCCTTCAGAAACGTGTAGGCCATCGCCCCGCCAATCAGCAACTTGTCGACCTTGCGATCGATGAGCGCAATGATCACTGGAATCTTGTCAGAGACTTTAGCGCCGCCGAGGATCGCGACAAATGGGTGTTCCGGATCATTAATCACCTTGCCGAGATATTCGAGCTCCTTCTCCATCAAAAGGCCGGCCGCGGACTGTGCTACGAACTTCGTTATTCCCACGGTCGAAGCGTGAGCGCGGTGCGCGGCGCCAAAAGCATCATTAACATAGAGATCACACAGCGATGACAGTTGCTTCGCAAAGGCCTCGTCGTTCTTTTCTTCCTCGGGATGAAAACGCAGGTTTTCGAGGAGCACTATATCGCCATCGCTCAGCGCATTTACTTTTTCCTGCGCGGCTTGGCCTACGCAATCTTCGGCAAACGCCACCTGTTTCTCAATCAACTTCGCCAGATGATCCGCTACTGGACGCAGGGTGTACTTGTCCACGCGCTGGCCCTTCGGCCGGCCCAGGTGTGACGCCAGAATCACGCGCGCACCGCGTTCAATGGCGTAGTCAATCGTAGGGATCGCTGCGCGAATGCGCGTGTCGTCTTCGACTCCGCCGTCTTTGATTGGGACGTTGAAGTCTACGCGCACAAAGACGCGTTTGCCCTTGAGGTCGAGGTCACAGATCGAGAGTTTAGGCATCCTTCGGAGTTTTTGCTTCGGCGATCCGAACGAGACTTGCCGGATCTCACTTCGTGTTGCTTCGTGTTACTTCGTGGATCGTTGTTGAGCCACGGAAAAAGCGATCCACGAATTACACGAAGTCGCACGAAGGATCGAAAACTACAGTCCCTTGCCTGAGATGAATTTGATCAAGTCGCGCACGCGGCATGAGTAGCCCCACTCGTTGTCGTACCAGGAAAGGATCTTGATCATGTGGCCGCCGATTACCTTGGTGTATTCGGCATCGATGATCGACGAATTTGAATTCTGCTTGAAGTCCGACGACACCAGGGGATCTTCGCTAAAGGCGAGGATGCCACTCAACTCTCCGTTGGCGGCGTCCTTCAACGCCTGGTTCACTTGTTCGGTGGTCGTTTCTTTTTCCACATCAATCACCACGTCGACCAGAGACACATTCGGCGTTGGAACTCGCACGCTGATGCCGGCGAACTTTCCCTTCAATTCGGGGAGTACCAACGCGCAAGCCGTCGCGGCGCCGGTAGACGTTGGAATCATGTTTAGCGCGGCGGCGCGGGCCCGGCGCAAATCCTTGTGCGGCAGATCAAGCAGTTGCTGATCATTGGTGTACGAGTGAATCGTAGTCATCTGGGCATAACGAATGCCAAACTTTTCGTGAATGACCTTGGCCACGGGCGCCAGACAGTTGGTCGTGCAGGACGCGTTTGAGATTACGTGATGCGCGCCGGGCTCGTAACTCTTTTCATTTACGCCGAGCACGATCGTGATGTCCTCGTTCTTGGCGGGGGCGGAGATAATTACTTTCTTGACGCTGCCGCGCAGGTGCTTCTTTGCGTCTTCCGCTTTGGTGAAGATCCCGGTTGATTCAATTACGATGTCGGCCCCGACGGACTCCCAGGGAATTTGCGCGGGATCGCGCTCAGAGAACACCCGGAACTCTTTTCCCTCGACCGTAATTCCGTTTGCAGACGCCGAGATGTCGTGATGAAGGTTGCCGAGCACGGAATCGTATTTCAGCAGGTGCGCCAACGTCTTCGTGTCGGTTATGTCATTGACTGCGACGAAGTCAATGTCCTTGTCACCCAGTGCCGTGCGAAAAATATTTCGGCCAATCCGACCGAAACCGTTGATGCCAACCTTCACCGCCATGCTTTGTGCTCCTTCTCGATTCCGATTCTTCGTTCAATAGATTTTCGGGCCGATCGCCTGCCTAAATACGCTCTTCTCATGACAATTACCTAAGAGCGAGCACAAGGGACTTCCAGTCACAAAAATCCCTCTGAGTGAGGCCCAAAGTCCCGTAACTGGGAACGAGAGATCCCAATTCCGAAACTTGTATTCCAGGATCCAATCGCGTTCAGCCAAAGAATAAGGAAGATTATGCAGCGCGTCTGCCAGTGTCAAGCGAGGCATGCGACTTGTCTCGCTGATTAGTCAGCTTTTCGATCCGGGATCGAGATCAAACGTGCCTTGACAGTAAGTGCGCACTGCCTTGAAAAGCGGCCATTGCGGCATGTTTTTGAAACCGGGTATAGTCTGATGACGTAGTACCGAGTGACCTGGCGCTATCCGTCTGCTCGCAAACGATGGCGCCAGTGTGAAATTCACAGTTCTTTTTTTGAGGAGCACCTTCGATGTCGAATCAGTTGCCTCGGGCATTTATCAGAGCGCTAGTCCTGGCGCTCTTTATGTTGGCGTGTTTCAGTACCGCTTTGGCGCAAGCGCCAAGTCCCACTCCGGTGAATCCAGCGACGCTGCCACCGGGCACACAAGTGGCCCCAGCTACCGCGCCGCCGTCAACGACCGTCACGCCGGCCATGCCCCAGCCGAGCCCGATTGATCCGGCTGTGCAGGAGCCGAGGCAGCCTAATTTTCCTGAGGTGCAGGCGCAGCCAGTGCCGCCGCTGCCGGATCTGACGCGCGTAGGCGTTCTCAATAGCAACGTTCTGCCGCTCTCGCTCAACGATGCGATTCGCAAAACGTTACAGAACAACAACGATATTGAGGTAGCGCGCGACGACGTACGTTATGCCGAGCAACAACTGCTTTCGCTTAAGGGGGTCTATGAACCGATCTTTGCCATCACGCCCCAAATCATTCAGAACGTCACGCCGCAGCAGAGTTCGCTCGGAGGTTCGGGTTCAACCGGCAAGACGAAGACCACCACTCTTAATCTCAGTCCATCGCTGATCAAGTCATTTGAGAAAGGCGGTGGGACCTACACTCTCTCGTTTCAAAACAGCCACGTAAATACCAGCAATAGCTTTAGTCTGATCAATCCCTTTTATTCTTCGAATCTGTCACTGCAGATAACTCAACCACTGCTGCGCAACCGATCGATCGACGGTAATCGCCACGCTATTCGTGTCCAGAAGAAGCGGCTCGAGCAATCCGATTCAGATTTTCGCGCGCGCACCATTCAGGTTATCGCGCAGGTGCAGGCGGCTTATTGGAATCTGGTATTCGCGCTCCGCAATCAGCAGAACCAGTTGGAGAGTCTGAATCTTTCGCGCCAGAACATGCACAATATCGAAGCACAGATCGCCGCGGGTGCGAAAGCGCCGCTCGATCGGGCCCAGGTCCAAACCGATATCGCTACTCGAGAAGCGAACCTCTTCGTAGCTACGCAGACCGTTTCGCAGTCTGAAAATGCTTTGAAGCAGCTGATGCTGCACGATCCGACAGCCCCCGAATGGTCTGCTCAGCTTACTCCGACCGACAGTCCGGCTTTTGATTTGTCGCCCGTCAACCTCACCGCCTCGCTTGATGAAGCACACAAGAATCGGCCGGAGCTACGCCGTCTCGATCTTCAGAAAGACATCAACACGGTCGACATCCAGTACTACAAGAACCAGACGCTGCCGCAGGTTGATATTCAATCAACTGTGGCTAGCACTGGCCTGGCAGGGACGGCACTCGGTTTGCCCGCCGGCACGACGGTGCCGTTGATCTCGGGAAGTCCCACATCAAGTTCCAACGCCTTCCTGCTCTCGCAGATCCAGGCCCTTCGAACCCAGGCAGGTCTGCCGCTCGCTACGGTTCCTACAGCCATAGCAAGCGGCGCTACGCCAAATCTCATCGGTGGCTATGGCCAGGACTTGCGAAACCTATTGGGCTTTGGCACTCGGAATATAACTGTGGGCGTAGCGATCTCTTTCCCGCTACACAATAGAACGGCCGAAGCCAACCTTGCCGGGGTGCGGATTCAACGCGAACAACTCGCCGCTTCGTTCCGATCTCAGGATCAGGCGATCGAGATGGACGTGCGGAATGCGGCCCAGTCCGTCGATACGGCGCAGAAACGCGTAGTCGTCTCGCGTCAGGCGCGCGAGAGTGCCGAGCAGCAATTGGCCGGTGAGCAAAAGCTTTACGAAGTGGGTCGCTCAACTACATTTCTGTTACTGCAAAGACAGAACGAGCTGACCAGCGCGCGCACCAGCGAACTGCAAGCGCAAACCGATTACAACAAAGCTCTGGCTGATTTGCAGCGGGCGACCGCCGCCACTCTGAGAGTTAACAACGTGACCGTTACCGATCCCACGAAGCCGTAGACGCATTTCCGATTGCCAATTGCCGATTGCCGATTTGCGCCGTATAACTTGAGTATGCCGGCGGCTTAAATTGGCAATCGGAAATCGGAAATTGGCAATGAAGATCACGGCGACCATCATCACCCTCAACGAAGCTGAAAATATTCGCGCGGCTTGCGAATCTGTCGGCTGGGCAGACGAGGTTCTGGTCGTTGACTCGGAATCCACCGACGCCACCCGCGACATCGCCGCCCAGTGTGGCGCGCGAGTCCTCGTCAATCCCTGGCCGGGATTCTCAGCCCAAAAACAGTTTGCGGTCGACTCCGCGAGTCACGATTGGATTTTCAGCCTCGACGCCGACGAACGTGTCTCGCCTGAATTGCAAAGCTCGATCGGCGCGCTACGCACCCTGGCCGAATCGACCACGCTGGCGGACGGGTATCGCGTGGCCCGGCGGGCGTTCTACATGGGCCGTTGGATTCGCGGCGGGGGCTGGTATCCGGATTATCAACTGCGACTTTTTAACCGCAACCGGGGACGCTGGGGTGAACGCCTGATCCACGAATCTGTCGCGATGGACCAGGGCGCGCAGGTAGAAATCCTTTCTGGCGATCTGCTGCACTACTCGATGCGTGATACGGATCATCACCGGCAAATGATTGAAGAGCGCTACGCGCCGCTGGGCGCGCGGCAAATGTTGCGCGACGGCAAACGCACTTCCGCTTTGCGGTCTGCCGTGGCGGGACCCGCGGCTTTTCTCCGCAGCTTTGTTTTGAAGGGTGGCTGGCGCGATGGGCGGGCCGGCTGGACCATTGCCAAATTTGCGTGGCGCCATGCTTCGTTAAAGCACGCCATTCTCTCTGATCTGCAAGACCACAACTGAAGCGATGAAGCCAGGGAGTGAAACGAACGGCGTTTAGAGTACCGACTTTAGTCGGGTCCTTTTTGAAGAAGAAAGGCCCGACTGAAGTCGGTACTCTGAACACGTAAACTGAAAAGAAGTAGGCAGCGAAATCCCAGCCGCGCTACAATGCTCTCCTGAATGAACCTTTCGCTTGAGAACCCTTTAGCCCCGACCCTGCCGGTCGCTTGCGCGTTGATGGGCGTTCTCGGCGCGATGATTGGCAGCTTTCTCAACGTCGTGATTCACCGGCTGCCGCGCGAACAATCGATCGTTTTTCCCAACTCAACCTGTCCCCATTGTCATGCCAGGATCAAAGCCTATGACAATATTCCGATTCTCAGTTTTCTAATTCTGCGCGGACGATGCCGGGCCTGCGGTGCAGGGATCGCGGCACGCTATCCCGCGGTCGAGGCACTGACTGCGTTATTGTTTGCCGCAGTGACCTGGCACGACGGCTGGTCTGGTGCGCTCGGTTTCGACCTGGCATTTGCGGCATCAATCCTGGCGCTGCTATTCATCGATGCCGAGCACATGATCCTGCCGAACGCGATTACCTACCCCGGAATTCTGTTCGCACTGATAACTCGCGCGCTCGTTCCCTACCTCGTCGGCCCGGCACACTTCGACGACTTGCCTCAATTGATCACGCTGCTGCCGCCTGGCTATCCGGTTTGGCTCGTTTCCCTGATCGGAGCAACCATTGGGGCACTGGCCGGCGGCGGTTCGCTCTGGCTGATGGGGTTTCTCTGGGAAAAGTTGCGCGGCGTCGAAGCCATGGGCTTTGGCGACGTAAAGATGATGCTGATGGTGGGAGCGTATCTCGGTTGGCGGCTCACCATACTCACGATTCTCATCGGCGCCCTGAGCGGTTCGGTGGCCGGGATTTCGCTGATGTTGAAGCGCGGCAGTCGCGATCTCCAGATGATGTTGCCGTTTGGAATTTTTCTTGGCGTCGGATCAATCGCGTCATTATTGATCGGCACGCGCATAATTGAATGGTACGCGTCGCAGTTTCGCTAGGTTGTGTTAGCGACCAATTGAGTTGAGCCCGCGAAGCGCGGCGACAGCATAAAGCCTGGGGTGGAGCGGAGCGAAACCCCAGGATCGACAGAGTATACGGGAAGAGCCCGCGAAGTGGGCGACAGCCGTTTCGTCATGAGCTAGTCGTAGGATTTGCGCTGTCGCACGCTTCGCGCGCTCGCTTCCGTACGATTCTGCAACCTGGGGTTTCGCTTCGCTCCACCCCAGGCTTTATGCTTCCACCCGCTACGCGGGCTTCGGAAACCGACCATGCAAGCCAGTCGTCTTCAAATCCTGCTCACCATTTTCGCCGGCATCTTCCTGCTGGGCACGGTGCTGATCTTCGCCATCTTCGCCGTGGCGCCGGACACTGCCGTTGTCTATCGGCCGTTGCTGCTGTCGGGATTTGTGGTGACGCTCTTCATCAGCCTGGTCTGCATCGCCTGGCTCCTGCGTGGCCTGCTCCGCCCTTACAGCCAACTGGTCGGTGAAGCAAAGCGCGCTCCCGTCGCGCATTCCGGCAAGACGCAAAACGAAGCCGCGTTCGTGCTCGAGACATTTCAATCCGTCATCGCGCAACTTCAGGATCAGCAGGTCGAACTCAAACGGCTCAGCGATCGAGCAAGCCAGCGCGCGGATTCCGCCGAGCGTTTCAGCGAACGCATCGTCGCCAGCATGCCCACGGGATTGATCGCCTTCGATGCCGCCGGAAATACCACGGTGACCAATGCACCGGCCCGCGGTCTGCTGGCAAATGAGCTGCACGCGAAAGGCGAACACTTCCGCGCGGTCTTCGCCGGCATTCCCGCACTCGCGGAGATGGTTGCAGCATGTCTCGCGAGCGGCCGAGTTTTCCGCCGCGAAGAGATCATGACCACCAACGGCTCAGGACAAGGTCAGCGATTCGGCGCCACGGTGGCGCCCATCGATCCGGTGTCAGAGTCAGGCTCGCGCGGCGCGCTCTGCCTCGTCACCGACATCACTGAAGTCACGCGCTTGCGCGAACAGGTTGCGCTGAAGAGAAATCTGGAGAGTCTCGGTGAGATGTCCGCCGGCCTGGCCCACGAATTCAAAAATGCGATGGCCGCGCTGCACGGCTATGCACAGTTTCTGCAAAGCATCGATCACGACGAGCAAGGCAAAACCGCCGCCGATGCATTGTTGCAGGAAGTCAGAAACCTCTCAGAGATGACCACGTCATTCCTAAACTTCGCCCGCCCCCAACCGCTCCAACTCGAAGAAGTTGATCTAGACGAGCTGATCCAGGAATGCGCAAAAGAACTAACGCCTCTATTCAACAACCGCTCAGTCGCTCTCGTAATCTCCGGGAGCGCAGGCGTCCCGCCTGCCGATCGTGGCACGAGCGCTCAACGGGGCAGTAGCCCGACCGTCAGGGAGGGCTCACCAACCCAGCTCGTCGAGATCCAAGCCGACACCCGCATGCTCCGCCAAGCTCTCCTAAATCTCCTCCGCAACGCCGCCGAAGCAATCCCCAACGACAACCCCAATCGCCAAGTCACGGTACGCACTTCAACCGAAATCGATCAAGGCAAACAGTGGGCAACAATTTCCATTCAAGACACGGGCGAAGGCATCGCCGCTACTGACCTACAAAAGATCTTCATCCCCTTCTTCACCACCAAAACCCAAGGTCACGGCATCGGCCTCGCCCTGGCCCATCGCGTAATCACCGAACACGGCGGCACCCTGACCGTGGCGAACGCTCCCGAAGGCGGCGCGGTATTTACGATTCGGGTGCCGCAGTGAATGCACTTAACTTGATGAAACAATTCCCGATTGACGGTATTATGAAGCAGTTGTGACAGTCTAATTGGTTCGTTACGCGGTCGAAGAGAGCCGGAAATAGGATGCTGAGATGACGATGCCAAGCATACTTGCGGCGACCTGGAGCGACGGGTTGTTCGTCTTCACGGGCGAAACGCGACGCCAGGAACTTGCCGGGCGCTCAGTCAGAACGCTGGCGCCCGATCGGGATGGAGGCGCTCTCGCCATCGTCGATGGACACTCTCTTTGCCGTCGTAGCCGCGAGGGCGCGTGGAGTACGATCGCTACCAGTGAACTTGATCTATCTTGTCTGGTTGGAGTGGGCGATGTGATCTATCTCGGGACGGACGATGCGCGTGTTCTTCGAGTGAGCCTAAATGGCCAGCGCGTCAGCCAGGATGGAAAAATTAGTCAGCTCAGCGGCTTCGAGACCGTTCCGGGACGAGACACTTGGTACGCAGGTACGGCGGTGATAGACGGTAAAGTCGTTGGGCCACCGCTGGGAGTTCGCTCGATAACGGCGACGTCAGATGGCGCTGCGCTCTTAGCCAGTGTTCATGTCGGGGGCATTCCGCGCACAACCGACGGCGGTGTGACCTGGCAACCCACCATTGCCGTCGAGAGTGACGTCCACGAAGTCTGCGCGCACCCGTTTGATCCCCGCACGGTAATCGCGGCAGCGGCGATTGGGCTTTGTATCAGTAGGGACGGCGGCGTTACCTGGACCGTCGAACAGGAGGGCCTGCACGCGTCATATTGCTCTGCCGTAGCATTTTCAGAAAGCGATATTCTCGTGGCTGCAGCTACAGACCACTTCGCAGCCGAGGGAGCAGTTTATCGACGGCCCATAGAAGGGACGCTAGTCGGGATAGACGGAATAGCTCCGCTGGAGCCCGTCCCCGGTCTCCCCACATGGCTTGGAGGCATCGTCGATACGGGCTGCATCGCCACACTTGGACCGGCGCTTGCGGTTGCCGACAAGGCCAGTAATCTGTACGCGTCAGCGGAGGGCGGACGCTCCTGGCTACATCGCGACCATGGCCTGCCAATGGTGAGCAAGGTGCTCCTGATTTGATGAATTATCGACGCGCGCGATGAGGAGATGATGAGCGGAATGCAGAATGACAAGGCAATGAACCTGACGGTCGCCCGCGACGCCCGCAGGTTATTGCCAAGGCGTTAGCCTCCTTCCTGTTCGGCATCTACGAAAATTTGATAGGATTCGAGCTGAGGTGATGACTTATGACTGATTTAATCAACCGCTCTGACGACATTCTTGGCGGCACACCTGTTTTCGCCGGTACGCGCGTTCCTGTACAAACCTTATTTGATTACCTTGAAGAAGGCGATAATCTCGACGAGTTTCTTGATGATTTTCCTGCTGTAAGCAAAGAACACGCTATCAAAGCTCTTGAGAAGATGAAGGAAACATTCTTGGCGCAAGAATATGAAAGTGCTGCTTGACGAGTGCGTGCCGCGCAAATTAAGGCGGGAGTTGGCGGAGCATGAAGTCCTCACGGTCACGGAGCGAGGATGGTCAGGTATCAAGAATGGAAAGCTCCTAGTGCTCGCTGAAGTAGAGTTTGATGTATTCCTCACAGTGGACCAAAATCTGAGATACCAGCAGAACCTCAAAGCCTTCAATATCGGAGTCATTCTATTGATGGCGAGAAACAATCGCCTGAAAACATTATTGCCATTGATGCCTGTGACGTTCTCCCTGAAAACAGTACCAGAATAAAATAGAAAAAGGCCGGGCAATTATGACAGGATGGGAAGGACATAATTGCCATGAAGAGATCGAAGTTCACGGAATCGCAGATCGTGTTTGCGCTGCAGCAGGCGGAGA
>JBBQWP010000062.1:0-13201 GCA_038210455.1 Pyrinomonadales bacterium | reverse complement strand
AACTTCGAACTTGATGTTGCGCGGCAAGGGTTCGTCAATCTGGCCTTCTCCCTGCCCACGCGGCATGTCGCGCCGCTGCTCTGATGTCTGCGGCTCTTCCTGCAAAGTCAGATAGCCTTCTTCTACCAGCCGCTCGATCAGTTGATTCAACATCTCCTGAAGTTGAGAGCCCTGGTACTGACCATCGTTTTCGTCCAGCATCTGCTTGATCTGATGTTCACTGAGCATCCCCTGATCAATCAACGCTTGCAAAAGGGCGCGCCGCAAAGCATCGAGCGACGTGTCCTGAGGTGCCCGCTCACGCGTCCAATAATAATCGTCGTCGTACCCGGAAGAGAGTAGGGAATCAGACAGACCCTCCATCAGGTCGCCAAGATCGAGCGACCAGACATCGAGGCCATTGAATTTTCCGTAGCGAGTGAATTTCATTTAATTAGCCACAGATGAACACGGATAGACACAGATCAAGAAACACCTAAACTAACCTGAAGGCAGATCCTCCTTATCGGTAGCTACGAGGAGATCGGCAAGGGATAAACCCGGCTGGCCGCGCATCGACTTGCGAGGGTTATCGAAAATGAGTCGTTTGAATTCGGGTTTCAGACCGAAGTTGAGTAGCAGGCCGACTTCAATCTCAGTCGCGCGCAGATAATTAAGAAGCTGCGACTGATGGGAAGAGTCGAGAGATCTAGCAGCCTTGAGTTCGAGCAGCACACAACCCTCCACAAGCATATCTGCGGTAAAGATTCCGACTCGCTGGCCACGAAAAAAAACCGGGATTTCTATCTGTCGGCAAACCTTGAGTCCCATTGAAGTGAGCGCTACATCGAGAGATGCTTCATACACAGACTCGAGAAACCCATGACCTAACTCGTTATATACTTCATAGAACACACTTATGATCTTCTTAGTTATTTCCTCGTGTTTGAATCCGTGTTTATCCGTGTCCATCTGTGGCCAATTAACTGTACTTCCCGCTCTCTGTCAGGTCATCATAAATCATCCCGCGCCTATCCTTCTTCGCCTTAGTCACCGCCGTATACCCACCTTCTTCGTTGCGGCTGATCTTGTTTGCGGCGTAGAGACCTTCAAGTGCGAATTCGCAGGCGGCGACGGTTTGAGCCTTGTCTTTGCGTTTGAAGTCGAAGGGAATCAGCGCGGTGTCCAAAAGTTCGGGGACTGACTCGAGCAGGAGCATGCACTCTTCAGCCGACGCAGTATCCGCGAGACGAAGATTGTTTCCTTCGTCAAACCAACGAATCGCGCCGGCGAATTCGATGCCGACGAAATAGCCTTCGAAGAGTTCGCCGGCAGCGCGTTTGATTAAGTCTTTCGCGATGCGATTGGCGCCGATTTGTTCGCCTTCGTATTCCAGTTCCATCTTGCCGGTCATCGAAGGAACGGCCGCGTAGATGTCGGCGATGCGCGGCGCGATCTGCTCTTCCCCGGTCAACAGTGCGCGGCGCTCGGCGTTTGATACGACCGACTCCATGACGCTGATGGGCAGACGCTGAGACACTCCTGAATGTTTGTCGATTCTCTGATCGTCCCGCGCTTCAAAAGCAATCTGTTCGATTACCTCGCGAATGAAATCGGCGATTACCAGGCGATCCTGAAAACCATCGCGCTTGGTCCACGCTTCCTGGCGCGTGATCTGAATACCCAGGTCAATCTCTTTGGGATAGTGCGTCAGAATTTCTGCGCCGATGCGATCCTTCAGAGGAGAAATGATCTTGCCGCGCGCGGTGTAGTCTTCCGGATTTGCCGAGAAGACCAGCATCACATCCAGCGGCAGGCGCACCGGGTAGCCCTTAATCTGCACGTCGCCTTCCTGCATGATGTTGAAGAGCCCAACCTGAATCTTGCCGGCCAGATCGGGTAGTTCGTTGATCGCAAAGATGCCGCGATTGGCGCGTGGCAACAGGCCATAGTGAATCGTCAACTCGTCGCTTAAGAGATGCCCGCCCTTCGCTGCCTTGATCGGATCGACGTCGCCGATGATGTCGGCGATAGTCACGTCAGGCGTCGCCAGTTTTTCGACAAAACGCGCGTCGCGCGAGACCCAGGCGATATGAGCCGAGTCGCCATGCAATTCGATCATCTGTCGCCCGTAAGCGCTAATCGGAGCAAAGGGGTTGTCGTTGACTTCCGAGCCGGCAATGATCGGAATTGCGTCGTCGAGCAGGTTGGTGAGCTGGCGGATAATCCGGCTCTTAGCCTGTCCGCGCAGGCCGAGCAGGATCAAATTATGTCGCGACAGAATCGCGTTGATAAGCTGCGGGACGACGGTTTCATCATAGCCAACGACGCCGGGAAAAAGTTTTTCGCGCGCCCGCAGTTTGCGAATCAGGTTGGTGCGCATCTCGTCCTTGACTGAGACGCATTGGTAGCCAGTCTCTTTCAGTTCTCCTAAAGTCCTTGCTCGTTCCATGAAAACGATTCTAACCGCAAAGCACGCAAAGTCCGAACGCCAAAAAACGCAAAGGGTTTTCCTTTGCGTTCCTCTGCGAAATCCTCTGCGTCCTTTGCGTTTAATTCTTAGGGTTCGTTAGCGCTGAAGAGATTTTCGGACGTCCGCGACACTAAACCCTCCGACTCCAACTTATCGAGATGCGCCAGCACCGCCCGCTCAGCCATCGCATGCGCCTTAGGCGGAACGTCGGTGTAGACGCGGGCGACGATGTGTTTGGGAGTCGACGCGCCTTCACGCACTGCCCCGAGTATCAGCTCTTCGCGTTGCAGACGATGTGAGATGTACTCGTCGATCTTCTCGTACGGATTCGCAATCGCCGGCCCGTGTCCACCAAACAGCACCGAAAGGTTCGGCAGCGCGCGCATGCGGCGAAGCGAATCGAGATACTCGCGCATGTTGCCCTCCGGCGGATCGATCAGCACCGATCCGAATCCGACAATGTTGTCACCGGAAATCAACGCGCCGGTTCTTTCGTCATAGAAGCAGAGGTGCCCGCGCGCGTGACCCGGTGTGTACAGCGCGCGCAACTCGATCGAAGGTTCGCCCTGCATTGTCAACAGATCGTTATCTTCGATGTGGCGATCGACGTTGATGTGATTCTTCAGGGATTCTGCGGTCAAGCGATGTGCGGCAACGGGAACTCGCGCTCCCTGCTTCGCCTCGAGATGATCGTTAAGCGCATTGACGCCGGCCACATGGTCCGGATGGACATGAGTGAGGATGATCTCGCGGACGGTTCTTCCTTCGGAGATCAAATCATTGATGCAGGCGACCAGCGCGATCTGTTCATCTTCATAAGGCGACCCGGGATCAATCACCAGGATCTCGCGCGAGCTGTAAATTAGATAGCAGTTCGTGTGGGTCGCCGGCGGTTTGGTGGGCGTGAGCACGGGAAAGCAGATGTAGTGTGGAAAAAATTCGATGCGCCGCGGGGGCTCTCGCCGCGCTTGCGGCACTGCCAGAAATCGCTCGAACAGATCATCCGTGAGCCCGCCTGCCAGCGTCTTCATTGCGTGGAGCACTGGCGGCACCACGATGACATCACTGCGTTCCCATTTCGCATACGCGTCGCGCGCGCGGATCCACTCGCCGCTTTCCAATTCAGAATCGTCGGTGACATTCGGTTGTTGCTTTGCCGGGCAAGTCGCGAGAAAAAACCAGGTATCAAAACGCCTGGGTGCAAACGGAGGCGTCACCCAGCGGCCGGCAAAGGTGAAGTCATTCGCGTCGAGACGCAAGCCGTAAAGGTTTAGCAGCTCTGGCCAGCTCAAGCGTTTCGATTCGAGATCGTCCAGCAGCGAAGCGCGCTGGCCCACAGTCAGTGTCTGCGAACCACGCGCGAGCAGCACGCCTGTTTCTTCGAACAACTCACGCGCCGCGCAACTGATCATCGCGGCCGTCTCTGGATCGGGGCAGTTTTCAACTAGAGTTTCATCGTCGCTGTTTTCGCGTTGGCCGCCCGGAAATGCATAGAAGCCGCCCAGAAAAGCGAGCTTGGTGCTGCGTCTGGCCCAGAAGACTTCCGGATTAGTTGGATCGGTATCAGGCCGAACGAGGATGATGGCGGCGGCGTCTTTGGGAACAATCGGCGTTGGCTGCGCTCGCTTATTCTGATTGGATTGAGTGTTCAAGTTGATGGAATTTTAACGCAGAGGCGCGCAGAGGAATTCGCAAAGGAACGCAAAGGAATTCTCTGCGTCCTTTGCGTTAACCTCTGCGTACCTCTGCGTTTCAAATACCCTTCAGCATCAAGGAACGTAGAAAGGACCACAAAATCACGACCAACGAAATCTTTCCCCATCGCCCGGTCCCCAGGGCACGCCGCGCATGTGATACCCGCCTTCTTCCCAGAACCCCGGCTGATCTGCTGCCAAAAAGCGCACGCCCTTGACCCACTTCGCGGATTTCCAGGCGTAGAGTTGCGGAATGATCAGGCGAACGGGGCCGCCATGCTCGGGTGGTATCGGCGCGCCGTCATGCAAAAAAGCGAAGAGCGAATCTTCTTTGAGAAAGTATTCGATGGGTACGTTCGTGGTCCAACCATAGTCGTACGCTAGAGCCAGCACGAACTTACTTTCGGGTTTGACGCCGGCGAGTTTGGCGATCTCGCTGGTTGACACTCCAGTCCAAACGTTGTCCAGCCGCGACCAGCGCGTCACGCAATGAAAGTCGGAATAGACCTTCACCGGAGGCAGTTGCATGAACTCGTCCAAAGAAAACGTCAGAGGCCTTTCGACTAATCCGTCAACTTCAAATTGCCACGTCGCCAGATCCACCGGCGGCGCGCCGTGAGCGTCGAGGACGGGCCATTTCTTTGTCCGCGTCTGTCCGGGCGGAATTCGATTCTCGCGCCGCGTGTCCGGACTGATGATTAGGTCCGGATCCGAAACCTCTTCGGGTTTGCGCGGATCGGTATCCTGGTATTTTGGATCTTTGATTAGTCCGTCAAGAAAGCTCATCTGCTTTTAATAGTGGCACAGACTTCAGTCGGTGATCTGCGAGCTACGAATTCACAGACTGAAGGTCTGTGCCACTTCTTTTGTCTAACGGTTAACTGCGCCTTGTCCCTTCGCCAGCTCATCAATCAGTGACTGTTCTTTCTCAACCAGTGTGCGCAGGGCCTGGCGAAAGATCCGATGCGCCAACGAACGATCCCGAAGCAAGAGCGTGCGCAGCGTTTCGTCGCTCCACTCAAGCACGGTCGAAGGTTCTTTGGCGCGGACCGACGCCGATCGCGGGATGCCGCAAATCAGTGCCAGCTCTCCGAGGATTGTTCCGGGCTGGGCTTCAGTCAAGATCAAATCCTGGCCGTTGCGTTCCACAAAGACTTCGAGCGTGCCGGTTAAGACAAGCAAGGCAAAATCGGCCGAGTCGCCTTCCTTCAACAACACGTCTCCGGGCGCGCAGTCCTTGACCTCACCGGCATCGAGTATTCTCTTCGTACCGTTGACGGTAAAGCCATTGAACAAAGGAAAGCCAGTGATCAGTTCAGCGTATTTTTCGTTCATGATGTTTCTCTTTTGGAGTGCGCCGGCAGAGCGAAGCAGCGACGGCGCTTTGTTTCGGAGTGCCGCCTGCAAGCGGAGCCTGGGATTCTCAAATGGACCGCTAAGAACGCGGCACTCGAAACAAATCCAAAGCGGTGTCGCGCTGCGCTTGCCACCGCACTCCAAATAAATCGTTACTCTACTTCTCGCGCTTACGCACGGACCTCTCGGCGAGTTTCACCAATTCCTCGGGCATCCACTTGCCGACGCCTTTCGCAGTCGCGGCGGCGACTCCTTTGGACCGATCGTGCCAATCGTCACGGGTGCCTTCGCCGCCTCGCTGGTTCTCATAGTTTTCGGTTTGCTCCAACGAAAGCGTAATTCCCTGCGCGATGCCCGGCCAATCGTTCTGTTGGATGCCGCGCAAAACCAGCGGCAGACCCGCGGTCCAATCCTCTTCCGGGGCGCGCGCATCCTGTTCGGGAATCGTCAAGTTGTAAGTCGGCGGCAAGGGGCCGCCAGAGAACTCACGCACCAATTGGGCCGCGAGTTCTTTGTACGAAGCCTTTGAGTTTTCGCCGCGAATAGCCTGGGCGCGGCGAAAAATATCAGCGACGGACGGGCCTGGTTCTGTCTTACCCACAAACACTCTCCTTGCCACGAGCTTTTGATGGAGATAAGTTACACGCGCGTCGGGCGAAGCACAACCAGTGTGGCACAGACTTTAGTCTGTGACTTGATTTAGCGAAAGAATCAATCACAGACTGAAGTCTGTGCCACTAGATCACAGACTAAAGTCTATGGTACTTCCTCGGGCCGGGTGAACCCTTTCGCGATTAATTGCGTCTAAGGCGTACACCTTCCGTCTCCCCGCGCTGTTGATTGAGCGATGCTCGGTTCTTTATGCGTAGCGTCCTGAAGTTTCAGGCTTCAGGTAAAGGAGCCCAAGTGATGACTCTCCCGAGCCGGTTTGTCTCGCTCGTATTGATCTACTGTTTTGTCGTTTCAGTTGGCCCGCAGGTGCGCGCCACCGGCCCGGCGGCAAAAACGGCCGCGACGGTAGAAACAAAGTCGTCGTTGATCGAAACAGCCCTCGACTTTCTTGAAAAGACATTCTCTCCCACCCAGCAAACAGTGGATGAAGAAGACGTGGCGGTTGGCCAGGGCGGTCTTCGTTTTCGTCTGAGCGAAGCACCAGAGCAAGCCGAGAAGCGAGCGATTAATAAAGTCGCGGTCGCAACTGTCTTGTCTGCAGCCGAAACCGAAAAGATCCTCAACCGACTGCCGGCGATCGCGGCCGAGCCCACAGACGAAGCTGCCTTTGCTTTGCGCGAGAGATCTCTGCCGCCGCCGCGCACCGGGCGAACTATCGAGCAAGCATTCCCGCCGCCAATACCGATCGCCGCGCCGGAAGAAAAAAATGTTGGGCCACTCGAAGTTCTGCGCTTCTCGCCGGAAGGCGACGTGCCGATAGCGCCGAACCTCAGCGTTACATTTTCCCAGCCGATGGTTGCGGTCAGCTCGCAGGAAGAAGCAGCGCAAAACGTCCCCGTGCAGATCACCCCCGAACCGAAAGGCCATTGGCGCTGGATCGGCACGAAAACGCTGCTGTTTGAACCGGATGTATTGCCCGCGGGATGCAACTCTCGGTGATGTGTGCTGAGGACATGCCTTTTTTGAAAGAGACAGACATTCAATCAACGATGGCCGGGACCTTTTACGGCGTGGACAAGGCCCACGCGTACCTGAGGGCCTGCGAGCAATGGCCGCGCGGCGACATGCCCGCAAAGTTCCGCCAGCCAATCAAGTCGGACGTGCCGGTGCTGATGCTTTCGGGAGAATTAGATCCGGTGACACCGCCGGATCTGGCGACGCCTTTGCTGCGTTGGTTGCCGAACGGCCGCCAGATAATGATGCACAACGCCACTCATAGCACGTACGAATGTCAGGAAAGGTTGGCGCGTGAGTTTATAGAGCGGGGAACTGCGAAGGGTCTGGACGCTTCATGCGTTGAAACGATCGAGCGGTTGCCGTTTGTGACCAAGTTGCCGGTGTTGCCCGCGCCGAAGTGAGGTATGTCGAATTAGGAATCTGAGATCTCAAATCTCAGATCCGAGGTCATGCCGAACAAACCGGAAGATTAATCGTCTCCAGCCGAAACCGCCGCCCAATCCCTAAAACTGAAAACCATAATACGCAAACAGCGCGTTCTTTCCGCTACCATGATTGGCTATGGTATAGCCGGTCGTGAGCGCACTTTTCTTTGAGGTCACAAACGACAGGCCCGGGCTGACATATCCGAAGCGATTGTCGCCGCTGAACCAGTCGACCAGGAAACTGATTTTCTTTGACAGCGGCTGCTCGTATCCAACGATGGCCCCGGCTTTAGTTTTTTCGTCATCATTCGAGTGCAGTAAAGCATAACCGCCTCCAGTAAAGCGCGGCCCAAAGTTTCCGGGAAATCGCTTGCTGGCGACGGAGTAACACTGACCGAGGGTGTTCGTTCCGGTCCGGTGGGTCACGGGAGCATAAAGGATGCAGCCGACCGCAACCGCGGTCCCGTTACTCTCGTTGCTATAGATCTGCCACTTGATGTTAGGTTGCACTTCGATCGGCGAGCTCTCGCCGGCAACATGGGTGACGGAAACGTTGGCGCCTACTTCGATGTTGCGGCCCACGCCAATCACCGTGCGCGGGATGTAATTCTGAAACGAGCCTTCCCGCTTCCAGGCGTAGTTGGTGAGAAAATCCATTTCCACGTACACCTTTTTTGTTGCCACCACATCGGTCGAGGGAACATTCATCAGAGTTGATTGCGCCATCGCGGACCGCTCCCCAGACAGGCAGAAGACCAGCGCCAGCAGAGACAGAATCAGCCTGGATTTATTCATCGGGGGCCATCCTTAGGGTTAATTTGCGAGCCACTATAGCGAAACCTCTGGCGAAAATCTATTTGAGAACGCGATTAAGCTTCCCGGTCGGCACGTCCCACAAGACGACCGACGAATTGCCGGCGCCAGTGGCGAGCAAACTGCCATCGGGCGAAGGTTCTCATAACGAACCCGCTGCACCGGGAGCAGTTTGGCCGGGACTATTTCAGAGCGACTTCATTCAGGAAGCTCTTGCCGGCATGCAGGTTCAATCCGAAGTTCTCAGCGATCGTTTTTCCGATGTCTGATAAAGAGTTGCGCGTGCCGAGATCGACGCCCGGTCGCGCGCTTTTGCCGAAGGCGATTAGCGGTGCGTATTCGCGCGTGTGATCGGTGCCGGGATAGGTAGGATCGTTGCCGTGATCGGCGGTGATGATCACCAGATCGTCAGGGTTCATCGCGGCTTCGATCTCAGGCCAGCGCGAATCGAAATGTTCGAGCGCGCGGGCATAGCCTTCCGTGTCGCGTCGGTGGCCGTAGAGCATGTCAAAGTCGACGAGGTTTGAAAAGATCAGGCCGCGCGTGTTGTCGCGTAGAGCGCGAATCGTCTGATCGATCGACTGTTCGTTGTTCTTCGCGCTCAAGTCCTGAGTCACGCCAGCCGAATCATAGATCGAGGCAATTTTTCCGATGCACACCACATCAAGTCCGTGCTCCTGCAAGAGCGGCAGAAGGTTTTCGCGCGGCGGCGGCACCGCATAGTCGTGGCGATTCTCAGTGCGATGGAACGCGCCCGGTGCGCCGAGAAATGGACGCGCGATCACGCGGCCAACTTCGTGCTCGCCTCGGAGCAGGTCGCGGGCAATCTCGCAAATCTCGTACAGGCGTGGCAAAGGAATTACTTCCTCATGCGCAGCAATCTGAAACACTGAATCGCCAGAGGTGTAGACAATTAGCTTGCCGGTCTGGACGTGTTCGGCGCCCAGGTCTTTGATGATTTCGGTCCCGCTGGCCGGAATGTTGCCGAGAATCCCCGGCACCTGCGTCCGGGTGATGAACTCATCGATGATCGATTTGGGAAAACCATTCGGGTAAAGCGGGAAGGCGCGCTCAAGAATGATGCCGGCCATTTCCCAATGACCAGTCGTCGTGTCTTTCCCGTTCGAAGCCAGCGCGCATTTGCCATACGCGCCGCGGGGGTTTTCGATCTTCGCCACGCCCTGCAACGAACGAATGTTGCCCAGCCCGAGGCCTTGCAGATTCGGCAGGCGCACCACGCGCGATTCACAAATATGGCCGAACGTGTCCGAGCCCGCGTCACCCCACGCCGGCGCGTCGGGCATCGCGCCGATGCCGGCGCCGTCGAGGACGATTAAAGTAATTCGGTTGAAAAGATTATTTTCCATATTTGCTGCGCGAGCTCGTGGCCTAAGGGCTCTGCCAGACGGAATCATTGTTTTTCACACTCGGCTGTAAGTTAGGAGTAAGTGCGGCATCCGTCAGGGATTACGTTACCGACTTCTACGGTTGCCGTGATTGGCTTGCCCTTCTCACACAACGCCTCGACGCCGATTGAACTCGTGCCTTGGCCTTTGGTTATCTTGCCGCACGAAACACTCCAGTTGTACGTTGGATTTCGATCCACGCGTCCTCCAGTGATATTGGCTGTGAATGTGTAGGTTGGCCCGCAACAGCTCTTGTCAGACGAGCAGTCTATTTTGATTACTGGACAGGTGTCTGGCTTGCTCCCGCCCACATCTGCGTTGCTCCCTAAAGATATCAATACGAGTATAAGAAGCGGCGCAATCCCTACTGATCGTTGTTGACTCCTCATTCCAAGGCCTAAGTTATATAATCAGCCGCATGGAATCAAACGGAACCTACACGTTCACGATGCTCTTCGAACCTGCGGAAGAAGGCGGCTATACGGTAACGTGTCCTGCATTGCCAGGTCTGGTTACGGAAGGCGACACACTCGAAGAAGCCAGGCACATGGCTGAAGACGCTTTGCGCGGATACCTTCAAAGCCTTCGTAAAGATGGTGTGTCGATTCCACTAGCAAAGTAAACCCTCGTTCTCCTTCATTTACCTGTTGGTAGCCTTTTCTCAAGAATAAATCTACGAGTCCGCGCAGCGGACGAATGGCAATAGCCCAGCAGTTTACTGCTGGGGTGAGGAGTTGAGTCAGATGCAGTCCGTGAAGCGGACGACTGATGATTGAAAGCGATAGAGAACAACATTTTCAGTCGTCCGCTTCACGGACTTGGTTGCTAATCAATATCGCTTCCCCAGCGATGAATCGCTGGGCTATTAGCAGTCGTCCGCTTGCGTAAGTTTGCCATTCCGCTGCAGTGCCGTGGTACTGCAGGCAATCCTCGATCATGAAAACAAAGGTAATTAATTGTTCAAAAAGAGTACGTGTCAGTGGCGCCAGTGAAAGGGCGAATGCCGGTTTGCGAAGCGGGTCCTTGGGAGTGTCCGCTGAGATGAACATGATTGTATTGAAGGTGTTGATTGCTATGCGGACGCTTTGAAAAAATAGTCCGGGCACTGTCAATCTGCTTATACTTCGTCGGCCATTCTCGCTCCAGCAGATTGGCGGTTGCCTCAAATAGTCGCGCCAAGTCAGCACCATACTTTTGGTAGTCGAGTTCTCCCTTCTCGTTGATAAATCTAGTATCGTCCATTGTGTTTTCCCGCTTGTACTCGTAAGTAGTGAAAGTGAGTCTTCTTCCTCCTTTTGCTTTTCCGTCTAGTCGAATCGAATGGGATGCGCCAATGAGAATTCTTGAAACCGCTCCGAAGGCCCAACTGCTCACTGCTCACTGATTCGGCGCGTAATAGCCTTCGCGCGCCCGCACGCTGGCGTCTGTTACGCTGCGCAATTCGACTTTGATCTGGCGAAAGCGGCCATCGCGAGTCTTGTTCGAAGGGTAGTAGCCCAGGCTATATTGCGTGCCGATCTCGTTCGCGACTTGCGCAAAGGCGGCCTGGGCCTCTTGCTGATTGCCGGCGGTGAAAGCTTTTCCTCCAGAGCCTCGCGCCAGCTCGCCCATTTCCTTTCGCGCCAAATTGTAAAGTTGTCGGCTGATGTCCATGCGTTCGAATTGTCCCATACGACAAAAGTCCTGATAGTCCGCCTGCTCAGCCTGCGGCACAAAGAGCTGGCGAAACCGCTCCAACTGTTTGGCGGACAACGCCAGCCGGCCATCGTCCTGACAATCTTTC
Source organism: Pyrinomonadales bacterium (assembly GCA_038210455.1). GTDB lineage: Bacteria > Acidobacteriota > Blastocatellia > Pyrinomonadales > Pyrinomonadaceae > UBA11740. The sequence continues at coordinate 1,643 of JBBQWP010000062.1, read as the reverse complement.
AAGAGGCGATCTTCGACATAGTCTTCCGTGTTCACCTGGATGAAATAGCAGGCGACGCCGGCGCGCGCCAACTTTGCCCGCGCATCGTCGTAACCTGAATCACTGCTGGAATCGACGCCGTCCGTTAACGCCACAACCGCGCGCCGCCCGCGCACTTCTTCGCGCGGGGGATCGCGGAAGACCTGATCAGCTACCCGCCCCAAACCATCATAGAAAGGCGTGCCGTTGCTGGTGCCCAGGTGTTGGATGGCCGCTCGCAAAGCCCGCCGATCGCTGTTAAGACCGGACAGAACTTCGACCATGGCTACCGGCGAGCCATTTCGCGGGGTATTGTTGAAAGCCACGATTCCCACGCGGTCTCCGGTCCGCAAAGCGTTGATGAAGGCGTTGGCCGCATCACGGATCAAACCCAGTTCGTCACGAGTGGATCCGGACGTGTCCAGCAGCAGAGCGATCTCGAACGGCGCTTCGGTGGTGGCAAAGTTTGTCACGTGCTGCGGCTTTCCGTCTTCGAGCACGATAAAGTTTTCAGTTCGCAAACCCGTCACCGGCCGGCCGCTTCGATCAGTTACTACGGCAGGTACTGAGACGAGCTGAGTTTCGACCCGCACGACATCTCCCTCGCTGACATCTTCACCTGATATATTCGGTGTCCCGCTGGGCGTGGGCGTAGTGGGGGGCGTCGCGCCAACTTTGCGCGGTCGTTGCTGTTGGTTGGTTTGGCCCTGGTGCGAAGCGCTCCCGGCACTAACAAACAATGCGAGCGAGAGCACTGCGCAAACTAAACCGCCAGGTAATTTGATTTTTACGAGTCGTGCCGGCATTGATCCGCTTAAGTGGCCGCTGACCTTCGATTGGTTCCGGGGTTGTCCTAAATATAGCCGCAAATCTCAGTCAAACCAAAGCGAATTAGTTCAGAGTACCGACTTCAGTCGGTACTTTTGTCGGCGTAGAAAAACCCAGGTAAAGTTTGAACTCTGAACTCCGTGCGGATGAGATTTACAATCTCGCTTCTTGACACATATCGATGCATTCCCTACGATCACACCTTGCGACAGGGCAAAAGTTGCAGCGATTTTTGAAATGGGCACGTATGTCAATGGTAGACGGCCTCCCTTACAAGGAGGAGGTTGGGGGTTCGAGTCCCTCCGCGCCCACCAGTTTGAGATCTCAGATCTCAAATTTCAGATTTGAAGTCTGAAAATGGTTCTATGCGGAGTCGTAGTTCAGTTGGTTAGAACGCCGGCCTGTCACGTCGGAGGTCGCGGGTTCGAATCCCGTCGGCTCCGCCACTTTTTTCAATAAGTTAATACAACCTGATAAGTTAGCGCCAGCCAAAGGCGCTAACTTTTCTTTTTGGATTCAATCCTCGCACGTCGGAGGTCGGCACCTGGGAGTGCGTCGAATTTGCCAGTCTTTTCCTCAATTTGGAGTCACAATAAAAGTTCCTAGTGCACGATGTGCTTCTAATTGTGTCACTAAAATCTCTGGAGTGATCGCCATTGGATCGGTGATTTAGGATAATCGCCGCGTCCTGGTCATCTCGAAGATGTCCACTCAGCATTGAAACCATTTCATTGCTCTCCGTCCGAACCGACGCCTGAACTCCGGCGCCTAAGATTAGTTAAGGATACTGGCACGGT
>JBBQWP010000061.1:0-13266 GCA_038210455.1 Pyrinomonadales bacterium | reverse complement strand
CTCTCCCCTTTTCAGTACCAGCCTAAAGTGGAAAATTCCGGGTTTTGGGGGTGCCTTGCGAGCACCTGATTCGGGGTCAGACCGCACAGCGAGCTGTGCGGTCTGAAGCCGTTGTAATCGTCCTTGAACGCCTCGATCTTTTCCTGCGCATCCTCGAGCGAAAGGAACCAGTTGACGTTCAAACACTCATCACGAAAGCTGCCGTTGAATGATTCGATGAACGGATTATCCGTGGGTTTTCCGGGTCGCGAGAAGTCCAACGTCACTTCATTCTCATAGGCCCATTGGTCCAACACCTTCGAGATGAACTCGCTGCCGTTGTCCACCTGGATGCGCTTGGGGACTACGCCGCGCTGCTCCTTGATCCGTTCCATCACCGCTACCACGTCAAACCCTTTCAAGCTCTGCCCCACCTCTATTTCCAGACACTCGCGGCTATAGTTATCGACTAAAGTTAAGGCCCTGAATCGGCGCCCGTCAAACAGCTGATCGCTGACGAAATCCATGCTCCAGCACTGGTGTGGCCCAGTCAGCACCGGCCGCTCCTGCCGATGCGCCGCCGTCTTACTACGACGTGGTCGGTTCCTTCTCAAATTCAAGCCTTCTTCCTTGTAAATACGATAAGTCCGCTTGTGATTGTCCCGCCAGCCTTCGCGCCGCAGCAGGATCTGAATCCGCGGAAAGCCATACCTGACCCGCGTCTCGGCGATCTCTCGAATCCGCTGCCGCACCGCCCGATCATCGCGGCGGTGCTCAACATAACGAAGCACCATCCGCGACAGCAGCAACACCGCACATGCCCGCCGCTCCGACACCCGGTAGTCGGCCAATAGACTCTCAGCCAACTGCCGCCGCTGCCTGGCCCTCAGAGCTTTTTTTTTAGCACGTCCTGGAGCATCTGCTTGTCCAAACTCAGATCGGCGACGATCTGCTTCAGCCGGCTGTTCTCTTCTTCCAACTGTCTTAACCGTCTCAACTCTGCCGGCCCCAGCCCGCCGTACTTCTTCTTCCAGTTGTAGAACGTCGCTTCGCTGACGCCCAGCTTCCGGCACACCTCAGCCACCGCTACTTCTGTCTCCGCCTGCTGCAGCGCAAACACGATCTGCGATTCCGTGAACTTCGATCTCTTCATGGCAATTATGTCCTTCCCATCCTGTCATAATTGCCCGGCCTTTTTCTATTTTATTCTGGTACTGTTTTCAGGGAGAACGTCATAGACGTCCCGGCTTAATGTTCAGGTTATCAAACGAAAATAGCTTGATGCCTGTTATCGCAAGGACATATAGAAGAGAGCCGGCTAATGAGATCGTTTCGACCTGTTCGGTAGGAAAGCTGGTGAGTTTGCGAGTTTCGCCCAAGAACAATAAACCTGCGCCAGCAATGCCGGCTATGATAGCCCAAGTCGTCCACCCGTTCCGTGTGTCTCCCGCTCTTATTTCATCGATGTCCTTCTCAATAACGCGTATGAGTTCTAGGTAGAGGGAGATTTCGCCGCTCTCTCGTAAACCGAGTTCTTCAATAGAACGTGGTGGTGGATTAGTACTCATGCCGCAAAACTCTCCGTGACCTCGAAGAATTTCTGGTCAAGTTGAAAGTTAATATGGAACTGCTCAAAGAATCCCTGCTGTCCCAATAACCCGGTTCCTACAGCCATCGAGTCAGTGAATCCGACGTCAAGAGTGATGTTGCTCAAACCTCTCACCGTCAGACTAACGCGATGCAGGTAAGCAGATGCCTTTGCGCCCGACACTCCCTGGAAAGCTAATTCTGATCCTGTCTCGACGTCAATGCCAATCAGTCTCCCAATGTCGGAGTGGAATAGACACAAGTCGGCGCCCGAGTCGACGAGCGAGATTACATCTTTGTGTTTCGGGCCGTGCGTTAGACGAACAATGAGATATGGCCTGTGAAATGGTCGAGTGGGATCCTGATGATTACGGATTTCAGTGTAACGAAATCTCATGCCAGTGGGATGAAGGCGGAATCAAACGATGGGACTTTGAAAAGAATCGTTTCCTGGTAGCCCTTTTGCTCAGCTTCGGCGGTGGCTTCAAAGGCGTTATCGCCAACGCCGACGATCTTCTCTTCGGATTCGTCGATCGCAATCCATTTGTCTTCGTACTGCTCCAATTGCGTTCCAAGGTTGGCGATGTCCATCGTGAATACTCCAGTGGTTGTATTATCTCTGTACAGAGCGAGCAAGGCAATCAAAACCGTCTATAGAATTCCAAGCTCCGTAGGAGCGACATATGTTTCGCTCCTACGGAGCTTGAATTCAAGAGAATGCCCGTGGGCTATAAACATTTCGTGCCTAACGGCACGATGATCGGCGTCTATTCTGCTACTCCTTCTTGTGCACACTTCGGATCAGATCTTTTACCTGGTTGATTGTCATCCAGCTCAGCTTCCGCTCAGCCACACCGCCACATTCCGCACGTAAGTCTTAATATCTTCCAACGCCTGCGGGTTTCGTTTGTAGCCGTCGCCCGGCGGTTCTTCCAGAAAGCTGGGACAGCCCATTCCAGTATTCCAGTTGTAATCGACGAAGTGGTGAAAGCTTGATTCGGCAAGGCCGCGGCCGAGCGTGTTGCCGTGTTCGTCCGGCGCGCTGTCGAAAGCGACAATGAGATTGAACGGCCGATGTGTGACTTTGCTTTCGCCGGTCGCGATGACCTGGGCGTGCTCTTCATCCTCGGGCACGCCGACCGCTCCCTCATGCGGATGAGCGGGAAAGAACTGAATTAGATCATCGGCCGAAGGAGAACCCTAACGGAAAGTCAGAGACTTTCCGCACATCGGGCGGCATAGCCGCGTCCTATTTCAGCGCCTGATCCAGCGACGATCGATCATCCAATAGAATCCATTCAACTATCGATAGCGGCAGGCTGCCATTCTTGATCAGGTCGTCGTGAAATTGGCCGAGCCGGAAGTCCTTACCTTTCTGATCGCGATACTTTCCCAGCAGGCGCATGATCTGCCATTTGCCGGTCATGTAGGTGATCTTTTGCGTTGGGCTCGCAGCAGCGCCGGCGGCTTCACCTTCGGCGGCTTCGCGATCGAGTCCGCCGGCTTCCATGAAATAATTCACCGCCTGCTCGAAAGTCCATCGCCCGGTGTGCAGGTTCACGTCCACGCCGATCCGCGCCGCGCGATAACGCGCCAGGCGCAAAACCTGTCCCTGCGACGCCGAATTCAGCGGATACAGGCCCGTCCGCATCAACATCTCTTCGCCGTACAGGGCCCAGCCTTCGACAAAGATGCCGTCGCCGTGCTGCCGGCGAATCTCGTCAGTCAGATGGTTGGCGATCGAGAGTTGCAGGAAGTGGCCGGGAATTCCTTCGTGACCGAGGATCGGCCGCGGGTCTTCGATGGCCGCGCGAATATAGAAGTTCTTACTCTGCGGATTGTAAGTCGGGATGAAATAGAAGCCGCTGTCGTCTTTGTCATAGACGCCGGGTGGATTCATAAATCCGCCGGGACTGGTTGGCTTGAATGCTTCAGGCAGTTGCCGGATTTCAAAGCGGCCGAGATAAGACGGCAGCGTGACCAGGTGGTGGTCTTTCAAAAAGGCGATCATTTCGGCTTGGCGGCTTTCGTAGGCTTTCAAAAAGTCGTTCTGATCTTTCGGGATAGTCTTTGCCCGCAGCGGATTCGGATCGGCGAGCGAAGGATCGGGCAGCATGGATTCCAGCCCGCGATAACGCGCCAGTTCGGCCTGGCCCAGCATCTCGAGTTGTTTCGCGTCGATGGGTAGCAGATAAATATTCTTCAGCACATAGTTATAATTTTCCTCGCCCATCGGTTTGAATGGGACCATGCCGGGCAGACGTTTTTCCAGGTAATCAGCAAAGCCGTGCAGTGAGGCAATCGCCGCATCGCGCGCCTTAATCAGATCGTTCTTCTCGGCCGGCGGCAGATCTTTTGCCAGAGTCATCAGGCTGTCAGTGAAGAGGCTGTCAATCGATCGAGCCGAATCGATGGCGAGCTGCGCATATAACCGAACGGGTTTGATGAGATTCCTTTTACCCTGCTCAATCACAAAAGGCATCTGTTTGAGTCGCGCCGTCGCCGCCAGCGAGCGGTTCCGCGGCGTGTCGTAGTCTTTCTTAAGCAGAGAGAAGATGCCGTTGCTGCATTCGTTGACATAGGTTTGCGGATCGGTCTCTTCAAAATCGATCACGCGATCAAAGAAAACGACGCCTTCGAGCTGAGCACGAAACAGCAGCCAATCGATGCGGTCATCCTTACTCCACTTTTCCGTCTGCATGCTGCGGACTTTGGCGAGTACTTCTTTGACGTGCAGTCGGCGCGCGAGCAAGGCGGACAGGCCATAGTCGGTAAGCTTCGTGTCCCAGGTGTGCAGCCCGGCGTCACTGCTCGTGACCGGATAGTTTTGATTGCGCCAGTTGTAATAGTCGTCGGCGAGTTTGTGTAAGTCAGCGGGGGCCGCATTGGCTTGCGATCGAGCGATACTTGCGCTGAGCATGATTGCGATTGAAACCAGAAGAACAGCAAACACGGATTTCATTTAAAGCACCTCTCTTTGAGCTGATTGCGACGATAAAGCAGGCTGAGAATGATAACAAGCTGAGTTAGTCACTCAAAGTTAGGCATTCCCAAAAAGAAATTTTAACGCAAAGGACGCAGAGGCTTTCGCAGAGGGCAAAGGAAGAACCAACCGACGATGCGGCTAGGGCTTGCCCCCAGCGCTGGCGAGGTTTGCTACCGCTCGTGCGTTGCGTTGCAGGCCGGATAGCTTCGCTCGCTTCATCGCGCTGCGACGAAAGCGCGTGGCGTAAGCTTCCGGTGTCAGATCGAGAATCTCAGCCGGCGAGGCGTTGATGTTTCCCGGGCGCGGCTCGAAGCGCGATTCGTCGGTGGCCGGCTTCAAATGGTTCCAGGGACACACGTCCTGGCAGATGTCACAACCGTACAGCCAGCCTTCCAGGTGCGCGGCAACATTCGGAGGAAGTTCCGGCGCGCGCGATTCGATCGTCGCATGAGAGATGCACAGATTCGCATCGACCACATACGGCTGGACGATCGCGCCCGTGGGGCAGGCGTCGAGGCAGAGCGTGCAAGAGCCACACTGGTCCGCGACTTCGAGCGCCGTATATTCGAGTTCGAGATTCAAGAGCAGCTCGCCGATAAAAACCCACGAGCCATAGTCATCGGTAATTACATTCGTGTGCTTGCCCAGCCAACCGAGCCCGGCCCGCACGGCCCACACCTTGTCCATCATCGGTTGAATGTCTACGCAAACTTTGCCTTCGGCTTCGGGCCATCGCCCTTTGATCCACGACAAGAGTTCCCGCAGCTTTTCGCCGACAACGTCATGATAATCATCTCCCCAGGCATAGCGTGACACCTTTCCGGGTTGGTTCGAATGTTCGTGCGGCGTGTTGTAATTCAAGGCGACGACAACGACGGACTGCGCTGCGGGAAACAACTTGCGGGGATTGGTGCGTTGCTCGGGATCGCGGGCCATCCAATTCATCTCTCCGTGAAAGCCGCGGGCCAGCCATTCCTTGAGCTGGCCGCGCTCTTCCGCTAAGACGTCAGGCCGGGCAATGCCTACTTTGTGAAAGCCGAGTTCCAGCGACCGGGCCTTGATCGTTTCCGAGCGCTGGGCAGCTTCTGAGAGTTTAGGACTTGGCGGCATGGTTTCAGGAGACAGTATACCAACGGCAATCTTGCTTGAGCACTGAACGCAAAGGAGGCACGAGCATCTTGCGCGTGATTCCACGGGCGGGCGGCCCGTGCGACTTTTCAAACGGACGCTCGAAAAGAAAACGGGCGCGTCTTTGCAGACGCGCCCGGTAGGTGGCTCAAAGGTTGTCGGTACCGTTAGAACTGGAACCGAATAGCCCACTGAATCTGGCGTTCGCGGAAGAGCGTGCCGCCCGCCGCATTCGTCACCAGGAAGCTGGGATTCCCGCCCGAAAGAGTCGGTGTCAGAGTCCCAGTTGCGCCAGCCGTAAGACTGCCGGCAGTCGTAGTGGCATTATAGAGTCCGGCATTCACGCCCGTGACCTGTGTGCGGTTGAAAACGTTGAAGCCTTCGATGAGAAACTCCAACGCCGTCGATTCATTGAATCTGAACCGGCGCGACAGGCGCAGATCAACGTTCCAAATCCTGGGCGCCCTATAGCCGTTGCGCGGCGCTAACGTGAAACGCGTCGTGCCGCCTGAACCATTCTGGCCTCCGCCGGGAGTACCGCAAACCTGAACCAGAGTGGTCGACGGAGGAATGGCTTGCCAACAGCTGGGGTCCTGCGACAAACCCGGAAGTGGTACGGTCGCTGAAACAGTAGCCGTTACCGGTGCGCCGGAGTAATACGTGAAAATCGGCGAGAACGTCCAATCCCTTGCGATGACGTTCTTCGACCGAGGCTGCCAGACCGCGTTGGCAACGACCTTATTTGGGAAATCATAGTTTGATCGACCAGCCTCGCCCTGGACGTCAAACGCATTGAAAACATTATTGGCCTGGGTAAAGGTCGTGGAACTCTGGCCGTTGTCCCTGGCCTTTGACCGCGTGTAATTGATTTGAAACTGCAAGCCATTGGTCAAGCGCCGATTGAGTTGCAGCACGCCTGCCACATACTTACTGTACACGCCATCCCTAATCTCAGTCATGGCGCCAAAGTTTGGGTTGGGACGCGCAGTGCCCGTAGTCCCGCCGCAGACGGCATTCGCGCAGCTATAGAACCAGGGCACTCTGTAGGTCTGTCCATCGAATGGACCGCCAGCGATCGTGTAAGAAAAGGCTTTATCCGTTGGCCTGAGATTCGTGTCAACAAAGAGAGGGAGGTTCTTGCCAAAGCTGGTGAGCAACGAAACCGACACTACCGTATTCCGGGTAATTTCGTGTTCGTAGACCAGGTCGGCCTGGTGAATGGTCGGCAATTGAAAACCCGACTTGAAGAACTGGATTGCTACGGTCGGATTTGTAGGCTGCGTGGCTAAAGTGTTGGGAAAGACCGGTCCGCAAGTGTTGGGAACGACCGCGAGTTGCGCCGGCGTGCAAAGCGACAAAGAAGTCGAGAATTGACCGCCGGGCATGGCCGTGTTGACCAGGGCATTGTAGATGGTCGAAGTGCCCATGGGTCCAAAGTAGATCCCGTAGCCACCGCGAAGGGAATTCTTCGCGTCACCCGTCATGTCCAAAGCAAAGCCAACACGTGGCCCGAAATTGTTCTTGTCGCTGGGCATCACACCGGTCTGCGGCACCGCGGGATTGGCCAGGAAGGGTTTCGGAAATTGCTGGTATTCATATCGCAGTCCGAGGCTAACTGTGAGCTTCGAGGTTGCGCGCCAGTCGTCTTGGACAAAGAAGTTATAGAAATTGCTGCTGAGCGTAAACGCCGTGGCCCCGAAAGCTTGCGCATAGTTGCTGGTGTAGCACCTACCAGCCACTCTCGCGGAGGTCGCGCAAGACATCGGAGTGGTAGTACTGCCCGGAGCAAACAGGGGCGTCTTCCAGTTCAGATAATCAATGATGAAATCATTGATGTTGTTATACGAGTAGGAACCCGCGTACGTGCGCAAGTTGTCCGCGACATTTTTGACGTGATTGAAGTCGGCGCCGAACTTCACCGTGTGCTTTCCTGAAGTTCGAGTGATCATGTCGAAGAACTGATTGCGCTTCTCGTCCGGGAATTTGGGCCGCTCCAGGAAGGTCGGCACCCCAAAGTTGAGGCCGTTTGAGATGCCCACATCCGGCCCTCTGGTGCCCGCGGCAGTCGTTCCTGGATAGGCCGGAGCGGTCAGTGGTTCGCCCGCCAGCGGCGGCGTGCTGAATTCAAATTCAAAGTCACGAGACCACTGATAGCGGGCCTCGTTGATCATATTGGCACTGAAATTAGATGACAGTCTTACGTTGACCGAATCGGCGGTCACAAAGTCGTCGCCAAAGCTGGTGCGGCTCAACGTGTTCGTAGGCTGGGTCTGGATCCCTGACAGTGAAGCCCAGCGAAAACGGGTGTAGGTCCCGGTAAGTGTATTTTTCGAATTGAGATTCCAGTCGACCTTCGGCATGAAGATCCGTTGGTTGCCATTGCGCGGGGTAGGTCCCGTTTCGCCCGTCAGGAAACCTACCACCGAAGCAATTTGCGTGGCCGACAAGTTGTGGTTGGCTGGGTTTATTAGGGATTGCCCGACCAGGGTGGCCGTACAGTTTGCCTGAGTAGTCGCGGTGCAAATATTGAGGAAACCTCCTAACGGGATCGGGGTCGTAAAAGCTCCGCTGTTAAAGATCGACAGGCCCGGAAAGTTACGTCTTACTTCGTCATAGTTGAAAAAGAAGAAAGCCTTGTCCTTTTTAATCGGGCCGCCGATGTCCGCACCAAAACGATAACGCTTGTCCGTTGGCTTAATACCAGTCACGGTCGTTGTCGCGGTAGTGGAATCAAACGTTCTGAGAAACGCGAGTGGGTTTCGGGCGCCCAATCTGTTGTCGCGATCGTAGAAAAAAGCATCACCATGAAAGTTATTGGTGCCGCTCTTGGTAACCGCGTTGGTAACGCCGCCCGCGGCGCGACCGTATTCGGCTGAGTAGTTCGAGGTGTTTACCTGGAATTCTTTAATGGCGTTTTGGCTAACCACGTAGTTGATACGCGTGCGGCCCCGTTCTTCAGAGAAGAACGCCTGGTTGTTGTCGCCGCCGTCTACGGTGTTGTTGTTCAGCAGTCCGGAAATACCGCGGAAGCTGATCAAACCGAAGTTGGCGTCAGGCACAGTACCCGGCGTGAGCAAAGCAAAATTCGACCAACGCTGACCATTAATGGGGAGTTCATTGATGGAGGTCTGGTTCATATTGGTCGAGAAATCCTGCTGCGTGGTGTTGATGACCGGCGCTTCAGCGGTTACCTGAACCGTGCCGCTTACGCCCGGGAGCACCAAACCAACGTCCATCGTGGTCGAACGTCCAACCTCAACTATGACGCCTGGGTTACTGTAGGGGGCGAATCCCGAACCAGTAGCGGTCACGGTGTAGGTGCCGGGTTCGAGGTTGTTGATCTTAAAGCCGCCATTATCATCGGTGGTGGTGGTCCCCTCTTTATTCGTGCCTGTGTTCTTGGCAGTGACGGTCGCACCGACCACGACTTCTTTATTCGGATTCGAGACCGTGCCATTGATTGCGCCGGTCGTGGTCGACTGCGCCATTGCGCACATCGCGCACATCGCGATGAACACAAGAGAGGTAATACAGAATTTTAGAGATTTAAACATACAGGAGAACTCCTTAAGAAAATCAGAATCGTTGGAACCAACTTGCGCGCGAGCCATCGGGCGCAGAATTAACTGAGACTTCCGAGAACGTCTTGGACTCCTTGTTCCGAAGGAAAAACTGCGAACAAGTGCAGAAGGCGGTTTCTATCATGACGAGTGGCAAAAGGGCAACCCTAAAACAGCGATAGCTGGATGAAAATTGAGTTAACAAGATTCGTTGTCGCATTCAGGCTTGCAGGCCCCTTTTTCGCAAGACTTGTGCCTGAATCCACATGCCGGCGGGAATGGCGTTAACGATATTGTTTGTCTACAGTTATTCCCTGCTCCGGCTTATGTTGCTGCGAGAGCTTGGACGAGAATTTGGATTTTCTATGAAAATCTAGAGAGCACGATCGGACGGCTAGTTTAATCCATGCTCTGGGATTGCAGATTGTCTTCGCCAATGCAGCTTGAGAGTTGAAGATCGATTCGCCTCCCGTAACCGCTCACTATCAGCAATCCTAAACGCGCTCACAAATGATCGCGATGCCTTGTCCGCCGCCGATGCAAGCGGTGGCCAGCCCATATCGGGCACCCCGCCGTTGTAGCTCATGCAGTAGAGTTAGAACCAGACGCGTTCCGGTTGCACCGAGCGGATGCCCCAGAGCAATCGCGCCACCATTGACGTTTGTTCGGTCGCGATCCAGACCAAGTTCCTGCTCAACTGCTAGATACTGGGCCGCGAACGCTTCGTTGACTTCAATCACGTCAATATCCGAGAGTTTGAGACCAGCTTTCTCGAGCGCCTGACGAGTAGCAGGCACCGGTCCGATTCCCATGATCTCGGGCTCGACTCCCGCATAGGCCCAGCTCACGATCCGGCCCATAGGTTTTACGTTTTTCGCTTTGACGAATTCCTCGCCGGCGATCACGAGCGCAGCCGCGCCATCGACTATGCCCGACGCATTTCCGGCGGTGACGAATCCGTCTTTGCTGAACGCCGGTCTTAACTTCGCCAGGCCTTCCATGGTTGTGTCGGGGCGCAGATGGTCGTCCTGCGCGAAAAGCACGGCGCCTTTTCTGGTCTTCACTTCTACCGGGACGATCTCGGCGGCAAAGATTCCCGCGTCCAGAGCGCGCTTGGCCGCTTGCTGCGAACGCAGCGCGTACTGATCCTGGGCTTCGCGTGGAATTTCGAATTTGCGCGCCAGATTCTCGGCCGTGCCGGCCATCGGCACGTTGCAGTAAGTATCGAGCAGCGCGACCATCAGGCTGTCTTCGAGCTTCCCCTGTCCCAGAGCAAAACCAGAACGCGCGCCGCGAATTACGTGGGGCGCCTGCGACATCGATTCCATTCCGCCAACCAGACACGCCTGCGCTTCGTCGAGTTGGATCATTTGCGCTCCGGAAACGATCGATTGAATGCCGCTGCCGCACAGCCGGTTGACGGTCAACGCCGGGCGATCAAAGGGAATGCCCGCCTTCAGCGCGACGTGCCGCGCGCCATAGATCGCGTCGCCGGAAGTTTGCAGCGCGTTACCGATCACTGTGTGATCGATCTCGTCCGGCGCGATGCCGGTGGTTTCCAACGCCGCGCGCGCCGCGATCGCGCCGAGCTCGATCGCCGACACATCTTTCAGCGCGCCGACATACTCGCCCATCGGCGTACGCTTGCCGCCAAGAATAAAAACATCACGAGACATGACTTGATGATTGCCTTTCCACGGTTGAGACTTTTAGATTCGGAAACGAAGAAGGCTAGCAAACACGTAGAGCGAGGTCAATTTGCGAGGGCGTTGAGAGTACCAACTTCAGTTGGCTCTTATCAAAGCCCGCCTGAAGTCGGTACTCTAAACTTCAATCAGTGAATCGGTGCTTCTCGCGATAGCGGTGCAGCAACTCTTCCAAAAAACCTTCATACGTAAAAGTCGCCAGGTCGTAACGCGGGCGCAGTTTGAAAAGAATTGGCATGGCCACGCGCCAGGCCATCCACTGTCGCGGATAGTCTTTCAAGTCCCAGCGGCGGCGCAGAAAACTTTCCACCACCGAAATCTCCTGCTCAGTCAGGTTGTTCACGTCGGCGGTGAATTGCAACGGCTGGAACGAACGGCGCAGGGCCGGATCGGAAACCGCCGCACCAAAGACTTCCGCAAACACCGGCGCTTCCGCTTCCCGCTCACGCACGACCACCGTCCCGGCCACCAGGTCACCGACGCGCTGATCGCGGTCTGTTGCAAAAACGGAAATCAGCCCGATTGAATAGAATGGAAAAGGCATGATGTCGAAATCGCGCAGCAGATTTCGCACGATTGCTTCAAAGAAACTGATCGGGCGGCCGTCTTCGCGGATTACTCGCAGCTTCATCCAGCGCTTGCCCGGCGTTTGACCATGCCAGAGCCATTCGAAAATCGCGAAGTACCCGGACATGAGCAGAAAGACGATCACGACCAGCAGGGCGATGACCCACTTGGGCGCACTGACCAGCCGAACACCGAGATCGGCATAGTCGGCGATGATTGAGAAAACAATAATAATCACAATCAGCGTGGTTATCTGAATGGTGTGATCGATGGCGCAGGCGATGAACCGATTGCCGATCGACGCCAACGCAAAATGCAGTGGCACGCGCTCAGGCGTTTCGATTACGAGGATTTCGTCGCTGGTGATAACGGCTGACATTGGTGCAAATTCTAGCAGGGAGCTGAAAAATAACTAAGGAACATCAGGAGCATTCCTGGGCCGAAGTGTCGACGATTACGTCCGCGTTGTTTTCTTTCGGCTTTTGTGAAGACCACCACAAGGACACGATCCACGAAATCACACGAAATCACGAGATTCAAGTTTAGGGTTTATTTCGTGAGGGTTCGTGGATCAGTTGCTTGTCTTCCTTTTTCAACCGACTGCCTAACGCTATTACCACAGCTTCCGGGTAAAGCTGGTGTTCCTCCTCTAGTATCCGCGCCGACAAGCTCGCCACCGTGTCGTCTTTATGAACGGGCACGGATCGTTGCGCGATGATCGGCCCACCATCCAGCGTTTCGTCAACAAAGTGAACCGTGCATCCCGATGAGGTTGCGCCGTGTTCGAGCGCCTGTTTCTGCGCGTCGAGACCGGCAAATGACGGCAGCAAACTCGGATGGATATTTAGAATCCGGTCACGAAACGCCTCGACAAATTCGCCCGACAGCAGGCGCATGTACCCGGCCAGACAGATCAGATCGATTCGGCGCGCCTGCAAAGCCGCCACGACTTCTCGATCGTGTTCTTGGCGCGGGCGACCGCGCCGTTCGACCAGCAGCGTTTCAATTCCCAGCTCTTTGGCTTTGACAAGCCCAGCAGCGTTTGGTTGGTCGCTGATTACGATTGCGATCTCGGCGTTTTGGATCCGGCCATCCCGCACCGCCTCTGCCAGCGCGATCATGTTCGATCCGCGGCCGGAGATCAGGACGCCGATCCGAGCGCGCTCAATTGCTTCCAGTCGTTGCGACATGACCTGGGTCAAAAATCTGATTGAGATGGTGCTGCAAATGAACGATGTAGTCTTTCATCAGGTGCCCGAGGGTCGCGGTTTCCGATTCATTGATGGCTTCAAAGGCAATCGTTTGCAGACTGTGCTGGGTGCAGCGATTGTTCATCTTTGCCACCGGAGTGCACGACATTATGTGAAGCAGATGAAGGTTGTATGCCCGCCATAAATCCACGAGCTGGGACCAGGGAGCCTGCTGGTAATGCTGGATTTGCACCCATCTGTTCTGGTCATAGCCCGCGAAAATAAGATCGTCTTTCATCTGAGCCAGCACGAACCGCTCGTGGTTGTTCGTGGCCGAGTCGATCAGGTGGCCAATGATTTGTTTTGCCGACCAATGTTCTTCGGCGCGCGGTTCTTCGCTTTGCGCTTCGCTGATTTGCAGTAATCGCGGCGTTGCCGAGTCAATTGTCTGTTTGAAATCATTGAGCCATTGATCCATTGCTGATTATCCTTCTCAAGTGGCACAGACTTAAGGATCTGATTTCCCTTGTTGGCTTTGGCAACACAGACTAAAGAGAGGCTCT
>JBBQWP010000060.1:0-13435 GCA_038210455.1 Pyrinomonadales bacterium | reverse complement strand
GCAAACCACATCGTTAATCGCGTGATCGACGGATCAATCGGTCTGGCTGTCAAGACGTACGCGGCGCAAAAAGCTGTAGAGGTGCAGCAACGTCGTGAGGAACACCTGTCTTTCGTCGCGCATGATCTCAGGACTCCGCTGTCAGCTATTGCGATAGCCGCCAAACTTCTTGGGACTAATCGCCCCGGCGGGGCGAAGGATGAGCAGGCAGCTAATTTGCTGGAGATTTTGCAGCGTAACGTCAACCGGATGAACGCGCTTGTGGTTAAAGTAGTTCAGGAAGAAACTAATCTGGAGGCGAACGCCGAAGGAAAGTTGGAGCGTCGTGAAGTAAAGCTGCGGGCACTCGTCGAAAGTCTCATCAACGACCTGCAACCGTTGGCTGGAACCTTAAACACGAAGTTGACCAACCACATATTCGAAGCGTTGACGGTGTTCGCTGATGACAATCTTTTGACTTTAGTCTTTCAGAACTTGATCTCTAACGCCATCAAGTACACGCCGAATGGAGAAGTCAGTATTGGAGCGCGACAAATTGAAGAAGGGGTTGCGGTTGAATGTTGGGTCAGCGACAACGGCGCAGGGATTCCGGCAGACCGGCTGGAAAAGGTGTTCGAGAAGTTAGAATCCGACCCGGATAGGAAAGAAGGCATGGGGCTTGGACTAGCCATCGTCAAACAAATTGTTGAGGCACATGGTGGTCAAGTCAGCGTTAACAGCCAACTCGGTCAAGGCTCGACGTTTCGTTTCACGCTACCTGACAAGGCGCGCGGGAACCAAGAGTAGAGGTAGCCTCCGCATCTAACAACTCATTCCACCCTTGGGCGCCGTAAGAAGAGACACGGCCAAATAAACAAGGAGAAATATGTTCAGAGGATTTACCGCCCCCTTGCTGTCAATCCTGCTGCTTGCGTGAATGATTCCTTGTTCTTCAGTCTCGGCCCAACAGGGTCGTGACTTCAGGGAGCTTGAGAAGGTCGCGCTTGAAGAACTCAAAGAGACAAACACTCCCGGCGCCGCCATATTGATAGTCAGCGGCGACCGCGTGGTGTTCGCTAAAGGTTTCGGCGTATCAGATATCGAAACTGGGACACCGGTCACGCCCGACACACTCTTTCGCCTCGGGGTTCTCTCAAAGATATTTGTGGCCACCGTTCTCGTCTCATTAGCCGAGGAGGGCAAGGTCGACCTCGCCGCCCCCGTCAGCAAATACGTCAAAGGTCTGAGCCCTAAACTCTCAGCCGTCACCGCTCACCAGTTGTTAAGTCAGACGGCGGGGATGACAGAGGAGCATTTTCGATTTGGGCTTTGGGACGATTCAGCCCTGGGCAGTGTTGTGCGCTCCTGGAAAGATGATCGGGTCTTTACCGAACCGGGGAAAATCTTCTCCAGCTCACATCAAAGCTATGACATTGTTGGGTTGATGACTCAAGAGATCACAGGCAAACGCTTTGCTGACCTAATGAATGACAAGATCTTTAAGCCTCTGAAAATGAGCCGCTCAACCTACCGCCCGCTAGTGGCGGTGACCTACCCGTTTTCACAAGGCCACTCGGGTAGAGGCAAAGAAGGACCCAGAGTAGTCAGACCTTTCGTTCTGAACGGTGTGGGCTGGCCCAGTATCTCGCTGTTTTCGAGCGTGAACGATCTGTCGCGCTTTTGGATCGCCTTCTTGAATGACGGCAGACTTGATGGAAATCAAGTCCTTACGCCATCAGTGATCGCGAAGCTATCGACGGCTTACGTGGCGAGCCCAGTGGCACCTGGCGAGGAGGTAGGTTACGGCGGACTGCACTTTTCAAGTAACGGCCGTTACCGGGTGCTCAGCGAGACCAGCAGTTGGGCCGGTATTCATACGCTAGAAAGGATTGTGCCTGAAGAGCGATTCGCAATCGTCATCCTGGCCAACGGAGCGAATCTCCGCAAAACAGCAGAAAAGGCGATGCAGATGTTTTTGCCGGCACAGACGCGGTCCGACGCAAGAGTGAATTTGCCTTTGCCAATGACGTCAGCAGAGGCATCCAGTTACGTGGGCACGTATGAGAATGAGCGAGTGATGACGCTCTTGCTGAAGGACGGCAGGCTGTTTCTCCGCGAAGACACTCCTGCCGGCAGAGTGGGTACGCTTCCTTCCGGCGTGGAATTGCCAGTAACAAAGGTGGGAGAGCATTACTTCATCGCCACCGCCCCGGGCGCGTCTGAGCCACTCGCGTTCGGACTTGTCATTGGCGGAAGCGGTAAGGCCGAGTTCTTGCATGTTGGCAACCGAGCACTGAAGAGAAGATGAAATCTGTGAACTAGAATCTGCGACCAACAAATCGTTGGACCGGAGCGCGGGTCGCGCGTTCTTTAAGTTGTTCGCTGCGGCGAAGGTTGTTGCTAATCGCGGCGCAACCGAACAATTCGTTGGACGCGAGCGGAACCAGCGGGCTTGTCATCGACAACTTGTCCGTAACGCAGTTGTCTTCCGCCCGGTCAACTGAGACGTTCCGCGGCTACAACCTTGTGCGGTCATATTGGAGGATGAGATGCGTAAGATTACCCAACTTGGAATGATGCTCGCCATCGTTCTTATCCTGTGGAGCGCCGCTGGCAATTCGTTCCGTGTGATCGGTTCCTCGCCAGACGCCGCGAAGCGCTTCGTTGGCACATGGCGACTCGTCTCGATCACGTCGAACGGTCAGCCGGATCCGATCCGCGGCCCGCATCCGACTGGCTTGATCTACTATGATGGTACGGGACACATGGCCGTACAGATCATGCCAGACCGACCACGCCCCAAGTACGCGAGTTCAGAGCCCACGCCTGCGGAAGCGAAAGCGGCTCTCACGGGTTACGCCGCGTATTTCGGCACGTACACTATCGACGAGCGCGCGCACACCCTCACGCATCACCGCACCGGCAACATCAACCCGAGTGATGCCGTCGATGCCGTGCGGCGCTACGAGTTTAACTCGAGCGACCAGCTTATTCTGACGCCCGTCGAGAACCCTATGCGCCAATTGACATGGGAGCGTATTAAATGAGGGATCGTACGAGCCCATGACAGAGGTCGCTCTTGGGATAACCGCCGTCTAACACATCGTTGGACCGGAGCCCGGGTCGCGCGTTCTTCAACTAGTCTGTTGGACTCGACGTTGTTGCTGATCGCCGCGCCCGGTCAACTTTGACGTTAGGCGCGCACCGCTTACGAAGGAGGCCATATCAATGAAAAGAATCTTAGCCACATTCCTATTCCTGGCCATCGCGCTACCGTCAAGTGTATTTGGTCAAGCAGCGCCAGCAGGCAGCCGAGTGGAGTCAAATGTTGTTTACGGAATGTACTCGGGTCTGGCACTGCTCATGGATGTTTATTATCCCCAGAAGCCCAACGGGTACCGCATCATCTACATCGGCGGCAGCGGCTGGTACGCTCCGATGTCTTACGATGCTAAGCCGTTGAAAGACCACGGGCCGACTTTCACGTACGGCAAGCCCCTGCTCGACGCGGGCTACACGCTGTTCGTGATCAACCACCGGGCGGCGCCACGCTTTCGGTATCCCGCAGCTGTGGAAGACGCACAGCGTGCTGTCCGCTACATTCGTCATTACGCCACGAAGTACGGAATGCGAGCGGATCGCATCGGAGCTGTGGGAGCATCCTCCGGCGGTCACTTGGTTAGTTTGCTTGGCGTGCTCGATGGAAAGGGAGACCCGCAAGATGCTGATCCAGTCAATCGCGAGAGCGCAAAAGTTCAATGCGTCGTTGCCTTTTATCCCGCCACCGACTTTATTAATGGCCAACCGAGAACGCAGGAATACAACCTTAACGGACCAGGCCTGCTCGGTTTCATGGGGATGGAGCGACCGAGTGAAGGTGCTTCGCCCACTTCCGTTGAATACAAGACGTATCGGGAAGCTTCGCCTGTCTATCTCGTATCGGCCGATGATGCGCCGCATCTTCTGATCCACGGAACGACAGACATCGTCGTGCCGATTAAGCACTCCGAGTTGATGGAACAGGCATTGAAGCAAGCCCGCGTTGCTGTGAATCTGATTCGTATTGAAGGCGGCGGGCACGATGCTGGGTTTCGTGGCCGGGGCTTTCAAGGAGAGAAGAATTGGCCGGACTACCTCGGCGAAATGGTTCGTTGGTTTGACCGGTATCTGCGAATCCAGTAAACAGATTAGCGAGCACGCCCAAATCGTTGCACGCGAGCGGCGGAAGCGTCTTTTTCAACTTGATTCGTCCGGCGATGCTTGATTGAATTCGCGCCGCCGAGTCAACTCAACTGTTCGGCAGACGGAGATGAGCATGGAAGGAGAGCCGCATGGCTAAGCTGATCTACTCGATGGTTACGTCGCTGGACTGTTATGTCGTAGACGAGCACGGCGGCATCGGTTGCCCCCCCCGACGAGGAGATGAACTCCTACATCAACGAGTCTCGCGTCGTCATTCGGCACCGATCTCTACGGACGGAGGATGTACGAGGCAATGGTGTACTGGGAGACAGCGTACGCGGCCCACGATCACCCGCAGTTCCTGCTCGACTGGTCGAGGCAGTGGCAGGCGGCAGAGAAGATCGTATACTCCAGGACCCTAGCCTTGCCGGGCAGCGCGCGGACGCGGATTGAGCGCTAGTTCGATGCCGACGCGGTCCGGCGACAGGGACTTAAGCCCGAGCACACCTTTTCTTTGCGCGACTACTCGACTGAAGCTCTATTGACACCGGCCAACGACACGACTAGAATTGCCACCTAAGTAATTAGTTTTCACGCAAGAGGAAACGACCATGAGTCTCGTAAAGATCATCGTCATCACTGTCCTGATAATCCTGAGCATCCTGCTCTTCGGGCGCTTTCTTTTCTAGCCTGCCTGAGCATGGTCGTGCATAACCCGCATACGCTGCGCGGATCGCGATTCCCTCTCTGTCTAACTACGGTTATTAGCCTGCTGATATTTTCGGCTCTCGCGAAAGCACAGGAGCCGGTGGACGTCATTGCGGTTCGGACCGATCTTGTCGCAGTGCCTCTCACGGTGACTGATTCGCGCGGGCGTCGGATTTTAGATTTGAAACAGCGGGACTTTGTTCTGACCGACGACGGCCGCAACGCGAGAATCGAATACTTCGCTTCGGGCGCAGAACGAATTGCGCTGGCATTTGTGCTGGACAATTCCGGCAGCCTGCGCGACCAACTCGCGCGTCAGCGCGACGCCGCCCTGGGACTGTTTTCGCGTTTTGGTCCGGCCTCGAGCGTCGCAGTGATTCGTTTTGGACAACAGGCAAGACTACTTGCCCCATTCACGCGTGAACCAGACAGCGCCCGGGCGGCCTTCGCCGTGCCGGGAAGCTTCAGCGCCCTCGGTGAGCGCACGGCAATATTTGACGCGGGGATGGTGGCGATCGAGGCTTTCGCATCGCGAGGTGAGAACTCCGCCGAGCGGCGGATTGCGATCTTGATTAGCGACGGGCTCGACACCGCCAGCAGGACCAACGCTCAACAAGTTATCGCAGCCGCGAACCGGATTAATGTGTCGTTCTATGTGATTCAGTTGCCACTGTTCACGCCGAGCGATGGGCGTCTGGTTCCCCGCCCCGCCGCCAAAGGCTTTCGCGCACTGGCGGAGCGAACCGGCGGCAACTATTTTGTAGCGGGCACTGCCGCGGCGGCCCTGGCCCCGAACGCGCCGGTCGATCTAACGCGGGTATTCGCGGCAATCGAAGAGGATCTGCGCAGCCAATATGTGATTGGCTTTTATCCCGGCGACGCTTCGCGGAACGGAAAGCCGCATCTCGCGGCTATCTCTACTTCAAATCGGAAACTGAAAGTACATCAACTCAAAACCAGCTACAGTCTCAAACCTGGCCCATGACTAAAGAGAACAACTCAGGCCTGGTAAAGATACGCCGTGCCCTGATCAGCGTTTCGGACAAGACCGGAATCGTCGATTTCGCGCGCGAACTCAAACGTTTCAGTGTCGAGATTATCAGCACCGGCGGGACCGCAAAGGCCCTGCGCGATGCGGGTCTGGCAGTGCGCGACGTTTCGGATGTGACAAAGTTTCCGGAGATGATGGACGGACGGATTAAGACGCTGCACCCGCGCATTCACGGCGGCCTGCTGGCAGTCCGCGACAATCCGGCACACCTCGCGGCGATGGCTGAACATGACATCGAGGCGATCGATATGATCGTCGTGAATCTCTATCCATTCGAGCAGACAATCGCGCGCGCCGGCGTGACGCTGGAGGAAGCAATCGAACAGATCGACATTGGCGGCCCCGCGATGATTCGCTCCGCGGCAAAAAATTTCCAGTCCGTCGCCGTAATCGTCAGTTCAGCCGATTACTCGGAAATTATTCTTGAAATGCAACGAAGCAAAGGCGCGTTGTCGCTTACGACGCGTTCCCGGCTGGCGCGACAGGCCTTCAATCGCACGTTTGTTTACGACTCGGTCGTATTTCAGTACCTGGCATCACAAGGCTTTGAAGAACGGCACAGCGCTGCGACGACCGAGCAGGGCGGCGACGGATCGGGAGGTAATGGCTTCACCCTAACTGAGACAACCAGGAAACTCGTCGATAATTTTCAGCTGAATCTCCACAAGATCTCCGACCTTCGGTATGGCGAAAACCCGCACCAGATCGCCGGGCTCTTTGATACGGGTCAGATCAAAGGCGTCGCGAAGGCGGAACTACTTTCCGGCAAAGAAATGTCTTTCAATAACTACGTCGACGCCGACGCCGCCTGGCAGCTCGTCTGCGACTTCGATGATTTGGCGTGCGCGATTATTAAACACACCAATCCGGCGGGCGTGGCTTTGGGAACTTTGAACGAGGAAGCTTACAGAAAGGCCCTCGCTTGCGATCCCGTCTCAGCATTCGGTGGCATCGTCGCGTTCAATCGTAACGTCGACGAAGTTGTGGCGCGCGCCGTTACCGAAATCTTTACTGAAGTTATCATTGCGCCCAATTATGACGGGGCTGCTTTGGAAGTCTTAAAAGCGAAGAAGAACCTGCGCGTACTGCGCGCGGGCGAGCCCGACCCCGGCTCCGGACTCGAATACAAGCAAATCTCTGGCGGCATGCTGGTGCAGACCCGCGACACGCATCAGTTGAAGCGCGAAGACCTGAAGGTCGTCACCAAACGCGCGCCATCGGAAAATGAGCTCGACGATCTACTATTCGCCTGGACTGTGTGCAAGCACACGAAATCAAACGCGATTGTCTATGCGCGCGATCGTCAGACTGTGGGCGTTGGCGCCGGCCAGATGTCACGCGTCGATTCGGTGAGGATTGGCGCCATGCGCGCGCAAGTGCCGACTGCCGGATCCGTTTTAGCTTCCGACGCGTTCTTTCCTTTCCGTGACGGCCTTGATGAAGCCGCGAAGAATGGCATTACTGCCGTCATCCAACCTGGCGGCTCTGTGCGCGATGCCGAAGTGACCGCCGCCGCCGATGAGCATGACCTGGCAATGGTTTTTACGGGCGTGCGTCATTTCAAGCATTAGAACGGCGAATGGAGCGCGGACATCCTGTCCACCTGAGGGCGAAGCGCGAACAATGGTAGTGAAAGGTGATCGGCTTAGGCTTAGGCTGAGCGTGCTACCACGCTGGCGGACAGGGATGTCCGCGCTCCTCCACCAGGGCGCTCGCTTGCTCTTTGGCTCAAACTTACTTAATACTTTCGTCGTTAGTGGACAGATAATGCGGACGAAGAAAACTCAGCGCTGGAAACCACGCGCACCGATTCGCTGCCGCTACATAAACAACGCGAAGGAGTCTTAAAGTGAAATCTACTTTTTTCCTGCTGATGGTTTTTCTGTTGGGAGCCGGGTCCGCATTTGCTCAGGGATCAAAGAAGGGCCCCTGCACCGATGCCAACACTCAAGCCGAGATGAACATCTGTGCGGGCAAGGAGTACAAGACCGCAGATGCCACTTTGAACCGCGTGTATCAGCAACTGGCCGCGAAGCTGGAGGCTGAGGAGAAAGCTGAATTGAAGGAAGCACAGACAGCCTGGATCAAATACCGCGACACCAATTGTGAGTTTGTCGCCAATCAATACAAGGGCGGCTCGATCCGGCCGATGATCTTAGGATTGTGCCTGGCCGATGTCACTCGCAACCGGACCGCTGAACTCAGGACTCAAATCAAGGACAGGAGCCAGTAAAACACATCGTTCGGTAGGACATACTGGAAACCGTTGGGGTAATGAATATGCTCTGATCGTCATAATGCGAGACGAACGGTGAGGACTGTCAGAATAGAAAAGCTAAAGGACATAGCATGCTGAAGCAGAAGAACGGAATCATTTTCGGAGTTGCCAACAAACGCTCGATCGCCTGGGCCACGGCGCAGGCGTTGCACGGAGCGGGCGCGCGCCTGGCTTTCACTTATCAGGGCGACCGCTTGAAAGAGAACGTCGAGGGGCTGACGAAAGCAGAGATGCAGGACTCGCCGCTGGTATCTTGCGATGTGACTAAGCAGGACGAAGTCGACGAGGCTTTCAAGCGCGTCGGTGCAGAGTTTGGGCGGCTCGACTTTCTGATCCACAGCATCGCGTTCGCACCCCGTGAGGCGCTGGAAGGCGAATACCTGAAAACAGATCGCGAGGCGTTTGCGATGGCTTTGGAGATCAGCGCTTACTCGCTGACCCAACTGGCGCGCGCCGCGGCGCCGCTCATGACTGACGGCGGCAGCATCGTCACGATGAGTTTCCATGGAGCTGAGAAGGTTTATCAGGGATACAACGTGATGGGCGTCGCCAAGGCGGCGCTGGAATCAAGCGTGCGTTATCTCGCCGCGGATCTCGGACCGCGCAACATCCGCGTCAACGCGATCAGCGCCGGACCGATTCAGACGCTTTCCGCGCGGGGCGTATCGGGTCTGAGCACGATGCTGAAACATCACGCCGAACGCGCGCCGCTGCATCGCAATGTCGAACCGCGCGAGGTCGGCGACACGGCTCTCTTTCTTTGCAGTCCGCTGTCATCCGGCATCACCGGCGAAACGATCTACGTCGATTGCGGCTATAACATCATGGGATTGTAGAGTGTTCGACAAACTTCAGTTTGTCGATCCAGAGGCTTAGAAGCGGGCTACCGCCCGCTTAGTCGGGCAGTAGCCCTACTCTAAACGAATGCGAGGCTTGTGAACAAAGACGATCACGAAGAGACACCACCCGGCGGCACGCAGGACGAGCGTCTGCTCGAATCGCCGCGACAGCGAGACGAATTTCTGCATACCGACACCTGGCGCGTGTTCCGCATCATGGGTGAGTTCGTGCAAGGTTTCGAAGACCTCGCCCGCATCACTAACGGCGTGTCGATCTTCGGTTCCGCCCGCACCCTCCCTGACGATCCTGAATACAAAGCGGCCCGCGAGACGGCGGCGCTGCTGGCGCGCGCGGGCTTTGCGGTGATCACCGGGGGCGGCCCCGGAATTATGGAGGCGGCGAACCGCGGCGCGTTCGAAGCCGGCGGCGTGTCGGTTGGTTGCAACATCGAACTGCCGCACGAGCAGAACGGAAACAATTACACGACCCTCTCGCTGAAGTTCAAATACTTCTTCGTGCGCAAGATGATGTTCGTTAAGTACAGCGATGCTTTCATCATCTTTCCCGGCGGCTTCGGCACGCTCGACGAGTTGTTCGAATCGCTGACGCTGATTCAGACGGGCAAGATCCGCAACTTTCCCGTAGTGCTTTACGGCTCAAGTTATTGGCGCGGAATGATTGATTGGATCAAGGGGCCGGTGCTGGGCGAGGCAAAGATTTCCGAAGAGGATTTGAAGCGATTGCACCTTACCGACTCGCCGGAAGAGATCGTGGAGATAATCTCCCGCAGTCACGATGAGCTCGAGAAAATCGTCCGCATCCCGACGGATTATTCCTAGCCCATGCTCTGGTTAGTTTGATTGCGTACCGCATCAATTAGCCGCGGGCACTACTGCCGCTTGCAACCACTCCAGATAGGGTCCTGAAATTGCGGTAACGGGCACCGCGACGATCTCCGGTGTCTCATAACTGTGAATTTCGCGCACGGCCCGATCTAATTCATCGAATCTGGCGCGGGTGGTCTTGGCCATCAGCAAGACTTCGCTCTCGCGCGCAACTTCACGCTGCCAGCGATAGATAGATTCGATTTCGGGTAGGATTTGCACGCAACCGGCAAGACGCTCTCGGATCAGCATTTCAGCAATCCGTCCGGCCTCTTCGCGGCTGGACGCTGTCATAAGGACGACTACGGGTTCCCCATTGCTCTCAGTCACCATAAGCCCTCCCTAACGGTCGGGCTACTGCCCCGTAGGCATCAGCTTGCGTCATTATCAGCTTCTGTTTCGTCGAGATCGTCCCCTGCGGGGCCGGTGAGCGGCGAAGTGTCTTCACCAAAAAAAGAAGCGTAGATCTCTTGCGCGCGATCGAGATCGCGCTGATCGACCAGAATGCCGCCCGGCGAAACCTGAGAGAGCAAGGCCGAGAACGCATCGGCCCCGCCTGATTGAATCACCGAACGAATCCCGTTTTGTCGCAGGATGTCGTTAACCATCTCAGCTTCGGCCGGCGACGACATCGTGTGAAGCAGGACAAAGGGCGCTTCGCTATCGTCAGTGGCGCCGGTTTCAGGACTCAGTCGGTCAACCAGCTCGGCGCCATCGTCGGCGCAGCGCGTGATTCCCGGTTCGTATTCAGCTTCACAGGTTGGACAAAACATGCTTGAGATTGTAGCGCAAGATGCTATCTTGCGCACCGCATCCGCGCGTCAAGTCCCGCGGTATTCTTTGATTGTAGTGCGCCCATACTGGGCGTAATACTCGGGCGGGACGCCCAAGTCACTCTCAAAACCCCAAGTTAACAACGTGGGCTACTTCACGGCGCTGACGGCGCGTTCAAATGGAATTTCTTCGAAATGAGTAAAGCGTTTGAAGTCGCGGAAGCGTTGGTTAATCTCGTCGTGAGTTAGCTTTTGCACCCGTTCGGTCCCGAATTCTTCAACGTTGAAAGACGCCATCACCGATCCGAAGATCATGGCGCGTCGCAACGCCGCGGCGTCGAGCTTTTCCTGACTCGACAGATAACCCATCAGGCCACCAGCGAAAGTATCGCCCGCTCCGGTCGGATCGAAAACTGCCTCCAGCGGATAAGCAGGAATCGCGAAGTACTCGTCTTTGGTGAACATCGCCGCGCCGTATTCTCCACGCTTGACAATCAAAGTGCTCGGTCCCCACGAGAGGATTTTGCGGGCGGCTTTAATTAGATTTGGTTCGTCCGCTAATTGCCGCGCTTCGGCGTCATTGATAATCACCAGGTCAACAACTTCAATCGTCTTCTGCAACGAATCGCGAGTGGTGTCGATCCAAAGATTCATTGTGTCCAGCGCCACCAGCTCGGCATTGGGAATCTGTTGGCGCACGCCGCGCTGCAAATCGGGCTGAATGTTGCCAAGAAAAACCAGACGCGCCTGCCTGGAACTGTCGGACAGCTTTGGCTCAAAGCCGGCGAAAACATTCAACTGCGTCTCGAGCGTGTGCGCCACATTCAGATCGTATTCATAGCGACCATGCCATTGAAACGTTTTGCCATCCGGAATGACTTCCAGGTCGCTGGTGTCAATGTTGTGACGAGCAAAGACATCTCTCTCCGCCGAGCCAAAATCGCCCCCGACCACTGCGACGACACGCACGTCGGTAAAGAAACTGGCGGAAATGGAAAAGTGGGAAGCTGAGCCACCCAGCATGCGGTCGCGTTTACCAAATGGCGTTTCGACCGCGTCAAACGCAACTGAACCTACAACGAGTAATGACATATTTGTTTTTAAAGATTTCAGATTTGAGATTTTCAGATTTTCAGATTTAAAATTTCTGCCAGAGTGTGAAGCTAACGATCGGCCCGCCCCCCTGGCGAAGGTGGTACTGACTGCTTACTGTTTACTTTTAGGGCCACTCAGCAACTTCAGATCCTCCAGAGCTGCGTCTTTGAACTTGCTCTGAGGATAGCCGTTCACTAACTGAGAGAAATAAGCTCGCGCCTCGGCGCGGAACTGTTCCGACGTGAGCGTTATCGCCTTCTGGCCTTCATGTCTCACATATGAGGAGGGCTTCTGCTTTCCCTTTCCATCCGCGAGGTAGAGGTTGCTCTTACCGGCGATGAACAGCGCCTCGTCGATTTTTGAAAACGAGGGGTTGCCGGCGATGATCTCTTCACATCGCTCCAGGGAAGCCACATACGCCTTTCTCAGGTTGAAATATTGACGGGCCACCTCCAGGTTGTGCAGCGAATCCTTTTCCATATCGGCATCGCGCACGAGCTCCGGACCTTGCTTCGCACCACCCTGCGCCCGGGCTGCCGCTGGCGCGACCACGAAAATCCCCAAAGCGATCAGAGTGATCAAAGAAACCTTCTTCATAACGTTAACTCCCTAAAAGAACTCAATCTCAGTTTCGGTACTTCTCAATGATGGCTGCGAGCTTGCGCGTGGTTGCTTCCGGCCACAAATCAGGCGCGGTAAAGATCGCGTTCTTCAGGGCCGATCCGCATTTGCATTCACGCGAACTGCTCGCCAGATCCTTGACTGCTTTCCGGATGATAACCTGCGCGTTCCTGACATTCTTGTTCAGATATTCAATGACGGCGTCCACAGTAACTGCGTCGTGGCCGGGATGCCAGCAATCGTAATCCGTAACCAGCGCCAGCGTCGCGTAACAAATCTCGGCCTCGCGCGCCAGTTTGGCTTCCTGCAAATTTGTCATCCCGATCACGTCCATGCCCCACGAACGGTAAACATTCGATTCCGCCACGGTCGAGAACGCCGGCCCTTCCATGCAGATGTACGTTCCGCCGCGATGCACTGTCACGTCCAGGCCGTCGCGCGCGTGCTCCAGGCTGTCCCCCAACTGGCTGCACACCGGATGCGCAAAGGTCACGTGCGCCACGATGCCTTCACCAAAGAAGGTTGACTCGCGGGCGCGCGCGCGCGTGCGATCGAAAAACTGATCCGGAATCACCATGTCCAACGGCGCGTACTTTTCCTGGAGCGAGCCGACGGCCGATGCTGACAGGATCCGTTCGACGCCCAGCAGTTTCATTCCGTAGATGTTGGCGCGGAAAGGAACTTCGGTCGGGGTGAAGCGATGTCCGCGTCCGTGGCGCGGCAGAAAAGCAACGCGTTCGCCTTCGAGCGTGCCCAGAATGAACTTGTCTGAAGGGCTGCCGAACGGAGTCTGCAACTCGATCTCGTCGATGTCCGTGAGCTCCGGCATCTGATAGAGGCCGCTACCGCCGATGATGCCGATCTTTGCTTGAGTCATTATGCGTAGATTAACCGCCCTTTTGGCTCGGGTATCGACCGCCCCAATTCTCGCGCGGTCTCGAGCCATTCTTGAATAATAACTTCGGCATTGGCCAGGGCCTCCTGATAGGTCGCTCCGTCAGCCATACATCCGGCTAACTCAGGG
>JBBQWP010000059.1:0-13799 GCA_038210455.1 Pyrinomonadales bacterium | reverse complement strand
GCAGTCAGTCTCTCTTAAGGTCGAAGCAGCTAAAATCATTTGTTCAGTCCGACTGGACATTCACATAGCAGTGCGGTGGCAAGCGAAGCGCGACACCGCTTTGGATGTCAGCTCGATCCAAAGCGCCGTCGCCGCTTCGCTCTGCCGGCGCACTCCACATTATCTTCCAATCCCCAACCGCTGCGCATAACGCGCGCCATACGTAATGATGTACTGCGCTCCCGCGCGTTTGAATACGTGCCAGGTTTCCAAAAGCGCCTCGTCGAACTTGATCAGCCCCTGTTCCGCTAGTAACGCGAGGCCGGCGTATTCGCCGCTCACCTGATAAGCTCCGACCTGGCGGCCGGTTTGCTGATTGATCGGCCGAATTAGATCCAGCGAAGTCATTCCCGGTTTGACCATCAGCAAGTCAGCACCCTCCTCCGCGCAACGAACACTCGCGTTGATCGCGCCCGTTCGATCGCGCACGTCGAGTTGATAATGACGTCGATCGCCGAACTGTGGAGCTGAGTCAGCCGCGCTTCGAAACGGACCGTAAAAGTTGCTGGCGAACTTGGTGCTGTAACTCATGATCGGGACCAGATCGAAACCTTTTTCGTCCAGAGCGGCGCGAATCCGGGCCACCCGTCCATCCATCATGTCGCTGGGACTGATGCCGTCCGCGCCGGCTTCCGCGAATGCGACCGCGGAGTTGGCCAGCTCATCGAGGGTCGCCGCCAGATTGATTCCACGATCATTCATCACCGCGCAATGTCCGTGCGTCGTGTACGAGCAGAGGCATGTATCAATCCACAGACACAAACTACTGCCGAACTGCCGGCGAATTTCAGAGATCGTTTCGCGACTGAGTCGATGAGTGAAGTTTCCGCTCCCCTTCTCTACGGGTACGGGAAAAAGCAAAAACTGCGTGACTCCATCTGCGAGATCTTTCTCAATCTGTCGCAGGGCCGACGCGATATTATGGCGGACGTTGCCACGGAGTCCGGCGATTGGTTCTTCCGCGGCCATGCCTTCAACTACGAAGAATGGTTGAATCAACTGGGCCCGATTGAACTCAGTCTCGGCGCACAAATCGCGCAAGTGTTCGGAACCTCTGAGCCGCATCAAACGCTTCATGACCAAACATCTCCTTCACCCAATGAAGTCATCAGTACCGGGAGCGAACCGGGGCCCGAGCGCGGGCAGCCCGCGTGGGGTGGTGGTAGCGACCGGGCTGGCCTTCGTTACAAAGCCATTTCATTCAGCCACCGCCCCTGATCCAAAAAAACATGGGGCTGCACGCCGTTCCTTTCCAGAATGCGCTGAGTATTACCCGGCCCGCAGAAATGCGTCATCGACTTAATCTCAGGACTGAGCGACAGCGCATGCTCAAAACTCGATCCGCTCTTCCAGAACAAATATTTCTTCCCTTGAAAATCCGGAGACACATCCTTCGGCGTAAGCCGATAGGTTGCCAGCGTTTCCATCGTACCTTCAGCAAACCCGGCCGCGTGGGTTAGCTTAAGCCACTTCAAATCTTTGCCGGCGAGCGTGGCGATATTCGGTGGCTCCTGCTCACCCAAACTTTCAGCTGTGCCGTGCACCCAGACACCGCGTTGGGCGAGTCTCTTCCAGGTTTGCAGACCGCTGGCCCAAACGATTTGCCCGGCGACTGGAAACCAATCATCCGGCAAAGCATCCGCTTTAGCAATCCAGAGCGCCGACGCGTCGCCGACGGGTTTAGCCGGAATTCTCTCGCGAGAAAACCAATCCGAGTCGGATGGATCCAGCGGCCACAATTGCTCTCTGGGAATCTTCGGCGGCCGTGGCCTGGACGAGGACAGCGAACTGCCGGTGAGGGTCTGCCGCTGATCGGTCAGGCCCCGCAGAAAAGTGATCTCGCCGAACGATCGTCGCAGCACGCTGGCGCCAATCTTCTGGTGACAGCCACCACCGTAGCCACGAAGGATCTCCCGTTCCCGGGTGACCGCAGCGAATGTATCGGCGCAATTTAGCGGCGCTAGCAAATCGCGAACGTCATCCCGCCGGCGCAGGATTTCAACCGCCAGCGCCCCCTGTGCCGGCGCCGAAGGGTTTTCGCGCAAAGGCAAAACCATCCAGCGACACCGCGCCAAAGCCCGGCGCAACTCGTCCCGCGTCCCAGCGAATTCTGTGTGCTTCGACTCGAGCAAACGATCGAGAGCAGCCTTGGCGACAACGAGTCCATCGACATTCAATTCCAAGAGCTTACGTACGCGCGTCGGCACGTTGCCGCGCACGTTCGTGAAATTCAGCTCGCGCAACTTTGCCGGCAGAGCCGCGCGCAAAAATGATTCAAGGTTGTAGCTGCGACGTGGCGATGAAGTGAGAATGGACATCGCGCCGGTGCGCTCAACTTGCGGCCAACGATCTTCGCGCACCAACAATAGATCACGAGCGTCAGCTCGCGGCAACGTCGCGGCTACTTCGGTTTCCGGATCTTCTTCGATCGCCAGGTCTTTCCAGGAGTGGACTACCAGATCAAAGTCGCCGCGCAAGAGGCCTTCGCGAAAGTCCTGCGTGAAGACTCCCTTCTCCGGCATTTGCCAGAGTGGATCATTTTGATTTCGATCGCCGAGGGATTCGTGAAAGGAGTATTTGATTTCGATTTGCGGGTGCGCGGTTTCAAGCGCAGCCCCAACCTGGTAGGCCTGGATGCGGGCCAGGTCACTGCGACGCGACGCGATCGTCACGCGCATAAGTCTTCCCATCCGAACGGCCGGAACTGGGCTTGATGAACCTGACGAGACACCAACTGTTTGATTTCCGCGCGCGCCAACTCGACGCGGCCTTCCAGTCTTTGCCGTTCGGTGCGCAGGGCGTCGAAAAGTTCGGACAACTTGATCACGGGAATTGGCAGCGTAATCGGATCAGTCTCAGCGTCGCCGCGAAGATCCAGGCACTTTGAAAAAGTCGTTCTCTGCAAGCGCGTCCAGCTCTCAACCTCTTCCGCTCTCATTGGCGCCGCAATCACCAGTCCCGTTTTTTCCTGCTGCCAACCTGCGTCATCAGATGAGTACTGATCCAATTGCAGCTCGGGATATTCTTTCAAAAGATCTTTCGAGTGTTGCCAGTTCCGATAGAATAAACGCGCGCTCGTTTTGCCAATCAGCCAGGGCAGAATTTCGCGCGCCAACTTGCCGGCGCCCAGCACCGCGACTGTCGGCGTGCCCTTTACGTGTTGTCTTACCAGGCTGCCGTACGACTGACTGCCGATACCCTGTAGATGATCGGTGCGCACCCGCTTGGCATCGACGAGCACATTGGCAGTGAACTGCCGCAGGAACCAGCCCCATGGTGTGTTGGAAAATCTGGCGTGCGCGCAGAACTCTCGGAACTGACCCATCACCGCCGTCTCTCCGAGCAGCGGAGAATTCAGACCGCAGATCACCTCAAGCAGGAAACCGTATGCATCTCGGCCGCGATAGACTTCGACGCTGGCCGAGCTTTCGTTTTCAGCAGCTTCGATCAGCGCGCTGTTCTCAAATCGATTTAGAAACTGAATTCGCCGCAGACAGGTTTGCCACTCGAGTCCGTTCAGGACCGCAGGCGTC
Organism: Pyrinomonadales bacterium; assembly: GCA_038210455.1. Taxonomy (GTDB): domain Bacteria; phylum Acidobacteriota; class Blastocatellia; order Pyrinomonadales; family Pyrinomonadaceae; genus UBA11740. Next base: position 10,227 of record JBBQWP010000059.1, on the reverse strand, counting down.
CTGTTTTTGGCCTCGTGTCGCAGATTGAGGATGACCAGTTGGTCTATCACGCGAACATTTTAAGAAAAGCGGGAATGTGATTGTCATCGGTTTGTCATTGAGCGGAGGTTTTTTGCGCGGGAATGTGACTAATGTCCCAAATTCTGACTGAATCGGCGTTTTTTCGCTGAAATCCAAAACAAATCGGAAAGGGTCCGACACTCTTTGCGCCTTTCGATCTCTCTTTGCGCCTTTGCGATAAATCTTTCGGGCCCGCAATTAAGTTCACGCAAAGGCGCAAAGTTCAATACTTAAGTCGCAAAGAGAACTGCGCAGTTGCGCGCGAAGCGCGAACCGTCATTGGAGCTAATTCTGCGCCGCTATCTGATACTGCTCCAATTTCCCGTCGGGCATTTCATAGGTCCAAGCCCGCAGCGTCTTCTGTGAAAATCTGATCACGTACACTCGCAACGTCATGCCTCCGCGCAGACCTTGCGAAGATTGCACGAACGACTGGGGCTTGCCCAAAGATCCGAGGCCACTGGCAAAATCCTTCAACGCTTCCTCGCTGAAATAGCTGTTGGCGTTATCAGTGAAAAGCGGACGATCTACCGTTCCATGTTGAAGGCCTTCGAAGATTTTTCTTGCCTGCTCCAACTTCGCAGGTGTGGCCGGATCGGTCGTCGCAAATAACAGCGGAGCAATGCCGCTGGCGATTGCGCCCGACGCGCTAGCCGCATCCTGATTGGTGAGCACCACTACCGCCGCGCGGTCATCAGGGAAGACAACGTTCTGAGCAGTGAAGCCCGACACCTCGCCTCCATGCGACAGCGCGCGATGGCCGCCTTGCGAATTAACGTCAACGCCCAAACCGTAATGCGTGCTCAAGCCATTCTTCAGTAAGGTGTCAGTCGCAAACTCGCGATAAGACGATGGCTTCATCAACTTCTGGTCGATGATCGAGATGTCCCACTTCGCCAGCTCAGCCGCGGGCATGGCCAACTCACCGGCGGCAAACATCCAACCCTTGCCTTCCTTCGGAGCCGGGCGTAGCGGCCCCAGAGCATAACGCAAATACCCGGTCGGATCAGTGTCACCCAGTCTTGCCTGATCCGTGTCGGCCACGCTGGTCATTCCGAGCGGCTTGAAAACTCTTTCCTGCAGGAATTGCATCAGCGGGATGCGCGCGACCTTCTCGATGATGACGCCCGCGATAACATAGTTCGTGTTGCTGTATTGCCATTTGGTGCCGGGATCGAAATCCAGAGGCTTGCGCGCCCAACCGTCCAGAATTCTCTGCGCGGTGGTGGACTGCATCATCATCGGCATTACATAGTCCTGCGGCCAGAAATCCTGATAGCCCGACGTGTGCGACAGCAGTTGGCGAATCGTGACTTCGTTGGCCCGCGTCAGATCGGGAATGAACTTCGCGACCTTATCGTCGAGCGAGAGCTTGCCCTGCTCCTGTAAAAGCAGAATCGCCGCCGCCGTGAACTGTTTGCTGATCGAACCAATGCTGTAACGCATCGCGGGAGTGGCCGCAGTCTTCGGAACCAGGCGCGCGTCACCATAGGCTTTGACGTAGACGACTTGTCCGTCCTTCACGATAGCGACAGAAGCGCTGGGCACACCGGTTTTTGCGAGAGTGTCGGTGGCGACTTTGTCGATCTTCTCGATCAAGTCGGCAGAGAGTTGGGTTTGAGCCGCCGCGTTGAAGTTAACGACGCTAAGAATGATGACAGCAGCGACGCTGTGAATTAGGAAACGGTATTGGCGCACGGAATTCTCCTTGGGTTGATACAGAGTCGAACCAGCGGCGTAATTATAGTCCGCGTCAGCGGACGATTGAAAATAGCCCACCGATTCATCGGTGGGGTTGGTTAGGAACAAGAAAGAGAGTCCGTGAAGCGGACGACTGAAAACTTGCCCTTGCTTTCAGCCGTCCGTTTCACGGACTAGCCCACGAGGATGGCGGCGATCCCAGCAATGAATTGCTGGGCTATTTTCGTTCGTCCGCTTTGCGGACTCTTAAATACTTAGCCAACCTACTGGTCATTTCTCTTCTTAACTGCCGGCAACTTGTGCGGTTCGTAGTAAGGCTTGCCGTTGAGCTTCTGCACTTCTTTGCGAAAGTTCGTGCCGTAATCGCGATCGGCATCGGACAGCGCCCAGGCTTGTCGTTTGTAATTCCAGTTGTCGGGATCCAGACTTTGCGCTTCCTTGAAATGTGGAATCGCATCTACACCTTTGCCTTGCTTGTAGAGATACTCGCTAGTGCTTATGAACATGGCTAGCCGGAGCGGATTTGTTAATAGGCTCCTTCATTTGAACCCGCACGGCCGGATCGGCCTGCTTAACTCCGTTCACCGATCCCGTGAGAGGAGCATCCGCCTCCGTCTGGATGACGGTGGCGATCCACTTGGGATCTGCGCCACCTTCGCACATTGCCCAGCGCATGAGCGGTTCGGTCCCGACCACGACCATGCCGGAATGGTTGTTCCTGTCAGCATCCTCTTTGGGATTGTTGTAGAAAAACCCGAGCGACTTTCTCAGGAGAAGAATATCCTCAGGTTTGCCCGTCAGAAATGTCCAGCCCGGCCCTACACCATGCATCTTGGCGAATGCCTTGAGATCACGCGGAGTGTCTTCCTCAGGACTCAGGGTGATCGAGTAAAAGAAAATGTCACGACCCACGCGACCATTCAATAATCGCTGCACTTCAGCCAAGTGGTGGGTAATCACCGGGCAGATGTCCTTGCAGCGTGCGAACATGAATTGGATAACCACCCGCCTGTCTTTGACCAGATCGGTGTAGAAGTGAACCTTCTGGTTATCCTGCGTGATCAGTTCCACGTTAGGCAGGTGACGCCGCTGGATAAGCTCGCGCGGCGAGATATTCTCGAACTTGTACGGGCCCTTGTTCGCCGGGTTCGGTTCTTGTGCGAACAAGCTGGCCGTTCCCGCGACCGCCGTGGTTGCTCCAGCAGCCGCCAACCATTTTCTCCTGGTAATTCCTTTCATGATCTCTGCTCCTTTCTGTTTGTGCCTTGCCTTCAGCATGGCGGCTGTCTTATGGATTCTGGTTGTTGTCGATCACGCCGGGCTGCACCTGGAAGAGCAGCATCATGGCGTGATCTTCATGCACCACATTGTGACAGTGCATGGGGTAGTCTCCCACGAAGTCACGGAAGCGGAAGAAGAGCGTGTCCGTTTCGTCTTGCTGGAGCCGGGTCACATCTTTGCGCGACACCTCGACGTTGGGCACGCCCGGGAACTGGGTACTGATGCCGGCGCCGCCGCCTCCAAATGGGCAACTGCCGAAGCTAAACGAGCCGCTGCGGCTGGAATAGCTCCTTCCGCTACTTGACCTGCTCAGGATGCGGTGCTCTTCATCGTGGATGTGGATGGGGTGCTGCCAGTCGCTCCGGGGGTTAATAATTTTCCAGTTTTCCGGGGTGTTCTGCTCCACGGTAAAGCGGAGTTCGTTGCAGTTCGCAAACTTGTTGTTGATTACCCATTGGCCATTGTCGCGGTCAAAAACAAAGTTGCGCGTGATCCGCGGCGCGACGATGCTCGGCAGTTGATAGAAGACTGGATGGGTCGCCGGGTCAACGCTGGCGTCCGTCACTGCTGCGCCGATTTGGAATTCGACGCAATAGGTTGCGCTGGGATCACCGCCAGCAAAAATGGTGCATGAGGGCCCCTGGCCGTCGTCTTGTCGCAAGCGATTCTCCAGGCGAACCTTCGTGTGGCTGCCTATCAGATTCTTCACCTGGTTGAAGTCAACGACGATGTCATAGCGCTCCGCCACGCCAACTCTGAAGCTGGTGACTTGCAGAGGGGTGGGCAGCAGGTTGCCGTCATTGGCGATGACCCAGAAAGGAATCACCGTGCTTGGGCTTAAAGGATCGGTAAGGAAGAGCTCATAGAACCGCGACGGTCCGCCGTTCAGCACGCGGAAGCGATAGCGCCGCTTATTCACGCTCAAGAAGGGTTTGAATATGCCGTTGGCCAACTGGATGTCGCCGAGCAAGCCTTTGAAGTTGAACGTATCGAAGCAGATCAGGCCTGTGGTCCGATCCAGCAACTTGTCATTCAAGATGATCGGGATGTCGAATTGCGGGTAGCTGGGAAGCCTGAAGCCGGTGGTCTCATTCCCCGTATCGAACTGATTGAACATGAGCTGGAAACCCTCCAGGCCCTTATAAGTGTTCTCGGCGGTGTGGTCTATCCGGTGATCGTGATACCACAGGGTGCTCAGCGACTCGTTGATGTCGCCGTTCGGCTGAAAGTCGAAGTTAAAGCCCGCCTGCTGTGCGGTGTAGTAGTGATCGAAATACTGTCCGCGGAAGAACCAGCGGCAGGGGCCGCCGTCGCTTTCCGGAGCGCTGTGGAAATTGTGCAAGTGGGTAGACATCTCCGGGACTCCAAAACCACCGTTCTGGCTTTGCGTCGGCAATTCGTTAAACCGGCGCACGACCCACGGCTCCTGATACCTGGTGACGATGGTAGGTCCGGGAAACGTCCCCACGTCGCTCGTGGCCGATCCGCCCAGGTTGAATCCCCAGATCGTCTGCGCCGGGATGTTCGTGTCTGAGGTGATCCTAAAGTTGGGATTGGCTCTCATGCGCGTCACGAAATACTTCTGCGTTGGGTATTGGTTGAAGAACTGAAAGAAATCTGTTCCCGGCCGCAGCACACCATTGAATTGTCCCCGGCCCTCAAACGCAAGACCGGTTGCCGGATTGATCGCGGTATTCGGGAATAACTGCGGAGGCGCACCGAATTGTAACCCCGGATCCGTCAATGGACGCGCCGGCAACTCCGGAATAATAGGAAGCGGGTCGGTAAAAACTGCGTTCGGTTGCGGGCTGCATCCGGGGCTGCAACCGTTGAAACAACCAAAACCGCCGCCACCAAAGCTGCTGGTGGTCTGGGCGTGGGTCAGTCCACCCTTGGCGATGAGCACGCCTGCGCCCGTCATCAGTCCCATTTTCATCAGGTCGCGCCGGGTGAAACCCTCCTTCACCAATTCCAGTCGGTTGTTGAGAGCTTGCTGAGTTTCTCTCTCTTTTCTTCTGTTCCTCTTTGAGAAATGTGCCATGGAATCCTCCTTCGAATAACGAAACCCTCTTGAGCCCAGACGGACCTGAGGCAAGATTAGTCTGGTAGAAAATGCGAGGCTTGTCCCTTGGAAACCCTACGCCTTGTTGGAACGCTACAGGTTGAAGAACAATATCTTAATGCGGCTAGCGCGATGACTGGCGAAATATGGGCGCACTCTATTCCTATCGGGAGTCGGTGTCAAGATTTTTTTGGGGCCTTTCGAATAGAACAGGACCTTTCGAATAGAGCTGTCGCTTAGTTGTTTGATTTAGAGAGACTCTACAGGATGAATATCTCAGCGCTTTTGAAAGGCACTACTACCTGATCGAGTTTGAGAAAATATCACGTAACTTCTGGACGGGCAGCATTTCGATGCCGAAGTCACCGAGACACCTAACCTGGCGACAACGGAGTCGTGGTACTTCCAGAACCTGACCGAAGACGCGCATCCCATACACGTGCACCTGGTCGAGTTCCAATTGGAGGATCGACAACTGATCGACCGGGACTGCTTCAAGGCCTACTGGGAGAGCCTGAATGGTTCGACGCTTCCGCTCAATCACCCAACGATCAGAGTCAATGCGGAGATTCCGGTGAACACCGGGGCCGGGACAGGTGTCCGTGATTTCCTGTTCGACACGCATGGAGGCACAGTATTCCCAGGCGAGCCTAGTCAACCGGTACCGCCCTCGCCTAGCAGGCTGCTGAAAAACTCTCCAAGATGCGCAGGACACAAAGATTTGGACTGCGGCGGCAGCGACGCCGCTTTGGATTCTTTGGGCTTTCAAGGCTCGCCAATCCAAAGCGGCGTCGCGCTGCGCTTGCCGCCGCACTGCTATGTGAATGTCCAGTCGGACTGAACAAATGATTTTAGCTGCTTCGACCTTAAGAGAGACTGACTGCTATTCGTGGCACGACTCTATGGTGCGTCACACTCTCGCGCATGCGGCCCACTCAAGGGCAAAACCGTTTGCCCTGGGATCTCTGTCTCCAGAAACGAATCTGTCGGTCGACTTACGGCTGATCGTTCTGTGCGGTGTCGAGTCTTTCCCTGGGGCCGACGGTCTCCTCGGTGGTCAAAGGAGCTATCAAACTATCCAGCCGCATTACATACGGCCGTTGCTCTTTCAGAACTACATAGATGCGGGTCGTCAGTTTCCGCGCTACGGCCACGATGGCTTTGCGCGCCGCCACCTTCTTAGGATGACGTTGATAAATGCGCCGATAGAAGTCGCGCAACTCAGGGTCTTTCTTAATGGCGGTCCAAGCGCTTTGAATCAACTTGTTACGCAAGCGGCTGTCACCGGAGCGCGTAATGGGGCCGCGATTTTCTTTCTCGCCGGTCGAGTGCTCGCTGGAGACGATGCCGAGGAAGCCGGCAATCTGCTTGCCGTTTTTGATCTCTTGCGGGTCGCCCAGACGAGCGACCAAATGCGAGCCTACGATCCAGCCGATGCCCGGCAAGCTCAACAACAAATTAATCGACTGCTGCAGCTCGGGATCGTTCAAGCAGTAGCGGCGAATCTGTTTGGTGGCCGCCGCCGCCGCTTGAAAGTGAAAGTGCAAAGTATTGAGCAGGTCGTCCAGCTTAAAGCGCACCGTCTCAGAGCATGGCAGCGTTTGCAACTCGCGCATCGCCCGCGCCGTCCACTTCTCGTTTGGATCGGGAAACGCAATGCCCTCGTAGAGCAGCAGCGACTTGATCCGCAGTTTGCTGGCGCTCAACTGCCGCACATGCGTGTCGCGCAATTGCACCAGATGGCGCAGGTCGCGGTAGGGACGCGTCGGCACATGAATCCCTTTCAGTTGTCCGCCCCGCAGACTTTCAGACAGTTTGCGCCCATCGAGTCGGTTGGTCTTCACCCGTTCGTCCGGTGCCCGCGGTACTTTCGAAGGCGCCGCCACCACGCAAGTATAATCCCGCTGCACCAACTCGTCGTGCAATCCAAACCCGGTCGGCCCGGCTTCGTAAGCAAACGCCACCCGCTGATCGGGAAAGTGCTTGCGCACGTAGTTGAGCAGCGGCGTCGCACTGTGCGCCATCCGCAAAGAGCGCATCGAGTGTTCGTGATCCGTAAAGACTACCGCCATGCTCTTTTTATCAACATCGAGCCCCGCAAACACGTCGTAATCGCGGGGAATAAATCTGGTCCGCTGAATCGTCATCGTCGTTGCTCCTGGATGCAGCTCTTAAATCAACTACATCTTATCGAACCAACCTGACATTCAGCATACGTGTCTCCAGGGATATGACGCCCGCGAGGAAGCTTCACACACTCCAGCAGGAAGAATTCGATCGACTGCTCACGTGGCTCGATCCTGATGCCGCGCGCGCCGGTTTGAACTATGAGGAGATTCGCTGGCGGTTGATTGCGATTCTCACTTCGCGTGGTTGCCGCGCACCGGAGGAATTGGCCGACGAGACCATCGACCGCGTGGCCCGCCGGGTGGCCGACATCCGGGACACTTACCTAGGCGACAAGGCCCTGTACTTCTTAGGCGTCATGAACAACGTTCATCATGAATACTTGAAACGGCCGGAGATGCCGAGGCTTCCGGATTGTGATGATGACGTCGATGCTAAAGAGCAAACACATGCGTGTCTCGAGAAGTGTCTGGATCACCTCGCTCCTAACTCCCGGAAGCTGATTGAACGCTACTACGCTGCGGACAAGCAGGCAAAGATTGATTTGCGCAAGCGGATCGCCGTCGAGTTTGGGATTGGGATCAATACTCTGCGACTGCGGGCGCTGCGCATCAGAGAAAAACTGCAGACTTGTATCGAGCAGTGTCTGGAGATAGAAACGTTCTAATGGCCAGTAACAACGGACAATTTGAGCAAGATAACTCGTCTGGATTTCCCGATGAGATGATTCGTCGTTTTCTGCTGGGAGACTTGAGCGCGACGGAGCGGCCGGCATTCGAAGAGCGGCTCTTAGTCGATGATGCTCTGGCGGCGCGCGTCCGGCTCGCGGAACTTGAGCTCGCCGACGATTACGCTTACGGGCAATTGAGTGGTACCGAGCGAGAGCTCATCACAGAAAAGTTTCTGTTGAGCGCTGATCGAGAACGTAAGGTCAGAGTTTCAAGATCGTTGCGAGATCACTTTGCATCTGCTCCGAACACCAGCACCGGTTCGGCTGCTTACTTCAAGAAAGTCCGATCCGTCTTTACCATCGCCCAGCCGGTGTGGAGGTTCGCATTTGCAGTCGTGGTCCTTCTGGTTCTGTTTGGCGCAGCCTTGTTGGTGATCAAGGAGCCGCGGATTGTGCGGCGAATCGCCAACGTTGTCGTCCCGCGACGGCGGCCTACTCCGAGCGCTCCGCGCGAAGCTGGTCACCCGAACAACACTTTAGCGCCGGAACACCAGACAACTCCCTCAGCAATGCCGGTTCACGATCAGACGGTTGCGCCGATGATCGTTAGCGTGTCTCTAATGCCGACCGCCGCTTCGCCTGGCGACGCGACGCCGTGGATCAGTCTGCCAAAAGGTGATGAGGATATCGCGCGTTTACAGCTAGCGGTGAAACTCGATCAACTCGGGCCTTATCACGTTGAATTATTAACCAGCGCGGGGCAGCCTGTCTTGAGCGGCGAGTTGATCAAAGCTCCAGACAACGGCGCGCAGGTTAACTTCGATGTGACGGCGCGATTGCTCAAGAGCGGCGACTATCAGATTAGATTGAGCGGGGATAATGCGGGCGCGACAGAAGAGTTGGGCAAATACTACTTCCGAGTGCGATAGAAAATGTTCAGAGTACCGACTTCAGTCGGGCTTTTCGTCGCCTGAAAAACCCAACCAAAGTTGGTATGCTAAACTTACTTCACGCGGCTCTTCCGTCGTTTCAGGAAATCAATCAGGACAAATTGTGAGAGATTCGACGGGTTGGCAAAGTATGCCTTGCCGTGGGTCATCGCGGTCATCTGCTTAACGAACTCAACCAGGTAATAGTCGCTGGCCAGCATGAAGGTATTGATCATGATGCCGGCCTTGCGGCACGCCTGAACCTCGCGAAACGTTGCCTCCATCACGAACGGATCTCCACCCATCGAGTTTTTGTAGAGCCTCCTGCTCTGGAGCGCAGGCATCCCTGCCTGCGGTTCACGGGCATCCCGGCCCGCGGTTGCGTTCGCGCCGGCAGGATGCCGGCGAGCCGCCCGCTGGGATGCGGGCGCTCCAACGGGTGCTCCTTCCACAAAACATGCCGTCGGCTTTCCGTCAGTCACCATCACGATCTGCTTCATGTCTTTTCGCTGCGCCTGCAAAATGCGCCGCGCCAGGCGCAGACCTTCCGCAGTGTTTGTGTGATAGGGCCCGACCTGCGTAGTCGCGAGTTTCGCCAGCGGCAACTCTTCCGCGCTGTCGTGGAACAAAACGATCTTCAGCGAATCGCCCGGATACTGCGTCCGGATCAAGTGACCGAGCGCCAGCGCAACCTTTTTGGCCGGCGTAAACCGATCTTCGCCATAAAGAATCATCGAGTGCGAACAATCAAGCATCACCACCGTCGCGCATGACGATTGATAGTCGCATTGATGCACGTGCAGATCGCGATATTCCAGATTGAGCGGAACCGAAAGCCCCTCGCGTTGAATTGCAGAGAGCAAAGTCGTGTTCACATCCAGATTGATAGTGTCGCCAAACTCGTAAGGCTTGCTGGCGCTTTCGGCTTCGACGCCCGTCGCCAGATGCATCGTGTCATGCCGGCCGAGGGAACTCTTGCCCATGCTGCCCAGCAAACTCCGCAGCGTTTTGTAACCCAGAAAATCCAAACCCTTCTCAGTAACTTCAAACTTGATGTTGCGCGGCAAGGGTTCATCAATCTGGCCGCCGCCCTGTCCCTGCCGCATGTCGCGTCGCTGCTCGGACGTGAGCGGCTCTTCCTGCAGAGTTAGATAACCCTCTTCCACCAGACGCTCGATCAATTGGTTAAGCATCTCCTGGAGTTGCGATCCCTGATACTTGCCCTCGTTCTCGTCCAGCATCTGCTTGATCTGATGCTCGCTCAGCGTTCCTTGATCGATGAGCGCCTGCAACAACGCGCGCCGCAACGCGTCCAGCGACGTGTCCTGCGGCGTCCGCTCGCGCGTCCAATAGTAATCGTCGTCATAGCCGGAAGAGAGCAGGGAATCAGACAGACC
>JBBQWP010000058.1:0-15544 GCA_038210455.1 Pyrinomonadales bacterium | reverse complement strand
GGATTGAGGGAATCTGTCCTTAGTACGAGAGGACCGGGATGGATCCACCTCTAGTGTACGAGTTATGGCGCCAGCCGTAACGCTCGGTAGCTATGTGGAGCATGGATAAACGCTGAATGCATCTAAGCGTGAAGCCAGACCCAAGATTAGTCCTGACCGCGAGACTCCTTGTAGACCACAAGGTTGATAGGCTGGAAATGTAAGTGCAGTAATGTGCTCAGTTGACCAGTACTAATCAGTCCCTAGGCTTGACCGTAAAATTTATTCGCCAGCAACGCCTGCCAATTTTAGATTTCAAATCTGAAATTTCAAATGGCAGACGTTTCGAGACGAGCTTTCCAGCTCGGACTTGAGTCAGCGGAAAAACTTCAGACACTTGCAGCTTGGCAACAACTTGCCACCGCAGTTCGCTATTCGATTAATTGACTCAGTTCCGTAGCGCGGACTTTGGCCTGTTTTACTGCGCCGGCATGCAAATGCCAGCGCGCACGACGGCTAAGTCTCCGCTACCGAAGGGTTCTTTTCAGATTTCAAATCTCAGATTTCAAATTTGAGATCAGGTTTTCCGGTGGTTGTGTCGAGAGGGTCACACCCGTTCCCATCCCGAACACGGAAGTTAAGCCTCTTGGAGCCGATGGTACTGCGCGGGCAACTGCGTGGGAGAGTAGGAAGCCGCCGGGATTATTAATAGCAAGCCCGCTCAGGGTAAACTTGAGCGGGCTTTCTTGTTTCTTGCGCCGGATTCATTTAGTTGGTCCATGGCTGCTTCACTGATGAACTTTTCTACGTACTTTCGACTGGCCTCTTACGCGACGACTGCCGCCGCGGCGCTGGCCCTGTTTGTGGCCGGGGGAGTCGGCGTGTGGCTGTCGCTGGTGTTCGCGCTCGTTTTGGTCGGGGCCTGGAAGCTCGAAGGCACCCGCTGGCAATTCTCCGAGCGCGCGGCGCTGATCGTTATCCTCGTGTCTCTGCCGTTATTCTATATTGATTGGCGGCTGCTGCATTTGTTTCTTGACTCTCAATTCCTTGAGAGCGCCGCCGCAACTCGCGGCAGCAGCGAGGTGACCCTGCTCGCACACCTGATTTTATTTCTGGCCGCAGTTAAACTTCTGCAGAGCAAGGGTGATCGCGACTGGTTTTTTCTTTATCTGATTTCGTTTTTCGAGGTTCTTCTGGCCGCCGGTTTGAGTGCCAGCCCAACCTTTCTCGCCACGCTGGCGCTTTACCTGCTCTGCTCCTTGACCACGATTGTGGCCTTTGAAATTCAAAAGGCCCGGAGCAAAGTGGCCGCGACCCAGACGCGTCTGCTGGTGCCGCCTGATTCAACTTTCTTCCGCTGGCTTCCGATGCGGCAGTGGCGCCGGCGCTATCTCGAAACGCGCCGGCTGCCATTCGTTTCCGCGTGCCTGCTCTTGCTGATCGTGGTTTTGGCGCTGCCGTTCTTCCTGATTGCACCTCGCACCACCTCGAGCGCTCTTAAGCGCGGCGGGAGCGGAGTCTCGGGTCTCATAGGTTTTTCCGACAGCGTGACGCTCGGTGACATCGGACAACTGAAGCGTAACGATGAGACTGTCATGCATGTCCGGATCGAGAACGGCGATCTGAACCCAGCTGCAGGTCTGCGCTGGAGAGGAGTAGCGCTGGATCAATTCACCGGTCGCGGCTGGATCAAATCGGTAGACGCACGACGCTTTGAAGCAAAGACCGACGGCCGCGGGTTCTTCAAGCTGGGCACCACCGAAGACGTTACGCGACTGACGGCCCAAACTTTCTTTCTCGAACCCATCGATACGCCGGTGCTCTTCGGCGCGCCGCGGATACTTGCGGTGCAGGTCGCCCTGCCGTTTGTTCGGGTTGATGCAGAGGGGTCAATTCAAACCGGGCTGCACGATCAGCAAAAGGTCGTTTACAAGATCTATTCTGATACCACGACGCCCGGCGCCGCCGTGCTTCGTTCGGATCGCATGGATTATTTAGTGCCTTCGGCGCGCTACCTGCAACTTCCCACGACTCTCGATCCTCGTATCGCAGCGCTGGCGCAGAGCGTAGCTGCGAAGGCAGGAGCGCGAAGCGCCTATGATGAGGCCCGCGCGATTGAATCCTATCTCCGCGACAACTACCAGTATTCTTTGGATCTAAAAGCGGGTGGCCCGGATCCGCTCGCTGACTTTCTCTTCAATGTTAGATCGGGACACTGCGAATATTTCTCCACGGCGATGACCGTGATGCTGCGCACGCGCGGCATCGCCTCGCGCGTCGTCAACGGCTTTCTTCCTGGTGAATACAACGAAGCGGCGGGCGCATATACCGTCCGCCAAAGCGACGCTCACTCCTGGGTAGAGGTTTACTTTCCGCGGACGAACTCGTGGGTGACGTTCGATCCTACGCCACCGGCGGGTCGCGTCGCGCGCGTCCGGACCGGTCTAGCGGCTGCTCTTAGCAAGTACAGCGAAGCGCTGGAGTTGATGTGGTTTCAGTACGTGGTTGGTTACGACAAGCAGGAGCAGCATTCTCTGGCCAACTCACTCCGCAAGGAGCTGTTCGATCTGCGGAGCAGCTCGGTGGCCAAGTTTGATCGGGCGCGTGGCGCGCTACCGGTGATACTTCCGCCTCTGCTGATCAGTATCGTCGGCCTGGGCTCGCTGATGGCGCTGGTTCTGCTGGTCAGGCGTATTCGCCATCTTGGCTGGCGGCGCGGCTTGAGAGTGTGGCGCGCCGGAACTGAATCAGAAAGTTCGCGAGTCGATTTCTATGAACGGCTGATCGCGCTACTGGAAAAACAGGGTCTCAAGCGCGAGACCTACCAAACGCCCTCGGAGTTTGCTGCAGCGTTGGGATTGAAGGAAGCGCGGGCCATTACGAACGCCTATAACCGCGTGCGCTTCGGATCAGAGAAGCTGTCCGGATTAGAACGAAAGCAGATCGAGCAGTTGTTATCGCGGCTTGAACGAAATCGGAGAGGGCATTGAAACGCAAAGGAACCTACCGTTTTGTTTAGAGGCGGGCTACTGCCCGCCGGCCGATCAAACAGGGCGGGCGGTAGCCCGCCTCTAAGCACGTTAGTTGTCTATGCATTTAAGATTCAGGGTTTCATGAATTTATGAAAATTGGTTTTGTCAGTCTCGGCTGCCCCAAAAACCTCGTCGACAGCGAGGTAATGATGGGCCAGCTCAAGCTAAACGGTTACGAGATCACGGCCGACGCTGCGGAAGCAGACACCGTCGTCGTGAATACCTGTGGCTTTATTGAATCCGCCAAGCAGGAGTCCATTGACGCGATCCTCGAAGCGGCGCGGCTGAAGACGGGAGGCAAGGCAACGCGGCTGATAGTTGCCGGGTGTCTGGTCGAACGTTATCGCGACGAGCTGAAAGCTGAGATGCCCGAGGTGGACGCGTTCATCGGCACCAGTCAGATCAACGACATCCTCGCCGTCTGCGATCCGCGCACGAACACGCGCGCGCTGCCCGTCGTCCCGCTCGGCAATCAAAGTGCGACTTATCTCTACGATGAATCAACGCCGCGAGTGCTGGCCACTCCCGGCCACTACGCCTTTATTAAGATCGCCGAAGGCTGTGACCGTCCCTGTGCGTTCTGCTTCATCCCGCAAATGCGTGGCCATTTTCGCAGCCGGCGTTTTGGTTCAATCGTCGCTGAGGCACAGCAACTCGCGGAAGAAGGCGTGAAGGAATTAATTCTGGTGGCGCAGGATTCATCGCGTTATGGCGAAGACCTGGGCAAGCAGGACGCTCTGGCGCATCTGCTGCGCGAGCTGGCGCACACCGAGGGCATCGAATGGGTGCGAGTGATGTACACCTATCCGACCCACATCAGCGATGGGTTCCTCGACGTATTGGCTGAAGAACCGAAGGCCGTCAAGTATCTCGATATGCCTTTGCAACATGCTTCACAGAGCCTACTAAAGTTAATGAAGCGAGGCGGTAATCGGGCCAGTCTTGAGCGCCTAATCAAGCGTGTGCGCGAACGTGTGCCGGGCATTGCGGTGCGCACCACTTTCATTACCGGCTTTCCCGGCGAAACGGCTGATGACTTTGAAGAGTTATTGCGGTTTGTGAAGAACGTCGAATTTGATCGCGTGGGTGTGTTCACCTACTCAGATGAAGAAGGAACGCCGGCGTACGATCTGCCTGATAAAGTCGAGCCAAAGATTGCGAAGCAGAGACGCGATCGGCTGATGCGCGAGCAGAAGAAAATTTCGCGGCGTCGCAACCAGGCAAAAGTTGGCCAAACGTTTCCGGTGCTGTTCGAGGGCGAGTCGAATGAGAGTGACTTGCTCTGGCAAGGTCGTCTGGAAACCCAGGCGCCGGATATCGACGGCTGTGTGCTGATCAGCGATGCGCCGGAAGGGTTCGAGCCGCAGCCAGGTCAAATTGTGAATGTGCTGATTGAGCAGGCGCAGGAATACGATCTGGTTGGAAGGATCGTTTAGGTGGCACAGACTTCAGTCTGTGTTCTCTCTCGCCCAAATATCACAGACTGAAGTCTGTGCCACTATGGCTACCAAAGAATCCAGCGACGAACTGAATCCGCCCGTTGCGACTTCGTCGGTCCCACCGGCGCCCAAACGCAGGACGGCTGGCGATTATCTCGCCCTCGCGATCTCGACCTGCGGCGTAGGCTATTTTCCAGTCGCCCCCGGGACAATGGGTTCGCTGGTCGGCGTCGGTCTTTACCTCAGTCTGTGGGGCGGGAGTTATCGTCTGCTTGAAACCCACGCGTTCGCAAAGAAGCTCACGCTGATGCACGAGTGGACGCCCCAGTTGGCTTTCATGCTGGTGGTGATCTTTCTCGTAGCGATGGCCGGAATTTGGGCGGGGACGCGTGCCGAGAAACTTTTTCGCAAAGAAGATCCTTCGGAAGTCGTGATCGATGAAGTTGCCGGTCAGATGATCGCGCTGTTGTCGGGACCGTTCTGGCTGCACACCTGGTGGAGCGTGCTCACGGCGTTCTTGTTGTTTCGCGCGTTCGATATCTGGAAGCCTTATCCGATTCGCCAGCTCGAGAATCTGGAATCCGGACTTGGCATTATGGCCGACGATCTTGCCGCGGGAGCATATGCTTTGATTGTCAACTCGGTCTTGATCTCGGCGTATCTGCTCTTGTTCCCGGCCACTGGCTAAGCGGGAGGCTCATTCTTCACGTTTTGATTTTTTGCCTTCCGCCCGCCGCCGATCCAGCCACGCCGCCAAAAAAATCCGAGCATGACCGTCGCCACCACCACCATCAGGGCCCACGTCGTGTAGTAACCATAACGCGAATGCAGCTCAGGCATGTTGTCAAAGTTCATCCCGTACACGCCTGCGATAAAGGTGAGTGGCAACATCACGGCAGAGAAAATTGTCAGCACCTTCATGATCTCGTTGAGCCGATTTGAGACGACCGACAAATACGCTTCCAGCGTTCCGCTGATGAGGTCGCGATAGTTTTCCGCCAGGTCGGTGACCCGCACCAGGTGATCGTAAATGTCCCGAAAGAAGGGCAGCATCTGTTGATCGATTAGCGAGACCTCGCCGCGGCTCATGCGATAAAGAATCTCCATCTGTTTTGAGGAAATACGCCGCAATCGCAACACGCCGCGTTTGAGATCCATGATCTCAGCCAGAATTTCGTTGTTCGGACTCTTCAAAGTGAAGATGTCATCTTCGAGTTTGTCTATGCGCTCATCAAAATCATCCAGCACCGGCGAGTAGTAGTCGACAATCTGATCCAGAATCTGGTAGAGCAGAAAAGGCGCGCCACGTTTGCAGGCGATGGGGCTGGTGCGGATCAGTTGCTTGACGTTAACGATGCTGCGAAACATGTCGTGATGGTAAGTGATTACATAATTGCGTCCCAGAAAAGCGTCGAGCTCAATGGTGTTGAAGTGATCCGGGCTCGTGTCGGCGCGCACGCCGTGCACGATCAGGTAAACATAGCCGGGGAACTCTTCAACCTTGGGATAGTGGCGGTTTTCGCGGCAGTCTTCGACAGTCAACGGATGAAACTTGAAGATTTCCAGCAGCACGCGGTCGTCGGCTTCGGTCGGGTTCTCCATGTCGACCCAGACGACATTGGCTTCATCTTTCAGCAGGTCCGGAAGCTGCTCGACGGTGAAGCCCTCTTCTACGTTGTCGGCGCCCGGACGATAAAGAAAAATTTCCATCTCTGCTCCTTGAATTGAAATCACAGACTGAAGGAAGGTCTGATTGAGTTGGTTAAGAGCTTGCTCTTAGCCCGCGGAGCGGGCGATAGCATAGAGCGTCAGCGGGGCAACTCAATCAGAGGTTCCTGAAGTCTATGCCACCACTCGACGCGAATTCGACTGGCTGTTACCATAACATCTCTTTGCCGACAAAAATCAATTAATCCCGTTAGACTTGTTCATGTCCACCAGCCAAACCAAAATTTTTGTTGCCGATGACGTGAGTGACACAGGCTTGCAGCCCTTGCGCGACGCCGGGTTCGTCGTCGAGAAGCAGACCGGGCTCGCACCCGATTCTTTGAGCCAGGCCCTGGCGGATAGCGATGGGCTGGTCGTGCGCAGCGAAACTAAAGTAACGCCAGAGTTGATGGACTCCGCGCGGAAGCTGCGCGTAATCGGACGTGCGGGAGTCGGCGTCGACAACATCGACGTGACGGCCGCGACGGCCCGCGGCATCGTGGTGATGAACGCGCCCGACGGCAACACGATCACCACGGCGGAACACACGCTCGCTCTGCTGGTCGCCCTGGCGCGAAACATACCGCAAGCTAACGCGAGCGTGAAAGCGGCAAAGTGGGAACGGAAGCGCTTTATCGGTGCCGAGTTGCAAGGCAAGACTCTGGGGGTGGTCGGCCTGGGCCGCATCGGTCGGGCTGTGGCGGCGCGCGCGCGCGCCTTTGGCATGAGGATCGTCGGACACGATCCTTTCATCGCGCCAGACCAGGCGCGCGATCTGGAAATTGAGTCAGCCTCGCTGGATGAAGTCTTTTCACGCGCGGATTTTCTTACGGTCCACACGCCTTTGACGTCTGAAACGCGCGGGCTGATAGGCGCGCAAGCATTCAGCAAAATGAAAAAGGGCGTGCGCGTGATCAATTGCGCGCGCGGCGGGCTGGTGGATGAAGCTGCGCTCTTGGAAGCGATCAAATCGGGAATCGTAGCCGGCGCAGCACTTGATGTTTTTGAACAGGAGCCGCCGCCACGCGATCATCCGCTGCTTAGTCTTCCAGAAGTGATCGTAACTCCGCACCTCGGTGCTTCGACCACTGAAGCGCAGGAAGGTGTAGCTGTCACTGTCGCTGAGCAGATGCGCGACTATCTGCTGACCGGGACGTTGCGGGGCGCCGTTAACGTGCCGGCGATTGGCGCCAAGGAATTGAGCGCGCTGCAACCTTACCTGGCACTGGCCGAGAGTCTCGGCCGCTTTCAGGCTCAACTGGTAGACAGCGCTGTGCGAGAAGTGCGGCTGGAGTTTGCCGGCGAGATGGTTGAACTGGATGCCGCGCCCGTGACGCGATCCTTTCTGGCCGGGTTGTTGCGCGACGTCAGCGCACGAGTGAACGTTGTCAACGCATTTGTGATCGCGGAAGAGCGTCGCATTACGGTGACGACTTCGTACGTGCGTGGCGGCCACGGGGCACCGGCGATCCGCACGCGAGTTTTGTGTGAGGGGGGAGAGCAAACCGCCTCAGGCACAGTTTTTGGAATCGCCGCCGGCGAACGCGAAGGCCGCATCACGGAGATCAATGACTTTCGCATTGAGGCAGCCCCACGCGGTCGCATGCTGGTGATGCACAATCGTGATGTCCCCGGCGTGATTGGCCGAGTGGGCACGATTCTGGGTGAGCAAGGGATAAACATCAGCGCCTTCCACCTCGGCCGTCGCGAGCGGGGTGGGGAAGCTATGGCCGTGATTGAAATTGACGCGGCGGGCGCTGAGCCGGAAACTATCGCTGCTCTTCGCGCCCTTCCGGAAATCCTGACGGTGCGCGAAATCACACTTAACTAAGTCAGCTATGTATCGTCAGTCCTAAAAGGTGATTCTGATGAGCGCAACCATGCCAGTCGAAGTTAGCAGTGAAGGTGGAGACATCCATCGGTTATCGTCATCCGTGCCGGGAGTGCGCGAGCCGCGCCGATCGCGCATCGACTCAATCGATCTGCTGCGCGGCATAGTGATGGTGGTGATGATGCTGGATCACACGCGCGACTTTGTTCACTGGGGAGGGCCGAACTTCGATCCGACCGATCTCACGAAGACAACCGTAGCGCTTTTCTTTACTCGCTGGATTACGCATTATTGCGCGCCAATTTTTGTTTTCCTCGCGGGCACGGGTGCTTACATGCAGTTGGCCCGGGGCAAGAGTAAGCGCGAGCTTTCGAAATTCCTGGTCACGCGTGGGCTCTGGCTGATAGTGCTCGAGCTCACGGTTGTGCGCGTCGGCGTCTTTTTCAGTCTTGATTACCGCTTCCTCGGTTTCCTACAAGTGATTTGGGTGATCGGCGTGTCGATGATTGTGCTCGCGGCCTTGATCCATCTGCCTCTGAGGGTCATCGCCGGATTTGGGCTGGCGATGATTGTCCTGCACAACCTGCTCGATCGCTTTCAGGTGACCGGATGGCAAGGCCCCGGCAGTCGGGTGCCGGGTCTTGTTGAGAAGCTCTGGATGCTTGCGCATCAGGGTTTTTCGGTTTTCCCAATCGATGGTTTTCCCAGTCCCATCGTCATAGTCATCTATCCGTTGATTCCGTGGATTGGAGTTATGGTCGTCGGGTACGCCCTGGGCTCGCTCTATGAGATGGATGTTGAGCGCCGCCGGCGCTGGTTGCTTTGGAGCGGAGTGACGGCCACGTGGTTATTCATCCTGGTTCGCGCCCTGGACGTTTATGGCGATCCGGCCCACTGGTCGAGACAAAAGAACATCCTTTTCACGGTGCTTTCGTTTGTGAATACGACTAAGTATCCACCGTCCCTGCAATTCTTATTGATGACGTTGGGACCGGCGCTGTTGGCGCTATGGTGGTTTGATTCAAACGGCGGCCGCGCCGCGGTTGGATCATCAGTCACGCGATTCCGAGCTGCCCTGGTTACTTTTGGCCGCGTGCCGTTGTTCTTCTATCTGTTGCAGTGGTACACATCG
This sequence comes from Pyrinomonadales bacterium, assembly GCA_038210455.1. Taxonomy (GTDB): domain Bacteria; phylum Acidobacteriota; class Blastocatellia; order Pyrinomonadales; family Pyrinomonadaceae; genus UBA11740. The sequence continues at coordinate 6,424 of JBBQWP010000058.1, read as the reverse complement.
CATCTGATTGCAGTCGTTCTGGGATTGCTCGCGCGGCAACCGGTCGCGTGGCAGTTTCAAAGTCCGATTGATAAGTTCAACAACCCGCCGCCGTCCGGAGTGGGGTTCAGTTTATGGGTTGTGTACGCAAGCTGGATCGCCGGCGTGCTGCTACTGTATCCGCTTTGCAAATGGTTCGCGGGAGTGAAGGCGCGCCGGCGCGATTGGTGGCTGTCGTATTTGTGAGGTCCGGGATGAGGTCAGTACCGCGAGCGTAGCGACCGGGTCTCAACGCTCCACACCATCCGTGATCGCAAAGACGAAACCCGGTCGCTACGCTCGCGGTACTGACCTCATTGCTCGAGTTGAGTCACTCGCGTCGTCATCAGAGCCACTCGCAAGTAGCTTGGACTCGGTCGTTAGCATCAGAGAAGGGAACAAAAATGCGAAATTACCTGACCTTTGCAACTCTCATCATCCTCGCGGCATTAACTTATGGTTGTGCCGATCCGGCGGCGAATAAGACAAAGGCAACGGTTGGGAACGCGCAATCTGAGTCGACCTCGCCACAGCCGGCGGGCGCCGAAAAACTCGTCATCTCTCCAGAGAACTCGAAGGTCGAGTTTGTGGCCGCCAAAGTTACCCGGAGTCATGACGGCTCGTTCAAGCAGTTTGCCGGCACCATCGATCTCGTGCCCAATAGCGTCGAAAGCAGCCGCGTAACTATTGATCTCGAAACCAGCTCAGTGGTAACGGACACGGATGACCTTACCCACCACCTGAAGACGGCCGACTTCTTCGATGTCGCCAAGTATCCCAAAGCCACTTTCGTGTCCACGAAAATTGAACCGGGGAATAGCGGAGCGCCGCAAACTGTCACCGGCAACTTTGAATTGCACGGAGTGAAAAAGTCGATCACGTTTCCAGCGACGATCCAGTTGGCGCCGGACAGCGTGTCGGTCACTGCCGAGTTCTCGATCAATCGTAAGGACTTCGGAATTGTCTACGCCGGCAAGGCTGATGACCTGATTCGCGACGGGGTGGTGATTAAGCTGACGATCAAAGCCCCGCGCACCAAGTAGGTTTCGTGCTTCTATTTTGGTTCGAGGAAGACGATCCACGAAGTTACACGAAGCAGAGTTGGCTTTGTTCGTTTGACTTCGTGCTCTTCGTGGATCGTTCTTGTCCAAGTAGAGGAATTACGAAAACAGATTAAAACATCACCCGGTTCTGACCTCATTTTGTCCGAGGCCTGTGTTATCTTAAGGCCGCTTTTCCATCTCGAATTTCGGACTAAGTAACCTATGCTGAGCGAAGCTGTCGCTCTTTATCACGATCTGCTGGCTGACGAAGAACTCGCGCGGAGTTCGTTGACTATGCTTGACGACGGTCTCGAGCGCGCCCGGCTGATCTTTGGCGGACGGCGGCTGTCGCCCTATCTGCGGCCGCACTTTGTCACTGAAGAAGACTTCGCGCGCGTCGTGCAGGTTTGCGAGACAGTTTGGAGTGCGATCGAGAAGGTCAAGGACGCGGCCGTTACCGACCGGTCCCTGCTCGATGAACTCGGCCTGACCGAGATCGAGCGCGAATTGGTGCAGATCGATCCGGGTTATCGCGCCGTTTCTCCGACCGCGCGGCTCGATTCATTTCTTACCGAAGATGTGTACAGCTTTGTCGAGTTGAATGGTGAGAGTCCCGCGGGCATTGCGTATGCTGACGCCGCTTACGAGATCTTTGCCAAACTCCCGGTGATGAAGCGGTTCGCCGAAAGCTACAAGCTGCGGCGTTTTGAAGGTCGGCCACTCATGTTGAAGCTGCTCGCTGACTGCTATGAAGAGTTCCTCGGCCACCGTCCTGATAGCGCGCCACATATAGCGATCGTCGATCTGAAAGGCATGCCCACGCAGAAGGAGTTCGAACTCTTCCGCGAGTACTTTGAAGCGGAAGGCTATCCGTCAATTATTGCGGCGCCGGAGGAACTCGCGTTTAGCAATGGCCGCCTCCGCGCCGGAGAATTTGAAATCGACATTGTTTACAAGCGTCTTCTGGTCAATGAATATTTACCAACCATGAAGCAACATCCGGCGCTGGTCGATGCTTATCGCGCGCGGGCGATCTGCATGGTCAACAGCTTTCGCTCCAAGATCATTCATAAGAAGGCGCTGTTTGCCGTTCTCACCGATGCCAGGCACACAGCACTTTTCAGCGAAGATGAGCGCGCGATGATTCTTGGTCACGTTCCCTGGACGCGAATGGTGCGCGCGGGCAAAAGCGATTACTACGGCGAAGAGATCGATCTGCTGGAGTTTATCGGCGAACGGCGCGAGCGTCTGGTGCTCAAGCCGAACGATGACTACGGTGGCCACGGAATTTACATCGGTTGGAACGTCGATGAAATGGGCTGGGACGAAGCAATTCATAACGCGCTCGCCAACGGTGATTACCTGGTGCAGGAGCGCGTACCCACAGCTCGCGAAGTTTTTCCGGCGCTGACGGCCGAGGGGACAATTGCGTTCGCCGAGCAGTTGGTCGACTTGGATCCGCTGCTTTTTAACGGCAAAGTTGGATCAGCGTTCACCCGTCTGTCTTCGAACGAATTGGCCAACGTCACTTCCGGCGGCGGCATGGTGCCGACGTTCATCATCAGCAAGCGATAATTCTCATTTCATTAGTGATCAGCTAATGGATTGTTTTCTCATCAAATAACGCTCTACACGACCCCCAGCATTGACACCGCCGCCGATACCGCGCTAACGTGTAATCCCGTGGATCCCACGGGAAAAAATTCCAAACAAATTGCAGTCGCAGTAATCCCCGCTCGTTACGGTTCCACTCGTCTGCCCGGCAAACCTCTGTTGGAGATCGCCGGCAAGCCGCTGATTTTGTGGGTTGCGGAACGGGCGTTGGCCGCCCATAGTATATCTCGTGCAATCGTGGCCACGGATGATGCGCGGATCTTCGATACAGTTACCGCTGCCGGCTTTGAAGCGATGATGACCCGTGGCGATCATGCGAGTGGCACGGACCGGGTCGCTGAAGTGGCGCGCACTCTCGATGCTGGAATCATAGTTAACCTGCAGGGGGACGAACCCTTGATTGAGCCGGAGACAATCGACCGCGCGGTTAACGAGTTGGCGATAAACAGCGACGTGCTGATGGCTACGACCTCTGAACCGATTGCCGAAGCCGACGAGGTTTTGAAGCCGGCAGTCGTAAAAGTCACAGTCGATGACGACGGCTACGCTACTTCTTTTTCGCGCAATCCGATTCCGTGGCCTAATCAGGCCGTGACGGAACATGGCTCGATCGAAGCAGCGCTCAGGAATATTCCGGCGCTGCTTTTTTCTTTTAGAAAGCACACCGGGCTCTATGTCTACCGGCGCGATTTTCTTTTAGAGTTCGCCGGCTGGCCGCAATCGGAATCGGAGCTTCGGGAATCGCTCGAGCAATTACGCGCGCTCGAGCGTGGCGTAAAGATTAAGGTAGTCGAAGCGGCTTCGTCGTCGATTGGCGTTGACACTATGGCAGACCTGGAACGAGTGCGGGCAATGGTTGAGCGCGAGGCCCAAGTAGAAGTTTAGAAGGCGGACTTGTCCGCCGCAAAAGGATCGGCGCACAAGTGCGCCGTCTAAACGGTGTAAAAGAGATGACGGTGTAAATGAGCGCTGGCGATTGGATTGGACTCGGAGTGGTCGCACTCGTGATTGTGGGCGGGTTGCTCCTGCTCAACCAAATCACCAAGCCCTACGACGTGAAGGATGAAGAAGAATTTCAGCGGCGCCGAAAAGAAGGTGGGTTGTTAAGCGCAGGGATGATGGGTTTGCAGCAGATTCTCGATCCTTCGGCGAAGAAAGCAGCTGAAGTCCAGCAGGATCTGCGCCGGGGAATTTATGACGACGAAGAAGAACCCGACGATCCGCCGGAAGCAGGCGCAGATGCGCGGGAAAAGAGTAAGCAACACAGTTGACCGTTGAGAGGGCGGACTTGTCCCGCCCATCTAACGAAGCAGCGCACAAGTGCGCTGTCTAAACGAAAGCCTCGTGTTGAAGGAGTCAACGATGCCGAAATATATTTTCGTAACAGGTGGCGTGGTTTCGAGTTTGGGTAAAGGCTTGGCGGCGTCTTCGATCGGAGCGCTGCTCGAGGCGCGCGGGGTGCGAGTGACGCTGATCAAACTCGATCCCTACCTCAATGTCGATCCGGGCACAATGTCGCCGTTCCAGCACGGCGAAGTTTTTGTCACCGATGACGGCGCTGAGACTGATCTAGACCTTGGCCACTACGAGCGCTTCACCCATGCTCATCTTTCGCAGGCGAATAACTGGACCACCGGACGCATTTATCTTTCGGTGATTGAGAAAGAGCGCCGCGGCGATTATCTCGGTAAGACGATCCAGGTGATTCCACACGTCACCAACGAAATCAAGGAAGCAATTCGCGCGGTGACGCCGAACGGCGAAGCCGACGTGGTGATTGTGGAAATCGGCGGCACAGTCGGCGACATTGAATCACTGCCGTTTTTGGAAGCGATTCGCCAAATGGGCAACGAGGAAGGCAGCGAGAATGCGTTGTTCATACACGCGACGCTCGTGCCCTACATTGCCGCCGCCGGCGAGCTGAAGACCAAACCAACTCAGCATTCGGTGCGCGAGTTGCGCGAGATCGGCATTGCGCCCGACGTTTTGCTGTGTCGATCGGACCGGCCGTTATCGCACGATCTGCGTTCGAAGATCGCGCTCTTCTGCAACGTCAAGGAAGCCGCGGTAATCAGCGCACAGGATGTCGACACGATTTATGATGTGCCGTTGAACCTGCACGATCAGGGCTTGGACGAACTGATCGTTTCGTCTCTGCAATTGAACCAAATGGCCGCGGCGGTTGATCTGACGGGCTGGCGCAAACTGGTTTCGACGGTGCGGCAACCTTCGGCCGGCGAAACGGCGATCGCCATCGTCGGCAAGTATGTCGAACTCGAGGATTCTTATAAGTCTCTGCGCGAAGCGCTGACGCATGGCGGCGTCGCGAATAATTTGCGCGTCAACGTTAAGTGGATCGAGTCGGAAGATTTGATGGACGACACGTACGAGTCTCGCCTGCGAGACTTTGACGCGATCCTGGTGCCGGGTGGGTTTGGCAAGCGCGGCGTCGAAGGAATGATCCGGGCGATCTCGTATGCGCGGCGAACGCGCACGCCGTACTTTGGAATTTGCCTGGGCATGCAAACGGCCTGCATCGAATTCGCGCGTCACGGCTGTGATTTGAAGGATGCTGACTCGACTGAGTTCAATGTGGAAACGCCTTATCCGATCATTTTCAAACTGCGCGACCTGGTTGACGTCGAGCAGTTCGGGGGCACGATGCGTTTGGGCGGTTGTCCCTGCCGTTTGAGTGAAGGCTCTTTGGCGCGCGAGATTTACGACAACGCCCCCGAAATCAACGAACGCCACCGGCATCGTTACGAATTCAATCCCACCTATCGCCAGACCCTGGAGAAGGGTGGGCTAATATTCAGCGGCGTCTCTCCCGACGAAAAATTCATCGAGATTGTCGAGCTTTCAAAGGATGAACACCCATGGTTCCTCGCCTGCCAGTTTCATCCTGAGTTCAAATCAAAACCCCTGGCGCCGCATCCGCTGTTTGCTTCGTTTGTTCATGCGGCATTTCAGAATCGCTTGCAGACGGAGACGGCGGTTGAGCAGATAGTGGAGAGTGAGTCGGTCTTGGTTGAGAGAGCTTCAGCGACTGAGAATTAGTTCGTGGTCGCTGTCTAACATGGTGTCATTACCGGTCTAGCTAAACCCATTGATCAGAACTAAGACCACTTAGAACCTTTCCAGACCGCATGATGCGCGTCATCAACCGCGGCCGCTAACATTCGTTGCCCAAAACTTGGAAGCACCGTCAGCGTGTCGGAGACAAACGTTTTAGCGGAGGATTTATAGCCTGGAAAAGTTGTCGATCGGATTTTCGTGCTCCACTGCTGGATTGGCTGCTCGATGAGTGAGGGATCGTTTCTTCGGGTCTCCCAAATCGAACACAGTTCTTCGCACGTTCTTTCTTCAAGTTGCTGGCAACTCATGAATGTTCCAATTAATGTGCTCTCTGCGTTCTCATTTAGCCACGTTTCTTTGGTCTTAACTAGCGCTTCTATCTCGGATCTATTTGGGTACCGTGCAAGATGCAGCCTAGACGTGGCTCTCGGAATGATTCGCCCTCGTGCGTCATAGAATAGATGGTCTTTCGGCACGACGTCGAAGTTGGATGAGCGCCTCCCTCGATGGACTAACATATTACGGTATTGATTTGCCCACTCAAACCAATCATCCGGTCCAACGGCTTTCTCAAGATCGACAAAACACCTGAAGAAGCGAAGTTGTAGCTGAATTCCGATATCGTTAGATTGGGGAATCCCTTTTAGAGAATTATGCGCAGCCTTCAAGTCAGC
>JBBQWP010000057.1:0-16130 GCA_038210455.1 Pyrinomonadales bacterium | reverse complement strand
GAGAGTGTGACGCACCATAGAGTCGTGCCACGAATAGCAGTCAGTCTCTCTTAAGGTCGAAGCAGCTAAAATCATTTGTTCAGTCCGACTGGACATTCACATAGCAGTGCGGTGGCAGAGCGAAGCGGCGACACCGCTTTGAATCTCCAACTAAACAAAACGAAAAGCGCCGTCGCCGCTTCGCTCTGCCGGCGTACTCCAAAGTCACTTAGCGACGTGACACTTCACACAGCCCTTTGGATCAGAACCTGAGATTTTCGTAGCCAGGTCGGGCCGCGCTTTGAGCGCTGCGTCATGACAGGCAAAGCAGTTGGTGTGATAGGCGACTTCGTTGTCGAGCTTTAGATCCTTATCGTTCTTTTTGATCACGGGAAGCGGCTTGCTATCGTCACCGGCCTGCAGGTGACATGAGCGGCAGCCTTTCACTGACGCCGCCGCGGCATCTTTCAAAACGTCCGCGGTGAGCACGACATTTCTTTCCGAGGTGACCAGCGGTGGCGTCAGCTTATCTTTCGGTTGGTCCGTGTGATGACATTCGACGCAGGTTCCGGTCGTCTTCCCGTCGGCAGTGTAGTTCTTGATCGTGTGGTTCTCGTGATCGAAGGCGACTTCGCCCCACTTGTCGTCGAGACTGTCGCTGCCAAGCTTTACTTTCTTCGGCTGCTCTTTGCTCTCTTTGGGAATTTGTTGACCCAGCGACGCTGAAGTGCGTGCGGCGTTTCCAACTAACAGAAGTGCTCCCGCACCGAATACGACGAGCGCCGCAATCAACAGTCGTTTCATTCTATTCGCCCTCCCAGTCTCGATCATCATTTGAAGTCGCAATGTTATGGACGTGCTCTAAAGGTTGTCAAACTCCTCGCGTTCGATGCGGAAAGCTCTCTCTTGTTTGTCTGAGCGTCCATCGACATGAGGTCAGTACCGCGAGCGTAGCGACCGGGTCTCAACCTCTCCCTAGCAGGCTGCTGAAAAACAGATTTGGAGTGCGGCGGCAAGCGTAGCGCGACGCCGCTTTGGATTCGTGGCTCCGGAAACGCTAAGGGATCCAAAGCGCGCCGCTGTCGGCGCACTCCAAATTTCGCGCTCGACCCTCCACAAACCATTTTTCAGCAACCTGCTAGAGCAAGACTGCGAGGACGAGACCCGGTCGCTGCGCTCTCGGTACTGACCTCATCGCCCACAGACTCAATTCCCGATCCTGAAACTCTGCCCCGTATGACATCGCCGGCAACTCTTGAAATCCAGATCGCCGCCGAAGGATCGCCTGCCGTTATGACAAGTGGCGCAGGTTTTATTTCCGGTGGGGAAGTGTTCGAGGGCGCGGGGGGAGCTGACCTGTCGTCTTTGCGGCAGCCCCGCGGTGTAGTTATGACAATCGCTGCAGCCGAGATGCTGGCGCCCGCTGTGTTGCGCGTGGCTAAACGCGAGACGGAACGCGGCCGCCTCTGTGGAAGTTCGGCCGTAAGGTCTCTGATCATGACAGACGCCGCACGATGCAAGGTCTCGCCCATTGGCCTGTGAGTTGGGCGTGTGGCAAGCGTAGCACTGGTCATGCGCCGCCAGGTTCGCCGGAATTGACAGCGCCGCGCCGCGCCTTAACGGTGAGGCGTGACAAGAGGTGCAGCCATTCTTTGGCCGCGCCGCGCCAGTCAGGTGCTGGGCGTGATCGAACTTCACATTGAAACTCTCTTTGAATCTGTCAGGAAAGCCTTTCAGCGGCGGATTATTGCCGCTGACATCCGTGTGGCAGATTGAGCACATCGGCACGTTCGGCGTAGTGAATTGCGACAGATGACAGCCGGTACAATCCTTGTGGCCGGGAAAAGTGGGCCGTGCGGAATTGTCATTGCGATGATGACAGCTCGAGCAGGCAGCCGCCGCGTGGCGCTGGCTGGTGTGCAGGAATTTCGAGTAATCGGAATCGTTTCCCTGTGACTGAACGAAGCAAAAAGGAAAAAGTAAAAAGGCAAAAGTAAGAAGTGAGTTGGCAAGCTTTCGTCTAAGAAAGCATCTCGCAATGAGCCATCGAAGATGGCGGCAGAGAGTAGCCCCGGGCGTAAGCCCGGGGTTAAGGTACCTGAAAAATTTGGTCAGCCCTCGCAAAGGGCGAAAGAAATGCTCGATCTTTCTCGCCGCTTGAGGTTTTCTGTCGCCCCTCGCGGGGCTCAGGTTATTAATTGCAGTGCCCACCCCGGGATTGCTCTCTGCCGCCCGCTGAACGCGGGCTTGTTGAGAGCCACCCTTTTCAGGCGCTTCTTTAATACCTTTGTTCTCGCTGAACACTCTGGCTTCGCTCAACATGTTTACTGCACCGCCGCGTCATGACTTGGCGGAGGCTTTTTCTTCCCTACGTTCGACGCATGACAATACGCGCAGCTGCTTGTTCTCTTGAACTGCTCGAACTCTTCTTCGATAGTTACGATTTTAGGATAGGTCGTCTTCTTGTTGTCCTTGTGACAGGTGGCGCAGGCGGCGATGGGCACATCAGGTGTCAATCCAAGCAGAGTGCTGGCGCGGGTGATGTTGATGTGACAAGTCGTGCATTCCAACACATGCTCGTTCTTGCCGCCTTCATGACTGAACATTGCTGAAGTACGTTTCAGCGCCGGCGTCGCCGCGAAAGTAGGGGCGGGCTTGTGACAACCGGCACAGTCGTCGCCGACCGGCTTTTGATTTTTCCAGTGACAGTTGAAACACGAGTCATGACTGTGCGGCATCGTCTTGAAAAACCTGTTCACCTGTGCGGACGTGTCGGCAGGGCGAGTGAGCGGCGCGATATTTAACGAGGTATTCGGCTGATGACAGATTGAGCAGTTGTTGTAGTCGGACTTCTTCTGGTCGTCTGCCGGCGGTTCAAAGAAGGCCGCCCGAATGAAGCCGACTGCTTTGTCCAAGCGGCGATCAGGGCGAACCGAAGCGATTACGTTTTGATGTTTGTCGTGCGGAAACTCGATCGTGAACTGATGCTCGTCTTTTGGTTTAGCAGCCTGGCCGGCGCTATTCGGCTTACCGAAAACGAAACGAACCTCCTCGCGGGGTGCGGCGCGCAGATGGCAGACGGTGCAAATGGCGGGACCGGAGCCGGCCAACGCTTGTCGCGTGAAAAACTGCTGTCGATGACAACGGACACAGGCATCATGGTTTGGAAAGTCGGCTACGTCGGGAAAGTCGCGCTGGGCGGTCCACGCCGTCGGAGCTTTGTGACAGGAGTTGCACTCCAGACTTTTATGTTTCTCGGAAGAATGCAGGAACGCAGAGTATCTCGCCGCGGAGGCTTTGGGTGCTTGCTGTGGTGTCGAAGTTTTCGATAAAGGCTTGTGGCGGGGAGTCTGAGCTGAAGTGAAAACCGTCCCGATCACGAAAACCAGGACGACAGTTAACGTGAAGAGGCTTAAGCGCAAAGGTCGGCAAGGTCTTCGCGAACGAACGCAAAGGATTTCCCTTTGCGCACTCTGCGGATACCTTTGCGTGCCTTTGCGTTTAGATCGACCGTTCGTCATCACTCGCTCGATTACTTCGCAGTCTTCTCACAAACCGGCAGCAGTCGCTCAACTATCTCGCACTTAAACTTTGGATCTTTCTCGTTCGACAAAGTAAATGGCCGCCGCATCGCAATCGCCAAATCAACCGCTTTAACTTCTTTCTCGCAGGCCCAGAGGATTGTGCTCTTTTCAGTCTCGCTGCCGACGAGATTCGAGATCGTGTAGGTTCCCGGTTCGATGTCCGTGAGATAAGCCGTGCCCTTGCGATCGGTCATTACCGACATGACCCTCGTCTTCGTCGCAGCTTCGGACTGCTTTACCAGCGCGTCCAGAACTTCCTGCTTCTGTTTGTAGAAACCGTCACGAATGTCCGCGGAGAGATTAACCGTCAACCAGCGCCGCGCCAGTTCCGGAGTCTTGAATTCACGCAACCCCAGATTATAGGCAGCCTGAAATTCCGGCACCGTGTCACTGCCACTCAAATACCTGGCTTCAATCTCGCGGCAATAGACTGAGTCACAATCGTTTTCATTCAGCCACTTAATCAAGGCTTCGCTGGCGCCCTTGCTCCGGTAATAACACTCGCGCGACATCACCTGTGCTTGCTTGATCTTTTCGATCAAAAGACGGTTCTCATCGAGAGTTCCTTTGATTAGAAAGAACCGTTTGCGCGGCAACTCTCTGGTGACGTCGCCAGATTTGTACTTGACCTTTAACCGGATCACGCCGCGCGTCCGAGCGTCAGGCGTCTGGGCAAAAAGGAAAAAGGAAAGAGGAAAAAGTAGAAAGGAAGAAATCAGGATAGCGCGGGTGACCATGCTTCTCTTGGACCTTTGAAACAAAAGGCTTTTGGCTGCCCTGGAGAACCTTGTCTTCACTTTTTACTTTTGCCTTTTCAGAGGTTCGGGCTGCGCGGCAACTTCAAAAACGGCAGCCGCACGCCGCGCACAAAAAACTGATCAGAGCGCATGCCGGCGGCTGGTGTGTATCCGACGCTGCCGGCGGCGGCAATCAAATCGTCCTGATCGATACCATCGCCGCTGATGCCAATCGCGCCGATCAGTTCGCCGTTCCGATAGAGCGGGATGCTGCCCGCAAAAATCTGCAACCCGTTCGGCAGGCTCGGCAGAGACGTACACGGCATCGCGCCGCCACTCAAAACTGCCTGCAGGTTGGTCTTGATCAAATCGAGTTGCAGTCCGACGTTGAAAACGCTCCATTGATCGATCGGCCGGCTAAACGGGCCCGCCGCCGTGCTGTTGATGCCATCAGGAAAGAACGGACGATGGAGAAAGGCGATCGCGCGATCACTGAGCGCGATGCTGCCGTTAAGCTGGACGCCGTCACTCGCAGCACGGCTGACGTACGAACCAAAGCCTGCGCTGGTCAACAATGCTGCGGCATTCGCGCGTGAGAAAAATACTGCGGTGCGCGCCTTCTGCACTGACACGTCGAATCCAAACACAGGGCCATCGGCCTGGCGGAACAGCCCCATCACAACGCCGTTCAGATCAACCACGGCGATCGATACTCGCGCGTTACTGCCCAGTGGTTGGCGAATGGCCGCGCGTGTAATGTTTGCCTGCTGAGCAGCGTGCGCGATGATCGTGCCCACATCAGCCGCAGTGAGCGAGTTTGCTGTGACCACTGGGCTGCCGACAAACGGAAAGAAACGGGGGTCCACTTCACCGGCTATGCCGCCGGCCAGCGCCGGCGTGAATTGTGATGGTTGCGCGCCGCGAAGCAGAGGCAATGGATCCAACGCCCCCGGCAAACTCCCGAATGGAATCGTCGCCGAATTCGGTGCGCTCTTAACGTTAAGATACGCGAGACGAATCCCATCGACGAGAATGTTGTCGCCACGGATCAATGATGGAGCTTCAAAACCACGGACTGCGGCGACTGCGATTACTTCTTCGTACGGTTGATCGAAATCCGACGGATCGCGATCGACTGTGTAAATGCCGTCGCCTTCGATGCCGACGCCGCCGACCACTTCACCATTCTTATAAATCGGCACACCGCCGGGATCGCCACTCAGACCGAGCGGCAATCCGGGCCTCTGGATATCTGCGCAGGGAAGAGAAGAAAACTGCACGCCATAGAGCGGACCGCCGGCGCGAAAATCAACTCCCGGTGGAAAATGTTCCTGAATGATGAAGCCCGCCGTGCGCGAAGTGAAGGCATTGCCGCGCGTGCTGAACAAAGATGCCGTCCCTGCTTTCGAGATCGCGGCGAGCTTTGCCGGCACGACCGTTCCATCGAGGCCAACCGGGACAAACCCTGTCAGCGGATTGGGAACCTGCGAAGGCCCGGGCCCGCCACCGCGAAATTGGGTCGAGGTTGGCGCGCCGGTCATCTTGAAAACGGCCAGGACGTTTGCTTCTCGATCAGTTACGGCGACGGTGACCGGACGATTCAACTGGGAGGCGATCGAAACGGCCTGGGCAATGATCGTCTGCACGTCGGATGTGCTGAGTGTGCCCGCCGTGCTGGCGGGTTGAATTGGCGGCGCGGTTCCGGGGGTTGGGATGGCGCCGGCATCGTCAGGCGGGCCATCGCCGACGTGACCGATACCGACGCGCACCCGATTGCTCAGCGTCCCGTGATAGCTGATTCCGACGAGAACGTCGCCGACATCAGTCAACTGATCATCGAGCCGCAGGACGATCGAGCTGATCCACTCTTGCTCAGGCACCGGCCCAACGTATTCGACCGGCAGGTGATGAATCTTGTGCGCGCCGTCTTCGGCATCGGCAGTAACAGCCGTGGCCCCTTCGCCCGCCTGCAGGCTCAGACCCATTGCAAAGAACATGATGCGAGTGCGGCTATCGGAGCCCCACTGTACCGCCGAAGTCGTGGTGAAGGGCTCACGCTTCTGCGTCACAGAATCGACGGCCACGGCGCGTGTCGAGGTCTCTTCGCTGATCAGGACTAACTTGTTGCCTTGTGAGTGAGCGTCGTAGAAAAAGGGTTGCGGGCCAACGAGCAAGAGCGCGCAGGCAAATGTTGGCAGCAGGAAGCGCGTGCGTTTTCCGAAAAGCTTGGCTCTCATCATGCGTTCCCGGGGGCTTTGGCAATCTATCATTAAACGTGCGTGAGTCAAACGTTTTTCTCGGACCGCGACCCATCGCGAAATTCTTATTGCCGCGTCACAAGGCGTGTGCTACAAAAAGATCAATCTTGGCGCGGCTAATAATAGTACTGGCTTTCATCTTGGCCCTTCCTTTGTTGGCATTTGGACAAAGACGGGGAACGATAACTGGTGTCGTTAAGGCAGCTCCCGCAGGCGTTATCGTCGTCGCCACAAATCAGGTCACCAGCAAAGTTACGCGGACCGGCGTCGCCGGTGACGGGCACTATTCATTGAAACTACGGCCCGGCGCATATCGTCTCAGTGTCGAGCTTCCCTACGTAGCGAAGTTCGACAGGACGAAGAATTACGGCGAGCACGCTTTGATTCGTGACGACTCTTTAGAGAATGTCATCGTTACCGATGGCAGGGAAACAACCGTCGATTTCTCTGTCGAGAAGCGATCAGAATTACCGGTGGTCAATCTCCCCGAACGGCAACCTCTGGGCGCCGCGGGACCAGAGAGTGTTGCCTCGGAACTCCAGACGCAAACGGATCGGCGCCCGGTGCGCGATCGGTGGCGCATCGGTTTTCCGGAATACGATCGCTACGGCGACAAGGGCGCGCGCGGCCGCGACATCCCGTTCAAGAAGAGTCGCTGGTACGACCCATACAATCAAAATTGGCTCAAAGGTGACTATCCGATTATCGGCAACAAGACCTTCTTGATCCTTTCGGCCGTAAGTTCGACCACGGTTGACTTGAGCCGCACACCGAAACCTTCAGACGGGAGTAGTGCTCGCCCCGGCAGCGCAGAGTTTTTTGGCAAGCCTGAACAGTTGACGGTGAATCAGATTTTTCAGGTGACGTTCGAGATGTTCCACGGGGACTCGACTTTCAAACCACGCGACTGGGCCATCAAGATTTCGCCGACCTTCAGTCTTCCCAATTATCTCAACGCGCGAGAAAACGGTGTCGTCAACATCGATGTGCGCCGCGGCACAAATCGAACGGACACGCAGTTCTCTCTGGAAGAAGCGTTTGCGGAAGTTAAGCTGACAGACGTCAACGCGAACTTTGATTTTATCTCAGCGCGCGTCGGCATTCAGCCTTTCGTCTCGGATTTTCGGGGCTTCATCTTCTCGGATAACAATCTGGGAGCACGGCTTTTCGGGGCGTTTGATAACAATCGTTACCAATTCAATCTCGCGTATTTTGCCCAGCTCGAGAAAGACACGAACAGCGGCCTTAATCGTTTTGATCGCCGCCGACAGAACGTTTACATTGCCAATCTGTTTCGCCAGGACTTTATCAAAAAGGGTTACACGATTCAGGCCAGCGCGCTGTACAACGACGATCGGGCCAGCCGCAAATTCGATCGCAATGGGTTTCTGGTCCGGCCTGCTTTGATCGGAGACGTGCGGCCGCACTCGATCAAAGTTGGTTACGTGGGGATCAATGGTGATGGGCATCTGGGGCGGTTGAATCTGACCAACTCTTACTACTATGCGTTCGGTCGCGACGATCGTAATCCGATCGCGGGAGGCGCCGTACACGTCAGTTCGCAAATGGCAGCGGTCGAAGCATCCGTCGATAAAGACTACTTTCGTTTTCGTGGTTCGTTCTTCTGGGCACAGGGCGATAAAAATCCGACTGATGGAAAGGCTTCGGGGTTTGACGCGATCTTTGACGATCCGAATTTTGTCGGCGGACAGTTTTCGTTTTGGAATCGCAACGGCATACGACTGACCCAGACAGGAGTCGGCCTGGTGCAGCCAAACAGCATTTTGCCTTCTCTGCGCAGCAGTAAGATCGAAGGGCAGGCAAACTTCGTCAACCCCGGAATTTTTATTTACAACGCAGGCGTGGATGTTGAGATCACGCAAAGATTGAAAGCGATCTTCAACGCCAACTATCTCCGCTTTCATCGCACTGAGTCGCTGGAATACATTCTGTTCCAACCGCACATTCGGCACGAGATCGGCTGGGACTATAGCGTGGGCGTCGCGTACCGGCCGCTCCTAATTAACAATGTCACGCTCACTTTTGGGGCAGCTACGTTGAAACCGGGGCAAGGTTTTCGGGACATCTATACGAACGCGTCCAGCGATTGTCCGGCGAATCTGAGAGAGTTTTGCACGGCCGACAATACCGTTATTAATCCGAGCAAGCCGCTGTTTTCGCTGTTTGGGCAGGTGAAGCTTGTTTTCTGAGACATGACAACACTCCCGGGGAAGTTCCGATTGAAATCGATTGGCAAGCGTATTGGAAGGAAGATGAGTTAGCTGCGAGAGTAGTCGGGCGGTAGCCCGCCTCTAAACATTTACTTCGATGAATCTTCGAAAGCAAATCAGCGCTGGCCCTGTAATTGTTATCGCTACCGGTGTGGTGATCGCCATCTTCGCGAGTTCGAATAGGTTGGCGGGCAGTAGACCGCCTCTAAACGATCCCGCGCAGGTGGGTGCTGAGACCCTCGAAGGCTGTCTCAAGTGTCACGACCAGATCGAGCCGATGCACAAGTTCGGTCCCACCTCGACGTTGGACAAACTCGATCACGGCAAAGACGCTTTGGGCCTTACTTGTACTGCATGCCACGGCGGCAATCCAGTCGCGACGAAAAAAGATTCGGCTCACGTACGGCCGCGTTTTCCGCGCGAGTGGGAACGCAACGGAAGGTTCCGGATACCAGAGCGATCGGGACCTTTGCTCGCTCGAGAGAGTCCCGAGTTCGTACGCTTCCTGAATCCCGGTGACTTGCGCGTCGCGGCGAAAACCTGCGGCAGTTCCGAGTGTCACAGCACTGAGACCAACGCAGCCTCGAACAGCATGATGCGGCACGGCGCGATGTTATGGGGCGCCGCGCTTTACAACAACGGCGGCTTTCCAATCAAAGACACAGACTTTGGTGAAAGTTATAGCGCAGACGGTGTCCCCCAAAGACTGATTCAAATTCCACAACCGACGGCTGAACAACGCAGGTCGAAAGGCGTGCTGTCGTTTCTCGATCCGATTCCGCGTTGGGAAATTTCTCAGCCAGGCAATGTCCTGCGTGTTTTTGAACGAGGTGGGAAGCGTCGTCTGGAAGTTGGCCTGCCTGACAAGGACGAAGATGCCGGCAAGCCGGATAAGGGACTAAGCGCCCGGGGGTTGGGGACCGCGCAACGCACTGATCCGGTTTATCTGGGTTTGCAGAAGACGCGTCTGCATGATCCGACGCTCAACTTTCTCGGCACGAACGATCACCCGGGCGATTATCGTTCGTCGGGATGCGCGGCGTGTCATGTCATCTATGCCAACGATCGCGATCCGCGTCACGCAGCGTCGTACAGCACGGCCGGCAATCTCGGCATGTCGCAGTCGGCAGACACGAGCATTCCGAAAAATGAATCGGGCCATCCGATCAAACATCAGTTGACCACTCGCATCCCGACTTCGCAGTGCATGGTCTGTCACATGCATCCCGGCGAAAACATGGTCGCGTCCTATCTCGGTTTGATCTGGTGGGACAATGAAACTGATGGCGACAAGATGTATCCGGCGCAACAGCGCGACCCTTCGCAGGCTGAAGAGCAGAGAAAGCTGAACAGCAATCCCGAGGGATCGAGTCTACGCGGCCTTTGGTCGGAACCTGATTTTCTGCAAAAGACCGGCACGGCGGAATTCAACAATCAGCTCAAGCGCACGCAGTTCGCAGACTTTCACGGACACGGCTGGATCTTTCGTCAGGTGTTCAAGAGAGATAGGGAAGGAAACCTGCTCGACGCGAAGAACTCGATGGTCTCACCTGACGATCCGGATCGATTCAAGAAGGCAGTCCATCTCAACGATATTCATTTAGAGAAGGGCATGCAGTGCGTCGATTGCCACTTCCGCCAGGACGAGCACGGCAACGGAATTCTTTACAACGAACCGCGGGCGGCAGTTGAGATCGGTTGCATCGATTGTCATGGCACGATTCGCGAACGAGCCACGCTGATCACTTCGGGATTCGCTGCCGGGGCCGGCGTAAGAGACGGCAAGTTTGAAGAAGGCAAAGGCCGCAATCTCGCCACCATACGGTTTCGCGATCCAGCGGGTGGCCGAGTCTTCCTGTTCCAGCGCATCCGAGCCGATAGCAAACGAAAAGACGAGCAGGGCAACGAGATCGCTTTGAAAGCCGGCGACATTGTTCAGAACTCGATCGTTGTTCCAGGCCGTTGGTGGCGCGTCAAACAAACTTCAGACACGGTCAATCCCAACGCGCCGCATGCAGAGGATTACAGCGTGAAGTCGCGTTATGCGAAGACCATGCGCACCGACAACGCGACCTGGGGCGACGTGCCCGTAGACGACAAGCAACTTGCTCATCGCGATTCCAACATGACGTGCTTTGCCTGTCACTCTTCATGGGTGACGAGTTGCTTTGGATGTCATCTCTCGATGCAGGCCAATCGCAAAATGCCGAATCGTCACAACGAGGGCGGCGACAGCCGCAATTTCACCACCTATAACTATCAAGTCTTGCGCGACGATGTGTTTATGCTCGGCCGCGACGGCACGGTTACGGGCAATCGCATCGCGCCCGTGCGTTCATCGAGCGCGGTTTTGGTCAGCTCGCAAAATCAGAATCGCGAATGGATCTATTCGCAACAGCAGACCGTTTCGGCCGAAGGCTTTTCGGGTCAAACTTTCAATACGCATGTGCCGCACACTGTCCGCGCGACCGAAACCAAAGGCTGCAGCGACTGTCACGTTTCAAAGCAGAACGACAACAACGCGTGGATGGCGCAGACGCTCTTGCTGGGCACGAATTTCGTCAACTTCATGGGGCGATATGTGTATGTTGCAGCCGACGATGCACTGCAAGCCGTGGTCGCTACTGAACGCAGCGAGCCTCAGGCAGTTATCGGCAGCACCCTGCACAAGATTGCTTACCCCGATAGCTATCAGAAATTTGTTAAGAGTCATCGCGAATTAGGCGAGGCCTATGAACACAAAGGCAATCCACGGGTACTGCAGGTGCAACTGCGCGGTGAGTACGCCTATGTAGCGGCGGGCGAAGGCGGGCTGCGCATCTATGACATCGCCCAGATCGATCAGAAAGGATTTTCGGAGCGCATCACCACAGCACCGGTGTCGAAATTCGGACAGAAGTTTTTCGTCAAGACAAAGTACGCTACGGCAGTGGCGGCGCCTTCGACGTTGGCGGTCGATCCGGCGCGCTGGCGCATGACCACAGATGGGCAGATGGTTGATCCGGAGCGCGCGCGACAGTTGCCTGCCGCGAAGCTCATCAACGAAGAACAGCCGATTCACCCGATCTATGCTTATCTCTTTGTCGTCGACAAGTTTGAAGGATTGATTCTGGTTAACGCCGCTACGCTGCTGGATGGCGATCCGCTCAATAACTATTTGAAGCGCCAGCTCGATCCAAACAAGTATGGGAACGGCGCATTCAATCCGGACGGTGCGTTGACGGGCGCGAACAACGTCGCGCTGGCGGGAGCCTATGCTTACGTCACTACGGATCGCGAGCTTGTAATCGTCAACCTCAATGATCCGCTGAATCCAAAAATCAGTGGCCGCCTGCCGTTTAAACATCCACGTGCCGTGGCTATTCAATTCAGATACGGTTTTATCGTCGATGATGATGGCCTGAAAGTTATCGATGTAAGTGAGCCTCAGCGGGTGCATGTGGTCGAAGCGGCGCTGGTGCATTTAGCTGATGCGCGCGATGTCTACGTAGCCCGCACCTATGCGTACGTGGCTGATGGCAAAGACGGAGTGGCGATCGTCGATGTGAAGTTGCCAGAGCAACCTCGTCTCGATCAGATGTACCAGGCGGAAGGGAAGCTCAACGACGCCCGTCAGGTGAAAGTGGCGATGACCAACGCCAGCTTGTTTGCTTACGTTGCCGACGGCAAGAACGGGTTGCGTATCCTACAACTTACTTCGCCCGAGACCATGGCTACCTACGCCGGCTTCAGCCCGCGGCCTGATCCGCAACTGATCGCCACCTTCAAAACAAAAGGTGAGGCGCTGGCTGTTTCCAAGGGTCTCGATCGCGATCGCGCCGTGGATGAGAGCGGCAACCAGATCGCCGTGTTCGGCCGGCGCGGCGCGCGGCCATTTACGTTTGCCGAAATGCAGCGGATGCTGCGCGCAGATGAGGGGCGCGGCCAATTCTTTACCGTCACCGACGAGCCCGCTACCGAACCGCGTGAACCGAAAGCGGCTGGTGCTGATAGCAAAACCGGAGTTTCGTTAACTGCGCGAATCGCAAACACGAATTCAGGCGATATTTTGAAGAGTCTTCTGACCGGCTGCATTCTGGGCGCTCTTTTAGTAATCCTCAGCCGTGGGCGAATTCGCAGCAGGTTTAAGGGTGAGGTCAGTACCGAGAGCGATAGCGACCGGGTCTCTTCCTCGATCTCGCTCCTTTAGCGGCTGCGGCCCGGTCGCACCACCACCCCACGCGGGCTGCCCGCGCGGGGACCCCGGTACGCTCCCGGTACTGACCTCATCACCATGATTTTTGTTTTGGCCCTAAGAAATAAGATTGCAAAATCAGCGAAGCTAAGGTTAGATTGACGGCGCAGTAATTGAAAGACTTAAATCGACCAGCGCGCCGCCACGCGCCAGTTTTCAAAATCTTCACTGGAGGTAGAAGAAGTGCCGACCGGAACGTGTCCCGAATGCGATGCCGACGTTCATGTTGATCTCGATGTGGACAAAGGCGAGACCGTGGATTGTGAAGAGTGTGGAGTTTCACTCGAAGTTGTGGGTCTCGATCCAGTTGAGCTGGATCTAGTCGAGGAAGAATCGCCCGACGATGACGATGAGGACGAATTCTAAAATGAGAGCTTTGGTTCGGTGAGCAGTAAGGAATCATTTTCCATTTGTCATTTGGCATCTTTCATTTGCCATTCGTCACCAGCGTTGAGAGTACCGATTTCAGTCGGGTATTGGGTAAAAACAAACCCAACTAAAGTTGGTACGCTAAAGCTAAATGGCAAATGAAAGATGTCAAATGACAAATGGAAAATGGTTTTCGACCGGCCGAGGCAGAAGCAGAACTACTGCTTCTTTGCCTGGTATCCCGGCCGGCTTAGCCGCAAAGTCATCCCAGCCGGACCCTCGACTCTAATCGTGTGAAACTTACCGTCAGTTCGTACCTCTGACGGTGGATAGAACCCCAGCACATAAGCAGCCGCTACTTCCTCGGCAATCGCCCGAAACAAAGGCCCCAAGTCCTGCTGGTTCGCATAGACACTGCGCCCGCCGGTCTTCTCGACCAGGCCGCTCACGTCCAGCGGTGTCGGCAGTGGAGTCATCTGGGCCGACGCCAGCAGGTGCGTGAACGAAGGCATGGTGACGACATAGATGCTCGCGTCGGCAGCGTTGGCGCGTTCGATCACAGTCTCGGGCGAAACGGCGTCGCCCACGGGAAAGCCATCGGTAATCACTACCACGGCACGTTTCGTCATCTGGTGTTGCAGCGTGAGTGGGGCATGACGAACCAGCATCCGGACCGCGTCATCAACCGCGTCATAGGTGTGGGTAGACATTCCGTTCGGCTCATGCGCCAGCCGGTCGAATGCCCGATCGAGTTTCTCTCGATCATTGGTGAAGCTTTGAATGGTCTTGACGCGCATGCCAAAGGTCATAACCGCGAACACCGCCGGATGTTCGGCCAAACGTTTGGAAAACTCGCGCATGGCATCGCTGACCCGCGCCACCTCGTCGGGTGTCATACTGCCAGAGAGATCAAGCGCGAACACAATCGCTACCGGTCGCGGCGTCCCTTCGACCTTCTCAACATTGAAAGAAGCGATTGGCCGCTCGACGCCGTCTTCATAAAGTTTAAAGTCTTCTTTTCTCAGGTTGCGCACCAGCCGGCCCTTCGCGTCGGTGACGGTCACGTCGACGGGGACGAGGTCGGTTTCAATCTTGATGATGTCTTGCGGTTCGGTCTCGGCCGGAAGGACGCGGCGGGGACGTTGCTTGGTGGATTCGTCCTGGGCGAGCGCAGATCCAACTGCCGCAGCGATGAGCGCCAGCGCCAGGGCGAACAGGAGGAAATGCCAACGTAATCGAGATGAGACCGAAGGGATTACCATGATCGAGGGCAAGTATAGCTCGCCACAATTGAGCGCGTCACGTCTGGGGCGGGCAACGGAACCCCCTATTAGTAGCCTCCTAAACTACCGACGGCTCGTGCGGAGTACCGCCTTCGGGCGGCCGGACTTCAGCCACCTCGGGAAACTTCCGCCTAAAGGCGGTACTCCGAACCGTAGCGATGCTGGTTGGTCTGCGTCGATTCGTGGTAACTTGATTACTCAAAAGAGGGACGCCATGACACTGATAAAGACGACTTTCGCCATGCTCTTGCTGCTGCTGGTTGCCGGCGCATGTTTGGCCCAGGAAAAAACGACAGCGTCGATCAAAGGCAAGGTGCGCGTTGAGCAAGGATCGCCCGCTGGCGTGGCGGTTATTCTGCTTCAGGGTGACAAAGAGGTTACGCGAGCGGCAACTGACAAGAGGGGCGATTTTGTGGTCGCTCATATTGCTCCGGGTGTTTACTCGGTCACTTTTCGCAAGCCCGGTCTGGCAGTCGGTTCGATTCCGAATCTTGAGTTGAGAGCGGGCCAGACGCGCTCTCTACATGACCTGGTCCTGGGGATCGACGATGGGGCGATCGCCTTTCTGCGGGGCAGTGTGTTCACCGAATCCGGGCGCAGCGTTGCCGGCGTGCGGGTCGAGTTGGCAAGGATTGTTGGTGAAAATTCTGTGCAGAAAATCGATGCGCGCGTCACCGGCGAAACCGGCGAGTTTGTTTTTCGCCTGTCGCCTGAGACAGCCAAGTATCGAGTCACAGTGAAGGCAGACGGTGCGCAACCTGCTTCGAAAGATGTCGAAGTTGATAGCGCGGCTGTGTATCGGGTCGCGCTGACGCTGAAACCTCAGCCGAAATGAGTCTGAGATTTCAGATCTCAAATTCTTAGATCTCAAATCCGAGATTCTCAGATCCCAGATCTGAACTCTTCAAATCTCAAATTCAGATCTTGCAACCCCTTTGGCCTGAACCTGGACGATTCAACGTTCAATCGCCGGACCCGAACCCTCAGAAAAAACAGAATATCGGTTGGATAGAGATCATCTTTGCGCTACGATAACGCCTCGTTCCTAATCAATCAGGGAGAGCGGTTCAAGGGGACCCGCTTTTGAGAGACAAGACTTGTGTCTGAGAGGGAAGAGTTTCTAACGGCCCGACAGCTCGCCGAAGTCTTACAGGTGAGCGAATCCACGGTGCGCCGGCTCGCCGCCAAGCGCCGCATTCCTTCGGTGCGCCTTACTCCGCGCATTATTCGGTTTCATTTGGACGCGGTGCGCGAAGCGCTGGACGTGCCACGCGCCTCCAGTCCCCATCATCTTCAAACCGACGATGCCCAGTTGTCGTTTGAGGATTTGTTGTCGAGCTGAGAGTGGCACAGACTTCAGTCTGTGATTGTTTTTTTGGAAGGTCAACACAGACTGTAGTCTTTTCCACTAAATCAGCCGCCGGAGCCCAAGATGAATTTCCACCCAAAGACCGT
>JBBQWP010000056.1:0-16303 GCA_038210455.1 Pyrinomonadales bacterium | reverse complement strand
GGCGGAAATCCAATTACCGCACTTCCGGGGCTGACTCCGATATTGCCGGAGATCACGACCGGGCCCGTAGCGGTTAGTGTGGTCCCGGCCAGGGCAGCAAAGCTCTGCGCATTGCCCAGCGGTGGCACGCTTTGAGCTGATACCGATTGGACCAACGCCGCAAAAAACAACCCCGCGATGATCACACGACTAGCGGAAATAGACTTATTGAGATTTTTAATGACGGGTTCCTCTTTCTAGTTAGAACATTTCCTACTGGAAAAAAGAACAACCTGGTCGGAGTGTGCATCGGGGGATGCAAAAAAGTCTAAGGCGTTTAGATTCTTTCTTCAAAGCTGCGATGAACTCTCAGGGGTCCCTTCGAGTTCAAACAATGGAGAGGGGGTGAGTTGCATCCATTTGTCGCCAGACAGTTATACAGGATTCTCTCGATGGTATCTGTACGGTAACGCACATACGGAGCGATCAAGGACGGATTGTCGTCCATTTCTACGTGATTTGGGTCTTCGGAAACCGCGTGCTTGCAGGCTTTGGCGGAAATCAGAGGCCGGGCACTATTTTTCAAAGCAATTTGCCGACTAGGAAACTCAGACGAAAACCTCTAGCGCCCTCAAGCGATTTGCGGCTAAGATGAGCGTGCTTTTCAGTGCCCAGTAAAATTCAGCTAAAGCTTTCGTGGTGAGATTAGCTATGAGCCATTATTGCGACGCTTCGCTGGTTTACGGCGGCACATCGGTCTGACGCAGCGAGCTGACAAATAGAAGAGCTATCCCCCAACACAAAGCTTTCGCACTACCGCATCGTCTCCAAAATCGGAGCAGGCGGAATGGGTGAAGTATATCTGGCGCAGGATTTGTCGGAACTGGGCAGGACGGTCGCGCTTAAGATCCTCGCTGCGGAAGTTGCCCGGGACAGAGATCGTCTGCAGCGCTTCACGCAGGAAGCGCGCACTGTCTCAAATCTCAACCATCCAAACATCCTTACTGTCCACGAGTTCGGTCAGACCGATACCGGTTCATTTATAGCCACGGAATTCGTCGATGGTGTGACGTTGCGGGAACATCTTTCCGGCCGGCGTCTGAAATTGATCGACGTTCTTGACGTAGCGATTCAGATCGTTGCTGCGCTCAATGCAGCCCACGAAGCCGGAGTCACACATCGCGACCTCAAGCCCGAAAATGTAATGGTCCGCCGCGATCACATCGTAAAGGTGCTCGACTTTGGATTGGCGAAATCGTCAGAACCGCCTGCGGTAGCGGGCGGGCCGCAGGCACCCAACACGAACGAAGAGGCAGCAACGAGAGTCTTCGTGCAAACGGAGCCCGGTCTCATCATGGGCACCGTCAGCTATATGTCACCGGAGCAGTCGGTCGGCCGGGGCATCGACCAGCGCACTGATATCTGGAGTCTGGGTGTCGTGCTCTACGAAATGATTGCCGGCGCCGTGCCGTTTCAGGGAAAAGATATTCACCGGCAAGTTATCGCCATCCAGGAATCCGAGCCGGCGCCGCTGTCACAGCAGGTCGGGGGTGTGCCCGAACGTCTGGAAGAGATCATCAACAAGTGTCTGGCCAAGGATAAGAACGAACGCTACCAGACTGCGAAAGACCTGCTGATTGATCTGCGAAATCTGAGACGAAAGCTGGACGTCGATGCTGAGATTGAGCGCACGGTTGCTCCGGGGTTGCGCAACACCAGCGGCGGCGCCTCTCGGGCAAGCGCACCAAGGTCGCAAGAGAATGCCGGGGCCACAACTGTGGCGCAGGCTCACCCAACGTCGAGCGCGGAGTATGTCGCCACTGGAATCAAGCAGCACAAACTCGCGGCGGTTGGTGTTCTGCTCGTACTCTTGGCCGGCATTGCGGTCGCCAGCCTTTATGTGCGCGCGCGAAAGCCAGACATTGCCATCTCGTCGATCGCCGTGATGCCTTTCGTCAACGACAGCGGCAACGCGGATGTTGAGTATCTCTCCGATGGCATGACCGAAACATTGATCAGCAGTTTATCGCAACTGCCGAATCTTAACGTCAAAGCGCGCTCATCTGTCTTTCGCTACAAAGGCAAGGCAACAGACGCAAGGACGATCGGCAAAGAGCTGGGCGTACAAGCAGTTCTGAACGGGCGCGTCATGCAAAGCGGCGATCAATTGACGCTCAGCCTGGAGTTGGTAAATGCCGAAACTGAAAACGTGATTTGGAGTGAGCAATACAACCGCAGACAAACCGACCTGGTCACGCTCCAAAGCGAGATTGCGCGTGATGTTTCGGGCAAACTGAAAACCAAACTCTCAGGCGCTGAGGAGCGGAAGATAGCGAAGACTTACACGACAAACCCGGAAGCCTACCGCCTTTATCTGCAAGGACGCTTCTACTGGAACAAACGCGAGGAGAAAGAGTTTCGGAAGGCAGCCGAGTATTTCAATCAGGCCATCGGGCTTGACCCGAATTATGCTCTGGCCCACGCAGGTCTTGCTGACGCTTATGCGCTCTTGTCCACCTTTGGCTTTATGCCGCCGGCTGAGGCGATACCGAAAGCGCGTGAATTCGCCCGCCAGGCTTCGGCACTGGACGAGAGTTTGGCAGAGCCGCACACCACGCTCGCGTACTTGTCACTCACGTACGATTATGATTTTTCCGCTTCGGAACGCGAATTCAGGCGAGCCATCGAACTGAATCCCAACTATGCGACTGGGCATCAATGGTATGCCGAAATGCTCACCAACAGCGGCAGATTTGCAGAGGCGTCTGCCGAATATCGTCGCGCGTTGGAGATCGAACCGCTTTCACTTCCGATCAACTGGGACTTTGGAAGATTCCTTTATATAAGCCGCAAGTACGACGAATCGATTGCACAGCATAAAAAGACCATTGAATTAGATCCCAGTTTTGCGCGAGCGCATCGCACGCTGGCTGAGGTCTATCGTCTCAAAGGCGACTATGCGAACTCCGTCGAAGAGCGGGCGAGATTCTTCGACCTGATCGGTCAGCCTCAAGCTGCCGCCCTGATTCGAGCGGCCTTTGCAAAAGAGGGATGGCCTGGATTCTTGCGATTGCTGACCGAAGAGAACTCCCTGCTAAAGGACAGTAACAATAACTGGGTGGTGGCCAAGGCATATCTGGACCTGGGCGAGAAAGACAAGGCGTTCGCTGAATTAAATAAGGCTTACGAAAACCATGTCTCGAGTTTATGCTGGCTCAAAGTTGAGCCGCAGATGGACCCTTTGCGATCCGATCCGCGATATCAGGAGCTGTTGCGAAAGATGCACTTTCCTGAGTGAGAGTGAATAGGAAACAGACAGTGAGCAAAACCATTTCCCCCAACACGACGATTGCTCAGTACACGATTGTCTCCAAGATCGGTGAAGGCGGCATGGGCGAAGTTTGGCGTGCGCGCGATTCGAAACTCGGTCGCGACGTCGCCATCAAAGTCCTGCCGGCATCCCTTTCGGAAAACGAAGACCGTCTGCGGCGATTTGAGCAGGAAGCTCAGGCGGCTGGGGCGCTCAATCATCCCAACATTCTGGTCATCTACCACATCGGTACGCATGAAGGCGCGCCTTACATCGTCTCGGAACTGCTTGAAGGCGAGGAGCTTCGTGACCGGCTGGACGAAGCCTCGATTCCGCTGCGAAAAACGATCGAATACGCCCTGCAGATCGTCAGCGGGCTTTCGGCCGCACACGAGAAAGGCATCGTCCACCGCGACCTGAAACCGGAAAACCTTTTCATTACGAAAGATGATCGGGCGAAGATCCTCGACTTCGGCATCGCAAAACTGTCGGCATCGGGAACGGTAGAGACCGGGTCCGAAGACGCCACTCGCAAGGTGCTGACTAATCCCGGCGTCGTGATGGGGACCGTGGGCTACATGTCTCCTGAACAGGTTCGCGGTCAGCCGGTTGATCACCGCTCGGACATCTTTTCGTTCGGCGCGATCTTGCACGAGATGATCACTGGCCGACGTGCGTTCCGACGAGAAACGATGGCTGAGACGATGACGGCCATTCTGAAAGAAGAGCCTGAAGAATTAACCGAGTCAAATCCAAACATCAACCCATCCCTGGAAAGGATTGTCCGGCGCTGTCTGGAGAAGAAACCCGAGCGGCGGTTTCAGTCGACGGCCGATCTTGGTTTTGCATTGGAATCGTTGTCCGCACCGACCAGCTCTTCGGGAAGCGGTTTGACGACGGCGGCAACTGCGGCAATCGAAGAAACTCGAAGATCAGCTTGGCGCGGGCGGCTTCCATGGATGGTTTCGGGCGTACTTCTGCTGGGGCTTGTAGCCTCGCTCCCATTTGCGATCCAATATTTCCGGCAGCCGCGCCTCGCCGAGCCTGCCGCGACAAGCTTTTTCATCGCCCCGCCCGAAAAGTCCTCTGGATTCAATCAACTTTCAATTTCACCAGATGGACGTAATATCGTTTACATCACCACCCTGGACGGCAAGTCCCAACTTTGGCTTCGTCCACTTGGTTCGCTGTCGGCCCGCCCTGTTGCCGGCACGGACAGCGCCAACGGATTCATGTTTTGGTCGCCGGACAACCGCTCGATAGCGTTTCAAACGCCTGGCAAAGTAAAAAAGGTCGATCTGGCGGACGGCACGGTTCAGACAATCTGCGACACCATCAGCGATATTCGCGGATTTGACGGAACCTGGGCGCGCGACGGCACGATCCTCTTTTTTAACGGGGGCACCGGAATTTTGCGAATCGCACCGGGAGGCGGTCAGCCAACCGTGCTTCCCGGCTATGAACCGAGTTCTGAGAGGATAGATCGCTGGCCGAAGTTTCTCCCCGACGGTCGCCATTTCCTGTTTCTCAGCACGAACACCGAACAGGCCAAGTCCGAAATCTTTATCGGCTCGGCCGAAAGCAGCGAACGAAAACGCATTATGCCGGCCGACTCGAACGCTATGTATGTACCTGCACCGGCGGGAGACGGATATGTTGTCTTCGCGCGTGACGGCGCTTTGTTCGCGCAAGCGTTCGACGCAAAGGCCCTGGCCGTGACCGGCGAACCGTTTCGCATCGCGGAACAGATCCGCGTAAATTTGAACAGCCGCGCGTACTTTTCGCTCTCTGAAAACGGCACGCTTATTTACGACCCGTACAATGATGGTGAGAAACGGCAGCTTGCCTGGTTCGACCGCACGGGCAAGCAGATCGGCACCATCGGACAGGATGGGCCTAACCTTAGGGTCTGGCTTTCGCCCGATCAGCGGTACGCGGCGGTCACGCGAAGAGCTGAAAGCGGATTATTGAACGACCTGTTTGTTCTTGACATTGCCCGAGGGGCAAGCTCACGTCTGAATTTTGGTGACCCCGACACAACCCAGGCGATCTGGTCGCCGGATGGCAGCCGAGTCGCGTGGTCCATGCGAAGGGGAGCCGTCTGGCAGTTGATCCAAAAGCTGGCAAGCGGCGCCGGACAGGAAGAGGTGCTGCTCGAATCGAAGGATCGGTTCTATCCAACCGACTGGTCGCCCGACGGCAAATTCATCATCTACACTCATCAGGACGTCGTGAGCAAGCGGGATATTAGGGTGCTGCCGCTTGAGGGCGACCGCAAGCCGTTCGTGTATTTTCAGACACCGCAGGAAGATTCCAGCGCCAGCTTTTCTCCGGACGGAAAGTTTGTGGCCTACCATTCGTCGGAATCGGGGCGGGACGAGGTTTATGTCCAGACATTTCCTGCCTCGGCGAGCAAATGGCCGGTCTCGACAAACGGTGGCTCAAATCCACGATGGCGGCCGGATGGCAAGGAACTTTTTTATATTCAAACCGACGGCAAGGTGATGTCTGTCGAGATAAAAAGTGGCAGCTCGTTCGAGCCGGGCATTCCGAAACCACTGTTTGACATAAGTGCGGCCCGGACTCAGCGAAGCCTCGACTACGCGGTTTCACGCGACGGGCAGCGGCTGCTTTTTCTAAGCCGCCTGACCGAGACCGGCCTTTCGCCGCTTGCGGTCGTGGTCAACTGGACGGCGAATTTTAAGAGATGAGCATGGAATTAGGCAGGACTCTTGGCGGACATTTCACTCCTCCAGAGTAATGATTCAACTATACAACTGGTGAGCAAAACCATTTCCCCCAACACGACGATTGCTCAGTACACGATTGTCTCCAAGATCGGTGAAGGCGGCATGGGCGAAGTCTGGCGCGCCCGCGATTCGAAACTCGGTCGCGACGTTGCCATCAAAGTCCTGCCCCCATCCCTTTCGGAAAACGAAGACCGTCTGCGGCGATTTGAACAGGAAGCCCAGGCTGCCGGCGCACTCAATCATCCGAACATCCTGGTCATCTATCACATCGGTACGCACGAAGGCGCGCCTTACATCGTCTCGGAACTGCTTGAAGGCGAAACATTGCGCGACCGCATGGCCGGCGCGGCGTTGCCACAGCGCAAAGCGATCGACTATGCCTTGCAGATCGCCAAAGGTCTCGCGGCAGCCCACGAGAAAGGAATCGTTCATCGCGACATCAAACCCGATAACGTGTTCGTCACCAATGATGGTCGCGTGAAGATTCTCGATTTTGGTTTAGCAAAGCTGACCGGCGCTTCAGAAACTCAATCGCAAACGGAAGTGCCGACGCGAAAGGTCAACACCGATCCCGGCACGGTGATGGGCACGATGGGTTACATGTCACCGGAGCAGTTGAAGGGACAGCACGTCGATCATTGTTCAGACATTTTTTCCTTCGGCGCAATTCTTTACGAAATGCTTTCAGGCAAGCGTGCCTTCCGCGGCGACTCGATGGCTGAGACGATGAGCGCCATCCTGCGCGAAGACCCGCCGGATCTCTCCGAGACGAACAAGACGGTCTCACCCGCGCTCGAACGGGTGGTGCGGCACTGCCTGGAAAAGAATCCCGCCGAGCGATTTCATTCGGCGCGCGACCTCGCTTTTGCGATCGAGAGTCTTTCTGGCGCGGCGATGAGTTCCGGACCGACGTTGACCATGGCTGCCGCTGCCATTCCAACGGAGAACCATGTGGCCTCAAGCGGCTTGCGGCTTTTCACTGACGCGCGCCTCGCGTGGATCGTCGCAGCTGTTTTTGCGCTTGGCCTATTGACGACAGTTTTTGCGTATTTCAATCGCCCCACATCATCAGGTAATCGAGCGATCTGGCTTTCATTTGCGCCACCGCCAAATCTCGCGTTCAACGATCGAAAGTATGATTTTGTGATTATCTCTCCTGACGGGCAAAAGATGGCGTTTACGGGCTACTCCCCAGACGGAAAGAGCATGCTCTACGTTAGTGAGCTCAATTCGCCCGAAGCCAATCTACTGCCCGGAACCGACGGTGCGCTAGAACCTTTCTGGTCGCCTGACAGCCGCTCCATCGCGTTCGGTTCGCAGGGGAAACTTAAGAGGGCGGAAGTTTCTGGGGGAAATTCCCAAATACTGTGCGATGCCACGCGGCTTACCGGCGGAGCATGGAGCAAAACTGGCGTGATCGTATTCGGCCCTGACTATGGCAGTCCGTTATTTCAAGTGGTGGCAACGGGCGGCGAACCGAAACAGGTAACATTTAAGGAGGCCGACGGCTCTGACGGTGGACACAGACATCCCAATTTCCTGCCGGACGGCAAACATTTCCTCTTCTACCGAGGCGGCCCGCGTACCACGGGAACCTGGGTTGGGTCGCTTGATTCTCAAGAGCTAAAGCAAGTACTTCCCGAAGACAGCAATGCTGTTTATTCCGCCGGCTACTTGCTCTATGTGCGTAACCAGGTACTTGTCGCCCAGACGTTCGATGCGGACAGCTTTAAGTTGAGTGGAGACGTTGTCCCGATCGTCACGGGTGCCGTTATCAATGCGACCGGGCAAGTCCGATTTTCCGCATCAGAAAAGGGAGTCATGGTTTGGCAAGGCAAATGGGAAAGGGAATATCAGCTCGTCTGGTTTGACCGCGAGGGCAAGCAGACGGGTGCGCTCGCAAACCCCTCGCTTATTTCGGTTGGTTATGAGCCTCGATTTTCTCCTGACGGAAAACGCATCGTTATGAAGCGCGACGGCGGGATCTGGGTGACTGACCTGAATGGTGAAAACGGAATTCGGTTGGGATCGGGCCAGCTTCCAGTCTGGTCTACGGATGGCCGCAATGTTGCTTTTACCTCGGTTATCCCAGGAATCGGCGGTGGTATTTTTCAGAAAGCTTCCAATGGCGTAGGCGAACAAGAATTGATCCTCGGCGGCACCGTGTTTGGCAAGGCATGGTCGCCCGATGGTCGATTTCTGATCTTCATGCGGCGGGGCGTAAAAACCCGTGGTGATGTTTGGGTGCTTCCACGCTTCGGCGATGCGAAAGAGTTTCCGCTGCTAGCTTCGGCAGCTGATGAACTCGAACCTGAACTCTCGCCCGACAGCCGTTGGGTAGCTTACATTTCAGACGAATCGGGCACTTACGAGATCTATGTCCAGTCCTTCACCGCCGAAGGGAAATTAGGCAGTGACAGGAAGCGGGTTTCCACTAAGGGTGGCGTTGTGCCGAACTGGAGTCGTGATGGGAAAGAACTATTCTATGTCGCGGGCGATGGCCTGATGATGTCCGTATCTGTAAAGACGAGCGGCACGGAGTTCGAAAGTAGCTCACCAAAAGCATTATTCAAAACGCGAATGCTTGCGGACGCCAGTTTCTTTCATGAATTCGACGTATCGCCAGACGGTCAGCGATTTTTGATTGGCACAAGGATCGGCGATCCGAAATCGCCGCCACCAACCGTGATCCTTAACTGGATGTCGAATCTGAAGAAGTGACCACTAGTTCCGAAATTCTTAACAGGTTTCTTTTCGAGACAGCGACGGACGATCCTTTCCAGCGATGGACTGGAACACACAGAGTGCGATCAAACTGGGTGGCGGCCAGCTTCCGACCTGGTCACCGGACGGCAGCCGTCTTGCGTACAGCGGGGGAGTTGAAGGGGTGGTCGAGGAATTGTTGAGCGCGCCGCTAACGGTGTCGGCGATCCACAGTTGCTGCTCGCCGGAGTTGTATTCCCCAGGGTGTGGACGCCCGACGGGCGATTCCTGCTCTATTATGCAGCGGGGTCCAAAGGCCAGGAGCGATATTTGGGCACTGCCTTCCTTTGGCGACCGCAAGCCATGGCCGCTACTGAATTCAAAAGCTGACGAAAATACTCCGTTGACCTCAGCGAATGGATGCTGGCTCGCTTACCTCTCCGACGAATCCGGGTTACTCTGAGTTGTACGTGCAGTCATTTAACGCTGACGGGAAGCTCGGAGCCGACCGCAAGAGGCTATCAGCTAACGGGGCCAACTCTCCGGTCTGGAGGAGCGATGGTAAGGAGATCTTTTCATCGGCCGCGACCGGCAAATGATGGCGACCACCGTCAAGACCGATGGCCCCGAATTCGAATTCACTCCTCCGGTCGCATTATTCAAGACGCGCACCGTCTATCAATACGGAGCGTTTCAGGAATTCGACCTCACACCCGATGGGCAGCGCTTCCTGATCGGAACACTGATCGGCGAACCGAAGTAACGAACCCAACCGTGATCCTGATTGGCCGGCGGTATTAAAGAAATAGACCAATATGAAACGATGCCCCCAATGCAATCGCGTTGAGCCTGACGAGAAGCTCAACTTTTGCCGTGTAGATGGCACGCCGCTGGTTGTGACCGCGGCGACTGATGCCGAGTCAGCCACGATGGCTCTGCCTGGTTCCCTTCCGAGCGAGGAGCTCACAACCGGGCGGCTCGCCAATGCTCCCTCAATCGCCGTGCTGCCGTTCGTCAACATGAGCGCCGATCCCGAGAACGAATATTTTTGCGACGGCCTGGCTGAGGAGTTGCTCAACGCACTGGCGAAGATTGAGGAGTTGAAAGTAGCGGCGCGGACCTCTACGTTTTCATTCAAAGGGAAAAATGTCGATGTGAGCGAAATTGGCCGCGCGCTAAAAGTCAGGACGATCCTGGAGGGCAGTGTCAGGAAGTCGGGCAATCGAATGCGGATCACCGTGCAGCTTGTCCATGCAGCGGACGGTTACCATCTTTGGTCGGAAAGATACGATCGCGAGATGCAGGACATCTTCGACGTGCAGGATGAAATAACGTTGGCCGTGGTTGGCGCACTGAAGTTGAAATTGCTCGGCGGAGAGAAAGCAGCGGTCTTAAAGCGATACACCCATAACGCCGAAGCCTACCAGCTTTACCTACGCGGCCGCTTCTTCTTCACAAAACGAACACCTGAAGCGTTCCAGAAGGCAATTGAATATTTTGGCCAGGCGATTGAACTGGACTCCGAATACGCTCTGGCGTACTCAGGTTTGGCTGACTGCCATACGTTCCTGGGATTTTATGAACTGATCGCTCCAGCAGAAGCTGAAAAAGATCTGAAGGCTGCGGCATTCAAATCGTTGGGCCTCGATGACACGGTGGCTGAGACCCACAATTCGGTTGCGCTTTACAAGAGTATGTATCAATGGGATTTTTCCGGGGCTGACAAAGAACACCAGATTGCTCTTTCGCTCAATCCGAAGGATGCGTATGGTCACCATTCGAACTCGGTGACCTTGACCTTGCAGGGGCTTTTCCATGACGCCATCGCCGCCGAAAAGCGTGCTATCGAACTCGAACCGTTTACGGCGATTCTCAACGCGGCACTCGGATGGTGGTATTACCTTGCCCGGCGCAATGATGAGGCAATCGACCAGTCGCTAAGGACAATTGAGATAGCTCCGAATCATTTCTTCGCGCACTGGGTTCTCGGACTGGCTTACGGGCAAGCAGGAAAGTATGAAGATGCAGTCGCGGAGCTGCAAGAAGCAACAACACTTACCGGCTGGAGCCAGTATATTCGAGGTGACCTCGGACGTATCTACGGCCAAAAAGGAGAGCGTGACGAAGCGCTGAAATTGCTTGCAGAATTTAGGGAGCAAGCAGCGGAACAATACGTTTCACCGGTGAACCTGGCGAAAGTCTACGCCGGACTCGGCGAGAACGAGCAGGTACTTGACCAGCTTGAGAGGGCGTGTGAGGAACGCTCCGTCAAGCTGCCGTGGTTTATGCTCGATCGCTGTCTGGATAGTTTTCGCGCTGACCCGCGCTTCCAGAATATCTTGCGGCGCATTGGTCTGCCGCAGTAGTTTGCGACGCTGGCCATCGACTTAGTCCGGGTTAAGATCGCAAGCTAACAGCTTGCGCTACAACTATGAAACGCTGCCCGCAATGTAACCGCGTTGAGACGGACCACACGAGACGACACGCGCTTTCCGGCGCTTGTAGAGAAATTGGATCCGCCGCAGTGCGCAAGTAGGCTATGAGCAAAACCATTTCCCCCAACACGACGATTTTGGGAGCGCGATTATCAGCTTGTCTGGTATGACCGCGAAGGGAAACAGACGGGAACTGTTGACGCGCCGCTTATTTACGTCGGACTCGGTGATAAAGAGGAGAGCATTGAACTGCTCGAAAAGGAAAGTGGCGGCTCATTAAGAAATATCCAGTAACCTGGCAATTGCGCCAGAGCTTGGCGGGTCGGCGCTCTGAGCCCCGAGTCAAAGCAATGCTGAAACGGATGAATCTGCCGGAATGAACTTGATCGGGGATGACTAAGGAACTCGACGCCAATACTACTCTGTCGCATTACCGCATCGTCTCCAAAGTTGGGGCCGGCGGAATGGGTGAGGTGTATCTGGCGCAGGATACTAAGCTGGATCGCAAAGTCGCATTGAAGATTCTCCCCGAAGATTTGGCGAGCGATGCGGAACGAATGCGTCGCTTTGTGCAGGAAGCGAAGGCGGCTTCCGCGCTCAATCATCCCAATATCATCACCATTCACGAAATTGGCGAGGCGGAGGGCGTGCACTTCATCGCCACCGAGTTTATTGACGGCCCTACCTTGCGCGAGCGCCTAAAACGCGGCCCGCTGCCGCTGGACGAACTGTTGGGCATTGCCGGACAAACAGCAGAAGCGCTGGCCGCAGCGCACGCGGCGGGCATCGTCCATTGCGACATCAAGCCGGAAAACATCATGCTGCGCCCTGATGGTTACGTCAAAGTTTTGGACTTCGGCATCGCCAAACTCACGGAACACACAACCGGAGCAATCGATACTGAAGGCGCAACAGCGAAGCAATTCAACACCGGGCCGGGCAGCATCATCGGGACAATCGCCTACATGTCGCCCGAGCAAGTGCGCAGCCAGGTGCTGGATGCACGCACGGACATTTGGAGCCTGGGCGTTTTGCTTTATGAACTGATTGCTAATCAGCAACCGTTTCCTGGCGATTCCCCGGGGGATGTTATTGCCGCAATTCTAATGAGCAGGCCGCGCCTTCTGACGCAAGTCAGGCGGGGTTGTCCCGCCGGGTTGGAACGAATTGTCCGGAAGGCGCTGCACAAGAAGCGGGAAAAACGCTATCAACTGATTGAAGACCTTAGCCGGGATCTAAAGAGCCTCAGCCGGCGTCTGGAATTTGAGGCCGAACTCGAGCGCAGCGGGGCACCGGCTGAGAAGAGCGGCAAATTGAGGCAACGAACCAGCGCCGGCGCAGCCGGAGGCACAGCGGCGGAGGCAGCAACGCTAACGGCGAGCGAGATTCACACCACTTCGAGCGCGGAGTACATCTTCTCTCAGATCAAAACTCATCAGCGTGGCATTGCGCTCGCACTGATACCGCTGGTCATCGTGACGGCGGTTGCTTCTTATCTCCTCTTTTTCAAACATCCGGCGACGGCGTTGACTGACAAGGACACCATCCTGCTCGCCGACTTCGACAATAAGACTGGTGACGTGGTTTTTGATGGGACTCTTAAGCAGGCATTGGCGGTGACTCTGGCGCAGTCGCCGTTTCTGGACATTTTTCCAGAAGCCCGCGTGCGCGAGACATTAGAGTCAATGAAGCAGGCGCCGGACGAACGCGTGACCGAACCCAGAGCGCGCGAAATTTGTCTACGACAAGGACTGAAGGCTTTCCTGACAGGTGCGATTGCCAGCCTGGGAAGTCATTACGTGATTACGCTCAAGGCAGTCAACGCGCAGACGGGCGACGAGATGGCACGCGAACAGACGGAGGCGGACAGCAAAGAGCAAGTGCTAAAAAGCATCTCGCAGGCGGCGACCCGATTACGCGAAAAGTTGGGCGAGAGCTTGAGTTCGATTCAGAAGTTTGATGCACCGCTCGAGCAGGCGACGACAGCATCACTTGATGCGCTCAAAGCCTACTCGCTGGGACTCGAGCAAGCCAACAGTGGCAATTATCCCAAAGCCATTCCGCTTCTTCAGCGGGCGATTGAACTCGATCCGAATTTCGCTCTCGGCTATTTGTCCCTGGCCCGAAATCAACTGAATAGCGGACTTAACAACGAAGCGACTGTCTCGGCGGGCAAGGCCTTTGAGCTGCGCGAACGAGCCACCGAAAATGAGAAGCTTTACATTACGCTTTTTTATAATCGCGTCGTCACTCATGACTTGGAGAAAGCGATCGAGGCGGGCGAAGTATGGAAGCAAACCTACCCGCATTATTGGCGGACTTATCACGCGCTGGCTGACCTCTACATTGACGTCGCACAATTTGATAAAGCCGTCGCCAACGGGCGCGAAGCCATGCGTCTGAATCCTAAAGTCGCCTCCGTTTACTCGAACCCCGCCGGGGCACTCATTTTTCTAAACCGCTTTGACGAGGCAAAGGAAACCTACCAAAAGGCGCTGGCAAACAACCTGGATGCGCCTGAATACCATATGTTTCTTTACTGGATTGCCTACTTCGGCGGTGATACGGCGACGATGGCGCAAGAGCAAAAGTGGGAGGAGGCGAATTCTTATCCGTATTGGTCCCTCACTCTGCAGGCCCAGACAGCGGCCCTGGAGGGCAAGTGGCACAGAGCGAAAGACCTGTCGAACCAGGCCACGGCCATGCTCGAACGCAGCGGGACAAAAGGATTTGTGGCGCGCCTCGCCAGCCACGATGCCCTGATTGGCGCAGTGTTCGGCGATTGCCAGACGGCAAGACAGAAGGCTACTCAAGCCCTGGCCTCCGTGAACGACACTAGTTATTCAGAGAGCGCAGTCGGACTGGCGATGTGCGGCGGGGTCAGCCAGGCTCAGGCTCACATCGCTACAGTTGCGCCGCTTTATCCAAACGACACCCGCTTCAACGGCATTTGGCTGCCCGTTATTCGCGCCGCCATCGAACTACAACGCGGGCAACCAGCCCAGACTCTCCAGTTGTTGGAGCCCGTCAGGCGATACGAAGCCGCTACCGACTTTCAGCCCCAATACCTGCGCGGCCTGGCCTACCTGCGTCTGGGTCAGGGCGCGGAAGCTGCCGCCGAATTCCAAAAGATACTTGATCGCCATGGTCTGTTTGACCTCCGGGGCCCGGCGCTATATTCGCTGGCGCATTTGGGACTAGCGCGAGCGACGGCTCTGAATGGCGATGCGTCGAAGGCTCGCAAGTTGTATCAGGATTTCTTCGCGCTGTGGAAAGACGCGGATGCAGACCTGCCGATCCTGATCGAAGCGAAGAAGGAATACGAGAAGCTGAAATAGATCTGCAGTACACGGAAAGAACGACGTCGGTAAAATGAACGAATCGTTCCTGGCTAACACAACCGTTTCACACTATCGCATCCTGTCAAAGGTCGGAGCCGGCGGAATGGGCGAAGTCTATCTCGCACAGGATACAAAGCTGGATCGCAAAGTCGCTTTGAAGATTCTGCCGGTGGAACTCGCGGCAAACCTCCGCAGTCGGTGCTCTATCCGCTCGCGCACCTCGGATTCGCGCGGGCGGCGGCGTTGCTGGGCGATCCCGCTAAAGCGCGCCAGGAGTATCAGGAGTTCTTCACGATCTGGAAAGATGCAGATTCAGATCTGCCGATCCTGATTGAAGCAAAGAAGGACTGTGAAAAACTGAAGTGATTTTGGGATGCGTGATCATGAAGTGAAGATCATACCCGAGCCGGCCTGTCGCCCCATCGTCCAGACGCGTGGGCACTAAGTGGAATCTAAACTGAAAAGGTATGGTGCCGAACAGGGGACTTTTCATCCCGCCCCAACATCTTGAACGATTAGACTTAGAGAGATCGCCGAATTCTCGAGTCACAACTGAGTCACAAAGTTAGACCGGTGACTGTGGTGGAGTTTGTTTTAATCGCCTTGCTCGCGGCCTTCACTCACACTTAACAATGGTCTCCGCGGCGAGTGGTTCAATTTGAAGCCGTATCCGTTTAGGTAGACTACCTTGGACCTCAAACAGTTGTCATATTTTGCCAGGGTCCGCCTCTGAACCATGTCAACGCAAACGCTGTTGCTTCCGCAGCCGCGTTGGACGGCGGGATGACAAAATCGGCAGTTACCTTTACCACGCTTTCGAGGCTGATCTCCTTCGAGTCCAACCTGCTCCGGCGAACGAAGGCCGCCCACTGCGATTGTTTGCCGGCGTCGGAGACGAACTCATTTGATAAACCAGTAGGTATTTCGCTTGGCAAAACAGTCCGGCGCCGTTGAAAGGTCGCGTGGATAGCCTTCTTCCAGATCGCGCCATCAAAATCAAACTGTCGCGAGAGCAACCAGATGTCGTAGTAATCTTTCACGCGGCTGTTGGAGAGACCAAGACCTACGATTGCTTCGAATTTTTCTGCAATTGAAGTTTCGCGCGGATACGCCAGAAGAACGGCAGCGGGAAAGTCCAGCAGTGTCGGAAACACTTCCGGTTGGGCTTCCGGAGTAACTGCATCACCGAAGCCAATGTCGATCTGCAATGGAATTCTTATTTTTCCGAGCCGAGCTTGCAGCTTGACGCGCATGCCTCCGTAGACATTGTCTTCTCGAATATGCCGAACCTGAATCGTCTCGCCAAGAAAGACCAGCCCGTCGTCTTCAACGGCGAGCACGCAAACGTCGAGGAGGGTTTGACTTAGTTCTTCGGGAGATTGTTCCAGTGTCGCAAGCAAGTCCAAATCCTTAGTGGGTCGATACTGTTCACCGGTCCACACACGAAGCAACATGGCTCCCTTGACGACAAATTGCTTTGCATAGGCTGAACGGCTCAACCTGTACATGATTCGTTCCAAGCCATAGCGCCATCAGAACGTACTGACAATCTTCGCCTGACTGCCGTGTGAGGTTCAGCAAACGCTGCTCAACTGATGCGCTGAGATTTCGCAGAGCCCGCGTCATGCGATCGCCTCCAGGTACGGCCGCATTATATTTGCTACGCGGCAGATTTTTGCGTATTTCCAGAGATCGTCAATCTTGCACTTGCGGCTACGGCGACATTCGCGTAGCGCTTCAATTGCAACGTCGAGTCCTATCTTGTTGCGATACTTGAAACAGTCG
>JBBQWP010000055.1:0-16698 GCA_038210455.1 Pyrinomonadales bacterium | reverse complement strand
AGCTCAAACCCTCAAACTTTTCGATCGCTTCAGCCAGCGAGTGGCTATTCTGCTGATCAAAGAAAACCCCAGTGACGTTCTCTATTACCGTTTCAATTGCGCCGCCGCTCCGGTACGCGATGACTGGGCGGCCGGCAGCGTTTACTTCCAAAGGCGCCATGCCAAAGTCTTCTTCACCCGGAAACAAGAGCGCCTGACAACGCGCGGCATAGTAGTTAACGACCTTGTCCGGTTGGCGCCCGAGGAACTCGATGCGATCGTCGGCGAGTTTTTCCAGGCGGGCCCGATCCGGGCCGTCGCCGATAATGACCAGCCGCCGGTTCATGCGCTTGCATGCTTCAATGGCCAGATCGATTCGCTTGTACGGCATCAGACGCGACAGCACCAGATAGTAGTCGTCCACTTCGTTCGCCATCTGAAATCTTTGCACATCGATGGGTGGCGGGATCACAAACGCTTCGCGACCATAAATCTTCTTGATTCGCTGTGCGACCAAGCGCGAGTTTGCGATGTAGTAGTTAGGCTGACGCGCAGCGCGCAGGTCCCACTTACGCAGACCCCAAAGCAGGTAGGGCAGCGCCGCGCGCGCCGGTCCGCCAAAACCTTCCCGCGCCACATAGTCGTCGTAGCGCCAAACCCAACGCATCGGAGTGTGACAGTAGCAGACGTGAATCGCATTGCGGCGGCGGCGCACGCCCTTCGCATATCCCGAACTGCTGCTGAAAATCAGGTCGTAGGCTGAGAGATCAAAGTTCTCGATCGCGAACGGATACAGCATGAAGTAGTGACGAAAGCGGGCTTCGATGGCCGGTAGTTTTTGCATCGGCGAGGTGCGAACATCAGCGGCGCGCAGACCAGGAGGCAGGAATTGCGGCAGCGCCACCGTGGTGTACATGGGGGCCGACGGAAACGAATCGTGCATCGCTTCGGCGACGCGCTCAGCGCCGCCCAGTTGCGTGAAATAGTCGTGTACTAAGGCAATCTTTGACACTAATCAGAGAACCTCTGGCTCTTATTGATAAAACGCGGAATCAAGGCCTGTTTTCAGGCGTTTGGACGTTTTTAGCGGTTATTAACACCGGGGCAGTAGCCCGACCGTCAGGGAGGGCTCCAGCTTCGCACGCGTGGGACGAGCCCTCCCTCACGGTCGGGCTACCGCCCCGCAACTTCAGCTGGCCCCGCGAGCCAATAGAATGGCCGGAATAGTTCTGAGAAGAATGCGGGCGTCGAGTTCAAGTGACCAACGATCTATGTAATCCAGATCCAACTGCATCCATTGTTCGAAGGAGAGGTTGCTCCGGCCCGAAACCTGCCACAGGCAAGTCAGCCCCGGCTTAACGCTGAACCGCCTCTTCTGCCACGCCAATTCCATGCGGGTCGCGTCGCGCACCGACAGCGGCCGCGGCCCGACGATACTCATGTCTCCCAGTAGCACGTTAACCAGTTGCGGCAGTTCGTCGATGCTGGTCCGGCGCAGCCAACGACCGAGGGGAGTAACCCGTGGATCGTCGCGCATCTTGAAGATCGGACCGCTCTTTTCATTTAGGTGCTCGATTTCACCCATGCGCGCTTCGGCATCGCGCTGCATCGTTCGAAACTTGAGCATCCGGAAGCGCCGCTTGTTCAGACCAACTCGGCCCTGCACAAACAACACGGGACCTGGCGAGCCAAGCTTGATCATGATCGCGACCAGAACGAGCGCAGGCGCGGCGATCAACAGCAGGAGCATCGCGGACACGAAATCGAAGATGCGTTTGGCCTCGGTGCGCCAACTGAACTGCGGCACGCTGTGCAGCGAAACGACGGGGACGCCATTAAGGTCCGTTGACTGTGATCTGGCCAACTTCTGCGGGAAGAGATCAGAGACCAGGTGCGTTGTGATTCCCTGTTCTTCCAACAGCATGACGGCCGCTTCGATTTGCGAATACTGAGATTTTATCGGCAAGGCGATCGCTACTTCATCGATCACTTCGTGGGCCAGGATCCAGGGCAGTTCTTCAA
This sequence comes from Pyrinomonadales bacterium, assembly GCA_038210455.1. Taxonomy (GTDB): domain Bacteria; phylum Acidobacteriota; class Blastocatellia; order Pyrinomonadales; family Pyrinomonadaceae; genus UBA11740. The sequence goes on along the minus strand of JBBQWP010000055.1, from coordinate 14,697 downwards.
CCGTTCCCATCCAGGGGGCGCCTTCGATGTCCTGACCGGCAAAGGCCGAATCGCTGTCGACATAGCCCAGCACGCGGTACCCAAGGTCCTGGCGCAGGTTGATTTGCGCGGCAAAGCGCCGGCTACGGGATCCGCCGCCGACCAACAGAAGAGTCTTAACGTTGTGTCCTTTCCGGCGCAGTCGGCGCAGGTTTAGTCGCAGGAAGAAGCGACCGGTGCCGATCAAACCAAAGCTCGCCAATCCGAACATCGCGACTGTCTTAACATTAATCGTAGGCCAGCGGCCGATGTTGGCCCCGACCAGAAGCAAGACCGATGAAATCAGGACCGCGCGGCCAACTTCCTTTAGTTCCAGGCGAATCGGTCGCAGCCGGTGCGAGACATAGAGACCCTGGACCGCAAATGCCGCGTGCCATGAAAAGAGCAGGGCAAATCCCAGCAGCGCATTGGTTACCTTGATTCGATCCGAAAGATAGTCGATCACAAACGTCGGGTTTTCAGCCGGCGAGTAGCGGAACACGATCGTCAAACCGAGCGAGACCAGAAGGAAAGAGAGGTCGCTCAGCTTGAGAAAGTAATTCGAGAGGGATCCGTTATGATCAGTCATTAGTATGTAGCACAGACTTCAGTCTGTGATTGGTGTTGCGGCTCTGACCTGATTAATCACAGACTGAAGTCTGTGCTACTACAGTCTCGGCGTGATGAAGGCCGCCACGCTCGCCAACTTCATAAACCGCTCAATCTTTGAAATTTTGTCACGGGGCACAAACACCATGTCGCCGGGCTGCAGCGTCAAGTCATTTTCCAGATCGGAGGTGCGGCGAATATCTTTGAGATTCAGCAGCTTGACCTCGGCCGTGTCAGTATTGATGCGACGAAAGACTACGACCTGGGAAGACCTGGCAGCTTCTTTCATTCCGCCCGCCAGCATGATTGCCTGAAGCGCCGTCACTCGTTCGCGCATCTCGATCTTGCCGGGAGCGTTTACTTCGCCGGCGATTACGAAATAGGGTTTCTGAAATTCCTTCAGGACAAGAGTCGCCACCGGATCCTGCAAACGCGCGCCCGCCTTTTTCAGGATTGCCAGCCGTGCCTGTTCAATTGTGAGTCCCGCGACTTTCAAATCTCCGCCCACCTCGAGCGAAACGTAGCCGTCCGGCTGAACGGTTACGGTTTGATTGAACTCCGGTGAATACCGAAACTGCACCTCGAAGACATCACCTGGTTGCAGGCGATAGCGTTCCTCGGTGACGGTGGTTAGTCGCGGCGGAGCTTGCTGGGCGATGGCGACGGCGGCGCTCGAGAGGAAACAAATTGCGATTAATAAGAGCAGACTCTTCTTCATTAGCACTCCTAAAAGCTGTGTTTAGAAGCGGGCTACCGCCCGCTTAGCCGCGCGGTAGCCCGACTCTAAACCAGGACTCAACTACAGTCTTCGGTACAACCATTCCGGAACCGGGTAGCGACGCTTATTCAAAACAAATCCCAGGAATTTTCCGCCCGCGTTTTCGATCGTGCGCTGGGCGTTCAGAATTTCGTCGCGCCGCGTCTGTCCGGCCTGGACCACAATTGCCACGCCGTCAACGCTGGAACTCAGCACCGCCGCCTCCGCGGACACTTTGAGAGCTCGGCAATCGATCAGAATATTGTCGAAAGCCACGCGGAGGGCATCGACCGAATTCAATCCGGTATCGACTTGCTCTCCTTGTTTGCTCACTCTCATCAGAAAAGATCTCTGTGGCAGTTCATGGTTCGTGTCTTCACCTGCCGCGACGTTCTTTCTGCGGCCCTTCTTTGCAGGCAACATCCAGATGTTTTCAATATTGGTCGGGTTACAGTTCCCGGGCATCTGCAGATAGTCCTCGACTCCGAGGCTTTGCATTCTTTCGGCGTTGACGATTAATGTGCGCCGCCCCGTGTGCCGCGCCAATTCCACGGCGAATAGTTGTGTGACATGAGAAACTCCTTCGCCCAGAGAAGCCGAGGTAAACGCGATCACTGCGCCACCGCGTAGTTTCTGACCGGAGTTCTGCAGTTTCGCCAGCAGCAACTGAAGGTTATGTTGCCGGTGACCATTGCTCCGGATGCGCGCCAGGGGCATCTGTGTTTCGTTGATTTGCTCTTCTATTTGCACGGTTTTGTCTGCCGATTACCCCTCCAACTGGGGCACGGGGTTGTTCTCAATCTCTTTTCCGGTGCTCTTGCTCCTACCGATCAGACGGCGACTGCTCTCGGGGACCGTGGCCAGCACCGTGGCTCCAGTAAGGCCTTCCAGTTGCTTCGGCGTATGAATGGTGTCGCCCAGCATCTCCGCGGAAAATACAGTTCCCAGGCTTAGAAATGCGGCCACGAAAATGCCCAGCACCAGATTCAACGGCCGATTCGGTGACGAGGGAATTCGCGGGACCGCCGGCGCTTCCGCGATCGAGACGTTGGTAATCTTCTGACGATCAAGCTCGTCGGCGATGCGGGCTTCCTCGCGCTTCTTGGCGTAGAGCTGATAGTTTTCCTCAGCCTCCTTAACCTGGCGCTGCAGGTCGTTGTGAGTGGTGGTGTCGCCCTCCAACTTTCGCAGCGAGCCCTCATAATCGCGCAATTGCGCGGCCAGCGTGTCACGGCGCGCTTGCGCCCCGGTCTGTTCCAGACGTGCGCGTGAGTATTCGGTTTCCAGCGTCTGCCGCAAAGGATTCAAATCCGTCGCCTGCTCGGTCGAGGTTTGTGATTCCGCCTTGTCCAGCGCTTCTTTGGTCGTGCGAATTTGCGCATCAACCTCGCGCACCAAACGGTCCTCGGGGCGAAACTTTGTCAGCAATTGCGTGCGGCGATTTTGCAGCTCGACCATCATCGTGTTCAGACGTTCAGCCGAGTATTGCGCTGGAATTGATTTGCTCTGCGTGACAATGCGCTTGGGCGTAGCCGCGAGTTGCTGCTCGATGCGCTTGATCCGATTCGTGGCCTCGTTGACTGCCGCTTCGCTCTCCAGCAGTTTCGCTTTCGCTTCGGCGGTCTTCTGCAGCGTCAAGTCTTTCTGCTGGGCCAGTACTACCAGGCTGTTGTCCTGCTGGAAACTGGTCAACTGCTTCTCTGAAGCGTGCAACTGGGTTTCGTACTGGTCAGCTTTGTCTTTGAAGAAATCCGACGCTCCGGTAGGGTGATGAAGCTGAAGATGCTTCTCGAGATAAAGGTCGCCCAGATGCTTCAGCACCGCGGCCGCCACCTCAGGAGAATTGGCCGAATAACTGATCGAGATAACGTTGGCCTTCTTGACCGGCATGATAACCAGATCCTTGGCCAGGTCGGCGGCGGCCTTTTCAATCCGCTCCGCGGCAGGAACCGGTTTCATCCAGGACGATTCCGGCGTGAGTTTGTCCAGGCCGGTCTCTTTCACAACTTGTGTCAGCAGGTCCCGGCTGGTCAGTAACTCGATCTCTGAATTGATTGCGGTTTCGCTGACGTCAGGATCCACACCAAGCGGCGCGCTATTGGTAGCTTCAGGAGTGATTGCCACGTCGACGCGCTGGTTCTTGACCAGAATCTTCATCCGCGATTCATACTTGTTGGGGATTACCCAGGTGACCAGGGCCGTGCCGAGCATTACCGCCAGGAAGGTAAACAGAACAAGCCACTTGCGCCGAAACAAAGCGCTGGCTCCGTCCCGTACACTGATTGAGTTGCCGCCGAAGCCTGTGGTGAGTTCGCCCTTCATAAACTAACCGTCCGAAGGGTTTAAACGATGAATTGGTGTGGAATTCCAAGGTTTGGGGTGGATCTGTCAGGCGACCGGATACGATGGCGGGATCCCGAAGTTACCGCCCTCATCGTCGATGACGCTGAGGACAGACCAGCGTGCCTGGCTGGGTGAAAGCCGGCTACGGCGTTTTCCTTCTGTTGCCAGGGAGAGGCGACTATTTTTCCATTACGATTATTGGCAAACCAGCGGCGCGAAGCTCCCCATTCAGCGCGGGAATGTCCTGTGCCTTGATCGCCTGCCAGCTTTCCTGAAGCGTGAGCGAATCCTTCAACACATCGGGTACCACCGCCACGACTTGCGGTGTCGGTGCCAGATCTACGTCTTCAATTAGGGTGAAGAGAGTCCGCGCGCGGCCGGCGGTACTGGCCACGCTCAATCGTGCGCCGCCACCTCCACCTCCTCCGCCTGGTCCTCCACCACCTGCGCCAGCCAACGCCTGAAGTTTTTCACCCAAGGCGTTCAGATGTGTCTTGAGGTCGCCTTCGGGCACGCGCGGCCGCAATTCGGCAATTTGACCGCGGATGCGGCGAACGCTCTCGGAAATAGAACTCAACGTCCTCCATTCGTCGTAGAGTTGTTTCGACAGTTTGAATTGCTCAGCCAGATCCGCGGTCGAAGTCTTAACCCGCGGATCCATCATTACAGTCAGCGGCTGCTGATAACTCTTGCCGCCAACTGTCAGGACCAACGTGTATTTACCCGGCATCGCCCACGGCGAAGTGGGTTCCGGCGCAGTGTTGCGATACACCGCGGCAATGGGGTACTGCGGCGGTACTCCGGGAATTGGAGTGTAATGCAGGTCCCAAAGAAATCGATGCATGCCTGGTTCGGCCCCGAGTGGCTGCGGCGGTCTTACCCAGTAAGGCGGAATCGCAAGATTTGGATCGGGCGTAGGTAGCGGATCGGCGCTCGAATAGCGCCGCACGATTTGGCCGGCTTCGTCTTTGATTTCCAGCGTTGCCGGTCCCGACGCACCCACGCCAATGTAGTAATCGATCATGGCGCCGTCCGGCGGGTTTTCACCCGCGGCCTCGTCGGGCGGAATGGGCGTGTCGCTGTTCGTATTCCAACGAACACGTAACGCGGTCTGCGGACGAAACAACATCGCCGGCGCCTTCATAATGGAAGCCTGGAGTTGCCGCAGCGGCGTGATGTTATCGAGAATCCAGAAGCCCCGGCCGTGAGTGGCGACGCACAAATCATCGCCCTTGATAATCAAATCGCGAATTGAGCTCGCGCCCATGTTGAGGCGCAAAGACTGCCAGTGATCGCCGTCGTCGTAAGAAACATAGACGGCGCGCTCCGTGCCCGCGAAGAGCAAACCTTTTCTTTCCGGATCTTCGCGGACCACGTCGGTGTTCTCATTATCTGGAATGCCGTTGGTTACTTCGGTCCAGGTTGCGCCAGCGTCACGCGTGCGATAGATGTGCGGCCGCAGGTCGTCCAGCCTCAGAGTGTTGACGGCTGCATAAGCAGTATTCTTATCAAAATGGCTGGCGTCGAGAATTGAGATCTTCTGCCAGGGCTTCAGTTGCTTTGGAGTGACATCGCTCCAGTTTGCACCGCCATCGGTCGTGCGATGGATCAAACCATCGTCGGTTCCCGCCCAGATCAGATTCACGTCGAGTGGCGACGGCGCGACAGCATAGATCACGCCGCGTTGTGTCGGCTGCGCGGTCGGCTGCGAGCGGAACTTGCCGACCGTCTCGGGAACTTCAAACGTCTTCCGAGTTAAGTCCGGACTGATCTGATCCCAGTTTCGGCCGCCGTCCTTTGTCTTCCATAACGTATTGGTGGAAAAGAAAAGCAGATGCGGATCGACCGGCGAGAAGATCACCGGCTGCGTGCGGACCACGCGAAAGTCAGCACCGCGAAAAGGCTTTGGCATGATGTTCTGGGCCTGCCCCGTCCGGCGATCGTAACGCGAGAGTTTCCCGCCATAGACGATATCCGGGTCCAGCGGGTCGGGCGTGACGTAACCATATTCTTCGGCTGCTACCGGATGCCATTCGCGGAAAGTGATTTCGCCATCGTTGCCACGGCTGGCCACGCAAGCCGAGCCGCTCTCCTGCTGGCCACTGCACAGGCGGTACGGAAAAGCGTTGTCGGCGTTGACGTGATAGAGCTGCGCCGTCGGTTGGTTGTACCAACTACTCCAGGACTTACCGCCGTTAGTAGTTATGATTGCGCCCTGATCGCTGCCCAGCATGACCACGTCGGAATTGCTGGGACTAACCCAAACATTTTGATAGTCGTCGCCGCCCGGCGCGCCGCGAAATGCAGTCCAGGTCTTGCCGCCGTCAACAGACTTCCAGGACACGGTGCTCGCCGCGTACACGATGTCGGGATTTCTTGGATCGAACCGCGTGACACAAAGATCGCCGCCGCCGATGCGACCGGCGGGCCGAGTATCTTTCGTCACAATGGCCCAACTATCGCCGCCGTCGTCAGAGCGATAAAGGTTGACGCCGTTCGGCGCGGCCACTGAGGCCATCAAGCGTTGAGTATTACTCGGCGCGATCGCCATGTTCGCTTGAATGATTACGTCGGGCAATCCACCGCCCAACTGTTTCCAGGTCTTACCGCCGTCAGTTGATTTGAAAATCCCCCCGCCATTTCCATTCCATGCCGCATTTTCCCAAGGGCCCTGACGCGCTTCCCAAAGCGATGCGTAAGCTGTATCCGGATTCTTCGGATCAATCGTTACGTCCGCCCCGCCGACGTTTTCGTCTTTGTAGAGAACCTTATCGAATGTCTTGCCGCCATCGGTCGAGCGAAAGATGCCGCGCTCTGGATTCGGGCCGTAAGGATGGCCGGCGACAGCGACCAGAATGTGATTCGGATCGCGCGGATCGACCGCTATTTGCGGAATTTGTTGGCCGTCGCGCAGGCCAAGGTGTGTCCACGTCTTTCCGGCGTCGGTTGATTTATAGATGCCATCGCCGACTGAAAGATCAGGGCGTTGCAGTCCTTCACCACTTCCTACATAAATGATGTTTGCATCTGAAGGCGCCACTGCAATGCAACCGACAGAGCCGGTGGGCTGGTCGTCGAAGATCGGTGTCCAGGTGCGGCCATAGTCATCCGTCTTCCAGACGCCGCCGTTCACCTGCGCGATATAAAACACATTCGGTTGCGAAGGCACGCCGGCAACTGCTCGCGTGCGCCCGCCACGAAACGGCCCGATGCTGCGCCAATGAAGAGACTTGAAGAGATCAGGACTGAACTGTTGAGCAAACACCGAACCGCCGGCGGCAATCATCAGGGCGAGTACGAGTGTCGATACTATCCGGGATCGCGTCGAGACAGAGAAATGGTTTTTCATCATCGGAAAGTCTTCGTGGTTTGGAAAAGAGTTTTAGACCGATCGGCGGTGATAGTATCGCCAACGCACACTAAAGTCTAACTAAGCGCGAACATGATCTGTGAATTGATCATGCCGCTCGACTGCGACGTTATGAGGTCAGTACCGTGAGCGATAGCGATCGGGTCTCAACTCACGCGCACGATCTGCATTGCAGGGCGAGACCGCTCGCTACCGCTCCCGGTACTGACCTCACTATCAACGACTAATTCATTTTCCATTTCCGATTTCTCCTCTATTATTGGGACCTCATGAAACTTCTCATCTTAAGCCACACGGAAGTCGAACAGCTCTTACCAATGTCCGAATGCATCTCGGCGATGGAGGAGGCATTCACGGCACTGGCCAGCGGCGAAGCTCATCAACCGTTACGCACAATCTTCCGACCTCCTGAAGTTAAGGGAGTGATGGCCATGATGCCCACTTTCTGCGCCAGCCCTTCACCGTTGTTCGGCTTAAAAGCAATTTGCGTATTTCCCGGCAACGCTGCGATTGGCAAAGATGCTCACCAGGGGGGCGTGATGCTATCCGACGGCAACACCGGCGAGCCACTGGCGTTAGTCAACGCCTCCGCCATAACGGCAATTCGCACGGCCGCCGTCAGCGGGCTCGCTACCCGTTTGTTGGCACGAGAAGACGCAGGTGACCTGGCGATTATCGGCGCCGGCGTGCAAGCGCGGCCGCATCTCGTCGCGATGAATTGTGTTCGGCCGCTCAGGCGAGTACGAATAGTCAGCAGAAGTTTGAACAGCGCGCAAAACTTTGCGAAAGAAATGCAGCCGCACTGCGACACTCTAATCGAGCCGGTCGAGACCGTCGCCGCCGCCGTCCGCGACGCAGACATCATCGTCACCGCAACCACCTCGAGAGATCCGGTGCTAAATCGCGAATGGATTTCACCCGGCGCCCACATCAACGCCATTGGAACTTACTCGCCCAAGGCCCGCGAACTCGACACCGCCACAGTCGTTGCCGCCACTATGTTTGTTGACCGTCGTGAATCTGCTTTGAATGAAGCCGGAGATTACTTAATCCCCGCAAACGAAGGCGCTATTGGCCCTGAACATATCCGTGCGGATTTGGGAGAGATTTTGACGGGTGTCCATGCGGGCCGAACTTCGCCGGGCGAAATCACTCTGTTCAAATCGCTCGGTCTGGCAATCGAAGATCTCGCCGCCGCGGCGCTCGTCTATCAAAAAGCACGAGAGGCAAACGCAGGCAGCTGGGTTGAGTTCTAAGACGACGAGCCATACGTGTCTAACCGAATCGAACAACTCTGTGGGTGGGTCCATCCATTAGGGGTGGCCATTGCCGTCGTTGTGCTAATCCTCTGCGGCCGCGCTTACACCGCTCCGCCTCGATCACCATCAGCGCAAAATCCCTACACTTATGCGGTCAATCTCGGTGGCAGGTGGCGGTTCGCGTTGGATCGTACCGATTCTGGAGAGAAGACGAAGTGGTATAACGCTACGCTGCCGGATCAAATCACCCTGCCCGGGGTCCTTCAGGCGCAGTTCTTTGGCGACGAGATTAGCACCAGCACACCATGGGCGCTCTCCCTCTACGATCGCTTCTGGTACCTTCGGGATGATTACAAAGCTTACACCCAACTGCGCAATACGAGAGTTCCCTTCCTTTCTCAGCCACCACGTCACTATCTGGGTGTGGCCTGGTATCAACGCGACATACAGATCCTGCCCTACATGGTAAGCCGCCGCGTGGTGCTGACACTCGAACGCCCGCACTGGGAGACGACGGTATGGATTGACGACCGCAGGCGAGTCCGCCGGCCTGGCGATCGATGGCGACCCAAACACGTTCTGGCTCGCCGGCGATCCACTCGGGCAACTGCGCGAGCAAATTGAGCTCGCGATTGATTTTCCCGCGCCCGTGGCCATGTCGGGACTGGTGATCATGCCGCGGCAAACTCAGCGCGAGCACGAGGGCGACATCCGCGAGTACATGATTCAGGCCAGCGACGATGCCAGCGAGTGGCGTGACGTGGTGCGCGGTGAGTTGGTTTCCACTTTCGCGCCGCAGCAAATTCAATTCCCGCGGACGATCACGGCGCGATACCTAAAGCTCATCGCGCTCTCTGGCTTTGGTTTGGACAAAACAACTTCATTGGCGGAACTGGCGGTCATCTATGCCGGACCAAAACTGGATGACGGGACGAATGCGGGCAAGCGCGCTAGGCCGACACCATGACGTGGCACGGGCGTTTGAGTAGCACAGACTTTAGTCTGTGTTCCGCCAGAATCAACAGCGAGAGCCTTGCCGTCATTTCAAAGCTTTGTGGCCGGGTAGGTAGTCAATCGGATTCGTAACCATCGGGATGGCCTTGATGCCAGTCCCACGCAGTTTGCACGATGGTTTCCAGTTTCGGATAGCGAGGCTGCCAACCCAGAACCGATGCGGCCTTGGCCGCGTTGGCGACCAGCCGCGTGGGATCGCCGGCCCGCGCGGGCTCGATCTGAATCTCAATCGCGCGGTTCGTCACTCGCCGCACTGCCTCAATCACTTCCATCACTGAATAACCCTGACCGTTTCCCAGGTTGATGTAGTCGGACTGGCCGCCTTGCCTCAGGTACTCCAGCGCCAGCAGATGTGCCGCACACAGATCCTCAACATGAATATAGTCGCGAATCGCCGTGCCGTCGGGTGTCGGATATTGATCGCCAAACACGGACAGGTATGGTTGCTTACCAAGCGCGGCCGAGATCGCGTTCGGGATCAAGTGTGATTCCGGGTCGTGATCTTCGCCGCGCCGAGCGGTCGCGCCCGCCGCGTTGAAATATCTGAGCGCCACGTATTTCAGTCCATACGCCTGGTCGTACGACGCGAGAATCTTTTCCATGATGAACTTGGTCCAGCCGTAAGGATTCGTTGGTTGCTGCGGATGTACTTCGTCGATGGGAACGTAGGCGGGTTCGCCATAAGTTGCACAGGTCGAGGAGAAGACAAATCGGCGCACCCCAGCGCTAAGCAAGACGTCGAGTAACGCAATCCCCTGCCCGACGTTGTTCTCGAAATAGCGTCTGGGATCGGCGACTGATTCGCCGACATAGGCGAGTGCGGCAAAGTGAATGCAAGCCTCGATCTGGTGCTCCTGACAGATTTGTTTGACCAGCGTCCGGTCGCCGATGCTTCCCTCATAAAACGGCACGCGCTCGTCCAGCGCGCCACGGTGCCCGCGCGCCAGGTTATCCAGCACTACCACCGGTTCGTTCCGCTCGCTCAGCAGATCGACCATTACGCTGCCGATGTAGCCGGCGCCACCGGTAACTAGAATTGCCATAGAGGTTGCTCCATCTTTCGCGCCCTAGTTCTCAAACCTCGCGGCTTCCTGCGTCATCACAACTCTGCGGCGAGTGCGGCGGTCGGCAAAGAACTGTTCAGTTTGGCTTGAAGTATAGGTATTTACCTTAACGAGGAAGATAAATCAAATTCTATGAGCCGGAGCGGCTGCAAGTTAGTGTTCGCCGCCAGGTTCACTGTTTGGCGAAACCGCTGCGAACTTCCGTGTGACGGATTTGTCCCCCGAGATTGCCGGTCCAGGCTCCAAGTCCGCTGGCGATAATAGCGAGAACGAGGACTGCGAACACCGGCTTACTCTTAATCTCCGGGGAACGCCGCGATAACCACAGGCTCAGGAGTGAAACTGTACCGAGAATCTCGATCGCCACGATCGTAAACGTCGCCGCCGTGTCGTGCTGGGCGATGATCGCGGTTGAGACACCGGGAAGATTGCCGACTATTTGCGCCGTTCCGTCGCCGGTCAGATACACGGGTATCGTAACCAGCGCAGTGATAATGAAAACAAAGAGACTGACCCTCGTGACGTCTTCGCTCTTTCTTATCATTCCGTAACCCACCAGCAATAGACCGCCGATCGTGCCGAGAATCGGAATATGATTAAGCAACAGATGGACCTGTGCGGCGCTCATTTGTCGTTCCTCTGTCCTTCGTCGAAACTCACATGAAAGATGCCAGCGGAGTGAACACCACCCGTCCTACTTCGCCGCTATCTCCTTGTCGGTACGCGCGAGGGCTTGCACCACAGACCTGCGGCCTGGCGCGCGGGCCAGCGCGAGCTGGAATGCTTCGCGTGCTTCCGCAGGACGATGTAGCTCCACCAGCAGTTCTCCAAGAAGCTCGTCCGTAGGTTTGTAAACAGACGGCGGGCCGAACTCGAGTCGCAAAGCATGTTCCTTTGCAGCAATCCGTTTCAACTCAGCAATGGCATCCTGGCTCTTTCCACCCGCGGCAGTCAGCAGCGCCTGCAGTTGTTCGGTAAGAATAAGTAAACGCTGGACCCCTTCAGGATCGTCGTGCTTCTGCTCTTTCCATCTGGCCACGGCGCGTTGGCGGTCGGTCTCAGCACGGGCCGCCGCATCTCGGGCAACGGCGAGATCACCGCGCCGGATCGCTGCGAGCGCGTTAGTGTAATCAAGAGTCAACTGTGCCAGTGGATAGTCGCTGGCCGGCAGCGTTGCGCGTACTACGTCATCGTTCCAGAGTTGTGAGTCAATCAGAAAGTTGGCGCGCATTTCAGCGTATGATCCTGCCGCCAAAGTCACGGAAGACATCATGGCCTCCATCGTGTTCGTTGCCGAGTTATTGTCATGCGCGGCCGCAGCTGTCCGCTCGACCGCCTGCCGGCAACCTTCGAGCACGCGACGGGCATCGGCGACCCGTCCCTGCTGCATGTAACCATACTCGAGCCACTCGTTGTAATGGCCGCATCTGACCGGTGGTCTGCCGGCTTTCTCGCGTAGCCGGTTACCCATTGCGACCGCGATTTCGTTGGCCTTGACTTCGTCATCCCACATGCCCAGGGCCAGAAAGATGTGCGAAGTCATGTGCTGCGCATGACCCGCTTCGGGCGCAATCTTGGCGTAGATGCGCGCGGCGCGCAGTCCGAGCGGAGCATGGATTGAGTCGTCGTAACTGTGAATCAAGTAGTGAACGACGCCCGGATGCCGCGGATGTTGCGGGAAAACTTCTTCGAGCACCGCGGCGGCGCGCATGTAGGTGGCGAAATCGCGTCCGTGCTCGGCAGTGCCGAGGATACCCAGCGCATAGAAGGCAGTTGCATCGACATCGCCGGGAAACTTGCGGTGTAGTTCGGCGAGCACTGCTTCGTACCGGCGGTCGCGTTCTTCCTTTGTGCCCTCGCCAAACATTACCTCAGTACTCTGTAGGTAGAGTTTCTCTCTCTCTGTGCCCGCTTTCGCGAGTCGCGCCTCTGGAGCATCACCTAAACGTTTGAGGATCACGCGCGCCGCAGAAACATCTTCCTCGTGCCAGAGCGGATGATTCTTGGTCATGGCTTCTCCCCAATAAGCCAGGGCAAAGTCAGGAGCGATCTGCTGGGCCTTGCGGAAGTGTTCGGCAGCGTCGTCGTATTCGAAGTTGTGGAGCTGCGCCAGACCATGGAGAAAGTCCGCCTGCGCCGCCGCCGGACCAGAATTCACAAACGCAACTTCACCAAAGTCCTGCTGGGTCAAAACGGACCCAGTCCACAAAAGCAGCATCAGTAAAGCGAAAGAATACACAGCTCCTGAGATTCTGTTCATTGCGGCAGCCCTTTCCCAAAGACCTAAAGATCAATGTGCGGGTTGCTTCAGGATTCCCGCCAGCGCCCGCAGACGGCTTGCGTCGGCCGCGTTCCTCGTTACATAAGCTATCTCTTCCAGCGAGGGCGCGAAGCTTTTGAGTTTTGCGAGTTCTTTTTGATTCATGTTTGAACTCTCCGCGCTTTGAATCGCTTTCCGCAGCGCGGCGATCTGGTCGGCAGGCAGAGCTTGCGATCGCTCCAACTGATCCACGTACGCTTTCGCCACGACCAACTGGTGTGGCCACACGATTTTTTCCTGGTTCTGCACATTGAACTCAGCCACTCGAACCGTTTTCGCGGCGTCGATCTCGTTCTGGGTCAGGTCCTTCGTCGGCGTCAGCTCAAAGATGTCCAGGCCGCGGGCGATCTCCGAGGCGTAAATCTGGCCGTTATACCAGTAGGCAGACCAGTCGCCGCCCAGTATGAGCATCTTTGGATCAATCGGTCCCCGATCGAAATAGGCAATTTCAACTGGATGCTCCGCGTCGGTGAAGTCCATCACCGAGATGCCGCCCTGATACCAGGCTTGCACTTCGATGTCCCGGCCGGGAACCGGAACGAGCGACCCGTTATGTGCAACACAGTTCTCGCTCTCGGTCTGAGCAGCCGGCAACTTGTAGTAGCTCGCAAAGCTCAGCTTGTTATCCTTCAAATTGAAAATCGCATCTGCACCCCATTTGTTCGGATCGTTTACACGGCATCGCGCGGCCGTTCCGCCGCCCCACTCATCAGTGAACACGACCTTTTTCCCATCGTTCGAAAACGAAGCTGAGTGCCAATACGAATAGTTCGGATCGTTTACCGCGTCCAGACGTTTTGGATGCACGGGATCTTTGATGTCCAGCACGATTCCATTTCCGGAGCAGGCGCCCGCAGCCAATCCAATCGCCGAATAGACTGTGATGTCGTGGCACTGGTTGGTGTCCGACGGCTTTGTCAGTCCATCCTTACCATGCGTGCCGCCGTTGTTCAATCCGTTCACAACACCCGTCCGTGAATCGATAAACACCCGAGGGCTGGACACCACCTGCGCATTCTGGGGCGCCGCCAGCGGCACCTTAATCACGTCGATGCGAAACAGCGCCGTATTCGGATCCTTGGCCGGTGCTTCACCCGAGCACCCGGCTAACTCTTCGTTTTGACGGACAAAGGAAGTACCGGAGACGTAAATGTAGACGTTGTTCTTATCATTCGGATCGACGACCAGCGTATGCGTGTGCGAGCCGCGGCAAGTTTGCACTGCGGCCACCTGCTTTGGATTCTTGACGTCAGAAATATCGAAAATCCTTACACCCCGGAAACGATCTTTTTGCGCTGCCGGCAGGCGCTGCTTGTTCTCTTCTCCTGCGGCCGGCGGAGGCTCCGGAGGAAATCCCTGCGCACCGCAATCCAGGCGGCCGTTAGGCATCTCCACCGAGAAAAAGAGCAGGTTCTTGTAAACCGACGGGTCACCCTGCCCACCCGGACACACCACCGAAGTCAACAAGGTGGTCTTCGCCGGATTCGAGATGTCGTAGATACTGAATCCATAAAAGTTTCCCTGAAACAGGTGGTCGCCCTGGAACGCCAGGTCCGAGTTCGCAAAAGCGAGCTGAGCCAGAACTAATTTCACCGGTTTTGGCATCTTCGAGGAGTCGCTAATACCGATTAGACCCAGAGACTTCTGCACGTTCGGACTATCAGGATCGTCGGACCCGAGTTGAAACGCGTCAGGCTTTTTGAGCAGCGTGAGATGCTTGATGCCCATCGATGTTTCACCTGCATCGTACATTCCCGGCGTCAGCTTGGCGCGCGGGTCGTTGGCATCTGAGCCCACCATTCCAGCCGGTAGCGGCGTCGGCGTTGGCGAAGGCGTTTGCGCCTGCGTCTTGCTTGCAAAACACGACCCCAAAACAAGTGAAGCTACGAACAGACGGAAAGCCATGATGTGTATGCGGTTCATTTGTTCTCCTATTAATTTCT
>JBBQWP010000054.1:0-16745 GCA_038210455.1 Pyrinomonadales bacterium | reverse complement strand
TGCGCTTGCCAGGCGTGCGCGATTCTTTTCAGCGGCAAGGCGAATCCCAAATATCGGCGAGTGCCGCGGCGGATTCGTGATCTTGCTGATTTTCAGTTGACAGATGCGCAGTGGGAGAGTTTGCTGATTCCGATAAGCATGGCTTTCTTCTTCAATAGCAGTGCGGCGGGAAAGGTGATCGCCCTTTATCCAAGTCCGGCGGGGGCTACCGAGTCGCTGCTTGATTTTGAGTCGTGGGATGAAATCCTGCGCGACAACCCAGTGCTCGGAGATATGGAGCCTGATACTGAAGCGCTGCTAGTGAATCGCGTCCGCGGCGCCGCGGAGTATTACCTGCTGCCGATCGATGAATGCTACAAACTGGTCGGGCTTATTCGCACACATTGGCATGGGCTGTCGGGTGGTACGGAGATGTGGGAAGCGATTGCGACGTTTTTTACGGAGCTGAAAGCTAGATCGCAGCCTGTGATGAGAACAGCAGAAAGAGGCCGTGGAGAACCGGCTGCAGAGCAAGCGGGGGAGGCGGCGCATGCCTGACTTGAGTTTTGAAGTACTGAGCGCTGAGGTGGTCGCGTTTTCGGCCACGCCGTTGCTGGCGTTTAAGCTCCGCATTGCGAATGCCGACGCGAATGAATTGGTGCAGTCGGTAGCTTTGCGTTGCCAGCTTCAAATCGAGACAACACACCGCAAATATGGTGCACAAGAGCAGGAGCGGTTACTTGATCTCTTCGGCGCGCCCGAGCGTTGGAGCCGCACGCTGCGAGCGATGTTGTGGACGCATGCCAACATCAACGTGCCGCCTTTTCAGGGCAGCATTGTGGTTGATCTCCCGGTCGCCTGCACTTTTGACTTCAACGTAGCCGCCGCCAAATATTTTGCCGGTCTGGATGACGGTGAGGTGCCGCTGAATTTGATGTTTAGCGGGACGATATTCTACGAAGCATCCGGCGCGGGTTTGCAGATCGAACAGATTCCCTGGGACCGCGAGGCCAAGTATCGTCTCCCGGTGCGGGTCTGGAAGGAGATGATTGACATCTACTATCCAAACATCGCCTGGCTCTGTTTGCGTCGCGACGTGTTTGACAAGCTGGCCCGATACAAAATGGAGCGGGGAATTCCCACCTGGGAAGAGGCGATCGAGAGCATCATTCCCGCGCCTAAGAAAATCGAAGACGCAGAGATCGCCATTGAGGGAAGTCTACCGTCATGACTCTTACTCTGGTCGAAAAGATTGCCGACGCGGTGCTCTACGAAGGGTACATCCTTTACCCTTACCGGCCAACGGCGGTGAAGAACCAGCAGCGTTGGAATTTTGGCGCGCTCTGTCCACAGTCCTATAGTCTGGCGCAGGGTGGGACTGAAAGCTGGACGATGCGGACGGAGTGTCTGGTTCAAGCCGGGGCGGAGACTACGCTGGATGTGAAGGTGCGTTTCCTTCACTTGTTGACGCGTGAGGTTGGTCAACTGATTTCCGATTGCCAATTTCCGATTGCCGATTGTGGGCACGCACAATTTGGAATCGGTGATTCTCATTTCGCGTTGGTTCCGGCGCTCGAGGTTAACGGAAAGCTTCTACAGACCTGGCAGGAATCGGTTGAGAGAGATGTTTGTGTGCCCGGTGTCTGGCTTGACGCCGGTGCCAAACCGACTCGGCTAAAGTTTTCTTTTCCTGCCAGCGAGACGATCGACGCGCTGCACGATGAAACCGGTGGCGAAACTTTGGGCGTGCTCATACGCAGGCAACAAGCGATCGAGGGCACGATCGAGGTGACGGCAGAGAGAGTTGCCAATAATGCGCTCAAGATTGCCGTGGAGATTCTGAATCTGACGCCACTGGACGATGCGGGTCAAAGAAGCCGCGATGACGCGTTAATGCGATCGTTCGTTTCGACGCACACGATTTTGAATGTGCAGAATGGCGAGTTCACTTCGCTGCTCGATCCTCCCGAGGCACTTCGGGGTGTGGCGGCCGGCTGTAGCAACATTGGCACATATCCAGTCGTGGTTGGAGAGGAGGGAGCGCTCGATTGCATGCTTTCATCTCCGATCATCCTTTACGACTATCCGCAAATCGCGCCCGAGAGCGCGGGAAATCTCTACGATGGCACCGAGATAGATGAGATTTTGACGTTGCGGATCATGACTTTGACCGACGCGGAGAAACGCGAAATGCGCGGGGCCGACGAGCGCGGTCGTCAGATACTTGAACGAACCGAGACGCTTCCGATGGAGCAGTTGATGAAGATGCACGGCGCGATGAAGAGTGTGAAGCCAAAGGAAGTAGCAAAAAAACAAGCGGCGGGAGAAGCGAGGCAATAGCCCGAGACGAAGCAATGAACGAATGGGAATGGAATCTGCTGGAAGATAAGACGCTGCTCGACCACGTGCTGGTCTGCGGCGTTGAATTGAAGCAGGGCGATCGCGTCCGCTTAAAGCCGCGCGCGGGTGGTGATATTTTTGACCTTGCGCTTTCAGGTAAAGTTGCTGTCGTTGAGGCAATCGAACAAGACTATGAAGGGCAGGCGCATCTGGCAGTCGTCGTGGATGATGATCCCGGACGCGACCTTGGAATGTTGCGGCAGCCGGGGCATCGGTTTTTCTTTTCTCCGGAAGAAGTCGAACCGTTGACCGAAGGTTGCGAATCGTGAATCGTAAGCTGTAATGGACGAGGCTGATGCAATACAACGACAAGCCGGCTTCGATTCACGAATTACATCCACTGGCATTTATGACAAGTCCAAGCGTCCTGATTGCCTGCATCGGCAACATCTTTCTGGGTGACGACGGCTTCGGCTGTGAAGTGGCGGAACGTTTGGCTCGGCGCACCTGGCCTGACAACGTGAAGGTAGTTGATTTTGGGATCCGCGGGTTCGACTTGGCGTACGCGCTACTCGACGGCCACGACGTAACGATCTTTGTTGATGCGACTCCGCGTGGCAATCAACCCGGCACGCTCTACACGATCGAGCCGGACCTGGACGAAATTGAAAATATCGAGGCCGGCGCGGTGGTCGACGCCCACAGCATGAATCCCATGAAGGTGCTCAGCATGGTGAAATCGATGGGCGGGCAGTTTAAGAAAATTCTACTGGTCGGTTGCGAGCCGGCGACTTTCGGCCCGGAAGAAGGGCAGATGGGGTTGAGTGAGCCGGTTGCAGCGTCCGTCGCTAAGGCGGTCAGAGTTGTTGAGTCGCTGGTCGCAGGTGTGCTCGATGAGACGCCGGCTCAGGTTGTTTATGAATAATAGGGGGTAGTACGAAGTGAGCTCGAACAAAGTGAGTGAGACCAGGTTGAGAGAACAACAGGAGCGGGCAGCTGAAGCGGCGCGAACCGGGAAATCATCCGGGCACCTTGTCTGGAAAATTGTTGGTGGGGCTGCTCTAGCGGCCGTGGCCGCAGGATTAGTCGCTTCGCTAAACGACATTCGGCGATACATTCGGATAAGCAGAATGTAGGAATCGCAATCGACGAGGCCGCCGGCACGATTCGCGATTAATGGATTCAAACTCTGAAGAGGAGACGGTCATGGCAAATAATGGTTCTGACGAATCGAAAGACATGTTGTATATAGTTGGCGGATTTGCGTTGTTGGTCGCTGGGGCCGGATTGATAATGGCGCATCCCGAGGTGAGGAAGCAGGTGCGTGCTGGACTCGATCGAGTGTTGCCCGGGATTCAGGATAACTTCAATCTCGGACTGACCACGGTCGTACCCGACATCCAACGGTATATGAAAATCCGGTCGATGTGATACCGCGGATCGTCGGAAAAAGAGCTGGCAGCAAGCGGGCGGCAGGATCCCGAGGCGAAATACTCAGGGGGGCCAATAGTTTCTCGCGCCGTTCAATCGACGCGTCTGTGCGCGGTAAATAATTTCTTTGAGGACTTATGACCACTGAAGCAGCAACCGCCACGCCTCCACAAACAGCGACCGTCGCCTATCGTCTTATACCTGAGCAGAGCAAGTTTACCGTGCAGGCGTTCGCCGAGGGGTTGTTTTCAGCATTTGGCCATGATCCTGTGATTCTCATTCGAGAGTTTGCCGGTGAAGTGCATTTCGTGTCTGGCACATTTGAAAACGCATCTCTGAGGCTCAGCATTGCTCCGAACTCGCTCGTCCTCAGTAACGATGTGAAGGAGAAGGACCGGTTGGAGATCGAGCGCACGACGCGTGAGGAAGTGCTTGAGACCGCGAAGTACACAGAGATTGTTTTTACCAGCAACAACATCTCTGTGAACAGATTGGCGGAAGGGCGTTGTCGGGTGAGGATCATTGGCGATTTGACCCTGCACGGAGTCACTCAGAAGAGTCTTTGGATTTCCGCTGAGGCAACGCTGAGCGAAGACAACCTGCGCGCGCAGGGTGATTTCTCCCTGAAGCAGACTGATTTCGGAATCAAGCCCTACTCCGCGGCTGGCGGCACGATCAAACTGAAGAACGAACTAAAGTTTTCATTCGATATCGCCGGGGAGAAACAGTGAGCAGTCGGCGGTAAGACAGGCACGAGTCCGGCTTACTCTTTGTCCTTGAACCGGCCCGCAATCCACTCGAAGCTATGCACGAACTTTCCATAGCCTTAAGCATGATTGAGATGGCCACTGAAGAGGCGCGGCGTCGCGGCGGCGTGCGCGTGATCTCGCTCCATCTCAAGCTTGGTCCGCTTTCAGGCGTGGTCAAGGATGCACTGCTGTTTTCCTACGAAGTTGCTTGCAACGGCACGCTGCTCGAAGGTTCGCGCCTGGTAATCGAAGACGTCCCGGTCGTGATTTACTGTGAGGAGTGCCGAGCAGAGCGACAGTTGGGATCTATTCAGCGCTTCTGCTGTCCGGTTTGCGGCACGCTTACGTCTGACGTCGTCAGGGGAAGAGAACTGGAATTCGTGGCGATGGAGATAGAGGAGAGAGATGAGACTGATGAGATTGTAAACACTCACCGAACCGAGGGAATCAAGGCGATAACCGCGACCGATCCATTTAGACAGTTCGAGGAGGTTGCGAGGTGAGCACACAACCACGTCTTGTTGAAGTCAGGCAAAACGTTTTAAAGCAGAACGACGTGCTGGCTCGCGCGCTTCGAAAGCGCTTCGAAGCAGCGGGGGTTTGTGTCGTCAGTCTGGTTTCGAGTCCCGGCGCCGGCAAAACTACTCTACTGGAACAGACGCTGACGCGACTGCGAGCTAGTGGCTGCCGCGTGGCGGCACTAGTCGGAGACCTGGCCACTGAAAATGATGCGGCCCGGTTGGCTCGAAGTCAGGCTCCGGTCAAACAGATTATTACGGGAACCGTTTGCCACCTCGACGCTGATATGGTTGAACGTGCTCTCGAAAACTGGGAACTCAAGGATCTCGATTGCCTCTTTATTGAGAACGTGGGCAACATGGTCTGTCCCTCCAGTTACGATCTCGGCGAAAACCTGCGGATAGTCTTGATGTCGGTAACCGAGGGGGAGGACAAGCCGCTGAAGTATCCCACTATCTTCAACACGGCTGACGTAGCCTTGCTCACCAAAATGGATTTGGCGGCGGCAGTTGAATTCGATTTGAGCGCTGCGCACGACAGCATTCAATCTGTCAGGCCCGGCATGCAGGTATTGGAGCTCTCGGCGAAAACAGGTGCAGGCATGGATGAGTATCTACAATTCCTTGAGTTGCACATTGGAAGTGGCGTGGCGGTGTGAGTTGCGACCAGCGGAAGGAGTTTTTCGGCCAGTCAGCGGTTGGTTGAGTTGCAGTTATGGTCACTCGATCTGAAATCCTGGTAAGAGGCATCGTCCAAGGCGTCGGCTTTCGACCTTTTGTTTACACGCAGGCCAGAGGTCGTGACCTCTGTGGGCGCGTGCGTAATAACACTACGGGCGTTTTGATCGAAGTTGAGGGGGATCACAGCGACATCGTGCAGTTCGTGACGGATCTCAAAGCGAATGCCCCGCCGCTTTCCGCGATTGAATCCGTTGAATGCAATCACCACCTGGCGCCCGCCGACTATGCGGACTTTGTCATTCTTGAGAGTGCTCACAACACCGGCGAAAGCGAACAGTTTGTTCCCATCTCGGCGGATGTCGCGACTTGCGACGACTGCCTGAGAGAATTGTTTGACACACAAGACCGCCGTTATCAGTATCCTTTCATTAACTGCACCAACTGCGGCCCGCGCTTCACGATCATTGAAGACATTCCCTACGATCGCACGCGGACCACAATGCGCGAGTTTGAGATGTGCGCTGAGTGCCGCGCTGAATACGAAGATCCATCTAATCGTCGCTTCCATGCCGAGCCTACTGCGTGTCACATCTGTGGGCCACAATTGTCTTTGCTGGAATCAGGCGGTGACCAACAAACGGAGAGCGCTGACGCAGTTGAGCAAACACGCCACCTCCTATTGAAAGGGGAGGTCATCGCAATCAAAGGCATAGGTGGGTTTCACCTCGCCTGCGACGCGCTCAACCCGGAAGCTGTCGAACGACTAAGACAACGAAAGTATCGAGAGGGTAAACCGTTTGCGATGATGGCCGCATCATTGACAGTCGTCAGAGAACACTGCGAAGTTTCCAAAGCAGAAGAGGAGCTACTATTAAATCAGCGCCGGCCCATTGTGCTGTTGGAGAGAAGACCGGGTTCGATTATTCCGCAGGCAGTAGCGCCGGGTGTGAACAATCTCGGGTTTATGTTGCCGTATTCGCCGCTGCACCATCTGCTGTTCAAGAATCTCGATCGGCCATTGGTGATGACCAGCGGCAACGTGTCGGACGAACCTATTTGTTTTGACGACGAACAAGCCGTTAACCGCTTAGCGAAGATTGCTGACTACTTTCTACTGCACGACCGGCGCATTCACATGCGCACGGACGATTCAGTCGCGCGCGTGCATGATGGCCGCGAGATGATCCTGCGCCGTTCGCGCGGTTACGCGCCTCAGCCGATCAAGACCGCGCTCGAGTTTGAAACTCAGATTTTGGCATGCGGCGCCGAATTGAAAAATACTTTTTGTCTCGCGCGCGATAACTACGCATTTGTGAGTCATCACATCGGCGACCTGGAAAATCTTGAAACTCTAAAATCGTTTACCGATGGGATCGACCACTTCAAACGTCTTTTTCACCTGCACCCTGAGGTAGTCGCCTACGATTTGCATCCCGAATACCTTTCAACGAAATATGCGTTGGGCCTCGACGATATCTCAACGAAGATTCCCATCCAGCATCATCATGCGCACATCGCCAGCTGCATGGCCGATAACGATATCGAAGGCGAGGTGATTGGTGTGGCGATGGATGGGCTCGGCTTCGGCACCGACGGCCGCCTGTGGGGGGGGGAATTCTTTGTGGCGGACTTTGTCGAAGCCGAACGCGTCGCGCATCTGGCTAATGTTCCTATGCCTGGAGGTACGAAAGCGATTCGGGAACCGTGGCGCATGGGGGCGGTTTATTTGCAGCAGGCGTTTGGCGACGAGTTTATCAATCTGGATCTGGCTTTCGTCAAAGAACTGGAACAGCGCGGCTGGCCCACGCTTCGCAGCATGGTCGCCAGTCGGACCAACTGTCCGGAAACATCCAGCATGGGCCGGCTGTTCGATGCAGTGTCCAGCCTGCTCGGCGTGAGGGCGCAGGTTAATTATGAGGGTCAGGCGGCGATCGAGTTGGAAGCAATGGCCGATCGGCGTTGTGAGGACGCCTACGAATTCAGGATCAGCGCTGACGGAAGTGTCGTTGATGCTCACCAGGTGATTCGTAGCGCAGTTGAAGACTTACTTAATGACAGGCCGCCTGCACTTGTGGCGGCGAAGTTTCACGGCGCCGTAGCTCGCTTAATTGCGGCCTTCGCACTGCGGGTGAGGGAAGATCGAAAGCTGAAACGCGTTGCGTTATCCGGCGGAGTTTTTCAGAATCTGTTGCTATTGAGAAAAACTCAGCAGCTGCTGCGAGCAAGTGGTTTTGAAGTTTTCACGCACGCTCGAGTGCCAACCAACGACGGCGGGATCTCACTTGGGCAAGCGTTGATCGCCAATGCGCGAATAAAGTTAGGGAGGGTTTAATCAAATGTGCCTGGCCATACCCGGCAAGATTGTGGAAATTGTCGATGAGGAGAATCAGATCGCCAAAGTAGAAGTTGGCGGCGTAAAACGTAATATCAACATCGGCATGTTGCGCAAAGATGAAGCGCGCATTGGCGACTACGTGCTGATTCACGTTGGGTTCGCGATGAGCAAGGTTGACGAGAAAGAGGCGGAAGACACACTGAGAATACTCAAGGAGATTGGAGAGTTTGATTTGGAGCTTGAGCAGTTTAAGACTTCCGTGGTATAGCGAGCGCAGAGGGTGACTGTTACGAACAAAGGCGATGAGTAAACCGGCTATCGACGAATTCTCGCGTTCCTTCTATCCGTTTCTGCACGACGATCAGAAGCGGCCCGAGGACTTGATGAAGGAGATGACCTTCTCGTTGCTGGAGAAGGTCCGCGAGAGCGTTGAGGTGAAGACGAAATTTTTTGAAGCGAACAAAGAAACGATAATCGCAGCCTCGCTTCATCTGGCCAAGGCGTTTCATCGTGGACGAAAACTGTTGGTTTGCGGTAATGGTGGATCGGCTACCGATGCCCAGCACGTTGCGGTTGAGTTCATGCATCCGATCACAGTGGGACGGAAAGCGCTGCCGGCAATTTGTCTGACGAACGATATGGCCATGGTGACGGCGGTCGCAAATGATGTCGGCTTTGATGATGTGTTCAGCCGCCAGATCATCGCGCTGGGCTCCTCCGGCGATGTCTTGTTGGGCATCTCGACCAGTGGAAACTCGGAAAACCTGTTGCATGCGTTCGCAACGGCGCGACAAATGAACCTCAAAACCATTGGTTTTGCCGGCGACGACGGCGGGAGGATGGCGACGGCATCGGCGGCCGGCGGCGGGCTAATCGACTACTGTTTGACCGTGCCGACCTCGAGTATTCATCGCATACAGGAGTCGCACGTCGCCCTTTATCACATCATGTGGGACATGGTGCATACGTTTTTGCAGAGTAAGTCGTTGGTGGAGGAAAAGGGATTAGCGGCCGCAGATGAACGCGGATGAACGCGGATCTGGAAAAGAACATGAGCTGAAGGAAAAAGTACCGACTGAAATCATATCCGCGAAAATCCGCGTTTATCCGCGGCAAAATTTCCCGGGGGGCTCCAAAATGAAATTCATTGACGAATACAGACAAAGCGACCTGGCGCTCAAATTGGCTGACCAAATTGAGCATTTGACTAATCAACCGCTTAAGTTGATGGAAGTCTGCGGCGGCCATACGCACACTATCTTCAAGTATGGCATCGAGGATTTGCTCCCTCGCAACATAGAGATGATTCATGGCCCCGGCTGTCCGGTGTGCGTCATTCCACTGGGCCGGGTTGATGACGCGATCTCGATCGCGCAACAGCCGGACGTGATTTTTACAACCTTTGGTGACGCGATGCGCGTACCTGGTTCAAAGACCAGTTTGCTTGATGCCAAAGCCTCAGGCGCGGATGTGCGCATGGTTTATTCGCCACTCGATGCTTTGAAGATTGCGAAAAAGAATCCGGAGAAGCAGGTGGTGTTTTTTGGTCTTGGCTTTGAAACCACCGCGCCATCGAGCGCCATGACTATTCTGCAAGCTGCGAAAGAGCAGGTCGATAATTTCAGCTTGTTCTGCAACCACATCACGATTATTCCGGCGTTGAAGGCGATGCTCGATTCGCCTGACCTGAAGCTCGATGGGTTCGTCGGCCCGGGTCACGTGAGCACGGTAATCGGGACGCGTTGCTATGATTTCGTGCCGCGCGATTACGGCAAGCCAATAGTTGTGACCGGGTTTGAACCGCTGGACATTTTGCAGTCAGTTTTCATGATCGTGAAACAAATCGTGGAAGGCCGCGCGGAAGTTGAAAACCAGTACGCTCGCGTCGTCAATCGCGAGGGTAACAAGCGCGCTCTCGATGCTTTGTCTGAAGTATTCGAGCCGCGCGAATTTTTCGAGTGGCGCGGCCTGGGCTCGATCCCGCATAGCGGCATGCGTCTGCGATCGAAGTACGCGGCGTTTGATGCAGAGCTGAAGTTTAGCGTTCCGGGATTGCGAATTGCCGATCCGAAGGCCTGCCAGTGTGGCGAGATTCTGAAAGGCGTGAAGAAGCCGTGGGAATGCAAGGTGTTTGGCACGGCTTGCACACCCGAGACACCCATCGGTTCCTGCATGGTGTCGTCCGAGGGAGCCTGCGCGGCTTATTACAATTTTGGTAGGCTCTCGAAGGTCGCTGAGCGCTCGAGTGCGACGCCTGCTTGAAACGAAGCGGACGGCTTTGCCGTCTGATGTGCGGAAAGGCTCTGCCTTTCCGGAGGTGGCCCTTTTGATTGAGGCTACGCCTCGGTTTGAGCCTCCAGCAAATGACTTTGAATGATCCAAGAACCAGCGGCGCAGCCTCTGATTGAAGGTAATAGTGTTGGAAAGGCGAAGCCTTTCCGCACATCAGGCGGCACAGCCGCGGAACAACCAATGTCTAAGGTATTCACTCCGACGCCGCTTTTCGAAAGAGTTGAGCGGGCGCGGCGGAGGAAACACAAGTTCCGTGATACGCAGATCACGCTGGCGCACGGCAGCGGCGGCCGCGCTATGCATGAGTTGATCGAAGGACTGTTTCTCGACTACTTGCGCAACCCGTTGCTGGAGAAACTCGAAGACCAGGCGGTGTTTGACCTTGGCCCAACCCCTGACACGATCGCGGGTTTCAACGGAAATGGCCATACGCGAACCCGCGTTGCCTTCACGACAGACTCGTATGTAGTCGATCCTATTTTCTTTCCTGGCGGCGACATTGGCAAACTCGCCATCAACGGCACCGTCAACGATCTGGCAATGAGCGGCGCGCGGCCACTCTATCTTTCCGCAGGTTTCATTCTCGAAGAAGGATTTCCCATCGACGACTTGAGACGGATCCTCGCATCGATGCGCGATGCCGCGGCTGAGGCCGGCGTGGCTGTCGTCACAGGCGATACGAAGGTTGTACAGAAAGGCAGCGCCGACAAGCTCTTTATCAATACCTCGGGCGTTGGCGTGTTGGAATCGCCAGTTAATCTATCAGCCACGCGGGCGCAAGCCGGCGACAAAGTGGTCCTCAGCGGCACCCTCGGCGACCACGGCACCACCATCATGATTGCGCGTGGCGACCTCGAGCTGGAAACAGATATTGAGAGCGATACTGCGCCGCTAAATTCTCTAGTGCAGGAGATGCTCGACGAAGCCGCGAGTGCCGGGGCGCTTGACCAGGTTCATTGCTTGCGCGATCCCACGCGCGGCGGTGCCGCCACTACGTTAAACGAAATCGCGCTGAGTTCCGAAGTGTACATCGAAATTGATGAGGATCTGATTCCCGTGCGCGAAGAGGCCAAAGGCGCATGCGAGATACTTGGGCTGGATCCGCTCTACGTGGCAAACGAAGGAAAACTAATCGCCATCGTCTCCGCCGAGATCGCCGATCGATTGGTCCGCCGCATGAAACTGAACCGCTATGGAACTGACGCCTGCGTCATCGGCGAAGTGAAGGCGGATCCCCAGGGCATCGTCGCCATGCGCACCGGCTTTGGCGGCACCCGCATTGTCGACATGTTAGTGGGCGAGCAGTTGCCGAGAATTTGTTAGGACGTCACTGAGCGCAGACGTGCAGGTTGTCGACGAGACGGTGCTTCGTGCAAGTGGGCGCTCGACTGGTCGGGGACAAATCGTTTAAGTCGGGAATGAGGCCTCGTGAAATCACCGGAAGCGCCAAAACGAATGTTGGCGGCACGCGCATTTACCGCGGTGGAAGACGTCGTCTACCTTGGCCTTGGCGTTCTTCTGGCGGGCAGTGCTATCGCACTGCTGGTCAGCAGCGCGATTAACTTTGTCCAAAACCTGTTGGCCAAGTCTCTAACGACGAATATCGTCCCACTGTTGGATCGGCTGCTTCTCATTCTTTTGGTGGTTGAGCTGTTGTATACGGTTCAGGTTTCCTTCCGGGAACACGGTCTCATTCCGGAACCGTTTCTCCTCGTGGGGCTGATCGCTGGTATTCGACGGGTATTAGTATTGACCGCGGAGTTTGCCCAGATTAAGGATCAGACCGCAGAAGTCTTTCAGCACTTAATCGTTGAGCTGGCTGTGTTGACGGTCTTGATTGTGGCCATGGTTCTTTCACTCGTTCTCCTGCGAAAACGAGGAGTGACGACGTTCGCCGAGCGCGCAACCTGAGGTTCTTTTTTCATGGAAACATCGTACACGTCGGCTGGGGTATTCGCATTGCTGGGACTGGGGTTCGTCTTTGGCCTCAAGCACGCGACCGAGGTCGATCACGTGGTGGCGGTATCAGCGATTGTGAGTGAACATCGCAGCGTTCTGCGCTCCGCACTAGTCGGTGGGTTGTGGGGCGCCGGCCACACTGCATCGCTGGTTATTGTCGGCGTGCTGGTGCTCGTGTTTCGCGTCACGATTCCGCTGCCCGTTGCTAACTGGCTGGAGTTTGGAGTGGCGTTGATGATCATTGCGCTTGGCGTGCTGGCGGTCGCGCGCGTGCTGCGCAAACGCGCCGACGTCCATCTGCATCGGCACAGCCACGACGGACAGTCCCATGTGCACGTTCACTTCCACGAGCACGGCACTGAACACGCGAGCGCAACCGGTCCGGATTCATCGCATTCTTCTCACTCACATGCCATTGCGCGCGTCGGTGTCAAACCGCTCCTGGTTGGCGCCATGCACGGCCTGGCGGGATCTGCGGCGTTGACTTTGCTGGTCTTGACACAGATTCAGTCGGTCTCGCTGGGATTGCTTTACCTCGCGCTGTTCGGTATCGGCTCCACTGTTGGCATGCTGCTGATGTCCGGTCTGATCGGGCTGCCCTTCGCGCTCAGTGGGCGACGCCTCACAACTATTAACAACGGATTACAAACTGCTGCGGGCGGGCTGAGTATTGCCTTCGGATTATGGTATGCGTATGAAACAGCCACTGTTAACATTCTGTGGCGAACCATTCCGTAAGGCACGCCACTCTTCCGCTGGTCGCAGCATTGGCGAGAGGTGAGTGCTTACCGCTTTAATAAAATCAAACTCTCACTACGCAATCTAGAGTCGTTCTTGTCTCAATATTTCTTCTCTCTGCCACATGGGGGCGTTTGGGGGTCGAGGTTGTCGCAACAGTCAGGTGGCGCCATCAGTCTAATTCCTGATTAGTGGCCATGAGGCTCTGCGGCGCACAAGCTTGTTCGCGTACGGGGAGAAAGACTCATTAGTGTCTGTTCGATCTTGTTTCAGTAACTCCTAAGCTGGAAGGTGTCACCTTGATCGTTCCGTACATAATTGGTGGTCGCCGCAAGTTAACCCCCGAACGGAAGTGGCTCGTTGCAGTTCGAACACCTGGCATATGGGTGACTTGCCATAATTACCGTGTGACATTTTGCGCACCTACCGATGGACGGTGGCGCTGTATCCAAAAGCCTTCCGATCGCTTCTTTATGATTCATCTTTAACCTTCACAGGATATGATTGGTTTTTTAACGTCCGGATGAGGCTTATATCATTCTGTGCCGATCTGGTTCAAGATCTGGGCGGTAACGTTTGTTCGAGCACGACCAACGAGTCGGCTTCTTTGTATGCGGTGGCCGGATATCCTTTGCGGTCATCCTCTCGCCTTTCAAACAAATCGACTCTGAGTCCCAAGAGGTAAGCTTCAAGCGTACCTAACTAAGATTCAAAAGGACGATAGAAACCGTCCCGCAAACGTCCCGCAGCGATAGGCAAATCAGGCACTGCATGCACGGTATGCGTTGCATGCACGTTGATTTTTCTTGAGCGGTTTTGTAAGTATTGAAAATAAAGGGCGATGATTTAGATTCCCAAGCTGGATGTTGCGGGTTCGATCCCCGTCGCCCGCTCCAAATTTATTCAGCAATTTCTTCAACTCGGTTCTCAACGTTAGATCTGATAAACAAAACCAATAACGACATTCTTCCCCTCGCGCCGCAGGTTTGCAACTTGACCCACACCTTTGCGGATGATTAACTCTCAAATTCAGATCAAAGGAGAAGTCTTGATGGTTCACGTCTACGGTTTGTCCGTTGGTGCGCAGCATCAGGTTGACACTGCGGCGCAAATAGCAGCGGCAGTCGCATTACCCAATGCCGCCGATGTCGACGCAGAAGCGCGTTTTCCTGCCGAAAGCATGAAGGCACTCGCCGACGCGGGCCTTTACGGTCTCTGTGTGCCGAAAGAAGTCGGCGGCCAAGGCGAAGGAATGCGGGCTTTTGCCGGCGTCGTTGAGGAACTTGCCGGCGCGTGCGGATCCACGGCGATGATCTATGTAATGCATGTGGCGGCGACCCAGGCCATCGCCACGTCTTCAATCCTCGCAAATCGAGATTTAATACTGCGTGAAATTGCCGCCGGAAAGCACCTGACGACACTGGCATTCTCTGAGAGTGGGTCGCGGTCGCAGTTCTGGGCTCCGATCTCAAGATTGGAAGAGAACAACGGCCATTACCTGACCTCTGCTTCAAAGTCGTGGGTGACGGCCGCGGGACACGCCGACTCATACGTTTCGACGGCGCAGAAACCCGGCGCAGTTGCTCCGCTGGAATCTACAGTCTATCTCATTCGCGCCAACAGCGAGGGGGTCAGCGTCACGTCAGCTTTCAACGGGCTCGGCCTGCGGGGCAATGATTCTGCGCCAGTGTCTCTTGAAAAGATCACCGTCGCACAGGGCGATCTTATTTCCGCGCCGGGCGAGGGACCAAAGGTCATCCTCGAAGTGGTTTTACCCTGGTTTGCGATTGGCACAGCGGCGATGGCGAATGGTTTGTGCCGCGCTGCTGTGCAGCGCACCACTGAGCATCTGACTTCGACAACCTTTGAACAAGATGGGACGAAGCTGCGCGATCTGCCGAACCTGCGCGCGCGGCTGGCTGAGATGAGCGTGCGGACCGAACAATCTCGCAGTCTTCTGGGGCATACTCTGGATCAGATCGAGAATCCGAGCGAAGTAACGCCGCTCTTCGTTTTGCAGAGCCGGCTGGCTGCTCTGCAAGCTGCCGTCGATGTTACCGATCTGGCGATGAAAGCATGTGGGGGGGCAGCATTCTCTCGGCACCTGCCAATCGAGAGACTCTTCCGCGACGCGCGCGCCGGTTGGGTGATGGCTCCGACAGTGGACCACCTGAACGACTTCATCGGCAAGGCGCTGACGGGGTTACCGCTGTTTTGAATCAAATGAATAACGATAAAGCCATTCTGCTCGGAGCAGTTGCTTACGACCCGAAAGTTGTAACGATCTGGGAAGGCATCCGCGAGCATTTCCGCGAGCAGGGCGTGCCGATGGATTTTGCTTTGTTCTCAAATTATGAACGACAGGTCGAAGAGTTAATCAAAGGCCACATCGACATCGCCTGGAACACCCCGCTGGCACACGTACGCGTCCGGCAACGGACCGACGGGGCGTCGCTTTCGCTCGGGATGCGCGACAGCGATCGTGACTTTCGCGCCAAAGTGATCGTACGGCGCACGAGCGGCATTAAGTCGCTCAAGGATCTCGAAGGAAAAACGCTCGCCGTTGGCAGCTCTGACTCGACCCAGGCGCGCATTCTGCCGCTTTTCTTTCTCACGCAGGAGGGCGTCGATCTAAGCCGCGTCAAACTGCTTCCGTTCGACACTGACCTTGGCAAACATGGCGATACTGGCACAAGTGAGATCGACGTGATCAAGGCGCTGCACGACGGCCTCGCCGATGCCGGCACGGTCGGCGATCTGATCTGGGTCACTGAACAAGCAGCGGGACACATCGATACAAGTAAGATCGAGGTCCTCTGGACCACGCCTGGATTTGATCATTGCATGTTCGACGCGCATCCGTCGTTGGCTCCGGAAAAGATCGAATCGTTCAAGCGCGCACTGTTTGCCATGCGTTGGGACAATCCGCGGCATCGCCGGCTGCTGGAGTTGGAAGGGCTGCATGAATGGCTGCCGCCGCGCGAGGAAGGGTATCGCAGTCTAGAGGACGCACTGAAGCAACAGGGAAAAGAATGAGCGCCCAGGTAGCAGCGATTGCAGTTGACTGTGGTGAGTTGCCGCTCGGCGGCGGTCTGCTGGCGCTGGTGCGGCCGGCGCTCGATGCGCTGGAGCAGGGTGGTATGCTGGCGGTGCTGTCGCGCTCTGACGGCGTGCGCGCGGACCTTCCGTCATGGTGCCGCGCGGAGCGTCACGAGTATCTCGGAGTTGAAAAGCTTTCGGACGGAATCGACCATCACCTGATCGCCCGCAGCGAATTCTCGGTCCCTCTGCAACCACCGAACAACGAAGGCCGGCTAACGTCCCGAGAGGGAAGACTAACTGCGGCGGACGTGCTCGAAGCGGCGCCACTGCCAGCGATCGCCGATCCGTTTACAGGTTTCGCGCCGCGGGGCGCGCGAGTCGAACCCGGCGGCCCTGGATATCCTTTCACGCTGAACGAGCGCGAGCATGTCGCGCCTCCCGAAGTCGCCAAGCTCTACGATCAGGCCGTAAGCGCACAGTGGGACGCGACGACTGACGTCCCGTGGTCCAAAGTCAGGCCGCTTCCAGATGCTTTGGAGATCGCGCTCGTTCAGATCATGACTTTTCTGGCCGAGAACGAGCTTTCGGCGCTTTATGTGCCATCGCGCTTCATGGCGCGGATTCATCCCGCCTTTGCCGAGGTGACGATGTTTCTCGCTTCGCAGTTGGCGGACGAAGCAC
>JBBQWP010000053.1:0-16930 GCA_038210455.1 Pyrinomonadales bacterium | reverse complement strand
ATCGAAAAGTTTGAGGGTTTGAGCTGGAGACAAGATGCTCTCCGGCTTCATGCCGAAGGGTTTGACAAGAACGTCTTCGCTTTTCGCGTGCTGCAATTTCTCGGATCAGTCGCGCCTGCCTCATGCTCTGACGAGTTGCTGACCGGCGCTCGCTTACTCTCCAACAATCTATCTCAGCGCGTATGGCCCAGACTGGCCTTGGCTGGATGAGCACCAATATTCAATTTTTGCCACGACGATGTTTCAGCCCTCTCAAAAACCGTTTCCCGACCTGGCGCGTGGCGAGGTCCACGTCTGGCGAGTCCCACTGAACCAAAACCCCGACCGCATCCCAGAACAAAACGGCGTCCTTGCTCCGGAAGAGCAAGCCAGAGCCGAGCGTTTTCACTTCGCCAAAGATCGAAACCAATTTATTGAGTCCCGCGCCGCACTTCGCCTGCTGCTGAGTCAATATCTGAACACTTCGCCAACGGAACTGACCTTCGCTTCCGGCAGCCACGGAAAGCCGGGGCTGGCGAACGGACTATCAAGCAACGGACTGCGCTTCAATCTTTCGCGGCGTGACGGCCTGGCGCTGATCGCGTTCACCTGCGATCGAGAGATCGGCGTCGACGTGGAACTGGTCCGGACTGACTTGCCGGTGGTTGAGATCGCCGAAGTGAGCTTTTCCGAAAGTGAGCTGGCAGCTCTGCGAAGTCTGCCTGAGAGCTTACAGACCGCGGGCTTTTACAATTGTTGGACCCGGAAAGAAGCCTACATCAAGGCGCGCGGCGAAGGGCTTTCATTCCCGCTGAAACAATTCGACGTGTCGCTCACACCGGGCGCGGCCGCAAGGTTGCTCGACGTCAAAGGCAGCAACACAGAAGTCGATCGTTGGACGCTGGCAGAGCTTGAGGTTGGCGAAGAATATGTGGGAGCAGTTGCTTGCGAGGGAACAAGTCTGGACATCAAGTACTGCGACTGGATTTAGTTTCCGAGCCGGGCGTTATTCTTTGCGCCTTTGCGCCTTGGCGTGAAACTCTTCTTCGCTGACGAGATTCTTCACGCCAAGGCGCAAAGAAGGACCTCAAAATCAAGACGCTGCCTTTGAACCGCCTCAGTTGGCCGCCTTTTCCATCTGTTTCAGCAATTCGTCGGCCTCCTGCTGCAATTTCACCACTCGCTTGCCGGCTTCGTTCCACTTGGCTTGAATCACTTCGGCCGAAGCCTCGCCGAGCAAAATCTCCACCTGCTCCCGCAGCGCATTTACTAATTCCGCGTTCTTCCGATTGTGTTGAGCAATCAAAGAGAGATACAGCCGGGGCCGCTCGTCGAGTCTTAACTCCTTCGCGCTATCTGCCCTGGCGGCGGCTTCCAGCCACACGGCGGCACTCTGTTTCAGGAGCTCCAACTCTTTGGCCACGAGCGCCGCAATCTCCGCGCGGTTCCTGGTCAGGTCGAGTTTCTGGATCTCTGCATCACCGTTCTGCGCCTGCCTTCTCAGTTCATCAGCCCGCTTTCGCAGTGCGTCAGTCTCCTGAATCAAACGATTTAACCGGGCCGCATCGGATGCATCGCCGTACTCCGTGTAGTGTTGGTCGGCCGGCAATTCATACTGCTTCAGAAACTCCCAGGCACTCTTGTTAATCTGCGGCGCAATATCGTAATACCAGTGATCGTGGCCAGGAATTTCGGTTACTTCGACCGGAAAGCCCTGGCCTTTCAAAGCTTCGCGCGTTGCGCGCACCGCCGGCAGCGGAAAAAACTGATCGTTAGTGCCAACCCAGATGGCGATCGGAATCTTTCGTTTGGCGACATTCATCGCCTCGTATTCGCGCGGTTGTCGCCACGCCCCCGCATGCACCGCGGTGGCGGCAAAGTATTCCGATTCATACATCGACATCAGCAGAGCAAAGACCGCGCCTCCCGAATGGCCAAACAGATAAACCTGCCGCGAATTGATCGGATATTTCGATTTGAGGTGTTCCACTAGATCGCGCAACACATCCGGTCCATCCGCAGTTGTCGACCAGACCGACGGATCGGCAGAGTCAAGACCCGCCAGGAAGAAGCCCTCCTTACCGGCGAGGTCTTTCCATTTATCCACCAGTGAAAGTCCATTGTGACCCGAGCCGTGGAACAAGACGATCAGCGGCGCCGGTTGTGAGGCTTTGATGTTGTCGGGAAGGACGAGATAGACGGTGCGCGTCTTGCCGCGTGAAACAAACGAATCCTTGATGACCTTACTCGCTGCTCGGACTGCAAACGGAAACAGCAGGAACAGACAGAGGGATAAGACCCGAACCCGGTTCACGATTGACGATGACGATGAAATAGTCATGGCAGTTGCGTTCAAGTGCTTATCCCAACCGTGGCGTTACTTCGAAAGCCGCCTGCTGCGCAGCAGTGTACTCACGATGATTACCCATGCAAACCAAAACCGACCCCTGTGTCCCTGCAAACAAAACCTCAGCGTCAATCTGCGAAAACGTTTGCGCCACTCTGCGTTAGGAAAACCGTTCCCTAAAAGTCATCCGCAGAGGGAATCCGCTCCCCCGGCAGATCGAGAATGAGTCTGTCCCGCGAGCGCACAACCGTGCCGAAGCTGCAGAACCCTCACCAGGATGAGCAAATCAACCGGCCGGGGCCTCAAAAGCCTGACCCGCCTCGTGAAACCCTTGCCCCGGAGCGTGAGAGCTCGGAACCGGGAACGCAACACCCTCCACCAGGCTCGCAAAACTCTCGGCCCGGAGCGTGAAAGATGTCACCCGGAGCGTGAAAGATTCCACCCGGAACGCAAAATCCTCCACCGGAACCCCAGAAAAGCTCATGATTTCAACCCAAAACCCCCAAATCCCCCCAACATGCCAAAGTTCTTGCGAGATCCATTGCGGAGCGCGGGCATCCCTGCCCGCACCGCGCGAGCAGCGCGCTCATATTCGCGCTGACGCGCTCCGGCCGGCAAAGATGGCCGCGTTCCATGCTTTGATTTTGCCGAAGCCCGCTTTGAGGGTATTTCAAAATTGGTGTTGGGAAATAATCAGTCCGCGCAGCGGACGACCGACAGTAGCCCAACGATTCATCGCTGGGGAGGACGGGGATGAACGACGCAGTCCGTGAAGCGGACGATTGATAAGGCCGAGCAACTCGCCTCCGGCGTTCAGCCGTCCGCTTTACGGACTGTTTTCTTACGTGGGCTGACAATCCCAGCAGTGAACTGCTGGGCTATTGTCGTCCGTCCGCTGCGCCGACTTCTTGTGCAAGATTCTCGACGGTAATTTCTGTGCGTTACTTTGACACCGCGAAGACGGTATTAGGGTCGTGCGATTGCAGAGTATAATCGCGCTTGAGATTGGAATTGTTGCGCCAATACCCCGACGCCCCATGACTATCCGACCGATCGATCAGCACGCACTAAGAATCCCGAAGGACTCGGAGTTACTGCCGTGCTTGTACATACCAGTGGCCGCACGCGATACAAACGCGATTGAAACATACGTCGGCAGAATTGTTGCGGAACTGGCGCGGCGAGCGCCGGGCAAAGCTCTGCTCGTTGAGGCACACGAACCAGACGAGCCCGACGACCGCTTAGCGATCTGGAATCACCCCGGGGCAGCTGTCCTGCACTATCCGCGGCAGGTTTGGGTTCATGTCGACTACACCGCCTATCGCCGCGCCTATATCCAGGCCTTTCCGGACCTTGACCTTACGGGTCTGGTTTTAGATCACGTCATGAACAGACGAGTGGCGAGGCTCAAGGGCTTTACCTACTTGCGAATCGTCCCGATCTCCAGAGCCGCGAATTCGAGTCACGGCGGTCTATCGGAAGGATGGGGAGTGGATCTTCACAGCTCGCCGCGTATGATGGAACTCAACCGAACATCGCAAGCAGTTGTTCAATATGCCGACCTGTGCGACATCGTGAAAATGCTCAACATGGAAGGCGGCGGCTCGTTCATGCAGATCGTTAACGATGCCCAGAACCTCGTGGATTTGCCGAAGTTCAACAAGCCTGACGCCGTTTGATTTTCCGGACAAATTGAAATAGGGATGTACCTATGAGTGAACCGCAGAACACGCCTGCGCAGCCAATCGAAACGGCGACTCAGCCTACGGACGTTCGCGCCGAGCTCAAGAAGAATATCGCGGAGGAATTCGATGCCGCGCTTTCAGAGCAACCAGCGCTCACCGACACTCAGCGCTTGGCGCTAGCGTCGCTCTTAAATGATGAGCATGCGACTTCAACGTCTATATTGAAGGCGCTAACTCCCGAGGAGGATTAGCAATGGCAGAGCGCGTTAGAGACATCAAATTTGCGCACTTCAGGGGACTGCCTGACTACTCATGCGAACTGAAAGGCAAGAGCCTCGTTGTTTTGAGCGGAAATGGTAAAGGCAAGAGTTGCATAGTTGATGGCTTAGAATTCCTGTTCTCCGGTCGAATCGGAAGATTTCATGGTGAGGGCACCGGTGCTATCGATCCGGCAGAAGCGATTCAACATGTCCTCAAAAAAGGCGAGGCAACCGTTCAGTTAGGTTTCACGCCGACGAACGACAAGATTAGACGTGCCCTTACCTCTACAGCTTTGGAGCTACCAGCTAGGCCCACGATTGCAGCATACGTCGCAAATCATCCGCCAGTTGAGTCATTCATCCTTAGACGAGCTCAGATCCTGAGTTTTATTTCGGATCAAGACGCCAATCGCTACAAAAAATTCATTCAACTCCTCGGACTTACGAACGTCGACACAACGCAGCGAGCCTTTGTCGAGGCTTCTCAACAAGCTAGTGCTCAATGGCTGAGTTCACGCCAGACTTTGAACAATGAGCTAGGTATTTTTACGAAGCCAGGCCGTACTGCCACCTCGTTGGATTTTGTCTACACCCTCTGCTCTGCAGCAGTTGGGGAGCTGGGACTATCTCTTGATTCGTGGGACGAGATGGACTTAGTGGTGTCGACGTTGGAATCTCGCCGCCTGCCAGAACTGAAAGCGGAAATCGACGCGCTTAACAGAGCGGTATTGTCGTTTGAGCGTCAAATGCCTTCAGGCATCGCTGAACTTGCAACAAACATCGGCAACATTCAGCACACTTTAACGGCGCTCAAGGCAACATCAGAGGAAGCTGCCGCTAGCGGGGTGATTAGAGAGGGGATCTCGTTTTTTCACGAGCATCAAGAGGCTACGGCTTGTCCGCTCTGTGAAAAAGCTCTGGATGAAGGGCATGCCGAGGTTATGGAAAGGCTAATAAAGCGGGACCACGCGCTAATACAATTGCGCGAAAGCGAGCAGCGGCTATCGACTCAGTTAGATCAGTTACTAACGAAAGCTCTGCAAGCGGCTGATCGAGTCAGTAGTGACCTCGAGAACAGGGGAGTGCTCAACTCGGAGGAGGTTAAACTCCTCGAAGACGCAAGCGCATCGTTCCTCGCGTATGTAGAATTGCTCAAAGAAGTAAGAAGAAATTCGACAATTATCGAAATACAGATTCCAAGGGTTATGGAAACTGTCATAGAGGTGCGGGCGCGGCTCGCGATTGACCTTGCGGCAAAACGAAGATCGTTAATTCCCACTGATGGCTTACAACTCGAAAATACGATTGCCTTGCTCAAGAGCGCCCAGATTGCTCTGCCGAGGATAAGGGCCGCTGAAATAGCCGTACAGAAAGCGGAGCAAATGAACGTAGCGGCAACAGGGGCAAGAGAAGCTTTCTCGATAGCGCGTGAGAAAGCGATACAGCGAGTTTTCGACTCGATCGCCGATAAGGTTCTTCAATACTACAAGAAACTTCATGACGCTGAAGGTGGATCAGAGACATCAGAATGTACAGCCCTCTCAATGACGGCGACACCGCGAGCTGCGGCAGGCGGTCTACGCTTAGCCATTGCATTCTTAGGTTCAGTCGCCTCCTCAGATGCACGAGCTTTTCTTAGTGAAGGACACCTTGACTCGCTCGGACTCTGCATCTATTTGGCCACCGTTCAGATGTTCAACCCTCCCGGTACGCTCTTAGTATTGGACGACATTTTGACAAGTATCGATAGTGACCATCGACAGCGTTTTGCTGAACTACTATTCGAAGAGTTCTCACTGTACCAAATTGTACTCACGACGCATGACGAGTATTGGTTTGAGATCCTACAGGCTATGGCGACGGCGCGCGGGGAACAGAATAGGTGGGTTTTCAAGCGGATTTCGCGATGGACGCTCGATATGGGTCCGGAGACCGCTACATTTGAGAATACTTGGGCCTATCTTGATACGAATCTCAATGAGGATGCCTATCGTGAATTAGGTGGGCCGTTGCGTCTAGTTTTCGAGGATTTCCTTAAGCGGGTAGCTGCGAAAATAGGATTGAGGGTCAGATATAACTTCGATGGGCGGTACACTGCAGGTGATTTTGGAGTTGCCGGGATTCAAAACCAAATTCGAGAAATGCTTATCGCCAAATCTCCCACTGAAGAAGCGAGTATCAAGCAGGACATCGCCAGAGTTTTTGGAACCGGGGATTTAATCAACTTCCTTAGTCATGATAACCCCAAACGTCTTGAGGTAACCCTGGGTCAAACCGCGGATTTCATTTCAGCTCTTAAGTCACTCACGAAGCGATGCCAAGAGAATCAACTCATAAGACGCGTTGTCGAATAGCTATGGACCACGCGCCTTTTTCGTGCAAACATCTTCGGAGTATTATTTGTCTGAAGGGTTTTACCGGTGAGTTTATGTTGAAATGCCACTCGCTTAGCCGCTCGCTACCCCGACAAGTCGGGGTTGTGCACCGCCAACTTCTACTCGCGTGCATTCTCGGCTTAGGTGCGACGCTGTTTGGGGTGAATTGTCTCGGGCAGGGAAACGGCGGACAGGTTAATAGCGCGGCGACGGCTGGCTCTATCTTACTCAAACCTTGTGAAGTTGCGGGGACAAGCAGCGGGGCTAAAGAGAAAGTGCTTTGCGGAAGCTTCAAAGTGTTTGAAGACCGCGAACGCAAGCGCGGGCGGAAGATTGCTCTGAAGATTGTAGTATTCCCGGCGACGGGGCAGGACAAGGCAAGGGACCCGCTCTTTTACATTCCTGGTGGACCTGGATCTTCGGCGACGGAAGATGCGCCTTATGTGGCGCAGCAGATGGTGAAGATTCGCGTGCATCGTGATTTGGTGTTTGTGGATCAGCGCGGCACCGGTGGTTCAAATCCTCTCAACTGCGATTTTTTCAAACCTGCTGATCTACGCACTTACCTGGGCGATTATTTTCCGCTGGAAGACGTGCGCAAGTGTCGCGAGCAATTGGAACGACGAGCCGACCTCAAGCTCTACACGACTCCAATTGCGATGGACGATCTGGACGACGTGCGCGCCGGGCTGGGCTACGACCAAATCAATATCATCGGCGGATCGTATGGGACGCGCGCCGCGCAGGTTTATCTTAAGCTTCATCCGACCCGCGTGCGCGCGGTGATCCTGCACGGTGTCTCGCCAACCAACCAGTCGATGCCGCGTGACTTTCCGCAGCACACTGAGCGGGCCCTGAACGGGATCATCGCTGAGTGCGCCGCGAACGACGCTTGTCGCGCGGCTGTTCCAAACCTGGCAGCCGAAGTAAAGAGTGTGCGCGAAAGATTACTGCGCGCTCCCGTCGAAGTTGAAGTAAAGAGTTCGGGTCAGAGTGTCCGCATTAACCTCTCGCGAGACTTGGCCGCTGAAGCCATTCGCTACATGCTCTATCAGCCAAGCGCCGCGAGTCAGATTCCACTCGTTATACACCTCGCCGCGCAGGGCAACTTTGGGCTGCTGGCTGGAGCTGCGATTAATTATCGCCAACAGATTGTC
Organism: Pyrinomonadales bacterium; assembly: GCA_038210455.1. Lineage (GTDB taxonomy): Bacteria > Acidobacteriota > Blastocatellia > Pyrinomonadales > Pyrinomonadaceae > UBA11740. The sequence continues at coordinate 9,127 of JBBQWP010000053.1, read as the reverse complement.
GCTACTGGCAGCAACGGTATGTATTTGTCGGTGACCTGCGCGGAAGACTTGCCGCAGATTGCGCCGGGTGACGGTGAACGCAATGGAGTGGACACGTTTCTCGGCGACTATCGTTTGCGGCAACAACGTGCGGCCTGCGCCCTCTGGCCGCGGGCCAGCATCCCCAACGACTACGCCGAACCTACCCGTTCTGACGTGCCGGCCCTGATTCTCACCGGTCAATGGGACCCGGTGACGCCGCCAATTTACGGCGACACGGCGGCGAAGTATCTTCCTAACAGCCTTCATGTAATCGTGCCTCATGGCGGACATGGCTTCAACGGCCTGAAGGGAATCGACTGCATCGACAATCTCATCGACAGCTTTATTGAGCGTGGAACGACGAAGGGGTTGGATACGTCGTGTGTTAGATCGATCGGGCGACCGGGATTTGCCTTGCAGATCCCTATTGAGAACAGGTAAATCAAAGCGTCTGCCGCCTCTTTCATTTGAGATCGCGAACTATGATCTCAAGGAGTTGATCGTTGGCGTGAGCGATGCAAGAATTATTACTGGACGGTGCTGCTAGAATTCCTCCGTCCCATGAAACTCCCAAACGGCAAATATGCGTTGGTTGACTTGGCAAAGCTAACTGAGTATTCGCTGAACCCTGAGCATGAGTCCGGCGGACATAAGGCTAGAGTGTTTCGCGCAGCCTTGGGGGTGACATTGGATGATGCTGGATGGCTCCGTGCCCAAGTAATCAAGATTGCGACTGAGTGTGACGTAATGACCAGTAAGCCCTCACCCTTTGGTCAAAAGTACGTAATCGATGCCGACCTTACTTTTCACGAACGCTCCGCTATTGTGCGAACTGCATGGATCATTGAGAATGGCACAGACTTCCCGCGGTTGGTAAAGTGTTATGTGAAGTGAGGATTACCAGGATGGACGGAATCAAGAATCTTGGAGTGGTGGCGTTGTTGGTTGATAGACCGGAAGCGGGCCTCAAGCGTGGCGACGTGGGCACCGTAGTAGAAGTGTTCGAGGACAACGAACATCATCCCGGTGGATGCATAGTTGAGTTTGTGGATGAGCAGGGGGACGTAGCCGCTTTGCTTGACGTGACGAACCTGGCGGAGATTGTGCCGCTCAATTTGAAGTTACGCGCTGCCTAACCCATCCTCACAGTCAGCTTACTGCCCCAGGCAACTGTTCAACTTCTTTGCCAACTCGGTAACATGCGGTTCTTTCACAATGTCCAGGTGGGTGCCGGGGATTTCGTGGACTTCGATGCCGCCGCCGGCCAGGGCGCGCCAGCCCGCGACGAAATCAACTGAGGCTCGGAGATCTGAACTCGCCCAGAAGAGGGTGACGTGTCCTTCGTAGACTTTCGGCTCGTATGCGCGCACGGCGAGTGAGTTCAGTTCTTTGATGTCCTGCAAGGCGCGCGGCAGAGGGCGGCCGAGGTTGGCGAAAGAGTTAATGACCCGCCGCCAAACGTGGCTCTTCATCTTGCGCGGCGCGAACTTTGATTTGGCGAACAGGTACGAGACCTTTTCTTTTAGAGAAAGACTGCCGAGGTTAGCGAGATGGGCTTTGGTTCGATTTACTTCACGGTGGAAGCGGCCGCGCAACGTCGTCTGCTCGCGCAACAGCTTCGCATAGCCGGACGGATAAGTATCCAGCAACGCTAACAATCCAGTCTCCTCACCCTGCGCGCGGAGTTGCTGCGCCATTTCGAACGCCACCATGCCGCCCAGTGATCGCCCGCCGATGAAGTACGGACCGTTGGGTTGCAGCTCGCGCATCTCTTTGATGTAGTGCGCGGCCATGTCTTCGACGCGTGTGTGCGGGGTGTGCGTGCCATCCAGGCCCACGGACTGCAAACCATAGAAGGGCTGGTCTTCACTGAGAAGCCGCGCCAGTTCACGATACTCGAGCACGTTGCCGCCGAGAGCGTGGACGCAGAAGAAGGCTGGCTTTGATCCGGACGACCGGATTGGGACTAGCGAAGACCAACCCGGGGTCCAATCCTTTTGAATTACCGCGGCCAACTGCGCCACGGTCGGCGCCTGGAAGAGAGTTGCCAATGGCAAGCGCTTGCCGAGCTTCTTTTCGATCTGTGCGAACAGGCGCACCGCTAACAAGGAGTGTCCGCCGAGATCAAAGAAGTTGTGATCGATGCCAATCGCTTTTACTTCGAGGACATCGGCCCAGATACTCGTGAGCAATTTTTCAAGATGTGTTTGCGGTGCAGCATAAGCTGATCTCAAGGGCGGGACGCCCATGCTACTTTCGGGAGCAGGCAGCGCGCGACGGTTCAATTTGCCGCTCACGGTTAAGGGCAGGGAATCGAGCACGACGAACGAGCTGGGGACCATGTATTCGGGCAGCTTCTGTTTCAGGAACTCGCGCAGGTCGCCGTTGATTGACTCGGGCCCGCGCGGGACTACGTAGGCGACGACACGCTTGTCTCCGTTACCGTTCTCAGTAGCGACGACGACGTTCTCGCGCACGGGTTCGTATTGGGCGATGGCTGATTCGATCTCACCCAACTCGACGCGAAATCCTCGGATCTTTATTTGAAAATCTTTGCGGCCTTCGAACTGGATCGTGCCGTCGGGTAGGCGGCGGCCCATGTCTCCGGTGCGGTAGGTTCGAAGGGAGCCCTCCCTGATGGTCGGGCTACTACCCCGCTGGCTAGCGAATGCGTTGGCGGTAGCTTCAAGGTTGCGCCAGTAACCTAACGCGACATGCTTCGACTTGATGGCAATCTCGCCGGCCACTTCAGAAGGTTTGCCTGCTTTATTTAGCAACAACACTTCGGTGTCTTCAACCGGAAAGCCGACCGGTACGTTGTCTCCCGAGATTTTCGTTTGCTTAGAGATAAAGTTTTGCAGCGCGATGGTCGCTTCCGTGGGACCAAGGCCGTTGACAAAGAGGCAATCATCAGAGAAATGTTTCTGATAAAGCTCAACGTCCGTCCGGGTTACTTTTTCTCCTCCCAATACGACGAGGCGCAGATTGGGAAACTCAGTTCGGGAATTTAGCGTGAGTGGCACAGACTTCAGTCTGTGATTTGAGTCGGGGGCATCACAGACTGAAGTCTGTGCCACCTGGTTGACGAAATAGCGATACACAGTGGGGGTCGAGTGATAGACGGTAATCCGTTCGTCAATTAGCTGCTGCGATATGCCGGCGAGTCCTTCCTGCTTTATATCGATGGGATACAGCGTTGCGCCGTTAAGCAGCGCGCCATAGATGTCCATTACTGACGCATCAAAGCAATACGAAGAGAGCAGCGTCAGCCGGTCTTCGACGTTGAGGTGCAGGTTGTTGGCATAGACGCGAATGTAATGCAGCACGTTGCGATGGTTCTGCATCACGCCCTTCGGCTGACCGGTTGAGCCGGACGTGTAGAGAATGTAAGCGATCCGGTCGGGTTCGATTTTCGGCAAATCCGCCTGAGTCTCGATCCGCACGCGATCGTCAATATTGATCAAGCAATTGTGGAGTGCGCCGGCAGAGCGAAGCGGCGACGACGCTTTGGATTCTCGATTGTGCGTTTGATTCAAAGCGGTGTCGGCGCTTCGCTCTGCCACCGCACTCCAAACTGAGTTCGCCAAAGCAAGATTTGTGCTGTTCGTCAGAAGTGTAGTCGCTTCCGAATCTTCGATGATCTGAGCCAAACGCTCTCGTGGATGATTTGGGTCAAGAGGGACGTAGGTCTTACCGGCCTTAAGGGCGCCGAGCAGGGCGGCGATCATGGGCGCGTCGTGATCGAAGAGCAGGGCAATTTGCTCTTGCCTATCACCGCGCAGACTGAGAATTGATTGCGCAATTCGGTTGGCGTTTGCATCCAGCTCTTCGTAGGTCCACTCGTGGTTCCGGGTCTTGACGGCGACCCGCTGCGGGTACTTTCTCACCTGCTGCGAAAAGCGTTCGGCGATCGACTGCTCGATCTCATGTTTCGCGAAGCTGGTAAAGGGATTCACGGGCCGCACGCTGTTACTGGCGATAAGGCCGTCTTCGTTGTCGGTACTCAACGGATAATCAGAGATGGCGCGTCCCGGATTGGCCACGACACCTTCGAGTAAGTTCGTGAGATGCTGGAGCAGGCGAGTGATCGAATCCCGGTCGAAGAGATCGCGGTTGTATCTAAAGCGGCCCACGAGACCTTCCCGTCGATCGTCCAGTTCAAGATACAAGTCGACCCTCGCTATGCCGGTGTCAACGTCGATCTGGCTCAGATCCCATCCCGGCGGTGGCGCCGGCAAGGGAGGCTCGAGGACGAACATCACCTGGAAGAGCGGATTGCGTGCAGGGTCTCGCTCCAACTCCAGATCCTTCACCAAACGATGAATTGGAACGTCGCCGTGGGCCAGAGCGTCTACGGTCATTTTCCGTGTTCGCCCGAGCAACTCGCGGAAGGTTGGGTCGCCCGCAAGGTCAGTGCGCAACACCAGGGTATTGAGAAAGAACCCGAGCAGCTTATCGAACTCAGATCGTTTGCGACTCGTCGTAACCGTGCCAAACACCAAATCAGCCTGATCCGTATAGCGATGAAGCACCGTCTGAAACGCAGCCAGCAGCGTCATGAACAGGGTGGTTCCTTCGCTGCGGCTAAGAGCTTTGAGCGCGTGGCTCAGCGGCTGAGGAAGGCTGAAAGATAACTGCGCCCCTTGAAATGTTTGAGTCGCTGGCCGCGGTCGATCGGTTGGTAAGTCTAAGGCCGTGGGTGCGCCGGCAAGCTGTTCTCTCCAGTAACCCAACTCGTCTGAGAGTGCCTCAGGCTGCGAGCGTTGCCAGTGGGCGAAGTCGGCATACTGTATCGGCGGTTCCGCGAGCGTAGTGGGCAGGCCGTTCCGAAAAGCTTCGTAGAGGGTCGTCAGCTCCGGCAGGAACACGCTGTACAGAGAGACGCCGTCAAAAATTATCTGGTGCAAGGTGATGTAGAGACGGTGCTCGTCATCCGCTAATCGCGCCAGCATGGCTCGCAGCAGCGGGCCCTGATTCAGATCGAAAGGTCTGCGAGCATCCTCCGTGGCGAGGCGCAGCGCTTCAGCTTCACGTTCCGATTCGTCCAGCCCTCGCAGATCCACGAATGGCAGTTCCAGATCAAAAGGAGGGTTGATGACCTGAACCAATTGACCGTTCCGCACAGCAAAGTTTGTGCGCCAGGCTTCGTGGCGGCGGATGATCTCGTTAAGACTTTCCTTCAACGCCGCTACGTCGAGTGAGCCGGTGCGGCGCACGGTGACCGGCTCGTTGTAGAGTGTCAAGTCAGAGACAATTTGGCTGTGGATCCAAAGCTGTTCCTGTCCGAGAGACAGCAGCGCGGGCTCATCGGGGGCACGACGTGAAATGACCTGTGATTCCGGCGGTGAAAAACCTGCGCCGCTCAGATATTTTTGCAGCAGAGCGCGCTTCGCATCAGACATGACGGGGGGAGTTAAATCTGTCGTTGATGGTTGTAGCATGGACTTTGTTTGTGGCACGCGCATCTTGCGCGTGATCCACGGGCGGGACGCCCGTGCCACTTACGCTGCTCTATGGAACGGACAACCGCTTCCCGTGTTCTCGATTGGCGGTTGAACTGAAACCGGGGTAGTCGCTCGATCGAAAGTCACCGGCAAAGCGGTTAGACCCCTAAGACCCAGGTTTTCCCGCCAGACCAGTGGACCGGAATCGAGTTTCAGATTTGAAGTGCGGCCCACGATGGCTTCAACGACGAGCTGTCCTTCAATCCGCGCCAGCGCCGCGCCAAAACAGAAATGACTGGCCCAGCCGAAGGCGAGATGCCGGTTGTCGGTGCGGCCCACATCGAGCCGATCGGGATCAGGAAATCTTTCCGGATCACGATTGCCGGCGCCCATGACGGCAATCACGGCCTGGCCTTTGCGAATCTGTTTGCCGCCGACTTCAGTATCTCGCGGCGCGATGCGCGCAGTGTGTTGGCTCGGACTTTCGTAACGCAGCAATTCTTCTACGGCGGATGGGATCAGGGTGAGATCACCGCGCAGGCGCTCAAGCTGATCCGGATTACGCAACAGGCTTAGCACGCCGTTGCCAATCAGGTTTGTCGTGGTCTCCTGGCCGCCAACCATCGTCACGATGCAGTTGGCGATGATCTCTTCTTCACTTAAGCGGTCGCCGTCGATCTCTGCGGTCATGAACGAATGAATCAGGCCCTCGCGCGGATCAGTCTTCATGCGCTGGATGGCGTAGCGAAAGTACGCCGACATCTCTTCCACGCAGCGCAGAGTGCGTTGCGTTCGGTCCGGGTTGTGCTGAAAGTTACCGAGCACTTCGGCAAAGTCAGCCGACCATGCTTTCAAGTTGTCGCAATCAGATGTCGGCACGCCGAGCATTTCTGCAGTTACGATTGCCGGTAGTGGAGCGGCGAGATCGTTAATCACATCCATCCGTCCCGCGCGCAGCAACGGCTCGATCAAATCGTCGACGATGTCGCGGATATGCGATCGCAGGACCTCGACTCTGGCCGGCGTGAACGCCATCGACGCGAGGCCGCGCAGGCGCGTGTGCGCCGGCGCATCCATGAACAGCATCTGCCGCATCATGACCTGGGCGATGGGGCCCAACTCTGACAAACCCATCGCCGCAAATTGTTCCGGTGTCGGCGTGCGATCGGCCGAAAAGTCGTGCAGCACCGTGATCACATCGGCGTAACGCGTGACCACCCAGGCATGCAGATAAGGGTCCCAGTACACCGGAGATTCCGTGCGCAGCCGCTCGTACAACGGATAGGGATTCGCCAGAACCTCGGGGTCCAGCAGTTGATAAAGACTAAGAGTTTGGGATGGCTTTGCCGGTTTGTTAGTCGTCATATTCTGTGACTGGTCATTACTCTCCAATTCTCATTTTCTCATTTGTCATTTTTCATCTGGCATTGAGTCTTCGTGCGGAGACATCATTGCCGGCCCGAAAGGCTGGGCAATGAAAAATGACAAATCAGAAATGGGAGAAGGACATTGCTCTCTCTGGGTTCACGCCAACAAACTCTCAGCCTCGTCTTCGGTCATCGCTTCAATCCTGGCCATCACCAGTCGCTCGATCTCAAACGCCAGTTGCTCGATTGTCGGCGAGTCGAATAGCGTTCGCAGGGCCAGCTCCACTCCGAAAGCTGCGCGAACCTGGGCGATGAGTTGCGTGCCCAGCAGAGAGTGCCCGCCGAGGAGAAAGAAGTTGTCAGCAACGCTAACCTGCTCCAGATCAAGAAGCTTCGAAATCATCGCCGACAGACGATCTTCGATAGGTGTGCGCGGCGCAACAAATACATCATTTCGCAGAGTATTTTCGAGATCAGGCGCCGGCAACGCCGCCCGATCCAGCTTGCCGTTTTGAGTTAGCGGCAGCGACTGTAATTGCACAAATACCGACGGCACCATGTATCTAGGGAGTTGCTCGCTGAGGAATTCCTGCAAGGCTACTGTCGCGGTTTGCTCGCCGGCGTTAAGCACAACGTAAGCGACCAGGCGCTTTTCGCTACAGCCTTCCGCGCGCGCCGTGATTAAGCTGGCCTCAATGGCCGGATGGCGATCAAGGACCGCAGAGATCTCGTTGGGCTCAATGCGGTGTCCGAGGATCTTGATCTGATCGTCGATCCGTCCGAGGTATTCAATTTCTCCGTTATCGAGATAGCACGCGAGATCTCCCGTCCGGTACAGACGAGAGCCGGACTCGGCACTGAAAGGATTTGGAATGAACTTTTCTGAGGTCAGCTCGGGTTGGTTCAGGTATCCGCGAGCGACGCCGGCTCCTCCAACAAACAGTTCACCCGTCGCGCCCGCAGGCAGTTCACTGAGATTCTCGTCCAGGATATAGACCTGTGTGTTTCTGATGGGCCGGCCGATCGTCGGCATTTTGTTTACACAGCTGTCGGGTGAAACGATTCCCGAAGTTGAAACGACAGTGCATTCAGTCGGGCCGTAATTGTTGACGAGTTGGAAGGGAAGATTGCCCGCGGGAAAGCGGCGGAGAGTCTCGGCGCCGGTGAGCAAATAGCGCAGCGCGGTGTTCGTCGGCCACTCGAGGGTCAGCACGCGGTCAGCCAGCGCAGTCGGCAGAAAGCTGACGGTAATCCCTTCAGCTACCAGCCAATCGCGCAGCAGTTCCGGCGAGAGGCGAGTGCGCTCTTCCGGTAAGAACAGCGCCGATCCGGCGGCAAGATATGGCCAGGTCTCCCAGACGGCCGCGTCGAATCCAACTCCGGCGAGCAGACTTGCTCGGTCACTTGAGTTGATCTGGAATGCATCCTGATGCCACTCGATCAGGTTGAGCAGATTCTGATGTGTAGTCTCGACGCCTTTGGGCTGGCCGGTTGAACCCGACGTGTAAATCACATAAGCGAGGTGCTCGCTGGTTATCTCAGGGCTGTTTAGGTCAACGGGTTCAAGAAAAATCTCCGCGCCGTCCCGATCAATCGCGAGTGTGTGCCAGGAACCGTGGGGAAGTTTTTCCGCAGTCTCCTGTTGAGTGATCAGTACGCGGGGCCGCGCGTCATTCAACATAAACCCTAGTCGATCGGCCGGATAAGCCGGATCAAGTGGCAGATAAGCTGCCCCCGCCTTGAGGATGCCCAGCGCGAACGCTACCGCGTCGACAGAACGATCGAGGCAAAGCCCGACGATATTGTCCGGGGCATTCGGCGTGACACCGATTCTCTGCAGGTAATTCGCGATTTGATTTGCGCGCGCATCCAGTTCCCGATAGGAAATCATTTCGGCGCCGGCGACCAGTGCGGGTGCGTCCGGTGTCGCAGCCGCCCGGTTCGCGACCAGGTCGTGAACAAAGCTGTTCAGACCCGCAGTGCGCTGGCCGATTTCGCGGCAGCTAATCCGGTTCGCGGTGTGCTCCGGCCGTGGGCCGGAGAGAGAAGAATGGTTCGTGGATCTGACTTGATCAGGCATAACAGTTGTGCGGAATAACAGGCTGCTGAAAGACTCTTCCGTGTGCGCAGGACACAAACATTTGGAGTGCGGCGGCTTGACGCCGCTCTTGATTCCGGCTGCAAGCGCGAACAAAATATAGCTTTCGTTAATGTGGCGAGATCCAAAGCGGCGTCAAGCCGCCGCACTCCAAAGGCTCTGCCGTCCTCCATAATTTTTCAGCAACCTGCTAAGAG
>JBBQWP010000052.1:0-20586 GCA_038210455.1 Pyrinomonadales bacterium | reverse complement strand
AGGGCGATGTCGTAGGGAGGGACGTATTGTCGTTTTGCTCGCTCCTGCAACAAGGCGAGTGCGGTCAGTGCTTCAGACTTTTTTCCTGAGACGGCCATAACGTGAGCAATGTGCGCTCTGATCTGAGGCGTGTCGCCGGCTATCTCCAGCGCCCTGTTGTATTCGATTAGTGCTTCGCGGTAACGACCCTGTTGGACATAAGCAAGGCCGAGACGGAGATGCGTGCGCATGAAGTTCTGATCCAACTCCAGCGCGCGCTCATATTGTTTGATCGCCTGATCGTAACGGCCTTCGTAGTAATCTATCCGGCCCAGGTTCACGTTGGTTATGAGCAGAAGGGGATCCAACTCCAGCGCCCGCCGCATCGCCGCACGCGCGTCATCCATTCGCCCCATCGCAATCAGGTTGAGACTCCGCCAATGATGTAACAACGGATAATTTGGGTTAAGGGCTATCCCTTTTTGAAACTCATTTTCCGCGCCGTTCCAATCCCATTCGTAGTAGGCCTTGAATTGGCCCAGTGCGGTGTATGCCTCGGCCAGAGTGCCGTCGATAGCCAGCGCCTTCTCGGCCGCCTCTTTCGCTTTCGGGAAAGCGTCATTGGGCGCAGCGATGGTGAAGAAACTTAGCAGCGTGTAGGTGTCGGCCAAGCCGACATAAGCCAGGGAGTAATTCGGGTCGAGCCGAATGGCCTGCTGAAAATACAAGAGTGCCTTTTGCAGACTGTCAACGGTTCGCTTGTTCCACATATAGCGACCCTTGAGATAAGCCTCATAGGCGTCGTTATTTTCCGTGTAACGCTTGGTGAGCCGTTCAGTCGGCGCTTCACCTGTACCTTTCATTGCGAGGATCGTCGTACGGGCCACTTTTTCGGCGACTGCGTCCTCAACCGCGAAGATGTTTGTGAATTTTTCTTCGAACCGGTCGGCCCACAGCGACATGCCGTCACTCGTGCGCACGAGCCGGGCGGTCACGCGCACACGATCGCCAATGCGCTGCACCTGTCCTTCGAGGACCGCATCGACGCCTTGCTCACGCCCTGCCTCCAGCGGGTCCTTGCCGGTGTTCTGGTATTTTGCGACGGCCTCTGTCTGGCGCACGATGACCTGTCGAGTTTGACTAAGGCTGGTGATCAAGGCATCCGCCAGACCGAGGGTCAAGTACTCGTCGCCCTTCTCGTTACTCAATACCCTAAAGGGCAGCACGGCGATCGATCTCACTAACGCCGGGGATGCTGCGGCTGGGGCCTTAGCGGAATGGTTAGAGCGCCAAATGAAAAAAGCCGTGATCGCCAGGGCGACTACGACAACGCTGGCGCCAAGGGCTACTAAGCGACGCCGATCGAGGGCGCCACGAGAAGATGAAGGAAAGAAGGAAGTTGAAGGAGGCGCCGTGCTCGGTTGTTGATCCGAAGACTGTCTGGCTACATTGACGGGTGCCGAGGTGTTAGTTGCGGCAGTCGCTGCCCCATGCTCCTCGGCTTTCCGGACCTGCGCCACAAAGCGATAGCCGCACTTCGCCACTGTCTCGATGTATTTGCTTTCGCGCGGGTCATCGCCTAAGGCCTTTCGCAGCGTATGGATGATTACATTCAGATTGCCCTCTTCCACGATCGTATCGTGCCAGACCCACTCGATCAGTTCTTCCTTTCTGACAAGATGGCCGCTGCTTCGAACCAGGAGAGCCAGAGCTTCAAACGCCTTCGGGGTCAGCGACACCAGTTGATCGCCGCGCAGAAGGGTATGTTCCACCGGGTTAAGGCAGAAAGGCCCGAATTCGTATCTCTCCTGAACTTGCGAAAGCATCTGTAAGAAAATTTTAAGAGTTATTAAGGTGAATTTAATGCTTACCTAAAGACCGTCGCGACTTCTCAGGGTTATTTTTGCTTCATGTACAGTCCTGATTTCTGCAATCGTTCACGGCGCACTCTGAAAAAGTTGGTAGTCAGCACATAGCAAGAAGCATCTTTACGATTCCAGCGGAAGAACTCATTTCATCGCCCACCAATGGGCGAATCATATAACCGGACCCAAACCGGCGCAAGTCATTGAAAGAGAATGCTCTCTGAATTCGGGAGACGGCTCGCAACAATCGTCAAGTCGCATCAACTGCAATCGTACAGAATTTAGTCCGTCGGGTCTCAACGTCCGTGGTCTTGAACAAAACTTCGACTTAACCTAAGAAAGGTGGATCGACATGCTGTCTGTCAATTTTTGCAAATTCAACCAGGTCCTGGGCCTGCTCGTCATTCTCCTGATACCGGTTGCCGTTAGCGCGCAGGTTTCCGGCGGGGCTATTTCCGGCAGAGTAATAGACAGCAACGGGGCGGTCGTTCCGGGCGTGCAAGTGGCCATTCGTAATACGGCGACCGGAATTGCTACTAACGTCGTTGCAAATCAAGACGGCGTATACCGGGCGCCCAACCTCCTGCCCGGTCCATACGAGGTCACCGCCTCGTTACCTGGTTTTACTACTCTTCAGAAGAGGATCGAGCTTACGGTCGGAGCGGACTTGTCGATTGATTTCAAACTGACTCCCGGCACCGTGTCAGCATCTGTCATTGTCAGTGACGAGGCTCCAGTCGTCGATACTACTAACTCAACTCTCAGCGCAGTCGTAAATGAAAGGACCATTCGCGAGCTTCCCCTCAACGGCCGCGATTGGACCAGCCTGGCGACACTTCAACCTGGGATCGCAGCGATTCAGACACAAGCAGCTGTGTCGAGCACGTCTTCGAAGGGCAATCGTGGTTGGGGAAATCAGCTCACAGTGGCAGGACACCGGCCGCAGGAGAATAATTACCGCATCGATGGTATCAGCATCAACGATTACACCAATGGCGGGCCTGGAAGCGTGGGTGGAGCGACCCTCGGCGCCGACGCGATTGCCGAATTCTCAGTGCTGCAAAGCAACTATTCTGCCGAATACGGGCGCACGTCGGGTGGGGTGATCAACGGCACTACTCGAGCGGGCACCAACAGTTTCCACGGAACCGGTTATGATTTTGAACGGAACAAATCCCTGGACGCGCGGAATTTCTTTAACATTAATTCGCAACCGAAACCCGATTTTGCGCGGCATCAATTCGGTGGTTCAGCGGGAGGACCGATCATCAAGAAGAAGAGTTTTATTTTTGGCGATTACGAGGGCATCCGGCAGCACCAGGGTGTTGCGCAAGTGGCAACCGTACCGTCGGATAATGCGCGCAATGGAATCCTGGCGGCCGGCACGGTTGTCGTGGATCCACTCGTTAAGCCGTTCCTGGGTTTTTATCCTAAGGTAAATGGATCCCTGCTTGGCAACGGAGACACCGGGCAGTTTCTGACTTCAAATATTCAGAACTACAAAGAGAACTTCTACACGGTGCGTACCGATCATCGATTTAACGAGAAGGACAGCCTCTTTGGAACTTATTTTTATGATTCTTCAAGTCTCACTGTCCCAGACGCGCTCAATAACGTGACTTTCGCCAACCGGTCGCGGCGCCAAATGATCGCCATCGAGGAAAGCCATACTTTCTCGCCGAACTTTCAAAACGCACTTCGCCTCGGTTACAACCGGACCTTTGGTCTCGTGAACGCGCCCGGCGGGGCGCTCAACCCGATCGCCGACGACATAGCTCTGGGCACGACGCCTGGTCTGCCTGCGGCTATGGTAAATATCGCTGCCCTGGGCCTGACAAGCTTCGGCGGCAACGGCTTTAACACCTTCGCTCACCACGTTCAAAACTCGATTCAGGCATACGACGATGCCTACCTAAGCCGTGGCAACCACGTATTCAAATTCGGCATGGCAGTTGAGCGCATAGAGTACATTGAATTGCTCGTTCGTCGCCCCAATGGCGTTTTCCGTTTCACCAGCTTAGCGAATTTCCTGACCAACAAGCCGCAGAGAGTTGACGTGACGAGCACTGCCGTGAAAGCCGAGGTGGGAACACGCGAATCGGTCATTGCCGGCTACTTCCAGGACGACTGGCGGTTCCGTCCCAATCTCACCGTTAACGTGGGCCTGCGGTATGAATTCGCAACAAATCCGAGCGAGAGATTTAATAACTTTTACGCGGTCAGAAATATCTTCGGCGGGCCTCTGGTCCGGGTGAAGCATTATTTCGACAAAAATCCCACGACGCGAAACTTTGAGCCGCGCGTAGGGATCGCCTGGGATCCGTTTGGTGACGGAAAGACTTCGCTCCGCGCTGGTTTTGGGATCTTCGACGTTTTGCCTCTTCCCTGGGTCATTACTCCACATGCGGCGGGTGACTTCCCATTCGCGCTCAATACCCGAGTAAATGGTCTGCCGGCGGGCTCATTTCCGAAAATCGCATTCACGCTGGCAGACTTTTCGAAACCAGCCGGGACGTATGTTGATCCCAGTGGAGTCCGCACCTATGTGATGAATTGGCATGCCACGGTTCAACGAGAGCTGGTGGCGCACTTTACAGCGACAGTTGGTTACGTCGGGTCGCATTCAATCCACAACTCTTTTGGCCCTGACGATATAAATATGGTCTTACCGACTCAGACTCCAGCAGGATTTGTTTTTCCGACCAGTGGTGGAGTTCCGCTCAACCCGAACGTAGCCGTTTTTAGAGCGATCTTCTTCGACGCAACTTCGAGCTATCGCAGCCTGCAAGTCCAACTCAATCGACCGATGACAAAAGGCTTCCAGTTGCAGGGCTCTTACACCTGGGGAAAATGCACTGACACAGGATCGAGCGGTTCGCGTGGCGACACTTTTACGAACGGCATCAACGACCTGCTGTTCTTCGACAGGGCCAACCGTCGCGGTGGTTGCGACTTCGATGTTCGGCACAACTTTGTCGTGAATTCGCTGTGGAACATTCCGGGCCCAAAGGGCAACAAGGCGCTCGCTGCCGTGTTCGGACACTGGCAACTCGGCGGCATCTTCAGCGCCAGTACTGGATCACCGTTCTCCGTTTTTATCGCCGGCGATCCGCTGGGCACCGGACTAGAGGATGGCTATCAATTTCCTGATCGAGTAGCTGGTTGCAATCCGGTAACCGGGATTCCAACTCATTATATTAACGGCGCCTGCTTTACGGTTCCAAGTCCGACAAAACGCATCGGAAATTCAGGACGAAACCACGTGTATGGTCCTTCTCAGGCGGTACTGAACTTCGCCTTGTACAGAAACATTCCCATCCATTCTGAATCCTTCTCAATCCAGTTGCGGGCCGAGATGTTCAATGCTTTGAACCACCCGAACTTCGCAGCGCCCGGGGATAAGACAGTCTTTCCCTCAAGCGCAGTTCCCGGGGATGCACCGATAGCCAATGCGGGACCTATTACCTCCACCCTAACCGCAAACCGCCAGATCCAATTCGGGGTGAGGATACGCTGGTAGTAGTAATAGCAATTCAGATCGAGCAACCTGTGAAGAGTTCGAGATTCTCCCATCGATGATGGAGACGCGGCACATATTGCCGCAAGCGCCGCAGTAGTCAGCAACACGACAGGCGACGAACTTTTCACAACGCTGCTGGATATGCTTTGGGCGCGCTTTAATATTGGACCCGTGAGGCTGCCAGAAAAATACAAGCCCCGTCGCTCAGCGCTCTCAATTATGATTCCACTTAAGGGACGCACGACACTTGGCCACAAAGACTGAGCAAGTTTTGACTTTGACTATGCCGAGCCCGCCAGCCTCTTGGCGGTGGGCCGTCGTGCTCGTTCCCGGCGCATTGCTGTATTTTCTTCCCGTGCCGGGATTGGATCCTCTACAGCGGCATCTGCTGGCCCTCTTTGCCGCCACCATCGTCTCTCTGATTGCACGTCCTATCCCGATGGGTGTCAGCGTAGTGATCGCGATGACGCTGCTGGTGCTGACGCGAACTTTGCCCGCGGACAAAGTACTCTCAGGCTTTAGTAATGCCACCGTCTGGTTAGTCTTCACCGCTTTCTTATTTGCGCGGGCGGTGATTACGACCGGACTGGGATTGCGCATCGCTTATCTATTCATCCGGCGCTTCGGCCACAGCGCGCTGACGTTGGGATATTCGCTGGTCGCCGCCGACGTAGTGTTAGCACCCTTCGTTCCTTCTGATACAGCGCGAGGCGGCGGGGTCATCTATCCCATCACGCGCAGCTTGTGTGAGGCCCTCGACTCAGAGCCCGGCCCAACCGCAAACCGAATCGGAACTTTCCTGACGCTGGTTAGTTTTCATGCCACCTACACAGCGTCGGCGATGTTTCTGACGGGCATGGTTGCTAATCCTCTGATTGCCGGCTTTGCCCGCGACATTGGACACGTTGAATTGACCTGGCTGCGTTGGGCACTCGCGGCTTCGGTGCCCGGACTGCTGTCAATGATTTTTGTGCCCTATCTCCTCTATCGCCTGAATCCGCCCGAACTAAAGGACATCGAACCGGCACGAGCATTAGCACGCGAGAAGCTGCACAGCCTTGGGCGAATGAAGCGAGATGAAATCGTTCTGGTTGTTATCCTGCTGACTGTAATGATTGGCTGGGTCACTTCTCCCTGGCACGGAATTGCCAATGCATTCGTAGCGCTGGCGGGCTTGTCCGCGATCCTGATCTTCCGAGTTTTGACGTGGGACGATCTACTGTCCGAGCGAAAAGCGTGGGACGCATTGATCTGGTTCGCGCCGCTCCTCATGATGGCCAGCGCTTTGAATGAGGTTGGTGTCATCAACGTTATTTCAAAAGACATCTTCGCCCATTTGGGCGGCTGGCCCTGGAAAGCAGCCCTGCTGGCTCTGGTTGTTACCTACTTGTATGTCCATTACTGCTTCGCGAGCATGACCGCGCACGTCACCGCCCTCTATCCTGTTTTTCTAACAACCGCTCTGGTCGGTGGTGTACCAGTAATGCTGGCGGCGCTCTCGCTGGCTTTCTTTTCCAATCTAAACGCGGGCATCACGCACTACGGCACCGGTTCAGCACCGATCTACTTCGGCGCCGGTTATGTGGGGCAGGGAACCTGGTGGAAACTCGGTTTCTTGATCTCGATTCTCAATTTGGTCTTCTGGTTGGGTATCGGACCGTTCTGGTGGAAGCTGGTCGGGTTATGGTGAGAGGGCGAGCCGGACGTAGCGAAGTTGAGATTCAGAGCTACTTCAAGACAACAAAGGAAGCGAATGTGCGAAAGCCTCGTCCCACTCTATCTTGAGACGAGGCTTAGCTTCCTTTCTCATTGTTAACCCGGAGGCCTTAGTTAGGCCAGGGGATCCTTCGCCACCAATCGTTGTTCCGATTTTGATTTGTACGATAGTCGTCGTTCCTTCGATAATCGTCATTGCCGCGGCGCCGGTTGCGATTGTTTTCACCGTGATTGGCGCCCCTGATTCCATAAGCGTCCGAGATCACACTTAACTCCTGGGTGATCTCCGACCACTGGGAGATCAGCCGATCGTTGTCGAAGTGATGTTCCGCCATGTCTTCAAGATGACTCGCCGCATCGAGCAGCCGGTGGGCCTCGTCAGCGCTGCTATCCAGGTTGCGTTCATTGAATGCGTTTTTCAAATCGATTACGGCACGACGAAACTTCTTAGCATCGGCATTCAAATGGTCCTCATGCCGACTGCCATTTTCGCGGCTGTGATCGAGTTCGCGATCAAGGTCCCTCTCGAACGACTGACTGAGCCGGTCAAGACGTCGTATTGAATCGCGGAGATAGCGGTCGTCATAGCGCCCGTACCCATCATCATATCCGCGATCACGATCGCCCCTGTAATCTCTATCCCGTTGGTAATCGCCGTTACGGCTCGAGGGATCATAGGTGCGTTGGGCGGTTGCCACTGTGGCCGAAAAAAGCCCCAGTGTCGCAGCCGCGAAAATTGAAAGACTGAGTTTGCGTCGGTTAGTCATCTTCACCCTCCTCAAAATCTTTTTGGGCTCTCGCTCCATTTTCTTCATGGTCGAGTTTGGTTCGCCCGTCTTGCGCCCGTCCCGCGGACTCTGTTTTAAGCGACGTGTCGTTCACATACCCAGCAAGCAGCATGCCGAGAGCAAGCCAAGTGATGAACTGACCTGGATTGATCGAGAAATCCGCGATTCGCAAACTCTTCTTAATCAAACTAAACTATTTTAGAAAACGGAGGGTTCGAAAACGTGCAGGGCTTGCCGCAGATGGTCAGGTTAATGCTTACAAGTTCTTAAGATAACCCTCCCGTGGCAGATCTAACACCGATGTCCATTAGGAAAGGCATCGGCCTCAGATAGCCGGCGAGAATCTTGAGAATTCTTAGGAAGTTGGCGTCCCGTACGGGAGTCGAACCCGTGTCGCCGCCGTGAAAGAGAAGCAATTCACTGTAATTCAAAGGAACTTCGCGGCATGGATAGCACTCTACCGCACTCTGAAGACTCACGAGAACTCTTATTGGACGTTTAATGGAAGCGCGAAGGAACTCGCGTGGGTGAACCAACCGGATCAGGCTTTTCGATAGCGATTTAGCAACGTGCGGCAACTGGACAAGGCAACGTGACTAGCGAGATCCTTTTCAAGAAAGCCGAGCCTGCGCCTTGCACATGGCTCAGTGCCGTCTCATCACTGGGGGCCTTTTTCTGGCGTATTGGAGTTCAACTTTCACCAAAACCGGGACTGTGCTACTTGCCCCAGGGCGATAGTAAATGGTTTGCGGCGCCGGCTCATCTGCCTTTAAGGAACGCGTGCCGTCTGTCCCAGCCTCTTTTTCCTGCCTGGTCCACGGCTGGCCGTTTCCGTTAGCCATCTCAAGCCGGCCCGTCTGCGCGCCCCATTGTTTTTCCCATGAGGCGAGAGTTTCATCGGACAGTCTCAGCGCCTTATCGCTAATCCCCAATCCTTCAATTGGAGTTGGGGTCACCAAAACGATCACATTCTCGCCGACGTGATCGACTCGAGTCCGTTTCAGCGTGAAGAAGGGTGGACTATCATCCTGAGAGGGAATCTCGATCACGCGACCTGCTTTCACGGAGTTGTCGCCGCCGCGCGTGCGCGTGGTAGGGAAGATTAGCAGCGGTTCGCCCTTCGAGCCATCTGCATAGATCTCCTGGTCCACAACGTACAGGTAGCCGGTGCGCGCCGCCTCGATACTCATACGAATGCGATCGCCTTCGGACAATCTTCCTGTGGACGAGACACGTTCAGGGAGCCACTCAACAGATTCCGGACCGTCGTGAGTAATGATCCGTTCGCCGGTGTCCGCTTTCCTTGAGGGCCGCAACCGCCAGAGTGTAATGCCTATGACTGTGTCCGGTGACACGCCCGCGACGGGAACCCGAGGAGTCACAATTCGGTAGCTGCGCCTGGCCGGTCTCTTGCTCGCGGCCTTGTTCCCCTGTTCGATAAAAGCTGTGTCCCACAGGTGTCGGGTCGCTTCCTCGTCCTGCGGTTGCTGGGCTGTAGCCGTTAGCAAACAAGCAAGACAAAGCATTATCGTCCCCATCACAAGTATTCGCGGTGATGGAATTGTCTTTTTGCCCGGTCTCATAATCGTCTCCTTACTCGGCTCTCGCGAATTGATGGCAAGGGAGTGAACATCCAGAGACAAAGGCGAGCGGGGTTATGCACTCGCCTTTGCGCCTTTCCGCAGTCGGGGCATCCGCCCTCGGTCAGCAACTTTATTTCAGGATCAGTTCCCGCATGTATTTCGTGCCCACGATGTCCCGAACCTTTGACCGATCTGTATATCCTTGCATCCCTTTTTGGTCGTCAATCCCGGTAGCCTGTCGGAGGGCTTCATCCGCCTTCTCCGCATTCTTCTCCAGCGAGGCATAACTATCGTATTCGCGAAGGATCAACATATTCCAACTAGTGTCATCATCCTGGGCTCGCAAAATCTTGTAGGATTTCATGAACCCATTCTTGATCGAGATTTCCGACTCTTTCTTCAGTTGAGTGTCCAGGTATTCCAGATACGCCTGATCCATCCCGGGATGGATTCTGATCGTGGTTACAGCCCACACCGTGCCCGGGGTATAGTATTTGTGGACCTGTCCATAAACCGAAACAGCCAGCGTGACAAGAACTGCCAAGAGTGTTGCCGCTATCAATTTGTGTTTGCTTTTCATGGGACTCCTTTCCCGCTAGGGGAATCAAAGGCCGAATAGAACAAAATGCGTTGCTCTAACAGCCGGGTTGAAATTTACTAAGAAATACGACGAGGCAAGATGGCAATCGCTGGTCGTTTATCGCCAATCAAACCGCGCGATCAAAAACCGTGCTCTTTCTCATCCATTTAGGAAACCGAATTTCCCGATCGAATCCCCTCACGCAAAGCAAAAAAGTTTTAGGAAAAGCATTTTTCAACTCAGATTTTGCTTATTGAGGATGGCTTAGTGCGGCTAACTTTCCCCCGGCCACTTAGGGAAGTCAGCGCCGCTCGCCTTGCATTGTAAACGCCGCCCAGTAGTAAGGCGACTGCCACTGCCTATGCTTCAACATCTCGACCTACGCGGCGCGCAAGGCGGCTGCCGGGCCATAGCGGCCAACAAACCGGCCACACCTACGATCAGCACTCCCGCCACGAAGAGTCGCTGCGATGGAATTGTCTTTCTTTCGAATGTCATATCGCTCTTGTCTCCAAGCTCAGTTTATTTCCAGTTGCCAATCAGAATGAACGGCGCCCAGTAATACGGATGGGCATATGGTTTCTTCGGATCAGGATTGAAGCGCGGCTGTTTCAGCGTCCCGGGCTTATCTTCGTCGTGCACGATCTGACGATTCAAGACCAGGATAGTAGTATCAATCGTAATTTCGCCGCGCAGAAGTTTCAGTTGCGCCTCACGCAAAGCTTCCGCTTTGGTCAGACCGTCTTTGGCTTCGCGCAACTTATAGAACTCCTGCATCAGATTCTTCGTGCTGCGATCCGCGACGGGCCACAGGCTGGCAATCACCGCCTTCGCGCCTTGCCGCTGCGCCAGCACACCAAAGCCTTCCACCTCTTTGCCGTTGGCGCCGCTGCCACCAGTCGCTGTGTTGCAGGCCGATAGCGTCAGCAACTCAACGCCGCCAAAGACGTTCGGCAGACTTTTGATCTGCGCCAAAGTAAGAAAGCTCCCGTCGCCCAAAAGCAATGCTGAGTTCGTTTCATTGCCGGGCGAGAACTGGAAGTGACTAGCGATATGGACCACCGGCGGGCGCTGCCGCAGACCGGTAAGCATCGCCTCTTGCGTAAACGCTTCATCGAGCTTGATGATGCCGGGCAGCACGCCGCTTTGTGAGCCGCCACCTGCCCCCGGCCCAGCGGTTTCGCGGATGATGCCATGCATCTCTTCCAGCACTCCGGGCAGCGCCGGGATCCGCTCGCCGTGCGCCTTAGTCACGCCCAGTCCGAGGGCGTTCCATTGCCGGCTCGGCACATCTTTCAAGCGCGCCTGGCTGGCCGGTGTGAAGACCACGTTGCGATACTGCTCAACTAGGTACTGTTTGCCGTCGTGCAGCGCTGCGACCGGCACATAACGCAAGACGCCATCCAGCGACCACATCAACGTCTGGGCCTTGGCGGCCTTCAGATCCTTCGCCACGGGGCCAATCAGGATCTTGTAGAGCTCCTGTGCCAGCGGCAGTGGATCGATCTTCGGGCTTTGCAATGCCTGGCGAAACTCAAGCACCTTGCGATTAAGGTCCGCTGATTTGATTGGATACTCGTAGCCCTTCTGGAAATCAGGCGTCGTCAGGATGACGCGATACTTGTCATCGCCGACCAGCGTGTAGAGCGCGACCGTGCCTTTCCCCAGTTCGCGCAGGTCTTCCATCAGCCCCTGCGATTCGCGCATCGCGAAGATCTTAGACCCTGTTTCGGCAGATGCGCCCAGCTCAGATTCGAGATGGGAGAGAAAGCTTTGAAAGGCGTTACCTGCGACGACCAACGCGGCATCCAGTTTCGCCAGTCGCTGTTCGTCTTCAGGCGTCCGGTTCTTCTTGTCGACCAGCGTGCCGCGTTCAGTGCCCAGTTCAGCAACGCGGTCGGCTATCTCGCGGTAACGTTTTTCCAACTCTGCCTCTTCGGGCGTGAGTTGGGCTTTCCTGTTTTGCGGCGCATTGGCAGCATCACGTTGGATGTACTCGAAATACTCTTCCTCCTTGAGCATGTTCATGACCTGCTCAGCTTCGGGCAAGCGGCCCTGAGAGATGAGCAGATCGGCCAATGCGCGGTAAGTGTCCTCCTTTGACTTGACGAAACTCTGCTGAAATTCTCTTTCGAGCGTACTGATCTGGTTGCGGATTTCCTGATAAACGTTGACCGCCTGCTTGCCAAAGAAGATCGCTACGCTCGGCTTGTTCTGCGCCTGCCAGTCCTCCCGCAGGTCCGCGAGAGCTTCCGCCTCCCGGCCTCGGTTCTTAAACTCCCGCGCGACGTTCAAGGCCTGCTCGTGGTACCGAGTGGCCTGCGCGTACTGACCCTGCCCGTGGAAGGCATTACCCAAAATAGCGAGCACAAACGTTTCAGAGCCTCGATTCCTCGTTTCGCGGGCGATGGTCAGGGCCTGTTGTGAGTATTCGATCGCTTTATCATAGCGGCCCAGTTGCTGATATGTTTCTGCCAGATTGCCGAGCATAGTGCCCTCCAGCCCACGGAGCTTGAATTCTCGGGTGGCAGCCAGCGCCTGCTCGTAAAATTCAATAGTCTTCTCATACTTGTGCAGCGAAAGGTAGGCATTTCCCAATCCGTTAAGATTGTTTGCTTCGCGGAACCGGTTCTTGAACTCGCGGTTGATCGGCAGCGCCAGCTCGAAGTATTCAATCGATTTCTCCGGGCGCCCCAACAAATTATAGATATTGGCAAGCGGGCCGAGGACCATTGCCTCACCCTGGCGATCCTTAATCTCGCGGTAAATCGGCAACGCCTGCTCATAGGACTCCACTGCTTTATCGAGGCGCGTGAAACTCATATACGTATCGCCCAGATTTCTGAGAGCCAACGCTACGCTCTGCCGATCTTTCAGCTCGCGAAAGAGCGCCAGCGCCTGCTTAAAGTAGTCAATCGTGTTGTCAAAGCGGAGCAAGGATCGATACATGAGGGCAAGGTTGTTGAGCGCAGCAGCTTCGCCAACTCGACTTTTGAGTTCACGCTCTATGGCCAGATACTGTTCACCGTACTCAGCTGCTCTCTCGAATTGCGTCAGTCCGAGATAAGCAGTAGCCAACCCGCTAATTGCCAAACCCTCATCAGGCCGGCTCTTTACTTCCCGCGCAATGGCCAGCGCCTGTTGCAGATATTCGGTCGCTTTCTCATAGCGTCTGAGCCGGTTGTTGGCCCATCCGACATCCGAAAGGATTGAGCTTTCCCCGCGGCGATCCTTGAGTTCCCGACGAATCACCAGGGCCTGCTCAAACGATTCCAGCGACTTGTCAAAGCGGCCCAGTCGCTCGTAGGCACTACCGAGATCAGACAACGTGGAGGCTTCGCCCCGGCGGTCGTTGAGTTCGCGTCGAATCGCCAACACTTGCTCATAACATTCGGCAGCTTTGTCATAGCGGCTCAGACTTTCATAATTGCGGCCCATTGAACCGAGCGCATAACCTTCCCAGCCCCGATCAGCCAGCTCACGCCAGAGCGTTAACGCCTGCTGTTCCTTCTCAATGCTCTGCTGGAAATCCGTTCGCAGAGCCATGGCGGCTGCCTCGATCAAGAACTGCTCGCCGGCCAGTCGCTTTTGATCCTGCTCGGTGGCTGTGTCTTTCAATTCCAGCCGGAGTTGATAAGCTCCGGCCAGCGTCGCCACTCCATTGGCACGGATCACGATCTGATAATTACCAGCCGCTGGAGCTTGATACAAAAGCGGCTTGCGCGTGCCGATGATGTTCGTTAGGTCAATCGCAATCAGTTGCTTGCCGTCCGGGCCAACGAGCACGGCCGTGAGGTCAATGCCCTTTTGCTCGACGACGACGTGCGCCAACTGCCCCGCTGTGAGCTTGATCTGGTAGGTGTGCGACTGCCCGCCCGCGATCTCGCGCTCGACTGGCTTGCCGAGTTCCAGTGTTTGGGTAGCTTGCGCCGCAACGCCAAGCCAGAGACAGCAAATCACAAGCACAATGGGAATAGATCTACTCATATCATCTCCAGTTGCCGATCAGAATGAACGGCGCCCAGTAGTACGGATGCGCGTAAGGTTTCTGCGGATCGGCATTGAATAATTTCCGCTTCGCTGCCTCCGCCGGGCGCGCGTCTTCGTGAGTAATCTGGCGACTACCTGGCTGGCCGCCTGCAACTCCAATCTCGCCGCGCAGCAGTTTCAGTTGCGCCTGGCGCAGCGCTTCTGCTTTCGTCAGACCGTCCCTTGCTTCACGCAAACGGTAAAACTCCTGCATCAGACTCTTCGTGCTGCGATCGGCGACAGGCCACAGGCTGGCAATCACCGCCTTCGCTCCCTGCCGCTGTGCCAGCACGCCGAAGCCTTCGACCTCTTTGCCGTTCGCACCGCTGCCACCAGTCGCTGTGTTGCAGGCCGATAGCGTCAGCAACTCAACGCCGCCAAAGACGCTCGGGAGACTTTTGATCTGTGCCAAAGTAAGAAAGCTCCCGTCGCCCAAAAGCAGCGCCGAGTTCGTCTCATTGCCAGGCGAAAACCGGAAGTGACTGGCAACGTGCACGACCGGCGGTCGCTGCCGCAGCCCCGCGAGCATTGCCTCTTGTGTAAAAGCTTCGTCGAGTTTGATGATGCCGGGCAGCACGCCGCCTTGTTCGCCTGCTTCACGAATGATGCCGTGCATCTCTTCCATCACTCCGGGCAGGGCCGGAATGCGCTCGCCGTGCGCTTTGGTCACACCCAGTCCCAGCGCGTTCCATTGCCGGCTCGGGACATCTTTCAAGCGCGCCTGACTGGCCGGTGTGAAAACTGTGTTGCGATATTGTTCGACCAGATACTGCTTGCCGTCGTGCAGCGCCGCCATCGGCAGGTAACGCAAGACGCCATCCAGCGACCACATCACCGTCTGCGCCTTGGCGGCTTTCAAATCTTTGGCGACCGGACCGAGTAAAATCTTGTAGAGCTCCTGCGCCAGCGGCAGCGGATCGTACTTTGGGTTTTGCAGCGCGTCACGAAACTCCAGCACCTTGCGATTGAGATCGGCAGCTTTAATCGGATACTCATAGCCCTTCTGGAAATCGGGCGTCGTCAGAATCACACGGTACTTGTCTTCGCCAACGAGGGTGTAAAGCGCGACCGTGCCTTTCCCCAATTCGCGCAGGTCTTCCATCAGCCCCTGAGATTCGCGGAGCGCGAAGGCTCTTGAACTGGCTTCCGCAGATGTGCCCAACTCTGTTTCCAGATGGGAGAGGAAGTTTTGAAAGGCGTTGCCGGCCACGACCAGATCGGCATCAATCTTTGCCAGCCGTTGCTCCTCTTCAGCTGTCCGGTTTTTCTTGTCGACCAGCGTGCCGCGTTCAGTGCCCAGTTCAGCAACGCGCTCGGCGATCTCGCGATAGCGTTTTTCCAACTCCGCCTCTTCGGGTGTGAGTTGGGCTTTCCGGTCTTGCGGCGCATTGGCAGCATCACGGCGGATGTACTCGAAGTACTCTTCCTCCTTGAGCATATTCATGACCTGCTCGGCTTCAGGCAGGCGACCCGCAGAGATGAGCAGGTCGGCTAGCTCGCGATAGGTGTCCTCCTTTGATTTGATGAAACTCTCCTGCGACTGTTTCTCCAGGCCACGAATGTCGCTACGAATTTCCTGATAGGTGTTGATCGCCTGCTTGCCGTAAAAGACCGCCAGGCGCGGCTGGTGCCGTGCTTTCCAGTCGAGCATCAGGTTGTTCAAGGCCGAGGCTTCGTCGAGTCGCCCCTTCGTCTCGCGAGCAATGGCGAGGGCTTGCCCGTGAAACCCGATTGCCTTTTCGTGTTGCCCCTGCGAGCGGTAGACTTCGCCCAATCCTTCGAGCGGCCCAACCTCCCACGCCCGCGCTTTGATCTCACGCGCGATGGCCAACGAGTTCTCGTATTCGCTGATGGCCTCGCTGCGGCGACCTTGCTTCTGGTAAAGCCCGCCGAGATCAGCAAGTGTCCCCGCTTCGCCTCTTTTGTCCTTCACCTCACGATTGATCGCCAGCGCCTGCTCAAGATACTCAATTGCCTTGTCGTAACGCTCAAGTCGTTCATATAAGCTGCCCAAAGCGCTGAGATTACGGCCCTCATCGTCTCGGACCTTGACGGCGCGCCTGATTTGAAGCGCCTGCTCGTAGTAATCGATTGCCTTGTCGTAGCGGCCCAGTGCGGCGTAGGCGGCCCCTAGGTTGTGCAGTGACACCCCTTCGTTGGGACGCTGCGTCCTCTCGCGCCAGATTGCCAAAGCCTGTTCGTAATACTTGATGGCCTCCTCATAGCGAGCCTGTCGCAGATACACGTTTCCAAGTCCGCCGTACACCATCGCCTCGCCGGAGCGATTCCTGATCTCCCGGTTGATGGCCAACGCCTGCTCCAGACTGGAAGAGGCCTCTTCGGGACGGCCCAGATTGTGGTAAGCCATCCCGATGCCCTGCAGTGCGCTCGCTTCGGCGCCACGGTTCTTCTGATCGCGAGCAATGCTCAGTGCCTGTCTTAGGTAGCCGATCGAGTCCTCATAGCGGCTCAGGCCGCGGCTGCTGCTGCCGAGCAGTTGCAGCGCCCGCATTTCGCCGTCGCGGTCTTGGCCGGTCTGTGCCGCATCCAGCGACCGCCTTAAGTTTTCGATGGCCTGTTCGTAGCGGGCCTGTGCGCCGTAGGCGAATCCCAGGGCGTAGTACGTATGCGCTTCCCCCTTTTTATCCTTCAACTCTCGATTAATTGTCAGCGCTTGCATGAGGTATTCGACGGCTTGATCGTAGCGGTTGAGGTTATTGTAAGCCGCGCCCAGGGAGCCGAGCGCGTTTGCTTCGCCTGATCGATCCTTCATCTCGCGACTGATCTGAAGCACTTGCTCATAGCTCTCTAGCGCCTTCGCGTGTTGGGCTGAGAAGGTGTGGGCGTTGCCGATCAGCGAAAGGGTTTTAGACTCCCAGTATCGATCTCCCAGCTCACGCCATATGACCAGCGCCTGTTCAGACTTCTCCAGCATCGGTTGAACTGCCACAGATCCCTGCACGCTCAGCTTGTCGGCCTCGACCAGTGCCCGCTCGGCGGCGATCCGTCTCTTATCCTGCCCGGTAGTGAACGCTCGCACTTCCAGGCTGGCGCTATATTTGCCCCGCAGCGCGATGGCGCCGGGAGCGCGGATCATTAGCCGGTAATCGCCACTCGCTGCCGCTTCATAGGAAAGCGATTCCGTTCCAGATGAGCCTGTCAGGTCAGCCTCAGCCACCTGCTTGCCATCCGGGCCTTCGAGCGTGATCGCCACGTCGAGGCCTTTCTGCTCAACCACCACTCGCATAAACTGCCCCGCTGTGAGCTTGATTTGGAAGGTGTGCGATTCGCCGCCCGCGATCTCGCGCTCGACGGCCTTGCCGGATTCGAGTATTTGCGGCGGCGGCTGCCGCGCTGCCGACTGAGCAACCTGCGCCCACGCGCAAACAGCCGACAAACCAAGCAACAACAGCAGCAAAGAGAGTCTTTTGACCAACATATAGATGCGTCTCCAATAAGACTACCGAAATTTCAACTCGATTTCCCCCAGCGCCAACGAACTATTTCCGGCGAGGCCCTGGTCTCAGACTGAGAGTCAACAGCGGTGGCTCAGCGCGACTTCTAACGAGCGATCGCTATCGCCATTCGCCCTGCATCGTAAACGCTGCCCAGTAATACGGCGACTGCCACTGCTTCTGCTTCCACATCTCAACTTGTGCCGAACGCAAGGCCGCAGCGGGGCGCTCGCCTTGCTTCAGCATCCTCTCGTAGAACTTCGTCATCAGATCAGCGGTCGCTTTGTCATTCACATTCCACAAACTCACGACCACGCGCGCTGCCCCCGCGTACATGAAGCCGCGGGTTAGTCCGACCAGCCCTTCGCCTTTGATTTCTTTGCCGAGGCCCGTTTGACAGGCGCTCAGGACGACCAGTTCGGCGGGCAACTTCAGGTTGTAGATGTCGTTGGCGCGCAGGAAGCCATTCTGCGGCCTGCCCTCTGCGTCGACCATCGAAAGCACCAGCGACGACAAGCCCGGTCGTTCGCTATCTATCACCCCGTGCGTGGCGAAATGCACGTAACGATATTGGCTCAGGTCGCCCTTGAGCACATCCGCGCGGTTTGCCTGAAAATCAATCTCACTTAAGCTTGAGTTCTTTGGCACGAGGGCGAGCAGTCGGGTCGCTTCCTGTCTGGTAAAGGGAAGTCGCGGGATAACCAATCGGAGAGGTGTCACACCTGACTTGTCGCCGGAGTTTTCCGCGAGGTGCTCGATACTACGGGCGTCGTCACCGCTGATGGTTTGGGTTGGCACTTTGTCGCTGCCCGCGTCCTTGGCTACCGTTTTAAAACGCTCGTCGGAACGATCAAATACCGGATCGGCGATCACCGCCAACAGCTTCGGCGCGGGCGGGCGGCCCGCCAGTTCTGCGCGCTGAATCGCCAGCGCCGACGCGGACGGCAGGCTCACGACTTCGTGAGCGACAATCAACGGTTGTCCGTTGTTTTTTGCAACTGACGAAGGACGGACAACCGACGGCTCGGGCAGCATGGCAAACGGGATGTATTGCAGCGCGCCGTCCGCGACGATGACCAGCCGCTTGTTGCCGAGTTGAGCGGCGACGGGCGCGAGCAAGGTCTGGCTCAGTGCTTGTGCGGCGGCGGGCAGTTGCGCTTCCGCTAGACTGACACGCTCCTGTCTTTGCGAAGGTGTCTCGCCACGCTTGTTTATGCTGCGCGCCGTCAGCAGTTCGTAAACCTGCAAGGCGCTCTGTTTGATCGACTCAGCCTTCGGCAGCTCATAACTTGTCAGCGAATCTTTGGTGATTGCCCAGAGGTAACTGCGCTCCTCGCCGAGCGAGTATTCGAGCAGCAGCGTGTCGGCGTCGAGTTGCGCTTGAATCTCTGTGAGCTTGAGCGGCTGGGGTTGGGTGAGCGCGGCGTAGTGCGGGCTGGCTTTGCGGATGGCGGCCTGGGCGCGTTCAAGGTCAGTTTCCAATCCGCTGATTGCCAATTTCAAGGCGGCGGTTTGTTCCGGCTTCGTTGTCTGCGCGAGTTGTTGTGCTTTGTCGTTGAGTTGTCTGGCCAGCGTGCGCTCGCGTTCGATCAGCTTGGCGTCCACCCCTTGACGCACGTCGGCGCGGGCCTCACTGAGCAAGTCGAGCAGGCTGCGGGCGCGCTGGCGTTCGCTGACTTCGAGGGCGAGTGCGGCGAAGCCTTTGGTTGGCTCCTCCCTGTGCAGGCGCATCAGCAGGTCGGTGTAAAGCTGGTAAGAACTCTGGATGCCGGTGAGAAACGAGGCGCGCAGTTCCGGGCTGCTGATTTCATCAGACCGCAGGGACTCGGCTATCGTCAGGCTCTGCTCGACATGGGTGCGGGCCGCCGGGAGGTTGCCCCGCGCGCGTTCGGCAGAGGCCAGGTGGTAAAGTGTGCTTGCCTCCATGTCTCGGGCATGGATTTCACGAGAAATCACGAGCGCCTGCTCGTAATATTCAATCGCCTTCTCAGGACGGCCCAGACCGTTATAGGCTTGGCCCAGATTGTCGAGCGCGTCCCTTTCGTTCGCGCGAAACTTCACCTCACGCGCGATGGCCAGCGCCTGCTCGTAATATTCAATCGCCTTCTCAGGCCGGCCCAGACTGTTATAGGCTTGGCCCAGATTGTTGAGCGCTTCCCCTTCGTTCGCGCGAAACTTCACCTCACGCGCGATGGTCAGCGCCTGCTCGTAATATTCAATCGCTTTCTCGTTCCGGTTCAGATTGGCATATGCAAGGCCCAGTTCGCTGAGCATGCTCCCTTCGCTCAAGCGATTCTTCCTCTCACGAAAGTTCGCTAGCGCCTGCTCAAGATATTCAATCGCTTTCTCAGGACGGCCCAGCCTGCTATAGGCAACACCCACGTTGTTGAGCGCGCTCGATTCAGCCGCAGCCGCGTCGCCGTTTCGCGCCGCAGGTCGTGGACGCGCGACACCCACGTCGTTGAGCGCGACCCCTTCAGCCGCGGGACTATTCACCTCACGCGCGATGACCAGCGCCTGCTCGTAATATTCAATCGCTTTCTCGTAATGGCTCAGCTTGCTATGGGCTCCGCCCAGTACGCTGAGCACGTATGCTTCGGCCCCGCGATTCTTCATCTCACGATGGATTGCCAGCGCTTGCTCAAGATATTCAATCGCTTTCTCGTTACGGCTCAGATTGGTACAGGCAAAGCCAAGATTGAGGAGCGCATTCGATTCCATCGCGCGATTCTTCACCTCACGAAAGTACACCAGCGACTGCTCAAGAGATTCAATCGCTTTCTCGCTACGGCCCAGCTCTATATAGACATTGCCCATGTTTTTGAGCGTGCTCGCTTCACCGGCGCGGTCCTTCACCTCACGACTGATGTCAAGCGCTTGCTCGTAATATTCAATCGCTTTCTCGCGACGGTTCAGACGTAAATTGGTTTTGCCCAAGTTGCTGAGCGTACTCGCTTCACCGGCGCGATCCTTCACCTCACGCCTGATGTCAAGCGCTTGATTGGAAGCTTCAATCGCCTGCTCGTACTTCCTGGCCGAGAAATAAGCGATGCCGATTAAATGGAGGGCGG
>JBBQWP010000051.1:0-21749 GCA_038210455.1 Pyrinomonadales bacterium | reverse complement strand
GGCGTGTTTTTCAGCAAGTAACCCGATGCGCCTGCACATAGCGCATCGAATATGTGGTCGTCATCATCATAGACGGTCATCGCCAGAATCGGCAGACTGGGGTAGCGCTCTTTCAGAATCTTTGTTCCTTCCACGCCGCTCATGCCAGGAAGACCGATATCCGTCAGAACGACATTAGGTACAGCGTTTCCGATCGAACGGAGCGCGTCTTCCATCGTGCGAAAGGCTTCAGTGCAGCGAAAGCCCGAGGATCCGTTTATTAAGACCGTTAGCCCTTCGCGAACATCGCGCTCGTCTTCGATCAGGGTCACTCTAATCTGGTTGTCGCTCTGGGACACACTGGCTCCTGTTGCTGACAGAGATGTAAGCGCGCTGAGTCTATACCGCGACTGGGCACGTGTCACCTGTGTATTCAGCTAGGTAGACGGGATTGGTTTTCGCGGCTCAGCCCCCTGATGTGAGGTGGCGGCTCTGCCCCACCGAACCGATGGCTTCAATTCACCTGGGGGCTATGCCCCGAAAATGGGATAGCCCAAAAGAGCAACCAGAGCACCTTCCGGAAGGGTGACAGACCTTCCTCACATCAGGCGGCATAGC
This sequence comes from Pyrinomonadales bacterium, assembly GCA_038210455.1. GTDB lineage: Bacteria > Acidobacteriota > Blastocatellia > Pyrinomonadales > Pyrinomonadaceae > UBA11740. The sequence goes on along the minus strand of JBBQWP010000051.1, from coordinate 21,152 downwards.
CGGAAAACCAATCAGGCCTTGCCCTAGCAGGTTGCTGAAAAAGGAAACCATGAACGATCCACCAAATTACACGAAACGACACAAAATCACTCGAACTAATTTCGTGCTGGTTCGTGTGGGTTCGTGGATCGTTCGCCTACCGAAATCGTTTTTTGAGCAACCTGCCAAAGCACGTTTCGCCATCAGTGCGTGCGGCGCGGAACCTTCAACAGAATCTCCGTGCCTTTGCCGGGGCGCGAGAGCACGCGCAGCTCGCCGCCAAGTGCCTTTGCGCGCCGCTGCATGCTGACCAGGCCGTGGCCCTCGCTTGTCACGGATGGCTCGAACCCAGAACCATCATCACTAACTTTCAAAACCAGCCATCGTGGCTCGAGTTTCAATTCTATTTCGACGTTGGCGCAGCCCGAGTGACGCACTGCGTTGTTAACCGCTTCCTTAAAAATCAAGAAGACGTCGCGGCGCAGGTCTGCTCCGAGTTTCTGATCTTGCTCAGTTTCGGGCGCGTGGAATTGAAACTCGATCTTCGGATCGGCGAAAATTTCGTTGGCGAACCGCCTCATGCGCAGGACCAGGTCGAGCAGACTGTCTCGCCTCGGATTGATGGCCCAGACAATGTCGCCCATCGAGGCCACGGACTCGCGTGAGATGCGCGCAATCGATGAGAGCGGATTGGCAACGCTCGGATTGGCTTCGGGCAACTGGCTGCGCGCGACTTCACTCAGGACCGCGATCCTGGTTAGATTAGCGCCGATGTCGTCGTGGAGGTCGGCGGCGATGCCTGTGCGCACGCGCTCAATCCCGAGCAAGCGCGCTACGCGAGAGCGATAGAAGCTGTAGCCGATCGTGATGAATAGCAGGCCTGCCAGCGTCAGAAACCACCAGCGCTGATAGATGTGAGGAAGAATCGTGAATGTGATGGTCGCCGGCGCGGAGCTCATAATCCCGGCCGAATTTATCGCGCGCACCAGAAACTTGTAGCGGCCCGAAGCAAGCCGGGCGTAGTTGACTGTACGTTGCTCAGTCTGGGCGCTCCAATCCGAATCGGCCCCTTCGAGCTTGTACTGATAACGCAGCACGTCGCCCGACTCGAAGCTCAACCCGACGAAATCAATTTGCATCTGGTTCTGGTCTGCCGCAAGGTTGGGCAGAGAGATTTCGGCTTCGCCCAACGCCGAGACCAGTTGTGGTGAGCCGGCGACGTGCAGGCCGCTAATCAGAATTGGCGGTGGCGCAGATGACTCATCCGGCCCGGGCACAAAGCGCGACAGTCCCCGGGCCGTGCCAAACCAGAGCGTACCTTTGCGGTCGCGAAAGGCGGCCAGCAATGGTCCCTGAGCTAAGCCGTCGGTGGTCGTAAAATGTTTGACCCGACCAGTCGCCGGGTCAAAGCGATCGAGACCATTGCCGCCGCCGACGTAAATGTGCCCGTGCAGGTCTTCCGTAATGACCCCCGTGTTGTTGCTCGATAGCCCTTGCGCGGTCGTATAACTGACAAAGGTCGGTCGGCCCGCATCGGGGTCGTCAACGCGAACGAGTCCGCCGCGCGCTGAAGCGATCCAGAGAGGGCCGGCACGGTCTAAATAAATGTTCATAATCCCGCCCGGCGGCAGGCCATCGCTCGCAGTGAAAAATCGGAAGCTGCCCTGCACATAACGCGCCAGCCCACCATTGAAACCGATCCAGACATTTCCGGCGCGGTCTTCGCCGAATGAACGTGGCAGATCGTCCTTGAGCGAGGGCAAGCCCGGCGCGTTCGCCATGTCGCGCATGGTGTTACTGGCCCGATCCCAGCGGGCAAGGCCATTTGTGGCGGAGGAAATGGTCGAGACCCAGACGTTGCCGCGCGAGTCTTCGAAGAGGCGGTATACTTGTGTAGTGGCCAGCGAGTCTTTGGTGGTATAAACCGCAAGCGGTCGCGCGGTCTTAATCTGAGTGAAGCTAGCGGCTGCGGGAAAACGATACAGTCCTGCGCCAGTACCGATCCACCACTCGCCGTTACGGGCTTGCAGCGTGAGCTCCTCTCCCACCCAGCCGAGATGAATCTTCTTCACCGCGTCGGGCAGAAACCACACGAAGTCCTGACCGTTGAAGCGTCCGAACCGCATCACATGCTCGCTCAGATTGGAGTGCATCAGATCCAGGGTCGCTCCTTCGAATACGCTTTTGCCACGATCGCTCAGCACCCAGCCTCTGAAACAGATCCCGCCTTCACTATCCTCGAACACTGCATTAACGCTATCGAGGCCGTCCTGAAAGTCGTAACTGACAAAGCCGCGGCGCGCCAGCTTCATCGCCCCCGCAGTGTTCGTCCCGAGCCAGAGATTGCCATCGAGGTCTTCATTGAGCGCTGCAATCTCGTGATAACTCAAGCCGTTCCTCATCGTGTAGGCATGAAACCGGCGGCCCTGTTCGTCACCGTTGGGAAAAAACTCAACAAGCCCCACGTTGGTAGCAACCCAAAGTTTGCGGTCGGAAGTCTCGAAGAGTTGATAAACCCAAGTGCTCGGTAACCCGTCATTAGTGGTGAACGTCTGCGCGACAACCGGCGGTTTGTGCGACTCATCGGCCACAAGGCGGAAGAAGCCGCCGAGTTTTGTCCCCACCCACAGTTGACCCTGATGGTCTTCGAGCAAATCTTGTAGGTATTCATTCGGCAGGCCATCGCGCTTGGTGTATCGTGCGGCGCTGCCGTCCGGCCAGCGGCGATACAGCCCGCTCGGCGCGGCAACCCAGAGCGAGCCGTATCGATCTTCCAACAAATCCGCCACGAAACGTTGTTCGGGGTATTCGCCGGGAATGCCGATATCGATGGGTCGCAAGGCGAAGTGCCCGTTTGATGCTTGAAGTTTGAAAAGTCCTTTCAATGTCCCGCACCAGATCGTGGCGTTGCGATCTTCGACCAGCACAGTGATCGCCCTGGCGCGCCGGTCTTCATCATCGGGTATCACGACGGTGAACATCGGGACAGGTTTAGTCTCGTCATTCGTATAGATCACGCGGTGACCGGGCACGCCTTTCGGGTTGAAGTGCACGAGCCCGCCGTTGGTGCCCACCCAGTATTCGCCGTCGCGCGTCTCCAAAAGGTCCGTGACGTTGCCCTGCGGCAGACCCTGATCCGTACTGAAGTTCGTGAAGGTGTAACCGTCAAATCGTGACAGTCCATCAGCAGTGCAGAACCAAAGAAAGCCGCGCGAGTCGCGGACGATCTTGTTGACCGCGTTGTGCGCCAGTCCGTCAGTAGTGGTATACGGCTTGAGCGGCAGTCGTTCGGCTTGCACAACCGATGGAAAAAGCAGCGCCAGCCACAAGAAGAGCAGCCCCACTGTCTGTAGTTCGTGCGGACGATTTGGCAACATGCGAGAGCGCCTCTTGTCTCGTCAACAAGGTTGTGACGAAACGAGCGATAGCGGCGGTACTCTAGTGGATTAGGGTGAAGCGGCGCAAGATGGGCGGATCTACTTGCCCGCGGAGGCTCGGGGCGGTTTGCCGACCGCTCACCGCTCACTGCATACTGCTCACTGACCCATGAACATCGGCATCACAGTCTATCCAACCTACGGCGGCAGCGGCATCGTTGGTTCTGAGCTGGGGAAGGAACTCGCGGCGCGCGGGCACACGGTGCACTTTATTTCTTCGGCTTTGCCGACGCGTTTGACTGAGCTCAATGAGCGCGTGCGGTTTCATGAAGTCGAGATGATGTCTTACCCTTTGTTCGAGCATCAGCCATACACGCTGGCTTTGGCGACGAAGATGGCGACCGTGGCTGAGACTGAGAATCTCGATTTGCTGCATGTGCATTATGCGATTCCGCATTCGATTAGCGCCATCCTGGCGCGCGAGTCTTTGAAACCTCACCGGCGGCTGCCGGTCATTACGACTTTGCACGGGACGGACATAACCCTGGTGGGCGCGGATCGATCTTATCTGCCGATCACGCGTTATGCGCTTGAACAATCGGACGGGGTCACGGCCATCTCGAATTATCTGAAGGAGGCGACTATCGAGACATTTCAATTCGATCGAATCCAGGTGATTCCGAACTTTGTTTGTCCGACTGATTACAAACCGAAAGTTGACTGTGATCTGCGCCAGAGCCTCGCGCCTGACGGCGTGCCGATCATGGTCCACGTCTCAAACTTTCGCCCGGTAAAGCGTCCCGTCGATTGTGTTGAGATCCTGGCGCGCGTGCTGAAAGTAACTGACGCGCGGCTGGTAATGGTGGGCGACGGCAGCGAGCGGACCAACGCAATTCATCGCGCGCAATGTTTGAATGTTGATGACAAATGCGTTTTTGTCGGTAAACAGCCGCGCATCGTTGATTACCTGTGCGCGGCCGATGTGCTGCTGTTGCCGTCTGAACAGGAATCATTCGGACTGGCAGCGTTGGAAGCGATGGCTGTCCAGGTACCCGTGGTTGCTTCACGAGTGGGCGGCCTGCCGGAAGTTGTCGATGACGGTGAAACCGGGTTTCTTAGTCCGGTCGGTGATGTCGACAAGATGGCGAGCGACGCCGTGAAGCTTTTGACTGATCCAAAACTGCGCCGCGAAATGGGGAAGCGCGCTCGCGCTTCTGCAATTGCGCGTTACAGCACCGACCAAATAATTCCGCAGTACATTGACTTCTACGAACGCATAGTCGGCAAGAGTTGATATGCAAAACCTTTCTCTGGTGCAGGCAAGTCTCAAGGCCTCGACCCTTTAGCGTGACCCTTGGAAAAATGGGTTGCAACCGACCTAAACCCTCGTGAAATACGACTGTTGACAGTAGGTTTTGGTGGGAGTAGCGTGTTCTTCATGAACGGGCTCCTCTGCCGGTATCCGTTGATGCTTTAGCAATCAGCCCAACCACAGTTCACCAACAAAAGGAGAAACCCCATGTCAGGAACGCGACGGAACCACGTTGTCTTTGTGGCCGTGCTTAGCTTTACCACCTCACTCGTGATATGTGGGGCCGTATACGCTGGAGACTCGCTATTTGCGGTGAGTGCAGTGCAGCAACAGAAGACCACGCAGTCAACACTGCAAGGTGAGGCTGAGGCCAGGGTTGTGGTAAAGAAATCGGATTTCGATCCGCCAGTAAAAATAACGATCATGAAAACGAAAAAGAGAGGCACGGTCGAAACAAACCAAACATTCGTTGATGAGGACGACTGGATGCGCGGCTTAGAGATCCATGCAATTAACAACTCGAATAAAACCGTGACATACATAGGCCTGGAACTGCAGTTTCTACGAACTGTGGATCAGCAACAAGGGCTGTCCGCAAGTTGGCCGTTTGATTACGGGCTCGATCCATTTTGGTTTGAAAATGAAGAGTCGATGCCCCCGCCTAAAGTCCGGCCTATCCCACCCGGTCGACCGGTTATAATTGCGCTTTCTGACAGAGAATATGATGAAATAAAAGGCTTTTTGATAGGTGCTGGATTTCCAAGTAGTCTCAAACGATTGGAGCTGCGTGTAATAAAAGTCGGCTTCAGTGATGGCTCCGCGTGGAACGCCGGTCGATTATATCGGCGCCTTCCTCAGGGTTTCAGGTGGCGTAGTCCCACGGATAACATGGAACTCGACAATACACCAAACAAAAAGCCAGACGGCAGTGCGCTAAGTCGCACTGCTTTATTTTTGACGGTTGGTTTTGATACTTACGACGGAATCGGACTTGCGCCATTTCGTCCTGCAGTACACGCGCGATTTCCTCCGTTGCCGACTTCCGAATGCGGGAGTGTTGTAGTCGCATCGGTTAATTGTAATAGTCCAGGATTCGATTGCCGTTACGATCTGGCTGAGTTGAATCCTTACCCATCTGGTACTCAGGCGATTGACACTGTGATAAAGCCTTGCAGGACGCTGGTGAATGGAGTGCTCGTTGACTGTGGTTCGAATCGGCCCTCGCAAGAGATTGTTCCTTGTCCGACTTCTTGTTACTCACTGTATTGTGGAGATCAGAACGGGGTCGCCGCTAATTCTTGCTTCGGTTGCCCTGAGGACTACGACCAGATAGGGGAATTGCTGCTACCCATCAGGGGGCGGATGTGGGGGTAAGGGCACTTGCTACTGCGACTACGCCGACGTCTATAACTGTCAACAAGCGGGAGGCTCTTATAATCCTGATCTGTGTCTTTGTGATCCTGACTCGCCCATTGTCATAGACGTGGCCGGCAATGGCTTTGAACTTACAGATGCCGCGGGTGGCGTGCGCTTTGACTTGAACCGTGACGGTACGAAGGAAAAGGTCTCATGGACCTCAGCAGGGTCGGATGACGCCTGGCTGGTGTTAGACCGGAACGGTAACGGCACGATAGACAATGGTAAGGAAGTGTTCGGTAATTCGGCTCCCCAGCCAACAGCGCCGCCGGGAGTTAGCCGAAACGGATTCCTGGCCCTGGGCGTATACGATAGGCCAGAGAATGGCGGCAATGGTGACGGCGTAATCGACAAGCACGATGCTATCTTCTCTTCATTACGTCTCTGGCAGGACGTGAATCATAACGGCATCTCTGAACCGGGAGAGTTACACACACTTTTGTCCCTGGACGTAAAGGCAATCGATCTTGACTATCGGCACTCGCGAAGAGTTGACCAATATGGCAACCAGTTCAGATATCGCGCGAAAGTTTACGACAAGCGCGGAGCCAGCGTTGGCCGCTGGGCGTGGGACGTGTTCCTGGTAAGCGGGCCATAGCAATGTTGCCGCGGACCTTCAGGTTGGCAATCGAACCCGCGCTCGCTTTATGAAGCGCGGGTTCTTTCGCACTCCACTCGGCACGTTGAGCCCGCCGATTTTTCAAACTATTCACCTCCCAAATTCGTCTTTTGCTTTTAGAAGGATTCATACTAAGCTGGCCCGGATCGATTCCGCGGAGGCTCCCTTGAAGCGTCACCACCTGCTGTCCGTCATCTTAGCCGGGCTACTTGGCTCGGGCGCTCTGGCCCAGAGGCCGAGTAAGCCGACTATCGGGCCGCCGCCTCCTCCCCAACAACAACCTTCGCCGAAACCGCACCCTGAATCGGACGACGTCGTACGCATCACCACCAAGCTCGTTCAAGTTGATGCCGTCGTCACTGACAAGAACGGCAAAGTCGTAACCGACCTGAAACCTGAAGAGATTAAGATTCTGGAAGACGGTCGGGAGCAGAAGATTACGAACTTCTCTTACAACCTCGCTGAGAATTCAACCGCGCCGGCCCGCCCGGGCAAAACGACGACGGTTGATAAGAACGCTCCACCGGTCCCGCCTACTCGACTGAAATCCGAAGAAATCCGCCGGACGATCGCCATCGTGGTTGACGATCTCGGGCTCTCTTTTGTGAGCACTTACTATGTGCGCCGCGCGCTCAAGAAATTTGTCGACGAGCAGATGCTGCCCGGCGATCTCGTGGCCATCGTTCGGACCGGTGGCGGGATGGGAGCCTTGCAGCAATTCACTTCGGATAAGCGACAACTGTATGCCGCTCTTGAAAGAGTGAAGTGGAACTCCACCGGTCGAGGTGGAATCGGCGCTTTCGCCCCGCTCCAGCCGCCCACGCCCGGCCCTGGGGGAGCCGAAATAGACGCAGCGAACGAAGAGCTAAACCAATTTCGCGACGACCTGTTCGCGGTCGGGACGCTCGGAGCGGTTGGTTATGTCGTGAAGGGTTTGCGCGAACTACCGGGTCGCAAGTCGATCCTGCTGATCTCGGACGGGTTTAAGATCTACAGCCGTGATGACCCGACGCGCAACGACCGCACGCGGCAGAGGCTGCTGCGGCTAATAGATGAAGCGGGCCGCTCCTCAGTTGTGATTTACACGATGAATGCGACCGGCCTACAGGTTCTGGGCTTGACCGCTGCCGACAATCCGGGAGGAGGCGATGTTGAGCAAATGCTCAGCAGTCGACGTCAGGAGGCTTTCGAAACGCAGGAAGGTTTGGACTTCCTCGCCCGCCAAACCGGCGGCATCGCCATCAAGAACAACAATGACCTGAGCAATGGCATTCGCCGCGTGTTGGAAGATCAAAAGGGCTATTACCTGATCGGATACCGTCCCGACAACTCGACCTTTGATCCAAAGACTGGACGCCGTACCTTCCATAAGCTATCGCTGAAAATCAACCGGCCCGGAAAATTTAACGTGCGCATGCGCAACGGCTTCTTAGGCTTTACCGAAGACGCGAAAGCCGCTCCCGCGCTAAAGACTCTGCCGCAGCAGCTGCTTGGCGCGCTGACCTCTCCGTTCGGTTCGACCGGCGTGCACCTGCAACTGACTTCATTGTTCGCGAACGATGCTACGGCAGGATCGTTCATGCGTTCGATGCTGCATATCGATGCCCGCGACCTCACTTTTACTAACGAACCTGATGGTTTTCATAAGGTCGTGTTTGATGTGCTGGCCATGACCTTCGGCGACAATGGCGTGCCGGTCGATCAAAGCGGCCGGACCTACACGATCAAGTTAACCGACCCAACTTACAAACGCGCGCTGCTGAGCGGCCTGGTTTACTATGTGACGGTCCCAATCAAAAAGCCGGGCGCCTATCAGTTGCGAATTTCTTTGCGCGACACTAATACGGAGCGAATTGGTTCGGCCAGCCAGTTCGTTGAAGTTCCTGACCTCAAAAAGAACCGTCTGGCGATTTCGGGTTTAGCAGTCAGCGCCAGAAGACCGGGGGAGAGGACATCCGGCACGGGCGCCAAGCCGTCGCCAACGCCAGAGGGTGGGACGACTCCGGCGACAAACACGAACACAACCAACCAGAATCAGGAAGGCGTCGATGAGGGGAACCCGGAAGCCAGCCCGGCCGTGCGTCATTTTAGTCGCGGCATGTTGCTGGACTACGGCGTTGTCATATACAACGCCCACGTCGACAAAGCCACGAACAAGACACAACTGATTGGCCAGGTAAAGCTGTTTCGCGACGGGCAGCCGGTGTTTACCGGCAAGGAAAACCTTCTGAGTTATGTACGCGATGCTGACCCGAAGCGGCTGGTTACTGTTAACTCAATTCAGCTCGGGACAGACCTGTTGCCGGGAGAGTACGTGCTGCAAGTCGTCGTCAAAGACATGCTGGCCGATGAGAAATATCGCACGGTAAGTCAGTGGATGGATTTTGAGATTATCAAGTGATTTCTTCCTTGGCGCCTTTGCGCCTTCGCGTGAAAACAGGTCTCACGCAAAGGCGCAAAGACGCAAAGGAAGCCCGGCTACTTGCCACAAATCTTCTGCGCAATCAACTCTGCCGCCACGCGATGCCCGTCAGGGTTCCAGTGAGAATTCCCTCCGATGTTGCTGCCGAAGCCATGTAGAAAAATCTTGTTCTCTTCGGCATAGGTCTGCATTGGCTGGGCCAGGTCGAGGAAGTCTATGTGCTCGTGTTCAGCAAACGACTTCAGTCGCAGATTGGCGTAGAAAACCGTTTCGATGCCGAGACGGCGCATGAACGTCTGACGCACAACAGGATCGGGAAAGACCTGAATAGCGTTGCTCAAGGTCACTAACAGAAATTTGGATTTGTGCTCACTTGCATCATCGCGCATCTGCGCAATCAAGCCCTCGGTCACATGCCAGGCTTCTTTCCAATCGTCATCTCTGGGCTCAAGGTAGGTCATGTTTTCGATGCCGACGTCTTCCGGGCGCGGATTGATTTGGGTGCTGCCTGGAGATGCCGGCGGTTGAGCTGCAAGGCGTCGTCGGTCTCTCCAGTTAGCCAGGCGCTCTTTCGCGACGTACTGAAGGTAGTGAATCAATTGCACTGTCCGCAGATGGTTATGAATCCATCTGCCGACCCGGTTCAGACGCGAGTCGCGTTGCCGGTAGGTTGCAGAATCCCGAAACGAAGCGTCGTAAGTGAGCTGGCCGTTGCGATAGACGAAGTATGGAACGTCTTCGGTTTTACTGATCGCCCGCGAGTTGTCATAGACGTCGTTATAGGTGGTGAACGCGAGGATTACCAGATCGGGTGAATAATCCCAGACTCTCTGTTGCAGCGTTAGTAATTCCTGGCCGGTGCCGTAGCCGGAAACGCCAAAGTTAATCACCTCGACCTTTTTGCCGGGAAAAGCGTTGCACTCCTGAAGTTTTCGCTCGAGCACAGACCAGAAGGTCTGCTCCATCGGCACATGCATGGCTTCAGTGAAAGAATCACCGAGCACGGCGATCCGCACCGTGTCCGCCGGCTTGGCTTTTGTGTGTTCGCGATCACGCAAGCCGTCGCTGTTGATGCGAACATACGAGCCACCTTCGCGCTGGTAGAGGCCTTCAACGTTGGGTTGCAGCGCAAAGCCGCGGGAATAATCGGTGGTATAAAAGAGCGGAAACGAATAACCGATGACGCGCAGAAAAATTTCGCTCATGATGAGGCCGAACAGCACGCCGACAATGACGAGCAGTAGTTTCTTTTTGAGATTGCGCGGACGCTTCATCTTATTTGCGGCTCGTTTTGCTGGGAACGCGGACGTCCGGTCCGCACATTGTCACGCATAAGACCCGCTTGCTACCGCAAGCGGTTCCGTACCGGTCGCGCTCAATGTGAACGGGACGTCCGCGCTCTCAGCGTTAACTTTTTCGATAAACTATCCAGCACCAGGTCGCCAGACGAAAACGTTCGAGAAAACGATGCCAACTACTGGCGCGCCATGCGGGCTGTTGCGTTTGGCGGTGCACGATCTGCAAGCCACTCTTCGCTCCCAGAATTTCCAGACTCTTGATCGAGAAAACCCAGTTATGATGCCCCAGCGCCAGATGCTTGTAAGGCCTGCTCTTCAACTTGAAACCGGAAAGCACATCCTTGATGCGCGAATCCAGACTCTGATAGTTCGGCACCACCACAACGATGTATCCGTTTTCATTCAAGAGTTCTTTGCATCGCTTCAGAGTCGAAAGCGGATCGCTGGTGTGTTCCAGGACGTGCAGCAGCGTGATGATGTCGTACTTGCGCTTGAAGTCGATGTCTTCGATCGCGCCGTGGTGAATGGGGAAGCCGGCCTTCGCGGGAACATTTTCGCTGACGTGCTTTGACAGATCCGTGCCTTCCACTTCATAACCGGCGGCGCGGGCTATCTGCGGCAGCAGCCCGCTGCCCGTGCCCACATCCAGCAGCGAGTTGCCCGCCGTGTGCTTACCGATGAAGTCGAGATAATCCCGGACCTGTTGGTGAACCGTCGGCTCAAAACGGTCATAATCGAATTCCAGGTTACAACCCCAGCCATCGAAGTATTCAGGATCATCGTAGAGCGCACTGGTTTCGGCGGCCGCGGCGATCGGGGTGCAGACATATTCACAGTGGACGCATTTGTAGATCTGCTTGCCCGTAAAGTCCGCGCCGATGCGACGCAGACGGTGCTCGCAAAGGATGCATTGAGGTTCGACGTTGTCGTTTGAAGACATCTGGAGATTGGCTACAGTGGACCGAACCCCATTCAACAAGATTGGTTGCAGAGGGGAATCCGTTTTGTACTATACGCGACTCGCCAAGCTCAAGTTGAGCGTTGCTTGAATGGCCCTCGCTTACGCGCGGGCTTCAGACACTGTTGTGACCAACGCGGGTCAGAAGCCCGACCGTGAGGGAGGGCCCGGTTATGCTAGAGTTTGCCAGGGAATTAGCATGAAGATCTTGCAGATATGCTCAGCGCGCCAGCTTGGCGGCGGCGAAAAACATCTGGCCGATCTGGCGAACGGCCTCGCGCGGCGCGGTCATGACGTCTTCGCCGCGTTGATCCCTTCGTCGCCCTTAACGGCTGAACTGTCGTCCGTACCCCGCCAGAACATCGTGGAACTGCCGATGCGCAATTCCCTGAATATCGCGAGTGCTTTGAAGCTGGCTCGCTTGGTCCGGCAGGACGAAATTGAAATCGTTCATGCACATATGGCTCGCGATTATCCGCTGGCGGCTTTGGCCGCGCGACGTGCCGGCGCAAGGCTGGTGCTCACCCGGCACGTCTTGTTTCCGCTTAGCAGAATTCACAAACTGACGTTGCGCCGCACGGCTCGCGTCATCGCTGTCTCGCAAGCGGTCGCGGAAGGACTGCGCGCGCAGGGGATTTTCGATCCGGAGAAGGTTGTTCTGATTCATAACGGAATTGACGTTGAACGGTTTGTTAAGAGAAGCGAATCGATTCCCAGCCGTGAGCAGCTTGAGGATCAGAAACTGCGCGTGGGCATGATTGGGCATCTCGCGCCGATCAAAGGGCAGGAGGATTTCATCCGCGCCGTGGCCATCGTCTGTGAGCGCCGTAACGATGTCGAGTTCATTATTGCCGGGGAAGACAAGTCGCGCGGCGGCGAAAATCGTCGCAGCTTGGAAAAGCTGGTCGACGAGCTCGGTTTGAATCAACGGGTTAGTTTGGTTGGCTGGATTGACGATGTGGCCAAACTTCTGCCGACACTTGATCTCTTCGTCTCGCCCTCACGGTCAGAGCCGTTTGGTCTCTCGATCGTCGAAGCGATGGCTGCGGGAGTGCCTGTCGTAGCGACGATGTCCGAAGGCGCGCGCGAAATCATCGATGAAGATCAAACAGGCCGCCTGGTCTCAATCGGAGATGCTGAAGCATTAGCGAAAGTGATCGGTGAATTACTGTCTGACCAGAAACAGCGGGACCGTCTGGCGGAGAATGCCCGGAGCGTCGTTAGTGAACGCTTTTCGCTGGAGCAAATGTTGGATACAACCGAGCAGGTTTACCGGCAAGTGGCACAGACTTCAGTCGGTGATTGAGTCTTGCGCTAACGCTAATCACAGACTGAAGTCTGTGCCACCTACTGCAACCGCAAACAATTTAATCTCCGGAGCGTTTTCCGACAAACGCACCATCCGCTCAAACTGAAAACCCATCTTTTCGAGGAGGTGAATGGAGCTTTGATTGCCGGCGTTAACCACCGCCAGCACTCGTGTCGCCCGCAATTGTTCCCGCGCATAAGTCATGACCGCGGAGGCTGATTCCAGGGCATAACCCTGCGACCAAAACTCAGGCAGCAGAGCGTACCCGATATCGACGTCCTCAAGCACCTCTCGCTTTAGGAGGCCGCAGATACCGATCGGCGTTGCTCCTGACTTGGTTTCTACCATCCACAGACCAAAACCAAAGTTTTCATAGCTGGCGACCGGGCCTTTCAGGATATACGCCCGCGCACCTTCAAGCGTGCGCACGCCGCGATCGCCGATGTTCTGAATAAAGGATGGTTCGTTGAGGAGACGCAGAACGAAGTCAGCGTCATCGACCGAGAGCCGGCGAAGTTGCAATCGTTCGGTTTCGATGATCATCCGCAGTTCGGGTCGAGCTTACCGTTTATGCTTCCTGAACGAAGTTCTGATTATCCGCAATTTCTTTAGCCGGTCCGCAGACGGCGCCAGCGTCGAGTTCTCGAGCACGGAATACCGCAACGCTTTTTTAGCTTTGTCGTACTCGGCGAGCAGGAAAACGAGCTTTTCTCCAGCGAAGAATTCTTTTTTGGAAGGGGCTTCGGCGCCGTGAAAATACTCAATCACTGTCCCCTTCCGGGCTTTACCTTTAAATGCCTCGATCACTTCCGCCACGATCTTCCAGCTATCATAGCCGGGAATGCGGTTAACTATTTCAGCTTCGCGGATACGTACATGGGCGACCACCGTGACGGACTTGTAATCGCCTCTGAGATAGCGGAGCGACGGCCACGTGTCATCAGTTTGAGCGACGGCGAACAATGGTAGTAGGAGCACGAAGAGGATGACGGCAAATGTTCTCTTCATGGACATAAAGAAATACTTTGTCAGGAAACCGATGCGTCGGGCTGAATCGCTCGTCGGCGCGGCGAATGACTCAAGCCAGCCGTTTTCGGCGAGCAGCCTCAAACGCGCGCACGCTCTTTGAGCGAAGTAGCAGCCAACCGATAACTACGAACGCGGTCATGATGCCGCCAATGAGTGCGCTGATTCGGAAATCACGACTAGCCAAAGCCGTAAACAGGACGAGACTATCGAGCAGCGCGAGAAAGAAGAGCAGTCCGCTGATCGCGGCTCGCATGCTGGGCACACCGCGGTAGGCGAGTGCCACCAGCGCGAGCATGAGGCATAAACCCGTGATACGGGGCGATCGATTAGGCGGGCTAATATACAACGGATAAAAAACGTTGACGATGAATATGATGCTGACCGCGCCCAGCAACACGAGAAGCACCGTTCGTCCGCGCTCGATTTGTTCCTGCATAAGAAAGGCCCTCCAGATGGCGAAATAATATCATCGAACTCGGTAAGACACACTTGATTTTTGGCAGGGTAACGTTCGTCGCGTGCACGATCACCGGGTTAAGTCAGCTGCGCGGAAGCGCCACCTGCTACCTCATCTTGCTGGCGAGCACCTTTCCAGATAACATCGACGGGCAATCATTCTTAAAGAACAAAGAGGAGAGTAAGATGCGAACACCGAGATCGATGCTTGTGGTCAGCCTGGGACTGCTGATGGTCCTGGCTCTGGCCTGTAAATTCAGCGCTTCGACAGCAAATATCAGCAGCCTGAAGGTTGGGAAAGATAAGACCGTCACGACCGAAACCGGTACCTTCGGACCAAACGACATCGTCTATGCCGTGGCTACGATTGGGAATTCGCCAGGCAAAGTTAAGGTAAAGGGGCGTCTGGTTCCGGACGATGAACCGGGCGCGAAAGGTCCGGAGGATACCGTCGAATTGCCGGGCAGCGGCACGGCGACCTTCACCTTCACGCCGCCGGCGGCAGGTTTCCCTGCGGGCAAATACAAAATCGAAGTCATCATGATGAATGAAGACGGAGAGCAGAAGGACCAGAAGTCCGCTACCTTTACCGTCTCCTAACCTTTCATCGCTTTAGAGGGATTCCGACCCGCGCCGTTGGTACAGGTATCAACGGCGCAGGTTTTTTTTGGTGAGTAGCTAAACGAGATGCCGGTCATAGCCGGCGGCTACCAACTCTTCATAGGCCGACCAGACATCGGTTGGTATCTGCTGCGGAATCTGAAACCCTTTTTCCGCGTAGACTTTGATCCGCTGCAAGTCTCCAACCATGATGCTAATAACATCATCGACCGAAAGCTTGTCGTTCGCGTACGAATCCAGATATTCAGCGAACCCGATCTGAGGTGAGGTCACGCAGACTTGTTTCTGGGGCCAAAGCTTCCTGAAGGTCGCAAAGCTGCGGCGCTCCATGTAGGGCTTTTGTACCAGGATAAACTTCTGCGGGTCGAGGTTCCCTTCAGCCAATAACTGCCGGGTAAACCGAATGTTTTCGCCGGTGTTTGTCGATCTGTTCTCGATGAGCATCCGCTCACTGGGTACGCCCATGCGGGCGGCGATCTCCGCAAACTGATCGGCTTCGGGTTCAGTCCACATGTGTTTTGTGATCGAACCCAGACCACCGGAGAAGATCAGCAACGGCGCCCATTGATCCAGAAACAACTGAGCGCCTCGTTCCGCGACTCTGCGGTCGTGACTGCAGAGCACGAGAATCGCATCACCCGGCTCGAGCTGCTGCTTCATCCGGTGATAGTCCCAAACTTTTTCCGCCAATGCGTGAATGCGTGGGTTCATCTGGTTTCAATATCGTAGGGACTATGCCGCGCGTTTCGGAGCCGTGGCGGGCGAACTCCGGCACTCTCATAGATTCTGCGTCCTTTCCAGGTCACGCCTTTCCCGGTCGTAATTCTGATACTTGAATCAAACAACATCGTATAGAGCAACCCTAATCCAAGTGGCGAGGTCAACGCATAGGCGGGAGAAACTTCAGCAGACATGCTGGCCATCGCCAGAACGAGAACTTGCGCCAACCACGAAATGGCGGCGGGAATGAACAATAGCCAAAGGCTTCCACGCATGCCTGCCGCCAAACCAATCGCCGACGCCAGGGCAACCAGCGGCGGCACCACAGACATAAGATACATCGAGAAGACGCCCGCCATCGCAAAAGGCAGCGAGAACTTCATGCCCGCAAACCAATTCTTGGTGCTGCACTCCCACATCTCGCCAAAGTTTCGATACATGCGTGTGCTGAGCAATCTCGGCGCATGCTCGGTCAACAAACGTGCACCCGAGCGCTTGATCATCTCAGCCAGGCGCACGTCTTCCAGCACTTCGTCCTTTAACGCTTCGTAACCGCCGACGCGCTTCAAAACTGAGCGGCGCATCAGAAAGAAGCCGCCGATGCCCACAGCTCCCGGCGTCTTCGGGTTACTTATGCGGTATAGAAGAGTGAACATCAGCAGTGCCCACGTCCAGGTCGGTATCATGACGCGCTCCCAAAATGAAATCGCTTCAAAGTGTGGGATCAGCGTCATGGCATCACCTTGCCGATCGAGCGTGCTCGCCATTGCGGTGCGCAACGCCGATCGTTCAAAGATCATGTCCGCATCCGTCGCCAGTATCCATTCGCCGCGCGCGTGATTGAACGCCTGTTGCATCGCGTAAGGTTTGCCCAGCCATCCCGCCGGCGGTTCTTCGCCTTCGACGACACGCAAGCGGTCATCGCTTTTGGCGAGTGTTTCCAGAATCTCTCTGGTTGCATCCGTTGAGCGGTCGTTCACTGCAATGACCTCAAAGCAGCCATAGTCCTGAGCGAGAATGGAACGAATACACTCTGCCAACACACGATGTTGTTCGTTGCGAGCTGGAACCATAACCGACACCAGCGGGACATCGCGCGCCGTTCTAGCGGGGTCGTTAGTTGGCAACAAGGGCTTGCGGCGAGAAAGACCATACAGCGTGAGGACAATACTAATGAGCCAGGCAGAGACAACGAGCCAAAGAATACCGGCGACTAGCGCGACGACGTTCAACTCAGGGGCAAGTGCCAGCATGGAATTCCGAACGGGAGGCGAATGTCACGTCGAGCCTCTGGAATGAGCCACCTGGCGGCTCGAATTGCCTGACACCCGCATGCGCGCGTCCGATCGTCCGGCTATTGCGAGGCGACCTGATGCGACAAACAGATCGGCAGTTATGGATTAACCACCATAACAATGAACTGCGCTCCAGTAGTTACATCCCCGCCTCTCACTAACCAACGTCCGGCTGGGCAAGTGCCGAAACTCGTACTCCCCGTATAGATCACTAACAAATTTGAGTTCGGGTTCGTGTTTGTTCGGGTGCTGTTGATTCCGACTATGGAGGTAACAAATATCAAGGCATCAGCTCTACCATTTATTGATGGGTTGTCCAAAGCGCTCAAGTCGCCGGTTGGACCACATGTGTTAGCGGTTGTGCGCGTGTGCGTAAAGGTTAGGATGTTAGCTCCACCAGATCCCGCTGGTCCTGCTGGCCCCGCCGGACCTGCTGGTCCCGGCGGTCCTGCTGACCCCGCCGCTCCCGGTTTACAAGCAGTCAATGTAACCAGCACCAGGACCACAGCCAGTGTGAAAGCCAGATGTTTCGTAGGAAACCTCCTCAATTGGAGACAGCATAGTAAGAGTCCGTCATCGGACCATACCGCAGTTAGCCAACGTCAGAGTTGAGCGGACGCGGCGATTTCCAACAACGTCGAAAGCAGAGAACAAGTTAAAGGTCGCGGAATCGCGATGCGGTTCGAGGGTATTATGCGTGGTAAAGCTTCGCGAGCCTATCGAAAAACGAAAACGTCAATCGGCTCCAAGACGGCGTGACTGGCTCCTCGCGCAGCATGCGACCGCAAGGCTTTCATTCCAGCTGCAAAGTCACTGTCACTCAAACTGGCCAGAACTGAATCCGCGCCGGCTGAAAGTTTCTCAGCATAGCGCTCGAGGTTCGGCGCAATCTCCTGCGTGACCAGGTCGACGGCAACGACACGAAATCCGGCCGCCTCGAATACCTGACAAACATCATCACGTTTTGCGAGTACCCGTTCCAGGACGGGCCAGCTGGCCGGAAAGAAGTCGACATAAGGATAAGCAGAAATACGTTCGCGAGTGCCGGCCCGCAGGAAAACCGTTCCCTCTTCGCGCAGCACACGGCGACACTCTCGCGCCGCGAGCGCCGGCTCAGCGAGATGATGGAAGATCATCGACATGAAAATCAGATCAACCGAGGCGTCAGGCAATGGTATTGCTTCGGCGTGGCCAATATCGTACCGAACCCGTTGACCGATCTGCTTACCTCGTGCCTGCTCCAACATTTTCTTCGATGGATCAATGCCAATAACTTCGGCATCAAAGTGAGCGGCGAGCGAATTGGTAAAGCGCCCCGTGCCACAACCTAGATCGAGGATGCGGTTGACCTTCCGCTCTTCCAGGTGCAGCGAGACAGTGCTCATCCAAAGATCCAGGAACTCTGGTCCATGACTGCGACCGAGGTCGTAGCCAACCGGAATATTAGTAGCGTCGTAGTCCATCTTCTGAGTTAGGCGGTTCTCAAATTGGGACCGCGCGATGCCGTCGCGACAGTTGCCAATGAAGGTGCCGAATGCGATTTAGGTAAAGCGATGACTGAGAGTTATCCGGTTACTGCTCTCGTGCGTCTGGGTGATCGAGGGATCCAACGACGCACTCGCTCGCAGTACCTTGCGTACGATTCGCCGAATCTTCGCCTCAGGCTTGGCTCTTCATACACCAGAATCCAGCCATGAAGAACTCCGACCGCGATAGCCGCGAACAGCACCAGCACCGGGGCTCCGAAAAATATTGCCTCGCCAGTCAGGGCCAAAGCCACAAACACATACATCGGGTTTCGCACGTATTGATACGGTCCTTTGATCAATAGTTCCTTGGGCGGATCAAAGGGCGCGGGCGTTCCTTTGCCGGTGAAGGTGAATTCACAGGCGCACCAAATATAGATTGCTGCTCCAAACAGAATGGGAATCAGCCCGACAAACCGAAAACCTGAAGAATGTATGCGATAGAAATCGAATCGTGAAGACAAGAGCAGGTACGGCGCCAGGATCGTGACTGTGCCGGGGACAAAAATCGACCACAGCAATGTTTTGATCGCAGTCATACGCACCGGTCCTCGAGTTGATCAGAGCGGTGATTATTAACCACTTCGGATCCAAAGAACAGGTTAGGTGCGCCTTAACCTTGTGGTCAGCTTACTGGCGCTGGGGTTCATCTCGTTTAATTGAATTGAGCTTGGGCACGTATTCATCCAACTTTATTATTCGTTGCGGCAAGTCGACACTGAACAAGCCACTCGCTCCTCCACCTGACATTGGCATGAGGATCCCTCTCGGCAAACGCATATAGACGGCGCCCTTAACGATAACAAAAGCGCGCTCTCCGGATTTGTGCCCGGGTCTGCGGGGCCGGTTGTCGGACTGCGGAATGGAGATTGACCAGCGGCTAAATGCGGTGCTGAGAGCGGGGAAGGTGCAATACCGGGTGCCACATCAACGGCCGGAACAACCGCCGGCACAGGTATCATTGGAGTTGAACCCGGCTGACCCTTTTGCTGCGCCAGGATTATAGCGCAGTTCAAGGTGACGAAGATTATTCCCGCAAAAAGACGTTTCATTTCTCGACCTTCAAAGGTATCCAGGACTTTACACCAAAACGAAGGACATCAGTTCCAAGAAGTTGGAGTTAGCACTTAAGAATCACGTTTCGCGCCATGGGAACATGTGAGGTAACATAGGCATCTAACAAACCCATGGCGGCAGAGCACAGCATTCCGGAAGAGCAATCGCGGCGTACGCTGATTATCGTCGTCGCTGTGGTGGCGGCGATTCTGATTGGCGGATTTTTCTACCTGCTGCTGCGCAGTACGGCAACCGGCAATGAATCGCCGCGGCTCGGGAACGCCATCCGCGCCGGTTCGCCTGACTTTGAGAAATACAAGAGCCTCATTACCCGTGACGACCCCGAAGCCGACGAGGCCAAGCGCGCGTTAGGCGACACGGTGATGACTTTGCAGACAACCGTGCGCAACTTTACCGGACGCACGATCACGGGACTGGAAGTTTATGGCGCCGTCGTGGATCACGATGGTAAGCCGGTGAAAGAGAAAACGCTGGTGGTGATTCCCGGGCGTCAGCCGGAACTCGCGCCGAATAAGACCATGAAGGTCGCGATGATGCTGGAGGGGTTTACCGAGAACGACGATCGCGCCAACATCAAGATGGAAGTGACAGGATTCACGTTCAGGTAGTGTCAGAAGCCCGACCGTGAGGGAGGGCTAGTTTGGTAGGAGGCCCTCCCTCACGGTCGGGCTTCCGACACTAATCAAGAAACAGCTCTTCCAAGCTTTGCCGCACCGGCTGAACCGAAACCAACTTTCCATGCGCTTCCCGGAGCGCGCCGATCACTGCATCGACTTCCTTTTCGTTGACCACCTCAATTCGCAACCCACTCGCCGTTGTTGTTAGCATAGCGCCTGCGCCGAGCTGCTGCTTCAGCACCGCAGCGTCCGCCCCAGTCGCGATGATTTCAATCGTGTTCGACTCACCTGCGCGCAACTCTGACAGCGAGCCGGCATGCGCCAGGCGCCCGCGCTTCAGGATGGCCACGTTATCGCAAAGCACCTCAATGTCCGAAAGGATGTGCGAACACATGAACACGGTCTTGCCTTGCGTGCGCAGGGAGGCGATGAGGTCGCGCACTTCACGACGCCCGACAGGATCCAGTCCGCTCATCGGCTCGTCCAGAAAAACAATCTCCGGATCGTTGACCAGAGCTTGCGCCAGACCGACGCGTTGCAACATGCCCTTTGAGAACTTGCGCAGTTGGCGATCCCATCCCTTTGTCTCCAGATTGACGCGGGTCAGGAGTTCTGCGGTGCGGCGCTCGCGGGTGGTGCGATCCAAACCGAACAACTCGCCGCAGTAATTCACAAACTCGCGCGCGGTCAGGTAATCGTAGAAGTAAGGATTCTCAGGCAGGTAGCCGATGCGCGCGTGCATCGCGACGTCGCCAATTTCGCGATCGAGGATGCGCGCGGAGCCCGCGGTTGGATAGATCAGACGCATCAGCAATTTCAGCGTCGTGGTCTTCCCGGCGCCATTTGCGCCCAGGAAGCCGAAGATCTGTCCGCTCTCGACCGTCAACGACAAGCCATCGAGCGCGCGCGTCTTGCGCTTACGCCAGAAGCCGGTTTCGTAGTCCTTCGTCAGGTTGTCGATCTCGATTGCTGTTGTCATCGTTTTGGAGACACGTATGCTGAATGTCAGGTTGGTTCGATAAGATGTAGTTGATTTAAGAGCTGCATCCAGGAGCAACGACGATGACGATTCAGCGGACCAGATTTATTCCCCGCGATTACGACGTGTTTGCGGGGCTCGA
>JBBQWP010000050.1:0-23180 GCA_038210455.1 Pyrinomonadales bacterium | reverse complement strand
CGTTGACGCTGGTAGTTCGAGCGTCCGTATCCAATGGGCACTGGCGGCGAGATGCTTCGAGCAGAAAATCGAATCACACCGAAGAATCGGCCGTTGCGTCGCTCCACTGGATCGGCTGCAGGAACTTTCACTCACTATCGCAGGAGGAACGCGATGAGACTCGCGAATAGGGTGCTCCTTTGTGCACTCGCTATATTTATTTTTTCTGCCCTGTCGTTTGGACAAACGCCTCGGCCGAACAACGATCCCAGGAATCAGTCGCCGTCAGTTGGAACGGGCGGGCCCGAAGGGGGCGCTACCGGGCTGTTTACGATCTACGACGGTTCGACGCTGAGAAAGGGAGAGTTTACGTTCAGCGTGGCCTACAGCAACTATGACCGCGATCCCGGTAACGTTGATATCACGGACTACGTCGCCAGCGTTAATGTCGGGGTGAATGATCATATTGAGCTGTTTTTCAAGACGCAGGCCTACCGCGGGATTAAAGTTAATAACCCGCAGAACCTGTCCAGCTTCTATCTGCCTAACACGCAGGGATACTTTGGGACAAATCTGCTCGGTAGCGGCCCGGCGATCATTCTGGCTCCTTCTGGGCCAAACGTCGGCACGCTTGCAGGTACCGCGGTTTTCCGGCCGCCGTTCTGCCCACAGTGTGCGCCGACTGGTCCGTTGGCGGTGTATTACAGTGCCGGCCAGCCATTCGTGGCGTACCCGTATACTGGTGGGCCGGGTCCAAACTTTGGAATGGGGCCAGGCGTCATCGGTGGGCTCTTCGGCTTTCCAGGATTCAATGGGACACTCGGACCGCCGACCACAACCGGTAATTCATATGGCCACGCTGACTCGTTTCCTGGTGTCGGCTCGCCAGTAGGGAGCATTCTGCCGGGTATCGTGTTGGCGACCGCTCAGTTACCCTGCACCGCACTAACTGGCAATTGTCGACCGCCGGGCAGCCCGGGAGCTTTGAATCCAATAATCGTGCCGACCACTTTCACGATAGCGCCGAGTTATTTGCCCGACGCGCCGTTTGTTAGTCGTCTGTACGGTGAATCCAGCTTTGGCAATTTTGTTGGCGGCGCCAAGATTCGCTTGACCAGCCCAAAGAATCCATTTGGCTTGGGCTTCATTCCGTTCTATCGCTGGTATGCTGACTCGGCGAAGGACGCCAGGGGATTCAATCAACTGCAACGGGGCGCCAGCCCTGGAGCTAACATGGGCGACTTTGGTCTGGTGATATTCGCGGACGGTCGTCTGAGTAAGTCGGTAAACTTGTCGGCCAACGTCGGCTACATTTTGAATACCAACCCGAAAGTCGGCAAGTCGACATTATTGGATCGACCCGATGAGTTGATCGCCGGTATTGGCGTGGACTTTCCAATTAACAAGTACGTCCAGCCGATCGCCGAGTTCAGGTCAACCCAATATGTAGGTGGCAAGACACCTAACGCATTCCAAAACAATCCGGTTGAGTTTCTCGTCGGCATCAAGCTTTATCCAGCTCGCTGGTGGGGTTTTGGCGCTTGGTACCGGAGAGCCATTAACGATCAGCGAAATGGTAATTTCAACCCCAAGGACTCGAACACGACGATTCAACAGACTACGGGTGTGTTCGTTCCGGGACGTGGAATCATCATCGTGCCCGGAACCACGCGAGCCGCTACTTCTGCCGGTTTCCCGCTGGGATTCCAGCCGTCTAGCGATCCCTACGGATTCGGTTTCCAGTTTTTTGCTGGTCATCGCAACAAGCGCGAGCCTTCGATTCTGCCAAACCAGCCGCCGACGGCTTCGTTGGCAGCGTCGACCGCGACCGTGACCATGCCGTGCGGTCCCGGATTTCACTCGAAGGCCGGAAGCTGTCCGGCAACAGCCAACACGACGGTTGGGCTGACGACTACGGCGAGCGATCCAGACGGTGACACGTTGCTTTATACCTACACCGTTACCGGTGGTCGCATCACTGGTGAAGGCACCAGCGTATCGTGGGATTTGAGTGGCGTGGCCCCGGGCACGTACACCGCCTCGGTAGAAGTTGACGATGGTTGCGGCTGTCTTACTTCGTCGCAGACCACGGTCACCGTAGCGAATTGCGGTGATTGCGAACCGGATCTGGTTTGCCCGAACGTTAGACCGGATTGCCCAACCAGTGAAGTTGAGCAGGGAACTCCAGTGAACTTCTCGGTAAGCCTTACTGGTGGAATGCCAGCGATAACGCCGACCTACAACTGGACAGTCTCTGCCGGCAAGATCAGCAGTGGCCAGGGAACTCCGTCGATTACCGTTGACACCACGGGAACCGCCGGTCAGTCCATTACGGCATCGGTAGAGCTCGGTGGATTGGATCCGACGTGCGGCAGGACTTCTTCCTGTACCGTGTCGGTGAAACCGCCACCACGCGTACCGCGCAAGTTCGACGAGTATGGCAACATCAGATTCAACGATGAGAAGGCCAGACTCGATAACTTTGCGATTCAGCTGCAAAACGAACCAACCGCTACGGGCTACATCATCGGCTACGGTAGTTGTGGTACCGAGGGCCAGGCGCGCGCCGATCGTGCGAAGGGTTACCTCGTTAACACTCGTGGCATTGATACGGGTCGCCTGGTGGTGGTGGATGGCGGCTGTCTGCCTGAGTTGCTCGTGCAGCTCTGGATCGCACCGCAGGGAGCGAATGCTCCTTCGGGAGACGCGACAGGAGTCGTTTCACCCTGTCCCGATTGCAAGAAGAAGCCAGCAGCTCGGCGACGTGGCACTCGTCGCCGGGGCGAGGAAGAGTAGCCTCTAAGGCTCTCGTTCTTCTGCTGAAGAACCAAGGTACGTTCGCTACTCGTTAGAGCAGCGACCTTAGACGAAAGCGGGCGGTGTTTTCCGAAAGGAAAGCATCGCCCGCATCGCTTTTGTAGCAATCACCTTTCTGATTACGGCCGAGCCGTTTGAGGCCGGCACTCTGCAGACACTCCTGGGGAAGTGATGGGAGTATAGAAAAAACTGCGCGACGAGCTATAATGTCTTCGCACCAGCATGCTCCTGATGGAAAGCCGGCATCGAATTAACATGAGAGAGATCGAAATGAAGAAAAACGTTTTTGCCCGACTATTGTGCCTTGCAGTCTTATTCACCTTTTCCTTTTCCACCCAAACTAAGGTTTCGGCAAGCGCTGGTTCCGGTGTCCCCTATTCCACTGATTGGCGAATAACCGGCCCCAGCGGTGGCGACGTTCGGGCTTTGGCTGTGGATCCGAGCGATCCCGATCGCTTTTACTTTGGCACCCTGGATGGCCAGATTTATGTTTCAACGGATGCTGCGCGCAACTGGCGCCTGCTGGTCAACTTTAATCGCGAGCGCCTGTTTGTCGATCACATCATTGTGGATCCGCGTAACTCAAAAGTCCTTTACGTCGCGACCCACCGGCATAAAGACCCCGGTGGCTTTTTCAAATCAACCGACGGTGGATTGACCTGGCGCGAATCGCCCGAGTTGAGAAATGAAGCGCTGCATTCGATGATGCAATCTGATCAGAATCCTAATGTCTTGTTAGTCGGAACCGTTACCGGCATCTTTCGCTCAGAGGACTCTGGTGACACGTGGACTCCTTTGCCGACCAGCACCACGCCGGGTCTGATTGACGTGGCGTCTTTGGCGATGGATCCGCGGAGCACGAACGTGATTTATGCCGGCACCTGGCACCTGCCTTACAAGAGCACCGACGCGGGACAGCACTGGAAAGCCATCAACAAGGGCATGATCGACGATTCTGAGGTCTTCGCGATCAACCTCGACCCTCGGAACCCAAGCCACCTATTCGCTTCAGCTTGCAGCGGTATCTATGAGACGCTCGATGGCGCGGACAACTGGCATAAGGTCCAGGGTATCCCATCGCAATCACGTCGCAGCCGGGCAATCATGCAGCATCCCACTATTCCGGGTCTGGTGTTCGCCGGAACCACTGAGGGGTTTTGGCGCTCGGCGAAGGGCGGCGACAATAGTTCGTGGATGGTGACAACCTCGCGGCAACTCGAAATCAATTCAATTGCGGTCCATCCGCGCAACCCAAACACGATCTATATCGGGACGAACAATTATGGCGTGATGGTCTCAACCGATGGCGGTAAGAACTTCGTACCGAGCAACGGCGGCTACAGCGGGCGGTTTGTGAACGGTATCCTGCCAGATCGCGAAAAGGCGAACCGCGTTTACGCCACGACAATTAACACCGCCACCGGGGGCGGATTCTTTTTCGTTAGCAGCGATGGCGGTGCGTCGTGGCAACCGTCGATGCGCAACATGCCTCCGCGTCTGATTGCTTACTCGATTCTTCAGGACGAGCGTGATGGGAATTTGATTTACCTGGGAACGAATCTTGGCCTGTATCGATCAATCGATCGTGGTGTGTCGTGGGCGCCAATTACAGGAAGTAAGGTCCCGGCAGCGCCGAAGAAGCGGACAGCGACGCGCGGAACAGTACGCAGGACGGTCGCACAAGGACGCAGCGCGACGACCCCCGCGACGCCGAAAACATCGTCCCCGAGACCGAGTACCGAGGTTGTGCGCCGCGCCCAGGAAATGCTCGAGCGTGCTGGCTATGAAATGGGTAATCCAGATGGCCAGCTTGGCCCGGCCACGGTTGCGGCGATCAGAAAATTCCAGGCCGACCGGTATTTACCCGTGTCCGGCCAACTTGATGAAGGAACTCTCTCGGCGCTGGGATTGCGCAGCGGCGCGAAAGGCACCGCCTCGCCTCATGTGGCCACTATTTCCGATCCGGTAAACGACCTGGTGTCGTCTTCAAACGCCAGCGGACAAATGGAAATCCTGGCCGCGACCAACGCCGGGCTTTATCGTACGGCGGACCCAAATCGGGGCTGGAACCGTCTTCCTTACGGGACAGGAATGGATCCGCGCACCACCTGCATCTCGACCAGTACTCAAAACCCTTCAGTGCTTCTGGTAGGGACAGCCACCTCGGGTGTTCTGATTTCACATGACGCAGGACAAACCTGGCAACAGGTGAGCGGTGTTCCGACGACATCGCCGGTCAATGTTATTGCACAGGATCCACAGCGTTCAGCGTTCATCTACGTCGGAACCAGACAAGCGTTGTACATGTCCCATGATGGGGGCGATCATTGGTCGCGTCGCGGTGGCAATCTGCCATTTGGGGATTTCACCAGTGTCCTGGTAAACCCGCAGAACACCAACGAAGTTTTTGCAGGCAATGCATATCAGAACGGCGAGATCGGTGGCGGCGTCTATCGCTCCAGTGATTCCGGCAACACCTGGGTTCGCATCGATACGCGCGAACATCGGTTGCCGAGCCTCCGGATCTGGTCGCTCGCCCTTGATCCGCGCGACCAGAACACCCTGTTTGTAGGCTCACACTCGGCGGGCGTTTACGTCGTGCCGCGTGGCGCCGAGGCCTCGCTGAACCAGCCGCGATAGAGTTTCGGCTGCGAGTTTTCCGCGCGAAAGCTTGCAGCCGCCTTGACACTCAGTCGCACCGCCGTGTAAATTCCGAAACGATCCGGTCGCGCGACCGGTGATAGTCGGACCAAGGCGGGGAGACTACGGGCGTAACGGAAATCGAAACCACAACCTTCTTTTCCAACTCTTTAGAGCTCGCGTTCTCCCATATCCTATTCCGACTCATCACCACCAAGATGCAGGCTGCAAGAAACCCGGCATTCTTGCGTCGACTGCCGGAGCGGTTCGTCGCGCGTGCGACGCGCCAGAGCGAATTTGAGTAGGAGTGTGCATGTCAACGGAACAACCTGTAACCAACGTCGGCGAGACCGACCTTAACGAACAACCCACCGATCCTAAACCCGAAACAGTCGAAGCGCCGGGCCAAGCTATTTCCAGCGAGAGCAGTAGCGCTGGGTCGTCAACCGCTGCGGTGACTCAACGCGAGGAAGGTGCGGCGACTCAACGCGACGAAGACGAAGAGGCGCGGCCCCCAGGCGAAGACTTTGGCAGCCTCCTGGATAAGTTTGAGCAGGAGCAATCGTCGCTGCAGGAGGGCGAAGTCGTTCGCGGCACGGTGGTCGGCATTACCGAGCGTGGCGTGGTAATCGATTTTGGTTACAAATCGGAAGGCATCGTCAATCAAAACGAGTTTATGGAAGACGGCGTAATCACCGTCAAGCCCGGCGACGAGGTCGATGTATTGGTCAAGAACATGGAAACCGGGGAAGGGTTTCCATTGCTTTCGCGCGCTGATGCTGTTCGCCTGCGCGCCTGGGATGATCTTGAAAAGGCTTTTAACGATAACACGCCGGTCAAGGGTCGGGTGATAGAGCGGATCAAGGGCGGCCTCCGCGTCGACATTGACGGTATAGCGGCCTTCCTG
The DNA here is from genome assembly GCA_038210455.1 of Pyrinomonadales bacterium. Taxonomy (GTDB): domain Bacteria; phylum Acidobacteriota; class Blastocatellia; order Pyrinomonadales; family Pyrinomonadaceae; genus UBA11740. Next base: position 16,837 of record JBBQWP010000050.1, on the reverse strand, counting down.
CCGGGTTCTCAAGTGGATATCCGCCCAGTACGCAACCTTGATTCTCTGCGCGGCCGGGAAATTGAAGCTAAGGTCATCAAGCTGAATCGAAAGCGCTCAAACGTCGTGCTTTCGCGCAAGGCAGTGCTGGAAGAGCACAACGAAGGCAAAAAGGGAGAGACGCTCGGACAAATTGAGGAAGACATCATCGTCGAGGGACAGATCAAGAATCTTACGGACTATGGGGCGTTTGTCGATCTGGGCGGCGTTGACGGGTTGCTGCACGTGACTGACATGTCGTGGGGACGATTGCAGAATCCGGCTGAGCTCTTCCGCGTTGGTGACACTGTCCAGGTCAAGGTGCTGCGCTTTGATCGTTCTCGCGAGCGCGTCTCGCTGGGGTACAAGCAGCTTCTGCCAGACCCGTGGGAATCGATCGAAGAGCGTTTTCCGCAAGCCACGCGATTGACTGGCAAGATCGCCAGCGTTACGGACTACGGCGCGTTCGTTGAGTTGGAACCAGGCGTCGAAGGTCTGGTGCACGTTTCAGAGATGAGCTGGTCAAAACGCGTAAAGCACCCCAGTAAGCTCGTGAATCCCGGTGACGTCGTCGAAGTCGAGGTGCTCGGGGTCGATCCAAAGGCCAGGCGCATCAGTCTCGGCATGAAGCAGGTCCAGGACAATCCCTGGAAGACGCTTGGCGACCGTTACGCTGTGGGTGCTCGCGTGCATGGCAGGGTCCGCAACCTGACTGACTTCGGGGCCTTTATTGAGATCGAAGATGGCGTTGATGGATTGGTCCACGTATCCGACATTTCATGGTCGCGGCGGATCAAGCACCCTGGTGAGGTACTGAAGAAGGGTCAACAAGTCGAAGCCGTGATCACCGGCATCGATCCCGAGAATCGGCGGATGTCGCTTTCGATAAAGGAACTCGAGCCCAACTCGTGGAATGACTTTGTTGCTTCCCACAATCCTGGTGATTTGGTGAAAGGCAAAATCGCGCGCTTTGCCAGCTTTGGGGCTTTTGTTGAATTGGGCGACAACCTCGAGGGACTCTGCCATATCTCCGAGCTGTCGGACGACCGGGTCGAAAAACCCGAGGACGTGACGCAGCTGGGCCAGGAAATGGAGTTTCGGATCCTTCGCATCGATGCCGAAAACAAAAAGATTGGTTTGTCAGCTCGGGCTGCCGGTAGTAATGAACCGATCAGCGAGCAGAAGATATATACCTCGGAAGCCGGCGGCGGCATGGCCTCGCTTCGTGAGCTGGCGGACTTTGGTTTTGGGAGCACCGGCAAGACCGAGGAAGAGGAGAGCGAAGGCTGATCGCGGCGATTCAGCAAACACCGCTTCCCAACCGGGAGATCCTTCCCGCCGTCTCTAAGTAAAGCGGCTGCCGATCAACCGTAAGATGTTGGCCGCACTGCCTTTTTAGTCTTGCTGTCAAATGCTCGTTCTGCTAATCTAACTGCACGCGTCCTTTATCTTGCTTCGAGTGTTCTGGCAGAATTAGTTCACCAGGCTTGGAACCAAAGGCCATTTTTTGAGCGAGGTGACTGCATGACTAAAGCCGATCTTGTCAATGACGTGGCCAACGCCGCTGAGCTGACCAAGAAAGATGCTGAGCGACTGGTCGAAATAGTTTTCGAAAGCATAATCGAAAGCCTGAACCAGGGCGAGAAGATTGAGTTGCGGGGCTTCGGCAGTTTTCGCGTGCGCGAGCGAGGAGCGCGCCGCGGCCGTAACCCAAAGACCGGCGAACCGGTGAGTATCCCTGCCAAACGCGTTCCCTATTTCAAGGCCGGCAAGGAATTGAAGGAACTGATTAACGAGACTACGCCCTAGTTTACCCGCCTGTTGGTTGAATCGGCCGCATGCCTGGTTCGCCTCGCAGCAAGGTTTCTTGTGGAAAGACTCTGGAGCCCTTGGCGAAATGCTTATATCACGGCGACCGGTGCCAACCTGTCTCAGGCCGATGCCTGTATCTTTTGTGAGGCCGTAAAGAACCCGGCCGACGACGAAAAGAACCTCGTCCTCTATCGCGGCCCTCACAGCTTCGTCATACTCAATCTCTATCCTTACACTAGCGGTCACTTGATGATCGCTCCCAACGCTCACCTGGGCGAACTCGACACGGCGCCTAAAGAAACAAGCGACGAGCTGATGGACCTCGCTAAACGTTGTCAGACTGCGCTGCGAGAGATTTACCGGCCTCAAGGTTTTAACTTGGGAATGAACCTTGGCCGTGTTGCCGGGGCGGGCATTCCCGACCATATACACATGCACATCATCCCCCGCTGGCCGGGTGACACAAACTTCATGACGTCCGTGGCTGAGGTCCGCGTTCTCTCAGAGGATTTACCCACCACCTACCGCAAGCTGCGCGAGAAGTTCTGAACTCACGTGTAATACATATCCGCAGATTACGCAGAAAGACTTGGCAACAAGAACGCGCAAAGGGGATCGGTAATCCATCGCGCTTTTTCGTGGCCTGTGTGTTCTTCCTTTTTTTACTTAATCTGCGGAATCTGTGGATTCATTTGTGGCTGATCGCTTCGTCTTCAACTTCGCCCGACGGGTTTATGGGAACGTCAGCTGCCTGCTCATAGGTCACACCGCGCTCTCCTTCTCCGGTTTTCGCTTCGACAGCTGGAGGCACGTTAAAGCCCGGGTAGTCGATCCTCGCGTGATACAGGGCGTTGAGAGAGTTGATGAGGCTTTCGCGAATCAACGTTAACTCACGCACGGTCAAGGTGGATTCATCAAGCTGGCCATCGGTGGTGATCGCGTCAAAGATGCGAACTACGATAGTCCGAATGCTTTCCGGATCAGGATGGGCCAGTGAGCGAGCAGCGGCTTCGGCCGAATCAGCGAGCATCAGGATAGCGGCCTCTTTGAATTGCGGCTTTGGTCCCGGATAACGAAATTCAGCCTCGTTTATTTTTTCCCCGTTACACGCCAGTTCCTGGGCCTTCTTTAAAAAGAAATGTAGCGTTCTAGTGCCGTGATGTTGCGGAATAAAGTCCGTGACGCGTTTTGGCAAACCGATTTCGTTCGCCAGCTTTAATCCGTAAGTGACATGACTGGTAATTATCTTCGCGCTCGCCGTAGGACGGAGGTGGTCGTGCGGGTTGGCGCCGGTCTGGTTTTCGACAAAGTGATCGGGCGCCGCCACTTTGCCAATATCGTGGTAGAGCGACCCGATCCGAGCCAACAGAGCGTTAGCGCTGATGGCGCGGCAGGCGTCTTCAGCCAATTGCCCGACCGCATGCGAGTGTTGATTTGTTCCCGGCGCCCGCAAAGCTAACTGACTTAGCACCGGCAGATCGGCATTCGAAAGTTCCAGCAGTCTGATGTCGGTAACTATCCCAAAAAGAGATTCGTTAATTGGCACGCCGCCCGCGGCGAAAATAATTGTCAGCAGTCCGCCGCCCACGGCACAGCCGGCGGCCACTGTGGCGCCGGTCAGCGTCAGCGGTCGTTGTGTAAATGCGATCAAGGCCAGCGCCGCGATGCCGTTGACTCCGGCCACAACTAATCCGGCCAGGGTGACCGACTGGCGCTCGCGATAGCGCTTGATTCCGTAAGCTGCGGCTGCACATGAGACGAACGCGAATATCGAGGCCTGCGCTCCATTTGGCGCCAGCAGGCCGGCGAACAGCGACGCGACCACGCCCGCGATTAGACCGAGTGGCCGGTCTAACAACATCGTCACGAGGAGCGAGGCCGCCGCAAACGGAATAGTGAAAGCCCAAACGGATGGATCGTTAAGCGGCGCCTGCGTGCTTTGCGCCGCGAGACCCGCGGCGATTATGAATCCCACCCGCATCACGGCTGTTTCGACCATGATTGCCGAGCCGACTAAAGCAAATGCTCGGCGCTTTGAGATCGAGAGGTCAACGTTAGCTTCGCGAGACTCGACAAATCGCCAGACTACAAAATAGCTGGCCAGCACCAGGATGAACAGGCCAATTGACTTCGTCGTCAGCGGCCATCTGGTGAGCAACAGGGTGGTGAGGATTACCAGAAGAGTGAAGCCGATTGCTAACTGCGCCCCCGGTGAAAACCAGCGAAACGGCCGGAGTACGACCCCGAGTACGGCGTTGCGTACTCTGGTGAGTTTGGTAGTGAATCGTGGACGAGGGATCATTGAATCACTGAGATCGGGTACAGAACCGGGCGCGGTAGCGATCGGGTGTCTTCCTTGACGAAGTGCTTTTCATTCAGAATCACCCGCTCGCTACCGCGAGCGGTTCTGTACTAAATGTGCTCGTCAGATCCTGCGACAACATCTGACCCATTTGCTCCAGCAACGGCAACAAAGTCTGCGCGCGCAGAGCTGAGATGGATACGCAGCCAACGTCATCGTCGCATCCGGCCATCCGCTTCATGGAACGAAGCGACTCTTCGTCTACCAGATCAACTTTATTAAAGACCAGGAGCCGCGGAATTCTATCGAACTCGAGTTCGCGCAGAATTCGATCAACTGAATCAATCTGTTGTTGCCAGCGCGGATTCGACGCGTCAACCACATGTGCCAGCAGGCGACTGCCGGCAATCTCTTCGAGGGTCGACCGGAACGCATTCAGCAGATCGGGCGGTAGATCGCGAATGAAACCGACAGTGTCATTGATGATCACTTCCTGTTCACGCGGCAGCCTCAAACGGCGCGTCGTCGGATCGAGCGTGGCGAACATCCGCGATTCCGCCAGGACGTGGCTCGATGTGAGCGCGTTCAGCAGGGTTGACTTGCCCGCGTTCGTATAGCCGACAATCGAGATGGTCGGCACTTCGTGACGGAGCCGTACCTTCCGTCTCTGTTCGCGCCGCTGTCGTTGAGCTGTCAGCTCTCGTTCCAGCCGGTGAATGCGGTCGCGGACGCGGCGGCGATCGGTTTCGAGTTTGGTTTCCCCCGGCCCGCGGCCGCCAATGCCGCCCGCCAAACGGGAAAATGCCGAGTTCTGGCCCATGACCAAACGGGGCAGGATATATTTCAACTGGGCCAACTCAACCTGAATCTTGCCCTCATGAGACTGCGCGCGCTGCGCAAAGATGTCCAAAATCAATTGCGACCGATCGATCACTTTCAGATCGGTCGCTTCAGAAATCGAGCGGACCTGTGCCGCCTGCAACTCGCGATCGAAGATGATGGCATCGGCGCCAACCTGCATGGCGGTAATCAGGAGTTCTTCGAGCTTTCCTTTGCCCAGTACTGTGCGCGGATCGATCGTCGAGCGCCGCTGAATCATCTCGTCGAGCACGACGACTCCCGCCGATTGCGCCAGCTCGCGCAGCTCTGCCATCGAATCTTCGGCATCGTCATGGGCAGTGGCTGAGACGTTGACCAGGATAGCTCGTTCGGCGCCGGCAGCACTGCGCGAAGCGCGCCGGTTGCGGGCCATTTCACTTTCCAGCGCCTCGATCAACCCAAGAAAATCGACATCCAACTGCGAGGCCACTGCGGAATCGAGGAAAGCAAAATGCTTCGTGTTGCCATTCGTCGCGCCGGCCGAAGGCATCGATGGGAGCAAGTGCGCGGACCGCACGACACCCGGCAAGCCAGTATCTGCGTCAACATCGATCGCCGCCATCAGGTCAAGACGCAGCAGCGCTAGATCGGTTAGATCGTCCCGAGTAAGTTCTTCCCCGCGCAGGTGCGTGTGCACGCAACGCAAGCCGCGAAACCGATCTCCGGCCACGCGCACGCGCTTGAAGTCCGGCAGCTCAATCTGGCGCGCGTCGCCGACAATCACAAACCGAACGTAGCCCTGGCGATCGATTAGCGCGCCAATCTGCCGCCGAGTCTCGTGAGACAGCTCACTTATCTGGCGAGCAAATTCGGGCGTCACGATCTGGTGTGGCGGAATTCGGCGCTGGTAGAGCTTTTCAATGCGCCGCAATTGGTTTGGCTTAAGACCCTGCGTGTTACCGTGGAGACTTTTCATTCAGTGGACTGTGCAAATTATAACATGGCCTTTGGAGTGCGCCGACAGCGGCGGCGCTTTGGATCGGCTCGCCAATGGCATCCAAAGCGGCGTCGCACTGCGTTTGCCTCCGCACTCCAAAGGTTTCTGACATCGCGCATCGGCTCCTTACCATGTAAACTTTGATTCTGAAAGGCAATGAACAAAGCGAGACAAATTGAGCGGATCGATCCGCCCGCCGGAATTCCGGGCGGTGAAGTCGCCATTGAATGCGCCAATCATTCGCGGAATGGCGCGCCACCTTTGACTGTATGGTTCGAGAATCAGCCTGCCCATGTGGTCGCGGCCACGCCTGACCGCGCCCTGGTTCTGGTTCCCGATCTTGACGCGGGAGCGGCAATCGAAGTCTCAGTAGCTGAAGACGGACCCACGCAAGGCAGTGCGCAGTTTGTGGTCGCAAAGAAATTGGCCCACGGCGTCCATCCCGTGACCAGCCCAGCGTTCGATCCTGCTGATGGGTCGCTCTTCGTTACCCGCTCAGGCGCGCGCGGAGAGAACGTACCGGTGTCGTTGTTTCGCATCGGCCCTGATGGCCAGCAGGAAGAGTTTTCCGGGGACATTACCAATCCCACCAGCATCGCTTTCGATCGAACCGGCCGCATGTTTGTTAGCAGCCGGCTTGACGGGACGGTCTATCGCGTCACGCCGCTAAAGGAGGTCGTGGTATTTGCCAGCGACCTGGGTATCGCCACCGGCCTCGCATTCAACCGCGACGGCGATATGTTCGTGGGTGATCGCAGCGGGGCAATTTATCGCGTGAATGAAATCGGCGCGGCCAAGCCCTGGGCGCAACTCGAACCATCCGTGTCGGCGTATCATCTGGCAGTTGGACCCGACAACGCGCTCTATGTAACCGGACCGACGGTGTCCAGCTTTGACGCTGTGACGCGGTTTGACGACGATGGCGAGCCCACTGTTTTCTATCGCGGGCTCGGCCGGCCGCAGGGGTTGGCCTTCGATCGAGCAGGGAATCTCTATGTAGCTGCTTCACTGCGCGGCCGGCGCGGCATCGTGCGCATTTCGCCAGACGGCGCTGAGGCAGAGATTGTGGTCGCCGGAATGAATCTGGTGGGGCTGGCGTTCAGCGCCAAGGGCGAGATGGTGGTCGCCACAAACGATGCGGTTTACAGTTTACCGCTGGGAATTCACGGAACGCTTTAGAATAGCCGCGCCGGAAAGAGATCCGGATCGAGTTTTTTGACAGTCATCAGACCTGATGCTACTTTGAACCTTCTTTCAAGACAGTCGCAATGACCCCCGGACTAATAGCTCATCTCGTCATCTACATGGTTGTGTTGCTCCTCGCGATTTCGGCACACGAAGCAGCGCATGCCTGGATGTCGAACCGGTTTGGTGACGATACCGCCCGGCTGCTGGGCCGGATCACGCTAAACCCGGCTGCTCACATCGATCCGATCGGCACGCTCTTAATTCCAATTGCGAGCTTTGTATTAGGGAGCATGGGTGGCCCGGTCGCCAGGATTCCGTTGATCGGATGGGGGAAACCGACGCCGGTGAATCCACTGCGCTGGCGCAACAAGGATTTGGCCAATGTAATGGTTTCTGCCGCGGGCATTATGGCCAACCTCTTTATAGCCATTTGTGCTTTTACCGTCTTCAAAGTGATCCTGATGACCGGGGCTTCTCAAGCGATTCCCGAAACGCTGCAAGAGCCGGTCGGGATATTTCTCCAGTACCTGCTGACCATGAATGTTTCTCTGGCAGTTTTCAACTTGCTTCCTTTTCCGCCGTTGGATGGCAGTAAGATCCTCGAGACGTTTCTCCCGGCGAGCATGCAACCGATCCTCGCGCTCATGGAGCAATACGGATTCATCATCCTGATGCTCCTCATGTATCTCGGTGTCTTTAGCGCGATCATCAGTCCGATAATGAATCTTGTATACTACTTATTACTTCTCGGTGTTCGGTAGTGGGCACCTTCAACAAATGACAGGCATGCGTAAGAGAATCTTTAGTGGTGCTCAACCAACCGGCAACGTGCACCTGGGAAATTATCTGGGCGCGTTGCGGAATTGGGTGGCGCTGCAACGCGAATACGAAAGTCTTTTTTGCATCGTCAATCTCCACGCGCACACGCTGCCGCAGGATCCGAAAGTGCTGGGCGCAAAGACCAGGGAGTTGGCGCGGATCTATCTCGCCGTCGGCATCGATCCTGAGGTTTCGACCATCTTCGTACAATCCGACGTACCGGCTCACGCTGAACTTACCTGGCTGCTCAACTGCGTCACGCGCATGTCCGAACTCGAACGGATGACGCAATTCAAGGAGAAGGCACGCAAGCAGGAAGAGAATGTCAGTGTCGCTCTGTTCGACTACCCGGTCCTGATGGCCGCGGATATTCTGCTTTATCAAACGGATCTGGTGCCGGTCGGTGAAGATCAGAAGCAGCATTTGGAGTTGACCCGCGATGTCGCGATTCGTTTCAATCGTGACTTTGGCGAGACGTTTCGCATTCCCGACCCCTTCATTCCTAAGGTTGGGGCGCGCATTATGTCTCTGGCGGACCCGTCAAAGAAGATGTCCAAGTCCGACGCCGACGGCGAAGCCGGTTGCATCATGCTCCTTGATGACGCAGATGCCGTGCGCCGTAAATTCAAGCGCGCGGTCACTGATTCGGGCACAGAGATTCGCTTTGCCGCCGACCGTCCGGCGATAAATAATCTGCTCACGATCTACCAACTGCTGACTGAGAAAACGCCTTCAGAGATCGAAGAGCATTTCGGTGGGCATGGGTATGCAAAGCTAAAGGGAGAATTGGCGGACGTGACGATTGAATTCCTGAAGCCGTTCCAGGAGCGCGTCCGCGACATCGATGATGGTAAACTGAATGAAATCCTGGAGCGGGGCGCGGTCCGCGCTGAATCGATTGCCGGGCCGACGCTGGCTCAGGCGAAAACGAAGATGGGTTTGATCGGCGCAAAAAGTTAGAGTGCAGCCAGACGCTGGGTACAGAACCGCTCGCGGTAGCGAGCGGGTTAAATTGAGCACTTTACCCGCTTGCTACCGCAAGCGGTTCCGTACCGGTCCCTTAGATTGAGGATTTCGAAAGGAGCAAGCTGAAGCTTGAACTCTGAACCGGTTTGGGGAAGTAATGGACGACACTACACAAACTGAAATGCCAACGCCGGCAACGGCAGAAGCCCCGGCTGAAGCGACCCAGACGATCAGTGTGGTGAACTCAAAACCGGAGATTAGTCCGGATGGCGACACTGATCAGCTAAAGATCACTCTCGGCGACTTTGAAGGCCCGCTCGATTTGCTTCTGTACCTGATCCGGCAGGAACAGGTAAACATCTACGACATTCCGATTGCGCGCATCACGGACGAGTACCTGCGCTATTTGAATCTCATGCAGGAACTCGATCTGACGGTGGCCGGTGATTTCCTCGTGATGGCGGCGCAGTTGATCGAGTTAAAGTCGCGCATGCTCCTGCCGCGCGATCCGCAGGCTGAAGAAGAGGAACTGCTCGACCCGCGCGCCGAGTTGATCAATCGCCTGTTGGAGCACGAGAAATTCAAGGCCGCGGCGGAAATGCTCTGGTCGCGGGCGACGGTCGAACGGGCGGTTTTCACCCGGGCCGAAATTGAAACCGACAAGAACAATCCGGAAGTGGTCGTCGGCCTGTTCGATCTGCTGCGCGTCTTTCAGGAGATTCTCGATCGCCATAAAGAAGAAGTCCTGCTGGAGATCGAGCGTGAAGAGGTCAGCATGGCCGAGATGATTGACCGCCTGCGCAACATGGTGCGATCGGCCGGTGAGATCAACCTGATGACTTTTTTTGAACGGGCGAAGTCCCGGCGCGAGTTGGTGGTGGCGTTTCTGTCGGTGCTCGAGTTGGTGCGGATGAGTGAGATCTCGCTGGTCCAGAGCGAAACGTTCGGGACCATCATGGCGCGGACGGCCAGCCCGGAAGGCTCGGAGATCTGAGCGCTGAAAGCGCGTAATAAAATAGTCCAGGGCAACGTCCTGGGAGATGTCACAAAAAGGATTCTAAGCCCTGAAAGGGCGGAATAAGCCGAACACAGGCAGAACTGATCATGAGCAAAGCAGCGAAAGCTACAAGTGATGTGACGGATTCAGAAGCTGAGTCGGAGTCACAGTCCAACGACGAGATCGAAGGCCAGCGCGAAATTAGCAGCGCTGAACTGAAGGCGATCACCGAAGCGATAATTTTTGTCGCTGATGAGCCGGTCAGCGCCAAGGCGATTGCCGACGTGACCAAGGTCGAGCGCGAAGCTATCGAGAAGGTTCTGGTCGATCTGGTCGCCGAATACGACGCGCGCAACAGCGGCTTGCAGTTGCGAGAGATCGCCGCGGGTTGGCAGATTGCCACCCGGCCCGAGCACCACGAACAAATTCGGGCGTACCTGAAATCAAGACCCAGCGCGAAACTATCGCTGGCTTCGCTCGAGACACTGGCAGTGATTGCCTATAAACAGCCGGTGACGGTGCCCGAGATTCTCGAGATTCGCGGAGTGCAGTCACCGTCGGCCATCAAGACCTTGCTCGACAAACGATTGATCGTGGCCAAAGGAAGAAAGGAAACTGTTGGACGCCCGATGATGTACGGAACTTCAAAAGAGTTTCTGATTCAATTCGGCCTCAAGGATCTAACCGAGCTCCCCAGCATCGAAGACTTTCAGGATCTCGCCGGCGGAGGCGATGCCTAATGTCCGACGAGCTTTAGCTTGTCGCCTCCTTCGAAATCGCCTCACGCTCAAGACTTCGACAAACTGAAGTTTGTCGGACAAACAGAAAATGCAACAACGTCTTCAGAAACTAATTTCCGCAGCCGGCATCGCTTCACGTCGTCACGCCGAGGAGCTGATCACGGCCGGACAGGTCAACGTTAACGGGAAGGTCGTCACCGAACTGGGCGCTAAGGCTGATCCCGACACGGATCACATCAAGGTCAAGGGACGATTGATTAATGCGCTGGTCCAGAAGCGCGAAAACGTCTATGTGCTGCTGAATAAGCCCAGAGGTTATTTGACCAGCATGGCTGATCCGGAAAGCCGGCCGTTGGTGACTGAACTGATTCCGTCGTCGCTGGGCCGTCTGCATCCGGTGGGGCGGCTTGATTTCAATACCGAGGGCTTGTTATTGCTCACCAATGACGGTGAGTTCACCAACGTGGTCACCGCCGCCAGAAATCAAATAGCCAAAGTCTACAGAGTGAAAGTGAAAGGGATGCCGACCGACAACGCCGTCGAGCGTTTGCGTCGCGGCATCGCGATCGGAGAAGACGAACGCACCGCGCCGGCAGAAGTTCGCCAACTACGCTCGACTGAATCCAACGGATGGTTTGAAGTCACGCTTCATCAGGGTCGCAATCAACAGATCCGCCGCATGTTCGACGCCATCGGTCATTCAGTGACCAAGTTGAAGCGAACGCACATCGGAACGTTGGACGATAAGTTTTTAGCGACGGGTCAATGGCGCACGCTCACCGACATCGAAGTGCGGCGACTGAAGAACGCGGGCGCAAAGAAGCCAGCGCCGCCGATGAAGAACGCACGCGTGAAGAGAACGCGATTGCCAAACCAATCAAAGCGTGCCCGCCGTTAGTTCAGAGTTCAAGCTTTAGCTTGCGCCTTCCAATCAACAAGCTAAAGCTCGAACTCTGAACCGACTGCGGTCTGGCTTTCAGACCTCATTGAGTTACAATGTTATAGCGTCATAATCTCGCGACAGGCATCAACAGCCTGTCGTTTGAGTGTTAGCGGGATTTAATCGCGCGCGATTGGGCAATAGACCAAATGAATTTCGAACTGACTGAAGAACAATTGCAGATGAAGATGAGCGTGCGCGAGTTCGCCGAAGGCGAGATCGCGCCGCATGTGATGGAATGGGACGAGACCCAGCATTTTCCCACTGAGTTGCAACCAAAGCTTGCTGAACTCGGTCTGCTGGGAATTCTGTTTCCAGAGGAGTACGGCGGCGCCGGCCTGGGTTACGTCGAGTACGCGACGGCAATTGAAGAACTTTCGCGCGTCGATGGATCGGTAGGAATCTCAGTCGCCGCGCACAATTCGCTGTGCTCGAATCACATCTATCAATACGGTAACGAAGCGCAAAGACAAAAGTATCTCGTGCCTTTGGCGAGCGGCAAACACCTCGGTGCGTGGGGATTGACTGAGCCCGGCGCCGGCTCAGATGCTTCCGGAACGCGCAGCACCGCCGTGAAAAATAATGGCGGTTGGGTAGTCAACGGGTCCAAGAATTTCATCACTCATGCGATCCATGCCGACACTTGCGTGGCTTTTGCTTCCATCGATCGCACGAGGGCCAGCAAGGGCATTACCGCCTTTATCTTTGAAAAGGGCATGGAAGGGTTTGCGCCGTCCAAGAAGGAAAATAAGCTCGGCTTACGCGCGTCTGAGACGGCCAGCGTGATTTTCGAAGACTGTTTTGTTCCCGACGAGAATCGCCTGGGCGAAGAGGGCCAGGGGTTTGTGAACGCCATGCAGATTCTGGATGGCGGGCGCATCTCGATTGCCGCGCTCGCGGTCGGCATCGCGCAGGGCGCTTTCGAATCTGCGGTTCGTTACTCAGGCGAGCGCCAACAATTTGGCAAAGCAATTCGCGAGTTCCAGGCGATTCAGTTCAAGCTCGCTGACATGGCCACGCAGATCGAAGCCGCGCGCCTCTTGATGTATCGCGCCGCCGCAATGAAAGACGATGGGAAGAGAACCACCAGAGAGTCTTCGATGGCCAAACTCTTCGCGTCGGAAATGAGCGTGCGCGTTTGTGAAGAAGCGATTCAGATTCATGGCGGTTACGGCTATACCAAGGACTACCCGCCTGAGAAGTACTGGCGCGATTCGAAACTCTGCACGATCGGCGAAGGCACTTCAGAGATTCAACGAATCATCATCGCCAGAGAAATTCTAAAGCAGGCATGAACGCTGGATTGAGTCAGCCGCTGATAGATCGAGTTGCCGCCGGCGAGCTAAACGCGGTGGCGCGCGCGATCTCAAAGGTCGAGGACGGCGCGGCCGATAGCGCAGAGTTGATGAAGCAGATTTTTCCGCGCACGGGCCGGGCGCTAATTATCGGGATTACCGGATCGCCGGGGGCAGGGAAGTCTTCGCTGGTTGATAAGCTGGCTGGTCTTTACCGGAAGCGCGGCGAACGCGTCGGCATTATCGCCGTCGATCCGTCGAGCCCTTTTTCCGGCGGCGCCATCCTGGGTGATCGGATTCGCATGCAAACCCTCGCGCTCGACAAAGGGGTTTTCATTCGCTCGATGGCGACGCGCGGGAACCTGGGTGGCCTGGCGCGCTCAACCATCGAAGCGGCCGCGATCCTGGACGCGGCTGGCTATGAAAAAGTGATCATCGAGACAGTGGGCGTGGGCCAGGATGAAATCGAGATCGCCAAAACCGCGGATGTCTGCGTCGTCGTACTGGTGCCGGGCATGGGTGACGACGTGCAAACGATGAAAGCCGGCATCATGGAGATTGGCGACGTGCTGGTGATCAATAAGGCCGATCGCGATGGCGTCTTGCGTACTGAGAAAGAGTTAGAGTCTTTGCTGTCGTTTGGCCCACGATCGGATCAATGGGAGCCGCCAATCGTTAAGACGGTAGCGATCGAGAACAAGGGTATCGAAGAACTCGCAGCGGCCATCGAAGGGAGCCGGGAATTTCAGCGCCAGTCTCCGGCTTCGGGCGAGCGACGAACGGCGATTGCGCGCTGGCGGATACTTGAGTTATTGCGCGAGCGTTTGGTTGCGGAAACGCTCTCCGGCGATTCGGCATCCGACAAACTAGATCGTTTGGCGACGGAAGTAGCCAGTAAGAAACGCGATCCCTATTCAGCGGTGGATGAACTACTGACTACCAACAATTGACTACACAGATGAAGATCGATCACATCGGAATTGCGACGCGCGGGATTGAGGACGCGATGACGTTTTATCGCGATGCACTCGGGCTCGATGCGAGTGAGACCGAAGAAGTGGCGGAACAGAAAGTTCGCGTCGCTATGCTGCCCATTGGTGAATCACGCATCGAATTGCTCGAGGCAACGTCTGAAGACTCGCCGATTGCCCGCTTTCTTGAAAAACGTGGGCCGGGAATTCATCATATTGCCGTGCAGGTCGATGATATTCTGGTGGCTTTGGCCGGATTTAAAGAGAAAGGCGCGCGTCTGATCGATGAGGAACCGCGGCACGGTGCGGGCGGTTGCCTCGTGGCCTTTGTTCATCCATCATCGACCGGTGGTGTCTTGTTGGAATTGGTTCAGAAGGTGTCGTAGATTTGAAAGAGCGCGTTTCGGAGTACCGGCTTTTGTTCGGCGGTTTGGTTTTTAAGGAACAACCCAAGTAAAGTTGGTAATCTAAAACAATAAACTGAAAGGGAGTTCTATTTTGGATTCAAAAACAAAAGCGTGGATTGCCGCCGGGGTCGGCATCCTGTTTTCAATCGGGCTGATTGTTTGGCAGGTAAGAGCAAGTCATGCCGCGCCCGTCAATTTGAGCCCCGATGACATGACGCAAATCGCGTCTGACCAGGCGCCACAGGCGCGCCAGCGTTTGGCCACCGATGACGCGGCCCGCAAAGACTTTGCGAAGAACGTGCGCGAACTACTGGCCGTCGCCGAGGAAGCGAAAGCGAAAAACATTGCCTACCGCCCGGAGATTAAGCGCCAGCTGGAATTGATTCGGGCGATTGTGATCTCGCAGAGCTACGCTGAATCGCAAGCCGCTAATCCCGGTGCTGCCCAGCCGACCGATGCGGAAATCGAAGCCTTTTTTAAGGAGCCGGGACAGGAAGATCGTTTCAATCTGTTTCTGAAGGACGCCCAGGCCAGCAACCCGATGATGGCCAGCCAGCAAATTCCGCCGGAACAAATGAAGGAGATCAGGAAGCAGTTGGGCCAGGTGATGATCGGTGAACGGAAGGGAACCGCGGCCGGTCTCGATAAAAAGCGAAACGTGGAACTGCAAATCATGCTGGAGCAGGCACGGCTTTTGGCTTCGACCTATGCCAAGGAGACTTTGATTCCCAACACCAAGGCGACCGACGCGGAAATCAACGCTTACATTGCCAAGCATCCGGAACTAGACACCAAACAGGCGCGAACAAAAGCCGAAGAGGTTCTGAAGCGCGCGCGCGGCGGCGAAGATTTTGCCAAGCTGGCGCAGGAGTTTTCAACCGATCCGGGCAGCAAGGACAAGGGCGGCGACCTCGGTTGGTTTGGACGCGGTCAAATGGTCCCCGAGTTTGAAAAGGCCGCGTTTGCCCTACAGCCTGGACAAATCAGCGAAATCGTCGAGAGCCCGTTCGGCTATCACATCATCAGAGTTGAAGAGAAGAAGACCGAGACCAAGGACGGCAAGCCTGACGAGCAGGTGCACGCGCGTCACATCCTGATCCCTATTGGCGCGCCTAGTGCAACGGGACCGCCGAAGTCTCCGAAGGACCAGGCCCGTGATGCGGTCGAACAGGAAAAAGAGAAGGGCATGATCGATGAGATCGTGAAGCGGCAGAGCGGTCACATCAGCATTGCCGATAATTTCAGCGTGGCCGCTCCACCGCCCCAACAACTGCAGCAGGGACTGCCGCCAGGGATGATGCCCTCAGGCCCGCCTGACGAAGCGCCGCCAGCGACCACGAAGGTCAAGCCGGCCAAACCCGGAGCGAAAAAGTAATCGTTCAAGAGTGATGAAGTTTGGTGACTATCGCGTCGAGGTCGTTTCTGACTGTGAGTTTCGCCTCGATGGCGGTGCGATGTTCGGCGTGGTCCCGCGCAACCTCTGGTCAAAGGCCTGTCCACCCGATGAACAGAACCGCATTCGCATGAACATGAATTGCCTGTTCATTGAAGGACACGGCGAGCGCATCCTGATTGATACCGGCATCGGCGACAAATGGACTGACAAGCATCGAACGATTTACGGCATCGACCGGAAACGATCTTTTGATGAATCATTGCGTGCGCTAGCGGGCGTTGGTTCGAAAGACATCACGATAGTCGTCAACACTCATCTGCATTTCGATCACGCGGGTGGAAATACCAGTCTTGATGAGTCAGGAAAGACGTGCCCGGCATTTCCAAATGCCCGCTATTTAGTCTCACGCGCTGAGTATGAACACGCCGAAGCGCCGTCTGAGCGCGATCGCGCCAGCTATTTGGCAGACAACTGGCGTTCTTTGAAAGAATCAGGACAACTGGAATTGAAGGAACCAGAGTACGAAGTCGTGCCGGGACTGTGGATGGAAACGCATGCGGGGCACAATCGCTCGATGCAATGCGCGCGGCTAGAGCAGGGGGGCGAAACGATTTTCGGCTTTGCCGACCTGGTGCCGATGAGGGCGCACGTGCCGTTCGCCTGGATCATGGGATTCGATCTCTATCCGGTGGAAACACTTGAGGCTAAAAAGAAATTGCTACCGCAGGCGGCGCGTGAGAATTGGACGTGTTTGTTCTATCACGATCCGGACCAGGCTTTGGGCTACGTTGTCGAGAATGATGGAAAATTTCGAACTGTAGCGATTGAGAATTTGCATGGCTCAGACACTGAAGTTAGTCGAACAGATTCTTAGCGGTCGGTCTGATGCAAATATTAATTTCAAGGACTTGCTCAGCCTTCTGCGAAGTCTTGACTTCGATGAACGAATTCGCGGGAGCCATCATATTTTCACTCGAGAGGGAATTGAAGAGATACTGAACCTGCAACCCAAGGGTGCCAAGGCCAAGGTTTACCAAGTGAGGCAAGTGCGTCGTGTGATAATAAAGTTCCGCTTGGGAGGAAATCTATGAGCAAGTATGAGGTCATCATCTACTGGAGCGCTGACGATGAAGCATATGTCGCGGAGGTCCCTGAGTTAGCCGGATGTAT
>JBBQWP010000049.1:0-23874 GCA_038210455.1 Pyrinomonadales bacterium | reverse complement strand
CGAGGAGGGGAACCTCACCTTCAACATCTCTACCTTACGCAAGGCGCTCGGCGACGACCCGCGCCGCCACGAGTACATCGTGACGATACCGGGCGAGGGCTATCAGTTCGTGGCGGGCGTGCGCGCGACCTTCGATGAGTTAGTCGTGCACGAAAGCGCCACCATCACCGTCGAAGAAGAGGAAGAAGCAGAATCGGCGCTGGCGGTTTTGAATGATGAGAAAGGCGCTCTGCCTTCAACCTCCGGCGAAAACTCGTCAAGAGGACAGGACGATGAGCGACTGTTTTTCAGCCTGCAATCGTTTCGCGGGAGCAGGACGCTGCTAGTCGCGGCCCTCTGCCTCGTCGGAGTGGCAGCCGCCTTCGTCATCTATTGGATCAACAGTCAACGCCAACCCGGAGACAGAGCGGCGGGAGCCGTACCCTTCGGCGAGATGAACATCTCGCGCCTGACCACCTCCGGCAAGATCAAGCACGCCGCCATCTCGCCCGACGGCAAATACGTCGCCCATGTGACAGAGGACGCGAAAGGCGACAGCCTCTGGGTCAGGCAAGTCGGCGCGCCGAGCGGCGTGCAGCTGTCAGGACCTGCCGCGACCGAATACGCCTGGGTCACGTTCGCGCCGGACGGCGACTCGATTTACTACCTCGCCTTGGATCGAGACAAAGGCGACACCGCGCTCTACCGCGTGCCTCTGCTGGGCGGCCCGTCGAGCAGGGTGGCTTACGACGTAGGCCCGGTCGCTTTCTCCCCTGACAGTCGCCAGATAACTTTTATCAGGTTCTATCAAGGTAGCGAGAGTCATCTCATCATGGCGGATGCCGATGGCACGAACGAACGGACGCTTGCCGTCCGCCGGCACCCGGACTCCTTTCGGATGGTTTGGAACGCGCCCGCATGGTCGCCTGACGGGAGAACAATCGCCTGCCCCGTTCAGCTCAACGACGAGCGCGGCCAATACGCAACAGTCGTTGGCGTCAGCGTCGAGGACGGTTCGCAGAGGCCGCTCACCTCCGCGCGCTGGTACTCCACGGGGCAGCCCGTCTGGTTCGCTGATGGGGCGGGACTGCTCGTGACGGCGAGCGAAAGCGCGACCGCACCCGTGCAGGTCTGGCACGTCGCGCTCAAGAGCGGCGAGGCCACGCGCATCACGAACGACCTGAACGACTACCGCGACCTCAGCCTCACGAGGGATTCGAGCAAACTGTCGGCGGTGAATGATCACTCAGTCTCAAGCATCTGGGTGGCGCCCGAAGCGGACGCGAATCGTGCGAGGCAGATCGCCTCCGACGCCGGCTGGATTGAGGAGATGGCTTGGACGCCCGACGGGCGGATTATCTACCGCTCGAACGCGGGCGGACGTGCCGACATCTGGGTGATGGACGCGGACGGCTCGAACCCGAAGCAGCTCACCACGGACGCGCGCGCGAGCCGCGGCCTCACTGTCTCGCCCGACGGACGCCACATCTTCTTCTCCTCCGACCGCGTGGGGCATTTCAACATCTGGCGCGTTGATGCGGACGGCTCGAACCTCAAGCAGTTGACCACAGGGGACGACGAACTCTTTCCCTTCTGCACGCCCGACGGCAGATGGGTCGTTTTCCAGCGTGGGGGTGAGCCGAGATTGTGGAAAGTGCCGGTGGACGGCGGGGAATCCGTGCAGTTAACCGAAACGCGCGCGATGCGTCCCGCTGTCTCGCCCGACGGCAAGTTGCTTGTCTATTACTATCTCGACCCTGAAGTGAGAAGGTGGGGCATCGGGATCGTCCCATCCGAAGGGGGCCGTCGCATCAGGCGATTCGACTTCCCGCCGACGGTGGCGTGGAGGTTTATCCGCTGGTCGCCCGATGGGCAGTCAATCGCCTACGCGAACAGCCCCGGCGGCCTCTCGGACATCTGGGCGCAGCCGCTCGACGGGAGTCCGCCGAAGCAACTGACCAACTTCAAGGCCGGGCAAATCATCGCTTTCGAGTGGTCGCGCGATAATCATTCACTCGCCTTTGTGTGCCGCGTCGAGACGAGCGACGTGGTGCTCA
Organism: Pyrinomonadales bacterium; assembly: GCA_038210455.1. GTDB lineage: Bacteria > Acidobacteriota > Blastocatellia > Pyrinomonadales > Pyrinomonadaceae > UBA11740. The sequence goes on along the minus strand of JBBQWP010000049.1, from coordinate 21,838 downwards.
TCGGCAACGCCGCTTCGAGGTGACGACTGCGCGCTAATAAACGGCGGCCTCCGTTGCGAGTCTTGACGTGACACGGCAAGGAGAAAGTCTTGCGGCACGAGGCTACGAGAGCTTCGCCTTCACGACCTCGCTGACCGTGCGACCATCGGCGTTGCGTCCGGCGAGACGTGCTTGCGCGGCTTTCATTACCGCGCCCATCTCTTTCATGGACGACGCGCCCGTCTCGGCGATGGCGGCGGAGACTGCTTCCTCAATCTCTTCGCGCGAAGCGGCCTGCGGCGGATATTCTTCGATGACGGCGATCTCTTCGCGTTCCTTCGCAACCAACTCCTCGCGCCCGGAGACGAGATAGCTGCCGATCTTGGCGATAAAGGCGTCTATCGAGGATGCCGCGCCGGAAGGCTGAAAGGCGCTGGGCGTCGTCGAGAAGTTCGTTGAAGCGGTCTGCCCCGTCACATAAGCGTTGCCCGCCGTGTCCACCGCGATGCCTCTGCCACTGTCGTCACTACTGCCGCCCAGATAAGTGGAGTAGGCCAGTACCGGATCAATTATCAACGCGCGGCTCGCGTCATACTCTCCCACCACAAAGCCGACGCGCCCCCCGCCCTTCTGCACGTACCCGCTCTCGACCTCTCGGCGCTCTCCATTGCCCTCCTGATAGACCACTGGCTTCTGCTGCCGCAGCGTCTCTCCGCCAACCTCAAGCAACAAATCGCCGCTCGCCGCGTCCACCCCCACCTTCTTGACTGGCGGTACAGTTCTGGGGTACAAACTACTTTGCTTGGCAAAGCTACGACTTTGACAATCGTCGTGGGAGTAGGACGCCAGGCGATGGATCGCTGAGAAGAATTCTTTTGTGAGATAGCAAAACCTAACGTCAGAGGTTACAATTCCGCCCGCATGACATCGCTTCAAAATATCAATTCACCCGCGGATTTGCGTCGCCTGCATCTTGATCAGTTGCAGGAAGTCGCCGATGAAGTCCGCGCATACATCCTGGAAACAATGGCCCGCGTGGGTGGGCACACCGGCGCATCGCTCGGCGCAGTTGAATTGGCGGTGGCGCTGCATTACGCCTTTGACACGCCCACCGATCGCCTGGTTTGGGATGTTGGGCACCAGGCCTATGCGCACAAGATCCTGACGGGACGGCGAGATTTGCTGCCCACAGTGAAACAGTATGGTGGCATCAGCGGTTTCCTGCGCCGGGACGAGTCTGAATACGACGCGTTTGGCGCTGGCCATGCTTCGACTTCGCTCTCGGCGGCGCTGGGAATGGCCATCGCGCGAGATCGCAAGCATGAAGATCACAACGTGGTGGCCTTGATTGGCGATGCGTCTCTCGCCGGGGGCATGGCAATGGAAGCGGTAAATCAGGCCGGGCATCTGAAAACGCGCCTGATTGTCGTGCTCAACGATAATGAAATGTCGATCGCGCCGGCGGTGGGCGCGCTCACCGGGTATCTCAACCGCATTCGTGAAGCGCATGGCTATCACCGTTTCAAGGACGAGGTGGAAGAAAAGCTGCTGGCGATTCCGTCGGTCGGCGGACGTCTCCATCATGCGGCCAAGACGGTGAAGGACGCGATCGCCGCAGCGGTTTTGCCGGGCGCGTTGGTGAACGAACTCGGATTCAAATACATAGGCTATGTCGATGGCCACAACGTGCGCGCTCTCGTGGCGGCGTTGCGCGAAGCTCAACAGGTGAAAGACGGCCCGGTCATCGTGCACGCACTGACGACCAAGGGCAAAGGCCATCCGGCCGCGGAGAAGGACTACTACAAATGGCATGCGACCGGCCCGTTTGACTTGAAAACGGGCACGCCGATCAAATCGCCCACTAAAGCTCCTACTTACACGCAGGTGTTTGGCGAAACGCTTTGCCAGTTGATGGCTAAAGACGAAAAGGTCGTCGCTCTGACGGCAGCCATGCCCGACGGCACCGGCGTCTGCCTGCCGTTGGAAAGATTTCCCGAACGCTCATTCGATGTGGGCATTGCTGAACAACATTGCGTGACCTTTGCCGCCGGACTGTCTTGTGAAGGCTTGACGCCGGTCTGCGCGATCTACTCAACCTTTCTGCAGCGCGCCTTCGATCAATTGGTCCACGACGTCTGCCTGCAAAACCTGAACGTTAAGTTCTGTCTGGATCGAGGTGGCATCGCCGGCGGCGACGGACCGACGCATCACGGTTTACTGGACATCGCCTATCTGCGCGGCGTTCCCAACCTGGTGTTGATGGCGCCCAAAGACGAAGGCGAAATGCGCGACATGATGTTGACGATGATCGAACACGTGGGCCCGGCGGCCATGCGCTATCCGCGCGGCAACGGCATCGGCGTGCCGATCGATGTTGAGCCGCAGACGATTGAGATTGGCAAAGCAGAACTATTGCGCGACGGCGGCGAGATCGCAATCGTCGCGTACGGCTCAATGGTTCATCCGTCGCTGCAGGCCGCCGACAATCTGGCCAAAGATGGAATCGAAGCGACCGTCATCAATGCGCGTTTCGTGAAACCCCTCGACAGCGCCTTGCTGCTGGCGCTCGCACGAACCAAACGTCTGATCGTGACCGTCGAAGAAGCTTATCTGGCCGGTGGCTTCGGCTCAGCCGTCATCGAGTTATTGGAAGAGAACGGACTGCAAGACAAAGTACGCGTCGTGCGCATGGGCGTGCCCGACCGCATCGTCACCCACGGCGACGCGAAACTGCTGCTGGCGAAATATGGTTTGGACGCCGATGGCATCTACACGCGCGTAAAAGAAGCGGTCGAAGTCCTGGAAGATCGGCGCGCCAAGCATCAAAAGGTGACGGCCTAGAGAAAACTCACAAAAACGCACCGAGGCAGCAAAGAAAACCGCTGGCAAAAATAGGCTTTATCCTCGCGCGGTCGTTCTTATCCCCGCCTACGGGAATAGAAGTAGCCGCCGCCGCCGCCGCCGCCGCCGAAAAGCAGGAATAGCAGAACGATAACGATGATTATTGTCATAGTGGTTACAGTATATTCCGGTTCTGCACTGCGGTCTTTTTGCGCGATCGCCTGAGAGGCTCAGTTTATCTGCATGTGTATAGTTCCGCAAAAGTTTGTTGACCTCACGTCGCCATCGTGGCATTATGCGCCTGTGGCGACCGAGAGTTCTAAATCTTCTTGATTCGCTCTGCCCTGTAATTCCTCCGACACAATCAGCACCCGACGTAAGGATCCCATTCTGATCTTGACATTGCAGCTCGCGCGGTGCGGCGCGAGGAGGAGGGCCAGGCTCTATGAAGAGGCAATTCATGTTTGAGAGAGAATGTGTACATCGGGACCGTGGCGCAGACGGAGACATCTACAACGGAATGTTTTTTATTCAGGCACTGCAGCGTTTGCAGAGCGCCGAGGCGCTGAAGATAGCCGCGAAAGTGGGTCCCTTTTACTGGGTTGACGCTCCGCGAGTGCAGGTCTGGCTGTGTCGCGATTGTGCTGAAGAGTTGCACCTAAGCGACACTCCCCGCGCGGTGCTTCAGGGCGCGCGACGCTGAGTTTCTGAAGCCCGATCGTGAGGGAGGGCCTTTCGCGTCGCCGGCCCTGCCTTACGGTCGGGCTTCTGATACAGTGGCGCCGATGAAGGGCGACCGAATCGACAAACTCCTGGTCGAACGCGGACTGGCGCATTCCCGCACTAAGGCGCAGGCGCAGGTGATGGCCGGCATTGTCTTAGTCGATGAACAATTAGTTAACAAACCCTCTGAATCATTCGCTCCCGACGCGAACATCCGTCTCAAAGGCGATGGCGATCCCGCCTCACGTTACGTCAGTCGCGGTGGACTGAAGCTGGAAGCTGCGCTGAGCAAATTCCACATCGTCGCTGATGAGCTGACTTGCATTGATGTCGGCTCGTCTACCGGCGGTTTCACTGATTGCCTTTTGCAGCATGGCGCGCGCAGAGTTGTGGCCATCGACGTAGGTCACAATCAACTTGAGTGGCGACTGCGCAACCATCCTCGCGTCGAGTTGCGCGAAGGCGTCAATGCCCGGTATCTGAAACCCGCAGACTTCGATCGGCATTTCGATCTCGCGACGATCGACGTCGCCTTTATCTCAGCCACTAAAATCCTGCCGGCGGTCGTTCCGTTGCTGGTCGCGCAAGGGAAGATAATTACTTTAATCAAACCGCAGTTTGAAGTGGGCAAAGGCGAAGTCGGCAAGGGCGGCATCGTCAAAGACCCGGCCAAACACCAACGTGTGATCGACGAAGTGAATACCGCCGCCGCAGCTCTAGGCTTGAAGGTCTCAGGTGTGATCGGGTCTCCGGTTCATGGCGCCGATGGCAATGCCGAGTTTCTGGCGTTGTATGAACTTCGTTGACACCCTGATCCGCACACAGATATCATCCGGCGCGTTCCGAAGCACATCGCAAACCAATGGACCAAGCCTCGATCAAACGCATCGGTGTTGTCGTCAAGCCGCATCAACCTGATGCGCTGGATACTCTCTGCAGTCTCACCGAATGGTTGAATGAGAGAGGGATTCAGCTTGTAGGGCAGCCCGAGATTGCCCATGAGCAAATCAAGCAAAAAACGGGCTGTGCGGTTGAAATCGTCAAAGACGAACAGCTTGCGGCTTCGGTTGATTTGATTCTGGTGCTTGGCGGCGACGGCACCATGATCGCCACTGCCCGGATGATCGGCGACACCCAGGTGCCGGTTATTGGGGTGAACTATGGCGGTCTGGGTTACCTCGCCGAGTTTCCGATTGAGGAACTTTTTGCGTCGCTGCAGTCTATTCTCGCCGGTGAATACAAAGTCCAAAAGCGCGAGATGCTCGCCGTTGAACTATGGCGCGGCACAGAGTTGATGACGCGCAATCGCGTCCTGAACGACGTCGTCGTAAACAAGTCGGCGCTCGCGCGGATAATCGAAATCGAAGCCTATCTTGACTCTCAATTCGTGAATCTGTTTCGGGCTGACGGGCTGATCGTCGCCACGCCGACGGGCTCGACTGCTTATAATCTATCGGCTGGTGGTCCGGTCATTTACCCTTCGATGAATGCGGTCGTGATTACGCCGATTTGTCCATTCACTCTTTCGAACCGGCCGATAGTGGTGCCCTACGGGTCGCTGATCGAAGTGCGTTTGATGACCGACAAAGAAGAGGTGGCGTTGACTCTCGATGGCCAGGTTGGCTTCCCACTGAAAGTCGGCGACCGCATCGTGATTAGCAAGAGCAACACGACGTTCAATCTGGTGCAGCCACCGAATCGAAATTATTTCGATGTGCTGAGAGATAAACTAAAGTGGGGAAGATAGAAGACGATCACCGATTCGTTTAGAGGCGGGCTACTGCCCGCCTGAACATTCACGAGAGCTCGGCGGGCGGTAGCCCGCCTCTAAACAACGATGGCCAAAACAAAGACAATTGCGCGTCGCCCCTGGTACGTACCTTCGCTGACCACTCAGATTCTGATTGGTCTGGTTGTCGGCGGGGTGCTTGGATACCTCAGCCCGAAGTGGGGCAATAATGTTTACTTCCTGCGCGACATCTTCCTGAATCTCATCAAGTCGATCATCGCGCCGTTGATCTTCTCGACGCTGGTGGTTGGAATTGCCGGCGGCGGAGATCTGAAGCAGGTCGGGCGCATGGGCGCAAAGGCTCTGCTGTATTTCGAAATCGTGACCACGATTGCGCTGTTCATCGGGCTCGGCATTGTGAATTTGACCAAGCCGGGCGCTGGAGTCGTGCTCGCCGGCGGCGGCGATATCAGTTCACTGGTCAAGACCCAGCCGCAGGGCTTTCGCGATCTGCTGGTCCACATCTTCCCATCGAGCGTGATCGATTCGATGGTCCGCGGCGATGTGCTGCAAATCGTCGCGTTCACGGTTTTGTTTGCGATGGCCGTGTCGGCGATGGGCCAGAGGGCCGCGCCGATCCTGCGCGGCTGTGAAGCGCTGTCGCAGGTGATGTTCAAGTTCACCAACTACGTCATGATGTTTGCGCCGATAGGCGTGGGCGCGGCGATGGCCCACACAATCGCGACTAACGGACTGTCCGTGCTTTGGAATCTCGGAAAGTTGATCGGCTCGCTCTATCTGGCGCTTTTCGTTTTGGTGGTTTTTGTCTTTGGCGCGGTCATGATCATTGCGCGCGTCCCGATTCGGCAGTTTCTAAAAGCGATCCGCGAGCCCTTCACGATCGCCTTCGCTACGACCAGCAGCGAATCTGCTTTGCCCAAGGCCATGGAGAATATGGAGCGCCTCGGCGTGCCGCGGAGGATCGTCGGGTTCGTCATGCCGACCGGCTATAGTTTCAATCTGGACGGCACGACCCTGTATCTCGCGATGGCGTCGGTGTTTGTGGCGCAAGCGGCCGAGCCGGTGATCGGACACATGAGCTTCGGCCGCCAGATCGTAATGATGCTGACCTTAATGATCACGTCCAAGGGCGTCGCCGGTGTGCCGCGCGCGGCGTTGGTGATCCTGCTTGCAACCTTGAACAGTTTTATGCCCGGCGGTCTGGGTCCGATTGGCGTCGCAGTAATTTTCGGCGTCGACGAATTAATGGACATGGGCCGTACTTCCGTGAATGTTTTGGGAAATTGTCTGGCTACCGTAGTCGTGGCACGTTGGGAAGGCGAGTTTGACGACGACAAAGCGCGCGTGTTCGGCACGCCGGAAGAAGTGCGCCGGGATCTTGCCGCCGGAGACCTGGCGTTTGCCGAGGCCGCTGCTGAAGGTGACTGAGCTGGGAGCGCAGGCATCCTGCCTGCGGTTCCGTACGCCAAAGAAAGAAATAGCAAGTTAACAACTTGCGCTACATCAAATGCTTTTTCCAATCGCAGATGAAAACGATGACCGCCGATCCACGCCGTGGGTCAACTACGCGCTCATTCTCATCAACATATTTGTCTTTGTGTTCCTGCAGGGGCTGGGATCTAACGACAAGTTCACCTACGCCTTTTCCACGGTGCCCGCGGAAATCATTACCGGCCGCGACATCGTCACGCCGAATCGCATTCTGGTTGAACCGATCACGGGCCAGCGCGTCGCCATGCCGGGTTTGCAGCCGACACCGGTGCCGGTCTTTCTAACACTCATCACGTCGATGTTCATGCACGGCGGTCTGGCGCACATTTTCGGCAACATGCTTTTCCTCTTTATCTTTGGCGACAACATCGAAGATCGTGTCGGCCACATTCGGTATCTGATCTTTTATCTCGTCTGCGGTGTGCTGGCGGGCTTGGCGCACGTTTTCAGCACAGCGATCTTTGCCGGTGACAACGCCGCGAGTCTGTTGGTGCCGAGCCTCGGTGCTTCGGGCGCGATCTCCGGCGTGCTCGGTGCTTACATTCTGCTGTTTCCCACCAAGAGAGTGACTGTGCTCATCTCGTGGTTTATCACCCAGGTGCCGGCTTTCATTGCGATCGGTCTGTGGTTTGTGTTCCAGTTAATCAGCGGACTCGGTATGCTCGGCAGCGGCTCGCAACAGGGCGGAGTCGCCTATGCCGCGCACATCGGCGGGTTTATCGCCGGACTGGCTTTGATTAAGATATTCGAGATCGGGCGGCCAAGATCGAACTATCCAGGTCCTGGTTATTGAGGTGAACGGAAGCGTTTTTGTGTCAGAAGCCCGACCGTAACGGAGGGCCAGCAACGGGAGAGACCCTCCCTTACAGTCGGGCTTGTGACACTTCGATATTGGATCAATGTCACTGCAACCACCAAATCAACAGGGTCTCGACATTCAGTCGACGCCGCGCGCGGAGATGAATCTCTATCCGCTCGACACGTTCGCATACGAGTTCCCCGGCCGCGAGATCAAGATGAAGTTCGAGATGCCGGAGTTCACGTGCATTTGTCCCTTCTCGGACTTTCCCGACTTTGCCGTGATTCGTCTGGAGTACTCGCCGCGCGAGCGCTGCGTCGAATTGAAGAGTCTGAAGCTCTACATCAATTCGTTTCGCGACGTGAAGGTTTTTCACGAGCACGTCATCAATATGATCCTCGAAGATTTTGTTAAGGCTTGCGATCCGCTGAGCGTCGAGATCGAAGGGGACTTTAATGTGCGCGGGAATATTAAGACTACCGTGAGTGCGAGTTACAGGAAGTAAAGGGTGAGCGCGCGTTCGCGCGCCCGGGCAAAGAAATGCTTACAACCATCACAACCGGACTAATCGTCATTGTCGTCGTCGTGGTTTTTCTGTTTGTCGCGCGACGCGTATTTCGTCTGGCGCTGAAGCTCGCTCTGGTTGGAGCGCTGGTTATTTTACTGGTCTGCGCCGGTGCGTTTGCCTGGTGGCGCGGATGGTTTGGCTCGTCTTCACCCACGGCACGCCCTGCGCCGCAATCAACCCAACGTCCAAATTCAAACCGGCGTCCCTCCCCACGTTAATCGCGCGGTGTGGTCATGAAGTCAGCACCGGGAGCGATAGCGACCGGGTCCCAACTTACGACGCAATCGAGATCGAAACAGCATGACCCGGTCGTACTGACCTCCACGGCCGACATGGAGCGCGCTTGTGCGTTTTGCCCTTTTTTGTGGCTAAATCAATTGAACAATGAGCACGCATTATCAACTCATCACTAACGCCGCCGAACTTCGCCGCGCGGTCGACGAGCTGGTGACTAAGCAAGCAATCGGTCTCGACACTGAAACGACTGAACTCGATCCATACCTTGGCCGGCTGCGATTAATTCAACTCGCGTCCGCTGATGGTGTCTACATCGTTGACCTGAATCAGTTCGCTGATGGCGATATGACGCAGAGCGAAGCGCTCGCGCCTCTGCGGCAACTGTTTACTTCACCGCGGCCGATCAAGATCGCGCATAACGCGAAGTTCGACGCCAAGTTCATCAAGTACAACCTTGGGGTTGATCTGGTTGGCGTGTTCGACACGTTGCTGGCCAGTCAGCTTGTGTCCGCGGGAGATATCGAAGAACGCCATAGCTTGGCGGCGATAACTGAGCGCTATCTGAATGAGACTGTCGATAAGACCGAGCGGCTGAGTAATTGGGAATTCGATCTCTCGGAATCGCAGTTGGAGTATGCGGCGCGCGATGCGGCGGTGTTGTTGCCGCTGCGCGAGAAGCTGATAGAAAGAATCAGGGCGCTGGATCTGGTGCAGTGCGCCCAGCTCGAGTTTGAATGCGTGATGCCCGTAGTGGATATCGAGCTTACGGGCTTCTACATGGACAGGCATCGGTGGCTCGAACAACTCAACATCGTCGGCGAGCGGCGGGCCGAGCTCGCCAATGATCTGCAAGAGATGTTGGGTGAAGGTGTGGCGCAGGCTTCGTTGTTCGGGCCGGCGCGCGCGAACATCAATCTTGATTCGCAGCAACAGGTGACCGAAGCGTTGAATAATCTCGGCATCCCGCTGCCTGACTCGACCCGGAATTGGAAATTGCAGCCGCTGGCGGCGCAATATCCGGTGGTGGCAAAGCTGCTTGAGTACCGCACGATGCAGAAGGCTTTGACCAGCTATGGCCAGAACATGATTGAGTTTATTAATCCCAAGACGGGGCGGCTGCACGCGGACTTTCGCCAGATTGGCGCGCCGACGGGGCGCTTTGCCTGCACGAATCCAAATATTCAACAGGTGCCGCACGCGACTGAATACCGGCGCTGCTTCACCGGCTTTCCCGACGGACGCCGTCTGGTGATCGCCGACTATTCGCAGATCGAGTTGCGCATTCTCGCCGAGTTTTCCGGCGACCAGGCTTTCATCGACGCGTTCAATTCCGGCGCTGATCTGCATCGCGTGACGGCCGCGCAGGTCTTCAGCGTCGCGACTGATCAGGTGAGTAAGGAGCAGCGCGACTTTGCCAAGCGGCTGAACTTTGGCGTGGTTTACGGAATCGGCGCGCAACGCTTTGCGATGATGACCGGGATGAGCGTGAGCGAAGCTGAAGATGTTTTGCGTCGCTACTTTGCGACTTATCGAAAGCTGGACACCTATCTGCGCGAGTCAGCCAGTCGCGCGGTAAACGACAAGCAAGCGCGCACGGCTTCCGGGCGGCTGGTGCGTTTCAATTTCGATCCATCTGATCGCCAGCAGGTTTCGATGACTCAGCGCAACGGCAAGAACGCGCCCATCCAGGGAACGAGCGCCGACATCCTGAAACGCGCGCTGCGGCTTCTTAATGATGAGTTGCGGCCCACCTCTGCACAGATCGTGAACATCATTCATGACGAGATTGTGGTCGAAGTCGATGAAAGCGAATCTGAAGAAGTCGCGCAAAAGGTTGAGCGCGCGATGGTCACGGCCGGTGAGGAATATGTGCAGACTGTGCCCGTGAAGGTAGAGTTTCAGATCGCCACCGAGTGGGCCAAGTAGGTTAGCGGTGGCACGGGCGTCCCGCCAGTGCGTCACGTGCAGGATGCGCGTGCCACAAACAACTCATGCTCATCGATTCCTTCGCGCCAAATCCCGACGCTGTCGAAAAGCACAGCATCTCGATCAATGCATCAAGCGACATCGTCTATCGAGAACTTTGGAACGCGGATCTCGGTGGGTCTTTGATCATCAAGGCTTTGCTGGCTCTGCGGTCTCTGCCGGAAATCGTTTTACATTCTCGCCGCTCGCTGAGGCGAGGTCGGAAGATAACTCTGCAGACTCTGATTGATGCCGGGTTCGGAGTCCTGGCTGAGGAGCCGGGCCGCGAGATTGTTTTGGGAGTCACCGGAAGATTCTGGCGCCCGACCGGCAATCTTTCACCGTTCCAGCGCGAAGATTTTGATGGGCCCGTACCCGCCGGCCTGGCTCGAGCGGTTTGGAATTTTAGCGTTAGAGAAGATGAACCCGGCCGTACGATCCTGTTGACTGAAACACGGATAGTTTGCGGTGATGACCAGAGCCGGCGGAAGTTTCGTGCGTACTGGTTCTTTGTGCGACCATTTAGTGGGCTGATTCGTCGTCTGATGCTAAAGAGTGTGCGAACCGCCACGGGGCAGTAGCCCGACCGTGAGGGAGGGCTCCTCTTCTGTGGACGCAATGATGAGCCCTCCCTAACGGTCGGGCTACAGCCCCGTGCTAGTCGGCCTGAACATTTTCCGCATCTGAGTCATATAATCCACTCGCTCGAGCGACTAATACATTGAACACGGGCTGAATCCGTGGGAATAGACCGCCAAGAAGACCTAATGGACATTGCGGAGCTTAAGGCTGAGCTGGAAGTGCTCCACAGCGCTAGTTTCGGCTGGGCCATGAATTGTTGCCGTCGTGACCGGGCCGAGGCCGAAGAAGTTTTGCAGACGGTCTATTTGAAGATCCTTGAAGGCAAAGCGTGTTTTCGCGGCGAGGCCAGCCTCAAGACCTGGCTGTTTGCAGTCATTCGTAAAACCGCGATCGGCGAACATCGCAAAACCATCCTGCGCAAGCTGAGGTGGTCCGACAGTGCAGAGCAAGAGAGGACTTTGGTTTCGCCGTTGGAACAGCCGGGAGCAGCTTTCGAGAAATCCGAAACCCAGGCGTTGTTTCAAACTGCTTTGAAGAGCCTGCCACGCCGGCAACGCGAAGCCTTGCACCTGGTTTTTTATCAGGACCTCAGCTTGAGCGAAGCCGCGGTGGTCATGGGGATATCGATCGGAAGCGCTCGGCAGCATTACGACCGCGGCAAGAAACGCTTGCGGGAATTTTTGGGACAAACGGAAATAGCTTATGGAACTGGTTGGAGAGGAAAAGAGAATCCAGGCGCTGTTTAGCGAGGCCCGCCTCGCAGACGAACAGACCGCGCCGAGCTTTGCCGGAGTGTGGAACCGTGCGCAGGCAAAAACCACGCGACCGCAGAGAGCATTCAATCTGTCGTTCGTAGCGGCCACTGCGCTGCTGGTTTGCGCTTTGGTTTCGCTGGCCTGGTGGGTAAAGCATTCACAGCCGAGATCTGAAGCAGTCATTGCCACAGTCCCGCAGATCAACAAGGGCGGTTCGCTGAGTGTCCCGCAGCCCGGCGTTGAACCCGTAAGCGAGCCGGGGTTCAAGCCAGCCCCCCAGTCTCACCGTGTTGGCAGATCACGCTCGCTGAAGTTGGTAGCGCAACGCGAGACGTTGCTGGTGGCGGCCAATCAAAAAGCTGCGCGTGATGCGAAAGCTATCGCGAGTTGGCAATCACCAACGGCCACGCTCCTGGAATCGCCGAGCGATGCATTACTTAAGTCGATGCCGCAACTGAATCAAAGTGGCGACGAGTTGAAATCCTTTCTACCGACTAAACCGAAATAGCCGGCTGCACTAGTTAGAAGGAGAAGGTTTATGAAAAAGAGAATCGCACTGTTAGTGGTTATCACCGCATTTCTTTTGGGAGCAGGGCTGGCGTCGGCGCAGCCTCAGCAACAGCCGCCGCCGCAACAGCCTGATCGCCAGGGACCGCCACCTCCGCCACCGGATCCGTTTGGCGATGCCATGTTCCCGCCCGACATGGTGATGCAGCATCAGCGAGAACTGGGATTGACTGACGAGCAGAAGACTTACATGCGTGGCGAGATCAACCGGACGACGGCGCGCTTTAACGAGTTACAGTGGAAGTTGCAGGATGACATGGAAGCGCTCCACGAGACCATGAAGGCGAATTCGGTGAACGAGCAGTTGGCGCTTTCTCAGCTCGACAAGATTCTGGACGCTGAGCGTGAAATCAAACACGCGCACATGGAACTGGCAATTCGGATAAAGAACAAACTAACTCGGGAACAACAGATGAAGCTGCAATCAATGCGGCCGCCGATGAGAATGGGTGGGCCGGGACAAGGTCCGGGCGGACCAGGTGGTCCAGGCGGACGAGGCCCGGGTCGCGGGCCCGGCAGGCCGGGTGGGCCAGGACAACGGCCACCAGGAGTTCCGAATTTCTAAATGCTATTGCCGAGGTTTAGAGGCGGGCTACCGCCCGCCGGTCGGGCAGTAGCCCGACTCTAAAACAGCATCTCGATCTTGAAAGGCAGGCCTGAGCTAGGAAGCTTTGGCCTGCCTTTTCCATATGAAGTAAGCGGGTATTCCGGTCAGCACCAGCAGGTAACCGATGCCGGCCGTCAACGGCGTGAGATAAGCCAGGTCGAGCACCAGAAACATCGCAATCGCGATGTAGATGACGGGCACCAACGGATAGCCGAACGTGCGATAGGGTCTTTCAAGGTCGGGCGCTTTGCGGCGCATCACGAACACCGCTCCAACCATCAATCCATAAAAAATCAGATCGGCAGAGATCACATAGTCGAGCAGTTGGCCGTAAACGTTTCCGTAGATGAACTCCCCCGGCTTCGCGCCCTTCGTTACCGTGCGCGGCAAAGTCAGTAGACAAGTCCAAACTCCCTGAGCGATCAGCGCGGCCAACGGAACATGACGGGAGCTCAGTCTTCCGGCGCCCTTGAAGAAAAGCCCATCGCGGGCCATCGCGTAGTAGATGCGCGCTCCCGCCAGAATCAAACCGTTGTTGCATCCGAAAGTTGAGATCATGATCGCAATCGCCATCAAGATCATCCCGGGTTGACCGAGTGCCGCTTTCATAGTTTCGGTCGCCACTGTGTTCGGAGGCTTTTGCAGGCCCGGAAACGCGGACCACGGCAAAGTGACAACGTAAGCCAGGTTGGCGAGCAGGTAAAGCGCGACCACTGCGCCACAGCCGATGAAGAGCGCGCGTGGCAGATTGCGTCCCGGCTCTTTGATTTCGCTGCCCGTGAACGTGACGTTGTTCCAGGCCGACTGAGCGAACAATGGCCCGACCATCGCCAATCCCAAAAGCATTACCAGCCATAATCCGTTGCTGTTCGATAGGCCGGGTTGCACTGAACTCGGATTCCAACCCGCGTTGGCCCACGGGCTCCACCATGAAGAAGCGTTGGCTGCGCTGGCGGCGTTTCGGCCAAGTAACAGACCAACCAGAATCAAGCCAATGAGCGCGGCCGTCTTCGTGAAAGTAAAAGTGTTTTGAATGAGCTTGCCGGTCTTGAGGCCGCGCGTGTTCGTGAAAGTGAGAAAGAGTATCAGCAGGATCGCGACCAGTTGTTGCGTCGAAAGCGTCAGGGCGTAAGTTCCCAGATGAATCGGTGGAATGATGTAGATCTTGTCTGAAACACGATCGGTCAGCACACCCATGAAGTTGGCGAAGGCGATGGCCACTGCCGCAATCGTGCCCGTCTGCACGACAAAGAACAAAGACCAGCCGAAGAGAAAACCGGTCGCTGGACCATAGGCCTCGCGCAGAAAAACATATTGGCCACCCGCGCGCGGCATCATCGCGGCCAACTCAGCACAGCAAAGCGCGCCCGTAATCGTCAGCACTCCGGCGATTGCCCAGGCGGCCAGCAGCCATCCGGGCGCGCCCACCAGCGCGGCGGACTTGGCAGAGACAATGAAAATGCCTGAGCCAATCATCGACCCGATCACGATCATCGTCGCGTCGAGCAGGCCCAAACCACGCACCAGTTTTTGGTCAGCCGCTTTTGTTTCGCTCATGTGGCCTCGCTTACTATCGCGATTGGGGCGTTAAGTCAATAGCTTGCTGAATTGTTTACTGGATTCACTCAATTCGGCCGTGGTATTCAGACCATTCGTCGGGCGCTTCAAGAGTCTTCACCTCGGCAACGTTGACCAGCGATCGGAGTTGAGTCTGCCTGTCAGGTAAAGGCCTGGCGACACTTCATCCGTCCCAACCAGGACTGATAGTCTCGAGGCAAGAGCAGATTTCAATGGGTCAGGATCCTGAGACTGCCGAACGACGGTCCAAGCCAACGGCTTAACGTCCCAGGAAACCGGAGGAACGTCTCAAAGCAGCGGAGTCAGGTCCGACAACAATGGGCCAACCCTCTAAGCTCTGAAAGAAAAGTCCTATGCGGGGAGAGCGTTGTCGCACGGCGACGACTCGATGTCTTGCAACTACTGAGCAACGGCTGAAGACGATGGCTTGATCACCTAAGGCAATTGAGCAAGGTCCTAAGACGAAGTCTTGATGTCTTAAGACAATGGCCTGAAGTCCTGGAACAATGGCACAAAGTCCGATTAAAACGGGCCAGCCCCCTCAGTCAACAGGCTCCAAGCCCAGGAAAATGCAACATCTTACGCTGGCAAGCCCTTCGCTCACGGCCCGAATCGCTGGCGGTATTCACCAGAGACGATAAACGCCTTCACCATCTCAGCGTTGACGAAGTTGCCATTAAATTGGTTGAGCTTGGTCAACCAGAAATCGTAGCCCGTGTAATCCGTGTCATTGCCCTCGTTCGGGTTGCGCCGCAGATAGCCAAGATACTGCATCAACACGAACGCACGGTTGAATTCAGCGTTGACCAGGTTCTGGTTTTCGGCCACCGTCCGCAGTACCTGTGCTCGCGTCTTCGCACCGGTTGAGAGATCGCTAACCAGTTTATCGCGTTCTGACTGCAACAACGGATTGCCGGCGTTTGTATTTAGCTTGTCAACAAACTGCGCCTCTGTCACTGATATCGGATACGCCGACGTAAAGCGCGAGCGATTTACAAACTCAGCGCTGAAAGCCTGCTTGTTATTTTCCAGTTGTTGTTGCCAGTTCCCCTGGTTGACGATCACACCCTGACCAATCTCCTGGGTGTCAGGCAGAAACTCGTTAAAGCGAATGATCGGAACTGCAAGCTGATGGGCTGCTCCGAAGTTAGATGTTCCGTTCGCATTACCGTAAGCAGCTTTGTACATGCGCTCGATCAAATAACCGGTCTCCTGGAATTCAATCGATAGGAAAAACGCGGCTGAAGCGTTGATGCGCTTTACGTCAACGCATTGCTGGTCGCTGCCACAGGAAGTTATCGTGCCGTCCCAGAAGTCCAGACCACTTTGATCCGGCTCCCGGCCAAAGAAGTCAAGATAGTGTTGCCGCACGAAGAATTGCTGGTCCGATTTGTCGAGCGGGTTTATCGTTAAGTTCGCCGCATCATTGTTATTGATGTTGATGGTCGCCATGTTCGGCATTTGAATCGCGCCACCAATCGTGTTGCCGATCGTGAGATTGAACGACCTTTGCGCTCCTAAGCCTGGGCCATAGCCGTTGTCGACGAGTGGAATGCTGATCGTCTTCTGGGTCTCGCCAGGATTGAAAGTCACCGAGCCGAACACCGGCGAGTAATCCGTTCGCAAGGTGGCGGTGCCGTCGCTGGTAGCGTAGCTCACCGTGACGGTGTTGGTTGTGTCGCCGGCGCGATTCAACGTAACCGTTGCGTGTCCGTCGCCTTCGTTAACGGTGATGGTGTTCGCAGCGAATTTCACGACCGCGGGATTTGCGACCACCGTGAAGATCAGACCTTGCAGATCCTGTATGCGCGGAGTGCTCGTGGGATCGAAGGTGATGTGGACCGTGCCCGTCATCGTGCCGTCACGATTTGTAGTGATATCAACGGTCGGCGGGTTGCCGCCGCTTGAGCTGGCAACGAACCAGCCCTTGCTGCCGTTTTGCAGGTCTGCGGCGGAAAGCACTGGTGGCGCCACCGCGCCAGGCTGAACGAATAGGTCATCTGGTCGCGCGGCGTTGCCGCCACCCGCCGCTATGATATTGCCACCACCTGCCGCGATGATGTTGCCGCCGCCTTGTGCGATAACGTTGCCGCCACCCGCCGCTATGATATTGCCGCCACCCGCCGCGATAATATTGCCGCCACCTGCTGCGATAATATTGCCGCCACCCGCCGCTATGATATTGCCGCCACCCGCCGCGATAATATTGCCGCCGCCTTGGGCGATGATGAGAGCTCCTTTCGCTCGCAACTCTCCGCCGAGAGGAACCTGGACCTCTTGCTTAATCGCCAGAGTCCCGCCCAAGATAGGCGTCTTTGGGTTGATTGCAAATGCGTTGTGCATTAACTGATCCAGGCCTTCCTGACCGTCGCCATACCCGGCGCATTGAAAAAGACTGAGTCCCTGCGTGTGACAGTAAGCGTGAATTCTGAACCAGGTTGGCGTAACGGTGCGCGGGCCCGGCCCCGCTAAGTTGGTGATGAGCATGCAAGTCTCCTCGCCCAGTTTGTTGATGCCCGGTACATTCCCACAGACGGTCTGACTTAACCCTTCAGGAATCGTCGCGTTCTTCAATTGAATCACGTCCAGCAGCCCAACGTTTGCGCCTAGCAAATACGTGGCAGGCGGAATGGCCTCTATCGTCCCCGCGTCCCGCGCCGCTGCCGCCGTCGCAGAAGACAGGAAGGTCAGCACCTGAGTTGGCACCAAATCCTCAGACGATAATTGCGGATAAGGCGGGATGTGTGCCACCAACGTCGAACTGTCGATGAAGGTCGTCGCGCCACTTGTCGGCTGGGTCTGAGCGCTGTCGAGAAAGCCTTTCAGCACATCCCCTCGGATAATCACCTGGGTGTTGGTCGTGAAATTGGTTCCTTTCACCGTGATGACGGTGAAACCGCCGGCATCCTTCGGGCAGAAGGCCGGATCAGAGTCCGCGGTACAAACAACTGCGGGATAATTCTTCCCGTCGCAATCCGTGTGATCACCACTACAAATACCGGTGACCGTCGCCACTGCCGCTGCTGGCTGTACGGGCAGGTGGCTCCAGCCTAGTGACAAGTCACCCGCAGCACCGAGGAAACCATCAACCGCGATGTAATAAGTCTTATTGCCAACCGCATCGAAATGCGCCTTGCTCCAGGTTACGCCCGGAGAGGCGTCATCGTTGCTCACGACGGTAGTGAAAAAGCCGTTCTCAAATGTATAGACGGCAAGCAGGGTATTGAACTTGCTCGTTGTCGTGAAGAAGTCCACTGGACCGTTCGATGGAGCTACCCACTTGTACCACACCGAAGAGTCGCCGAATTGATCCGCGTGGTTCGGCTCTGACTTGTGGATGCCGTTGATGTTTAGATCGCTTTGTCGAGTGGCGCCGAAGTTGTTTCCTCCAGTAGTTCCCTTGTCACCGTTGATCGTTATGGCGTTGGCAATATCATCATGGGGGGGCCGAGGCAGGGTTCCGAGACTGACTGTAATTTGTCCGATATTGTCATTCACATTCGCATCGGCCTGCGTGGACGACGCGGTGAATGATGCGTGACCAGCATTTGGATCGGATGCCTTTCGGAAATACACAATGACGTCGATCGTGGCGTCTTCTCCCGGTCCCAGATTCCCCGTAGTGCAAACAACCTTAAGATTATCCGGCGTACAGGTGCCAAATGCGCCGCTGTTGTTAGACACACCGCCACTGTCATAAACCTCGTAGTTCACAAACTGATGCGTGAGCCTCACTCCGGTGGCCAACTCGGTCCCGTTATTCACCACGCGAATCTTGTAGTCGATGTTTTGTCTTTCGGTAGCCGGACTTGGCGTTCCGGCCAGGTTTACTATCGAGAGATCAACTGCTGCCGTCGTCGTCACAGTCACACTTCCAGTCGCGGTGGAGTTATCGGCGAACGTAACGGTGGCGGTGAAGTTACTTCCCTGAGTGAAAACGTCAGGGATTGCAGCCGCCGCAAAGAGTTTGAAGACGCCCGTGTTGCCGACTGGTATTGGCCCGCTCAGGTTAAGCGATCCGTCCTGGAAATTTTCAAACGGCCCATCAAGCGAGCGCGCAACCCCGATAGTCCACGCCACATCGTTGGGTATGGTGTCCCAAACGTCTCCGTTCGGACCGTTCAAAACGATCTTGGCTATGGACTTCGTAAAGGTCGCTGGCGGCAACGTCATTGTGAAGGTGCCGTCGGGATCGCCATCTTTGGCCAGGCCCGCCTCATTATCTTGTCTGCTGACGCGATCGCGCAGGCGGCCGTCGAATGTGAGCGTCGCCGCGAAAGGCGTCGCAGATGGTGAAGGAGAGGGAGACGGCGAAGGAGAAGGCGACGGTGAAGCAGAAGGCGACGGTGAAGGAGATGGACTTGGCGTTGGAGTTGGAGACGGAGAGACATTAGAAATGACGGCTGAAATGCCCGTGCTGTCGCTAAAAAAGTTGCCGTCAGCTCCGTCACCGACCGCAAAATCAATCTTTTCGCCGGCAACGACTGTTACCATTCCGTTAAAGGATTTAGGATTTCCAGACGTAACTTCGCCGGAGAAGAGTGAAACGCCATTGTCCAGAATATGGACATCCGTTCCACCTGAATCAATCGGCGTAAACGTCGCAGCGATTGAAAACGTGCCACCCACTGGAGCAGTCCACACAAAATGGCTGAACTCGCCGTTCTGCCCAGGGTGAAACTCGGCGCTGTGCGGGGGCAAGAGTGATTGCTGATTGTTGCTGGAATTATTCGCATCAGTTGGCGCGCCAAGAGAGATGTGATTGGGATCGTTCCAAACCTGACTTCCATTCCCGTCTACAAACCCATTCGTATAAAGATTCAAAGTGGACGTAATCGTCGTCGACCAGCCATACGTCCATGCGCCGTTCGGGTTGCCATTCGACACCGAAAAATCTGCTGACACATCGCCAGTTTGAATGTTGCCGACCGCGGATGAGCTATTGATGACTGCGTTTGTCGGACTGCTGAGATTAATGGAAAATTTCTGCGGCGAGGATCGTATCGCTCCTTTGACCGGCACCGTTATCGTTCCCAGCGCAGTGTTTGCCGGAATCGTCAGCGTGCCTGAAGTCGCTGTATAGTCCGTCGGCGCGGTGGCGGTGCCGTCGGCCGTCGCATAGTGAACGTCGATCGCAGCGCCGCCTGGACGGGCAACGTTAACTGTGAAGGTCGCGTTGGTGGTGCCGCTTGTGCCGGGCAATGCAGTTGTGTCTGCAATGGAGACGGATGGTGTCTGACACTTGCCGGCACTGCCCGCGTTGAAAATTGCCTGAATCTCTGTTTGCGAAAGCGCGCGGTTGAAGACTTCGATCTCGTCCATAGACCCGGTATAGCGCGCGGCGCCGGCTCCTGCTGGCCGAAGTCCGAAGTACAAGTCGTAAGACGTCTGCGGTGTGAATGAACCCAGGTTAGTCGGTCCTGCGACAATCACACCATTGCGATAAAGAGTCGCCATTCCACTCGCCTTGTCATATGTGACAGCTACGTGTTGATAAACACCTGCGACAATTACGCCACCAGAGGAAGGCAAGGCATGAAAAGTACCGTTGGTATCGACGAGATTTGGATACAAATCGCCGGAGGCAGCGACGTTGACCCAAAGGTGAGTTCCGTAAGGCACGCCCGCGGCCGGGTTATTCCACTCGATCAATGGCTCAGCCGTACTCGCACTGGCCGGATTGACCCACAGATCCAGGGTTAAGCCATTAGCGGCTCCTGCGTTCAGGTTGCCAGACGCTGGTACTTTCACATCCGCGTCCGAGCCATTGAAACTAAACGCCTGTCCCACCCCTCCGGAAGTGAATGATACGCCGCCTTCGATCGTGCCGTTGTTCGTTCCCTGAATGTCGTTCGCGTTATTCTCGCCCGGCCACCAGCCGATCATGTTTGGAGGAGGTGTCGCGCACGCGGTGGTGGGCGCCAGGCTTGGCACCACGTCTCTATCGCGACGGTCCGACGGCGCTTCCCGCGTTTTGCCCGGCTGATCTCGCAACGCGCTCACTAACTGGCGCGGTGACGCCAGGAGAAAGAGCGAACCTATTGCCAGCATGAGCGCGAGCAAGAGTCGGAAGTTTGCAGTACGATTTGAACGGAGGGTTGGGGTTTGGGGTTTCATGATTCTCTCCTGAGAGCTTCGATCGACAATTTTTGGGACGAGCGGCTTTCATTCGCCGCGCGTCGCGCACCCATGCGCACGGCGCCGCGACAACAGCCAACAAATTCTTCCTCTATCTATAAGGGCGCATTCCTCAACCGAATCTTTCCAAAGTTTCGTTGGGCAGAATTGAAATTGATTGGAATTGCGCGTAGGCTCTAGCCAGCAAGTAGGCCCGACAACTGGAGATATCCAGATTCCGGATTGAGCTAGCGCGAAGTGAACGCTAGGAATCTGCGATAGTCCTCGAATCCGAACTGAGAATTACCTGTGAGCAATGTCCCCCAGACAGGTGTGACCCAACTGCTGTTGCAGGCGAGCGCCGGCGACCAGCAGGCGGTCGATGCCCTGTTCGAAAGGGTGTATGGCGAGCTGCGGGGACTGGCGAAGAATTATTTACAGGATGAGCGGCCGGATCACACTCTGCAAGCCACGGCGCTGGTGCACGAAGCATATCTACGGCTGGTCGGCGCTGAACAGATCGAATGGCAGAATCGCGCGCAGTTTTTCAGCATTGCCGCCCAGGTGATGCGCCACATTCTGGTTGATCATGCGCGGCGTCACGCGGCGGGCAAGCGCGGCAGCGGCGAGCGCAAACTTTCACTTGACGAGGCCGTGAGCTTTGCCGAAGAGCGTGACGTGAACCTGGTCGCGTTGGATGATGCTTTGAAGATACTTGCGAGTCTTGACGAGGAACAGAGCCGCATCGTCGAACTCCGTTTCTTTGGCGGACTCTCGATCCCCGAGATCGCTGCGGTGCTCAACATTTCCGAAACGACAGTGAGCCGCAAGTGGAAGGCGGCCAAGCTCTGGCTGCACGACCAAATTGCGCCGGGTCCGTAACCGCCTGCGGTAGCGGGCGGGCCATGACTCAAGCACACTGATCAGTTGGAGCTGAGCCTCAACTCTCGAACGATCCTTTTGGCCCGCCCGCTACCGCAGGCGGTTCTGACACGCCATGGAAGCTCAACGACATCAACGCATGATGCGAATTCTGGGCGAGGCAATCGAGCGCGAGCCTGCTCAACGTGACGCCTGGCTGACTGAGGTTTGCGCCGGCGATAACGCGTTGCGGAAAGAGGTTGAGCGGCTGCTGGCCCACCAGAAAAATGCCACCAGCTTTTTGGAAGAGTCGCCGCTGGCGGCGGCGATGCGAATCGAACCTGACGACGAAACAGTCATCGGCCGTCGCATCGGACCATACGAGATCGTTCGTGAACTTGGACGAGGCGGCATGGGC
>JBBQWP010000048.1:0-28354 GCA_038210455.1 Pyrinomonadales bacterium | reverse complement strand
ACAGGGCTCTGCTTTTCCCTGGGATCGTCCTAGTACAGGGGTAAATGTGAACACCAATGTCACGAACAGATATTGTACAAGC
Source organism: Pyrinomonadales bacterium (assembly GCA_038210455.1). GTDB lineage: Bacteria > Acidobacteriota > Blastocatellia > Pyrinomonadales > Pyrinomonadaceae > UBA11740. The sequence goes on along the minus strand of JBBQWP010000048.1, from coordinate 28,272 downwards.
CAAAGCGGCCGCTGAAGTCTCTGCGATCAAACGTCGGGAACAGTTGAGGGCTTGGAACGACTACACAGCCTTCGTGGTCACAAAAGGCGTCGGCCTGGTCACTTTGTTTTCCGGATCAATTGGCCTGATCAACCCTGATTACCTTCCTATACATCTGCAGCATGATCAGTCTGAAACAGCAATCGGAATAGGCCTTGCGTTGTTGGCGGGTAATCAGATCGTCTCATTGGTTTCAAAGGTTGTAGGTGGACTCAAGCAATGAACATTCTAAACCTCTCCATTGCGCTGATGCTTCTGAGTATCCTCGGGTTCGGCTCACTCTACCTTAGCAAGACCAAGAGACGAGATGCGCAATGGGTCTATCCTGTTGGCAGAATAATGGCGGCGCTTTTGGGGACCAGCTTCGTCCTATTTGGCTTCTCCTTCCGAGTGATAGGCGTGCCGTTGTCGGCGCTGCTGTTTCCATTCTTCGGCGTCCTCGGAATTCAAATATTTCTAGGTACCTTGGGGTTCGACTTCGGCAATGCGCAAACTACACAGGTATCGAACTTCACCGCACCGATCGAGGCACCCAGTGCTGCCGACGTTAGCCTCAGAGAAGAGGGTGACAAAGGTCAATTCTTAAGGAAATGGTTTCATCCGATTTATTTCGTACTAGCCTTGTTTTTGGGAGGATTGATAGGTCACAAAATTAACATGTGGACCAACTTTGGTCCGCAGGATCCGCAGCGACCATATATCCTCCACTCAGAACCATGGATGTTGATCACCGCGCTAAGCATCTTGATTCTGGTAATTGTTAAGGACAGGTACTTCGAAACTCGTGCCATTCGGGCGCTTGATGACGTTACCGAGCTTTCAGCAGATCACCACAAGAAGCTAACTAAATGGATTGAAGATCACCTATCGCCGACGATCGTGTCATTGGATAGGAGGGATGATGTGCTTTCAAAAGCCAGTAGCATTATTGACACGGCCATATCCGAGAAGCATGACGCCGAACGGTATGTCATCTTCACGGGCTCCGCGGCTTTATACAAAGATATCGACGAACAAGATAGTGATGCTGACACTCCTTTGGCGAAGTACAGGAGCGCAATGGCGCGATTGTCGAACAGCTCCGTCCATGCCACTCGCTACATTTCTCTTTTGGATCCGATCGATTATGGAAAACGAGGAGAAACTACTAGGGCTGACTATCTGAAGTGGATTGAGAAGCAAATCACGCTCGTTGAGCGTAACCCAAATTACTCGCTTTGGAACTGTCCACGCGCGCCGAGTTGGGGAAGTAGTCGAAGCAGCATATTTACGGCGAAAGTCTTATTGGACATCGTCGGAAATGGTGAAAGCGGCATCCTTATTAGAGGTGAGCAAGTCGCTCAGAACTTAGCGAAGCGTACCAGAGATCTATTTGAGATCAGCGCGGTCGTGAAGCCTGTTATTTTTAAGAAGGCCGCTTTGTTGGACTATGTACGAAGGCTAAGAGAGTCCAGCGAGCCTGGCGGCCCCCAAAACACTCCGGCCTCAAGTTAATTGTTATGGAGAAACTGCGCCAACTGTTTTCTTCAATTCCTCTGTGGCATCTTCTCGTAATAGGATTCATTTATTACGTGGGCTATCAGGCATTCGCGGTGCTCCCGCCGCGTCTCGAAGAGCATCGATTATCAAAATACCATGTTGTAAACGCTGGTCTCTTCTGCACTATTGCTCAAGTGCTATTCATGTTTGCATTAAGCTCACACCACTCCAGTGTGCCGGTTATCCTTAGGCTGAGCGCCTTTCTCGCTTGGACCTGGACGCTCGCAGTGATCTTAAAGTATTCCGAGATTACGATCTCTTCGAGACATGGAAACGGGTTTTCCTCAGTTATTCGACGCTTGAGCATCGTCTTCATCTTTGCAGCGCCGCTTATCGTCGTCTGTTATCACGATGGAGCTACCGGTTTCTTTCAGGATATCGACAACTTCGCTGTCGTGTTTCGTCAGGGATCGAAAACGGAAGGAATTACCAGTGCAAAGACATCTGCCAGCCCAGCGCCCTTAGCGGTCGAACAGCAATCTACGGAGCAAGGGAATCCTGATACAGCTACGGCAGACGCGCGTCCACGTAATCGCGCTTGGAAACTGTCCGATATTCCGAAAGGGCTCTTTTTTTTTCTACAAGCCTTCCTCATAACCAGCTACTACGGAAGGATGCTGCTGTATCGGTACCGAGACAAAGCAGAGCAATCAAACGGTCATATTGGCGCCATGGATCAGGTGGTGTTCGTTCTCTCTATGGCTTTTTCTAGTTGGGTTGTATTCTTACTACTTGGGTTTGACACTCTGAGCATCAGTATCTTCTCCGGACTCGTGGCTATTGGTGTGTCAGTCGCACTGCGGGACCTTTTGAGCAACTATGTTGCAGGGATGCTGTTGTTGTGGGACAAGAGCGTAAAGATGCACGATGTCATTTCGATGGGAAGCTCCCGCATAGGACAGATCAAAGATATCACAATGCGCTATATGATTGTTGAAGATCGCAACGATGTGCAGTTCTTGGTCCCTCACTCGCAACTGATGAACTCCACCTTCGAGAATTGGACCCGCGATAGCAGCCGGATACGCCTGAAGCTAGATATCGGCGTCGCTTATGATTCCGACATTGATAAAGTCAAGGAGATTATGAGACAGGTATGCTACGAGGTTCCCCGCGTACTTAAACACCCGCTTCCGGTCCCGTTGATCTTATCGATCGATGACTCTGCGATTCGCTTTCAGCTGAGATTTCGTATTGCCGATCCCGATCAAGGTGTCCGGAATGTTATCAGCGATGTTTACGAGAGACTGCTCACAAGGTTCAAGGAAGCCGAGATTGAAATCCCTTATCCTCAACGCGAGATACGAATGCGCAAGCCAACAAAGATCGATCCACCGAAAATCGAGAGTCTTCCTACTGGCACAGCTGGGTAACTGAAGTGGTCGTTAATAAGTCCAGATGCTCTCACATAAGTACGCTAATCCTAACTAAACACCGTCGTTGGAGTTGAAAGTCTGAGGCCGCAGCGTTAACGCGTGACCCTTCTCGCACCCACGCGGCGGGGCTTGGGCGCGGTGGCTGACAAGGGCGCGACGAGTTTTTCGTAGAGGCCGAAGAGGTGCTCGACGCGGTCGCGGTCGCCGGTGAAGGGAGCCGCGCGATAGAGTTTGTCGACGGCTTTGTCGAGTTCCTGATGCGCTTTTCTTAGGTGATGCGGCATGACGTCAACGTCGTAGAGATCGGCGAGGGTTGAGTTGTTATTGAGAGATCACGCCCTCCTTCACGGTCGGGCTACTGCCCCGAATGCAACGTCCTTCACAGCTTGCGGAGAAACTCATCTACGGTGAGATTCGCAGAACGGATAAGGCTTCTTAAGGTTCCCCTTGCTACCTCGCGGTGATCGGGGATAGATAGCGTCACAACTTCGCGTGTTTTAGTCATGACTATATGGCTGCCACGTTGGCGCGCTACGCTCCAGCCGAAGGATTCAAAGATGCGGACGAGTTCCCGTCCGCTTAGGACGGGCAACTTGGGCATTACGCGGCGACCTCAATTTGTTGCGTCTCAATAGTCAGGGGGAGGCCTTGCTCAGCTCGGACTTCAAGGCATAAGGCAATGGCCTCCTTGATATTCTCTGCGGCTTCAGCCTTGGTTTTGCCCTGGCTCACGCAGCCAGGAATTGAGGGGCACTCTGCAATCCAAACGCCGTCCTCATCTCGATCGAGAGTAATATTGAATTTCATTGTCCACCTCCAGATCACAGATATTTGCACGTCGCGCGCGAGCAGGCAAGCGCCACGGGTAAATGCTGCTTTGTGCCGATTAGCAAAAGAAGATTTTTGATTAGAGTCTTGCACATCAGGCCATTCTTCTTGCGCGGCGGCGGCGGCGGCGCGGTTTGGGTGCGGTGGCTGACAATGGTGCGGCGCGACTTCCGCGATGCGCGCCGCGAATTCTCCTAACTCGATGCCATAGAACTGATCCACATCAATCTGGCTCATGTGCGCGACATCCAAAGTCAGTTGCCCATCCTTGTATTCCCGCGGCCTGTGCTTTGGGATGCTCATACTTCACTGTGGGTCGAGAGCTATCGCTGTATTGCTAGAGACACCGCGACCCCACTTCCCTTATAATACCCAAGCACCCGAACAATTGATTCCCCAGTAGGAGGCATGGCGATGCTGATCAGAGATGTCATTCGTGATCGTGAGCCTTACTCGGTTAAAGCGACGGCGTCGGTGATTGAGGCGGCGGAGTTTATGGCGGCGCGGAAGATTGGCGCTGTGTGTGTGCTCGATGAGGAAGGGAAGTTGATTGGCGTCTTCTCTGAGCGGGACTTGCTGAATCGGGTCGTCGTGCCGCGGCACGATCCGGCGACGATGAAGCTGGGGGAGGTGACTAGTCCTTTGCGGGCGGTGATTCGGTGTGACGAGACGCCGCGGCAGGCCCTGGAAAGAATGGAGCAGATCGGCAGTCGCCACCTTCCCGTTGTCGATGATGAGAAGTGGGTGGGGATGTTGTCGATGCGCGATCTGCTGAGGGTGGAGTTGAGTGAGCATAGCGACGAGATTAAGTTGCTGCATGAGTATATTCAGCAGTGAGCAGTGAGCAGTAAGAGGGTTCACGCAAAGGCGCGTAAGGCGCGAAGAAGAGCGGTCCGCAGATTACGCAGAACGAAGGAGCGCCGGCAGGCGCGAAATACTTATAGTTCCGAACTAACCAAACAGACCCAAGCTCAATTAGGAGCGGCATACGTTTCGCTCCTAAAGGAGCTTTGGTTGTTATTTCTCAACGCGGTTCTATAAACATTTGGCTCCTAACGGAGCCAGGATTCAGCTCCGAACGGAGCAGGAAAAGAAATGAAAGTAATCAGAGCGCACCGCCGTCAAAATCAGGTTGAGCAGATACTTCCGACCGCGTCAGGCTGTGGCGGGACCCGGTCGCATCCACCACCCCACTCGGGCTGCCCGCGTGGGGGCCCCGGTCCGCTCCTGGTTCTGTACCGGAGTCTAACTTTTGAAATGAAATCAATGCTTGTCGCAGCGCTGTTTTCTCTCGCCATGTTCGCGCTGGCGTGTAGTCATCCGCCGCCGGGGCGTGGGGCGGGGGAGGTTGAGAGTTCTGCGCAGACACAAACCAGCTTCAGGGTGGAAACTGTCATTCCCAATCTGGCGATTGTGTGGTCGATTGTGTGGGCACCGGATGGGCGGATGATCTTTACCGAGCGGCCGGGGCGTGTGCGGGTTTATGAAAAGGGGAAGTTGCGGGCTGAGCCTCTCTTCGTAGTTCCCGATGTTGAGCCGAAGGGTGAGAGCGGATTGATGAGTGTCGCGCTGCATCCGCAGTTTGCGACCAACCACTGGCTCTATCTTTCTTATGCTTACAACAGCGGCGGGCAGGTGGTGCGCGTTGTGCGTTATCGCGAGACGCCGGCCGGCTTTATCGATCGCAAAGTCATTATCGAGAACATTCCGGCGGCGCAGTTTCATGCGGGTTGCCGCCTGCGTTTTGGACCCGACGGCAAGCTTTACATTACGACGGGCGACGCCACCAAACGCGAGTTGGCGCAGCAGATGGATACGTTGGCGGGAAAGATCCTGAGACTGAATGACGACGGCACAGTGCCTGCTGATAATCCGTTTGTTGGGAAGGGAAATGCGCGGCCGGAGATTTGGACCTACGGGCATCGCAATCCGCAGGGCATCGATTGGCAGCCGGGCACGAACCTCTTGTGGGAGACCGAGCACGGGCCGAGCGGGTTCGACGGGCCGGGTGGCGGCGACGAAGTTAACCTGATCGAACGCGGAAAGAATTACGGCTGGCCGGTGATTCATCATCGGGAGACTCACGAAGGGATGGAGTCGCCAGTGCTCGAGTACACACCAGCGTGCGCGCCGGCGAGCGGCATGTTCTATCGCGGCTCAGCGTTTCCGCAGTTCAAGGGCAACTTCTTCTTTGGCTGCCTGGTTGGAACGCGAATGATTCGCGTCGTCATGAATGGCCGCGCCGTCGTCAGTCAGGAGAATTTATTGGAAGGGAAGTATGGGCGGATCAGAGATGTGGCTGAAGGGCCGGATGGGTTGATCTACTTTTCGACTTCAAATCGTGATGGGCGCGGGCAGCCGGCGCCGGATGATGATCGGATTTTGAGGTTAGTGCCAGTGAAGTGAGTCGTAAGCCTCCAAATTCGGTCATCACTTCCGACCTCTATCGGAAAACCGTTGAAGTCGTCTGCAAGTCTCTTCACTCCGTAAGGAGTGAGATGTTTATAGGACCGGAACGCAATCTAGACACCAACTCCGTTCGGAGGAGCGGAGGTCAACTAGACATTTTACTACTCAAGGTTCCTTCCGCTCCTCCGAACGGAGTTAGAATTGGATGGGACTCGGAATCTATAAACATCTCACCCCTAACGGGGTGAAAGCCCAGGCCACCGAAACCTCATTTCCCGACAGTCTCCTACGGGATTTTCCGTGAAGAAAAGCTCGCGCTGCGCGCTCAATGCGGACAGGATGTCCGCGCTCCCAGGGCTAAACTTTTTGGGCTAATACTGCGGACTTGGTCCAGCTAATCGCCTGGAATCTGGGAAAGCGATAGTGGCTCACTACGTGAAAATACCGATCGGTTGTTTCGGCAACTTCATGTGGTGGGTGCGTCTTAAAGCGGAATAGGATTTCCAGAAAAGTAGTTACCGGCGCCGGGCGCATCGGCAAGTGCAGCAAGTGCCCGCCGGGAGCAATTACCCGCGCCAGTTCGCTCAAGCCTTCGTCGAGCGGCACGTACTCCAAAACACCACTGGTCAAAACGAGATCGAAAGCATCGTCGGCAAACGGCAAAGCCAGCACGTTGCCTTGCGCGAATCGCACCGGCTGGTTGCTCTGCTTCTTGTCCACATACTTCCTGGCGGTGGCCATTGACGAAGCGGAAAGATCCAGCGCCGTCAGTTTCACCGGCACCTCTAGATTTCTCAGCAAGGCCAGCGTCAGCGTCCCAGTGCCGCAACCGGCGTCGAGTACCCTGGCGCCCGGAAACACCCGCAAAGGATGCGCCGCAAAATATTGATCGAGCGATCGCCCATAACCATTCAGCTTGAAGGTAAGGTCATAGAAACCCTCGATGCGATCATAGAACGAGCCGGCGCGAGCTTGATCCTTCGTTGCTGTTAGAACGTATTCGGACATTTGATTATTGCTGATTGGTTAGAATCTACGCGGCCATTGAAACCTAGTCAGGTCAACTCGTCAAGAAATAATTAGCGTAAAACGTCCAGCCATTCTATCCCGGCGACCGGAATTACTCAAACAAGATCTCGGGCCTGAGACGAAATTCACGATAACTAAGGCTGATCTGCAAATTCCGACGCAAGAAACGTCGATTCACGGCGTTCTGTAAGCAACAGAAGTTATTCTCGCCGGGGAGAGGAACAAAATCATGCGGAAACGAATGCTGACGGTGTTGGGTTTGGTGATGGCCCTCTTGGTCTTTACAGGATTGGGTCTCAGATATGGTTCGCGCAGCGCGCAGGCGAATCCGGGCGAAGCGAAGCTGTCCCCGGAAGAGTCTTATCCGGAGACAGCGGTCGCGGAAAATGGATTCTCAGTAGAGGTTTTAGTCGACGGCCGGCCGGCGGCGGAATATGCCGCGCGCGGCCGGCGGTATATCGAAGCGCTGGAGAACGCCGAGTACGAGGTGCGGGTTCACAATCCGACGAGTTCGCGGGTGGCCGTGGCCCTTTCAGTCGACGGGTTGAATTCAATCGACGCGCGGCACACTAGTGCCTGGGACGCGCATAAGTGGGTGATCGAACCTTACGGAACGATTCACGTGCGCGGGTGGCAAATGAGCGGCGAGAGCGCGCGGCGCTTTTACTTCACGACTGAGCGCGATTCGTACGCTGCCAAGCTGGGTCAGGCTGCAAATCTCGGCGTAATTACGGCGGTGTTTTTTCGCGAGCGCACACCCGTAACGATTACGAGAGTGACGCCTTCAGAGCGGCGACCACCCTACGGCGAAGAAGATCGTGTTCGCGACGAACGCTCGGCGCCGGCGCCGAAGAGTTCTGGAGAGTCTTCCGCGCAAAATGGAGCCGGTCGGGACACGGCCAAGCAGCGTGGCGTACAGTCGTATCCGTCTCCGGACGATGAATCAGCGGCGACGGGGATTGGCCGTTCGGTGCGAAACGATGTGCAGTGGATCAAGATGGATTTGGATTCGCGGCCCGCGGGCGAGATCACGATTCGATATGAATACCGCGCGGCGTTGGTGCGTCTGGGAATTATTCCGCGCGATTATCCAAGGCCGGAGGTGCTGGATCGGCGCGAGCGGGCGAAAGGGTTTGAGCCTAAGTACTGTCCGCAGCCTTAAGAGAGAATGAAGGGGTTCACATCCAAGCAGCGGGGGCAAGCCCGCCTTCCTGACCTTGAGCTTAATCACGTTGAGTTGATGACTCTTGATTGAAAGGCTTTCAAGCGTAAGCTGAGAATGAATGGGAGAGTCTCTCAGGTGAGGAAGGCGGGCTTGCCCCCGCTCCTTTGCGACATCTTAGCTTGGTCCGCTACTTTGAGTGACAGTTAGCGGCGATTGAGGTTCGAGTCGTATAGTTGGCGGTAGGCGCGGTAAAACGACATCACCTTGAAAACGTAGTTCTTTGATTCAGTGAACCCGACTTCGGCGGCAAAGACGCCTTCGTCGTTTTGATTTGTGCGGCCGAGCCAGCGCGCCACGTTGTCTTCACCGCCGTTGTAGGACGCGGCGATCGCTTCCGGCAACCCGGCGAACATGTTTGAGATATCGGCGAGGTATGCCGAGCCAATAGCAATGTTCACACTCGGTTGGTAAAGCATTTCGTCGGTTACCTGATTGTATCCGGCTCGCTTGGCGTATTTTTGGGCGGCGTCGATGGTAAGTTGCAAAAGGCCGCGCGCCGCCGAAGGCGATTTGGCGTTCGGCTTGAACACGCTCTCCTGTTTCATGATTGCCAGCACCAGTCGCGGATCCAGCCCTCGCTTCTTCGCTTCGCTAACAACCTGCAAACGATAAGGCGCCGGATAGTCGGCCGCCGCGGCGATTAGCGCGGCCTGGACTGTCTGCGATCGCTCGGCTGCTTTCTGGCGCGCGGTCGAATCATTAATCGCTGCCAACCTGTTCGTCGTCAGCCCGCCATAATAGGATTTGACATTGTCGGGGATCATCAAATAAAGGCGAATCGCTTCCTGAGTTCGGCCGCTGCGCTCGAGCGAATGAGCTTTCAGATAAAGCAGTTCGTCGACATTCGTGTTGCTGTCCTTCGGCAGCGGCCTTTGCATTAGCTCGTCAGCAGTTTGCACAGCGTGCTGCCAGTCTCCCAAAGCAATGTCGAGCCGGAGCCGCGCGAAAATCGCGTTGGTCTCGACCACGTTTCCGGCAAACCTCTGGCGGGTGCGATCAATCCAGATGATAGCGTCCTGCGGCCGCCCTGATTCGCGATAGGCGTCGATGATATTCAGGTGGGCGGTGTCGATGCGCTCGCCATTCGGATATTTTTCGAGGTACTCGGCATAGCGGGCGGCGGCTTCGGCGCCGCGGCCCATGCGCAAAAGCGACGAGGCGGCGAAATTCGAGCCTTCGCGTCCTTCCTTGGTTTGCGGATAGTCGCGAGCGACTCTCTCGTAAACCTGGCGGGCATCTTCGTAACGTCGCTCGACATAATATGAGCGAGCCATGCCGTACAGGGCGGCCGGCACGGTAACGTCGTTCGGATAGTTGTCGAGGATTGCTTGCCAGTGTTCACGCGCCGGGGCGAACGCACGATTCGCCAGGTAGACTGCGGCCCGGCGCAGGTGCTCGGCCGCGGTAATCTGCTGTGCAAGTTTTCCGTTGGCAGAGCGGTCGGCGCGATCGCTGATCCGTACGGCGTCGAGCGACGCATCGGTTACCTTTTGCGAGTAAGCAAGGGAAACAAAGACGAGGGCCAAACCAAGGGCGAATATTCTTTGAAAATATGAATGCAGTGAATGCTCAGGCCGGCCCATTTTGTTCGTCCTCTTCCACGATCTCGTAACTGGCAACAATCTCGGCGCTGCCCCGTAAAGTGCCGGCGACGCTGCAATACTTTGTATCTGAAAGCTCAATCGCGCGGGCGACCGCGGTTTCGGAAACGCCACGGCCGCGAACGATGTGTTTGACGAACAGCCTGGTGTAACTTTTTGGAAACTCTTCACGCCGTTCTCCGCTTACTTCGATGCGATAGTCGGTAACTTGTTGCCGCTGTTTTTTCAGAATCGAAATCACATCCACGCCGGTGCAACTTCCCAGGGCGATTAGCAGGAGTTCCATTGGGGTCGCCGCGCTGGCCCGAGTCGAATCTGTTTCGATCGCCTGAGCATGACCGGACGGAGTGACGCCGACGAATAAATCGTTCCCAGCCAAATGAATCGTGGCTTTCGTGTCTTTATTCGGCATTGGCTTAATGATCCTAACCGGGGCACTAGCCCGACCGTCAGTGAGGGCTCAAGGCACTATCGCTGACATCTGAGCCCTCCCTCACGGTCGGGCTAATGCCCTGGAGCCTAATCTCTAGCACTGAGCTCCTTGCGCAGCTCTCGCGCCGTATCTTCGCGCAGTTGTTGCTCGACCCGCTCGTTTTCCAACGCCAGGGGCACATGCTTTCGTCCTTCATCCAGGCGTTGCAGCATGAAATTCGTTTCGGTCCAGTTCGCGCCGCGACTGGCGGCGGCTTCGATCATTTGCAAGCGTGCTTCGGCCTCGGCCCGGCGCGAAGCGCCTTCCTGTTTGAGTCCATCCAGCCGCGTTCGATCCCGCCCTAACTCTTCAATCAGGACCGCGGTATCCGGGGCGTTCAGATAGCGCGCCCGGCTGATTCGCCTTTCCACCAGCAGCAAGTCGCGGCGCGCGCTGGCAGTAAGCCGCGACGCATTCAGGCGCAAGGCCAGCGTTTCGCGATAGGCGTCGGCCAGCAGAGGCTGCTTTTTCTCCATCTCTTTCAGGGCGCGTCGTTCACCGCCGGTCAGTTCGGTAAGAAAAAATCCAACTTCGTCGGCAGTAATGCCATCAGAGGCAAGATGGTCGCGCAGCTGTCGCGCCCATGTACGTCTCAGGAACAGGATGACGACCGCGATTATGATCGCCGCGATGAATGCAAAAGGAATCGAGGTTAGCGTCAGAACCATGAGGAGGGTAGCTCCCCCGCTCAACAAATATGCAAGCAGGAATGCTGCGGGGGGTCCGAGGGTCACGCCGAAGAAGGCTACCCACGGCGCCATTTGCCACCGACGTGCCGCGTTTCGCTCACGGACGGTAAGTCTGCCTGACTGATCGCTTTCGCTCATGAAACGGTTCTCGTCCCGGTTAAGGCTACCCGCCCGGGCTACTCTTGGGCTGGCGGTAACGGGAATCATACTAGGGTGGAGTACCGCAGGCCAGTTCACCGGCATTAGTTCAGAGTTCAAGCTTTAGCTTGCGCCTGCATCAGCAACCTAAAGGTTGAACTCTGAACCCTGGCCCGGCGCGCCGCGCCCGCTTTCGCGACTGCCGGCCTTGTAATATGATTGACCCGGTAGTATTAGGTAACGACGATGATCAAAACTGGAAGAACTAAAGCGATTCTGGCTGCCACGATATTCTCTTTGTTGGCGACCGCGCAATTGGTCGAAGCCCAGCGGGGCCAACCCGACGGCCGCAAGGGCGGCGGAGCAAAGCCCGTCACCGTTCCGGTAATGATTCGAGTGGCCAAACGTGAAGTTGAAATGCGGTTCGTAAACTATATTCTCAAAGAAGACGGCGAGTTGCAGACGATTCTTTCGATGCGCCCGGCGACCGAGAATCCGATCACGTTGGCGGTCCTTATGCAGGACGACCTGGTTTCCTCGATCGGGACAGAGACAAAAGGAATCGCGAATTTTGTGCGACGTCTGCCGCCTGGCTCGCGGATCATGATTGGCTATATTCGGAGCGGGAGTCTCGACGTGCGACGCAAGTTCACCACCGATCCTGAAAAAGCGGCAGCCAGCTTGCGTCCGCCAATGGGCCTTGCCAGCGCCGGCCCCTTCAATCCGTTTGTCGAAATTATTGAGGCGCTGAGGCGCTTTGATTCACAACCGTTAGGACGGCGCGCGATCATTGTTGTTTCCGACGGGGTGGATATTTCGCGGGGAGTCGACAGTTCGACGCCCGGATCGAGCTTGGATTTGCAGCGGGCCATCAACGAAGCACAACGCCGCAGTGTGGCAATCTATTCCATCTATGCACCATCGGCTGGGAATGCGGGAGACCTTTTGGGTCTCAACGGACAAGGCTGTTTGGAAAGACTCTCGAAAGAGACAGGCGGGCGGGCTTTCTTTGAGGGCACCGGAGCGCCGGTAAGTTTTGATCCCTTCATCAAGGAGATCGACGCTTCGATTTCGATGCAAATAGCTTTGACTTATCTTTCAACGCACCCGCAAAAAGGTTTTCATAAGCTGGAGATTAAGCCGCTGGAGCGCGACGTTGAGATCCGGCACCCGTCGGGTTATCCAAAGTAAGCACCGCAATGTTCCTTTGAATCGCCGCTTGTCTGCGGCGCATCTCTTTTATCTGGATCTGCAAATCCAGCAGGTGCAGGTCCAGCATCAGACGCAGATCGTTATTCAGCTTCAATCCACGCTCAAAATCCTTCTGCGCTTCGCCGGCCTGGCCTTGGGTCTGATGGGCGAAACCTCGCTCGGCATAAACCAGCGGGTTCCGATCGTCGAGCGAAATACTCTTGTCAAAATCCGCGATCGCATATTTCGCGTTACCCTCTATTAGAAAGGCCCGGCCACGTTTGAAATAGGCCTCGGCGTCGTTCGGATTGAGCGCAATGGCCCGGTCAAAGTCTGTGAGGGCCCCATCAAGATCCAGCCGGTTCGATCTGATGTAACCGCGATTGAGGTAGGCCTCAGTGATATCGTGATTGTTCATCGCCAACTGAGGATCCAGTTCGCAGACAATCTCGTAATCCGTAATTGCACCGTCAAGATCACCCGCGGCGCGTTTGGCCTTTCCCCGATTTAAATAAGCGTCCGACAGCTTTGGATCAATTGTCAGCGCGCGATTGTATTCCACAATCGCCCCTGCGATGTCGCCTTTACTGAACCGCTCGATTCCCTGTTTGACGTATTTCTTTGCGGACTGTTGCGCCGAGGCATTCAGTGGGCAAGCTAAGAGACCAAGAATCGCGATGAGCAGGATGCGCTTCATGGTTACCTCCGTAAGCCAAAGGTGCCACGGCTTTTGGAGCAAGCCGCGACAGCGAGTTGCCGGAAATCTTCTATTGCACGGTTGCGGGCAAGAGCGACCCGCGTGTGTCTGACGCGATGGCCATGCCATCGCCCATCTTTCCAATCATTCCATGAAAATGAATCTCAGAACCGGACAAAACCAAAAGTACATCACCGGCATGATAACGCGGGTCGTCAAGTCCGAACCGAATCACGGTCGCCTGGCCGTTCTCCTGTTCGATGGTTTCGAAGGCGAAGGTCTCAGCGTCGACAACGTAGGTCTGCGCGTGCTGTGCGGTTTTTTGCGAATCAGGCATTGAATATTCCCTTTGAAACTATTGCGTAAATTATTTCACTCATTCGGTTCGGAACCGCTTGCGGTAGCAAGTGGGTCTCAATTAGGAATACCCACGGAATTTGGTTGCAACTTTCTTGTTTGTGGGGCTGCAACCCGCTTGCTACCGCAAGCGGTTCCGTACCCAGCTTTGATGGGGCGGCTAGTCGGGTTCGAACCGACGACCTCCTGAGCCACAGTCAGGCGTTCTAACCAACTGAACTATAGCCGCCAGATAGCATCCGACAAGTTCAAATCAAATTGTCATCTAACTGATGTTTACACCAGTCATTCGATTTGTTCAAGTTAGGGCTGTGCAGCTAACTCTTGGACAAGAAATCTTAGCAGCCTTTCTCATTAGGACCGTGGCTTTAGGCCGGTGATTCATGATGGGGATTCGCAAGGGAAACCGTTTTAAACGGTTTCAGGTTGTCTCGGGCACCGAATTCACCGAGCTAAAGCCACGGTGCTAATGAGACTGACCAAGAGTCCTTAAGTTGGCCTGCTGTCGATTGACCGTTAAGGTTGGAGCATTTGACTCTGGCAAGTTCGCTCAACTTGCAGTATTCTTCGCCCGCCAGAAAAACCTTTCCGCTGGAGTTCAAAACATGAACGCGAGATCTTCCTTCGTCAGGCTTTGCGCTTTTGCCTTGTCTATCGTCGCCGCTGTAACCCTGTGGCAATTCGCCTCCGGCGTTTATGCCCAGAAGGCTGAAAAGCCAAAGGCGCATCCGCCCGTGGCCGACAAAAAACCCGCCGTCAAGACTGAGGCCGCGATTAACAACGCTGAGTACGGAGCCAAGGTCAGAGAAAACACGACGCAGACCTACTTCATGACTGAGTTAGTGGATCACCTGCCCGCTTCGGACAAGGTCCCTTCGCCGGACAAGATTCTCGGTTACACGGTTGGTGCGCCAGGTCATCTCACCTATACGAAGGACATGTACCGTTACTATCACGAGTTGGAAAAGACTACGCCGCGAGTGCGAACTTTCGTTGCGCCCGAAAAGAGCGAAGAAGGCAAAGAACAGTTGCTGATCGCCGTGGGAGATGAAGCTGCGCTCGCGAAGCTTGATCGTTACAAAGCGATCACCGCGAAGTTGGCTGACCCGCGTGGGATTACCGACGCTGAGGCCGAAACATTAATCGGCGAAGGGATGGCTTTCTACTGGGCCTCAGGATCGATTCATTCAACTGAGACCGGCTCGCCCGAAATGTTGATGGAACTCGCTTATCGTCTGGCGGTCGAAGAAACGCCATTCATCAAGGCGATCCGCAAGAACGTGATTGTCTTAATCACTCCCGCGCTCGAGGTTGATGGCCGCGACCGCATGGTCGACACCTACAACTATCGCGTGGCGAATCCGGGCAAAGGTGTGCCGCCGCTGATTTACTGGGGACATTACGTCGCTCATGACAACAATCGCGACGGGTTGGGGATGGCGCTGGCGCTGTCACGGAATCAGATGAAGACCTTTCTTGAATATCATCCGACGGTTTTGCACGACCTGCACGAGTCGGTGCCTTTTCTTTACACCTCGACCGGCACCGGTCCATACAACGCCTGGCTCGATCCAATCGTCATCGACGAGTGGAACCTGCTGGCCTATCACGAAATTGAAGAGATGACCAAGCGAGGTGTGCCCGGCGTGTGGACGCATGGCTTCTATGATGGTTGGGCGCCGAATTACATGTTCTATGTGGCCAATGGACACAATTCGATTGGCCGCTTTTACGAGACGTTTGGCAACAGCGTCGCCGATACTTTGGAGCGTACCGTCAGAGCGGAATCGCAACGCGATTGGTTCCGTCCCAACCCGCCCCAGCCGCGCGTGAAATGGTCTCTGCGCAATAACGTCAACATGCAGGAATCCGCGATCCTGCTGGCGATGAACTTTGTTTCAAATAACAAGGATCGCTTTCTGAACAACTTCTATTTGAAGAGTAAACGCTCAGTCGCGAAAGCCACGAACGAAGGTCCAGCGGCGTGGGTCGTGCCTTCTGATCAATCGCGGGTTGTTGAAGCGGCCGACATGATAAATCTACTGCGGCTGATGGGAGTCGAAGTTCACAAGTCTAATAAAGAGATTAGCGTCAAAGATCAAAAGTTTCCGGCTGGCTCGTATGTTGTCCGGATGGACCAACCCTATTCGCGCATGGCTGACATGCTGCTCGACACCCAGTATTACAACGTGAACGATCCGCGGCCGTACGACGACACCGGTTGGACGCTCGGCGCTCTCCGCAATGTCAAAACGGTTCGCGTGACGGACAAGGCGGTGCTGCAAGCGCCGATGACTTTGCTGACTCAGGATGCGAAGGTTGCCGGAAGCGTCACCAGTGCCCCTGCGCCTGTGGCATATCTGATCAATCACAATGCTGAAAACACGCTGATGACGCTGCGGTACAAGCTCAAAGACTTGAAGATTGCGGCCGCCGAAGAACCATTCGAAGCTGGCGGCCAGAAATTTAACGCAGGGACTTTCATCATCAAGTCTGCAGAAAATCCTGGCGACCTTAAGCAGACATTGGCTGGTCCCGTGGGGAATTCAGGACTCAAAGCGATCGCGGTTGAGAAGCTGCCGGAAATCAAGAGCCACCTGCTCGCGGTCCCGCGGATTGCAATTCTGCACACGTGGACCAACACGCAGAATGATGGCTGGTTCCGAGTTGAATTTGATCGGCTCCAGGTGCCCTATACCTATATTTCCGATCAAGTAATTCGCGACACGGCGACCTTGAAGGACAAATTCGATGTGATCATCTTCCCGCCCGTCGGCGGGTCGGCCCAGGCGATCGTCGCCGGCATTCCAGTGCGCGGCGCGCCGATCCCGTGGAAGGGCAGCGATGTCACGCCGAACATGGGCTTAGGTCCGGATCAGAGTGATGATATTCGCGGCGGCATGACCCTGCGCGGTGTGCTCAACCTCCAGAAGTTTGTCGAAGACGGCGGCCTTTTTATTCCGATTACCAATTGCAGCCGGATAGCGGTGGATTACGGTCTGGTCAGCGGCGTGGGGATTCAGGAGTCGCGCGCGCTTCAAGCCCGAGGCTCAGTTTACAACGCGACGTTTTCTGATAGACGCAGTCCAATTGCTTACGGCTATGCCGAGACGTTGCCGGTTTACTTCAATCAAGCGCCGCTGTTCCAGGTCGCCGCGGCGGGTGGTGGACCAGGGGGCGGAGGCGAAGGAGGAGGGGGAGGCGGCGCAGGGGCACGACCATCAGGTCGCGGCACCCTCACCGATCCGGACATTGTTCAAGGGATGCCACTGGCTGAGCCGGCACAACGGCAAACCCCCGGTGTGTTGACCGACGAGCAGAGACTCCAGCAGGGCGCCTTCTTCGTTCCGCCCCAGTTAAGGCCTCGAGTGGTTTTGAGGTTTGCTTCAGATGAAAAGAATCTTTTGATCAGCGGCATGCTCGCCGGAGGGTCAGAACTGGCGAACGCGCCGGCCGTGGTTGACGTCCCGGTGGGTCAGGGGCACGTCGTAATGTTCGCCAATAATCCGATGTGGCGTCACCAAACTCAAGGCAGCTTCTTTCTAATATTCAATGCGGCCCTTAATTACGATCACTTGGGCGTCGGACGGGATCGCCCGGCAGGGCAGGGCAACGAAGCGCCTCGACCTGGGGACGACAACTAGGGGTTGGCTGCTCAAATTCGAGAAATGAAGTGGTGCCCCCGGCAGGACTCGAACCTGCGGCCCTCTGCTTAGAAGGCAGATGCTCTATCCGCTGAGCTACGGGAGCCCTGAACTGGAGCGGAGCCCGATGTTAACACGGCTGGGAAAGTGGCTCCAAAAAGGAACTGGTCTATTAAAACAAAGAGGCCGCCGGAAGATACTCCGGCGGCCTTTTCCACACAGGAAGATTATGTTCTTGATTAAGCCGCGCGTGTAATTTCAGCGGCTTCGGCATAGACACGCCGACCGTTAAGAGCGTCGTCAATGATCTCTCTGACGGCCGAAATGTCCGGGTTAACATCCATCCGATCACATGCGGCCAGGTGACGGATAATACCTTCGGTGGCGATTTCCATCGGCGGACCGGACAACTTCGAAAACCGCCGTGCCTGGATGTGATCAATTCTCTGTAACCGCTCAGCCAGCGGCAGGCCCTTGTCAAGATTCACGGTTTTACTCTCGCTCCTTTTATATGTAACTCGAATACAAGTTCGGATTTACTAACTATAGATGCCTTCCGACCGTTTCCAGGATGCAATCTCCTTACGGTTTTCGGAAATTTTGCAGAGATCCAGCCAGAGAGGGAGGATAGGTAACCTAAACTGTCTCAACAAAACCCGATACTATACCACGAGTCCCCCGGACAGAGCCAGGGATTTTTTCTGGGGGGAAACAGCTGGAACGCCAGAACTCAATTTCGCAGAGTCTAGCCCGGAGAACTCCGTGCGTCTGTGCGTTTTCGCACACACTGTCGGAATTATCTGGGGTCCCTGCCTGGCCCGCAGAAGTAGCGCTTGAATGGGTCGCACGGGTCGTTGAACGTTGTTGGTTTGGCTCGTCAGTAGCGCCATGAGGACATAGGAAAAAGTGAAAGCGTCGACGGTGCCTCCGGGCCGGAGACACTACGCCGACGCCCAATACTTCCACGAAAGAGTTTTCGAGGTAGGCTGCTTGACTACTTCTTAGGAAGGACCGAGTCCTTCATCGCCTTGCCGACACGAAACTTCAGCGTTGTTTTTGCTGGGATTTGGATAGTTTCGCCGGTTGCGGGGTTACGGCCTTCACGCGCCTTCCGCTCTGAGCGAACCAATTTTCCAAAGCCCGGCAACACGAACTCGCCGTTTGATTTTACTTCGGAAGTTGCCAGGTTTCCGAGGTCTTCGAAAAGCTGCTTTACCTGGGCGCGCTTCATTCCGGTCCGTTCCGCGAAGAAGTTAATAACGTCGGACTGGGTCATGCGCTTCTTGCCTGTTGCCGTGCTGGTCGCCATGTGTGGTGTACCACCTCCAAAAAGTCAACAAAATGAGAAAACTGTCGCAGCCACATATACCACAGACAAGGGCATAAAGTCTGCTAAAATCCGCACTTTTTCAGCCATTTTGGCAAATTATTTTTGGGGGCATGGATTCAGCGGGTGCCTGGTCTCTAAGCATCAAGGCTAACAATCGTGTCCGACGTCGCCCGCTGCTGGCCACGCAAGGCATTCTGAGTGTTCAAGTACGGCCGCTCCGCAAACCAGAAGAAAACCCACGCAAACGCCACACATGCTGGGGTTGTGAGCAGAAAAGCAGTCGCTAATTGTGAAAAACCAAACCACCCGAACTGGTAAGACTCCATGACCACGAGTTCATGGGTCAGATAGAGAGAATATGAGAACAACCCAATAGCGGCCAGCCCCTTAAGAAAGCCTGGTGTGCGAAGGGTAGCCCGCCATCGGCTTTCCGCCAGCACAAATCGGTTCAAGAGAACGAAGAAGCCCAGGCCCCATAGAGGATGAAGAAATAGCCACAGAAAATCATGCAAGAGCCAGTTGATCTCTTCAACTATCGGAAGCAGAAAAGTCAGCCCCACCGATGCAGCCAGTAAAACCAGGGCTAGCCGTCCCCGATATAACCATCGCGGCAGCTTTACCAGATCAAACATGGCCTCGACACTAATAGCGCCCAACGCCCAGGTGAACCAGTGCGCCGCGGCACTCTCCGATATCGGAATATCGATCTTGTATCTTTCGCGAAGGACCGTGCCGGCCGCGACCCAAAAAATGCGAACCAGAAAGCAAACTGCCAGGGTTCGGACCCAGCCCCATCGTTTTCGTAAGAACAGAAGCAGGAAGTAAGCCAGGTAGAGTTGTTCTTCGATCGCTAGCGTCCAGAATACGCCGTTAATGCTGTAGACCGTGCGCGAGTCGAGGTTGTGCAGCATCAGCACGTGTGAAACCACGTCCCAAACGTAAAAGGGTGTGAGTTGGAACTTCGTGGTAAATGCGGCAATCCCCAGATACAGGATCAAGGCGATGATATAAGGAGGATACAGACGACGGAACCGTCGCTTCCAAAATGCGACGAAGCCAACAGGCGGCTTGTTTTCAACCCGCGCTTTAGCTCTTGAAAGGTGAATGCAGAAGCCGGAGATTACAAAGAAAAGAAAGACGCCGACATAACCAAAGCGAATCACCGGCAGGACGGGCACGACCAGCCAGTTGAGAACGCGCGGCCCAAAGCGGTAGTTCGGTCCTACCGTGTGATAAAGCACAACGCCGAGCGCTGCCGCGCCGCGTAAGGCATCCACACTCCTGAGACGACTGAATCGGGAACTGCTGGTGTCCGTCAAAGTACCGCTCCCGCCTGCTTACTATTAGACATCGCGCGACCATTTTAGCCCGATCCTCGTTCAGCGATGCAAGAGATTGAAGCAGGGAGGAGAATTGAACTCGACCTTAGGTATGGATCAATGCACAGCGCTACCGGTTCACATCATACGCCCCATGACCAATAAAACTCTGAGCGGATTGCACCCGATCGAGTCTTCTGTCATCATCTGATCATGCGTCTAGAGACATAGCTTACTCACCGGGGTTTTGGTTTGCTTCCTGCGCCATGCATTGGAAGGTGACGCAATGTCGAATTGCTCGTACTCTTGATTGTTCAACCCATGCTCATCGGCATTGACGGCATTCCGTTAGCTACACCGAAAACGGGAATCGGGCATTACACATTTGAGCTGGCGCGCTCGTTGGCGCGGCTCGCGCCGACGGACGAGTTTGAGTTGATCGCACCCGTGCCGTTCGAGTTAGGCGCGGACAACGGGGGCGTAGACCTGCCGCGCAATCTGAACGCCGTGTACACACCGGTCAATGAGTTACGCCGCCGCTGGTGGACAATCGGGTTGCCGCTTTACCTCCGGCAGAATCCGTTGACGCTCTTCCACGGCGCGAACTACAACGTCCCTGTCTGGCAACACTGTCCGACGGTCGTCACCATTCACGATCTCTCGCTGCTGCTGCACGCCGATACGCACGAGGCGCACCTCGTGCGCCGCGCGCGTATACGCCTGCCGACGATGACGCGCGTCGCTACGCGGATCATCACCGACTCCGAAAGCGTCAAGAGCGAAGTCTGCGCGCACCTGGGCGTCGAGCCCGAAAAGATCACGGCCGTCCCGCTCGCGCCTCGGTGCGCGTTTCGTCCCGTGGCTGTAGCGCGTGCGCGTGCAGTGCGGCACAAGCTCGGCGTCGAGGATGACTTCATTCTGTTCGTGGGCACAGTCGAGCCGCGCAAGAATCTGCTGACGCTCGTGCGCGCCTTCGACGAGTTACTGCGAACGACGAAGCTGCGCCCGCAGCTTGTCATCGCCGGGCAGAAGGGATGGCTCTCGGACGAGTTGTTCGCCCACGTCGAACAGTCGGCGATTACGAAGCGCATTCTGTTCACCGGTTATGTCTCGGACGCAGACCTGTGCGCGCTCTACTCTTCGTGCCGCGTCTCGGTCTATCCATCGCTCTACGAGGGCTTCGGTCTGCCGCCGCTCGAAGCGATGGCCTGCGGCGCGCCCGTCATCACCAGCCGCATCCCGGTCATCATGGAGACCGTCGGTGAGGCTGCACGCTTAATCGCACCGACCGACGTGCGAGAACTGACCGCTGCCCTGGTCCAAATGCTCACTGACGCCGATGTTCGGCGGCATTATTCGGCCGCTGGCCTGCAGCGTGCGGCTGAGTTCACGTGGGAGCGGACCGGGCGCATGACTTTAGAGGTTTACCGCGAGGTGCTGGGGCAGGCTGCGAATGCGGCCCATATGGCTGGCGACCCACAGATCAAAGTTTAGTCGAATGTTTTCCATGGCGACTCACTACACTCGCAACTGAGATATGAGACTAAACAACTGGCCCGAGTGGTGGCGCAGACGGCGCGCGGATGTGGCGGCGCTTGCCTCTCTCGGCCTCTTCTTCGTCACTTTCTTCCCTCAAGTCATCTTCGGCTACCGCTTCATTATCGAAGGCGACGCTTTCTACTACTCATACCCTTTGCGCACCATCGCGTGGGAAATGATCAAGCACGGATGGCTGCCTTTGTGGACGCCCTATGTGCTGTCCGGCTATCCGCTGCTCTCGATGGAGCAGCTGGCCGTCGGCTACCCGCTCACCTGGGGCTACCTGTTCCTGCCGGGACACTGGGCCGAACAGGTTTATGTGCTCGCGCCCTTCCTGCTCTCCCCCATCTTTACTTATGCCTACGCGCGCGAGGTGGGGCGTAGCCGCCTGGCTTCTCTGCTTGCGGGGCTCAGTTTCGGTTACGGTGGAATGATGTGCAGCGCCATCGCTAACAGCGGGATGCTGACTAACAGCTTGATGTGGGCCCCGCTCGTGCTGCTTTTCATCGACCGCGCGCGCACGCGCTCATTCGCGCACTGCCTGTTCTGGGCGACGCTCGCCTACGCCATGTCTGTGCTCGCCGGGCATGGGCAGAGCTTCGTCTATGTCGGCGCGCTCGCCGTCGCTTACGGCCTGTTCGTCTCGCTTGCGCTCAACTTCGACCAGCATGACAGACGTTCGTGGCGCACATGGACGCGCTGGCGGCCGCTGCTCGTCGCGCTCGGCGCGTCGCTGCTGGCGGCGGGCGTAGCAGCGTTTCAACTGTTGGAGACATTGCGAGCCGCGCGCCGCAGCATCCGCAGCACGTTGAGCTACCAGACATTCGGCGAAGGCTCGTTCCAACCGCGCGAGGCGCTGCTCTCCATCGGCGCGACGCTCTACCACTACGTTGACACGGGCACTTACGTGGCGCCGCTCGCGCTACTGCTCGCTGTTTGCGCGCTCGTTTGCGCGGGGCGCGGGCGCA
This sequence comes from Pyrinomonadales bacterium, assembly GCA_038210455.1. GTDB lineage: Bacteria > Acidobacteriota > Blastocatellia > Pyrinomonadales > Pyrinomonadaceae > UBA11740. The sequence continues at coordinate 5,882 of JBBQWP010000048.1, read as the reverse complement.
CGCGCGACGCGCGCCTCTGGTTCTGGCTTGTGGTCGCCGTCTGTGCCTTCTTGCTCACGCTCGGCACGAACACGCCGCTCTATCGGCTCGTCTATCACGTGCCGGTCGTCAACAGTTTCCGCGTGCCCTCGCGCCACACATTCGAATGGTCGCTGGCCGTCAGCCTCCTCGCCGCTTACGGTTGGGACACCGTCGCTGATCACTTCGCGCGTGGGCGCTCGACAGGCACACGCGCGCTGCGACTCGACTTGCTCGTCGCGCTCGCACTGCTTGCGGCCGGCGTCACCGTCGGCGCGCTGTGGTGGCGGGCGACGAGCATCCCACCCACGCCGAACGCTTCGATCTACACGGGATTGTCCGAGCGCGCTTATTGGCTCTGGAAACTCGCGTTCACCTGCATCGTCTTCGCGCTCGCGTGGTGCTGCTTTAGACAGCCCGCGCCGCGTTTGCGCACAACTCTGCTGGCGGCAACTCTGATGCTCGCCTGCTTCGTCGAGCCGGCCGTAACCGTCTCGTGCTGGTGGGCGCGACTGTTGAGTCTGCCCGCCAGCCGCTTCCAACTCGCCTCGCCGACGACGCGCTACCTGCAACAGTTTCCGCCGACAGCGGGTCGCGTCTATACGCGCGCCGGTCTGTTTTCCGAGCAGTTCGCCACGCAGCCGCGCCTTGAAGCGCCGAACCTGTCCGCGCTCTACGGCCTACGCAACGTTGCGGGTATGGAGCCGCTCATCTTCAGTCGCTACAGCCGCGCGCTCGGTGGCATCGGCCCCGATTCGGTAACGCCCCGCCCTGGCTTCTCCCCGAACGACGATCTGTTCAGCGCCCGCTCGCACGTGCTTGACCTGCTGAACACGACGCACGTCGTCTCGTTCGCCGGACTGAAGACGTTTCAAGACTCCCTCGTCTACAAAGACGGCGTCGGCCTGTCCGTCGTCGATCTCGGTCTTAGCCTGCCGCCCGGCGGGGCAACGCAACTGAGCGGCGCGGATGCGGCAGTGGATCAGCTTGCGCTCGTGACCGTCCTCTCTAACTCCGCTGGCGCTCCGCAGGGCGCAACGATCGCCCGCGTGCGCCTGAGCACCGTGGATGGACGCACCATCGAGCGCGAGTTGCGCGCAGGGGTGGAGACAGCCGAATGGGCGCACGAGCGCCCGGACGTGCGCACGAGCATCAAGCACAACCTTGCACCCATCTTCGACAGTCGTGCGGGCGACGAAGCGAACAGCTATCAGGCCAATCGCTATTGGACGCGCCTTGCGCTCGACGCGCCGGAGCAGATCAAGCAGGTCGAGATCGCGAACGTCTCGACCGTCGCGACGCTCACGCTCATGCGCGCGACGCTCTACAACTCCCACACCAACATCTCGCAGGCTCTCACCATAGCCGCGCGCTCCGCATTCTGGACGACGGTGTATGACCGCGATGGGGTGCAGATTCTCCACAACGCGCGGGCCTTGCCGCGCGCGTGGCTCGTGACTGAGGCTGAAGCGGTGGACGGGGAAGAAGCTCTGCGCCTGATCCGCGGCGAGGGCGCGCGCGACTTCGACCCGCAACGTACCGCTTTGCTCGAAGTTCATCCGCAGGAGCTGCCGCCGTTACCCTCCGGCGATACTGCACCAGACAGCAGCGCGCACGTCAGCGATGGGCCGAACCGCTTACAGATTGACACGAGCGCGCCGACGGCGACGGTGCTGGTGGTTAGTGAAATCTTCTATCCCGGTTGGGAGGCGCGCCTGGATGGGCGACCCGCTCCGATCTTGTTGACGGATTATCTGCTACGTGGTGTGGCGTTGCCCGCCGGGCAACACCGGATCGAGATGCGCTACACCGCGCCGGCCGCGCGTACCGGTGCGATCATCTCCGTGCTGACGTTAGCGATGATCGCGGCGCTAGCAGTTTACGCACGCCGCAAGCGCGGGGCAGGCTGAAGTGCGAGACGGCAACGCTACAGCATGAGATTGAAGAACTGGCACGAGTGGTGGCATAGAGAGCGTGCGGATGTGGCGGCTCTCGGCAGCATCGCGCTCTTCTTCGTCGCCTTCTTCCCGCAGGCTCTTGCCGGTCGCCGTTTCATCATCGCGGGCGACGCGCTCTCCTACTCTTACCCCTTGCGTACCATCGCGTGGCGCATGATCCGGCACGGGCAATTGCCGCTGTGGACGCCTTACGTACTCTCCGGTTATCCGCTGCTCTCAATGGCGCAGGTCGCCGTCGGCTATCCGCTCACGTGGAGCTACGTATTCCTGCCCGGTCAGTGGGCCGAACAGGTCTACGTGCTTGCACCCTTTTTGCTGTCGCCGATCTTCACTTACGCCTACCTGCGCGAGTTGCGGCGCAGTCCGTTGGCGGCACTCCTGGGCGCGTTGACGTTTGGTTATGGCGGCATGATGGCCAGCCCGCTGTCCAATAGTGGGCTGATCACGAATGCAGTGCTTTGGCTACCGCTCTTACTCATCGCCCTTGAGCGGGCGCGCCGCCGACCCTTCGTATCATGCTTGCTCGCGACCACGCTTGCTTATGCGCTGTCGGTCCTCAGCGGTCACGCGCAGAGTTTCCTGTCTGTGGGTTTGCTCGCCGGGGCTTATGCAGTCTGGCTTGTGCTGACGGTTGACGACGAGGAGCGGAGAACTCTGCGCATGCGCTTGCGGTCGGCGCGACAGTGGCGGCCGCTGCTGGTAATTTGCGGAGCGGGCCTGCTGGCAATGGGCGTGGCAGCATTTCAGATTCTGGAGACCGCGCGCGTCGTGCGCCGCAGCGTGCGCAGCACGCTCAGCTACGAGTTGTTCACGCAAGGCTCGTTTAAGCCTGCGGACTTGTGGCGATCTTTGACCACGCCGCTCTTCTACGTGATCGACATGCACGCCTACGTGCCGCCGCTGGCGGTGGCGCTCGCCTGCGTGGCCGTCTATTCACATCTGCGGCGGCGGACGGAGCGCGACCCGCGCGTCTTCTTCTGGTGTGCGGTGGCGGTGTTGGCTTGTGTGCTCATGATGGGGCAGTTCACGCCGTTCTATCGGCTGGTCTATCACCTGCCGCTGCTGAACCTGTTCCGCGTACCCTCACGACACACGTCCGAGTGGACATTCGCCGCCGGAGTGCTGGCCGCCTACGGCTGGGACGTGCTCGCACCCGTGCTGCATCGCCGCCGCGAAGCGCGCACACGCCCGCGCGCGACGACGCTCTACGCCGCGCTCGTGCTGCTGGCGCTCGGCATCTTCGTCGGCGCGCTGTGGTGGCTCAAGGCGCAGCCGCTCAGGCCCGACGCGAGTCGGGCGCTCTCGCACACAACCGTCTATCTTCTCTGGAAGGGCGCGTTCGTATTGTTGACGCTCGTTGCGCTCTGGCGCGCGAGTCTCATCGCGCAGGCGCGCTGGCGCTTCGGCTTGGTACTCGCGACGGTGTTGGTGCTCTGCTTTGTTGAGCCGTCGCTGCTTATTGCGCGCTGGTGGGGGGGCGCGGGTTTACCGGCGAGCCGCTTCACGACAGCCTCTGCGGCGACGCGCTACCTGCAACAGTTCCCACCCGCGGATAATCGCATCTACACGCGCGTCGATCTAATGAGCGAGCAGGACGCGGCGCTGCCACGCTTCGACGCCGCGAACTTGGCCGCTGTCTGGGGCTTGCACGATGTCGCGGGCTACGAGCCGCTTATTCTCGAACGCTACAGTCAGGCGCTCGGCGGCGTGTGGCTCGACGCCGTGCACACGCTCGACCCCGGCCCACCCGACGCCTCGCTCTTCAAGGCACGCTCGCACGTGCTCGACATACTCAACACAACTTTCGTCGTCTCCTACCCGCATCTTGCAACTTCGCTGGGCGGAGTCGCGAGCGCACCAGCCGACCCACACTCCGCGGCATGGCAGCCGGTCTATGAGCAGCACGAGACGCTCATCCTGCGCAACACGCGGGCGCTGCCGCGTGCGTGGCTCGTCGCCGAGGCGGAAGCGGTGGACGGCGAAGTGGCTTTGAGTCGCATCCGCGGCGAGAGCGCGCCGGAGTTTGACCCGCGCCGCACCGCGTTGCTCGAAGTCCACACGCAGGAGTTGCCCGCTTTGCCCGGCGGCGCGCTTGCGCCGGGCAGCACGGCGCGCGTCGTGGCATATGAGCCGAATCGGTTAGTGATCGACACGAACTCGCCGACCGCGACCGTGCTGATCGTAAGTGAAATGTTTTATCCGGGTTGGGAGGCGACCGTGGACGGGCGGCGCACGCAGATCAACGTGGCGGATTTTCTGCTGCGCGGCGTGGCGCTGGCGGCAGGCCAGCACCAAGTCGAGATGCGCTATACTGCGCCCGCTGCGCACACCGGCGCGATCATTTCCTGCTGCACGTTGCTCTTGTTGTGCATGCTATTCATCTACGGGCGCAAGGACAAGCCACCGCCGTGGAGCAGAGTCACGCACAGAGGGTTGACGATACACCGCGCACACCGTAGCTGACCTGCTTCGGAGATTACCGTACCTGCAATTTCGATGTCTGCCCCGTTGGTTGCGCGAAGGTCTGATCTGCGGCGGCTTTCGGGCCCTGACAGGGAGTACGCCATATTCCTCGCCGACCCGGTGGCGGCTAAGAGACCGCGTTTGATCGGCAGCTTCAGGCAAGCATTGCGGCCTTAAGCTTGCGCGGTCTTTAGCGACGGCGCGCGATCACGTACCTGATGTCGTAGAGGTTCAGATAGAAGCCAAGCTTCGTCAAACCCGTTTTCTCAAGCGCATTGAACAACCGCGGCCGCTGGTGGCGCAGAACAAGAATGTTGTAAGCGACGTTGCCGACGCTGCGATAAAAACCGCAGTAGCGATTATAGACAACCTCGAAGCCGTGACGGTCGAGCAGGCGCGCGAGCGTGGCGGCGGAGAAATAGTGCAGGTGCGTGGGCGGGTGAATCATGCGCCACTGCTCTCCGCGCAGTCGCGCGTTCAGGCTGGCCACGTCGGCGGTCGTGACGGCTAGCAGCGCGCCCGGTTCGGTGTGCTGCGCGATCTTTTCGACGTACAGGTGCGGCGCGCGCAGATGCTCGATGGTGTCCCACATGCAGACCACGTCGAACTTCTGCGCGCCATAATCGTGCGCGAGGAAATCGGCCTGCACTACATTCAGCTTGAAATGCGCGCGCGCGTGCGCGACGCCCGCGCTCGTGATGTCTATGCCCTGCACGGACGCAAATTCAGCGCGCACCGTGTCGAGGAAGAAGCCATACGCGCTGCCGATCTCAAGCAAGCGTTGGTGGCGCGTGGGGTCGAGGAAGCGCTTCAGCCCCCTGAACCGTAGTTGAAAATTCTTGCGGAAGAACCGCTCGTCCGCTGCGTAGTCGCTGAACTCCGCGCCGGTGAAGAACTGCTCGTTATAGAGCGCGAACAACTCCTCGTCCGTCAGGCGCATGTCGGCATAGACGTAGCCGCACACGCCGCAGCGCAGGATGCCGCGATACAAAGGCGCAGCCTCTCCCGCCCTGCCACACACGATGCACTCGTCCGCGGCGTTCGACGCGGGCGGCGCTAACGTTTGTTGTGCGGTGATCAATTCGGACAAGGGCATCTCGTCGGTTGTGATCTATCAGAACAACTCTTCGTCGCGGATGAAGCGCGGGCGCGCCTTCACTTCTTTGTAAATCTTGCCGATGTACTCGCCGACGAGACCGAGGAACATAATCTGCACGCCGCCGAGAAAGTAGATCGGAATGACCGTGCCGGCCCAGCCTGGCGGCGTGTTCCCTACGAATTTTTCGTAGAGGTAGAATAGCGTCATCGCGCAACTAAAGAGGAAGACTAGCGCGCCGGTGAAGGTGACTAGCCGAAGCGGCACGACGCTGAACGACGTAATGCCGTCGAGGGCGAGCGAGGCGAGTTTCTTGAAACTATGCTTGGATGTGCCTGCTTCGCGCC
>JBBQWP010000047.1:0-29834 GCA_038210455.1 Pyrinomonadales bacterium | reverse complement strand
TTGCCGCCCATCCAACGCCCGCCGTCCAGCAGGAAACTAAATCACGCGACCAGCCCAACGCGCAACTGTTTTGCCGCAAGAGCCGGTGACTATTAAGCCGTGAAATGTTTCTGCCCAATGAGCCGCCGAACTACTAATTATGCATCAAGCACGGTAATACCGTGATCACCGTTAATATGCGTCTGCCATAATAACTCCGGGCTGCGGTATTATGCATCGCGATCACCCAAAGACGCTGACGGCGCGAGTGACTGTGATTATTGGACCGAGATGGATCAGACCAACTCTCAGGATTCTCTTATAGCAAACAAAACGAAAGCGGCGACGCCTCACCTCATCGCCGCTTCCCTGCGCAGCCGTTAAAGGCGCGCGGGGGGAAGCGTTCAGCCTCGCCCCATTGACCTGCATTGTACCCCGGCTGGCAACCTACTTTCGCTTAGTTAACTAAACAATGAGAGGCGTAGATTTATTGTAAGCTGTGATTATTATTTCATCACTTCGCTGGCGATGAAGCGGGCTCGCGGAAGATGAAATGGCAGGCGGAGCGGAAAAATCGCCGAAAGACTAATACAGACTGCCGTCCCATGCAGGTCGAACTCATATTTTATTAACGCAGAAACTTCTGCGGTAACCGGAAATTGAATGATGATTCCACTTAAATGGATGAGGAGTTTTGACTCTCAGGTTTCTCCCGACGGGGGTATAAGGCTCTTCCTAATTGCGCGCGTATTGCCAGAGGCATAGGGTGCATCTCACGACTTGAAATCCCCTTGGTCCGCTCTGGGCGGACGTCGTCTTTGGAAAAGTTTCCAACAACTCTTGCTCTGGCAGGTTTGACATAGCCCCAGGATCAACCAGGCGCTATGAGCACTAAGCCGATGGATAGACCTCCCCGAAAGAATGGTCATTCCCTTCAAAACCTCAAACCACCAAGAGCAGTTCGGGATGTGTGGTTGCAGTCCGTGCCACAAAGCACTGATGGTTAGCGGCGCTCTATGCCGAGGAATGCGATGATAGATAACATCGATCCCGGGCTCTCGAGTCCCGATAACTCGCGCATCCGCGAGGCTCCGGATGATCTGGTAACGCTGCTGTCGCAAAAAGTCGTGGGACAGTCGGCGGCGACCAGGGCGATCGTGCCTTACGTCTACATGTATCAGTCCGGACTCGCTCCCGAAGGGCGACCAGCCGGAGTTTTCCTGCTGCTTGGTCCAACCGGCACCGGTAAGACAAAAACAGTCGAGGCCATCGCCGAGTTGTTGCATGGCAGCGAGAAGAAGATCGTCAAAATCGATTGCGGCGAATTCCAAATGGAGCACGAGATGGCCAAGTTGATTGGCGCTCCGCCCGGTTATCTCGGCCATCGCGAAACCGTGCCGATGCTGACCCAGGAAAGATTGGCCGAAGCGACCAGCAAAGAATCCGATCTGGCGTTGGTGCTCTTTGATGAGATCGAAAAGGCCGCGCACTCAATGACCAAACTGCTGCTGGGGATTCTGGACAAGGGGGTCCTGCGGTTGGGCGACAACTCAGTAGTCAACTTTGAGAAGACCTTGATCTTTTTCACGAGCAACCTCGGCGCGCGCGAGATGCTCAGGGAAATGATTCCGGACATTGGGTTCCATTCGTTGTCGCCCCGGCCGCGCACCGACCTCGGCCTTAAGCTGGAAAGCATAGCCCTCGGCGCGGTGCGAAAAAGATTCTCGCCGGAGTTCGTCAATCGCATCGATGCGGTCGTGACTTACCAGCCGCTCGGCATCGACTCGATGACGACAATTCTCGATCACGACATCAGGGCATTGCAGCGCCACGTCAACTCACGGCTGGGCGAGAGCTGTTTCACGATCGAAGTTTTGCCTGAATCGCGCAAATTTCTTTTGGCGCGCGGCGTCAGCGAAGAATACGGCGCGCGCGAATTGAAACGCACCATTCACCGGCAACTGACCCAGCCGCTGGCGACCATGGTTACGCGTGGCGAGATAAATCCCAGCGCCATAGTGCAAGTGGGGCTCAGCGACGACGGAGAGAATCTGACGATTCGAGAGATTGGCAAAACCGCGCCGGCGCCGCCGCGCCCGGCGATCCTAATCGCTGATGATAACCACGACCTGCTGCTCTTTCTGGCTACCGAATTGAAAGACGCGGGATGGCAGATGCTTATCGCCGAAGATGCCCGGCAGGCCCGCCGTATCTTCAAAGGGCTCCGGCCCGGCGCCGTTCTACTGGATTACATGTTGGGCGATGACGACGGCCTGAAACTCGGTCTGGAATTTCAGCTTCAGGCTCCCGAGACCGGCATCGTCATCATGACTGGCGGCGGCCTTTCAGACGACGAGCTAAGGGTGTGCGCGCAGCGAAACTTTCCGATTCTGTTCAAGCCGTTCCTGGCGCAGGACGTCCTGAAGCTAATTGGCGGACCTTATCGCCGGACGCTCGCAGCCAGAGCGGGATCGATCAATTTCGCATAGTCGCGACTTCGAGCCGACTCGGTTTAGGAACGCGGAAAGGCCGTCGGGACGGTAGACCGCGGACGAAGGGGGACGCCGTTTCGGGGGCGAGCACGGCGTCCTCCCTTTAACTCAGTTGATGATAATGCCGACCCGCGAGGTATCGGCGTTCGCGCAGACAATCACAGGAGACGGCGGGGGAGAGATCAGTTCCGTCGAGTCGAGAATCTGAGTCGACTCGGTTTAGGATCGCGGTAGCACCGTTGGGACGGAAACCGCGGACGAAGGAGGACGTCGCTTCGGGGGCGAGCGCGGCGTCCTTCTTTCAACTTCGCTGCCAGCGAAGCAATCTTTGGGAGGGGCGAAGGAAAAAATCACGGGATGTGGACGCTCACTTTGACCGTGTAGACACCCTGGCAATCCAAGTGGTTTTGGTCCATTGAACTCGGGCTGATCAAGCCGCCACAGAGACCGCAAGAGAAGTTTGTAAAAGTCTCGGCGCAGCGCCACATGAATTGACTGGCGCTACGCCCAGTTGTCTTTCGGAGCATGGTCTTATGTTACTCGGATTGCGTTGACGGTTACGGTCGCGCAGAGGAAGAAGTGACCAGCACAGTCAAGCAGAACATCACTGAGCGCACGCAGACCGAGGAATCGCTGCGGGCATCGGAACTCCGTTATCGCCGTCTGTTCGAAAGCGCGAAGGATGGCATCTTGATCCTTAATGCGGAGACGGGAAAGATCGTTGACGCAAACCCCTACCTTATGGAGAAGCTGGGTTACTCGTACGAAGAACTGGTAGGCAAAGAACTCTGGGAGATCGGCGTCCTTAAGGACAATGCTGCGGCAAAAGAAGCTTTTGAGGAACTACAGGAGAAGGGTTACATCCGTTACGACGACTTGCCGCTCCAGACTCGCGGCGGCCATGTGGCGCAGGTCGAGTTCGTGAGCAACATCTATCGGGTCGGCGACTCGAAAGTGATTCAGTGCAACATCCGCGACATCACCGAGCGTAGGGCTGCGGCAGAGCATTTGGTACAGATGGAGGGCAGATACCGGGGGCTGTTAGAAGCGGCTCCGGATGCGATGGTGGTAGTGGACCAGGGCGGAGAGATCGTGCTGCTTAATGTTCAAGCAGAGAAACAGTTCGGCTACAGCCGCGACGAACTCGTTGGGCAGCAAGTGAAGAACATCATTCCGGAGGGCTTTGCGGAACGGCTGATCGCGGACGATCTCCGATCTACAGCTGATGCGCTGGCCCAGCAGATCGGTACTGGGATCGAGCTTGTCGCTCTGCGGAAGGATGGCAGTGAGTTTCCCATCGAGATCATGCTGAGTCCGCTGGAGAGTGCCGAGGGGGTGCTGGTGACGGCAGCAATCCGCGACATCAGCGTGCGCAAGCAAGCCGAAGCGGAGCATTCGACAATGGCAGCCATCGTGGAATCGTCGGGTGACGCAATTGTCGGCGAAACATTGGAAGGTATCATTACCACCTGGAACAAGAGCGCAGAACACATCTATGGCTATGCTGCACAGGAAGTCGTTGGCCGTCCAATCTCCATCTTAATTCCGGCCAGCCTCCCTGACGAGCTTGCGGTGATTGTTGAAAAGGTTGGGCGGGGTGCGCCCATCAAGCATTACGAGACCCAGCGCGCTAGGAAAGACGGGCAGACTATTGATGTTTCTCTGACCGTGTCGCCTATCAGGAATGCGGACGGAGCAGTGGTAGGGGCGTCGGCGATTGCCCGCGACATCACCGAACTTAATCTCGGGAAGAAATGCCTGGAAGAAACCAATCGCAAACTGGAAGCAACGTTGGGTGAGTTGTCGGCCACCACGCAACAACTCTGGCAGGCCTCCAAGCTGGCGACCGTGGGAGAACTGTCGGCAAGTATCGCGCACGAGCTGAACAATCCGCTGGCCACCGTGGCTCTGCGCGTTGAAAATCTATTGATGCAGATGGGCGACGAAGACGAACAAAAGCGACATTCACTCGAAATAATCACGCAGGAAGTCGATCGCATGGCGGGGCTGGTCGATAACCTGCTCCAGTTTAGTCGGCGCAGCCATCGTCAGATAACCACCCTGAATGTCCGCGAAGAGATTGCCAACTCCATTGAGTTTGTTTATTACCATCTGCGTACTCATAAGATCGAAGTTGTCCGGGACTTTGCCGATCCGTTGCCGACCATTCAAGCCGACCGGCAGCAGTTGCGTCAAATATTTCTGAATCTAACGACCAATGCGAGCGACGCGATGCCGGAGGGTGGAACGCTGACCGTGAGCGCGAAGAGCAGCTTTCTGCATGAGGCCGAGGCGGTGCAGATCGAATTTGCGGACACGGGCGAGGGCATCGCTACCGAGAATCTAAACAGGATTTGGGAGCCGTTTTTCACGACCAAGTCGGAGACCAAAGGGACCGGTCTGGGCCTGGCCATCTGCCGGCGCATTATCGAAGAGCACGGCGGCACAATCGAGATTGAAAGCAAAAAGGGGTGCGGCATAACTGTGCGCATACTATTTCCAGCGACGGCAGAGGAAGCGTCGCCCAACCGAGAATGACCATTAGCGCCTTAGGAAAAATTCTCGTTGTCGACGATGAAGTCGAGCTGAAGAATATTCTCGTCCAGGCGTTGACTTCGCAAGGTTACGAAGCTTCGGGGTTTACCTCGGGCGAAGCAGCGCTCGAAGCCTTGCGCAGCCAAGCCTTCGATGTGCTCCTAACGGATTTGATGATGCCGGGGATGGATGGCATTGCGCTGGTGCGCGCCGGCATCGAAATCGATCCAAACCTGGTCTGCATCATGATGACCGGACAGGGCACCATTCAAACCGCGGTCGACGCGATGAAAGTCGGAGCGTTCGACTACGTGGTGAAGCCTTTTCGACTGCAGACAATGTTGCCGGTGCTGACGCGGGCGATGAACACGCGACATCTTCGTCTGGAGAATGTGCAGCTCCGCGAAGCGGTGGCTATTCATGAACTCAGTGAAACGATTGCTTTTACTCTCGATCCGCAGACTGTCCTGAGCAAGCTGGCCGATGGAGCTCTGCAACAGAGCGAGGCCGACGAAGTCTCGATCCTCTTGCCTACCAGTGATGGCGCGGAACTGTATGTCGCCGCGGTCCGGGGTGAAAAGCGCGAAAGGCTGTTGGGAGAGCGGGTCCCGCTGCAGCAGAGCATTTCAAGTTGGGTCGCCCGCGAACGAACGCCTTTGATTCTTAACGGAGAGGTGCAGGACGAGCGTTTCGTGGCGCTTTGGCCCAGAGCCGAGATTCGCTCGGCTATCTCTGTCCCCATGCAGGTGGCGAACAAACTGGTGGGAATCATCAATCTGAACATGACTAATCGTCTGCGCCCTTTCACGCTGGGACAAATGAAGGCCTTGACTATCCTGGCCGGCACGGCGGCGGCGGCTTTGGAAAGCGCGTCACTCTACACGAAGGTGCAGGAGGCCGAAAAAAATTATCGCTCGATCTTTGAGAACGCGATCGAAGGAATTTTTCAGTCGACCTCTGATCGGCGATTTCTCACGGTCAACCCTGCGCTGGCGCGCATTCTTGGATACGACTCTCCGGAAGAAGTGGTCAGAACTTTCACGGATTTTACGCAGCAACTCTATGTTCATCCGGAACTGGTCGCCGCGGTCACTCAAGATCTTGAAGGTAACGGCGTAGTTCAGGGCTTTGAGTTCGAGGCTTATCGAAAAGATCGCGAGAAAATTTGGTTGTCACTAAACATTCGTCTGGTGCGCGATCAAACGGGGGCGGCGATCTATCGCGAGGGCACGATCGAGGACATCACTGAGCGGAAACGCGCCGAGACCGAGCGACTGTTGATGTTTGAGATCATTCGGGGCGCGATTACTACTCCCAATCTGGACGAGTTGCTTAAGCTCGTTCATACCTCAATCAGCAAGCTGGTGGATGCTGAGAATTGTTTCGTCGCGCTGCATGACCCGGCAACTAACCTGGTGCACTACCAGTTTTGGACTGACAAGTTTGATCCGGCTCCAGCTTCGCGGCAGCTCGGTACCGGCTTTAGCAGCCACGTTATCCGCAGCGGTCAACCTCTCTTGTTGACGACGGAATTAAGAAGTGAGATAGAGGCCCGGGGAGAAGTAATTGTGCGCGGCCGGCCGGCCCGCTCATGGCTCGGCGTACCCTTGCAAACATCCGCTGGCACGATTGGAGCTCTGGTTCTGCAACACTATGAAACCGAGGGCGCATACACGCAGCGGGATCTGGAACTTCTATCGTCGGTTGGGCGCCAGATCGGTCTGGTTATCGAACGCAAGAGAGCAGAAGCCGAGCAAACGCGACTCAATGCAGAGATCAAAGAGAAAACCGATCGTCTGAACACCCTGGTGGCGACTGTTCCCGGCGTCGTGTTCGAGGTTACTGGACTCCCCGGCTCGGTCGATCAGAAAACCAATTTCGTCAGCGAGTACGTCACGCCAATGCTGGGCTATTCGGTCTCAGAATGGCTGGCGACGCCCCAATTCTGGCTGTCAATTGCGCATCCTGACGACAGGGAGCGGGTGCAGCGGGACGCGTCAACAGAGTTCGTCCAGGGCCGGGATGGGGCTCATGAGTTTCGGTGGATCAGGAAGGATCGGCAGATCGTTTGGGTTCGAGCTCATACGATTATTGTTCGCGGCGAAGATGGAAACCCGATCGGCGTGCGCGGCGTCGTCACGGACATCACTGAGCGCAAGCGCGGCGAAGAGATGCAGGCCCGGCGCGAAACCCACGCCTTATTCCGCGCTGATGTTAGCGCCGCGCTGGCGGTGGGCCGAGCGCCGCTGCGCGCCACGCTCGAGTCGTGTACCGAGGCGATGGTGAAACATCTGAGTGCTGCCTTTGCCCGGATCTGGACCCTGGATCGCGACGGGAAGATCCTGGAGTTGCAGGCCAGCGCCGGAATCTACACTCACATCGACGGCGGCCACGCTCGCGTACCCGTCGGTCAATTCAAGATTGGCGAGATTGCCCAGGAGCGCGCGCCGCACATCACCAACGAAGTGCAAAATGATCCGCGCGTGAGCGACAAGGAGTGGGCCAGGGAACAGGGTATGGTCGCCTTTGCCGGGTATCCATTGATGGTCGAAGATCGTTTGCTTGGGGTGATGGCGATGTTCGCTCGGGATCCACTGCCCGACGACACTCTCGATGCGCTGCAGTCGGTCGCCGATGTCATTTCTCAGGGCATCGAACGTAGGCGAGCCGAGCGCGACTTGCGCGAGAGTGAAGAACGATATCGCGACCTGGTCGAGAATGCTCACGACATCATTTACTCCCATGATCTTGAAGGTAACTACACCTCGATGAACGAAGCGGGTGCGCAAATTACCGGCTACACCGTCGCCGAAGCGCTGGCATTGAATCAAACCCAGACTGTCGCTCCGGAATTCAAAAACAAGGTCCACGAAATGATCGCTAGAAAACTTGCCGGCGTAACCGACACTGCATTTGAGATGGAGATAGTCGCCAAAGACGGCCATCGAATCATGGTCGAAGCCAATACCAAGCTCGTCTATCACGATGGCGTACCGGTTGGTGTGCAGGGCATCGCTCGTGATGTTACTGAACGTAAACACCTCGAAGAACAACTGCGCCAATCGCAAAAAATGGAAGCGATCGGGCAACTGGCGGGGGGCGTCGCTCACGACTTTAACAACCTGCTGACGGCGATTAATGGTTACAGTGGGCTGGCGCTGCAGCGCATCGACGAGCACCACCCGCTCAGAAGTTATCTCGAGGAGATCAAGAAGGCCGGAGACCGGGCGGCGAATCTGACCCGGCAACTACTGGCTTTCGGCCGCAAGCAAATTCTGCAACCGCTGCCAATCAATCTTAACGACATCGTGAGCGATATGAACAAGATGCTGCACCGGTTGATCGGCGAAGATATCGTCCTGACGGCCAGGCTGGATCCCGCGCTGAACCGAGTCAAAGCCGATCCCGGACAGATCGAGCAGGTGCTGGTGAACCTGGTGGTGAACGCCAGAGATGCAATGCCGCAGGGCGGTAACCTGACGATCGAAACCGCGACGGTCGAGCTTGATCAGGAATACGCCAACACGCGGGTCGGTGTTTTGCCGGGACATTATGTGATGCTGGCGGTCAGCGATACCGGCATCGGGATGGACGAAGCGACCGAAGCCCGAATCTTCCTTCCCTTCTTCACGACCAAAGAAAAAGGCAAGGGAACCGGGCTGGGACTATCAACGGTCTATGGCATCGTCAAACAGAGCGGTGGCAACATCCTGGTCTATAGCGAGCCTGGCCATGGAACAACTTTCAAGGTTTATCTACCTCAGATCAAAGCGGAGCCGCAAAAGGTGGACGCCGCCGTGGTCGAACTTGCGATGCCGAGCGGTTCGGAAACGATCCTGCTGGTTGAGGACGAAGATGTGGTGCGTGGTCTGGCGTCCAAAATCCTGGAACAGGCCGGATACAAAGTGCTCGCCGCCTCGCGCGGAGCCGAAGCAATTCGGTTGTGCCGCGAACGCAACGAGCCGATTCATCTGTTACTCACGGACGTAGTCATGCCTGAGACGAGTGGCAAAGAGGTGGCCGACCAGGTCACCGAGTTGCTGCCCTCTCTGAGGGTGCTCTTCATGTCCGGCTATACCGACGAGGCAATTGTTCACCATGGTGTTCTCGATTCGAATGTTGAGTTTATCCAAAAACCATTCACGCCTGCCGGTTTGGTAATGAGGGTGCGCGAGGTTTTGGATTCCGAACTGGTGATGAGCGACTGATGTGTGTCAGAAGCCCGACCGTGAGGGAGGGCTCGCCCGGGGTCATTGCCCTTGCTTACGCGCGGGCTCTGACCTTTCTCTGGAGAGGTGGAGCGAAGGTAATTGAGACTCTTATGTCCGATGCGAACACAGAAAAGCCGAACGTGCTGATCATCGACGACGATGAACAGATTCGCAGCTTGCTCAAGGACCTGTTGAGCCCAAAGAACGAATGCACGACCGTCGGCTCGGCTGAGGATGCGTTGGCGATCCTGCGCACGATCAACTTCAACCTGGTGATCAGTGACATAAACATGGGCGGGATTAGCGGTCTGGATCTGGTACCGCGCGTTTTGGAACAAGCTCCAGACACGGTCGTGGTGATGATTAGCGGACAACAAACCATCGACTTTGCGATCGATGCTATGCGGGCGGGAGCATTTGATTACATAACCAAGCCGCTGGATCTCCGGCTGGTTGAGACCGCCGTGGGTCGCGCGCTCGCTCATCACCAGTTGCTCGTGCAAAAGCGCCGCTATGAAAACCACCTGGAGGAATTGGTTAAGGAACGTACGGCCCGGATCGAACATCTGGCCTACTACGACGGACTGACGGACCTGCCCAATCGAGTTCTGTTTGAGGATCGCTGTGCTCAGGCGTTGGCGATTGCGCGGCACAACCAGAAACTGGTCGGAGTGATGCTGGTGTCGATTGATCGATTCAAGAAGGTTACCGAAAGTCTCGGCCACGCGGCCGGTGATGTCGTGTTGACTGCGGCAGCCGCCCGCCTCCAATGCTGTGTCACCCAGGGAGACACCGTGGCGCGCTTTGAGGGCGACGAGTTCGCGCTGTTATTAACTCGAATTACGGCAGCGGCAGACATCGCCGAAGCCGCCAGCGCCATTAGTGATGCGTTCAAGGCGCCTTTCCATCTGGACGAGCAAGAAGTTTATTTGACCACCAGCATCGGCATCAGCACGTTTCCCGCTAACGGTGAAAACAGCAACACGATTTTGAGAAACGCAGTAGCCGCGCTGTATCGAGCCAAAAAGCAGGGCGGTAACAACTATCAGTTCTATGCCGCCGACATGAATGCGCTGGCGCTCAAGCGCCTGGCTCTCGAGACCAGCATGCGGCGGGCGATCGAAAATGAAGAGTTCATTACTTATTACCAGCCGGTGGTGAATCTGGTGACCGGCGAAGTAGCGGGCTCGGAAGCGCTGGTCCGCTGGCAACACCCGGAACTTGGCTTGCTTCCCCCGGCTAGATTCATCGCGCTGGCAGAAGACACCGGGTTAATTCTGGATATTGGTGATTGGGTGATGCGGACCGCCTGTGCGCGGACGCGGGCCTGGCAGGACCGCGGCTTTGGCCGGCTGCGGATTGCGGTGAACATTTCGGCGCGCCATTTTCAGCAGCCGGATTTTCTTGATCGACTGGTAGAGATCCTTGTCGAAACCAGGCTGGATCCGATGTGCCTTGAACTGGAGTTGACTGAAACTTCAATCATGGAGAACACGGAAGCTGCCGCGAGACTCCTGTCGCAAGTTAGAAGACTGGGAGTCAAGGTCGCGATTGATGACTTTGGCACGGGGTACTCCTCGCTGAGTTATCTAAAGCACCTTCCCATTGACACCGTGAAGTTGGATCGCTCGTTTGTCATGGGCGCCACCACCGATCCCGACGATGCGGCGCTGGTAATGGCGATCGTGACTTTGGCTCACAATTTGAGACTAAAGGTAATTGCGGAAGGCGTGGAAACAAAAGAGCAGGTGGCGTTCTTGCGTTTGCTCAGGTGCGACGAGGCTCAGGGTTTTCTGTTCGGCAAGCCCATGCCTCCCGAAGTCTTTGAGTCTTCGATTTCCATCGACCCGCAGCGGAAGATCCATGTGCTGTCCAATACTGTGCGGCGAGACAAGGACAGTTTGCGGACAGCGGCGAACGGATAGAAGTGGCCCAGACTTCAGTCTGTGATCCCAACAAGAGAATCACAGAGCGAAGAGTCCGTGGTTTCTTTCGCCCTCTCCCTTTGGGAGAGGGTTGGGGTGAGGGCCTACGGAGCACAGCTTATTTTTCTTGTTTTTGTTGTCGCACGTTGAGCGCCCTCACCCCTGGCCCCTCTCCCAAAAGGGAGAGGGGGAAACTACTAATACTTGATCAGAGCTTCCTGAAGTACGTGGCTAATATGACGAACCGAACCTTACACGGCCTGGTAATTGATGACGAGCAGTCGGTGCGAGACTTTGTTTCCACCGTGCTCGAGAATGACGGTTGGACGGTGTCTCGCGCCGCATCCGCTGAAGCAGCCTTTGAAATGCTAACGCACGAGAAATGGCAGGCGGTCTTCTGCGACGTCATGCTGGGCGGGGCGGACGGCTTTGTCGTGCTGCGCAGATTTAAGGAAGAGCTTCCCGAAACCAAAGTTGTCCTGATGACCGGAAACGGCAATGCCGCGGGTGCGTTGGATGCTACTGCCTTTGGAGCTTACGACTATCTCCTGAAACCGTTCGGCGTGGAGGAGCTGCAATCGCTGTCGGCCGCCTTGCGTGATCAGCTGACCAGCCGTCCGCATCGTGTGTCGGTTGGCACGCGGGTTACGCCCCATCAATCCGAGATCGATCTGGTTGGCCGCAGCCACGCCTTCATCGAAGTAATGAAACAGGTGGGCCGCGTGGCCACGACCAACTTGCCGGTATTCCTGACGGGCGAATCCGGAACCGGGAAAGAGTTGGTTGCCTCAACGCTGCACCGTCGCAGCGGCCGTGCGGACAAGACTTTCGTGGCGGTAAATTGCGGCGCAATCCCGGCCGAATTGATCGAGTCCGAACTGTTCGGCCACGTGAAAGGATCGTTTACGGGGGCCGAGCGCGATCGTCGTGGTTTGTGGGAGGAAGCGAACGAGGGCACGGTGTTTCTTGATGAGATCACCGAGACGACTCTGTCGTTCCAGGTCAAACTGTTGCGCGTTTTGCAGGAAGGCGAAGTGCGGCGGGTTGGTTCAAACCAGACCCAACGCGTCAACGTCCGCGTAATCGCCGCCAGCAATCGCGATGTCGAAGCCGAGGTCAAGGCCGGAAGATTCCGCGAAGACTTGTACTACCGTTTGAACGCCGTGTCGATCCTGCTGCCGCCGCTGCGCGAGCGCCGCGAAGACATTCCACCACTGGCGCAAACATTTGCCGATCGCGTCTATTCGCTTGGGCCCAGCGTTCGCTTCTCGTTGGAAGCACTTGAGCTGCTGCAAAAATATAGCTGGCCCGGGAACATTCGTGAGCTCGAGAATGCAGTGGTCCGCGCAGCGGCGATGTGTGACGGATTGATCCGCGTGCAGGACCTCCCTGAACGCATCCGCAATTTTCAGAAAGCTGCGAAGGCCGGCGATAGGTCGGTTCCGGCAGGTGCGATGGCTGTGCCGGAAAAAGAAGAATGGCCTTCGCTGGCTGAGATTGAGGGACGCCACGTAGCCCGCGTCCTGGCGCATACCCGAGGCAACAAGCAAGCAGCATCGCGGGTGCTGGGAGTCGATCGTAAGACTCTCGATCGCATGATTAAGCGGCACGCCATCAACTTCGAGAGAGAATCCATTCGCAAATCAAACGGTTTTGAACCAAAGCATTTGCCGCAGGGTTAGCATCAGGTGGCGGACAGCATTGCTCCGATGTCACGAGTGGATCGACACGAACGTTGCCCTTGCTTACGCGCGGGCTTCTGACACTTGGGCGTGATCTCCGGGGTCAGCCACGCTGCTAATGAGATCGGTTCGACAATCTGCACCATCACCTTGAACCTCGGTTGGTTTCGCCGGGGACAAACGCCGCAACTTCCATCGCGGATGATTCATCTTCGGCTATCACGCGACGGCACAACGCTTGCTGAGTCCGTTCAGTGACAAAGGCCGTTGTCGCATTCGGCCCCAGTCGTCCCTCACCTAATCCGGCGGCGTGGCTTCGGTATGTTTACCGTCCCGACGGCAAGTCCACGCCGGCGTTTTTAGCTCAGGCCATCTTTTCCTCTCCAAAGTTGCGCCTGCGCGTCTTTTGCCCTGACGTTCCAGCAGTACCTGCCAAAGGATCCAAGCAAACAATGTCCACCTCCGAAACAGCCAAATCCACCTCCGGCACAACCCTGCTGGCGCCCGATACAATTTTGCAGAGTCGCTACCGCGTGGTGCAAAACCTTGGGAAGGGTGGCATGGGCGCGGTTTATGAAGCCGTCGATCTCCGCCTCGGTCACACCGTGGCCTTGAAACAGACGCTCACGAATGACGAAGCTCAATGGAAACAGTTTGAGCGGGAAGCACGACTGATGGCTTCACTCAATCATCCGGCTTTGCCGCGAGTGAGTGATTACTTTACTGAAGGCCACCGCGCGTTTTTCGTGATGCAGTTTGTCGAAGGCGGCGACCTGGCCCAAATAATCTCGCAGCAACCCGGACCCCTGCCACGCCAGGCGGTAATCAAATGGGCGGACCAGTTGCTTGACGCTCTTATTTATCTGCATACGCACGAACGACAGATCATCCACCGCGATATCAAGCCTCACAATCTGAAGATCACTCGGGCCGGTCAAATAGTCCTGCTCGACTTTGGGTTGGCGAAGACTCAGTTAGCAGACACTTCGGGCTCAGTATCCTGCACCAGCGTGTTTGGTTATACACCTCGCTACGCCCCGCTCGAGCAAATCCAGGATCTGGGCACGAGCCCGCAAAGCGACATCTATGCTTTGGGCGCGACGCTTTATCATTTGCTGACTGGAGTGAAACCGCCCGATGCACTGGCGAGGGCCACTGCCCTGGTGAGCGCGCGGCCGAATCCGCTAAGGCCGGCTAACGAAATCATTGCCGCGGTCGGGGTAGAGCTGTCCGAAATTCTAACTCGGGCCATGGCCCAGAATCCCGATGAACGTTACGCCACCGCAGCTGAGTTTCGCGAAGCGCTGCGACAGATTGGACGCGTTGATGCAGCGGAGGTGGACTTTGTTGACCGCCACTCTGAAATTGATTCGTCGCCAGTGGAGTCAGAGCTAACGGTAATCGCACGCTCTGGAAGATCGAGTTCAACCGGAAGACTCGGTTCGCACGCGGTCGCCGCGTTGTTCGTCATTCTGCTGGCTGCCTTCGGAGTGTTCTGTAATTACTATCCCTGGAAGATTCCGCCCGCTATGCCGCAACAGGTGGTTTCCACTGACAACGCTACTCCGCCTTCGATTGAGCCGGAACGCGTGAATAACAAACAGGCACGAAAGCAAAAGAGCGCGCCGGTTAACAGCTCTCCCAAGGCCCAGTGGTCATCGCCGCGACGCGTGAGTAAATCGGAAGGCGAAGTTGAGAACAACCTTTGATGTCCCAGTTCAGCTTATGCCTTTCGCCGCTTCGTCCCTTTTTGCCCTGCACAAGTCAAGACGTATTGATTGAAAGAGTCGCACCCGCGTCCTGCCGTGAATCACGCACAAGATGCGCCTGCCAAATATTAATTGAGCTTTCACGCTTCCTAATCGGGTGGAGTGACTTGCGAATTCATTGGGAATGACAGTTGCTCACATTCTGATCGCCAGTGCTATGTCGGTACCCCCATCAAATCCAAAAAGACCGTCACACGATTAGAACAAACGCCATTTGCCGACCATCTCTGACCAGTTTATTTGCCAGCCCCAACGAAATTTGAACAATGCCTCCTGCTATTACAGTCTTATGAAACAAAACGGAAGCAATAACAGGCAGACAGTCATTCTCAACGCCGATCCCGCCGCGGTGGCGGTCATCACCGAAGTTCGGCGCGAAGAGGCACTGCTGAAAGCGGAAACATTACAGAAGGCGATTTTCAACAGCGCGAATTTCTCTAAGATCGCCACTGATGCAAAGGGCGTCATTCAGATCTTCAACGTCGGCGCGGAACGAATGCTGGGCTACACGGCTGCCGAAGTGGTGAACAAGGTCACGCCCGCTGACATCTCCGATCCGCAGGAACTGATCGCGCGAGCCAAAGCGCTGAGCGTCGAACTTGAGACGACGATCGCGCCGGGCTTTGAAGCGTTGGTGTTCAAGGCCTCGCGCGGCATCGAGGACATTTACCAACTCACATACATTCGCAAGGATGGCAGCCGGTTTCCGGCCGTAGTGTCGGTCACCGCCCTGCGCGATGCCCAGGGTGGCGTCATCGGCTATCTGCTAATAGGCACCGACAACACCGCGCGTAAGCTGGCGGAAGAGGCGCTGCTAAAAGCAGGTGCATTACAGAGCGCGATTTTCAACAGCGCGAACTTCTCGAGTATCGCTACTGACGCGAAAGGCGTCATTCAGATCTTCAACGTCGGCGCCGAACGGATGCTCGGCTACACGGCTGCCGACGTGATGAACAAGATCACACCGGCTGACATCTCCGATCCGCAGGAAGTGATCGCGAGAGCCAAAGCGCTGAGCATCGAACTTGAAACGCCGATCACGCCGGGCTTTGAGGCATTGGTATTCAAAGCCTCACGCGGCATCGAGGACATCTACGAGCTCACTTACATTCGCAAGGATGGCAGCCGCTTCCCGGCAGTAGTGTCGGTCACGGCGTTGCGGGACGCGCAGGATGCCATCATTGGCTATTTGCTGATTGGCACCGACAATACCGCGCGCAAGCTGGCGGAAGAGGCGCTGCTCAAGGCTGGGGCATTACAGAACGCTATTTTCAACAGCGCCAATTTTTCGAGTATCGCCACGGACGCGAAGGGTGTCATTCAAATCTTCAACGTCGGCGCCGAACGGATGCTGGGGTATGCGGCTGCCGACGTGATGAACAAGATTACGCCGGCTGACATCTCCGACCCGCAGGAAGTGATCGCCCGTGCGAAAGCACTTAGCATCGAACTTGAGACCTCGATTGCCCCGGGCTTTGAGGCATTGGTGTTCAAGGCCTCGCGCGGTATCGAAGACATTTACGAGCTCACTTACATCCGCAAGGATGGTAGCCGCTTCCCGGCAGTGGTCTCGGTCACGGCCCTGCGCGATGCCCAGGGTGGGATCATCGGCTATCTGCTGATCGGCACCGACAACACCGCCCGCAAGCAGATCGAGGCAGAGCAGCTACAACTTGGTCAGCGCCTGCGCGATCATCAGTTCTACACTCGCTCGCTGTTCGAAGCGAACATCGATGCGCTGATGACCACCGATCCGTCCGGCGTCATCACCGATATCAACAAACCAATGGAGGCGCTCACCGGCTGCACGCGTGACGAGCTGATCGGGGCGCCGTTCAAAAACTACTTCACCGATCCCGACCGGGCTGAGGCCGGTATCAAGCTGGTGCTGAACAAAAAGAAAGTCACCAACTACGAACTGACCGCGCGCGACAGAGACGGAAAGGAAACCGTAGTTTCCTACAATGCGACCACCTTCTACGATCGCGACCGGAGACTGCAGGGTGTATTCGCCGCGGCGCGCGACGTTACTGATCGAAAACGGGTCGAGGAAAAACTAAAACTCTACTCGGACAAGTTAGAGCGCAGCAACCGCGAGTTGCAGGATTTCGCGCAGGTCGCTTCGCACGACCTCCAGGAGCCTCTCCGTAAAATTCTCTCCTTCGGTGATCGGCTCAAAACAAAAGCCGGTGAATCGTTAGACGAAGATTCTCGAGATTACCTCCAGCGAATGACGAATGCTGCAGCCAGGATGCAGACCCTGATCACCGACCTGCTGTCATTCTCTCGAGTTGAGACTAAGGGGCAGCCCTTCGTCCAGGTAGATCTCGGTGTGATCGCCAAAGAGGTCATCGCGGATTTGGAAACCCGCATCGAGCAGACGGGCGGGCAGGTTGAGGTTAAGGACCTGCCGACCATTGATGCCGACCCCATGCAGATGCGTCAACTCCTACAGAATCTGATCGGAAACTCACTCAAGTATTATCGCGCAGGGGTGCCGCCCATCGTTGAGCTTTATTGTCAAAAACTGGATGCGCGGAGTTCCGAGTCGATGGACGAAGGCGCCCCGAGCGCCTCTGGCAGGCAACTCTGGCAGATCTTAGTGGTGGATAACGGTATCGGGTTTGATGAGAAATACCTCGACCGCATCTTCACGGTCTTTCAGCGCCTGCATGTTAAGGGCGAATACGAGGGGACCGGTGTCGGTCTCGCCATCTGCCGCAAGATTGTCGATCGGCATAGTGGAACGATTACGGCTCGCAGTAGTCCGGGCCAGGGTGCCACGTTTGTGGTGACCTTACCAGTTATGCAACCGAAGGAAGTGGTGATGATATGAGAACTCAAGGCAAGTCGATAGTCATTCTGCTAGCCGATGACGACGAAGAAGATCGCATGCTGGCTCGCGACGCACTGGCTGAGAGCCGCCTGTCGAATGAGATAGGTTGTGTCACGGACGGCGAGGACTTGATGGACTACCTGCACCGGCGCGGCAAATACGCCCCGCCTGCGCTGGCGCCGCGTCCTGGTTTGATCCTGCTGGATCTGAACATGCCGAAGAAGGACGGCCGCGAAGCCTTGAAGGAGATAAAGTCCGATCCCAACTTGCGGCAGATCCCCGTGGTGGTGATGACTACCTCCAGGGCCGAGGATGATATCGACCACTGCTACGAGTCGGGGGCGAGTTCCTTCATCACCAAGCCCGTGACATTCGATGGTCTGGTTGAAGTCATGAAGGGACTGAGAACGTACTGGTTCGAGATCGTTGAACTCCCGCGACAAGAAGGAACACTGAAGTGAAAAGCGCTGAGATCAAAGTCCTCCTCATCGACGACGACGAGGACGATTATATCCTCACCCGCGAACTGCTGGCCGAAGTGGAGGGCGGTAGCTACGCACTTGATTGGGCATCTTCATATGAAGAAGGTCTGAGAGTAGCCGCCCGCCGGGAACATCACGTTTGTCTGGTCGACTATCGCCTTGGTGAGCGCAGCGGTGTGGAGTTAATTCGTGAAGCGCGGGAGTCCCACCTAACCACGCCGATGATCCTGCTCACCGGGCAGGGTAACCACGATGTGGATGTCGAGGCGATGCAGGCCGGCGCGACCGGCTATCTGGTCAAAGACGGGACGGCCTCAGCACGTCTCGAACGGACAATTAGATATGCGGTGGAACTCAATAGCGAGCGCTGCCGCACCGAAGAAGTCCTCGGCGCCTACGCGCAGGATATTTCTGAGCGAAAGCTAATCGAGTTGGAACTCGAACGGGCCCGCGATGCGGCCCTGGAATCAGTGCGGCTCAAATCTGAGTTCCTGGCTAACATGAGTCATGAGATTCGCACCCCGATGAATGGCGTCATCGGCATGACTGGTCTCCTGCTGGATACGGACCTTACGCCCGAACAGCATCACTTCAGTGAAACCATCCGCTCGAGCGCCCAGGCACTGCTGAAGATCATCAATGACATCCTCGACTTCTCGAAGATCGAGGCGGACAAAATTCGCTTCGAAACGCTCGAGTTCGACCTGCTCAAAACTGTCGAAGGCACGTTGGAGTTGCTCAGCACGCGGGCGCAGGAAAAGCATATTGAGTTGGGCTTGCTCTTCGATGATGACGTTACGAGAGCACTTCGCGGCGACGAGGGTCGCTTGCGTCAGGTACTCACCAATTTGATCGGCAATGCAGTCAAGTTTACGGAGCGCGGAGAGATTGTCGTCCAGGTGATTAAGGAAAACACTTCCGACACACATGCAATGTTCCGCTTCAGCGTACGTGACACCGGAATCGGTATCTCTCCGGCAGCGCAGACAAGAGTCTTCGAAGCCTTCTCTCAGGCAGATGGCTCGACGACCCGGAAGTATGGCGGCACGGGCCTGGGGCTGGCTATTTCACAGCGCCTGGTCGAGCTAATGAATGGAGAGATTGGTTTCGAAAGCACACCGGGCCAGGGTTCAAACTTTTGGTTTACCGCAAGCTTCGAGAAGCAGCCGGAAGGAGCGACAGTTTCTGCACGAGACTCAAAAGCGCTGACCGGCCTGGCGACCTTTCCTTCCTGCTTGCAGGGTCGCATCCTGATCGCCGAAGACAATGCAGTAAACATGGAAGTGGCCATCTGTCACATGGAGAAGCTGGGACTGCACGCCGATATGGTAGCGAACGGCCTGGAGGCGATTGAAGCCCTCGGCCAGATTAATTACGACGTCGTGCTGATGGACTGCCAGATGCCGGAGATGGACGGCTATGGGGCAACCGGGGTGATCCGTAGCCGCGAAGGGACGAAACAGCACACGCCTATAATCGCCATGACCGCTAATGCCATGACAGGTGATCGCGAGCGATGTCTTGAAGCCGGCATGGACGACTACCTTAGTAAGCCAATCGATGCGGCGGAGTTGTTTGCCGTGCTCAAGCGGTGGCTTCCGGAACCTGGTGAGCCGGGTGGATGGAGTGAAGACAAGTCAACCGCCAATTCTCTGGCCGATATCCACGTGACCGAAAGGCTCAACATGTTCGAGCAGGAGTTCAGCTCGGCTATGGTCGTGCGGCTGATTGACAAGTTCCTGCCCGACACCGCGGACCGGCTCGTAGTCCTTCGCAAAGCAGTAGACGCAGCCGACGCGCCGGCCGTAAGCCGCGCGGCGCACGGGCTAAAAGGGAGTTACGGCAATATCGGCTCTCTGGAAGCAGCCTCCCTATGTCTGGAATTGGAGCAGCAGGCGCGCTCAGGATCTGTGCTTGAGGCCGACGGCAGGTTGGGCAGGTTGGAAGAAGACTTTCCTCGGCTCGCGTGGATGCTTCAGGCCCAAAGAACAGCTCGGACCCACTTGATTGCTAGTCAAAAAGGAAGAAACACAATTGCTTAATCAACACTTAAAAAAAGCGAACCGGGTACTCATCGCCGATGATGATCCCGTCATCCTGGACATCGTTCAAACATTGGTTGAGAGCGAAGGCTACGAAGCCGTAACCGCTCAGGACGGGCTCGAAGCGTACAAAATTCTGCTCAACGACTCGGACTTCCGCGCCATCATTCTCGATATGCAAATGCCGCATATGGAAGGGGCGGATCTGCTTCGTCAAATGCAAACCGAGAAACGCTTGAGCCGCATACCGGTTCTTATGATGAGTTCCTCGGTTGACTTGCAGTTGCTGTCGAGTGGCTTTGGACCTGGGGCAATGGCGTTCATCGCAAAGCCTTTCCGGCCAGATCAGATGCGTAACACGCTGCGATTGATAGCTCTGAAGGATAGCCAATCTGCTAGCGTGCCCCGTCCGCCAGTTAATACAAAGCCTACAAGCAAGTTGCCTGCAAACAGCATTAAGGTGCTGCTGATAGAGGACAACCCCGGCGAAGCCATCGTGATCGAGGTCGCCCTTTTAAAGGCCGCAGCAAGGATTCAGCAGCTTTCGCATGTTGAGTTGTCGCGCGCCGGCCTGCTTCACGGGGGTATTGAGCAGCTCTTACTTGGCGACGTAGATATTGTGTTGTTGGACCTGTCGCTGCCTGACTCGGAGGGTTTGGAAACTCTTAAGAAGGTCCTCGAACAAGACACAAGAGTACCGGTAGTGGTCATGACGGGAACAGACGACGATGCGTTTGCAAGCCAGGCCCTGAAGTTGGGCGCGCAGGACTATCTGGTAAAAGGCCAGGTCGACGAGGCCGGCATGATCCGAGCAGTTCGCTATGCCTTCGAGGTCCGTCAAGAGAGCCCACACTTCTAACTTTGGGTCTTGCAACGCCAGTTTGATCCCAACGCTAAGAGTCGGACGAAGCAGCGAGCGGCGCGTAATAGTCGAGCAGCATATCAAGACGATCAAAGTCGATCGGCTTCAGTAAAAAGTCGTCGCACCCGGCAAGGATAGCGCTGTCTCTATTTTCTTCCGGGGGTTGGCCGGTCATGATTACGATCGGCAGGGCCTCATGCTTTGGGCTTTCTCTCAAACGCCGCACTACGCCGAGCCCGTGCAGTCGCGGCAGCACCAAATCCAACAGAATCAAATCGACGGCGTGAGTTTCGGCCACCTGGACGGCTTGCTTGCCATCCCACGCCTCAATCACGCGATAGCCCTTTAATCTGAGAATGCTCTTCAGGGCAAACAGGGAATCGTCGTCGTCCTCGACCACCAGAACGGTTGGCTTAGCGCGCGTCGCTGTTGTTGAAGCCGGCGGGCAATCCTCCATAGCCCTCATAGCTGGGCTGGAAGCGCCGCGATTGATCAGGTCGACAGGCGTGCTCAGTCGACGGTGTTGTCCGAGCGAGCCAGTGTTAGTCGGATATACAAATCTGGAGTTCATGGGTTTTTCGAACCTCCTTCGAAGGGGTTGCAGGCAGTGTCATCTCTCTGCGCCGCCAACCGGAGTCACTTCTTTTTCGATCCGGATTTCTTGGATGCAGATTTCTTTTTGGGCACTTTGCCGCCGGCCTTTCGGGCCTCTGACAGGCCAATGGCGATCGCTTGTTTCTTGCTGGTTACTTTCTTTCCGGAACCGCTCTTGAGAGTGCCTTTCTTACGCTCGTGCATCGCCTTCTCGACTTTTTCCGAGGCTTTCTTGCCATACTTCCGCGGCATTGTTTATTTTCCTTTTTGATTTCAATTAGATCATTCAGATCTCACTTGAAGTTCGCTCCCGGATCGAATCCATACATTGGCGAAACGACTTCGTTTCTTTTTCGTTCGCTGGAACGGCTATAAGCCAACGCGTCGATGCCTTGTCAGCAAACTCAATGCCAAGTTGAGAAATGATTCAAGCGAGTGGGATCACATTCCGCCTCCCGCTCCCTCTGGGACAGCGTCGGGGTGATGGCTTGAGCGAGCAGGGGTCCCTTAATGGCGAGGTTGTCCTGGGCTAAACACGATTGCTGCAAGCGGTTCTGTAAGGATCAATTCAAACGCATCTTTACTAATATCTGTCGAAAGCGCGGGTGGTTTCTGAGATTAGCGTAACGCGGTTCGACGCTGACCCAAAGCATTCTTTGTTCGTGGACTTCGTAACACTTCTCTATTGCGGTGATTGCTTCTTCCGCACGTCCGAGTTCGGCGTAGTTCATGGCCAGCGAGTAGAGTGCTTTCTTATCGGCGCGCGATTGAAGTTCGAGTTCTGTGAGCAATGAGTCGGCTTTTCCCCTTTGACCTGTTTTTGAGTAAGCCGCTGCGAGTAATGAAAGCCACGGATAGGGTCTGCGATTTCCGTTTTTCAACAATTCGGCCTCACCGGTTTCAATGACTTTCGCGTAATTGCCCGTGTGATACAGGAAAGTTCCGTAAGCTCGTTTCGCAAAGGGATTCTCGCTGTTGTTTTGCACGTATTCTGCCGCCAATTTTAAAGCTTGGTCGTATTCGCCGGCGCTTTCCAGCACCGGAAAATGTCCGCTCAGGATCATTTCGGAGAGCGGATCAAGAGCGTCGGCTTTCTTAATTTCGTCGAGGGCCTCCGCATGTCTGCCGGTGTTTGCCAGTAACTGGGAATAACGATAATGGGCCAGCGCCGAATTTGGATTTAGTTCAATTGCCCTGCGAAGAGCACTTTCCGCGCCACTCCAATCCCAATCGCCGTTGCGCCGCAGCCAGCCTCTAATAGCTCCGGCGCGCCGCGCAGCGAACCCAAGGCAAATTCTCCGGCGTCTCAGTCACTGCTGGCTTACAAACGCGGCATGATGATTTTATTGAACCCGCTTTTGACGCAAAGGCTTCTGCCAGGCTCGCCTGGTCTTCTGAAACCACGAACGAGGTTCGCGCCAATTAGCCAAACGCTTCTGCGCCGCTGTCCCTGACCTCAGAAGCTAACGCGACGTATCCCTGCCCCAAAACTTTGCCGAACGGATTTGGGAAAGCTTCTCGGCAACCTCTTTCGGCATATTTATCTCCTTCATCCACAGAGCGTGTTGATTTTGCAATTCAATCCAGTTGAGAATGATGTGCTTGAGACGCTTCAACTCTTCGATTTCATTAGCGCGGCCTCACACGCGGAAAGTTTTTCTGCGACTTCATCCAAGCTGCTCTTATCGAAAACAGGAACATTCCGTTGCTGTACAGTTTTCAAAGTATCGAAGCTTTGTTGATACCAGTTTCTGGCCTTGAGTAATGTTTCATGACTGGTAGCCTTCACAGCTTTCGTCCGCGAATCAAAGCCTGCGTAGAGGTCACCAACCGCCGAGTCATACCTGGCTACCAAGTTGAGCGCACCTGAATCTGGTGACGTTTCCGCGGCTAACCGTTGTAAATTCTGCAGCGCTTCCTGATAGACCGCGATGGCTTCCGCTTGTCGTCCTATGCCGGCCAAAAACTCCGCGCTCTGCTCAAACAGTTCTGAGCCATAGACGATCGTCGCCGACCGACTTCTATCCTCCACTATGTATTCCCGAGCCAAGCCAAGACCTTTTCGCACCAACTCAAGGGAAGCTGATACTTCGCCGGCCTTCCGTTGAGCAATTGCCGCTTTGAGTGTGTATCTGGCTTCCGTGTAGCGCAGTTCGCTTGAGTTGGCATTCCGCGCGCGAGCCTCTGCGACTATCTTCAAAGCATATCGATAATCCTCAAGCGCGCCGCGATAGTCTCCAAGTTTATCGAGCGCGTCGCCCCGCTGGTTGTGCGAAGAGGCTACGTTGCGACGCGCCTGGGGTAGTTCCGGATTCTCTCGATAGACAGCTTCGGCAATCTGGCCTCCTGTTTGATAACTCTCAGCCGCGTTTTGCCATTCACCCAGATCGGTAAACGCGGCGCCTTGTTGTATGTAAGCAAAAGATAAATCTACCCGCGCCTGCGGATCTCTGGCGGTGTCTTTTGCGAGCCGAAGATTGATTTCTTGCTTTACCAGGGCTAAGGCCGAGCGAAAATCCGCTTCCGCTTGTTCGCTGTGTTTGAAAGCACGCAGAAAGACTCCACGCCTTTCGTAGCTACCCGCCTGTCCGCGCAACAGTTCCCGGTTTTCCGGCGCCGCCGTAATGAGGGCTTTGTGCAACTCGATGATCTCGCCACAAGTTTGCAGGAGTTCTTCACGGCGATTAAGCCCTTCAAATGCTTCCCCCAGTTTGAAGAGTCCAAATGTCAAATCCTTTTTTAACTCTGGGTCATTTGGCGCAAGCAAAATTCTCCGGCGCTGAATTGCTACGGCCTTCTGGTAATTCCGCAACGCACTGGCGGTATCGTAAAGAGTCCAACTCTGCAAACTTCCGACATTGATATAGGCCGAGGCCAATTCCCCCATCTCGCCTACGTCTTTGTCTTCGTCCTGCGACAAGCTATCCAGATACTCAAGCGACTTCTGCGCCAAAAGTCTTTGCGTCGGAGTTGTGCCAGGAATCGTAGTGAGCGAACTTTGCACTTCAGTTATCAAAGAATTGGAAAGTTTTCTTATCTCAACGAAACGCCGCTCCGCCTTGGCGCGCTCACGGCGCGCTACGTGGGCTTGCGAGACTGTCAGTGCTGTCGCGGCGAATAGAGTAATTACGATCAGGGCTGCGGCAAGGGCTCCCGCCTTGTTTCTCTGGATGAACTTTCCGGTGCGATACGCGAAGGTAGCCGGGCTTGCGGTGACTGGCAGCCCTTCGAGATGGCGACGAATGTCTTCAGCAAATTCCTGCACCGATGCGTAGCGACGCTCGGGTTCTTTCCGCAGCGCCTTGAGCACAATGTTGTCCAGGTCGCCGGACAAACGACGACGCAATTTATCAACGGTCCCTTCACGAGTCTGGCCCACTGATTCCGGTGTGATCTTTTCCGGTGCAGCGCTCTGTGTTGGCCGGATCTCGTCAGTGCGCGTGATGGCAACGCTGGGTTTGAGCGGCTCTTCTTGAAGGATGACCTGGATCACTTCTTCCGGGCGGCGGCTGATCAGGTGATACGGGTGATGTCCGCTCAACAGTTCATACAAGACCACACCAAGGCTATAGACGTCGCTCGCCGTAGTGATGGTTAAGCCTCGCAACTGCTCGGGGCTGGCATACTCCGGCGTCATCAGCCGCACCATACTGGCAGTCGCCTCGCCAGTGTCGGCGGCCCAATCCGGACTCAGCAGTTTGGCGATGCCGAAATCGAGCAACTTTGGCACCCCCTCAGCAGTCACCAGAATATTGCTCGGTTTGATGTCGCGATGGACCACCAGATTCTGATGCGCGTATTGCAAAGCGGCGCAGACCTCGCGAAACAACTCCAACCGCTCAGCCGTGGTAAACCGCTGCGCGTCGCAGTATTCGTTGATCGGCTCGCCTTCGATGTACTCCATCACAAAGTACGGAAGACCATCCTCGGTCGATCCACCTTCGAGCAGTCGGGCAATGTTTGGGTGTTCAAGGTTGGCGAGGATTTGGCGCTCCATCATAAAGCGACGCAGGATCACGTCCGTATCCATGCCACGATTGACCAGCTTGATGGCCACCTGTTTGCGATATTGATCGTCAACCCGCACGGCCAGGTAGACTGTGCCCATCCCGCCATGACCGAGTTCGCGAATGATTTCGTAAGGACCAATGCGCTTGCCGACAGCTTGCTCTGCCGATGGTTCTATTTGCTCGATTGCGCCTGCATCTACCGCGGCGGGTGATTGAAGAAAAGCTCCAGCGCCATCGTGCGATGCGAGTAGCTTCTCAACGCGCGACCGTAATCCAGCATCACCCGCACAGGCTTCAGTGAGGAATGCCGCCCGTTCATCGAGCTTCAGCTCGATGGCCGCTTGGAAAATAGTCTTTAGTTGTTGCCAGGTTTCAGGGGTCATTGCCTAACAAGTCTGCGAACCACAGACACAGAGAGCACGGAGATTAAAAGTGGGACTCACGACAAGTCATTACAGAACCGCGAGCGGTAGCGACTGGATCTACCATTCAGCTTAAGCCATCAGGTGTCTTTGCGTCGGTTGAGCATAGGATCCGGTCGCTACCGCTCTCGGTTCTGTAACGACTTGTGTCGCACTCTTAATTGCACCTCTCGCTGCACAGAGAAGGATCTTTTCATTGCACACACTCTTCCCTCTACTAACTAACGCGCAACGGCCCGCGCGTTTGGCTCAGTGGATCAGTCGCCCTCGTCGGTCAGGGCCTGGTGCAGCCAGGCGCGGGCCATGGCCCACTCTCGTTTGATCGTTGCCGGCGAAAGCTCCATGACTTCAGCGGTCTCTTCAATAGTTAGTCCGCCAAAGTAGCGCAGTTCTACAATTCGGCTCTGCTGCTGATCAATTTCAGCCAACGCGTTGAGCACCTCGTCCAGCGCGAGCAAAGCGCTATCGGGCTCGAGCGAAATCTCAGCAGCTTCAGTCAACGATACTTTCTCTCCGGCGCCGCCTCTTTTTACCGCGCCGCGCCTGCGAGCACTGTCAATCAGTATGCGGCGCATGGCTTGAGCAGCGATGGCAAAAAAGTGCGCGCGGTTTTGCCAGCGAGCATCTCTTTGATCGATTAACTTGAGGTAGGCTTCGTGGACCAGGGCCGTAGTTTGCAGGGTGTGGCCGGGCCGTTCGCGATAGAGAAAACCGTGCGCCAGATGCCGCAGCTCGTTGTAAATCAGCGGCACCAGTTCTTCGAGCGCCTCCTGCTTACCTTCACCCCAATCGCGAAGTAGCTGGGTTACGTTATCGGTGTCAGAAGACATTCTCTTGAGCCCAGAAGGTGTCAGTGCTCTTCTCGATCAACTGACTAATGCAGGAAGTATAGAGTATCCCGCATCCTTCATCCATTTTCTCAAACCGGCGATCTTCGTTGATTGTTCCCACCGCCATGACAACCCTGGACTTTTGAACTATCCTCACAACCCTATGAAAAGGGGCCCGGCACTGTTTGAGCCGATCCTGCGATCGAATCCGCGTAGACAAGTAGAGGTTAATTTTTTGGTAGTTAGGCACAGAGGGAGAAGGATCATGTCTTACACCCATTTGGCGAAGAATGAAGCGGTTCGGTTAGGGCTGTTGCTCTCGATTGTCGCTCTGGTCAGCACGCTCGCTTTGCTCGGTCAGTCAGCGAGCCGGACCTCTCACGCGGCAACCGGCGAACGCCGCGACACGTCGGCTAATCAGCCGGAGGCCGACCAGGCGACCCGGCTAAGCACGAGCACGGAATACGGCAAGCTCCCGCTCAGCTTCGAGATCAATCGTGGGCAGACAGATCCTCAAGTTCAGTTTCTTTCTCGCGGTGCTGGTTACACACTCTTCCTGACTCCAACGAAGGCAGTGCTTTCGTTGCAGCAGCGAACGCCAGAGACAGCAGCGTCGCCAAAGCGTGCCAACGTGCAAACCAGGGCTAGTGTCTTGCGGATGACACTGGTTGGAGCCAACCCAGCGGCGAAAGTCGAAGGACGCGATCAGCTTCCCGGCAAGAGCAACTACTTCATCGGCAATGATCCAAAGAAGTGGCAGGTCAATGTTCCGACTTACGCCAGCGTTTACTACCAGGATATTTACAAAGGCGTGGATCTGGTTTACTACGGCAACCAACGGCAACTGGAAAACGACTTCGTGGTTGCTCCCGGCGCGGATCCAGGCGCGATCGCGCTCGCCTTCGACGGCGCAAGAAAAATTACGACTGATGCAGCCGGCAATCTCGTGCTGGAGACAGCAGGCGGCCAGGTGCAGCTTCAGAAGCCTGTGATCTACCAACTGGTTCAGGGCGTGCGGCGTGAAGTAGCGGGCAACTATGTCATGAAGAATCGACGAAATGTTGGTTTCGAAGTGGGAAACTATGATCAGACCCAGCCGCTCGTCATCGATCCCGTGCTGGTCTATTCCACATTCCTTGGCGGCACGGGACAGGACTTTGCCTATGGCATCGCGCTGGATCCTTCCGGCAATGCCTATGTGACCGGCAGTACCCAGTCGGCCAACTTTCCCACGGTCAATTCCAACCAGTCCTTTGGTGGCTTCCAAGATGCCTTCATCAGCAAGTTCAACGCGGCGGGCTCGGCGCTGATCTACTCAACGTACCTGGGTGGTAGTAGTGTTAACAACAGTAGTGAGAACGCCTACGACATCGCGGTCGATGGCGTGGGAAACGCGTATGCGACCGGTACGACGAACGCCAATGATTTCCCCACAACTGCGAATGCCCTGCAACCCGCCAAGCTCAACGGCACTACTCTGGTTGACACGGCGTTCGTCACGAAACTCAGCGTCACCGGGACGCTCGCCTATTCGACTTATCTTAGTGGCACGCAATCATCGCGCGGTTTCGGCATCGCGACCGACGGTGCAGGCAACGCCTATGTGACCGGCCAGGCTGGCGCCGGCTTTCCCTTGACGGCCAGCGCTTTCAGTTCCACCTCAATCAACGCCGGTTTTTTGACGAAGCTGAATACGAATGCTTCCGGAGCAGCGTCTTTGGTGTATTCAACTTTCCTTGGCCCCACTGGCTTTGCGGAAGGGCGAGCGATTACCGTTGATGCGACGGGCAACGCTTATATCACCGGTTATACAAATTCAACTTCGACAAACTTCACCTCGCCGGGCGCTTTCCAAACAACTTTTGGTGGCGGATCTCAGGATGCGTTCGTGGCAAAATTCAACACGAATCTTTCGGGCGCAGCTTCGCGGATTTACTCGACGTACCTCGGCGGCAGTGACCAGGACTACGGCGGTAGTGACGTAGTCCAGGGCAGCAAAGCCATCGCGATTGATGCGGCCGGCAATGCGTACGTCACCGGGTATACAAAGTCGACGAACTTCCCGGTGCTCAACGCATTCCAACCCGCCAATGCCGGCTATGCTGACGCTTTTCTCACCAAACTAAACGCGACTGGTTCGGATTTGATTTATTCCACCTATCTTGGCGGCAACGACCTCAGCAACGCCGATCAGGGCCTGGCCGTTGCAGTGAATGTCGTGGGCAATGCCTATGTGGTTGGTCGGGCCCTGTCGGCCAACTTTCCGACTTCCTCTCCTATCACCCCTGTTCAAGCCACTGGCCGCGTCTTTGTCGCCAAATTTACTTCTTCGGGCAACGCACTAGTCTATTCGACACGCCTCGGCGCGGCTGGTGTTGATGATGCAGCAAATGGCATCGCGCTGGACGGCGCCGGCAATGCCTTTGTAACCGGCAACGCCCGAATTGGATACCCGACCACCGCGGGCGCGTTCCAGCCAACCAACCCAGGCGTGAACGATGCGTTCGTCTCGCAGATCGCCGATCCGACAATCATCGGCCGCGTAGTAGACGAAGATGGGAACCCAATCTCGACCGCAACCGTAAACCTGACGGGCGTTCCGTCCGCAACCACAACGACCGACGCCAACGGCTTCTTTACGTTTGGACTACTTACGGTCGCCAACAACTATACGGTCTCAGTTAGCGTAGCCAACTACATCTTCAATTCTCAGACTGTCAACAATCTCCAAAAGAACGTGAGGCTGGATTTCGGCCCAGTCGTAGTCACTGTCAGCGGCCAGGTAACAATAATCAACACCAGCACGGGATTGAGTGGCGTGACGATGGCCTTAACCGGAGGGAAGACTCTAAACGTTCAGACGGACGCGAGCGGCAACTACTCGTTTTCCAATTTGCCCGCTGGACGGAACTACACGGTTACGCCATCGAAGACTCTGCACACTTTCATTCCGCCGAGTCGCACCTTTAACAACGTACTCACGAATCAGCCGGCCAACTTTGTCGCCGTGCCACCGACGTTTCAGTTCAGCGCGACGAATTATCCGGTGAATGAAGGGGATGGCAAGGTGACGTTGACGGTCAATCGGAGCGGGGATACAAGTGGAGCGGCGACAGTTGACTATGCCACGAACCCAGGCGCACCGCCCGCCTCCTGCGGCGCA
>JBBQWP010000046.1:0-30108 GCA_038210455.1 Pyrinomonadales bacterium | reverse complement strand
AAGATCCGTCTGGGAAGCGTGGAAGAATAAAGACGGCAAAAAGATCGAAGACCTGACCGCCAGGGAAATTACCTTCGTCAATATCTTTGGCACCTATTTCGCAAACAAGGCCGACTGTTTAAAGGACTGGACGGGAGCAACCTGCGACGTCACGAGCGTTACGCTGACGGATGGTGTCGGAACCGCCATTTCGCCGACGGTTGGCATCCTGACATTAACAGGCTCGGTTAAAGGCGCCTGCGGCGGCAAGGACATCAGCGGACAAAAGATCTATGGCAACTCCGTCTATGTAAAGGATGGCGACGCCTGGAAGTGGGTGTTCGGCTTTAATTCGCCCTCGTAATTTCGACTGCTCTTAGCGGATCAGTGAAAGGCCCGGACAAATGCGACGGTTCTGACGTAGAGTGCGGCTTAACCCGTCTACCGCCTCGATCCACAAAGACCCGGCAGACCAGATGATAGTTGCGACGGCCCGAGTCTACGACTGCGAGTTGTTAACGCTCGATCACACGATCCGTTCGTATGCTCATGTCAAGCTCTTGCCGTGACGCCGCCGAATGCCATTGGCTCCGGCCAAAGCTCATCTTGGGTTGGATGTAATCGCCCGCCTGGTCAACTCTGAAGTCGGGCTCTACCAAGGAACACAATAAAAGAGGATGCTTTATCAAACGGGCGCGTCTAATGGTTTGAGGTGACTAATACAATGACCAAAGCACGAAAAGGCAGCATGGCGACCCTTCTGACTGCTCTCGTCCTGGTAGCGGTCTGCTCCACATCAATCGGCGCCCATCCTGGATCAGGCATCGTGGTCGACCGGCGCGGCCAGGTTTATTTTCTCGACACGGGAGCGGGGGTGTGGAAGATCGACTTGCAGGGCAAGCTAACGCAACTTCCAGGGCCGAGGTTCCATTGGATGGCCATAGACTCCGACGACTCGTTCCGTACTGTCCAACTGCCGGCGGGCGCGAGCGGAGACATCACGCGGGTCGGCTCTCAGCCAACGCTCCTCGTCGCCAGCGACTTTCCGATCGCGATTGGTGAAAACGGCAATCTGTATTATCCCTCCTCTGCTGGTTCTGGTTTGCAGTTGGTGGAGCTAACGCCTTTGGGTCAAACCAGAGTGCTAACGAGTCTGGTTGGCGGGCGAGGTGGAGACCTCAACCACCTGAACGGGCTGGCCGCCGGCGCTGACGGCTCGCTCTACTACAGCGAAGACAACGCGATCCGGCGCGTCACCGCGCGGGGTCAAGTTTCGACAGTCATCGCGAATCTCACGCTGCCCACTTGCGTGTCGATTCCGGGTACCACTCGTCCGATGCTGCGCGGACTCGCGGCCGATGGTCACGGCGCGATCTATGTCGCCGCAAGCGGTTGCGGCAGCGTGATCAAGGTCACCCCCCGCGGACAGGTGACAACTCTTTTACAACCTCAGAGCCCCTGGACGCCCACGGCAGTGGCCCTGTTCGGTAGTGACGTTTATGTACTCGAGTACCTGCAAACGGCGGCCTCAATGGAGCCCGAGGATCGGCGCGCATGGCTGCCACGGGTTCGCAGGATTACAGCCGATGGGCACAGTAGTATTATTGCCAGCATTGACCGGCGTTAGGAAACGACCCACTTTATGGCTCGCGACGCGGCAATCAGGGTGAGAGATCCAGAACACCTGAACGTTATCCGCGAGCGCTACGTATGAGCCAACGGTCATGCGCTCTGCCCATCCAAACATTGCGTCGCGAAAGGAAAGCAGTCAGATGCGCGACCTTGAGTTAGTAATCTTTGACCTGGCCGGAACTACGATCGAGGATCGCGGGCAGGTGCCGGACGCGTTCACCGCCGCGCTTGCTGAGCACGGCATCAATGTCACACGCGAACAGGTAAAGGGCGTGCGCGGAGCTTCCAAGCGGGAAGCCTTGCTTCGCTTGATCCCCGCGGGGCCTGAGCAGGCGCAACGTGCTGAAGAAGCTTATGCGTCGTTTCGCGCGCACCTGGCCCGACGTTTTACCTCCGCGGGTGTGCGCGCTATTCCCGGTTCAGTATCGGTCTTTCGCTCGCTTCATGAGCGCGGCATTCGGGTAGCGCTTAATACAGGCTTCGACCGGGAAACAACAGCGCTGCTGCTTAGCGCGTTGGGGTGGGCTCACGGAATGGTTGACGCGATAGTATGTGGGGATGACGTGAGACAGGGGCGCCCGGCTCCGGATCTAATATTCCGCGCGATGGAAGCCGTAGGAGTAGACAACGTCCAGCAGGTCGCCAACATTGGCGATACAACTTTGGATCTGGAAGCAGGCCACAACGCAGGCGTGCGCTGGAATATTGGAGTGCTCTCGGGCGCGCACGATCGCCAGTCACTCGAGAATGCGCCGCATACTCATCTGATCTCTTCCGTGGCCGAATTGTTTCGACTCTTTGAACTCAAATGCTGACGGTAAAGCTTTGGAGGCTGAGCCGCTGAAGTGCTTCAGGTGAACATACTCCGCAGAAAAAGGATGCCCCCGCAAACAATCGATGAAGTCCTTGCCGAACTTGATCAGATCATTCATCGCGCGCGCGACGAGCGGGATCGTCTCGGTTTTTTTGCCACGCTCTATCGAAACGTCACCATCAAAGTTAAAGAGGGCATTGCCGGCGGCCTGTTTGAAGATGGACCGCGAATGGAGCGGCTCGATGTGACGTTTGCGAATCGTTACCTCGCGGCGCTCGGAAGCTTTCGCCGCGGCGAACAGTTGAGCAAGTGCTGGCTCAGCTCTTTTCGCATCGCCTCCAATTGGCCGCCGATTATCTTGCAGCACCTGCTCACCGGAATGAACGCGCACATCAACTTTGACTTAGGGATCGCGGCGCAATCGGTCGCGCCCGGAGTTGCCCTCGCTTCACTCGAAAATGATTTCAATCAGATCAACAACGTCCTGGGCAGCATGATCATAAAAGTGCGCTCGGACGTGGAAGAGGTCTCGCCCTGGATCAAGCTGCTCGATCGTTACGCGTCGCAGAGTGAGGACAGACTGATCGACTTTAGTCTGGGGAAAGCGCGCGCCAGCGCGTGGCTGGTCGCCAACATGGTCAACTCGACGCCGGCGGATCGCTTAGCTCGCGAACTGAGCATTCTTGATGATGGCGTCGCTGTGCTTGGCTCTTTGATCGGGAGTCCGAAAGAGTGGCTGCTCAGTCTCGGGCTGCACGTGATCCGCGTGCGCGAGAGCAGCGAAGTCCCGCATGTGATCGATGTGCTGAGTCAAGTGTGAAAACTGTCCGTTGAAACCACGGGCTTGTCCTAATCGCAGTCGAGGTCAACTCTGACATTAACTTTTGAGCCGGTTTTTGAATCTGGACATGCAAGCGTGTTTGGGCGTAATCTCACCCTGCCCTTTCAACATAACGTCCCCGGGCACCGCTTAAACTCGCAGGCTGCCGTCGAGGGTTGGAAATACCGTAGAAAGATCATCTGAATCCTCATGAGCGACGTCTTTATCAGCTACGCGCGCGAAGATCGGGGCAAGGCTGAACTTCTGGCTCGCGTCTTCGAAGGACAGCAGTGGACTGTCTGGTCGGACAAAGTGATTCCGCCCGGCAGGAAGTACGCCGACGTTATCGGGGCGGAGCTAGCGAGCGCGAAGGCCGTCATCGTGCTCTGGTCGGCCGCGTCGATCGCGTCCGACTGGGTGAAGGACGAGGCGCAGGAGGGCGCTAACCGTAACATCCTCGTCCCCGCCTTGATTGAGAAAGTGAGTCCGCCCTACGGCTTCAGACAGGTTCAGACCGCAGACCTCACGGCGTGGGACGGCACGTCTTCGCACGCGGAGTTGCAGAGCCTGGTGCGCGGCGTCGGCGGTCTTATTAGCAAGCCTGTATCAGACTCCGAGCTTTCGACCGACCGCACGACTTCAAGAAAGTCGCGGCTCTTACTTTACCTTGTCGCTGGAAGCTTTCTCATGCTGCTCTTAGGCTACGTGGGTTATAGACTCATCAACAGAACGCCGGACACTGATCCGAATCGGATCGGCGGCGGCCAAGGAGGTAACGGCGGCCAGGGAGGCAACAATAGTAACCTGCACGTCGGCGCGGCGCCTTGCGACGCCGACTCGCGAAACAAGGCCGCAGACCTGACGGGCAGGGGGTTAATGATGATTGATCCCGGCGGTAGTCAGGCTGCCGCAGTCCTGCAATTCGACGAGGCCGTCATCGCATGCCCCGACTACACAAAAGCCTATTTCTTGCGCGGCCAGTCCCAGGCCGCGCTTCAGCATAACGAAAAGGCTATCACCGACTTCAAGAAGGTTCTCGAACTCGCTACCGATCCGGAGATGCGTCAGCAGGCGCAGGAGTTCATCGCCGGCCTTGAACATCCGCGCCCCACCCCCATGCCTACACGGGAACCGGGAAACACAAACGCGATAGCGAGGAACACCAACACGGGGAACACCGGCCCGTCGAACGCCAACAGGGCCACGCCGCACCCGGTCGAGCTGACCCACGCGCAGGTCAACGACATGTTCGCCGCAGACAAATCAACGCGCATCGCCGCGACGACACGGTTGATTATTGAAAGGAAGCAAGACGCCGCGACCGTTCAGGCGTCCGTTAGAGCCGCGCTCGCACATCCGGAAAACAAGAGCGGGGTGATCAATACGCTCGTCTATCTCGAAAACGTTGACCCGGCAATCTTGAAGCAGAACAAGGCCGAGATAGAAAAGCTATTGGAGGCGTCGAAAGCCAACGGCGCACAGACTGCCGATCACATCAAGAAGGTGCAAGGCTTACTCAACAACTGATCGCCGACTTGATGACGCGACGCGCGAACAGGCGCGAACAAGAGTAGGCGTAGCTCTCCCAACTACGTAATCGTTAGAATCACAATCTCCGGCGTCACGCGAAAGCGAACTGGCAGAATGCTCGTGCCTATCCCGGTGGTGACGAAAAGGTGATGTCCGTTCTCGAACACGTGACCAGCAGTGTACTTCGCGCCAAAGCGCGAAGGGACGATCGGCGTGCCAATGAACGGCAGGTTAACTTGTCCCCCGTGCGTGTGCCCCGCGATTAATAGCGGCACACTCTGCGGCAGCCTCGGAAAGATATCAGGGTTGTGCGTCAACGCGATAATAGTTGAGCCCGGCGGAACTTTCGCAATCGTCTCGCTGATGCGTTGCGGTCCAGTCCAGAGATCGGCCAGCCCGACCAACCAAAAAGACTTGCCGTGCCACTTCACTTCCGCGACTTCGTCATCCAGGACGCGGATGCCGTTCTCTTCAAACGCGCGGCGCACCTTCTCGCCGTTGTACCAATTATCGTGATTGCCAAGCACTGAATAGACGCCAAGAGGCGCTTTCAGACTTTGCAAAGCCGCTGCGGTTACTTCCGGCTCAACTCGATGACTGTGCCAACTGTTGGGCGACATGTAATCGCCGAGCAGCAGGATTAGATCAGGATTAAGCGCGTTTGTTCGATCGACGATTGATTTCAGTTTCTTGTCGTTGATGAATCGTGCGCCGGTATGAATGTCTGAGACAACGGCAATGCGCAACCCGCTCAGTTCTTTGGGCCAGTTATCGATCTGGATGGTTTCGGGATGAATAATCAGGCGGCTCGGTTCGATGAGGAATCCCCAGATGCCGCAGGTTAGGATTAGAATAAGCAGCGCCAGGAGCGTAAGTCGGATTCTCTTTTTCCAGGATCGACGCATACCGGCTTCACTTTAACAACGCTGAACAAGCACAAAGAGTTCCGTTAGGAACTCAATGTTTATAGAACCTTAAGTGTATTTTTGTTTTCTCTCTCTTTGAGTTCGGCTTTCTGCAAGCCGAACTCAAAGAGAAGTTCTTAACCGGCTCTGGGCTATAAACATCTGGCTCCTAACGGAGCCAGATCTCGGAGTGCCGGGAAATTAGCCGCCGTTTTCGAAACTTACAGCCCATCTGGAAAGTATTCACGCCAACGTCTATCGACCAACGCCGCGATGTCTTCCCGCACGATCAACTCATCCGGCAGACTCGGCTTCTTGCGCGCGTCAATGACCACAGGGCTGCGATAGGCGAAGTGATGACGCACGACGTTGGTCTCAGCGGCATACATGTCGCCCGCCGGTTCAAAGCGCGTCCAGGTCGACCACAAGAAGTCCGTCGACGAGCGCGCGACGCCGGCATCATCATGCAGGATCACCAGCGGCCATTCCGCAAGTGCAGCTTCGCGCGCCAGGCGCTCAGCCTGCTGCGGCTCATCAAGATAGGGCGCGCCCTGCACCACCAGGCAGCCGCCACAGAAAACTTCCGCGCGCAAGATTCCGTTCGGCAACTCGCCGCGAAACTCGCGCGGGAGATCGCGAACCGGTTCGCCGAGGCCCATCAGGATCGCTTTACTGCCTTCGTTCACCTTCCCGCTGGTGTAATCCAAAGTGTCCATTGACGTATTCGCGAAGATAAAGAAGTCGCTCTCCCAGCGCACGCGCGCCAGCACGTGTTCCAACACTCGCGGAAAATCATGAAGGTCGATCGGTGTGTCGGTGAGGATCAAGAATTTCGTCAACGCCAGTTGGCCCTCGCCAAGGATGCGAAAGCCGGCAACCAGGGCTTCGCGCGTGTAACGTTCGCGCACGACGGCTGCGGCCAGCGAGTGAAATCCAGTCTCGCCATAGCTCCACAAATCGCGCACGCTGGGCATCACCAGTGGAAACAGCGGCGCCAAAAGCGACTGTAGATAGTCACCGATGAAAAAGTCTTCCTGTCTTGGTTTGCCTACGACTGTCGCCGGATAGATCGCATCGCGACGATGGGCGATGGCGTCGCAATGAAAGACTGGATAATCATGTTTCAGCGAGTAGTAGCCATAATGATCACCGAACGGCCCTTCCGGCCTGCGTTCATGCGGTTGCGCGTGGCCTACCAGCGCGAATTCGGCTTCCGCAACGAGACGATGTCCGCCATTCGGGTTCTTAGCCATGCGAAGTTTCTGTCCCTGAAGCAGCGATGCCAAAACCAGCTCAGGCACGTCCTCAGGCAAGGGCGCGATCGCGGAAATCATCAGCGCCGGCGGCCCGCCGAGAAACACAGTCACTGGCAGAGGCTGGTTCAACTCTTCCGCGGCGCGATAGTGAAAGCCGCCGCCCTTTTGAATTTGCCAATGCAGCCCGGCGGTTTCGGCGTCGTAAACCTGCATGCGGTAAATGCCAAGGTTGTGCTTCTTCGTGGACGGGTTTTCGGTATAGACCAGCGGCAGGGTGATGAAGGGTCCGCCGTCTTCCTGCCACGTCGTTAGCACCGGCAATTCATCAAGAGGCCCCGGTCGATCGATTACTTCAGTCACCGGCCCGCGTGACGCGGTCCTGGTGCCGAGCTTGAGAAAGTCGCGCACCAGCGAACGATGTTTCCAAAGCTCGGAACGTTGAGGAGGCAGCAGAGCTTCAGCAACGCTGACTAGCTCTTTTACGAACTGCTCAGGCTTTGGTCCAAAGGCGATCTCAATTCGTTTGGCCGTGCCGAATAGATTGGTAACGACCGGGAAACGACTTCCCTTCACGCTTTTGAAAAGGATCGCGGGCCCTCCGCGTTCGATCACGCGGCGATGGATTTCAGCGAGCTCCAGATAAGGATCGACTTCGGTGTCGACCCTGACGAGATCTTTTTCGCGGCGCAGGAGGTCGAGGAAAGAACGAAGATTTGAGTGCATCTAATGATCGTCGAACAAGACCCCAATCATGGAAAGGACCGGGCACCGAGCCCGCAAAGCGGGCGGTAGATTAATAGCCCCGGGCGTAAGCCCGGGGTAAGCGAGCCCTAACAATACCGCGAGCCCCGTAGGGGCGACAGAAACTTCTGCCGCCCTCTTCGAGGGCTGGAAACCCAAGGGCCGGCTGACCCCGGGCTTACGCCCGGGGCTACGGTCTGTCGCCATCTTCGATGGCACATGGAGTAATCTCCTTGCGGTCGCGTGAACGTCTAACTATTTTACTCGCCTTAAGGTGGCGCTGTTAAGATCAAGCTCACTGACCTTAATCACCTCGACCTGCGGAAACGCTTTTTTCAATGCCGGCAAAAACTCCGCGGCATTGCCCACGACGATTACGCTGGTACTGTCAACGTTGAGTTTGGTCGCGGCAAAGCTCTTAACGTCATCGGCCTTGACGGCCTGCACGCTGCCGACGAACTGATTAATCTGATCGAAGTTGACACCGTAGATTGCCAGCGAACTCACCTGGCCTACCAAGCCGTTGACGGTTTCCAGGCCACGGGCAAAGCCGCCGTTCAAGCTCGCCTTGCGCGTCGTCAGTTCGGTCTCAGGCAGATCGCCGGTCGCAAGTTTGGCAATCTCCGCCAGCGTTAGCGACGCTACTTCCGCCCCCGACTGGTTCTTTGTCTGGGCGCTGGCGCTGAACGATCCCGCCCAGCGCCGCGTGTCGAGGACGCTGCCCGCTCCGTAACTCAAACCGCGCTTGACGCGAATCTCCCAGTTCAGCCGGCCCGAATAACCATTCAGAATCGAGTTGGAAACGATGCCGCGAAAGTAATCCGGGCTGCCGCGGTTGATTCCGCTGCGCACGGCCAGCACTGCTGCCTGTCCTGCGTCCGGCATGTCGATAACCAGGATGCGGCGGTTGCCAGGCTCACTCGCCGCAGTTGTCATCGTCATCGTGCGCAACTCGGTAGCCGGCTTTTGCCAATCTCCAAAGTATTTCTGCGCCAGGGC
The DNA here is from genome assembly GCA_038210455.1 of Pyrinomonadales bacterium. Taxonomy (GTDB): domain Bacteria; phylum Acidobacteriota; class Blastocatellia; order Pyrinomonadales; family Pyrinomonadaceae; genus UBA11740. Next base: position 21,432 of record JBBQWP010000046.1, on the reverse strand, counting down.
AAATCCGTTTTCCGGTGTAATGTCGCCGCCGATAACCAGAATGGCATTGTCGGGACGATAGAACATGCCATGGAGTTTGACGATGTCTTCGCGCTTGATGCGCGGCAGAGACTCGGGTGTTCCTGCCAGTGGATGACCATAAGGCGCATCACGATAAACCAGGCGCGCGGCGGCAAAACGAGCGATGGCGCCGGGCTGACCCAAAGACACTCTCAGATTGTTGAGATACTGCCGGCGCAGCCGGTCGATCTCTTCGTCTTTAAAAGCCGGATTGCGCACAACGTCGGCGAGAATCTCCATCGCCGGTCCAATTCGCGGGGCCATGACGTCGACACTGACGGCCGACGAATCCCAGCGCGCGCCCGAATTGATCAAACCACCCAGTGCTTCTATCGCTTCCGCGATCTGAGTAGCGCTGCGGGTGGTCGTCCCCTTCGTGAGTAACTGCGCGGTCAAGTCAGCGTTGCCGGACAGATCAGCGGGATCGACTTCCGCGCCGCTCTTGATTAATAGCTGGGAACTAATCAGGGGCATTTCCGATCTTTGGACCACCACCACGCGTAATCCATTGGGTAAAGTCTTTTCAACGGGTTTCGGAAATGGCACGGTGCGCGGAGCAGTAGGAGGCGGCGGCGTGGCCTGCGGCTGCTGAGCAAACACGGCAACTGCGAACGAAAGAATTGCGATGGGTAGTAGCGTAAGCGTTCTTAGTTTCAGGGTCATTTTCATTTCGCGTACGCTCCTTTCGCTGAACTCATAGACTTTGAGCCCTCCCTTACGGTTGGGCCAGTGCCCCGCGCGCCTCTGTTCGGCGTCGTGTTGGTTCCTGACGCCTTCGGACGTTGTGATTCAGGCAAGTAGTAAAGGACATAGCGATTTTGATCCGTAAAGTACTTCTTAGCCACGCGCTGAATGTCTTCAGCCGTCACGGACTGCAACTTTTCGAGGTCGGTGTTGACCCGATCGGGATTGCCGAGCAACACCGCGGCCTGACCCAACGCCTGGGCCTTGCCGAGATTGGTCTCTCTCTGGCGCAATTCACTGGTGATGATCTGGTTCTTCGCCTTCTCCAGTTCAGCGGCCGGTACCGGCGCGTCCTGAAGCTTTTTGATTTCAGCCCGCAGCGCGGCCTCTGCGTCTTCGGGTTTTTTGCCGGTGGCTACTATAGCCGTCAACTGAAATAATCCTGCGTCTTCGCGCAGGTCGGCATTCGAATTCGCGCTTTGCGCCACCTGTTGTTGGTAGATGAGTGATTGGTAAAGCCGGGATGAACGGCCTCGCGAAAGCACGATGTCGGCCATGTTTAGGGCGGCCGCGTCCTCGCTTTTTTCAGAAGGAACCAGGTAGGTGATGCCGACACCGGGCAGCGGCACGTTTGCGCCGTACTCGGTAAATCTCATTTCACCGGTTCGCTCCGGCTCTTTCGTCTGAACGCGGGGCAGCGGCAGATTCGGTTTCGGAATTGATCCAAAGTATTTGTCGACCCAGGCGTCGAACTGTTTGGGATCGAGATCACCGACCACCAATAGCGTCGCATTGTCCGGCCGGTAAAAGGTCGAGTGAAACTTCTGCACGTTTTCGACGGTGGCGGCTTCCAGGTCTTCGATCGATCCAATTCCGGGACGCTTATACGGGTGCGTCCGGAAGGACTTCTGTTCCAACGCATAGAAGAACTTGCCATACGGCGGCGCCAAAATGCTCTGCCGGAATTCTTCTTCGACAACCGCGCGCTCGGAATGAAAGCTCTCTTCGTCAACGGTCAAACCTGAAAGACGATCGGCTTCCGCCCACAGAAGCGTCTCGAGATAATTCGACGGCACGACTTCGTAGTACACCGTCACGTCGTCTGCGGTAAAGGCGTTGTTATTTCCGCCGACATCTTCGGTTAGGCGATCCATCATCTCGGCTTTCATGTTCCTGGTGGACTTGAACATGATGTGCTCGAACAGATGAGCAAAGCCGCTGCGTTGATCGGGATCGTCTTTCGACCCGACGTGATACCAGACATTGATGGCCACGGTCGGACTCGACTTGTCCACAACGCTCAAGACGCGCATGCCGTTGGCGAGCGTGCGCTGGCGAAACTTCATCTGCGGCATTTTTGTCTGGGCGCCCGTGCCAATCGCAGCAAATGCGCCCGCGACGATCACCGTCCAGCCGACCAAGAAAAAAACTAAACTACGTTTCATGATCTCTCCTCTAACATCCGACATCTGAGCAACGACCTCAGTCGTGTTCTATTCTTTGAGACTTCGTTGCCAAGCTAAAACGATCCACGAAGATACACGAAGCGGGGCTGGTTTTGTTCGTGCGACTTCGTGTGACTTCGTGGATCGTTCGTTCCAAACCTGAACGAAAACACGAAACTAAGTTAACCCACTACCTCTGATCTCTGACTTCTGCCCTCTGACCTCTGACTGCATCAGTCCAGGTCGAGCGGATTACGGTAAATCCTGGTGTCTTTTTCGGCTTTCTTCTTGGCTTCCTGGAATTTCTCTTCCAGCAGCCGCGCGCGATCTTTGTGAGAACTCATCTCTTGCGCGAATATCTGTTCGCGCGTCAGCTTCTGCTTATCCAGATCTTTGACCATGTCTTCAAACGAACCCAGCGGCTTGTGCTTTTCCTCGTGAGAGAGCAGGGCGCCCGTGTCGGCATCAATGTTCAGGGTCGCATCACAACAGGGACAGATAATCGTAAAACGGCTTGAGTCATTCATAGTTTCAAATCCCGACCGCTCGAGTTGCGGCGTAAGCTGTTGACGGGTGAATGATAGCAGCGAGAGGCGGAGTGAGGCTAGCTCATGCAAAAAAAGAGAGCGGCCAACTGCCGCCCTCTCTCAACCGCGCCATCGGTCGTTACCTTAAGCGTGCTACGGATTAATGACTCTCTTGATCGCCCTTCCGGTTTTCTTTGCGCCGGTCTTGGTCTTGTCGACTACGGTCGATCCGATGTCGACCGACTTATCCGCCACCTTCTTGGTCGTGTCGACGGTCTTGTTAGCGACCTTCTTACTGACGTCCACCGTCTTGTCGGCCACCGTCACCGCGCCTTCTTTTGTCTTGTCGGCGACCGTGATCGATTTGTCTTTGACCCAGCCCGCGGAATCGGCGATCGCTTCGCCGGTTGCATGCAGCACGTCGGGCGGTTCGTTCTTGCTGACGTCCTTCTCTTCGCCGCTCGGTGAATAGACTTTCACCGTGCGCTCCCCATTGCGCGTGGTTACGACGACCCTTGAAACTCGCGGATTGTCTCTCAGCGTACGGGTCTGAGTCTTGACGCCATTGCTGTCCGTGGTAGTGGTAATCACGGAATTATCGGGCCCGGGCTCGGTTACGGTTGTGGCCGTGTTGCCGGCGTTCGAGTTCGCATTCGTATTTACATTCGACTCAGACGATTGACTGCAAGCCGCTGCCAGCAACGCCAGCGCGGCAATCATGATTCCTGTCAAAGCTTTGTTGCTCACTACTTTTCTCCTCCAATTAGTCCCTGAACTGCTGATTCTATGCGGCAAGTGATATGCCAGCTAGCTCAAAGTACGGACGTGCACGCAGACTGAGCGTTATTCTTAACTTCTATCAACATCCTCTGTCCATTGGACGCAGAAACCATACGCTGACGTGGGAGGCAGAATCGATAAGAGTACGGAAAGTGGGTCGTGAGCCAGTTTGGCTTGACGTGCAATGTTAGACGTCGGTACGGAACCGGGCGCGGTCGCGACCGGGTCCCAACTCTGAGACGGCCGAGATCGCGAGGACAGACCCGGTCGCTATCGCTCCCGGTACTGACCTCATGGCGATAGGTTCGCGCTACGCGCTCAGGCGAACAGGATGTCCGCGCTCCGTTCGCTTAATTTGCTCGTCTGAGATAGACAGGGTTGGTCGATACTTCTATTGAAAGGCCGGTCTCTCCCGCCGAGGCTGATCCGGCGCTCTCGCCGGTATGCCGGGTCATTTTGTATTCGCCCGTGTCGGTGGGAATGTTGATGCGATGAGTTGATGCTGAAGTGGTCCAGGCCGCGAACCGTCGATCACCGGCCTTACTAAAGACGAGAACATAGTCGTCGTCTCGACCGGCAGACAGGCGCTGCTGATAGACATAGCCGTTGAAATAGTCGCTGAAGGTCCTGGCGGCATAGTAGGCGGGCTTCGGTTCGTAAACCTGTCCGCGACCTGGCTGATAAGCATTTCTAACCAGCCCAAAGTGGTGTTCGGGATCACCGGGATCCGATCCGTCGTCGCGCCAGTCGTACCAGATCGAAATGGGAATATCATTGGCTACGTTGGTGAGCATCTCGCGAGCAAACAGCGCCCCTTGTTTTTCTTCGCTGATGCCGCGCCGGGCGGACGAGTAGCCCCATTCACCGGAGAGGATCGGAATGACCCGGTTGCTGCCGCTGCGGAGTCGATAAGCTTGAATCGTCTGGCGCAGGCGGCAATATTCAAAAGCCGCGGTTTCCGGATCCGTCTGACGGTAAGGGTGGACCGACACGGCGTACCAGTAATCGAGCAAGCCGGCTTTGAAGCATGCTTCGAGAAACGACGTATCGATTTTTGAAACTGCCGGGCCGATTAGTCTTTCGTTGGGGACTTCCGATCGAAACGCGCGCGCGACGACCAGGTTCAATTCGATATATTCGCCAGCATTCGGCTGGGGCGGCCAGAAGACAGAGATATTGGGCTCGTTGTAGATTTCCCATATCACGCCACGATTCGAAAAATGTTTTGCGGCAGCCAAGGCCCAGCGTGCGAATGCTTGTTGTGTTTCCGCCGTCCGCGGCGGCGCGCCGTGATCGTAAAGCGGGTTGCCATAGTCGAGGATGAACAGCGCCTGAATCTTCGCCTCATCGAGCGCCTGCATCAATCGATCGTACGCTGCGAAATCATAGCGGCCGCGCTCGCGCTCAGTAGCGTCCCACTTGAGGTCCATGCGGACCCAGCGAAATCCCGCGGCAGCGATCATTTTGATTTCGCCCGGCTGGGGATCGGTGAAATGAATGTTGACGCCGAGGCCTTGGGGAATCGCGGAAGTTGACGCGGCACTGCCAAACTTGCAGTCGGAGGCCACGGTGCAACCGCCGAGTAGGGTGATCAGAAAAACCAGCGGTAGGATCATTCGGAGACCGTAAGAATTCGATCGTTTCACAACTTTCCAGTCGCTGTTGGCTTTGTCATGAACCGGCGCCATCGGGATTGAGGGCGGCGGCCGAAAGCCCCGCTCAGAATAGTTGGATCTATGCCTTTGATCAACGGAGACCCCGCCGCGCTTTCAAATTCGTAAGCCGAGGAGTAATGACGAACGCGGCGTACTAGGCTGCGCGCCGGACCGTTGAATGATCTTCCTGTGCCCTTTCCAGACAGCCGCTCAATTTTTCCGCCAGCACGCGCACGTGCGGTTCTTTGATGATGTTGATGTGGTTGCCGCTGATTTCATGCGACTCGATATTGCCGTCGACAAGTTCGCGCCAGCCGTCCTGGAGGTCATAACCCGCGGTAAGATCGCTGGCCAGAAAGAGTGTTACGTCTCCTGAATAGGTTTGCGGCACGTACTCCCTCACCGCTGCAAAGTTGATCTCTTCGATGTTTTTCAAGGCCGGCGGCAGAGGCCTGCCCATCTTCTTGTAAATCCTGTAGGCGCGCCAATACAACTTGTGTTTGGCTTTTTCGGGAGCATATTTGAGCTTTCCAAACATGTACGCCAATTTTCCCGGCGCGCTGAGTTGGCGCAGATTTTCCGCGTGCGAGCTTAGTTTTCGACCGTAACGCCCGGCACGCTGACCCAAAGATAACGAACCGGGACGGAGCTTGAAGTAACCCGAGGGATAAGTATCGAGGAGCGCCAACAGCGCCACCTCCTGACCTTCGGCTTCAAGCTGGCAAGCCATCTCGAACGCGACTGTGCCGCCTGATGAACGGCCGCCGATCAGATAGGGTCCCGCAGACTGTACTTCGCGCATCTCTTTGATGTAATGCGCGGCCATCTCTTTTATGCTCGTGTGCGGCTCCGACTTTCCATCAAGGCCCCTCGCTTGCAACCCATAAAAAGGTTGATCGGGCCCGAGCAGCCGCGCCAGAGGTTCATATTCGAGCACGTTCCCGCCGGCAGCATGAATGCAGAAGAAAGGAGTTCGCTTATTGCCGCCCTGGATCACCACCAGTGAAGACCAGGCTGCCGGCCAGCCTTCCTGGCGCAGCACGCGAGCAAGTTGTTTCACCGTCGGCGCCTGAAACAACGTCGCGAGGGGAAGATTTCGACCAAATGATTTTTCAATCTGCGCGAACAGTCTCACCGCCAGCAGTGAATGTCCGCCGATTTCGAAGAAGTTATCATCGACGCTGATCGACTTCAGCCGCAGGACCTGTTCCCAGATTCTGCTCAGCCTTAGTTCGAGTTCATCGGCCGGCGCCGCAAACGCCTCAACCTGCGAACGCGTCGGCTGCGGCGCGGGGAGCGCTCGCCGATCAATCTTCCCATTCGGCATCAGCGGCAACTCATCGATGATTTCGAACGCCGCCGGCATCATGTACGAAGGCAGTTTTGTTTTCAGAAAGTTGCGCAGATCGCTCGTGGTCGGCTGCGAATCTCCATCTCTAACCAGATAGGCGATCAAACGCTTGTCCCCGTCGCTCTCTTCGCGCAGAACGACTACACATTCAGACACGTTCGCGTGACTACGCAGAGCTTCCTCGATCTCTTCGAGCTCGACGCGGAAGCCACGTATTTTGACCTGGTTATCGATGCGACCCAGAAACTCGATGTTTCCATCCGGCCGATACCGAACCAGATCACCCGTTCGGTAAAGCCTTGCCGCTCGATCATTGCTAAAAGGATCTTGAATAAACTTTTGGCCCGTCAACTCAGGACGATTCACATAGCCGCGCGCCACACCGGGGCCGCCAATGTGCAACTCACCCGGAACTCCAATCGGCACCGGACGCAGCGATTGATCCAGCACGTAAACAGTCGCATTGGCGAGCGGCCGGCCGATCGGAACCGTGATGGGTCTGGAGCTTTCATCCTGTGGTCGCAGGTCACACATCGTGGCCACAACCGTCGCCTCGGTAGGGCCATAAGTGTTCAGCAGCCGCACACCGTCGCCCGCCAGTTTGTGCCACGCGGCGACCCGATCAAACGCCGCTTTTTCGCCACCGATGATTACCAGGCGCAGCAGTTCTGGCAGCTTCAGATCTCCGGCGCTCAAGGTATCCGTCAGGTCATGCCAGTACGCAGTCGGCAAATCCAGAACTGTCACCCGCCAGTCGTTGCAGCAACGCAGGAAGTCGCGCGCGGAACGGATCATTTCATCAGTTCGCAAGACGACTGTGGCGCCGTGCGTAAGGGCTGGATAGATCTCTTCCACGCTGATATCGAAACAGAGAGTAGCAAACTGCAAGACACGATCCGCCGGATTGATCGCATAAGCGGACCCTGCGGTAACGCTGAAGTTCACCAGGGACCGGTGTTCGATCATCACCCCTTTCGGATTACCAGTCGAGCCTGACGTATAAATCACATAAGCCAGACTCGACGACGAGACCGTAACGACTGGGTTCTCCTCGCTTTCTGACGCAACGCGGGCCCAGTCTTTGTCGAGGCAAAACAGCCTGGCCCGGCCACCTGGAATATCACTGATCAGACGCTCCTGGGTGAGTACGAGCGACAGTCCGGCATCCTCGATCATGAAAGCCAGACGATCGGCAGGATAGGCCGGATCAAGCGGAACATAAGCGCCGCCGGCCTTGAGCACACCAAACATGCCAACCAACATCTCGAGCGAGCGATGGACACAAATCCCGACCAAAGTGTCCGGAACGACTCCTTGTTTTTTGAGAAAGCGGGCCAGTTGGTTAGCGCGGTTGTTAAGTTCCCGATAGGTGATCTGCTCACCCTGAAATTCAGCGGCGATCGCATCCGGCGTTCTTTCCACCTGCGCTTCAAAGAGTTGATGGATGCAAGCATCGCGCGGGAATTCCGCGCGATTGTCATTCCAATCAACCAGCAGTCGCCTTTGCTCGGCTTCAGCCAAAAGCGAGATGCCGGAAATCCTCTGGGCGGGATCGTCAATAATTCTTTCCAGCAAGAGCTGGAAGCGTTCGCCAATCCGTTCAATGGTGGCCGCGTCGAAAAGATCTGTCTTGTATTCGAAGTCGCAACGAATACCTTCTGACGTTTCGCGGGCTTCGAGGTTGAGATCCAGGGGCGAACTTTCGCTGTATAGCTTTTCTTTGGTGACTGAAAGACCGCTGAGATTCAAGTCAAAGACCGGCGCATTCTGGAAAACAAACATCGCCTGGAACAGTGGCGTGTGGCTCAAACTTCGTTCCGGCTGCAATTCTTCGACGAGTCTCTCGAATGGTGTTTCCTGATGCGTATAAGCGCCGAGCGCGACGTCGCGCACGCGATGCAGCAGTTCGCTGAATGTCGGATCGCCGGCCAGCGACGTCCGCAGTACGAGCGTATTAATGAAAGGGCCAATGAGATTTTCGGTTTCTACCCGGTTGCGTCCCGCGATCGGAGAGCCAACGACGATATCGTCCTGACCGCTCTGTCGCGCCAGCAAAATTTGGAATGCCGCCAACAGCGTCATGAACAACGTGCCACCTTCGTCACGGCTCAGCTTGACCAGCTGGTCGCGCAACGTTGCCGACAAGGTCAGCGTGTGGTGCGCGCCGCGGAAGGTTGGGTCCGCCGGGCGTGGGTAATCGGTTGGCAGTTCAAGCAGCGGTGGCGAACCGGCAAGTTGCCGCTTCCAATATTGCAGTTGCCGGTCGAGAGTGCCATTTTGCAACCGGTCGTGCTGCCAGAGAGCAAAGTCAGCATACTGAACCGGCAACTCCGGGAGTTGCGGCGGCTGGTCCATCACAAAACTGTCGTACAACTCTTTCAAGTCGCGCGACATGATACCCAACGACCAATCGTCCGCGACAATGTGATGCATTGAGAGAAGGAGAACGTGCTCCAACGCGTCCAGCCGAAAAAGTGTGGCGCGGACCAGTGGGCCATGGGCCAGATCGAACGGACGGCGCACTTCTTCCTTGAGTAGCCGGCCAAGCTCCGGCTCTTGCGTCGCCGGCGACAGATGGCCGAGGCCGACCTCGGATAGACTGAGTTTCTGATTCTCAACAATGACCTGAACTGGTTGGCCGTCAACGGATGAGAAAATCGTGCGCATTGATTCGTGACGAGCCATCAGCCCATCCAGCGCTTGTTGCAATGCTGGAGCGTTAAGCGGGCCGCGCAGGCGCACAGCGCGAAAGATATTGTAATGCGAGGTGTTTGGAGTCAGGCTGTCGAGAAACCAAAAACTCTGCTGGCCGCATGAGAGCGGAATTCCCTCACCTCTACGAGCGCGCGTAATCGGCTCGACCGTCGATGTTGTTGTGTCTTCGCGCGAGGCCTCAATGCGTTCAGCCATGCCGGCGACGGTCGGCGCTTCGAACAATGCTCGCAACGGTAATTGCACTTTAAATGTTGGCAGCACCCGCGAGATAACCTGTGTAGCCAGAAGCGAATGCCCACCCAGTTCAAAAAAGTTGTCGTGAACCCCGACGCGCGAGACCTTCAACACTTCGGCCCAGATGCCACACAGCAATTCTTCCGCCGGCGTGCGCGGCGCGATATAACTCTGCTTGAGCTGCGCATCGTAATCCGGCGCCGGCAACGCTCGACGATTCACCTTTCCATTTGGGGTGAGCGGCAACTCCGCCAACTCGATCACCACCGACGGAATCATGTATTCAGGCAGCTTCTGTTTGAGAAAATCACGCAGCTCTTGTCCGACAAACTTCAGTTTGTCGTTGTTCCCTGACTCCTGCTCAGATTGAGGCGACAAACTGAAGTTTGTCGGACATGATTTGGCACGAGGGACAATGTAAGCGACCAGACGCCGATCCCCAGGCGCATCTTCGCGCGCCGTCACGACGCTGTCCCGCACCGTCTCGTGCTGCCGTAGCACTGCCTCAATCTCACCCAACTCGATGCGAAAGCCGCGCAGCTTCACCTGATCGTCGATCCGGCCCAGACACTCAATATTTCCGTCGGGTAAGTAGCGCGCCAGATCGCCAGTCTTGTAGAGCCGAGCCGCGGGGTTTCCGCTAAAGGGATTGCGGATGAACTTCTCGCTGGTTAGCTCCGGCCGATTGAAATAGCCACGCGCCAGACCATCGCCGCCGATATGTAATTCTCCGGCTATTCCGATCGGCACTGGGCTTAGATTGTTATCAAGCAGATAAACCTTTGTATTGGCCAGCGGCCGGCCGATGGATATCGGGCCCTTTCCGGATTCGACTTTGCACAGCGTAGACCAGATTGTCGTCTCGGTCGGACCATACATGTTCCACAGCGAGACGCTTCTTTCAAGTAGTTGATCTGCCAACGCCCGCGACAATGATTCGCCACCGCAGAGCGCCTTCAGTCGTTCACTCCCTTGCCAGCCCGCATCGATTAACATCCTCCAGGTAGCCGGCGTGGCCTGGACCACCGTCGCACCGGTTTGCGCCAGTCGCGCTTTCAATTCATTTCCGTCGGCGGCGACGTCGCGGCTGACGATAACCAAACGCGCGCCCACTATCAGCGGCAGATACAGTTCGAGCGCGGCAATGTCGAATGAAAGGGTGGTCACTGAAAGCAAAACATCGTCGGCCGCCAGTCCGGGTTCGCGTCGCACCGAACAAAGAAAGTTAGTGAGCGCACGATGGCCAATCTGTACGCCTTTTGGCTTGCCAGTTGAGCCTGAGGTGTAAATCACGTAGGCCAGGTTATCAGTCGCGGACCCGCCAACAGGATCATGTTCAGGATTCTCCGTGCTTTCGTGGGCGATGATGTCCCATTCGGAATCCAGACAGACTAGTCTTGCCTGATGGGGTGGCAGCTCAGCAGAGAGTTTTTGCTGAGTAAGCAGCACAGGGACTCTTGCGTCGTCGATCATAAAGGCGAGACGTTCCCTCGGAAACGCAGGATCGAGCGGGACGTAGGCTGCGCCGGCCTTCATGATACCCAGCAGTCCAACCATCATCTCTAATGATCGCTCCACGCAAACGCCCACCAAAGATTCGGCGCCGATACCCAGGCCGCGGAGGTAGTGGGCCAGTTGATTCGCTCGGGTGTTGAGTTGCGAGTAGGTTAGTTGACAATCCTCAAATTCGACCGCGATGGCATCGGGCGTGCGAGCGACCTGGCTCTCAAAAAGTTGATGAACGCAGCGGTCCTTTTCATATTCGCTTTCGGTCTGGTTCCAATCAACGACGAGTTGTTTTTGTTCAGGCGCCGTCAGCAACGGCAGCTCGTCGAGCTTCCGCAATGGGTCGGCCACGAGTTCCGTCAACATCGTCTGCAGATGGCCCAACATTCTGCGGATCGCTTCACCGTCAAAACGATCATTGTCATAGACCGCGGCCAGTTGCAGTTGGACGCCGGGAAATGCAATCAGGGTGAGCGGGTAATTCGTTCTCGAAAATATGGCGCGGACCTGGCGGGCCGCGGCCTTACGACCGAGGTTTCCCTGGTCGTCATTAACCGGATAGTTTTCAAAAACGAAGATGCTTTCAAATAAGGGCAACCCATTTGGCACTTCGCTCCATCGCTGGATGTCGACCAGCGACGTGTGCTGGTGTTCGCGCGCCTCAACGGCGTCGAGCTGAAGTTCTTTTAGCCACGAGACGAGATCGGTCTCAGGCGCGAGACGGGCCCGCACCGGAATCGTGTTGATGAAAAGACCGGCCGCCGATTCGATGTCCGGCAATTCATCTGGACGCACCGAAACTGTCGCGCCAAAGACAACGTCGTCCGTGCCGCCATAGCGGCTTAACAACAACGCCCATGCTCCGGCCACGAGCGTAAACATCGTCAGCCGGTGTTTGCGCGCGAAAGCTTGTAGGCTTTCAGTGGCCTCAACTGATAGTTGCAACCCCAACTCTTCATGGGCGACCACCTCCCCGCGCGACTCAGTGTTGGGACGATCTACGCCCAGTGAAGTGGGCGCGCCGAAACCTTTCAGCGCTTGCTTCCAGAATTGTTCGGCCTCATTTAAATTCTGCGCGGCCAGCCAATCGATGTACTTGCGGTACGCTGGGCTCGGTTCGAGCGTTGGCACCTCTCCGTCGACAAACGCCCTGTAGACAGAAAAAACTTGCTTGAGGACTAATGAGTGCGACCATCCGTCGAGCAGCGCGTGATGGTTGGTCCAAACCAATCGGTACGAATCAGCGGCCAGACGAAAGAGAGCGAGGCGCATCAGCGGAGGCTGCGTGAAATCGAATCCGGTTTTCCGGTCCGCCATCAGGAACGATTCCATGCGGCTCGCTTGTTCGGCCGGCGCCAGTTCGCGGCAGTCGTGCTCTTGAAATGGCAGCGTTACCTGCGGGTGTACGATTTGAAGAGGCCTCTTCTGGTCCTGCCAACGGAACGAGGTTCTCAGAATCTCATGGTGGTCGATGACCATTTGCCAGCTGTTTTCGAACAGCTGCATATCCAATTCGCCGTCAATGCGTAATATGATCTGCTCGAGATACAGTCCCGCGGCTGGCGCAAAAAGGCTGTGAAAGAGCATGCCCGCCTGCGTCGGTGACAGCGGAAATGCGCCCTCAAGATCGGGCGCTGCAAAACGGACGGCCAGCGTGGAGGGCAAGTCCACTGTGGTGTTTGACTCGAAGTTTATGCTCATCGTCGCTCTTATCCCGCCAAAGCTTCCGAGACCGCCGACAGCGTCACCGCCAATTCAGCAATCGTCTGGTGCTTGAAGATCAGTTTTGGGGTCATCCGAAGACCGGCTCGTTTGGCGCGCGAAACAATTTGCATCACCAGAATCGAATCGCCGCCCAGGTCAAAAAAGTTATCGCTGGTGCTGATGGTGTCCCGCTTGAGCACCTCAGACCAGATTTGTGTCAGTTGCTCCTCGACGGGAGAACGCGGCGCCGCAGCGTCAGCAATCGAACTCGGCCGTTGCAGCACAAGAGACCTCAGGGCCTGACGATCAATCTTGCCATTGGGCAAGCGCGGCAAGCTGTCAACCAGAAGAATCTCAGCAGGGACGAGATAGTCAGGCAGTTTCGCTTGCAAATGACGGCGCAAGTCTCCGGCGGACAGAATGGCGTCATCCAACATCGGTATTTGATAGGGAGCGGTGGCGGCCGGAGTCGCCGTAGTTTCCGGCCTGGTCGCGTAGACGTTGAAGAGACTCGAACCGTTCAAATATTCATCCTGCTCTGCGATCACTGAATAACCGTGGTCGCGGAGCAATTGGGTAAGACGGCCCAATTGTCCGTCGACATCGTGGGCTTCAATTACGATCTGACGGATCTTTTGCCAGTCGTCAGCAGCGATGCCGGCCAGCACGTCGGCCTCGCTCTTCTCAACGTCAATCTTTAGCAAGTCGATGCGCTCTATGTTCTCTTCACGGATGATTTCCGAAAGCGTTCTCAACTGGCAGACAATCTTTTCCCCACTAACACGACTCTCAACCAGCGCGTCCAGATACGGATCAGTTTGTTCACCGGAAGGATCATTCTCAGGCTTTACGTTCGCGATGATTGAACGCAGGACTGCTCGCTCGTCGGATTCGTCTCCATAACGTCCTGATTGACTGGTTGAGTTTGGATAGAAAGTAAACTCAACTTCCTTACTCGCTTCGGCCAGCCCACATTGGAAGAGCCGGGCATCGGCGCCATTCGAGCTGCCATAGAGCGAAGTGTTCGCCTGCAACGTCTCGAAGATCGCGGGTATGGGCTCGAACGCATAGATGCGGACCTGCTGCCAGATTTGTTGGACGAACAAAGTGAAGAACCCGATATTCGCGCCGACATCAAAAACGCATGCGCCGTCATAAAGCGAGATCCCGTGTTTGAAGTTTGTCTGATCTACAAAGATCTGTTGATAGAAGAAATCCGTTTCGTGCTTGTTCTGCTGGACCACCGCCATATTGTTTGGCAGCCGGTATCGTTCGCGACCACCAATCGTGGGCGCTGCGGCTTTGCGCGGAACAACGTAAGCTACCAGACGGGAATTGCCGGGTTGATCCTCGCTGGCAATAACGGCGACCTCGCGCACGTCCTTGTGCTCAAGGAGCGCGCTCTCAGTTTCAGCGGGCTCCACCCGGTGGCCGCGGATCTTTACCTGATTGTCGATGCGGCCCTGAAACTCCAGAGTGCCGTCGGGACGCAGCCGGCCGAGATCGCCGGTGCGGTAAAGCCGGGTCGCAGAACTTTTGGCGAACGGATCCTGGGGAAATTTTTCCGCTGACAGCTCAGGGTGATTTAGATAACCCAGGCCCACAGTGGGACCGCCGATGCAGATTTCTCCCGACTCGCCATTAGCGACTGCCCGTAGTTGAGCGTCCAGTAGATAAATTCGCACGTCGGCGATGGGCCGGCCCAGGGGAACGACGGTGACCCGACTTTGATCGCCCGGCGCAATGGGCTCAATGGGGCAGGTCGCGACAATTCCCGAGGTCTCTGTTTGACCGAACATGTTAACGAGTTTCGCCTGGTGATTAAGATCAAATCTCCACGCTTGCGGAATGTCTGACAGCAGCGGTTCGCTCGCGGACAGAATCAAACGCAGATTGTTTTCCAGCAGTTCAGCGCTGCCCGCAGTGGGTAGACTGGTCAGCGCATCAATGCAACTGCGCCAGTATGACGGCACAAAATCGACAACCGTGACCTCATACTTTTGGATGGTCGTAAACAATTCAATTGGATCCCTAATCTCGTCGGTGGTGGCGATAACGACGCTGGCGCCAAGCGAGAGCGGCAAGAGCAGTTGTCTGACCGACGATGAAAAAGAAATCGACGCCGTATGTAAGTAGACGTCTGATTCGCAGACGCCGGTAGCGCTGCGCATCGACTGAACGTAGTGGCCAAGGTTACTCCGGGTGATCATCACGCCTTTGGGCTTTCCGGTTGAGCCCGAGGTGTAGATCACGTAAGCAAGATCGCCGGCGCAATGCTTGGGTTTCCAGTCTTCGCTATCAGGATCGCTCGTCGAACAAGAAAACGCGTCGAGCAACACGGACTCACCCGGGAAACCTGGCAGGTGGTTAGTCAGATGACTCTGAGTTAAGCAAAGAGCGGGCTGAGAATCGGCGATCATGAACTCCAGACGCTCTTTCGGATAAGCAGGGTCGAGCGGTACATACGCGCCGCCTGCTTTCAGCACTCCGAGAATCGCCATTACCATTTCGAGCGAGCGGTGGGCCGAGATTGCCACCAGCGTATTGGGACCAACACCCTTCGATCGCAAATGTGCCGCAAGTTGATTCGCCCGGGCGTTCAGTTCGCCATAGGTCCATTTTCTGCCCAGACAAACGACGGCCAACTGAGCCGGGGTCCGGAGAGTGTGTTCCTCGAAGAGCTGAAGCGCGTCCTTCGGCTCTGGCGAATAATTAGCAGCCGGCTCAAAACCTAGGGTCAATGCGGCTTCGTTAATCCCGTTTGTCAGACCAGTGTTGAATTCCTGCGCCATGAATAACCTCTGTAAATATATGATTTGTCGTTGGGGCTGTGTTCACCAGCGGGCTTCGATATACGAACGTCAACTGACTACGCGGGTCGTTGGACATTCTCCTGAGACATCCCTACGACCACTTTGCGTTTGCCACGGAAGGGGTTGCGTCCGTGCGCCGTTAGCATGTTGTCTATCAGCAGCACGTCTCCCTCGAGCCAGGGAAAAACCACAGCGTGCTGTTCGTACACTTTCAAAATTTCATCTATCATTTCCGGCTCGATCGCGCTGTCGTCGGAAAAGTAGACGTTCCTTGGCAGATCCTCTTCCGCAAAGTTGGATAACAACCACTCTCGCACTTCGGGAGGCAAACGGGAGATGTGAAAGAGGTGCGCCTGATTGAACCAGACCATCTCACCCGTCTTCGGATGCCGCGCTGACACCTGACAGCGTTGGCGGGTACGCAGCTGATCGTCGCCAATCCACTCAAACTCGATTCCTGCCGCGCGGCAGTAATCTTCGACTTCCGCCCGGCTCGACGTTTGAAAAACATCTTCCCAGGCCAGATCCAGGCCGGTGCCATAGTTGCGCACGTACATCAATCCCTTGCTCTCAAAACACTCTCTAATCTCCGCCGAAATGTGCTGGTAGATTTTTCGGCTGTCCGTGATCGGTGTTTCGCCTCTCTCATCGGCGACTTGCATCGAAAAGAACCAGAGCTTCATGGGCCAACTGCGCGAATACGAATGCTCGTTGTGCAAAGGGATCGATTGATGGGCGGGATACTCTGTTGACGTGTATATGTGACCACTCACCAAAGTGCGCGGCGTCGATCGGTACGAGTAGTCCAAAAGCTTTCCGGAAACTGTTTTAATTAGCTGTTCGAATTCTTCTGCCGTGTGCAGGTCAAAGTTGCGAAACAGGATTGCGCCTTCTTGTAACAAACACGCTTCGAGCAATTCGCGGTTGTTCCTGGCCCAGGCCATCAGCTCGACCCCAGCAGCCGCGGGCGTGATGACCAGCGGTAACGCGGGTCCCGGCCTCAAGTAATCCGTTCTGACCGAGTCCGACGCAGGCGATGAGATCCTGGCGGGAGTGACTCCGCCTGCTCTTGCGTTGACCTGTCGAATCTGAAGATTGCTCATTACTTCACTGTCTCCGTCATTTAGTTGGAAGACCGCGTGGCGATGCGCCCTTGGTCGAGATAGCTACCTGTCCTCCGCAGCGAGCCAGGCTTTGCACTCTCCAAATAGAAAGTCGCAAAGCGCTCCAGATGCCAGAAAATAAAGAGGTTAGGTTGAGTGCGGCCGCCTGCCAGGCCGGGAATCGCCCGTCATTGTGTGCTCATGATTGGCGCCAGGGTGTTACCTCAAAGACATTCAAAATAAAAAACGAAGAGACGGCCCCCATAAGTCAGCGCAGGCTGGGCTCAAAGCTGCGCGCATTCTCTGTGTGGTCGCGCATTCCGCCAACGTTGAGCACGCCGCTATAGAGAACCTCTACTTCTTGTAAGAACCTTTCAATCGAGAAGCGTGTCTCGGCCTCTATTCGTCCATTGCGGCCGAGTTTCTGGCGCAGACTTTCGTCGCGCAAGAGTGTCAGCATCGCTTTGACCAGCGCTTCGTGATCTCGGGCTTGTACCAGCCAACCATCGTCGCCGTGGCTAACGATCTCGGTGATGCCGTCGACTGCGGTCGCCAGCACGGGCGTGCCGCTGGCCATTGCTTCCACGACAGTCAATCCAAAAGGCTCGACGCGCGAGTTAACGACTAGTAAATCAAGTGCGTTCATGATCGCGGGGACGTCTTCTCTTGGCCCGAGAAAACGGATTCGATTCGTGACGCCCAACGAGTTTGCCACTCGGATCAACGAGTGCGCATAATCTGTGTCGCGATTGAAAAGCGGCTCACCGACAATCAGAAGCATCGCATTGGGGATCGCGAGCGCGACTTCAGCAAATGCCTGAATTAACTCGTGCTGTCCTTTGCGTGGCGTCAATTGACCAACCGTGCCGACCAACACTTCCATCTCCGCTACTTTGAGCGCGCGCCGAATCTCTTGCCTGCTTGCTGAATCGGGTTGAAATCGTTTGAGGTCAACCGCGTTGAGAATTGTCGTGACCGGTACGCGTCTGTGACACCAGCGAAGGAGGATTCCACTAAACCGGGCCGCGACCGCGCGCGAGATGGCGACGATCTGATTGCGCCGAGATGCGCAGGCACACAAGCGGATCATCGTGCTCAACGGATGTCGCGGCAGAAGGTCATGCGCATGCCAGACGACGGGCATGCCAAGGCCTACAGTTGCTGCGGACATGACCAATCCTGCGCGAATGCTGTTGGCATGAATAATGTCCGGCGCTTCCTTGACCACAGCGGCTCGCGCGGCGCGAATCACGCGGACGAACGAAGCGACGTATCGGATTAGACGATCCGGCCGCCACGTGAAGCGCGCCGCGAGGGAATCTAAACCGATGGTTTTGATCCCCAGATCAGTTGTCATGCGCATCAACCGACCGCTGGCCGGACAAAGCACAACCGGTTCGAGGCGACTGCGATCAAGCCGCTCCAAAATCATCAGCAGCACTCGTTCGGCGCCGCTGATTTGCCCGGTATGGTTGTAAAAAAGAATCTTCTTCATTGGTCAAACTCAGATTGTTATGACTTCGCGTTCCGGCTCAGAACGTATTCTCAGCGTCTCGGCACTCACCCATCCGATTAATAACCACCCGACGGGCGCAACCGACACGAGCACGAACGAATATCCGAAGAGATTGATGAATGCCAGCACCGGCATGATTGAGAGCATCACGCGCCACATTAGCGCGTCATGACTGTCGGGAACTGCGCGTCGCCAGGCACGCCAGGAAATCATCGTCGCGCGAATGAAAATCCACAAGCAAAGCAGACCTGCCGGAATGCCACAGGCTAGAGTGACGGACAAAACGTAACTATCTGTCGCCGAAAGCCCATTGTCTTCAGTGGCGCTGCGCGCTTGAGCCACCGAACCCGCACCAATTCCCAGGCCGAACGGGTGATACAGTACTATTTTTGCTCCCTTACCCCAGTTCTCGAAGCGAGCATACAAACTTCCTTCACCGGTCGGCTGCAGCACGCCGCGGGCCGAATGCAAGACCATCGATTGCGCAGCTTCGCTCTGCTCTTTTTGCCAGAGTTCGTCCTCAGTAGGCGGCTTGGCGAACGCCAGGAGCAGTACAACTGGTATCAACGCAAGAGCAGCACGGCGTACGATGCTCCCCCACGTTCGCGCGCCAGTGAAAAGCAGGATGACACAGCCGAAAATGAACCCGAAGATCGAGACGCGCTGGCCCGAAAGCACGAGTGCCACAAAGAGCAGCACCCCGCAAAAGAACCATGCGACACGATGCAGATATCGTTTCGCCATTACCGCCAGTCCGAAAGCGCCCAGAGCGCTTATATCAAGATAGCGGCTCCACTCTTCGGCATTCGCGTAGGTCGCCATGGCGCGCACGACACCGAAGACTCGGACCAAATCGTTGTATTCGCTGTGATCGAGCCAGAATTGATCGAAACTGGTCAAACCGAAAACTAGCTGGTACACGCCATACAACGAAGTAATCAGTCCCATCACCACGATTAAACGCAGAGCTGTCGCCATAAAGTCCGATCTCACTGCCTGCCCGAAGTAGAACCACAACAGCGGCAGAAGCATGAACACTGCTCCCGCAAGACCAACGAACAGGCCGCCTTGCAACGGGTTGAAGATCTGGACGAAATACATCAAGGCCAAGAGTGAGACGGCCCCAGCCAGTGGACTCTGGCGAAAGATGCCCAGTCCCTGGCTTTTCAAAAGCAGAGCGAAGGCAAACAGCGCGACAATAGGGGTTACCAGATGGATGGGATCGGTGGCTGAATAATCCACCAGCAGATACTGAGCACGGCGAATCACACCGCGCAACGGTTCGAACAGCATCATTGCTAACAGGCCCGCTTCCAGACTGACGAACAACGGCAGCGCCATCACCCAGACCAGGGCGCTGAGCAGCCACGCGCGCAACGTCTGGCCGCCGCTCGTGACTGCGATGACGCTGAATACGACGGGAACCGGCATAAACCAAATCAACGCCGAGCGCGGTTGCGGTCTGGTCTGTATTTGTACGACGCTGCTCATGACATTTCGATGACGGGGCAGTAGCCCGACCGTCAGGGAGGGCTCTTCTCCACTCGTTTTCTAGGTGGAGCCCTCCCTCACGGTCGGGCTACTGCCCCGGAAGCCCAATAAGGATCTCCAATTGGGAACCAAAAGATCGCGCCAGCGCGGGCGCAGGCAATTCCATAGACGCAGCCGGCGTTTCTTAACGAACGCGAACAGGGCTACGCACAGCATGACGGTATAGCCGATCAGCGAGGCAATCGCGGCGCCGGTGATGCCTAATCGCGGGAGCAGAATGAAGAGCGCCACCATCGTCACCGCGGCGGCCGAGAATCTCGCCAGCGTACTCAATCCGGGATACCCGAACCCGCGCAACGCGCTGATTACGATTGAACCCAGACTCCAAACAGTCGCGGCCAGCAGCAGCCAACGAAACGCGCCGGTCGCCGGAACGAACCTGTCTCCAAACAGAATCTTCAGAATCAAAGGCGCGGCAAACCAAAGAGGGGGCAGCAGCACGGCATGCATGTAGATTGCCAGACGAAGGCTGCGCGCGCACAAGAGTTCAGCTCTATTTTCGGTTTTCGACGCGGCCACTTCCGGCATCAGCGCATTCGCAATCGCATCTGCCGCGACGGTCGTCATTTCAGAAAGTCGCACCGCCACCACATACAAACCGATAGCCACGTTCGAAGCCATCCCGGCCAGCACCAACTGATCAAGCCGGAGTGTGGTGAAGTCGGCTACGCCCCCAGGGTAATCACGCAAGGCATAACTCAAGGAAACTTTGAACTCCGCCCAACTCGGCTGCCAGCTCGGCCGCAGTTGCCGCCAGACAGCGAACAGGGCCAGCAGCATCGAGGCCGCCTGCGCCGTGATCATCGTAATCATTGCGGTGGCGACCGTGAGATGGCCCACGGACCACAGACCAGCGAAACCAATTGCCTGCACGCCAAAGAAAATCACTCTGGCGGCGCCCGCCCAGCCGAAGCGGCGCGTGCCCTCTAATAGTCCGCGCATGAGCTCCAGAAACAGAGCGGCGGGAATGTTTACTTGATAGATGCGCAAAAGCATCATGACCTGCGGACTCCGATGGCCAACCAGGTGCGGGACAATCAAGTCAGCCAGAACAACGCTGACCAGGCCAACTGCGATCGTGTAAACCACGGCATTCGAGAACAGGTGCGAAACCTTTTGCGGCTCTCGGGCCATCCAGTAACGATACGCCGCCGGCAGACCCAGGCCGGCCAGCATGGCCATGACCGGCGGCCACAGCACAATGACCAGCAAGTCGCCGCGACCTGCGGGCCCCAGCGCTCTGGCTCCGATCAGACTCGAGACGACGTTGGCGAGCAGAATCGTAACGTCCGCGATCAGGATCAGTCTGGCATTGCGCACAATCATCGTGAATCGTTTTTTCGGTTCTGAAGAAAATGCTGGCAAAGTCGCTCTGGCCAGGCTAATTCTCCAAGGGATGGAAACGCCGAATAGGCCATTATTTTCAACAATTGACTGCGGTTTGAGTCGCCGAATCGTCCCTGTCGGCGGGGATTCTCACTCGCTAACAGATTTCGTGGTCACGAATTCCTGCAAGCGGACGATTCTGAAGGGGAAATGCCCGCATATTGAGTGTTTATAGTTAGCTGGGAACGAGATTCATTCTTTCCGTGTCTGTTGAGCCGGCTCTTAGCAGGTTGCTGAAAAAGTATGGAGGACGGCAGAGCCTTTGGAGTGCGGGGGGGTGGAGGCCCGTTTGGACTAGCCCCAATAAAAAAAGCGAAAGTTTTTTTGGGGGTGAAGCCGGGAACAAGACGCGCGGCAACACCGCCGCCAACCCCAGGATTGTGGCGTGGGCCCACGCACAGT
>JBBQWP010000045.1:0-31083 GCA_038210455.1 Pyrinomonadales bacterium | reverse complement strand
CCATGGTGTTTTAAGCTGGGACATAGGCATGGCTATTGTTGGAGCGCAAACTGGTAAAGACTTAGCTCTCTGGGCTGATTCGCGCGAGAAACTTAGAATTCTAGCCAACGGCAACGTCGGCGTCGGCACGTCCACGCCGGGGGCGAAGCTTGATGTGGCGGGTGACATCAACACCTCGACGCAGTACAACATCGGCGGGAGCCGCGTGTTGAGTGTTAGTGGCATTAGATACCCATCCAGCAATACTTTCGCGGGCGTTCGAGCGGGTATCTCGAACACTCTCGAAGACCCGAACAAACCCCTGGACAACAGTGGAAACTTCAACTCTTTCTTCGGCCGGGATGCGGGCCGCAATAACACGGCCGGATTCGCTAATTCTTATTTCGGTAATTCAGCAGGACAGTCTATCGACGCTTCCTTTAACTCTTTCTTTGGATATGGTGCAGGTTCCCAAGCGGGGGGTAGTTACAACTCGTTCTTCGGAGTATCGTCAGGTTCAGCTATGATAGGCGATAACAACACCTCCATCGGATACAACTCTGGTGCAGTCATCTTTGCTGGTAATCGGATTACCCTCATCGGCTCCGATGCGGGCATGACGACGGGCAATCTCTTCAACGCCACCGCCATCGGTTCAAACGCAACGGTTTCGCAGAGTAATTCGTTGGTCTTGGGTAATAACGCTAACGTCGGCATCGGCACGAACGTCCCCGTCGGCAGGCTCAACGTAGTAGGCTCGGGTGGGGCGCAGCAAGGGATTCAGATTGATAACCGCGAGATCAAGTTTCGCGGCGACAACATCGCCCATTTCTCCATCTTCGCCAATCGAGTTTCCGGTCTCCTGACCATCGAAGACACTAGCGCCAGCTTCTTGACGAACACCCCCGGAACGGTCGCGCTGGCAATCGCCGGCGGCAGCGGCAACGTTGGCGTCGGTTTATCTACGGCGGCCACCTCGAAACTCCAGGTCAACGGTCAGGGGCGCTTCAGCACTGTAAACATTGACAGTTACGTGAGCGGTCAGAACCTTTCCTTGTGTACGACGAATGCAGGCGTTAACCAAAACATCGTCGGCCTATGTGGTTCGTCTCTTCGATATAAGACAAACGTGCAATCGTTTGCGAAGGGGCTGGATATTATCGGGCGCCTGCGGCCGATTACTTTCGATTGGAAAGAAGCTGGAGCGCACGACATTGGTTTGGCTGCGGAAGAGGTTGAGAGAGTCGAGCCGCTTCTAACATTTCGCAACGACAAGGGCGAGATCGAAGGCGTCAAGTACAATCAGCTTTCTGCCGTCTTCGTCAACGCCTTCAAAGAGCAGCAAGCGCAAATCACGCAGCAACAGCGCACGATTGCAACTCTCCAGCGACAGAACACTCAGCTGAAAGAACGTGACGCACAGACGGAAGTTCGCCTTGCGGCCGTGGAAAACACATTGAAGCGGATGACGAAAGGCTATCGACGGCGGCGAATGTGAGGGTAAAACTCCGTGAGTTTCAGTACGACTTCAGCAGGCTCGTTCTCTTCTCTGCTTTCTCGGCTTCGGTAAGTCGGTTGTAACCATACATGGCGCTTTCCCAGTTCCCGTACATTGCGTTGGGCAACACGATGAAGCGCTTGCCAAATTCCTCTCGGTACCGATCCGCGGCCGCAGCCCTCGCGTCGACCGTCTTAGCGTTCTCAAACACATCGGAAAAGTCGTTGAGGTCGTCTCCCATCAAGAGCACGATGCGATATTTTGTGCCGACGTCTTGGCGCCGCGGCTCCTTGCTCGAGTTCTTAGAATCGGTTTGTACCAGCAACGTCTGATCGTTGACGTTCGGAAAACCCAGCTTCTTCAAATTCGTGGCGGTTCCAGCCTTCTGAATGTCATTTCGATTGGTGATGTAAAAGACGCGCACGCCGCGCAACGCCGCGTAGCGCAGGAACTCAACCGCGCCGGGAACGGCCGTCGCCTCGGCGCGATTGATCCACTCAGTCCAATCCTTCTGGTTAAAGTTGACGCGGTTCCGTAGCAGTCTGCCCTGGTTAAGGCTGTTGTCCAGAATCGTCTCGTCCAGATCAACTATCACCGCGCGAGGTTTTCGATTGCGGCGATTCATTCGCAGGTCGCGATCGAGCATCAGGCGCGCGAGCGTGAACGCCTGATACGACAACGCGCGTCTTTCACCTGATGATTGTTGCCAGAGGACTGCGCCTTCAATATAGGTGTTCTGGGCCGGCTCCGCCGGCGCTTGGGCAATCGCGTTCACCGAATACAGCACCGGCAGTAGCACTAAAGCCAAAACGCTGAAGCTCCGGTGTGGATGCCTATTGACTGAACTCATCTCTTCTCCAGGTAGTATGGTGTTTCGAAAGTCGCCTAATTAAATTAATCATCACAGGGCACTAGCCCGACCGTCAGGGAGGGCTCAGCGTGTACACGCGGCGAACATATGAGCCCTCCCTGACGGTCGGGCTAGTGCCCCGCGAGCGTTTTGCATTTGAACTCTTCATTCACAAGACGGAAGTTATACGTACAGGTCATCTGCGCTGTGCCATTCGTGCTGGATATTGCGCATGATTAACGCGTGGTCAAATTCGACGGTCCCTTTGGGAAATTTGGTTTCATCGGAAAAGTAACTCGAGTAAATTCGCTTAACTTCCAACGGCTCGACGCGCCATTCTTTTGTTTCCAGTTTCAACCCGTCCAGTCGGCCTGGATCGCTGGTCACCGAATAGCCCACTGATCCTCCTTCAAAGAATGACGAGGCGTCCGCCAAAGACGAGAAGACCGATTTAGCAGGCAGCTCCTGGGCAATGCTGCCCGCAATCTCCAAAGTCACCGCGGCATCATCAGATTTCATTGACAGAGTTATCTCAGACTCAGATTCTGACACGGAAAAGTAAGCGTGATGATGCTCGCCGGGAAAGATTCGTCCGCCCAGAAGATGGCTGATTTCAGAGCCGGTATCGCGCCGCGAAATGAATACACCCTCGCGAGTCGCGCCGTCTTCGTCCCAGGTTACTGCGACCCGATGCGCCGCGTTCTCGCTGTTGAGCCCGATTATTTCCGGCAACGATCTGGGTCGAATATGTTCCAGCCGGATCAGACAAATGCCGGCCACCGCAAAGCCACTTTGCAGCTTTGGCTGAAAGCGAGCGGGAATCTCACGCTGAATTGTTTCCGGGTCGACGCGAAAGTTCGCGAGGATGCGTCTGCGAATGATGCCCTGAATAACGGGAAGTCTCATAACCTTTATAGCGCGGCAGGCGAAGCGCCGTTGGTGGCCTCGAGCAAAGCCATGCCGGTTTCAATGCTTTCAATTGCTATGTTGATAAATTCATCCGCCGCAGCAGGTCAGCGCAGCGCGGGTCGTCTCGGATCGAGTCGAAGGCATCGCTGACGTTGAGCAAGACTAATTCGGCTTGATGTGCGGCGTATGCTTTTTGCAACCATGCGATGGCTTTTTGTTTATCGCCAATTCGCGCGTACACCTCGGCAGTGCCGAACGGGTTTTGCTTTTCCGATTGTTGCACGGCGGCATCGAGTTTGTTTCGCAATTGATCCGCGCTTTCGCCATTGAGTTGTTCTGAAATTAAAGAACCAGGGTAGCTAAGTTTTTGAAAATTCTTTATGGCTTCCGCGTTCATATTTTTGTGCATATAGGCGATGCCAAGCACTCTGTAAGAATTTTCGCTCGTGGGAATGAGTTTCAATGCTTCTTCGGCGACTTCGATGCAATGGTCGAACTGACGACTGTGACAATAAAATTCCGAGAATGTGTTGGCGATGCCGAATGATAGCGGATCGAGTTCGCGGGCGCGTTTGAATTCAGCTTCGGCTTCATCAAACCGTCGGCGCATAGTCAAACTATAGGCATACCAGTGATGCGCGGTCGCATAGCCGGGATCGCGCGCCAAGGCTTGCCGGAAAAGTTGATCACCCGATTCCCAATTCCAATCGCTCAACGCGGTGACCAGACCGAGCGCGGCATATGGAGCAGCGAGCGTGTCGTCGAGGTCGAGGGCCTTGCGCGCATACACTTTGGCTTTCGGCGCGGCGGTCAGCGGCGGAACCAGACTGTTGACCTCCATCACGGCGTATGCGTCGGCCAGTCCGGCATAGGCGAGCGCGTAATCGGGGTCGAGTTTGACGGCGCGTTCAAAATAAGAGATGGCCTCGCGCATATCCTCCGCCGAGCGACGATGCCAGTGTTGACGACCTTTAAGATAAGCCTCGTAAGCCTCGTTGTTTTTCGTGCGACTCTTGTTCGATTCGCCTTCGCCGCATAGTCTGACTTTGAGTTCCGTGCCGATGACGCAGGCCATCCCGTCTTGAATCTCGAAAGCATCACTCGTCGGCCGCTCAAGCGCATCGCTGGTCCACAACACGCGCCCGTCCGAGGTGCTGACAAGTCGCACTTCGGCGCGCAACCGGTTGCCATTCATCTTCAAATTGCCTTCGAGCAAACTTTCGACGCCTAACTGTCGTCCGATCTCGCGCGGATCGACGGCTTTGTCTTTGAAGGTGAAAGCTGAAGTGCGCGAAATGACTTTTAGGCTTTGGTATTTGGAAAAGAGGCTGATGAGTCCGTCGGTCATGCCATCGCACAGATAATCTTTGCTCGCATCGCCCGTCAAATTCCGTAACGGCAGAATCGCAATGGAGCGCACCGGCGCGGGCTGGCTGGCGCGTGCGTTAATCGTGTTATGGACGGCCATGCGATAAGCGACTAGCGCGCTGGCCGTGAGAACGACGCCGATGAGCGTAAGCGTCATGATCCGGCGGGAAGATCTCCGGGTGCTCAGGCTTAACGTGGGGGCGGGAATTGGAACGGGCTGCGCTGGTTCCCTGGCTGGGTCTGAATCGTGAATCTCCTCCTCTTCGACGACGATCTTGATGCCGCGCGTTCTTTCGTACTCGACGACACCCGGCGCGTTGCTGATGAATTGTTCTTCAAGCGGCCCGATAAAACGATAGCCTTCGGCATAGCGCGTCTCGATGAAGAGAGGATGATCTAAACGGTCATCCAGGGCTTTGCGAATCGCGCCCACGCATTTTGTCAGCGTCTCGTCATAGACATCCTTCCCTTGCCAGAAAAGTTCGAGCAACTCAGCCCGCGTGACCAGCCGCTCACGATGTTCAATCAAGTAAAGCAAGACATGGTACGGCCTGTTGGCCAGGCGAAGCTGCTGGTCACCGCGCGTCAGCCCGCGTTTTTCGGGGTCAAGCGAGAAATCTCCCAAGCGGTATCTTTTGCTAACTTGAACGGCCATGACATTACCGGGCGGCGGAATGTTTTCCTAATCTTTTCGGTTTTTCTTCAGGATTCAACAGCAGACTCTCCGTTAGATTCCAGACTCTATCACCGTTTATGACCACGATAAAGAGAAGAAGGGTTGAGATCATTGCTTTCGAGCGCGAACGCATTGTCACCCAACTTCCTGTGTCCGCGCGCTGCCCCGACTGCCAACGAGCGGTGAAACGGCGTCGCCAGTTTGCAGGGCTGACTCAAACACGAGTCGGGCACATATATCGCCGACTTTGCGAATGGCTGCGACTTTGCCGGAAGCCTTCGTCTTCTGCTAATTCACTACCAATGGAATGAACACATGATTCCAACACACTATTCAAGTAATCACACTAAACAGTTAATCGGCCTAACTATTGTCCTCGCCTTCGGGTCGAGTCTCGTCACCATACCGGGTTCTGCAAAAAGTTGGGAAGCGCCTTTGAGAAAAGACTCTCGGCTGCGCCCAGCGCCAATGCTCAACCAGTCGAATTCCGAGAAGATGACACCAGGCAATCAGCCGATTGCTCCGGCAACCTCCTTTCAGCCAGCCGCCGTCCACGATGCTTACGGCAAATTGCCGCTTGCGTTTGAGGCCAATCAAGGACAGACGGACCCGCGCGTCAAATTCATTTCGCGCGGCTCAGGTTACACGCTGTTCCTCACGTCGAGCGAAGCCGTACTGCATTTCCGTGATGCGAAGCGCGGAAAGTCGGGTAATGAAGATCAAGGCAAGCACCTTGCCCTTCCCGAAACACATCCCCTGTCGGGCGCGACCGACAGCGCTTCCGTTCTGCGAATGCGCTTCGTCGGCGCGAATGACAAAGCGGAGGTCACTGGTGAAGACGAGTTGGCGGGTAAGACGAACTATTTCATCGGTAACGATCCGCATACCTGGCGCACGAACATCAACAACTTTGCGCGGGTGCGTTACCGCGAGATTTACAAAGGCGTGGATGTCGTCTATTACGGCAATCAAGAGCGGCTTGAATATGATCTCATCGTCAGTCCCGATGCCGACCCGCGGAACATCGCGCTGGAATTTGAGGGCGCGAAGCAGATTAAAATTGACGCCCAGGGCGAACTCATCTTGCGGACACAAGGCGGCGAAGTGCGGCAACACCAGCCGACGTTTTACCAGGAGATCGACGGGGCGAGAAGAGCCATTGAAGGCCGTTATGTCCTGACGGGTAGAAACCGAATTAACTTTGCAGTGGCGGATTATGACCGCAGCCACCCGCTCGTGATCGATCCGGTGTTGAGTTATTCGACTTATCTCGGCGGCGGTAATGATACGGCCGGCACAAGCATCGCGGTTGATGCGTCCGGCAATGCCTATGTCACGGGCAGCACGAATGCAGTGGATTTTCCAACGGTCAATCCTTTTCAGTCGACAACCAACGGACAAGCCGGTTTTGTGATGAAGCTGAATCCGGCCGGAACGGCGTTTGTTTATTCAACTTATTTCGGCTTCCCCAACACATTTCCGTCCAGCATCAAGGTGGACGCGGCGGGCAGTGCGTTCATTGCCGGAATCACAGGATCAAGTCAGTTTCCAACCACGCCAGGCGCCTATCTCCGCACTTTGCAAGGCGGACAAACCAGCTTCATCACCAAATTTAGTCCGAACGGTGCGTCCCTTATCTACTCGACATTTCTTGCTGCGGTTGACCAGCTCAGCGGTATTGCCCTTGACTCATCGGGCAACGCCTATGTGACCGGGGCCACGCAACAGACGACATTCCCGACGACCGCAGGCGCGTTTAAGACGACGCTGGCTGACGGTTTCCAAAATGCCTTTGTAACCAAACTCAACCCGGCGGGTTCGACTCTCGTTTACTCGACCTTTGTCGGCGCCAACGTCAGGAGCCTGACTCCTCCGCAGGACAGAGCGAACGCCATCGCCATTGATTCATCCGGCAACGCCTACATTACAGGTCAAACCGTCTCGCAAAACTTTCCCGTCACGAGCGGCGCATTTCAAACTCTCGCCAGCTCAAGTCGTGATGCTTTCGTGACCAAACTAAACGCCAATGGCACCGCATTGATTTACTCGACCTATCTTGGCGGAGGCAATAACGACGTCGGAACGGGCATCGCCGTTGATGCAACGGGCAACGCCTACGTGACCGGATCGTTTGAGGACGTAGACAACTCCGATTTTCCTGTGACGCTAAACGCTTTCCTGCCTGCTGGTGTCGGCGGCTTTGCTATCCGTTCTTTTTTGACAAAGATAAATCCGTCCGGCACGGCTCTCGTCTATTCAACTTCACTCACTCGTAGAAATGATTCGAACGGAGCGGGCGTGGCGGTTGACAGCACCGGAAGTGCTTATGTCGTCGGCGGCGAGGGAACCGGCGCGGCATACTCCGTCAATGCCGTGCAACCCGTTTCGCGCGGCAACGATGCCTATATCCTGAAAATGAATCCGGCGGGAACGGCTTTGACTTATTCGACATCCTTCGGCGGTAACAGCGGCAGCACCGGTTCAGCGATCGCCCTCGACACGGCAGGCAACGCATATTTTACCGGCTATACGACCACGTCGGATTTTCCAGTCACGTCCGGCGCGCCGCAATCAACCAAGCCCGGCGGCCAATCCGCCACCGCCTTCGTCGCCAGGATCGGCATTCAAACAAACGACTGCCCGGCGATCACCATTGACACGCAACCGCTGCCTATGGCGATTTTCGGTCAAAGCTACAATCAGCAACTCACGGCGACGGGCGGAACCGCACCCTATACCTTCAGCTTGGCTACAAATTTCAGCAATAATAATTTACTCAGCGGATTGACTCTTGCTCCGGACGGTACAATCTCCGGTACGCCGACGACGACAAACTTCGGCGCATACTTCATCACCGTGCAGGCTGTTGACAGTAACGGCTGCATCGGAATTCGGACGCTCAAACTCGACTTCGTAGGAGTTCCGACCGGAAATTCTGATTTTTACTTGCAAGTTGTGGCCCGTCCTGTCATCCGCATTGGCAACGAGTATAACTTTTTCATCATGTATGCCAATCGCACCGCGACGCGAGCGACGAACGTCCCACTGCTGCTCAGAGTTCCCGATTACGTCTCCCTGCGTCTGAAGTACGACCAACCGAATGGGACGTTTTCAGTCGGAGGCTACACGTACATCGTTCTGATTTTGCCGCCCATTCCAGCGGCGAGCGAGACGGGCGCGTTACAGGTGCTGCCGATTATCGTCAAGGTCTCTGACCCGGACCGGAACAACCAGGCATTCGGAGTGGAAGCCATTCTCCCGAAGTCCACATCGAGGCCGCCGACATCTGGCGGTCTGCAGTCGTCGCCGTTCATCGGCGATGTCCAAACTACCGGCACAGCCGACAACAACTTTAGGATAAACAGCCCCCTTGATGCCCCTGTGATAATGACACCTGAGCAATTTAGGGACTTACTGCAGCAGGTCGCGGATCAGGAAAGATTAATGCTGGAGCAAGGACTAAGGTCTGCCCGAGCAATTAGTAAAAAAATCCAGGAGGAAGACGATGCTCTTAGAAACAATATGGGTGACAATATCTTTTTTATTCGCGGAACAGATCGGGTAAAACCACAAACACCGAAGGATCCAAACGATAAAAGTGGTGCGGTCGGTTTTGGCGTGGAGCGTTATTACACGGGCGATGTCGCAGTGCCCTACGTCGTTACCTTCGAGAATATTGACACGGCTTCGCTGCCCGCACAGGATGTCGTCGTCACCGACCAACTCGACCCAAATGTCTTTGATCTCTCGACTTTTAGCTTTAATCTCATCGCGTTCGGCGATAAACAAGTGATGCCGCTGATCGGCATCAAACAATTCACGACCGATGTCGATCTGCGCCCGGCGAAACAAGCCATCGTCCGCGTCAATGGAAACTTCGACGTGAGCACCGGACTCATCACCTGGCGATTCAATACGCTCGATCCGGCCACTGGAATGCCACCCCAAGACCCCCAAGCCGGATTCCTGCCACCGAATAAAACTTCGCCCGAAGGTCAGGGCACACTGCTTTTCACCATCAAAGCAAAACCAGGCCTGGCGACCGGAACCCAGGTCAAAAACAAAGCCCGGATCGTGTTTGACGTCAATGCACCGATTGACACTCCCGACTGGGTGAACACGATCGACACCGCAAAACCGACGAGTAGCGTGCAAGCACTACCGGCAAATGTTTCTTACAGTTTCCCTCTGAGTTGGTCGGGAACGGATGTCGGCGCGGGCGTCCAGACTTTTACGATCTACGTCTCCGAAGACGGTGGCCCGTTCGTGTCATATCTGCTCGACACGACAAAGACCTCCACCGTCTTCACCGCATTGCAAGCCAATCACACGTATCGCTTTTACTCGATCGCGCGTGACGGGGCTGGCAACCAAGAACCCGCCAAAACTTCCGCCGAAGCCGTAACCACGATCAACTCCGCCGCGGGCAATCCGATTGACGATCCGACATTCTTCGTCTCGCAGCATTACCGCGACTTTTTGAATCGGACGCCAGACGTGAGCGGCTTCAACTTTTGGGTCAATCAAATTACGTCGTGCGGCGCAGACCTCCAGTGCCGCGATGTTAAGCGGATCAATACCTCAGCAGCGTTTTATCTATCGATTGAGTTTCAGGAGACGGGCTATCTGGTTGAGCGTCTTTACAAAACCGCGTACGGGGATGCAAACGGGACTTCGACTTTTAACGGCGCGCATCAACTCCCCGTGCCGGTGATCCGCTACAACGAGTTCATACCCGATACGCTGCAGATCGGGCAAGGTGTAATAGTCGGGCAAACCGGTTGGGAGACAGTTATTGACGCGAACAAGCAGGCCTTCATTTCGGACTTTGTTCAGCGTTCCCGCTTCACGACGGCTTACCCTGCTTCGATGACGCCCGCCCAGTTTGTTGACGCATTGAACGCAAGGGCAGGCACTCCCCTTTCTACCGCCGAACGCAATCAACTGGTCAGTGACTTAACTACCAACGCCAAGGCCCGTGCGCAGGTGTTGCGGGCAGTGGCCGAGGACTCCGATTTGAACAGTGCCGAGTTTAATCGAGCGTTCGTGCTCATGCAGTATTTCGGGTACTTGCGCAGAAACCCAAATGATCCACCAGACACGGACCACACCGGGTATGACTTTTGGCTGACTAAGCTAAACCAATTCAATGGCAACTTCGCGAACGCTGAAATGGTAAAGGCTTTCCTGGTTTCCGGGGAGTACCGACAACGGTTCGGTCCGTGAGTGGCTAACGCCGCGCCTTCGCAATAAAAGCTTCGATGTCCGCGATGCTGCGCGGCAAGGCGGCAGTCATCCAACGGACGCCCTCGGGAGTGATCACCAGGTCGTCTTCGATGCGGACGCCGATGCCTTTGTATTTTTCAAAGGCCGGCCTGATCGCGGCAATGAACTTTTCGTTCTCGGCGTTCTTCGGCAGATTGTCCAGCGCGTCGAGGCGCACGTAGATGCCGGGCTCATTGGTGAAAGTCATACCCGGCTCGAAACGCGCGCCGCCGCCGACATCATGGACATTCATCCCCAGCCAGTGACCGTTGCCGTGCATGAACCAAATCCGGTACTGCTCGGAATTGCGATCAGTAATTAAGCCCAGCCTCAATAGTCCATCCCTGATTACTTCGAGGGACGCGTTGTGTGCGGCTTGCAACGACGCACCGGGTTTGGAAGCCTTGGCCGCGGCTTCCTGCGCGTCGTAAACAATCTGATAAATCTCAGCCTGCTCTTTACTGAACTTTCCGCTGACCGGAAAAGTTCGCGTCACATCGGCCGAGTAATGATCGTATTCAGCGCCGACGTCCATCAACATTAGTTGGCCGCTCTGCACCGGTCCCTGCGATTCTT
Source organism: Pyrinomonadales bacterium (assembly GCA_038210455.1). Taxonomy (GTDB): domain Bacteria; phylum Acidobacteriota; class Blastocatellia; order Pyrinomonadales; family Pyrinomonadaceae; genus UBA11740. The sequence goes on along the minus strand of JBBQWP010000045.1, from coordinate 19,962 downwards.
CGTAGTGCAAGGTCGTCGCGTTCGGCCCGCAGCCAACGATGTCCGGATAACCCCAGTTGTCGGCGTTACGCAGTTTGAATGTGTAGGCGACCTGCGCATCCACTTCGTATTCCCACTTGGCTTGTGACGAAAAGGCCTGGGCACGCTCATGCGCTTCGATACTGATGTCAATCGCGTGCTGCATCAGCTCTAGTTCCATCGGCGACTTGCGCAGGCGCATTTGACCAAAGATCGGCGAGGCATTCTGAATCGTGAAACCGCCCGGTTCTTTGATCCAGGTCGCGGCGAACTTTTGCTCCTGGCGATATTCTTTGCTTTCGTCTTCGCGCGGAAACGAGAGCAGATACAAACCGGCTTCGTTCTTTGCCGCGGCACCAAAGAGCGAGTCAAAGCCGCCGGCGCTTCCAGCCGCGGGCGACAGCAATATATTTTCAGGGTTTGGCCGGTAAGCTTCGTGCTTAGCCAGCGCGCTCATGAAGGGCCCAAACTCACGCGCCTCCCAGATTTCCTTGATTCCGGAGAGGCGCGCTGCCTCTTGCGCACTGTACATGTGGCCGGTCCAGGTTTCCGCTGCGGGATTCCGCCGCGGCAGAAAAAGAACTTCCGGTAGCCGAGGATTCCCGGGCATGAGCACCAGAGTCGCACGTTCCTGTCCCAGGTTCGTCAGGTAATAGAGGTTGTTCTCTTGCCGGAACTGGTAATTGACGTCGTTGGCATAAACGCGCGGTTCGGCGCTAAAAAGCACCAGAATCGCTTTTGAGCCGATCGTTTCCGCCACCCGTTTGCGTCGCCCGGCCAGCTCATCCAAACGCTTCGCATCGTCAAAGACCGGCGCCGGCGGCGTGATCCGAATCGCCGGTGGTGTTAGCGGATCACTGACACCGCTTGCCTGCACCACAGAGAAAGCAAAAACCAAAAGCATCAAACCAAGCGTCAACGGCGGCGCAAAGCGAACCATAACTCTCTTCATTTTGAACTCCCTGTTTGGTGATCAGTTTGTGTCATCGGGCTTTATGTCGGTGAGAGGAACGCCCACACGGTGCATTAACGAGAACCTAATTCATTCTTGTTAGCGCCGGCTTTCACGGACGTTTTCGTCTGCGATTTGGATTGTCGCCCGGCGGCACCACTTGCACTCTGCCTTTGGGTCCAGTGAATATGCGCGTGCCGTCGGGCTGAGTCACGACGCGCGTGCCGTTCGGCAAAGTTCTGACGTCAGGCATTTTTCCAGCGCCGGGCGGATGGGGAAATTGGCGTCCCTGCGGATTTCGGTTAGGGTCGATGGGCGGCGATCCCTGTGGCGAATCCGGGCGCGCGGGTCCCAAATTGGGACTGCGATCCGGATTTCGTTCGTCATGCGCCGTCGCGGGCAGATTGCCGGACTGTTGCGTCGCCGGCTTGCTTGTTTCAGTCTGGCCTGCCGACTGCTTTGCAGTGGTCGTACGCTGGCTGCTTTCGACTTTCTTGTCTGTCCTTGATTCATTCGCCTTAGCCGGATCGACGGCAGCAGAAGTGACCTGCGTACCATCAGGAGATTGACTTGCTGCCGGCTGACTTGCTGCCGGCTGACTTGAGCCGGCGGGTTGCGCCGGCGTTTCGACAGTTGGTTGCGTCTGTTGATGCTTGCGATAGGCGAAAAATCCGCCGGCGCCACCCGCGACCAGGAGTAGCAACAACACCGCTCCCAGCCACGCGCGCGAATTTCTTCCGCCTGAGACCGGCCGCACCAAAGTGACGGTCTTGCCTGCCAAAGCCGATTTGCGAACATTCGTAGCATCGTCGGCAAACATGGTCCTGGCTTCGCTTTCCAGCGGCGTCGTTCGATCACCGGCAAGCCTGGTCGCCGCCTCTGTCGCCATCGTAGCAGCGCCTGCGTTCGTGGCGGCGGCGCCCATCAAGACGGTTGCGGCCGAACCCAGAGGATGTGCGGAAGCCTCCTGCAACGCTTCACGCATTGCCGTCGCCGTCGCGAAACGATCGTCGCGCTTCTGCGACATGGCCTTGCTCAGCACTGCAGCCACCGCCGCGCTCACTTGGGGAGTTACTGCGTTGGCGAGCGGCAGCGGATCAGGTAGCCCGTTGACGATCGCTGAAGCACGACTAAGCGCGTCAGGCGGCTTTTCGTTGGTCATCAAATGGAAGAGCGTGGCCGAGAGCGCATAGATGTCACTGCGCGGATCAGTTCCCAAACCCTGCACCTGTTCCAGCGGCGCATAATTTGGCGTATAGCCGAAGATGCTGGCCGAGGTGGTTACGACCGACATTTGTCCCGGCGATCCCTTGGCCAGTCCAAAATCGAGCAGCACAATCTGGCCGCGCGCGGTCAACTTAAGATTCTGCGGCTTAATGTCGCGGTGAATGATCTGCGGGTCCTGCGTATGCAAATAGTCGAGCGCGTCGCAAAGCTGATCGGCCCAGAGCAGCACGTCTGACTGCGGAAAGGGCGCGTTTCTTTGCGCCAGCATCGCAAACAGATCCTCGCCGGCGATGTATTGCATCACCAGGAATTGCCCGTCGGCTTCATTAAAGTGATCGCTGACGCGCGGCAGCGCCGGATGGTGCATGCGCGCCAGCAGGCGAGCTTCCCGCTCGAATTGTTTGCGGAGTTTTTCGTCGGTAAAGAGCGTTTCTTTCAGCGCTACGGTCGTATCCAAACGTTCGTCCACGGCCTCGTAGACGGCGCCCATACCGCCCTGTCCGAGCTGGCGCATAATCCGGTAACGCTCCTGTAAAACTGTGTCTGCGGTTAGCATCAAATCAAACGCTCAGTACGCTCGACGAGTCTATCATTCCGCGCAAGCTCAGGCCAACAATCATTGTTTGGAGTGCGTTGACTTGTCAGCGCTTTTGAAAGCGGCGACTGGTCGCCGCGACCGGCGATCCTGACTTCTCAACGGGCCACGACGAGTCGCGGCCTTTGAAAGCGGTAACGAGTTACCGCACTCCAAAAGGCTGCCCTTGGCGTCAGCGGTTTCGGTGGTCTTTGACGCCCACACCTTTCGGCGTATGCTAAGCGCACATGAGCCAACCAGAATCGTTCGACCACGACGGCGAGATCATCGACGTCGGCCACACCAAACCGCGACGGCGGCGCAGAGTTTGGTGGCTGCTGGGGGCGATTGTGCTCCTTATCGTAGTAGCCTCTCGCGGCCTGTCGATTTACATTTCGGCACTTTGGTTTGACTCGCTCGGTTACTCACCAGTCTACTGGTACATGTTCAAGCTGAAGATTGCGCTGTTTGCGATCTTCTTCGTGCTCTCAGTGCTCATCCTGCGCGGCGGCCTTTGGATCATTGAGCGCGCTTTTGCCTCGATCGCTTTCGAGCGCCGCACGATCATCGTCAATCAACAACCCGTAAACTTTTCGCCGGCGCGCGTGCTCCGGCCGTTGGCCTGGATTGTCTCTGCGCTCGCGGGGTTAGTCTTCGGACTGGGAATGCGGGACGCCTGGCGCAGCTTCGCCCTTTATTTTCATGGCGCCCCGGGCGATTTGTCCGATCCGATCTTTAATAAGCCGATCGGCTTTTATCTGTTCACGCTACCGGTTTACGAAGCCTTCAGTAACTGGCTGCTCTATCTCTCGATCATCATTCTGATCGGCTCCGTTATTTACGCGCTACTGGCTGTAACTCAGCAGGGCCTATCTAACGCCGGTGATATTTCAAAAGCGCGCCGGACCAGTTTGGCCGCGGTTTCCTGCGCGCTGGCTGGCTTCCTGGTGATTCTGGCCTGGCGTTTTCTGCTTTCCCGATACCCGTATCTCTGGGACGACCACCAGACGTTCTCGGGCGTCACCTACGTAGAGGCGAATTACCTGCTGCCCGCACTGCGTTGGGTGGCGGTCGCGCTGATGCTCGCGGCGGGAATTTCGCTGGTGAACGCCTTCGCGCTGCGCCGGGTGCGGGTCTTGATCTTAGCCGTGGCGATTCCCCTGGCGGTCTATTTCATCGGCACTGTTTTGGTACCGGCCTACGTGACCAACTTTATCGTGAAGCCAAACGAACTCGGTCGCGAGTCGCCTTATATTGAGCACAACATCACTGCAACCCGGCGCGCCTTTGGTATCGATGTCATCGAGCAAAGAAACTTTGACGCCGACACCTCGATCGAAGCTTTCGATATTCAGAATAATCGCGCCACGCTCGACAACATTCGTCTCTGGGACTGGCGCGCGCTGCAAGACACGCTGAAGCAAATCCAGGCAATTCGAACTTACTATGACTTTCCGGATGTCGACGTCGATCGTTACCAGATGGGCGGCCAGGCGCGACAAGTGATGGTCGCCGCGCGCGAGTTGAACGATACCAAGCTGCCCGCCGCGTCGCGCAACTGGATTAACGAAAAGCTGATTTACACCCACGGCTATGGCGTGACCATGAATACCGCGAACGGGTTCACGCCAGAGGGCATGCCGCGCTACATCCTCTCAAACATGCCGATTGAATCGACCGGCCCGGAAATCAAAATCAATCGACCGCAGATCTACTTCGGGCAGGAAACGAACACCGATGTTTACGTCAAGACCAAACAGAAAGAGTTTGACTTTCCGCAGGGCGAATCCAACACCTACACAAGTTATGAAGGCTCCGGCGGGATCCGGATTGGCAGCGGCTTGCGCCGCTTGCTGCTCTCCTGGGCTCTCGGCGATCTAAGTAAGCTGCCCTTCTCAGATGACGTCACATCCGAAAGCCGCGTCATGATCCATCGCAACATCCGCGAGATCGTCGACGGCGTCGCGCCCTTTCTGATTTACGATCACGATCCTTATGTCGTCGTCGGAAGCGACGGCGGTCTTTACTGGATGATCGACGCTTTTACTGAGTCATCGAATTATCCGTACTCAACGCATCACCGGGTCGACAATAACGAAGTCAACTACATCCGCAATAGCGTCAAAGTTGTGATCGACGCATACAACGGCACTGTCCATTTCTACGTCTTCGACCCGAAAGACCCTCTGATTGCCGCGTATCGCGCGATCTTCCCGACCCTGTTTCAGGACGCTAACCAAATGGCGCCCGATCTGCGCGCGCACGTTCGCTATCCGGAGACACTGGTTCGCGCGCAGGGCGAAGTCTTCAGTCTCTATCACACGACGAACACCAAGGTGTTTTTTCAACGAGAGGACGTCTGGAGCGTCGCCCAACAATTGGCCCTGGATGAGCAGGACAAGAAACAGGTCCAGCCCCTCGATCCTTACTACGTCCTGATGCAGTTACCGGGCGAGCAACAGAAAAGCGAGTTCGCGTTGATTCTTCCGTTCACACCCGCAAGTCGAAACAACATGATCGGTTGGATGGCCGGGCGCTGCGACGGCGAAAATTACGGCAAGCTCCTGGTTTATGACTTTCCCAAATCACGTTTGATTGACGGGCCTTTGCAAATCGAAGCCCGCATCGATCAAAACGCTCAACTCTCCGGCCAGTTCAGCCTCTGGAACCAGCAGGGCTCGCGCGTGGTGCGCGGCCATCTTCTGGTAATACCCATTGGCCGATCTCTCCTATACGTCGAACCGATCTATCTCAAGGCCGAGAGCAGCCCGATGCCCGAATTACGTCTGGTCGTACTGGCCACGCAAGAGCGCCTGGCCTATGGCACCAGTTTCGAAGAGGCTCTCAAAAATCTGTTTGGCGAAGTCGCGCCGGCCGCTTCCGATCAGAAGGTCCAACCAAAGGGCGAGCAGGCCAAGCCAAAACCCGGCGCGTCGCCGACGCCTTCGCCAACACCGCCAACCGCAGGCGCGTCAAATGTCCAACAATTAATTATTCGCGCAATTCAGGAATTTGAAGAATATCAGCGCTTAACTGCCGAAGGTAAGCTGGGCGAGGCCGGAAAGAAACTCGAAGATCATAAACGCACCCTCGAAGAGTTGAAGCGAGCTATGGCCAAGCCTTAGTGGCACAGACTTCAGTCTGTGATTCTCCTTACGACACGATTGAAAGAGCTCGGATCAAGTCGTCGTCAACTCCATGGGCGCTCTGCTCCTCGCCTTGTAGAGGCGAAATATTTATAGCACCAGTGCTGCCCAATGACTTCCGCTCCGTAGGAGCGGAACATGGCCTTTGTTGCGCTCCTACGGAGCGCGGGAAACAAACCACCAACCCGGGCTATAAACATTTGGCTCCTAAGGAGCCGAAAGATTCAATCACAGACTGAAGTCTATGCTACTTGATCTTCTCCTGCAGCGCTCGCACCTTCGCCAGCGCCTCGTTGTGTTCCGCTTCGTACCCGCGCTCGGGCTTCATCGTCAGCACCGCTGCAATCTGTTTGCGAGCATCCTCATTCCGGTGACCTTCGACGTAGGCCTCGGCCAGTGTCGCCCGGAGTAGCCCATTGTCCGGTCCCAACTTCAATCCTCTTTCCAAATTCTGAATCGCTTTCTGAGTGTCGCCGCCGATCATACCCGGCGCCTCGAGATACAATTCTCCCAGAGCCAGATAGGCGCTTCCGCTCTGATAGCTTTCATCCAGCTTGACCACGGTTTCCATCTCACGCTTTATGTCATCGAATTCTGAAAGACCGGCGAGCATACTCGTCTTTGCCTTACCACCATAATTAGCTCCCAGCCAAAAATGACCATCCGGCCTGCCATCCTGCAATTTCACGGCGAGTCTTCCCGCTTCGATGCCATCGTGAAACGCCTTGTCTCGCTCTCCGGTGTCTGGGTTATGCTCGCCGAGGAAGTAGTTGAATTTTGCCAGCCGCCAGGTGATTTCATAGTTCGCTTGGTCCCCCGCCTGGGCCTGCCGCAGTGCCACGATCCCCTCACGAACCTTCACCAGGTCTGCCCTCCCCTCGTACAGCCGGTCTGCTTCAGCGATTGCCTCGGTTGCCGGGCGCGCGGCAACGGCATTTTCGGCTACCGGGTCCGCTCTTCGGCACGACACTGCGGCTATTGTGACAGCCACGGCCAAGGCCAAAAGCCCAAGTTTTCTCCGATTCTCGCGCGAATTAACTCCCGCACAGGCACTATTGTATAGTCGCTTCATACACGGTCCCTTTGCCTTTCCCTTCGATGGCAGAATAAGGTATATTGGCCCGCCCGAACAACAGACCGGGGGGCATGAAGGGGGCTTTGATGGCGGCGGCAGCATTCTACGATCTCGAGGGAACTCTGGTCAGTACCAACCTGGTCCACACCCTTGGCTTCTACGCGCGCAATCAACCGAATCTGGTCCGCAGTTTCACCAAGAGCGCTGCCACGCTGTTGAGCGTGCCGTTGTTTGCCGTCAGCGATCAGTATAGCCGAAAAGTTTTCAACGATCTCTTCTTCAAGCGCTACAAAGGCGAGACTGAGGATCGGATGCGCTTCTTTGCGGACGAGTTGTTTGAGAAGGTCCTGAAGCCGGCGGTGTTCCCCGGCACCTTTGAACTGATTGAGAAGTCACGAAGTATCGGACTGCGGCAGGTCGTCGTGACCGGCGCGCTCGATGTTTCGGTCAAGCCGCTGATGGAGTATCTCCGAATCACAGACTATGTAGCGAATCGCCTGGAATTCGTTAAAGGGGTGGCGACGGGACGTTTGTTGCCGCCAGTCCTGGCATCGGCAACGAAGGCTTCGTGGATTCGAACCTTCGCCGAACATGAAGGCATCAATCTCAGCGATTCGTTCGCTTACTCCGATAGCATGAGCGATCTACCGATGCTCTCGATTGTCGGTCATCCGGCGGTCGTGAATCCGGATTTTCGTTTGCGTCAAACGGCCCTGCACCATGATTGGCCGATTTTGAATCTGAAGTAGCACAGACTTCAGTCTGTGATTAAAGAAACCCGATCACAGACTGAAGTCTGTGCCACTTAAAACTATGGCCCTTCAACTACGACGAAAAACGCACGAGTCGATCGTCTACATCGACAGCGACAGCGCACCGCGCATCATGCCTTCGGGCGAAGACTTCATCCTGGAAGATTTGCCGGTCGGCACGCGCGTCATCTATCCCAATCCGCCGGTCAAGGGCTTGCCAAATCGCGAGGCGGCGATTCGCTATGCGCTGAATCATCCGCTCGGCTGCGATCCGCTTTTTGCCCAGCTCGAGCCAGGCATGAAAGTCACCATCGCGGTTGACGACATTAGTCTCCCTTTGCCGCCCATGGCCACGCCCGACATTCGCCAAACGATGCTCGAGATAGTTTTAGACATGCTCGCCGGACATGGGGTCGACGATGTGCACATCATCATCGCCAATTCCCTGCACCGCAAAATGACGGCCTGGGAAATGAAGCGCATGGTCGGGCAGAAAATCTTTGACGCCTTCTATCCGGACCGCTACTACAACCACGACGCCGAATGGAAGGAAGGCCTGATCAAGATTGGCGAGACGCGCCACAAAGAACCGCTGACGCTAAACCGTCGCGCGGCCGAAAGCGACCTGCTGATCTATGCCAACATCAATTTTGTGCCGATGGATGGAGGTCACAAGTCCGTCGCCGTGGGTCTGTGTGACTACGAATCTCTGCGCGCGCATCACGAGCCCCAGACCATTCGCGACTCTGACAGCTACATGGACCCGGCGCGTTCAGAGTTGAGTAACAAGTGCGGCCGTCTGGGCAAGATCGTCGATGAGCACTTGAACGTCTTTCATATAGAGACGTCCATCAACAATCGCATGTACAAAGGCGACATGGACTTCCTGATCAAGAACGAGGACGACTTCAGCGCTTTTGATCGCATGAAGTTTGAAGCCATGCGCTACACGATGAGCAAACTGCCCCGCACCGCGCGCCGCAAAATGCTGCATTCAATGCCGGCGCAATACGAGATGACTGCCTGCTATGCGGGCAAGACTGAGCCGGTGCACGAAAAAACTCTCGAGAAGGGATTTCAGCAGTACGCCATTCCCGTGCGCGGCCAGTGCGACATTCTAATCACCGGCATTCCCGATATTTCGCCTTACAACGTGTATTCGATTTTGAATCCGCTGCTGGTACAGGTCATGGGACTGGGTTATCACTTCAATTTCTATCGCAACAAGCCACTGTTGCGAAAAGGCGGCGTGCTGATCATTCATCACCCGTGTTACGACCAGTTCGATCACAACTTTCATCCCAGCTACATCGAGTTTTTCAATCGCCTGCTGCCGGAATCGCGTGACGCTTTCTATCTGCGCGACAAGTACGAGCGCGAGTTCGCGAACAACCCAAGCTATGTCGAGATGTACCGGCGGGGCAACGCCTATCACGGCGCGCATCCATTCTTTATGTGGTACTGGGGCGAGAACGGCCGCCAGCACGTCGGCAAGGTCATCGCCGCCGGTGCTGAGAACGCTCACGTGCCCGCAATGCTGGGATGGGAACGCGCGGACAATCTGACTGAAGCGATCGCGATGGCGCGAACTTATATGGGGAGTTCAGCCGAAATCACGATGCTGCACCAGCCGATGATCGGCATCGCGGATATGGAATAACGTTCCCCTCTCCCACTGGGAGAGGGAGTTAAACAGTCAATGAAGAACGTAACGGCAAAATTAATTCTCGTGCGAGCGTTCGCCTTTGTCGGCACCGCCGTCTTCTCGCTGGCGATCATGAATAGCTTGCCGCGAATCAGAGAGCAGCGCCAGAGATCGTTTGCCCAGGCGACTGTGGACGGCAGCGTTTTTCGCATGCGGTGGCTGCATTTCGCCGGCGCAAAGACTAATGCTCGCGGCAATTGCACGCCGCTGTTTCTGGCCGCCGGTGAAGGAAACCTTGCAGTTGTTCGTTATCTTTTGGACGAGGGCGCAGACATCAATGCGCGCGAAAAGCTCGGCAACACTGCGTTGACCGAAGCTGCCTATTACGGCCGGCTTGATGTAGTTAAGGAGTTGCTGCTGCGCGGCGTCGATATCAACGCCATCGGCGACGGCGGCACCGCATTGGACATCGCCGTCAGCAAAAATAATGCGGCGGTTGCAGACTTATTGAAACACCGCGGCGCAAAGAGTGCGCGCGAAATCCGCTGAAGCGGTTGAACGATTGATCGAGACCATGACGACGAAGCTTTCACCAACTGAGATCTACAAAGACCGCCGCATCTTCCTGATCGGCAGCACGGGTTTTCTGGGCAAGGTCACCCTCAGCATGCTGCTACACCGCTTTCCCAACGTCGGGCGGGTGTATGTGACGGTCCGCGCGCGATCGCAGGAAGAATCCGAAACACGTTTCTGGAACAACGTGATTACGGCGCCGCCGTTCGATCCCTTGCGTGAGCGATACGGCAGCGCGCTGGATGGTTTCATCCGTGACAAGGTCGTAGTCGTCGGCGGAGACATCGCCGAGACCAATCTGGGCTTCAGCGATGAAGAAGCTCAGCGCATTGCCGGCGACCTGGATGTCATCATCAACTCAGCCGGCAACGTTACTTTTAACCCGACTTTGGAGAGTGGGCTGCGCACAAACGTCGTGGGCACGCAGAACGTGATTGCGTTTACCAAGCGCATGAAGCGGCCCTGCCTGGTTCATATCTCGACCTGTTTCGTCGCCGGCAATCGCTCTGGCGCGGTCTGGGAGAACGATGACGTCATTGGCTATTTCCCGCGGCGCGGCGAACTGCCAGGCGTCGAGTTTGCCGTCGAGCGGGAAATCGAAGATTGCGCAAAGATGTCTGAGCGAGCGCGCGAAGAAGCCAAAGACGCAATGCGCGTCGCGCAGTTTCGCGAGCAGGCCCGCAAACGACTGAACGAAGAGATGCGCAACGGCGACGATCCGGATGCGCTCGGTCTGGCCGTAGCACGCGAACGAAAAGTCTGGACTCGTAATCGGCTAACAGAACTCGGCATCGAACGCGCGAAGTTCTGGGGTTGGCCCAACATTTACACTTACGCGAAAGCGCTGGGCGAACAACTGGTCGCCGCCGAAACTGGAATCGTGCGCAGTATCGTCCGGCCCAGCATCGTCGAATCGGCGAAGAGCTATCCGTTTCCCGGTTGGAACGAAGGGTTCACGACGACTGCGCCAATCATCTTCATGGCCTTGAAAGGCCAGCGCCAAATCCCGGCCAACAAGACACTGATCCTCGACATCACGCCGGTGGATCAGGTGGCCGCGGTCATGCTGGCAGTCGCCGCGCAAGCCTGCATTGAAGAGCCGCGCCTGGTGCACCAGGCCGCCACCGGTGACGCAAATCCCAATAACATGGAGCGCATTATCGGGCTCGTCGGCATGTACCGGCGTCAGCAGGAGCAACAAAAAGAGGACGGCCTGAAGTTGTTCCACGAAATCAGCGCGCGCATTGAACCCTGGCCGGTCTCGCCGGAACGTTTCGAAGCCGTCTCGATTCCAATGATGAACAAGACGGCGAAGCGAGCATCTTCGCTGCTTGACCGCGCGCGCCCGCGTTGGGGCGGTGGCCGCTATGAAGGCGTCATCAACCGCATGAAGCAGACTGTAGATCGGGTTGAAGAGCAGACGCGCGAAGCCAAAGAAGCTTTTGAAATGTTCCTGCCCTTCACGGTTGAAAACGCTTACGTCTTTCGGGCGGACAATATCCGAGCGTTGTTCGCGCGTATCAGAGAAGACGAACAGCAGCTGCTGACCTGGAACCCCGATAAATTCGACTGGTATGACTACTGGCTGAACATCCACATGCCCGGATTGAAGAAGTGGGTGCTGCCGACGCTGGAAGAGGACATGCGCGCGCAGCCGAAGCGCATTTACACTTATCGCGATCTGCTCGAGATGTTTGAGACCACCACCAAACGTCATGCGACGAGGGTCGCCATGCGTATCGACCGCGATGGACATAAAGAACAATACACCTACGCCGATCTACGCGAATTGGCGATGCGCGCCGCCGGCTTCTTCGCCAACTACGGGATTAAGGGTGGCGATCGCGTGATGCTTTTCAGTCACAACGCGCCAGAGTGGGGCATGACCTACTTTGGCGTTTTGCGCGCCGGCGCCACCTGCATCCCCGTGGATCCGGAAAGCTCAACGGATGAGGTGGTTAACTTTGCGCGCGCTGGTGAAGCTTCTGGCATCGTCATTAGCGCGAGGTTGATCGAAGAACGTTCTGAGCTGCCTGAGAAGCTGAAAGCAGCCGGACTCAGTCACGTAAGGCTGTGGACATTTGAAGAAGTTTTCGAAATGCCCGACGAGCAGACCGAGGACGAGCGCGTCGCGCTCTTGCCGCAACGCGTCACCGCCCAGACAGTCGCCTCGCTCATCTTTACTTCCGGTACTACGGGACGGCCCAAAGGCGTGATGCTCTCGCATCGCAATCTGACCAGCATGGTTTCGATGCTCTCTTCAGTCTTTGACATGGACACCAGCGATGGAGTTTTGTCGGTGCTGCCTCTGCATCACACGTTTGAATTCTCGACCGGCTTTCTCACTCCGCTGAGCCGCGGCGCGCAGATCACTTACCTCCCTGAGCTGACCAGCGAGCATCTGGCCAAAGCGATCAAGAATGGACACGTCACCGGCATGGTGGGCGTGCCCGCTCTCTGGGAGTTGCTGCACCGGCGCATCAAGACTCGTCTGCACGATCGCGGCAGGCTGGTTGGCGAGACCGCGGATCTCTTGATGAGATTCAACGCGTGGCTGCGTGACAAGACGCCTTTGAACTTTGGCCAGTTGCTTTTCTATCCGATACACGAAGGCATGGGCGGCCGCATCCGTTACTTCATCAGCGGCGGCTCAGCCCTGAATGAAAAAGTGCAGCGCGATTTTCAGGGACTCGGATTCACGATTCTCGAAGGCTATGGTTTGACCGAAGCGTCGCCGGTTTTGACCGTGACCCGACCGGAAAATCGCATGCTGGCAGGCACAGTGGGCAAATCTCTGCCCGGTGTGGAGATTAGGATTAGCGAGCCTGATCCGAGCGGCGTCGGTGAAGTCATTGCGCGCGGGCCGAACGTGATGGTCGGCTATTTCGGGAATGAAGAGGCGACGCGACAGGCTCTGGTCGATCGCTGGCTTTATACCGGCGACCTGGGTCGCATCGACGACGCGGGTAATCTCTATCTGGTGGGAAGATCGAAGGACATCATCGTCGATACCAACGGCAAGAACGTCTATCCGGACGAAGTGGAAGAGGTCTACCAGGACTCGCCGTATATCAAGGAGCTCAGCGTCATTGGTTTGCCTGACGGCATTGGCGAAAAAGTCGCCTGCATCGTAGTGCCCGACGAAGAGTACGACATCGCGCTCTCGCGCGCCGAGGTGCGGCAGAAAATCGAAGAGCACTTCCGTGAAGTTTCGGCCACGCTGCCATACTACAAACGCGTCAAGCTGCTCCAGTTCACTGAAGAAGAGCTGCCGCGCACTGCCACCCGCAAGGTCAAACGCCGTGAAGTTCTCGATCTGATGCGGAAGATTCAGGAAGGCGCGCGCTCCACACAGGAAGCCGGCGGCGAAGAGATGACGGGCGACGCTGCCTGGCTAATCGGCATCATCGCTTCGGTCTCCAATCGATCGCTGGATGAAGTTTCGCTTAACTCGCGGCTTCCCGATCTGGGCTTTGACAGCTTGATGTTTGTCGAACTTGCGACAGCAATCGAAAACGCCGGCGGCGCATTAACGGCGCCTGAACGGCTGAATGAAGTACAGGATGTGCGCGAACTTTTGGGCGTCGTCAGCCGTCAGGGAACCTCGGCCAGACGCGAAGCAGCGCGGCTGCGTTTGGATTCGGAAAAGAACGATGAGGATATCCACATTCCAGAGTTTCTGCGCACGATCGGAAACAAAGGCGTCGATCTGGTGCAGCGCGCTTTGTACGAGCGGCTCCTGCGCACGAAGTATGAAGGCCGAACTAACATTCCTTATCACACGAACTTTATCGTCGCTGCGAATCACAGTTCGCATCTCGACATGGGCCTGGTAAAAATGGCCCTGGATGATGCCGGCCAGGATTTGGTGGCGCTGGCGGCGGCCGATTATTTCTTTGATACAAAATACAAGCGCGCTTACATGGAGAACTTTACGAACCTGGTGCCGATGGAACGCACTGGATCGCTGAGACAGTCTCTGCGGCACGCGCGTTCGTTTCTGGATCGAGGCTTCAACGCGCTCATTTTTCCGGAGGGCACACGCTCGATGAGCGGTATCATGGCCGATTTCAAGCCGGTCATCGGTTACCTGGCATTGGCCTCACGGGTGGGGATTCTTCCGATTTACCTGCAGGGAACTTACGCCGCGTTTCCGAAAGGATCGACGATTCTAAAGAGCCGCGACGTGGGCGCCCGCATCGGCCGCTTCCTGTCGGCCGAAGAGCTCGAAGAGATGACGCGCGGCATGGCGCGCGCTGAAGCCTACCGGCTCATCGCCGCCCGCGTCCGTCACGAGATCGTTAACCTGCGCGATCGCACGAACATTAAGTTCGACGCGAAAGCGCTGCGTCAGCAATGGAAAGCCGAACGCCGGAGCGCACGCCTGGAGGCGAGCGATGCGGAATTTGTGACTGCGGAACCGTGAAGACATTTACCACGGAGGACACAGAGAAGAACCGGGAAAATGAGGTCAGTACCACCTGCGTCAGCGGGTGGGCTCACGCGACAACTTAACTCTTTCTACTTCTTCTCTGTGTCCTCCGTGGTTCTAATCTACTAATGCCCAGGACACCATCACAAAAACGCACCGCGCAGATCGTGCCCAAGAAGAGCACGAAAAAGCACGCCGCCATCATCAAGAAAGTCCCGCCGACAACTCTGATTACCGGCGGCACGGGGTTTCTTGGCGCGCACCTGGTGCGCCAACTGGTCGAATCCGGCGTGAAAGACATTCGGGTGATGGCCACTTCGATTCCCGAGTGGCTGGCGGGGCTGGGCGTAGATACTTTTGAAGGGTCAGTCACGGTCGCCGATGACGTGGCGCGCGCGTGCGACGGCGTCACGGAGGTTTACCATCTGGCCGGAAAGGTCTCGCGTGAAAAAGACGAGTCACGTGAGATGTACAAGCTGCACGTCGACGGCACACGCATGCTTTGCGACGCCGCGCGGAAGTCCGGAGTGAAGACAATCGTGCTGGCTTCGAGCAGCGGCACGATTGCCGTGACTGAGAAAGGCGACGTGGTTCCCGACGAGAAGTATCCTCCGCCTTTGGACATCATTGCGCGCTGGCCCTATTACGCGAGCAAGGCTTATCAGGAGATGGCGGCGCTGGAACGATTCAGTGGCAAAGGCCTGCGTCTGGTAATCATGAATCCCAGTCTACTGCTGGGCCCGGGCGATGATCGGCTCAGCTCAACCAAAGTTGTTTTGGATTTCATGGCGCGCAAGATTAACGCGGTCCCCAACGGCGGCCTGAATTTTGTCGACGTACGCGACACCGCGCACGCGTTTCAGGCGGCAATGCAAAAGGGCCGACACGGCGAGCGCTACCTGCTGGGCGCTGTGAATTGGACTTTCGTGAAACTGTTCGATCGCCTCGAGCGCCTGACGAAAGTCGCCTCGCCACGTCTCGCTCTGCCTTCGAAGTTCGCTATCGCCGGCGCGCAGGTAATTGACTCGCTATTCCGCCAATGGAACTTCACCTCACCCGTCGAAGCTGACACCGTCGAGATGGCCGAATACTTCTGGTACTTCAATCACGGCAAAGCCCGCCGCGAACTCGGCTTCACCCCACGCGATCCCGGCGATACGCTGAACGATACGGTGCGTTATGTGGCAGAGAATTTTCTGGGCGGGAAGTGGTGAAGGCTTTAGAAGCATCGAGTTGGCCTACCTTTTCCTGGCTTCTATTCTCTTTAGATCCATTCTTAGCCTATTCGAAATTGCGGGCCAATTGAAAATTGCCGTGCTCTTAAGGTAGCCGTCGCTTTGCCATTGATAATCGAGGTACCTCTGGAACGCTTTCACATTGGCTAATCGTAGATTGATTTCGTGCGAACTCGAAAGCGAGGCTCTAATCTCAGCATCGAGAATAGGGGTATCAACTAAAACCGCCTCCACATATGGAAACAGTTCGCACAAATGAGAAATATGATAAGCGCCAACAGAGGTTACCCGCAGAGCGTGAGGCATGACCTGACCAGGTTGCGGTACCCTCCGAGCCGAGGTTTCAACCAGTTTCTTTCTGAAACCCCGCGTCAAGGCCGAATCGATCTGATCGGGCGTAAAACGCAGGCTTTGCAGTCGCTCATAGATAGATGAGGTATCAACAAATCCATCCGCTGAACTAGATCCGCCCGCAGCAACAAGAGAAATCAGCAGCGGCAGTAGGAAGTGTTCTTTGGGATCGGGGTGCGTCAAATCAAAAACGTTAGCTACCGGAGATTGCTCGGGATCGTAGTATTCGGCATCGCCGAAAATCACCGCCTTCAAGAACTCGTGTAGGGGGATCTTGTAGTCGCCGCCTTCATCCTGTATTTTCACAATCTTTTGCGTGTCTACATATCCAGTTCCAAAGAAACCCCTGACTAGATCCAATGCCAGTCGGACATTCCCACCTGAGATATTATCAATAAACTCCTCGAGAGCCGGATTCGCGTCCAGTGATCTCAAAAAGACCTCGATGATTCTCTCCAGGTTATTCAACCGCACTTGGACTGTATTCGAAAGTGCCTGTATTGGAATCTCACCCCTCGTGATTTTCAATGCGAAGATCAGACGCTTTCTAATGACCTCATCGATTCTCGGAGGCGCTATTGTGAACGCCTTTGGATGATAACCGCTCAACGTGCCCATGCGCATGGATCTATAGAATGTCTCGGGACGGAGCGCGACGAAAACAGTGACAGGGTTCCATCCCACTGCTATTTCCTGGGCAATGAGAAACGCCTGCTGCTGCGTTTCATCACTTCGCTGGTCGGTATTGTCGATGAAGAGAATGACCTGCCGCTTATTTCCACGTGCAAAATAATAAAGAGCATCCTTCAAATATTGGTCTTTATTAGAGAGCTTTTCATGCAGGAACTCGATCTCTTTTAGTTTATAGCTAGAAGGATCGAGCTCTCGAAGTTCTGAGTATATTCCTTTGCTAAAACGATTCAGTTCCTGAGAATAAACCTTCCGGACGAAGCCGGCCTCTTCCGCATCAATCCCGTAGTTCTTCCGTAGTTGCCTGAGCATTTCCTTCGGTATGAACTGTTTGAGGTCCGCTGATAACGTAGCCTGAGCTCCAAGGTCGATGTAGAATGTGAGGGAACTTTCGAAAAGTTGGGCTGCCTCGATCTTTACCAAGCGGCGGATAAAAGTTGTTTTGCCAACCCCGACATCGCCGATCAGAAGAATTGGGCGGCGACTAAAGCTCTCGGCGAAAAGTTCTGCCGAGATTCCTTTTTGAGTAGTCGCGGGCGTGGTTGAGGGACCGGGTGAATCCGAATCAAATAATGCGGCATAACGCGCCTCAAGGATATTCTTACTGATAACGGCATACCGAGAGAGGGTGGCGCTCTTCGCGTAACACTCCTCAAAAAAACGAGCCTCCAAATCGCCGGAGGCGATAAGATCCTCAATCACCACTTCGCTAAGGTTCTGAAGATCAGTTTGAAAAATATTTCGCGCCTTAATACCTGGGTATGCGGCTATAGTCTCGGAGAGTTTGGGTGGAAGCGCTGGCATGACGTCACCGAGTAGTCGCACCTGAAGTCTCTTCTCCTCGACACCAGGTTTAGAGAGCGACTGCCACAGATCCAAGAAGCTCTCCAGCATCACTCTATGCGACGAGAAAACGAGAGCCTTGCCCTCCAGCGGGGCGAGGCCATCACTCCTATTTGCTACGAAGGCAACAATCTGGTGGCCATTGCAAACTGCTCCGTAAGGAACGCCGCGAGATTGACAATAGCTAGCGGCCTGCTCCACGGCGGCCTTCACATTTTTATAGTCTCTCATGAGTGCCGGTATCGAATAATCAAGTCTATCGACACCAGCGGGGAGGTCAAAAT
This sequence comes from Pyrinomonadales bacterium, assembly GCA_038210455.1. Classification (GTDB taxonomy): domain Bacteria; phylum Acidobacteriota; class Blastocatellia; order Pyrinomonadales; family Pyrinomonadaceae; genus UBA11740. Next base: position 2,165 of record JBBQWP010000045.1, on the reverse strand, counting down.
AATCTCCCTCTTTCTTCGCCTCGACTATTAAGACTCGCCTCGGTCCGAGGAATGTGTAGTCAGCATACGTCCCACTCTGTGATTCCTCGGATACGCAGTCATCTCGGTTCCAGCCTAAGCATTCAAAAAACAGTCTATCGATCACCTGTAACCGAGTTGTTGCTTCATTCCGTTTTGCCGCTTCGGCCAACGACGAGTTCGCCAACCGCCCAAGGTTTTCGCGGCACATTTCATAGTCATAAGACATCAGTTTCGCTCCGCTATCCGGTCAAGAATAACCGCTGATGAGGATTGCCTAAAAGGAAAGATGGTTGTGAGCATATCAGATTACACTTAGCTGCCGGTACATCTTCATAAAATCAAAGTTGTTCCAGGCTTCGACGAACTTGCCGTCCTTGATCCACACTATCGTTGCGCCGTCCTAGGCTGCTCGCGACTTCGGCCGGCTGCGCTTATTAGAAGCTGAGTGATTTCGCGAGGCGCGGGCGGTTACGGGTGTGGCTGAGCGCGGTCGTTGTGCGGGAACTCCGTGAAGCATTCCTTCTACGCTAATGTCTTCGTCGATGTCTGGCCAGTGGATTCCCTGTCCAGCGCCGATAAGGCGAAATCTGGCGCGCTGCTTCCGAGTCGCTTCTGACAACCGCCACGACCAGGCGAGCGGTACGCTGATCACGCGGCCGTCGACCAGATCGGCGATGATTTCGTCACTGGTGACGCGCACGCTTTTTATGAGAGGCTCGCTGTTAGCCACAGTGTTCATTCCAAGTCTCCACAATCGTGATGAGATGCGTTTGAATGATCCGCCGAATAATATTCAATTCCCGAGCGCTGAAGCCGTGGTTCCGCGCCAAGCCGAGCGGCTCAAGCCAGAACTTGCAGGTTTTTTCCTCACGCTCAATATGGACGTGCGGCGGCTCGTTGCAGTCGAAACTCGTGAAAAAGAATCGATACGGGCCGGGAATCCGTTTGATTCGTGGCATTCAACAAGCCTCTTACGATCTCGCGAGCATAATAACATCCGAACAAAGTAGCTGCCACAGTCAAATCGCACCCACCTGCTTATACATCTTCATAAAATCAAAGTTGTTCCAGGCTTCGACAATCTTGCCGTCTTTGATGCGCGTGATTACCATGCCGGTGAATTCGACGGGCGCTTGAGTCGCGGCGAACCCCAAGCTGTCGCCGGTGTGTTTGCCGCGCACACTGCAGCGGGTGGCGACCATCTCGCCTTCGGCAATCTGATCTTCGACAACCACTTCGATGTTGGGAAAGGCTTCGCTGAACTGGGCGTGGAACGGCAGGAAACCGGCGGGGCCGCGTAAGGGATTCGCGGGCGATGCCGTCGGCGGCGAGCATTTCCGGAATCGCATCGGCGCGTCCTTTATTCCAGACTTCTTCGAACCAGAGGCGGACTAGGGCTTTGTTTTCTGCTGACATGAGGGACCTCCTTCAACTAGATGATATTGGTCTGCTCAGCCCGATTCATCGGGCTTCCCCGAAGGGTTACTAGCCCAGCGCTTCGAGCGCTGGGTAAGAACGGCGAATGACTTCAAAGAGCGCGCTTCAGCGTGCTTACTTGTCTGCTTTAGCATCAGCGTTCGGGCGGGACTCGCCATTCTAAGCCCGCTGAAGCGGGCTGAATTATCAATTGATCGATCGCGCCCCAGCCGTAGAACGGCTGGGCTAGTAACCCTGCGGGGAAGCGGCGTTAACGCCGCTCACTCAACATCCTTCTCATCCACATGAAACTTGTGCAGGATGCGATGAACAACCGGGGCCAGCACGAGCCCCATTATGGCGATAAATATCAAGCCACTGAAGAGAGCGTAGGCAGAAGCGAAAATCTTTGCGGCATCATTTGGTAATTCTTTGACCGGGCCCATGCCCCCCAGGATCATCGAAGCCTCAAGCAGCGACTGCACCCAATCGAAGCCGGCTATGTAGTGATACCCGGCGATCCCCAGTATGAGTACGAACGCAATCAGGCCCAACGCCATCGCCAATGATCCGACCAGCCGTTTGACGAAGACTGAAACCGGCGCCAGCTGATCCTGGTGCCGCTCAAACTTCATCCATGCTGATTTAGGCTTTCGACGTTGCTTTACCACTACTGATTCCTCAGAGGATTATCTCCCTCTCCCTCTGGGAGAGGGTTGGGGTGAGGG
>JBBQWP010000044.1:0-32087 GCA_038210455.1 Pyrinomonadales bacterium | reverse complement strand
CAGAGCCCTGTACGAGATGTTTCACTCTTCCGCCGAAACGAGGAAAGAAGCAAACCAACAACTGTTGCACTCGCTGCTGTCCCCGCGATGCTGGGCTTCAACGACAGAAAAACACTGCCCATTAGTATTTGCGGGTTCGGGATTCCGTTAATGAGTTACGTGAGAACCCGCGAGACTGAAGTATTGCGGGCGAGACAATATTACAGGTCCGTTCCCAGTTGCAAGCAAAAAATGCAGCAGGAACAGGAAAATCGTCGGGTGAGTATGCAATACACTGAAGTCACTGGACGAGGAGGACAGGCTTACGCCTGCCCTCGCGAAGGTGACGACTGGAAACGGCCACCACCGAAATGGCGGTGCGGTCAATCAATGCGGACAGGATGTCCGCGCTCCGCACGGTGGATGCGTGCGCGTCCTACGGTGCGATCTTCGTGGCCGGATCACTCCAGCCGCTTTGGCCGCTGGCGCCGACGGCGCAGACGCGGAACCAGTGGCGGGTGCCGCTGGTCAGGCCGCTGATTGTAGTGCTCGACTTGGTTGACGTGCCGGCGTGCGCCCAGCCGGTCGAGAGGTTCGGATCGGCGGTTTTCTGGACCAGGTAGCTCTTCGCGTTCGGCACCGGATCCCAACTCAGATCGAGTTCACCATCGCGATCCCCGATGGTTGCCTCCAGGCCCGTGGGTGGATCAGGCAAGGTGGAAGCGCTGGCGGGGGCCCTCGCGTCCATGCCCGCGCTGGTAATCAGTGCTTCGTCGTTGCCGGCCACGTTCTCTACATAGCTCGCGATTTGCGACACTAATTGATCGAGCGCGTCTTCTTTAACCGACTGATTTGTAACGGCGGTTTTGAGATCCTGCTTGGTGCTCTGGGTAATCCCGTGTGCGCCATCGAGGCCGTTAACACCGGCTGTGATTGTGGCCAGGGGCGGGTTTGGATTTGGAAAATTGGTGTTGCCGGTTAAGGCGGTAACGATCTGACGCGCTTTCGCGATCTTTTCCGGCACTGATAGACGTCTAAAATTAAGTTTAACTTTGGCCATTTTGAGGCACCTCCTGAAGTGAAGTTTAAAAGTTGGACAAAGCCGCAGAAGCCCCGACGGCGGGAGCATTATAGACATTCTCAGCCAGTTAGCAACACATTTATCAAGCGATGGTAAGCTAAGTGTTATCCGACGGATTCTGCCGCGCGAGAGGCGTGAATTGAATGGTTTTCGGGCATTTCTAACTGACAGTTGCGAAATGTCTGATGGCATCTGGGGAATAGCTGACGATATCTAGCACATGTCTGATGACATCTGGAAAATGTCTGGTGACATTTGGCGAATGTCTGATGGCATTGCGCGCGGATCGTTCGGCCCTCATCGGATGTCTGACGACCTTCAACGCATATTGTCAGAGCCTCGGTGCGCGCCATCCAACATCTCAGTCATGTCAGTAGCAAGAAACACGATCCACTAAGGCACACGAAACGGCAAGAAGCAGAGACTCTTGTCTGGGTTTCGTGTGAATTCGTCGACCGCTTTTTCTTTCGGCTTGAACAAAGGAGCCCTCCCTGACGGTCGGGCTACTGCCCCGACATTACGCAAAGGAGCCCTCCCTCACGGTCGGGCTAGTGCCCCGGAGTTACGATCGGGTGCGGGAGAGTCTTTGGACTTTTTCGATTTCGTCGACTATGGCCTGGGAACGATTGACGGGGAGTTCGTGGCCGGTTTTTGGCAGGATGATCAGATGTGATTTTGGCAGTGCTTCGTGCAGGCGTTCGGCGTTTTCTTTTCCCGAGACGATCAGATCCGAATCGCCGGTGAGGATTGAAACGGGCACCGTAATCTCTGAATACCTGAGACTCAGTTTCTTCAAGCTGCTATTAAGGGAGGCATTATCCAAGGCGTAGGCTTTTACTTTCTTCGGCTTGGTCCATTCGGCCAGCATGGTGCGTTCGTACCCCGGCGGAACGGGATCCGGCGAGAACGCCTTTTTCAAATTGCTGCGAACCACTGTGGCCGCAAGTAAAGGCGTTAACACATAAGTCGCCGCGTCACCGATAACCGGCACCGCGGGCAGGCCGGCCAGAAACCCATCATCGTCCTGGCTTTCATAGGCTGCCGGCGCCAACAGCACCAATCCCGCTACTTCCTTCGGATAAGTGATGGCGTAATCGAGTGCCAGCGCGCCTCCCCAGGAATGACCGACGATGATCGGGCGCACGATGTGGAGTTGCTTGAGCGCATCGTGCAGCAGACTGGCCTGAACTTCAACGGAGGCGTCGCCGTGCTTGGGCCGTTGGCTCTGCCCATGACCAGGGCGATCAAAGGCAACGATTTTGTGACGCACCGCCAGCAGACCAGAGAGATGAGTCCAATCCTTCGTTGATCCCGGATTGCCGTGTATCAGGACCACCGGCGAGCCGGCGCCTTCAATTACAAAATGCAGGCGCGTGCCGTCAACGGTCGCGAATTGTGAAATGGAGTGGGGACGATCCGAGTTGATCTGGACGCCGGAGGGCGAAGGCTTAAGGGTCTCGGCGCCGGTTTTCTGAAAGCTTCTAACGGCAAAGGTGTTTCCGATATCGACCGCGAGAGTTTGCGCTCGTTGCGATTGTGAGCCCCACAGCACCAGGCTGCTGCACAAGAATAGTTGAAGGCAGAACTTCACGGAAAAACCTTCCCAAATCGGATCCCGATGGTTCCGGGGGCGAAAAGAAACCGCTACTCACGCGATTGATTTGCCGATCATACTACACGAAGAGCTGCGTTTTCAGTGATACCAGCCAGCGCAGTGTCTCAATTTGGTTTTGTGATTTTTCGCGCTTGAACCAGGAACGATCCACGAAGTCACACGAAGACACACGAACAAAGCTAGTCCGCTTCGTGCGTTTTCGTGGATCGCTTTAACTGGCCACTCGCAGTCCTCACGATAAGACACCACCCAGCCAGCGGCTTTTCCCAAAAACGACCTGCACTGACGGTTCGCGCTACGCGCTCAATGCGGACAAGGATGTCCGCGCTCCGGGCAACGCTTCCGTTTTGGCCGTTACGCGATCGATGGCGTCCACAACTGCTTCGGGGCGCGTGAAAGGAATTTGGTGGCCGGTCTTTTCCAGAACTATCAGTTCGGCATGTGGCAAGGCTTCGTACAGACGATGCGCATTCTCATTCGCCGGAACGATCAAATCTGAATCGCCGGTAACGATCACTACGGGCACACGAATCTCGGAATAACGAGAGGTGAGCTTGGGCAAAGATTCGTTGAGCAAAGCATCGTCGACGGAATACCACTTAACCTTCTTTGGCCGGGTCCATTCGGAGAGCACGTGTCGCAGGTAATGCTTCGGCACTGCGTCGGGTGCAAAGGCTTTCTGTAAATCCTCTCTCACAATCCAGGCGCCGAACAGCGGTGTTAAGAGATAGTTCACCAGATCACCAATCACCGGCCATGCCGGGACCTTAGTCAAAAAAGAAACTCCATCGTCGCTGTCGTATGCAGCGGGCGCCAGTAACACCGCTCCCGCCAGATCTTCCGGGAATTGGAGCGCGTAAGCCAGCACCAAAGCCCCACCCCACGAATGGCCCAACAGAATCGGATCTTCGACGTTGAGTTCTTTGAGCGCCGTGTGCAGCATCTGCGCCTGCACCTCGACGGTGATGGGACGGTGATTGGGCCGGTCGCTGTGACCGTGGCCGGGCCGGTCGAAGGCATATCCGCAGTACCGCGAAGAAAGCGGCACGTACAACCTGGTCCAATCCTGACACGAACCGGGATTGCCATGAACCAGAACGATGGGGCGGCCGGAGCCTTTGATTACGAAATGCAGACGCGCGTTATCAACGGCAACGAATTTCGACTGCGCCTGATGGTATTGATGCGCAACGCGGGAGGCGAGATAGCGCTGCTTGAGTCGTCCGGTGACGTTCATAAGAACAATCTTTCACGCCAAGGCACAAAGGAATAGATCAAACAAAGTCTGCTTCAGCGCCGTTTAGGCGCGCGATGTTTATAGCTCTCCAACAATCCGTTCTCTTAGCCTCCTTTAGTGAGAGATGAATCCCGATCCTAAAGGAGGCCCTGTCAAAACAGCAGCTTTAACGCAAAGGACGCAGAGGGATCCGCAAAGGAACGCAAAGAAAAGCTTTTCCTTCGCGTCCTTTGCGAAGCACTTTGCGTCCTTTGCGTTAAGCCAATTGATTCGTTGTCACTCACTTTCATTTCACAGAACGGGCGGCAGCAAATGGGATAGGCCGATTGGCTATAAACATTGGCTGCTAACGGAGCCAGCTCCGCTTCTTCAAACTAATGGGGGGGATTACTTCTTACTCGCAGGTTTAGACGATGACGAGAGGGACTTGGTTACATTTTCCAACCGGGTGATCCGGAGCGCCTGACGTGTGAGTATCTGTGTGAGACCGCCGGGCACCAAGGCGCGCACGATCGCATGGCCGATGCGTGGCGGCATGGTGACGCCACCCTGGCCCAGGGCATACTCGCTCTCCCACCAACTCGGCACAAACTTTCCTTTGAAGCGGCGCAGGCCTTCGAAGTTATAGAAACCGCCCAGGCGGTGCGAGGCCACTTCCAAAGCGCGCGCCACCACGCGATGGTCGGTGGGGATGTCGATCGGACCATCGTTGGTCAGGGGCGAGGTCCCCAAAGTCGCCAGCGCGGCGCCTTCGGCTTTCAGCTTTGCCAACGCTTCGACCACCAGAATGGTCGCGGTGCCATGCGGCGCATCGGGCTCGCGCAAGACGTCTTCCAGGTACCAGCCTCTGCGCGCCGGGATCGGACTGGCCGCGAGAAAGCCTACGAGTCTCCCGTTGACTCGCGCGGTGAAATATTTTTTGTATTCGGAATGCAGAAAGGGATCGAGAGCAACCAACCAGCCAAACGTTGTCGCCGTGCGGCGGGAACCGAGCCAGTTTAGACAGAGTTGCGCCGTCTCGCTCTTAATCGACTCACCGATGCCCTCGGGAATCATCTCAACGACCACGCCGGCCCGGCGCGCCTGATTGAGGCCGGCGCGGATTTTTTTGCCTGAGTCTCCGCGCGGGTTCCAGCTTTGCAGATCAAAGTACGGGGACGCCCCAACTTTTACGGCTTTGAAATCCCTGGGCACTACGCGGCGAGCGAACTCGGCACTGGTGGGGACAAAGGCAACCACCCGGTTTCTTCGCTTCGCATAGGCGCCGAACTGCCGCGCCAGCTCAGCCATGTCTTGCAGGGGAGCCAAAGGATCACCGGCCGCCAGCCAAACCCGGCCAAACTCTCCATAGATGATCGCGCCGTCAATTTCCGGCGTTGACCAGAGCATGGCTCCGGGCGCGATGCTGACCAAAGAGTGCGGATTGTAACCGTAGAGAGTTTGCAGCCGCAGCAGTTCGCCCGTCGGATCGGGCATGCGGCCAAGCCGGCGAGCGGTCACCGCGGCGTCGATGCGCATCTTCATATAACGCGCGCCGTAACCTGCGCCGCCTGCGGCCAGCCACCAGAGTTCGCGAACAGGAATAAACATTTGAGGCGTCTGTCTTTTACGCTTTTAGGGGTGCTTCAGTCAACCCCTTAGGTGAGATAATAATTAATAATCTTGAGATTCCCAGCGCAAATCAACCCTGAAGCCGAATCGTTACTGAATTGTATTAATGCGGGAGTAAGAAAAGCCGGCATGGATGCCGGCGGTCCGCACGCAGGATGCATGCGCTCGGGTCAGCCAAACAGAGAACCCTGGGCCGTGGGTCGACGGAAAGTATTTACTCGCGTGTGCCGTTCGCTGCCGACGCCGTGCTCGTTGAATCCGAGCCGCTTTGAGTACACCTCGAATAATTTGCGCTGCGCTTCCCAGTACTGGCCTTTGCCGCGCATCCGTTCGCCAAAGGCGCTGGAGTTAAGCCGGCCGCCGCGCGCGTCACGGATGCGATTCAGCACGCGGTCGGCTTTGGTCGGTAGCTTTTCGCGCAGACGCTGTTCGAAGTAAGGAGCCACGCTGCCGGGCAACCGCAGCATATTCATAAAAGCTTTCGTGGCGCCGCAGTCCTTCGCCCGCTGCAAAAGCCCCGGGATGTCGGTGGATAAGCCGGGAATGGTCGGCGCGATGCCGATTCCTACCTGAATGCCGGCGGCGGCTAGAATCTTCATCGCTTCGAAACGCGCATTCGGCGACGGCGCGAAGGGCTCGACAGCGCGGGCAGTCGCAAAGTCGGCAAACGGAATTGAGAAGTAGACTCCGACGCTGGCCTCTAACGAAAGTCTTTGCAGCACGTCGACGTCGCGGCGAATCAGCGCGGACTTGGTGACGATGCCGACGGGATTGCGAAACTCAGCGCAGACTTCCAGGCAGCGACGCGTCAACTTGTAATTTGCTTCCAAAGGAATGTACGGGTCTGAGGTAAACGAAAAAACGATCTCGTCGCCTTTCCAGGAAGGCTTCATCAATTCTTTGCGCAGCAGTTCGGGCGCGTTCACTTTCGCGATGATCTTTCTTTCAAAATCCGTGCCCGCGCCATAACCGAGATATTCATGCGTCGGCCGGCTGAAACAATAGGTGCAGCCGTGCACACACCCGCGATAACAGTTGATCGAATGATCGAAAGCCACATCGGGACTGTCGTTGCTGCTGATGATCGAGCGCGTCTCAGTCTCTTCAAAGACTTCGATCTTGGCGACGGGCGGCTCGCCAATCCATTCCACTGAGTGGGTCAGCCAGGGATTCGGGGGATTTTCGATATAGCGCATGGTTGCAATCCTGTCTTATCGATGAAACACAGGATAGCAGAGGTGCGGATGTTTGGCGAGGAAGAAAGTGAAATGCGCTCGTGTACGCCCCATGAGGTCAGTACCGCGAGCGTAGCGACCGGGTCTCAACCCCCTGCAATTGGATTGCGAGGGACCCGGTCGCTGCGCTCGCGGTACTGACCTCATGGGACCGCAGACTGACTTTTGCTCACGTCGCTGAAGCGAGCTGCCAATGGAAACGACTATCTCGGTCTCACCGCCAAATAAACCGTCTCCCCGCGACGATTGACTAGCAGCAAGGCCGGCTTGTTTCCGTTCTTATCCAGCGCCGCTTTCAGGTCTGCAGCCGAGCGTACTGCGCCCCGGTTTACTTCCTGAATCACATCGCCGCGCTGCAGTCCGGCGGCGACGGCTGGCCCGGCCGGGTCGACTGCATCGACCACAACGCCCTGCGTACCGGATTTCAAGTTAAGCTGTTGAGCGATATCCGGGGTCAGGGGCTCGACCGTTACTCCCAAACTCGCCCCGCTCTGATTAGATGGACCGGCGTCCTTTTCCTCCGCGGCTCTCGCAGTTTCAGGATTGAATTCGCCCAGCTTCGCGCGAATCTTCTGCTCCTTATTGTCGCGCAACACGGTTAAGGTCACGTCCGTACCGGGCGCCAGGCTCGCGATCCGATTACGGAAGGCGTTAACGTCGCCCACGCTCGAGCCGTCGATCTCTGTGATCACATCGCCCTGATGAATGCCGGCACTCTCAGCCGCAGTGCCAGACCGTACGGAATTTACGATGACGCCTTTCGTTTCAGACATTCCCAGGCTGGTCGCCATATCGGAATTGACGCGTCCCACGGTAACGCCTAACTGGCCGCGGCGAACTTTTCCGTTCTTAGTCAGTTGATCCATGACGGTGCGCGCCATGTTGGACGGAATTGCGAAACCGATTCCGATACTGTCGCCACCGTTACCCGGCACAATCTGCGAGTTAATCCCGATCAACTCTCCTACCGTATTCACCAACGCGCCGCCAGAGTTGCCGTGATTAATCGGCGCATCCGTCTGCAGAAAGTCTTCGAAGTTGCCACTCCCGAGGCCGCCTGGGCCAGAACGGCCCTTCGCGCTGATAATTCCCATCGTCACCGTTTGCCCGATGCCGAAGGGATTACCGATGGCCAGCGCCACGTCGCCGACTCGGACTTTGTCTGAATCTCCCGGTGTTAAGAACGTCAGTCCGGTCGCCGAAATTTTGAGCAAAGCCAAATCACTTGGCGGATCAGATCCGATGAGCTTCGCATCCAGCGTCTTGCCGTCATTCATATCCACCTTGATGTCCTGCGCCCCATCAATCACATGATGATTGGTCAGGATGTACCCGTCCGCGCTGACAATCACGCCCGACCCCAACGCCCGTTCGAGCGATTCCCGCGGCTGCGGCGGCGCCTGGTCGCCAAACAAACCACGAAAGAAAGGATTGTCGGAAAAAGGAAACTGCTGTGGCATGCGCACACGCTTGTCCGCGCGAATCGTAATCACGGCGGGCGCGACCTTACTAACCAAATCGGCGTAAGAGTTTTGCGGCTGACCATCCGGCACTGGCGCAAAGTTCAACGCTGGCGCCACGCTGTGCGCCCTGCATCCCCCGGTCAAAAGCGAGAGCAAGATTGCCAGCAGCACACTACTTCGTTGCCTATTCCATTTTGAAGAATTCGTAAGCTGATTCATGACCACTCTCCCAGAAAAATATGGATTACGTTTTTGAGTTCTGGTTCGCGAGAGCAATTTTAGCAGATCAAGTTTGGCTGGAGCCAAGTGAGGAGAGCGCGGAGCGCACGCATCCCTGAGTGCGGTGCGACGGCATCCGGCGCCTTTTCCTGAAGTGTTAGATCGAGCGAGCTTGGACCAGCTTAATTCAGATCATCGATCTGCAGGCCCACCGGATTCGCCCCGGCGCCCTTAATCCCATCGAGCACCCGCACGACGTCGGCGTAAGGAAGCAAACGCGGCGCCTTGATAAAGACTGTTCTTTCAATCCGCATGTATTCAGGAAGATCGATTCGATCGCGGAACTGCTCGCTGTAGGCGTGATTCCTGAGCCGCTGCTGAAATACATCGACAAGCATCGAGCTCAGTTTGCTGGTGTCATAGATTGAGCCGACATCATTCGTGGCGTTGAGCATAAGAGTGCGGTCGTATTTGATGGTAACCACCAGACCAAGCGGCGGAGGCTCAACGCGATCGTCCTGCTCAGGTTTTGACGGGACCTTGGTCAGGAATCGGGCCGGCTTCAGCGGCGACACGACCATGAAAATGATTAGCATCACCAGTAGGACATCAATCAAAGGCGTGACATTGATGTTTGGCCTCGCGTAATTGCCAGAGTTTTCGGCGTTCGACCCAACTGTGTGCGCAGCGGTCATGGTGGCGGTCCTCCTCTTTGAAGAGTTAGACCTCAGCAGCGCGGGAAAGTTCCGAGAGGACTAATCTGTCCATTCCCTGATAGTTGATTGGCTCCCTTCTCCCTCTGGGAGAAGGGCTGGGGATGAGGGCGCGCAGCGTACGGTCCAAACCGCTTTTACTTCCCGTTGTGTTTAGCGAAGACATTTGAAATGAAAAAGTTTCGACCCTCAGACCCTCACCCCAACCCTCTCCCAACGGGAGAGGGAGTTCAAACCAAACAGCTTCTAACCCAAACGATCCATCGTGCCCGGATCGAACAACAACGGAAAGAACTGCCCATCAATCTTCTCTCCATCGCGAATCGGCGGCACGCCTGCCAGCAGCGGATCATTTGAAGCCGAACAAACACCATCACGAAAAACATTGATGACGGCGCCGCGCCGGGGGCGATCGCTGCGGTTCTCGTACGAACCGTGAATCATCAAAGGATGATGGAACGAACACTCGCCCTGCTTCAATTCAATCGGGACTGGCTTAAATTGCTTCTTCTGCTCCTCACTCAAAACACTTTCAATCGCGTGCATGTCGTCTGCCAGACCGGTAATTGGCAACAGGTTCCACTTGTGACTGCCGGGAACGTAATGCACGCAACCGTTCTCGCGCGTCGAATCGTCCAGGCCAATCCAACACGACAGGTGCGCCATCGGCTGCGTGCGGCTCCAATATGAATAGTCCTGGTGCCAGGCCACGACGCCGCCATGTTGGGCAGGCTTGCAGAAAAGCTGGTCGTGCCAGAAGCGAACGGCGCCGCCCAGCAGTTGCGAAGCAGGCATCAGAAACGCAGGATTCCAGAGCAAATCATGAAAGCCCGCGCCGATGCGCCAGGCGCCTAAAGCATGAAATAGCACGCTCGACGGGTCCGTTGATTCATTAGTATGGAATTCATAGAAGAGTTCGTTGCCGGGATTACCTGGATCGCTTAGTGCGGTTAGTTCCAGGCGGAGAGCTTCAATCTGTTCATCGTTTAGGAGTCGGATGCCGGCGAGATAGCCGTTGGTGTGGAAGAATTCGATTTGATCGTCACTGAGGCGATGTTGCGACCAGTTCTCAGCATTGAAGAGAGACGTGATCGGACCGTGATGTTTTGATAAATCGTCGATCATGGGAAGAGGGCGGCTCAGCCGCCTGATGTGCGGAAAGGCTCTGCCTTTCCGTTAGGCCCATTCCGTTTTCAGCGAGGCTACGCCTCGCTGGTGCGGGCGGGGGCGCCCGCGCTCCCATGAAGGAGTTGAACTTGTTACTTCACCGACGCAATCCCATCGATCACCACGCGCGCGACAGTCGGAATGATCTCACGTTCGTTCGCGTGATCGGTCGTGAACGTCACCAGCACAAACTTCACTCCGTTTGGCAGCTCGACGTATGCCGCGTCATGACGCGTGGTGCTGGTCCAGCCGGCCTTCGACCAGAGCTTTGCTTCAGTCATTCCCTGTAGAGCAATGCTGGTAAATCCGTGGCCTTGATCGTCGTTATCTTTCGATGTACCTGAAAAATCTCGTTTCAGCAGCTCCATCATTTGGGCGGAGTGGGCAGGATTTACGGCACGTCCCGTGACGATTTCTGAAAGCAGTCGGGCGGTGGCATCAGTCGTCAGCTTGTTTCGATTCTCGCCATTCGGCCCGCGCGAATCGCGTTCGCGGCCGTAAGCATCTTCACAAAACGTTTTTTGATTGACGTTAATGTTTTGGAAACCAAGCGCTGAGTAATAGCGGTTCACCGCGTTCCGTTTGTATTGCCAGGCGGCCATCTCTTTCGGCGGCAACTCATAGCCACCGGTCGTTTGAGTCAGAACATCAAGAACGTATTGAGTTGCTTCGTTCGATGAATCAACGATCATGTCACGCACCGAGCGCTTCAGCTCCGCCGTTTCCTGAATCTTCTTATCCTCGAGCCAGCGATGCACCGCTACGAAATAGAAAAGCTTCACCACGCTGGCCGGATAGACGCGCTCGTTGCCGCGGAAGCTCGCGGTCAAAGGATGCTGCGGATCGCGCAAGTCAATCAGAGTGATCGAAAGCTGGGCTTCGGTGAGTTTCTTGTCCGCGAATTTTTCGAGGGCCGTTTGCGCCGCGTTGTTGACCAGCTCCTGAAGGTTTGCCGCCCGTCCGTCTACGCCCGATAGGATCGATTCGGTCTGCGTCCGAGCTGGCGACGAAGTTAAGAGAAGAAGAAAGGCGGCGATCCTGAAAGAGATTCCAAGTCGATTCATAGTCATGTCCGTCCGGGTCTTTCATAGTCAGACAGGTTCGAGAAGCGTCGCGACTCGGGGCAGTAGCCCGACCGTCAGGGAGGGCGTCCTCCACTGATCCCCACGCCCTCCCTGACGGTCGGGCTACTGCCCCGCTTTCCGCTCCGGCCAGATCCAATAGACGGGCAGCCCCAGCAGGATCAGGCCGATGCCCGCGAGCGGAGGATTACGCGCCAACACCCCAAATCCTGTCAGTAGATGACCATGTATCATCAAGCCAACGCCGTTGGCAAAATCTTCCCGCACGCCCCACAAAGTCATGCCCAGGATCAGCGCCGTAGCCAGCAGGAAAAAGATCGGCACGACCGGATATCCCCACGCGCGATACGGCCGTTCGAGGTCGGGCATCTTGCGGCGCAGGATAAAGACCGCTGCCGTCACCAGTCCATAGAAGATCCACAAACCGAAGATGGCATAGTCAGTCAGGATGTCGAACGACGACGAAAACGCGATCACCAGGATGCAGGCCCAAACCGCCTGAACGATCAAAGCGCCGGTGGGCACGCGCGTGCGCGGCGAAACTTTAGATAGACTGCGCGGGAACAAACCATCCTTAGCCATCGCGTACGGAACTCTGGCGCCGGTGAGAATCGAAGTATGCAACGTGCCGAAGGTCGACGACAGCAGCGCCGCGGCGATGAACGTGATGGCCAGCGGGCCGAGAAATCTCTGCGCCACTTCCGTCGCCACCGATGACGTCGTCGCCACGCTGGCGATTTCTGTCGGCGACATCGCGTAGACGTAAGACAAGTTCACGAAAAGATACAGCGCCATGATGAGGAGCATTCCGCCAATCAAAGCGCGCGGCAGATTGCGATGCGGGTTCTGCACTTCTCCCGCCACCAGCGTCACGTTGTTCCAGCCGTCATACGCCCACAACGCGCCGAGCATCGCGGCGATGAAACCACCAAATCCAACTCGCGCCGCGGCTGAAACTCCTTCACACGTGCCGCCCACATTCGACATCCAGAGATGTGCCCAGTCAGCGTCGCGCGCCAACAGGAAAGCGCCGACACCTACGACCAGCACCAGCGCGATCTTGATTCCGGATAGCACCGACGCCACCCCGCCGCTGACCTTAACTGCCAGGCAATTGATTCCGGTGACGATCAGGATTGAGGCGAGGGCGACCACCTGGATTTTGCCGAACGGAACTGCATGGCCAAAGACGTTTGCCGAAAAGAACTGGCCATCCAACTTCCTTTTCAGCATCGTGTTCAGGAAGAGCGCGAATTGCACCCCGAGCGCCGCCTGCGATCCGGCCTTGCCGATGAAAAAAGACATCCAACCAAACAAGAACCCTGCCGCCCGACCGTACGCTTCGCGCATAAACACGTACTCGCCACCAGCACGCGGCATCATCGCCGCCAACTCGGCATAACTGAGCGCGCCGGCCAGCGAAAGCAGTCCAGCGAGTACATAGACACCCAGAACTTTGCCGGGCGTGCCGACATTGCACGTCATCACGCGCGCCTTGAGAAAGACGCCGGTGCCGATCACGTTGCCGACGACGACTGACATCGCGGCGACGAGCGTCAGCCCGCGAACTAGTTGACCGGCGTCAAGTTTTTGAGTTTCAGAGTTCAATGTTCAACTTCCAACAAGCGGGGGCAAGCCCGCCTTCCTAACCTGAGAGCCTCTGTCATTGTTTCGTAGTTTCAACCTTGAAACCTTTCAATCACAAACCAACAATTCCTACCAATTAAGCCCAAGGTCGGGAAGGCGGGCTTGCCCCCGCTTGACTGGATACGAGTCGCTACCAAACATCATTCGCCAACAGATCCTCGTACGAATCGCGCTTGCGAATCAAATCCGCTTTGCCGCCTTCACGTATCATCACCGCCGCCGGCAGAGGCCTGCCATTATAAGGAAACATTTGCGCCAGTGAATACGCGCCGGAGTTCAGAAGCGCCAGGACTTCACCCGGCTTCACGTCTGCCGGCAGCAGACGATAGTCAGGCAAACGCCCATGGCGTTCGATGTCAAAATAGACGTCGCCCGAATCACACAGCGGCCCCGCGACTTTGTATTCGGTGTCGAACGGTTCGCATGATCTCGACGCGGAAATTAGGTGGTAGTACCACTTGTAATTATTCATCGACAGCAGCAGGTTATAGCCGGCATCCGTCAGCAACCACACATCGTTGGTTTCCGGACGACGCTTAATATTTTGCACTGTCGTGAGCACCACGCCCGCGTCCGCGATCACGCTGCGGCCCGGTTCAAGCAGGATCGTCACGCCTTCCAGCAGGTGCTCCGCTTCCGCGTCGCGCGCCGATTCGCGCGCCACTCGCAAGGCTTCGGTCAGCACCGCCGCCGGTTCGAGATCGGCGCCGAGCATGTCGCGCTCGTGTTCGGGAAGATCATTGGCCTGTGAACGATCGCGCAGATAGTTAACCGGAATTCCGCCACCCAGATTGATGTGCTCCAGGGTCAGACCAGTCTCGCGGTGAATCGTCATCAAATGATTCCACATGCTCTTGAAAGCTTCGGCGAAAGGTTCAACGTCGGGCGTCTGTGAGCCGACATGGATGTGTATGCCGCAGACGTGGATGAGTTCCGGGTGCTGCAACCCGCGCCGAAAAGCCTCCAGGACTTCCGATGAAGAGATGCCGAACTTTGAAGTCAACAGCGCCGTCTGCAAACCGAGATGTGAACGCGTGCCAATCTCAGGCACCAGACGCAAAGCGATTCGCGCCGGCGGCAGACCGGCGTTCAACTCCGCGCGGGCGCGACGCACTGCATCTTCAACCAGGCCGATCTCATAGATCGAATCGACATTGATCGAATAGATGCCCGCGCGCACTGCTTCATCCAGCTCCGCATCAGTTTTGCTGGTGCCGTTAAAGATAATCTGGTCAGGACGAAAGCCAACCCGCAAAGCCTTGTAAAGTTCGCCGCCGCTATTGACTTCGATATCAATGCCCGCGTCGCGCACGACCTTCAGCACCGACATGTTGGAGTTTGCTTTTGAGGCGTAGCAGAACTTGATCGGCCGATCGACTTGCTTCGCTGCCGCTTGTAGCCGGGCGATGTTTGACAGAATACGCTGCTCAGAGAAAACAAACAGGGGCGTGCCGTACTTGTAAGACAGAGCCGTCGCGTCGGCGCCGTTGATAAAAAGATGATTGTTGTCGCGCGCTTCGAGGAATCCGGGAATGGTCCAAGCCGGCGCGGCGGTCATGACTGGTGACATCAGATAAAAACCTTCATTGAGATCGTCTAAGAGAGCCGAGATTAGATTGCCAGGCGAACAGCGTCAAGACCCGAAGCTATAGACAACCACCTACTGGGAACGCGGGCGCCCGCGCTCCCAGCATGAAGTCGCTCGTCCGGCCCCAGATTGAGTTGCCCTATGTGCATGCTTGACTCACAACTGCGCAATCATCTCCGCTGGGTTCCAGTACGCCCAAATGTTTTGAATCTTGCCTTCCTGATTCACTTCAAAGACATCGATGCCTTCGAAGTTTACTTCTTTTCCATTCACGCTCGTGCCGTGGCCCGTCCACTTCACGGCCGCGCCGCTGCCCGCGACAAAGACCGAGTCTTCAGTCAGTCCAACGCTCTTGAAGTTTTTGAATACCGATCCAAAGAATTCGCGCACCGCCGCGCGGCCGTTCATCGGCGGCGCGCCCATCGGATCGCAGGTGGCGCCATCTTCAGCAAAAGTGTTGGCGATAGCCTCGGCATCCATAGCGCGGAGAGCCAGAAAGTATGCGCGCACAGCACGCGAGATTTTGTCAGGGGCAACTTGGATGCTCATTTGTTCTACCTCAATCTGAATGTCCGTTAGGCAGTCAGTACCACCTGCGTAAGCGGGTGGATCCATCGGTCAACCCACTCCTTGAGTGTTTGATCCACCCGCTTACGCAGGTGGTACTGACCTCATTCCCTTAGCGACCAACTAATGCTTCCCGGCCGCGTGTTCAGCGCGTTCCTTCTGAACCAGCACGCGACGAAGAATCTTACCGGAAGCCGACTTGGGAATCTGCGCAATGAATTCGACAAAGCGAATTCGCTTGTGTGGCGCCAGGCGCTCGCCGACAAACCCCATGATCTCTTCCGCAGTCGCTGCGCCGTTCAATACCACGAAAGCCTTTGGCACTTCGCCGGCCTCCTCGTCGGCGCAGGGAATTACGGCGGCGTCGGCGATGGCTGGATGCGAGAGCAGGACCGCTTCCAACTCAGCCGGCGCCACCTGGAAACCTTTGTACTTGATCAGCTCTTTCATCCGATCGACGATGAAAAAGTGGCCGTCCTCGTCGGCGTATCCGATGTCGCCCGTGTGCAGCCATCCGTCTGAGTCAATCGTGTTAGCAGTCGCCTCAAGGTTGTTAAGATAACCTTTCATGACCTGCGGCCCGCGCACCCACACCTCACCCTCCTGATTCGTACCCAACTCTGCGCCCGTCGCGGGATCGACCAACTTGCATTCAGTGTTCGGCGCCGCTGTGCCGACGGCGCCCAGCTTCATATCGTCCGGGTTAGGCGGACTGGTGTGAGTCACCGGACTAGTCTCAGTCATGCCGTAACCCTGGCGAATGCTACAACCGACGCGATTCATGCACGCGCGCGAAAGCTCTTCGCCCAGAGGCGCCGCACCGGAAAAGATCATTTTCAGACTCGATAGATCATAGTTATCAATAATCGGATTCTGCGCCAACTGCAAAACGATCGGCGGCACGACATGCGACAAAGTGACCCGATGTTTTTGAATTAAGTTCAGAAATTGTTCGAGGTCAAAGCGCGGCATCATCACGATCGTCGCGCCCATGTGCAGTCCCATGTTCAGCACCACGACCAGACCATAGATGTGAAACAGCGGCAGGACACAAAGCAAAGTGTCTTCACTGCGGAAATACTCCAGTCCGTCCATCTGCCGCAGGTTCGCCACCAGATTGTAGTGGGTGAGCATGACACCCTTGGGCAGTCCCGTCGTGCCGCTGGAATACGGCAGCGCCACCAGATCTTCACGCGGGTTGATTTCTACCCGCGGCACGTCGCCGTCGCTTTGCAGCAGCGAATCGAATGGCGTCGCACCTTCATCTTCACCAAAGACGAACAGCTCCTCAACCTTCGAGAGATCTGCCGCCTCGCGCGCCTTCTCGACGAACTGTGACGAAGTCACGAGCAGCTTTGCGCCGGAATTATTCAGCTGGAAAGCCGCTTCCTCAGCGGTATAGAGCGGATTGACGAGAGTACTAATGCCGCCAAGCATGGCTACCGCGTGAAAGGCGACACCGAACTCCGGGCAATTCGTGCTGAAGATGCCAAAGACATCGCCTTTGCGGAATCCTTTCTTAAAAAGGCTGGCGGCCGTGCGTCGCACCGCGTCTTCGAATTGGCGATAGGTCAGAGTGCGGCCGCTCGGGCCATCAATGAGCGCCGGCTTGTCCTGGAATTCGTCCGTGCCTTGAAAAATGAAGTCGGTGATCGAGACTTCAGGAATCGTAACGTCCGGATATGGTCCTCGAAAGATCATAGATTGTCCGACAAACTTCAGTTTGTCGTGTTCCTAACTTCCGCTCAACTTGAAGCGATAAACTAAAAGTTTGTCGAACATGAATCGCTGGCGTCGCACTTGAAAAGAGCGCCAGTGTACACGATTGCTGACCAAATGGCAGCAAAGTTGTATATTGACGCGGTTCAAAGTTCAAGCTTCAGCTTGCGGTCCCGGATAACGACCGCATGAAGGCTGAACTCTAAACTTCTGGCACTATGCAAATGCGACCACTCAACATCATCTGCTTCGCCACCTTCTTCAAAGGCGGCGACTTCATGCGCGAATGCCAGGCGCAGGGCTGCAACGTCATTCTGATCACCAAAGAGAAGATGCTGCACGAAGACTGGCCCCGCGAGGTTCTGGCCGACGTCTTCGCCGTGCCCAACGATGCGCCGGTTGAACTCTTTCTGGATCTGGTGAGTCACATTAGTAAGACAACCAAGCCAGATCGGATCGTGGCTTTGGAAGAATTTGACGTCGTCATTGCCGCGCTCGCCCGCGAGCATCTGGGCCTGCCGGGCCTGAACAGCAGCGCCGCCAAAACCTTTCGCGACAAAATGGCCATGAGTGTCCGGGCGCGCGACGCCGGAATCAAGGTCCCGGATTTCGTGCCGGCCATCAACCAAGAAGAGATCAGAGATTATCTCGATCGCATTCCGCCGCCTTGGGTGCTCAAACCCCGTTCGGATGTTTCGGCTATAGGCATCCGCAGGATGGAGAGCGCCGACGAGGTCTGGTCAGTGATCGACGAATTGAACCAGCGTGAGAGATTGCGCGAGCGAGCTTCGTATCATTTGATTTCGAGCTTTGTGCCCGGCGAAGTATTCCACGTCGATTCGCTGGTCGACCGCAGCCGGGTCGTGTTCGCCGGCGTGAACAAATACGGACGGCCGCCTTTGCAGGTGGCGCACGGCGGCGGCGCATACGTGTCGCAGACGATTGCGCACAACTCGGCGGAGAAGCGAAAGCTTTTGGGAATCAATCGTCGCTTGATCAAGGCAATGGAGTTGGATTCCGGCGCCACCCATGCTGAATTCATCAAGAGCGAAGCCGATGGCGAATTCTATTTCCTGGAAATCGCGGCGCGCGTCGGCGGCGCCTACATCGCCGATGTCTTGGAAGCAGCGTCGGGAGTAAATCTTTGGCGCGAGTGGGTGCGGCTCGAAATCGAGGCGGCTTCCGGCGCGCGCCCAAAATTGAAACCACGCAACGAGTATGCGGGAATTATTCTGTCACTGGCGCGTCAGGAATATCCGGACACCACCGCTTACGACGACGCGGAAATTGTCTATCGTGTGAAGAAGAAACATCACGCGGGCTTGATTGTGCGCTCGCCAAAACTCGATCGCGTTAGCGAGTTGCTCGACGACTATGGACGCCGCTTTGCCGAAGATTTTGTGGCGGTGCTGCCGCCAATGGAACGGCCGGAGTGAATTGATTCAGACATTGACTGGAAAGTAACAATTCAACAAGCCTGCGCAGCAGGCGGCAGAGTGCAGCCCCTGGCGAGGCGCAGCCGAGCCTGGGGACAACGCAACTAAAAAACAAAAGCCTGCGTAGCTGGCGACAGAGGATCCCACATGTCATACACAAATCTCCTTTATCACATCGTGTATGCGACGAAAGAGCGTGCGCCGCTAATCACCAAACCGCTGCGCCCTCGACTGCACGAATATCTCGGTGGCACAGTTCGCGGTCTTGATGGCATCGCTCTCGAAATCAACGGCACGGCCGACCATGTTCACGTTCTCGCTAAGCTGCGTCCAACCATCTCCGTCTCCGAATTCATGAGCAAGCTGAAGTCGGGTTCATCGGGCTGGGCGAAAAGGCAAACCGCGGGCAGATTTGGATGGCAAGCTCGATTCGGTGCTTTCACAGTAAGTGAATCTCAAGTTGAGCGCGTTCGAAAATACATTCGCAATCAGGAAGAACATCATCGAAAGCAATCTTTCGAGGAAGAGTTCAGAGCTTTGTTGCGTGCGCATCGAGTCGATTTTGATGAGGCTCATCCGTGGGGTTAGTCTTCTGTCGCCAGCTTCGCAGGCTCTGTTGCTTTATTTCACGGCCCCCAGGCTCGGCTGCGCCTCGCCAGGGGCTACATTCTGCCGCCTGCTGGCGCAGGCTTGTTGAGCAATTTCCCTCGATGTTGAGGCCTGAGCACACTGACTACACACGAAAATGCCATCCACAAAATACAGCCTACCAGCGTTCCTGCAAGATCGTTGCAGCGATGAAGTCTATCAACGCTGGCTCGGCCGCAAAGCAAAGACTCACGTCAAACGCGATCGCGCAAGACAGAATTGGACAGCTACTCCTGAGGAATACAAGATCGCGATTCACAAGGCAGTCGTTAATAGCGGCGGCTTGGACCAATACACAGGCGAGTCTCTCGATTGGAACCTAATCAGTACCTACGATAACGAGAAGTCAAAGCAAGAGCGGCGAGCATACAAAAGAAAGTTCGCCAATCTTCCAACCGTCGATCATGTAGGCGATGGAACCGGTCCGGCTGACTTTGTCATATGTGGCTGGCGAACCAACGACTGCAAGAACGATCTTTCTCTCGCCGAATTCATCGAGTTTTGCCGCGCGGTGCTTGCTCACTGTGATCAAACCTTATTGCCGAGGGATTTTCGGTTATGACCATTCCAACCAACTGGTACGAAACTTTCTTCTACGGCGTGTCACTCGATCTTTGGCGCAAGGCCATCTCGCCGAAACAAACGAAAGCGGAAGCTGATTTCCTGGTCAAGGTGCTGGGGTGTGACAAAGGCTCTCATCTGCTTGATGTGCCATGCGGTAATGGCAGGCTGTCGCTGGAACTCGCGCGGCGCGGCTATCGGGTGACGGGAGTTGATATTGCCGAGGAGTTCATTGAGGAAGCGCGAGCAGCCGGCGCGTCGACCACGGGCGGGACGCCCGTGCCACAGTTTCTCCTCGGCGACATGCGGCGCATTGAAGGCGAAGCGATTTACGACGGCGCTTACTGTTTCGGAAACAGCTTTGGCTTTCTCGAGTACGCCGGCATGGAGAGTTTTCTCAGCGGCGTGGCGCGGGCACTGCGGCCGGGCGCGCTCTTTGTCATTGAAACCGGCATGGCCGCGGAATCAGTCATATTGAAGTTCGAAGCAGAGACCTCACATCAGATCGACGACATCCTCTTGACGATCAAGGAACAGTATCTGGCGGAAGAGAGCTGCATCGATACTGAATATGTCTTTGAGCAAAACGGGAAGGTCGAAAGTCGCATGGCCAAACACTGGATCTACACGGTTGCAGAGATTCGCCGAGTGGTTGAGCGCGCGGGCTTTGAGGTTCGGCATATCTATGGCTCTTTGAAGTTTGAGCCGTACGCTTTAGCTGCCGATGAACTGTTTGTAGTTGCTGAGCGCATGTGACGACGGTTTCACCCTGTTTGGGGTGAGATGTTTATAGACTGCATGTCCAAAGACCCCTCAACTCCGTTCGGAGGAGCGGAATGAGGTTGAGCGGCAAACGTCTTGTTGAGTTCCGCTCCTCCGAACGGAGTAAGAGTCGACATAGCGTTTCGTTCTATAAACATCTCACTCCAACGGAGTGAAGAACTGGGTGCGCTCCCTCAAGCCTTCCGCAAGGGCCAGATATTCACGCCAATCGACTCCGCATAGTGCAACAAGGGTTCGCCGTTTGGTTCCACGATCCCCAGCGACTCAACCATCGTCGATTCATAAGCATCGAGTGTCGCGCGGCGCAACGGCCACGGTTGATGAAAGATGCGCGAGCGATAGAGCTGTTCGCGATGATAAGAATAGAGACAGTAACGTTCCGTCAGAAAGAATTCGATGGAGCCCGGTCGGGCTTGAGCCAGAGGCTCGCCAATCGTCCAGGCCGCCTGGAGTTCAGCCGCCGCGCCGCGGGCGTCCTTGCGCTGCGAACTGTACTTGATCGAATCCCTTTGCTGCGCGAGAGACATCTCGGCGTTAAAGTACGGCAGATGGTAGAACGTGCGCGCACCCCACACAGCGAGTCTGCTCGCCGCATCCAGCGAGAAAAACCAAACACCAGGCAGGCCCTTGAAATGAACATAGGTGCGCACGTTCAGTTCGTGAAAAGCGCTGGTGCCCGGAATGGGTGGCAGGAACGACGCGCGGATCCCCCACATGGTGAAGGGCACAACTCCGATCCACGCTTTGCCATCAAAGGTATCAATAGAAAGTTCTGAAGGGATCAGGGAACGCAGGAGTTCTCCATCGATCGCCCAGTGCATGAAGAGGAGCTTGCCCCAGTACTGGCGCATGAGGCTCGGACCAGCGGGGCGTTTGCGAAGAGCAAGACGATCTATAGTGGGTTCAGAACTCAACAGGTCTCTGTGATTTAGTTTGGCTAAAGTAGCTGAAGCGAGTTTGGAGTGCGGTAACTTGTTACCGCTTTCATTTGCCGCGACCTGTCGGGGCCAGATAGAGGCCGGAGTCGCTAGCCTCACGGCGACAAGTCGCCGGCGTACCAAAGCGCCGACCAGTCGGCGCACTCCAAATCCTCACGGAGTCGCATTGTCGTTATCGGCTGCCTTCGTCGTCCCTCGCTGACAGAACTCCTGCACCGGCTGGAATAGTTGCTGGCAATAGCTGTCCGAAGAGAGATCGACCTTGCGGCATTGCTCCACGCGCCACTGACCGCTCTTAATGAACTCCGTCGGTTTCGGCACTTCGTTACAAAAACCGGGCGTGGGCCGGCTGGCGTCGAGACATGCCCGGCTGAAAATGCTGGTCGAGATCGCGCTGCTGAATCCGGGTTCTTTTTTGTAACGCGAGATCGACTCGTCGACGCATCCCTGGTTGTCGGCGTTACGTCCAAACTCGCGGCCTTCGGTCATCACCTCTTTGGCCCGGCCCAGCAATTTGTCTTTGTTGCGCGACCACCAGACAACTCCGCCCACTACTACTCCAACCACCAGCAATACGACGATGATCGCGACGGCGAGTAAAGCTTTCAGCCAACCAGGCATGGCGGCCCTCCGAATCTCAAACTAAGCCACAGATTCACACGGATTAACGCAGATAGGAAACAAGCAGACTCAGCAATAGTCTGTGATCCGTGACTATCTGTGAAAATCTGTGGCCGATTTGTTTTGTGGCCAACTTGCGCTACTTCAAATGCTTATCCAGCCAACCAATCACCGTGTTGTACCAGAAGGCTGAGTTCTGCGGCTTCCCTACCCAGTGACCTTCATCCGGAAAATCGACCAGTTTTGATTCTACGCCCATGCGCTGCACGGCGGTGAACATTTGCAGGCCTTCGCCTTCGGGCACGCGATAGTCGAGTCCGTTGGTAATGATCAGGATCGGAGTCTTAAAGTTGGCCACGAAGTTGTGTGGCGACCAACGCTCGTACATCGGCTTGTTCGTCCACGGCGTACCTTTAAATTCCCAATCAGTGAACCAGAGCTCTTCGGTGGCGCCGTACATGCTGGTGAGATTGTAAACGCCGTCATGCGAGACCAGCACTTTGAACTGGAACCGTGGATCGTTGTTGTGTCCTTCGATCCAGTCGATCATGTAACCGCCATAGCTGGCGCCGGCGCCGCCGATGCGATTGCGATCCACGTAAGGCAGTGCGGCCGTCTGGGCCACGCCATTCTTGATGTCGATGAAAACCTTGCCACCCCAGTCGCCGGAGATATCCGCCACGAATTGCTGCCCATACCCGAACGAGCCGCGCGGGTTCGGCATGAACACCACGTAACCGGCGTTGGCAAATATCTGCGGATTCCAACGAAAGCCCCAGTTGTCGTTCCAGGCGCCCTGCGGTCCGCCATGAATCAGCACCGCGAGCGGGTACTTCTTCCGCGCGTTGAAGTTCGCGGGCTTGACGATCCAGCCGGCCACTTTGGCGCCCATGGCTCCGATCCAGGTAACCTCTTCGGCCTCTTTCAGACCAAAAGAGGAGATCAGCGCGTCGTTCGCTTTCGTCAAAGGCATGACACCACTGCCGTCAGCCGACGCGGTAAAGATCTCGTTGGGATGCGTCATGGAATTATGCGAGAACACCAGAGTCTTGCCGTCAACGCTGACGTTGAGGTCGCTATTGAAACCCTGGCCCAGAATTTTCTTGATCGGTCCGCCGTTAACTGAAATTGAGTAGACACACCCGCGGCCGCGATCTTCCGCTCCCAGGTAAATCCATTTGCTGTCCGCCGTGAAAGTGAACTCATCGACATTGGAATCCAACGTTTCAGTAATTGATTGCGCCCGGTTTGTCTGGCGATCGAAGAGCATCAAACGGAACCGATCGCTTTCATAACCCGGCGTGACTTGCGAGCGGTAAGCGATAAAGCGGCCATCGGGTGAGAACTTCGGCGATCCGTCGTAACCGTGATTGGCGGCCGTGATGTTGCGCGCCGCTCCGCCCCGAACTGAAACGGTCCAGACATCGGCGTTGGTCGAAGTGGCTTCGACTTTGTCATGATTGCTGACAAAGGCAAGTTCTTTCGAGTCAGGCGAGAACGCATAATCAGTCGGCCCGCCAAGACTAAACGGCGGCGTATCGAAATCGCCCGGCGTCAAATCGCGAGCCTCGCCGCCTGCCGAAGAAATAACAAAGACGTGGCTGCGAATTCCGTCGAGCCAGAATTTCCAGTGACGATACAGCAAACGATCCGCGACGTGCGCCTTGACCTTACTGCTGGCAACTTCTTCGGCGCGGCGCTTGTTACAGGCGTCGTTCTCGCATTCCGGATAAACGTCGGAAAGGAAGGCCAGCCACTTGCCGTCCGGCGACCAGACTGGATCGCCGGCGCCGGTCGACAGCGTAGTGATCTTTTTCAGCGTCCCGCTGGAAACATCAATGGTCCAAATCTGATCGTGGCCGTCACGCGCGGAAATGAAGGCGAGCTTCTCTCCGTCCGGCGACCACCGCGGCGCCGCAGATGAATGTTCGTCATTTGTCAGCTGGCGCATCTCTCCGCCGCCGGCGGGAATCACGTAGATCTGCGTCGTGCCTTTATTCGCCGTCTTGTCCACATCGGTTATGGTAAAGGCGACCAGATCGCCTTTCGGCGATAACTGCGGGTCACTGACACGGCGTACCTTTAGCAGATCGTCGATGGTGAACCGGCGTTCCTGGGCGAACGCGACGGACGCGCACGCGAGCAAGCTGATGACCGACACGGCAAAGAAGCGCTTCATAAAATAACCTCTCCGGATTTCGTTCGAGTTGTTTGGGGAAAGCGTGCGTATTATCGCACCTTTACAGCAGATTGGCGACTGGTAGCTCTCGCTTTTCCATATCAAAACCAGAGTGTTTCGATTAGAATCCCACCCCATGACCGAAGCTGATAGCGCGAACTCGATTAGCCTTCGAACCGTGACAGCGGACGATCAAGAGTTTCTCCTTGAGATCTACCAAAGCAGCCGCGGCGACGATCTACGCGTACTTGGTTGGGACGAGGACCGCATCAGCGAGTTTCTCGGAATGCAGTACGAAGCCCAGCAGAAGTTCTTTGAGAGTGAATACAAACGAGCGACCGACGAGATAATTTTGTGGGAAGGTAGACCCGCCGGCCGGCTGATTGTGGAGCGCCGCGAACACGAGATTCGTTGTGTCGACGTGGCGCTCCTGCCTGCGCATCGTAACCGGGGCATCGGCACTTTTCTGATTCAAAAACTACAGGACGAAGCCCGGCGCGAAAAGAAACCGCTGCGGTTGCAAGTGATCAGGTTCAATCGCGCCGTCGGTCTGTTCGAGCGCGGGGGCTTTGTCCGTACCAGCGAAACCGGCACGCATTTTCAGATGGAGTGGATGCCGCGGTAGCGCAAGCTGCCAGCTTGCGCAGACTGGCGGTCTGCGCTACTCGCCGACGATCGGGCTTCTGACACAAAACATGATCAGGCGAATTATTTGTGCCGTATTGAGAATTGCCCTGCGCGTCTACTTCCGCCGGATCGAAGTGATCGGTCTCGAAAATGTGCCGCCTGACAGTCCGGTGATCTTTGTTCTCAATCACCCGAACGGGCTGGTCGATCCGGCCTTCCTGCTGTGCCTGGCGCCGCGACGCGTGGCTTTCATCGCTAAAGCCCCGCTGTTTCGCATGCCGGTGATTGGTTCCCTGGTGCGCGCGCTCGATTCCCTTCCCGCCTATCGACGACAGGACGAAGGACAGGACCCGGCCCGCAACATCGAAACCTTTACCGCTGCCCGTCAACTGCTGGCGCGCGGTGTCACGATCGGAATCTGTCCCGAAGGCGTGTCGCACGACGAGCCGCGTTTGAAACCGCTTAAGACCGGCGCGTCGCGGATTGCTCTGGCGGCAGCGTCGTCAGGCGCGGCGCTCGATCTGAAAATTGTTCCGGTCGGACTTTACTACACCGAGAAGACGACGTTCCGCAGCTCGGCTCTGCTGTACTTTGCCGCGGGCCTGCCGGTCAAAGCCGTCACGCTTGAGCCTGATGGAACGCCGCCGCGCGATGCCGTGCGCGAGCTTTCAGCTCAGATCGAAACAGCTCTGCGCGAAGTAATGCTGCACGCCGAACAGGAAGAAGCTCTGTCGCTGATCGCCAGGGCTGAGCAGATCTTTTCCGCCGCGGAAGTCGGCGAGCACGATGAGGAACAACAACTGCGGCGTTCGCTCGAGCTGCGGCAGAGGTTCCTGGCGGGCTATGCATTTTACCGCAGTCATTCTCCTCGCCGCCTCGACGCGATCGAAGCGCGCATCGCTCGCTTTGAATATGAAATGAAGCAGGCGGGAATCGATCCTGCCGATCTTTCGCTACCGCCGACGGCCGCGCATACGATCTTCAAGCTGTTGGTGCAGGTCGTTATTTGCGTCCTGCTGGCGCCACTCGCTTTGTTTGGCACCGCCGTTCACTATCCGGCTTATCGGTTCGCCGGCTATCTCTCGCGTCGTTTCGCGCGTCATGAGCAGGACGTCGTCTCGACCTTCAAGATCATCTCGGCGATGCTCTTCTTTCCGTTAACCTGGATCGTGTTTACGGTAGTTGCCTGGCTCGTCAAGGGTCCGTGGGCGGGCCTCGGCGCGCTAATCCTCACCCCTCTGTGCGGATACGTCGCCGTGCGGTTTTTCGAAGAAATCGACAGGTTTTTCGGGAGTTTCGTGGCCCTGGCGTTGTTCGTGACGCGCCGGCGCGCGTTCGTCCGTTTGCTGGCCGAGCGGGCGGCGATCCACCGGGAGATTCTGGCGCTTGGTAATGAAGCCGCGCCCTCAATCAATACAGTCTAGTCAATCAAGAGGTCGGGCGACTTACAGTTGTCTCTGTGGGTTCGTACTTTCTTTCTGATTCGGACGAGAACGATCCACTAAGTCACACGAAGCACCACATAGAGAAGTCTTCGTGTCACTTCGTGGATCGTTTCTCCAGCAAGACCACGGCTCAAGATAGGAGATCAGAGACCTTAAGCCTAACGCTTCTTCGCGGCCTTCGTTGCGGCGCTCGCGGTGGTGGTTCTCTTACGTGAAGTTTTCGCGCGCACTGTTCTTCCTTTTCTTCCATCGCGCTGGACGACGCCGGCTTTTTCCAGATACTCATAACTCCCGCGCACGACGTTCCGGGCGACACCAAGCGTGTTTGCCAGCGCGCGCTCGCTCGGGAGCATACTTCCGATAGCCATCGTTCCATTGCTAATCAAACTGTCGAGCTGATCGGTAATCTGCCTGGTCATCGAGTCGACGCTTTTCCTGTTGATCCGAATCTTGAGAGTCATTCGACTTGTCCTCCACTGTTTTTGAGAGGCGCGTATTCTAGTGACTAGATGGTTGAGTGTCAAACAATTCGGGTTTGAAGTTTGAGATTTCCGACCAAGACTTGAAATTACAGATTTAAGATTTCAAATTTGAGATCTCAAATTTGAAATTTGGGACAACAACTCGCTTCCCGCTCGCTGCCACGACACAACCGAAGCCTGCTATGACAAACCCCCAAACCGGCAGCTTGTGTTACATCGCTCAGCGACTCAGCGCGTTATAGCGTTTGAGAATCTCGAGCGTGCGATCGATAGGCAAAGCTTCGACCGTATGACCTCGCCCGCTGAGCGTGTTCGCCCGAAAGAGCGAATTGTAAATCGCTTCCTCAGTCGCTTCGATTACCGCCAGAAACAACGGTGACATCGCGTCGTTCGAAAGCAGAGCAGCGGGTGGTTTTGAGTTGCGGCTATTTGCGGCCGCCGGAATTCGCAGTTCCGTCGCGGTTGAGAATGCAATCGCATAGTCGCCACTGCCATTTGAACCGGCCGCGCCTGTGCGTGCCAAACCCATCATCGCGCGCGCGGCCAGCCGTTGCAGATTGCGATGGTCGACGGGCGCATCGGTGGCAATCACGATGATGATCGAGCCATCCGCAGAGTGGCACAGACTTAAGTCTGTGTTCCCCGGTTTACACGGACTGAGTTCCGCGCCGCTCAACTTTTCTTTCAAGTAATACTTGCCCAATTCGCGGCCGACCGGCGCGCCATTGATTGTCAAAATACCGCCGAAATTCGTCTGGACCAGCACGCCGACCGTGTAGCCGCCGAGCGCCGCCGGCAACTTCCGCGACGATGTGCCGATGCCCCCTTTGAAGCCGAACGCCACCGTACCCGTGCCGGCGCCAACCGCACCTTCCTCGACGATTTCACCACGCGCGCTCTTGATCGCGGCAAAGACTTCTTCGCGACCGGTATGCCTTCCACGTATGTCGTTCAGGTAACCGTCATTGGTTTCGCCGACCACGGGATTGATCGATTGCACGTCTTCGTTTCCGGGCAGCGCCAGCATGTAATCGATTAAAGCGTCAGCCACGCGCGGCACGTTCAACGTCGAGGTGAGCATAATCGGAGTTTCGATCTCGCCAAGCTCATTCACCTGGGTCGAGCCGGCGAGCTTTCCGAAAGCGTTCCCGATGAAGACTGCCCCCGGAACTTTTTCGCGAAACAAATTTCCTTTGTGCGGCAGGATGGCGGTGACACCGGTGCGCACATTCTCACCGCGGACGATCGTATTGTGACCGACCAGCACCCCGTTAACGTCTGTGATCGAGTTCAGCGGTCCCGTTGGAAGAATGCCGACGATGACCCCCGCTTCGCGCGCGCGCGGCCGCTTTGCCTGTTGGCCTTCAGACCAGCTGCCCTGAAGAACTACAGTTAAGATCAATCCGCAGACAGCGGCGAGTTTTTTGGGCGAGTACTTTTTCATAGCAGATTGAGTGGCACAGACTTCATTCGGTGATTTCGAGTGGCGCCTCTTTTCATTCTCAGAAGAATCACAGACTGAAGTGCCACCGCCCTCGGGCTTCCGAAAGGCTCTAATTCAATCGATCGCGAAGTAAGCAATCACAGCCGGAATAGCCAACCACAGGAGTCCCTTCACCAGGAAGAACACGAACCCCCAGAAGCCCAGCCGTTTGATCCAGGTCTTTGCAGTCACTTCCAACGACTCCATCACGAGCAGCGAAGAACAATCTCACCGCTGTTAATCTCGCGCGCCGACGGTCGCAGCAGCGATCGCACAAAAATGTAGATGGCCCAGCACTCTACTGCAAAGGGCGGAAAGCCGAGAAAGCCTAACACCGGCATCTCGAAGATCTTGACGCTCCCAAAGTACGGCACCGTGTAAGTCCATTTTGAAATCGCCCAGTAATTAAAGAACTCCCACAACACGCCGCACACCGCGCCGCTCGCGAGCAGAGAGTACAGCCGCCGCCAATCGCCGCGGGCGAGATCTCCGGTGATCGACGGCCAGCCGCGCAAGGCGTTCAAAGGATCGAGCAGAAGTACGAACGACAACCAGATCACCGGCGCGAACCAGACCGACGGATAGATTAGCGGCACGATGGCCCCGATCGCTCCCAACAGAATCAGAGAGATCAGCACCGGCTGCGAAAGCTTGATGGCCACGCCTCGATCCTTTCGCTTGAAAATTGTGGCCGTAAAATACTCAGCCGTTATGAAAAGCAGCGGAAAGATGGTCGCAAAGGCCCAGTCGTAACCGACCCGGCGCAGGAAAGGATTCGGCTCGAGGTTATGGTAATGCCACCACAGTTCGAGATCAGATTTCCAAAATCTCGGCGCGTTGTAGAACTCGCACAACCACCAACCGCCAATTGAAACGACCGCGATGATGACGAATTCAAGACGATCCGTCACCAGGAGCGAATGCCCTTTCAGTTTGTAGACCAGCGCGTCGACGAACAGGATGTAGCCAGTCCAGACTATGGGCGTGAACCAGTGCCCGACAAGGTGATTGCCTCCGAATAGCAAACCCTCCGCCAGCAGCATGATTACGATCCCCACGTAACCATGAAGCGCAAATCGCGATTTACTGCTGCCGGTGTTCATCGTTCATAGTATTATGTGCGCCGTTCGAATTGGCAACAATTGTAAAGTAAGCTGCCAGCTTGCACAGAGAGTATATTTTGGAGTGCGCTGACTTGTCAGCACTTTGGTAAGCGCAACAAGTCGCGGCATTGAAAAGCGGTAACGAGTTACCGCACTCCAAGACCGCGAGGTCGCAGATGTCGCTGAACAGCCGAAACCCACGTCACCTCTGATGCACCAGGAAAGCACATCGGAAATTGCTCCGGTCACTCTTGAAGGCCAGCACGTCCGCCTGGAACCGCTCTCAACGGCGCACGAAGAATCGCTGGTTGCCGCCGCGAGCGAAGGCGATCTTTGGAATTCCACGGTAACGGTGGTTCCTGATCGTTCAACCGTAGCGAGTTACATCGGCGATGCGTTGTTGAGCCAGACGCTGGGGCGTGAACTGCCGTTCGTCATCGTCCAACAGACCACCGGTAAGGTGGTTGGAACCACTCGCTTCTATGACATTCACCCAACCGATCAGCGCGTGGCCATCGGCTATACCTGGTTGTCGAAGAGCGCTCAGCGCACCGCCATAAACACCGAAAGTAAGTTGTTAATGCTCGCCTATGCTTTCGAGCAGTGGCGATTCATCCGGGTTGAGTTCATCACGGACGTACTCAACGACCAGTCGCGCGCGGCGATTCTTCGCTTGGGCGCCAAAGAGGAAGGCATTCTCCGCAATCACATGATGATGCCCGGCGGCCGCATCCGCGATTCCGTCTGCTTCAGCATCATCAAGGAAGAATGGCCGGAAGTAAAAGCACGGCTCGCTGGTAAACTCGGGGCACTAGCCCGACCGTAAGGGAGGGCTCAATGTCTGTTAATCGGAGTCCGCGGAGCGGACGATAGCATAAAGCCTGGGGCGCAAGCCCCAGGTACAAAACGGCCAAAGATTCGAAGCCTGCGAAGTGGGCGCCAGCGTTGAGCGAGATTATTGCTCGCATGATTCATTTGCAAAAGAGACTCAGCGGCGGATCGTCTGCCGCCCACTTCGCGGGCTGGATGCTTTTGTTCATGTTCGCGATCCTGGGGTTTCGCGTCGCTCCACCCCAGGCTTTATGCTGACGCCTGCTCCGCAGGCTAGGCCGGAGAACTTCATGAAAACCACCACCGCTCTCTTCCTACTGCTCAGCCTTTCTATTGAATGCCCGGCCCAGACGCCTCAACCTGAACGCCAACAGTTCATCCGAGCAGAAGCGCCCTTGATCGCGCTGGCTCATGTGCGCGTTATCGATGGTACCGGCGCAGCGCCGCTCGACGATCAGACCGTCGTCATCGCCGATGGCAAAATCCAGTCGATAATGCCCAGCGCGAACGCGAACGTCCCCAAGAACGCCCAGGTCCTGGATCTAAAAGGCTACACCGTTATGCCGGGACTGGTAGGCATGCACGACCACATGTTCTTTCCCATGGGTGGCTCGCCGCCGATGTATTCGAACATGGGCACGAGCTTTCCGCGTCTTTATCTCGCGCTTGGCGTCACCACGATTCGCACCACCGGCAGCGTGGCGCCGGATCTCGATCTGGAGATTAAGAAACTGATCGACGCCGGCCGCATGATCGGACCGAAGATGCACATCACCGCTCCATATTTGGAAGGCGTTGGCTCGTTCACGCCGGTGATGCACACGCTCACCGGCCCCGAAGACGCGCGTCGCATGGTGAACTTCTGGGCTGACGCCGGCGCGACTTCTTTCAAAGCCTACATGAACATCACCCGCGACGAACTGCGCGCCGCCGTAGTAGAAGCGCACAAGCGCGGGCTCAAAGTCACTGGCCATCTCTGTTCAGTCACCTATCGCGAAGCCGCCGAGATTGGCATCGACAACCTCGAGCATGGGCTGCTCCCTGATTCTGAATTCGTTGCTAATAAGCAACCCGACAAATGTCCCGGTGCCGCGGTCTCTGCCAGCCTGCTCCAACTCGATCTCAACAGCGATGCGGTGAAAGAAACGATCAGAACTTTGGTAGCAAAGAATGTCGCGCTCACTTCAACCCTGCCCGTCTTCGAAGCCGGAGCGCCCGTAACTCAAAGCGGGATCGGCGCGGCCAGTGCCGTCTTAAATCCCCGCGTGCTTAACGCAATGAATCCCGACGCCCGTGTGCGTTACCTGACAAATCGATCGCGCATCGCCGCCAATTCGAATGCGGCTGCGCTGGTGCGCAAGTCGATGGACTTCGAACGCGCCTTCGTCGCCGCCGGTGGCTTACTAATGGCTGGTCTCGATCCCACCGGCAACGGCGGCATCGTCGCGGGATTCGGCGATCTGCGCGAAGTCGAACTGCTCGTCGAAGCCGGCTTCACTCCCGTCGAAGCGATCAAGATCGCCACCCTCAACGGCGCCAAATTCCTGGGCGAAGACACCCGCATCGGCTCAATCGCAGTGGGTAAACAAGCCGACCTGATGATCGTAAAAGGAAACCCCGCCGCCAACATCGCCGACATCGAAAAGGTCGAGATCGTTTTCAAAGACGGCGTCGGCTATGACTCAGAGAAGCTGATTCAGTCCGTGCAGGGGTTGGTCGGGATTCGGTAAATGGTGAGAGTCCGCGGAGCGGACGAAAGCATAAAGCCTGGGGCGTAAGCCCCAGGATCGCGTCACGATAAATTTGCGAGCCCGCGGAGTGGGCGACAGCGGAATCATCATACTCGCGATCGAATTCATCAATCGTTTCTTCGTTGGACGCGCGTGGGCTGCCGCCCGCTTCGCGGGCTCGCGATTGCTTCTGGTCTCGGATCCTGGGGTTCCGCTGCGCTCCACCCCAGGCTTTACGCTATCGCCTGCTCCGCAGGCTCGAAAATGGAGTTCTTACGTGATCACTCAAACATATCT
>JBBQWP010000043.1:0-32874 GCA_038210455.1 Pyrinomonadales bacterium | reverse complement strand
GCTGTTTGTAACCGTGGCGGCAATCATCACGGCGGTCGTCCAGTTGGTGTTCTACTTCAACTTTTTCTGGAGCATGTTCAAGGGTAAGAAGGCCGGCGACAATCCCTGGGAGGCGACGACCTTGGAATGGAACATCCCGTCGCCGCCGCCGCATGACAACTTTGCCGGCATTGTGCCTGAGGTTTATCGCGGACCATACGAGTTCGCGGTGCCGGGAGCAGCGAAGGATTACATCATGCAGTCGGAACCCGAGGGCGGTCCAGTCGGCGCACATTAGCAAGATGAAGGAAGACAGTGGCGACGGTCACCAGTACTAAGACCGCGGCGAAGCCAGGCGTCGGGCCGGGTTGGCCGAAACCTCCCGGGCAAAATGGTTCCAACGGGAACGGCCGCAGTAGACGCTTTCGCGGCCGCCGGAAGTTTTCAAAGGACACCTACCGCATCGCGGTCCGGATCCTGCTCGCGGCGATTGTGATGATGTTCGTCGCCCTGGCAAGTTCGTATATCGTTTTGTCAGGAAATCCGGAATGGCAGCTGGTGCGAATGCCGAGAGCATTCATGTTCAGCACCGGATTGATTCTGATCAGCAGCGCGACGATGACAGCCGCTCGTCGCCAACTGGAGCGAGGGCAAAGCAGGAAATATAAGGGCTGGCTGCTGCTGACGTTACTACTGGGCTTGGCTTTTCTAGCCTGCCAGCTTAAAGGCTGGAAGCAATTGGCTAGCGCGGGTGTTTTTATCTCAGGCACTGCGCACAGTTCTTTCTATTATCTGTTGACCGGAGCACACGGGATTCATCTGCTGGGTGGTTTGACGGCGTTAGGCTATCTGACAGTGCGCTCAGGAAAAGTGCTGGCTGGTGAGGCGAGTGAGAAGCGGGTGGCCGCGACCGATGCGGTGACGCTTTACTGGCACTTCATGGATGGCTTGTGGGTTGGTCTTTTCCTTTTGCTTTGGCTTTGGAAGTAGTTTGTTGAATCGAAAATGTCTGCAACCATAATCGCAAATCAGCCGGTAGGGGCGCGGCCGGGAAACAGTTTTCGGACCGGCGCTTGGGTAGTGATTGCCGGTGTCGTCATGCTGTTCACGGCCCTGACGAGTTCATACATCGTGCGCTCTGCTTCGGGTAATGACTGGCGGCCGATTGCTATGCCGAAGGTGCTGTGGCTCAGCACCGCGCTGATCGTGATCAGCAGTATTACGATGGAAGTATCGCGGTGGTCTTTGAAGCAACAGCGTAACGCGGGTTACGGCCGTTGGTTGATGATTACGGTTGCACTGGGGCTGGCGTTTCTGGCGACTCAGCTGGTCGCCTGGCGACAGCTGGTGCGTCAGGGAGTTTACATGGCCAGCAATCCGTACAACTCGTTCTTCTATTTATTCACGGCGGCGCACGGGCTGCACTTGCTCGGTGGCATTCTGGCTTTGGGTTATTTAATGCTGCGTACGACCGGCAGGCGCGACACCGTCGAAGGTGAATTGCGACGCGCGGGCGCGGCCGACGCGGCCACGATCTACTGGCATTTCATGGATGGACTTTGGGTCGCGCTGTTTTTGCTTTTGTTCTTTTGGAAGTAGAGGTGTCCGACAACTTTAGTTTGTCGCGATTCAACCTGAACGACAAGCTGAAGCTTGTCGGACAAAATCCTTTTGGAGGTGACCGGTGGCAACTGAAGCACAGGCTATTTCGAGCGATTGGGGCGGCGGCAGGCTGCCGTATCGCGTGGGCCACAGAAAGCTGGGCATGTGGCTCTTCATCATGTCCGATTCGCTGACGTTCTCAGCGCTGCTGATCGCCTACGCGTATGCGCGCGCGTCCAATGTCTGGCCTACGCCATTCAAGTTTTATCCCAGCATCGTTTTCTCTTCGGTCATGACGTTGGTGCTGCTGTCCTCCAGTCTGACGATGGTGATGGCAGTGCTGGCTTCGGCGCATGGTCAGAAGTCGAAAGCGCGCATATGGATTCTGGCCACAGCGCTGCTGGGCGTGACCTTCATCGTGCTGCACATGTACGAATGGCGCCATTTGATCTCGGAAGGCTTGACGCCGTTTAAGTTGCCAGGAGAGTGGGCCGAGAAGTGGCCGGGCGCGTCGCCGCTGTTTGGGGCGACTTTCTTTGGCATAACGGGCATGCACATGTTCCACGTCGCCACCGGTTGCATCTACCTTTTGATAGTTTCCGGTCGGGTCAACAAACTGAAACATGAAGACGTGGAAATCAGTGGACTGTACTGGCACTTTGTCGACCTGGTCTGGATGTTCGTGTTCCCGATGATTTACCTGCTGTCGA
Source organism: Pyrinomonadales bacterium (assembly GCA_038210455.1). Classification (GTDB taxonomy): domain Bacteria; phylum Acidobacteriota; class Blastocatellia; order Pyrinomonadales; family Pyrinomonadaceae; genus UBA11740. The sequence goes on along the minus strand of JBBQWP010000043.1, from coordinate 30,583 downwards.
TCGATATGACCAAGTGAGCAACGCGAAGTCTTCTATGACACTGTTGGAGGATCGGAAATGACTGGACACGCAGAAACCGAAGAGCATTTCGCCGGCAGCAACAAGCTGTTTCTTTCTGTTTGGGTTTGGCTGCTGTTATTGACCGGCTTTGAGGTCTTCCTCGGCTATATACAGCTATCGGTCGTTTACATGCTGGTAATTCTGATGGGCGCGTCGATCATCAAGGCGGCGCTAATCGTGGCGTACTTTATGCATCTGCGATTCGAACGGCTGACCTTGATCCTGACTATTGTGCCGTCGCTGGTCGTTTGCATCTGCCTGATGCTGCTGGTCTTTTTCCCGGACAGTTTTCGCTCTCGGGACCTTCGGTCACCGGCTCCGGCAGCGGCTGAGAAAAAGTAGGTTTCCTGAAATGGGCGACGTGAAGAAATCATTGATGCGTTCAGTCCTGACAGCGTTAGCAGTCGTCTGGTTGTTCGCGCTCTCGTCGCAAAGCGTTTTGGCGCAGTGTGTAATGTGCCGCGCCTCGATCGGCCAAAACAGCCTCTTTGCCCGGAACCTGAACATTGGGGTGCTGGTATTGCTGGTGCCGCCGGTGGCAATGTTTTGCACGATCTTTGTTCTGGCTTATCGTCATCGCAAGTCCGGTTAATGCACGAAGCACTGATGACAAGTCCGGAGAAAAAAGTGGACGACCAAAGCCAGTTAACAAACATCGATGTCGAGAAGCGAACTACACGGGGGCGTGCATGTCCGGTTTGTGGCGGGAAGATCATTCCATCGGATCGCGCGGTTTATCAGAACGCCGCTGATCCCGGCGCCGTGTATCCACTCTGGACGTGCGAGCGGTGCGGGTACCAGGAATTGGTTGAGCGAGCCGCAAAGCCTGCGAAGAAACACTGAGATGAGGTCAGTACCACCTGCGTGAGCGGGTGGATCCAGTGCCCAACTTGCGCTTTGAGTTGCTGACCCACCCGCTCACGCAGGTGGTACTGACCGCGTTACGCAATTTGAATCAAACGACAAACTGAAGTTTGTCGGACAAAGAAAAATGAAGCGCGAAGAATCACTACTGAATCTGGTTTGCGTCGTTGGCGCGGCCGGTTTTTTTGCTCTCATTGCTTACGACCTGATTGCCGGCGGCACGATCATCAGTACCGACGGATTATTTTTTATCGTAGTGCCACTTGTCTTTGCCCTGGCCTTCCTCGCGGTTCCGGGCATGGAGTTTTTGGAGCGCCAAATCGCGAAGCGAAAATCAGCCGGGGGTGGGTCCACGCCTCAATTGGCCGCGGCCGCCGGAGCCTCGGGGGCGCGCCTGGCCGGGCAGAGTACTCCCGCCCTAAAGGACGCCAAAGGGAGATCGATGCCGCCCGATGTTAGCCGCATGGTCAACCAAATGAACGCCGGCAAGGACAAAGAGTGAAAGTGGCACAGACTTTAGTCTGTGATTCGTTTTAAGGTGAGTTTGGCTATACTCGAAATCACAGACTGAAGTCTGTGCCCACGAATTAATGACTGACTTCTATTCGGTTCTCCCGCATCTTAATGCAACCCTGAATGCCTCGAGCTTTGTCCTCTTATCCTGCGGCTATTACTTCATTAAGAAAAAACGGGTCGTGGCCCATCGCAACTGTCAGGTGGCCGCGCTGAGCGCCTCAGTGCTGTTCCTTATTTCTTACATCGTCTATCACGCCCACCACGGGACGACCAGATTTACAGGGCAGGGAATTGCCCGGCCGATCTATTTCACGATCTTAACTACCCACACGTTTCTGGCAGCAGTGATCGTGCCCTTCGTGATCATCACGGTGCGGCGCGCCAAGCGCGGAGATTTTGGGCGGCACAGGGCGATTGCGCGTTGGACCTTGCCGATGTGGTTGTACGTATCGTTTACGGGCGTGTTGGTTTACTTGATGCTGTATCACCTCTATCCTTCTCACTAGCTCGCGGGCGCGGTTCCAAATTTCATGAACGATAACGGCCACAATCTCAAAGCAGAAGTCTCACCGCCGCCTAAGCCTCGTCGCGCATCTTTGCCGCTAATCATTGTCGCCGCTTTGTTCATTATTGTGCCGTTTCTGACCTGGTACGGTACCTGGTTTGGCCGGGACCTTTCGGATCAGGACATCGCTGCGTATCTGTCGGATGAAAAGAATCCGCGGCACATTCAGCATGCCTTGTCCCGGGTTGAAGAGAGAATCGAGCGCGGCGACCCGGCGGCAAAGAAATTCTATCCACAAATCATCGCGCTGGCGAAGAGTCCGACCGGTGAGATTCGGAAGACCGCCGCATGGGTTATGGGTCAGGACAACAAGTCAGAAGAGTTTCACCAGGCGTTGGCTTTTCTTCTCAATGACAACGATCCGCTGGTGCGCCGCAATGCCGCCTTGCAACTAGTGCGGTTCGGTGATGGATCGGGCCGGCCTGAGTTACGCTCAATGCTGCAATCGTTTGAGCTCAAGTCGCCATTGACCGGCATGATCGTGAGTCTTTTGCCCGAAGGATCGAAAATCAGTTCCGGCGGTCTGCTGGCAAGAATCCGCGACGCGTCGAATGCCGCGCAGGAGTTTCGTTCACCGGTTGACGGCGCCGTTGGGCGTCTGGTGTTGAAAGACGGAGAAACAGTAACCGCAGGACAGACGATTGCGTGGCTCACACCGGATCGGGCAACTGTAAACAATGCCTTGCAGGGTCTCGCCTTCGTCGGCACTAAAGATGACCTGGCGGCGGTAGAAGCGTGTGCGCAGGCAAACGCCAGTGCTGAAACAAACCAGCAGGCAGCGGCGGCTGCGAAAGCAATTAAGAGTCGGGCTAATTAACCGGCGACCGCGGGCAGCGGCTCAGGCGGCAGGTCGGGCAAAACAATTCCGTGGACTGCTTCCCAATCGTCTGTCGGAATCATTTCTATCGCGTCCCATGGACAGCCATCCAGAAATGCTCCGTCGGGTCCTTTACTCGTACATTTCTGACATCCGATACAGAGATAAGGGTCGACTTCGATGCGGCCGAACGGCGGATGGTCCTCGTCCGTGATCCAGAACATGCAGGCTTCGATCGGGCAGTATTCGATGCAGGCCGGAGAGCCGGCGCATCCGGTGCAGCAGTCGGTCGTGATAGCGAGGATCCGCGGTCTCTTCTTGCGGGCCGCTTTACCGTCGCCTTCCGACATCGGCCATTCTTTCTCTACTATGTCGAACACAGTTTGTGTCTCGCCCCCGTCCGGTTAAGATGCAGTTGCTTGATCGCTTGTACCTTAACACAACGCTTCGGCTTCGCTCAACGACAATCCAAAATCAAGATCGGGATTGCGTTCGAGTGTTGTTTTGCCTAACTAACCGTGCGCAAGCTGGATCGCTGCAATCGTGGCACAGTGCGAGCAAGGCAGTTGTCATTAGGAGGACTGAAGAGATGCAGAGCATTGTAGGAATTTTCAATTCGCTAGCAGATGCGACGCGAGCGGCGGCCATGTTGCGAACGTTGGGCATTGCGGAAGATCGAATTACTGTACTCTCGCCGCACACATCAGAGGCCGAAATCGAGGCGCAAATTCCCACGACAGATACCGAACAGCCGGGAATGGGTGGGGCTCTCGGGGGAACGGTCGGAGCTGCGTTAGGCGCAGCAGGCGGCGCCACCGCAGGCGCTGCCGCAGCGTCCTTGCTGGTTCCGGGTGTGGGACCGGTGCTGGCCTTTGGAATAATCGGCGCCGCCCTGCTGGGAGCAGGAGGGGCCGCGGTCGGGGCCTTAACGGGTGACGCGTTGGAAAAGACAATGGCGGATGGCTTGCCGCACGATGAGCTGTTTGTTTACGAAGACGCTTTGCGTCGGGGCAGATCAGTGGTGATTGCCTTTGCGGATGGAGATCAAATAGCAGAGAATGCCCGTGCCGAACTGGCCCGCGCCGGGGCAGAGTCGGTCGATGCGGCGCGTGAGGAATGGTGGATCGGTCTGCGTGATGCCGAGCAGGAGCATTATACGAACCAGGGCGGTGATTTTAGTCTCGACGAAGCCAAGTATCGCCTGGGGTTCGAAGCCGCGCTCCATGCGAATCGACGGGGCAAGTCGGGTGAAGATGTCGGTGGGAATCTACAGGAACGGTATGGTGCTGATTCCACTACGCCGGCTTTCAGGCGTGGCTACGATCGCGGCCAACATTACTTGGTTTACGTCGTAGAAAATTACAAGGTGGCGCCGCCAAACGAAAAGAGCTCGCGGCCTGCAGCTTGAGGAATTCGATAGGTAACCCTGAAACAGACGCTGCTAAATATTGGCATAGCTATCGCGATTCTCGGCGGTAGCTATGCCATCATGCATTTGTTCGCGCGCGCAATGTATGTGCGCTGCCAGTCATGCGTAACTCTGAACGCCAGACGACGCACCAATTGTCGCGCGTGTGGGCAGGAGCTGAGGAAGTGAAGCCGGGGATCCATCAAGATGTAGTCTTGTATTTTCGCGTCAGGAGTCGGTCCACAATCGGCACCGCCACGGCCACGACCGGAAGTACATGAACTGGTCCCGTCGCATGAAATACGAAGAGGCCAAGGACGTAAAAGAGTAGCAGCGCGATAGAAACTATCCAGGCCATCCTCATCGACTCCGATCCCTGCGGGCTGATTATCAATCCGCTTCTAGTATGAACTCGGACTGTTCATATTATCCAATTGATTGGTAGTGTTCAAACTTGATTCTCCCGCTTGGACAAAAGCGATCCACGAAGTGACACTAAGTGCATGAACCAAGCTGACTCCGCTTCGGGTAACTTCGTGGATCGTTCTCCTTACCTTACGAAACAAAGCACGAACGCAATTTAGGACATCGCCGTTGATGAACGCCCGGTGAATCCACGGGGATGATGCGCCGGCCTTGTTCAGACTATGCCCCGGTTGTCAGTTGCTGCTTTCGCCGGTTCCTTGCGTTTGCGCCGAGTTACCACCAACACTCCGGCAAAGATTAATAGCGAAGCGATCACGGTGTGGATGCTCAATGACTCACCGAGAATGATTGGCGCCACCGCGAAAGCAAATAGCGGCTGTAAATAAACATATACGGCCACAGTACTGGGCGGCACACGCGCCAGGGCCCACCCGCTCAGGTAATATGCGCCCGCGGTTGGAAGAACGATGATGTATAGAATCGCGAGCCAAACGCGCCACGAAATGCTTCCCAAGGTAATGTGGGCGAGGCTGAATGCTCCGGCGGGAACGGCGACGACGCAGCCGATGACAAATAGCCAGGTGATGACAGTGAGCGCGTTGTATCGCTTCATCAGATTCTTCGAGACCGCGATATAGGCGCCGTAGCAGAGCGAGTTGGAAACGATCAGCATATCTCCCGTGCGAGTGGCGGCAGAGAATTGGGTGCGTCCTGGCCCGATCAGGTAAATAACTCCGCTGGCTGCGAGTGCGATTCCCGCCAGTCGCCGCAGCGTAACGCGGTCCGTTCCCAACATGACTCCCACAAGCAAAGTAAAAACAGGAATGGTGGTGCTCAGCAGGGTCGCGTTGATGGCCGTAGTTAGTGACAGGCCTTTGGTGAAGAGCAATTGATTCAGCACCAGGCCGAGCATGCTCGAGACGATCAGCAAGGCCCAGTCAGGCCGTTTGATTGGTTGCAGGCTGCCACTCATTTTCGCGAGGACCAGGAGTGTTATGGAAGCCCCTGCGACGCGAAAACCTACGAGAGCTACCGAAGGCACGGTTCTGAGAGCGATTTTCCCGATGATGGGCCAGGTCGCGAATAGTACCTGCACCGCGATCAGGGCGAGATGCGGGGCTGTAGAATCGTTCGATTGAGCGTTGCGCTGCACGGCGGTCGACTTGAATTTCAGAGTACCAACTTTTGTTGGGCTCTTGTTGACTCGAAAAAGGCCGAGTGAAGTCGGTACTCTAAACGCTTGTGATGTAAAAAAAGATCGGGAGTCGTCCCGATCTTGAGTCAACACGAATTGAACTACGATCCCTAGACTAAGAACAGATACAGTGGGTTCTCCATGATCTGTTTGAAGGTGCCCAGGAACTGCGCTCCCACGGCGCCGTCGATCACCCGATGATCACAGGACATCGTCACACGCATCGTCTGTCTGATCGCGATTTCGCGGTCGCGTGCGACTGGTCTCGGCATCATGGCTCCAACTGCAAGGATTGCGCCCTCGGGCGGATTGATCACGGCGGTGAACTCGTCGAGCCCAAACATTCCCAAATTGCTAATGGAGAAAGTCGCTCCCGTGTATTCCTCGGGCTTGAGCTTCCTGGCCCTCGCGCGTTCGGCCAACTCCCGCACTTCACCGGCAATTTCCATGAGCGATTTTTCGTCGGCGCCACGCACCACTGGTGTAATCAAACCGTTTTCAGTCGCTACGGCGACGCCGATGTCTGCGTGTTCGTAGTAGCGGATGGTGTTTTCCTGGAACGAAGCGTTGACCTGCGGGTGCTGGATCAAAGCGGCCGCGGCCACCTTGATAACGATGTCGTTGATGCTGAGCTTGAGATCAGGATATAACTCGTTGATTGCCGTGCGCATGTCTGCCGCGCGATCCATATCGATCTCGCTGGTCAGAAAGAAGTGGGGCACCGGGCCCAGGGAAGTGACCAGGCGTTGCGCGATCGTGCGTCGCATCTGGGTCAGCGGTTCATCGCGATAGCCGGACGGACCATAAACAACTCCCTTCCCATCAGATCGCGGCACTCTCGCCGCGCGCAATCGTGGCGCTGTCGATCCGCTGGCTGGTTTCGCCGTCATCGCGGCTTCGATATCGCGCTTGACGATGCGGCCACCGGGGCCACTACCTTGCAAAGATTTAAGATTGACGCCGCCTTCGGCAGCCATGCGCGCGGCAATCGGCGAGATCAATTGGCGACCATCATCTCTCGATGGTGGGGCCGCTGGCGCCGGCACCTTAGGCGAAGCAGGATCGTCCGGAGGTACGGCCGCCGCTTTCGCGGGCTCAGATTCTTTTGTCGCCGGCGCCGACTCTTCCGCGGGCGACTGATCCTCTTTCGCTGGACTTGCCGGAGCTGCCGGAGCTTTTTCAGCAGTCGCTTTCAGCAACTCCGAAATGTCCTCATCCGGCTCACCGATGATCGCGATCGGCTGCCCCAGCGGCGCGCTTTCACCTTCATTAATCAGAATCTTGCGCAGCACACCATTCGACAACGCCTGCATTTCCATGGTCGCTTTGTCGGTATCAATTTCGGCGATCGGCTCGCCCATCGAAATCTTATCGCCCTCTTTCTTCAACCAGCGCGAGAGCTGGCCCTCTTCCATCGTGGGCGAAAGCTTCGGCATTACGACTTGTGTGGCCATGTTTGTTTACAAGTAAGAGACTGCGCGCACGGCGGCGATGACTTCGGCTACGTCCGGAATCGCCCGCCGCTCCAGATTCTTCGCATACGGCATCGGCACATCGACGCCCGAGACACGCTTCACCGGCGCGTCAAGATAATCGAAAGCCCGTTCACTGATCGCGGCGCTAATTTCAGCGCCGACGCCGCAGAACGGATGCGACTCTTCGGCAATAACCACCCGGTTGGTTTTCTTCACCGATTCGACGATGGTGTTAATGTCCAGCGGGCGAATCGTCCGCGGATCGATTACCTCGCATGACACGCCATCTTTTGCCAACTCCTCAGCAGCCTTCATAGCTACTGGCAACATCCAGGACCGGGCCACGATGGTGGCATCCGTGCCCTCGCGCTTCACTTCGGCAACGCCGAGGGGAATCACAAAGTCGTCGTTCTCGGGCACCTCGCCTTTCAATCCATACAGGCGTTCCTGCTCGATAAAGATGACCGGGTCGTCATCACGGACAGCGCTCTTCAGAAGTCCTTTGGCGTCGGCCGGCGTAGAAGGCATCACGACTTTCAGGCCCGGGAAGTATGCGTACCACGATTCGATCGCTTGCGAGTGCTGCGAGGAAACCTGGTAGGCGGAGCCACCCGGCCCACGAAAAACGATCGGAATTGGGAACTGGCCGCCGGACATGTAGAGCATCTTAGCTGCGGAGTTAATGATCTGATCGATGGCCAGGATCGAGAAGTTGAAGGTCATGAATTCGACGATCGGACGCAATCCCGCCATGGCTGCTCCGACGCCGAGCCCCGCGAAACCGAGTTCGGTTATCGGGGTATCGATCACACGCTTCGGGCCGAACTCCTCGAGCAGGCCGCGAGTCACTTTATAAGCGCCCTGGTATTCGGCGACCTCTTCACCCATCAAAAAAACATTCGCATCGCGGGCCAACTCCTCCCGGAGCGCCTGGTTCAAAGCGTCGCGCATGGTTGTTACTGGCATTAGTTAGTTCTCTATCGGATTGGCGTAGACGTTGGCATACAACTCGCTCGGGTCAGGCTCCGGACTTTCCTCGGCAAAACGTACGGCACGCTCGACTTCTTCTTTGACCCGAGCTTCGATGTCTGCAATGTCTTTGTCAGTCAGGATGCTGCTCTCCTTCAAAGTCGCGGTGAAAATCTTGATCGGATCGCGTTCCTGATACTTCTCGATTTCGGCGCGAGTCCGATAGTTGCCCGGATCGGACATTGAGTGGCCCATGTACCGGTAAGTACGCGCCTCGATCAAAGTAGGCAGGTAATTCTCTCTGGCGCGCTTGATCGCGCGTTGGGTTGCGCGGCGCATGGCCAGCACGTCCATGCCATCGACGAACTCCGATTCCATGCTATACGCAGACGCTTTCTCAGCCACGTTCTGCAGTGACATCGCTCGCGCCAGGGAAGTTCCCATTCCGTACTGGTTGTTCTCGCAAATGTATATGCACGGCAGCTTCCAGAGCTGCGCCATGTTCAGCGACTCGTGAAAGGCACCCTGATTAACTGCCGCTTCGCCAAAGAAGCAGAGTGTGACTTGATCGCTTTCGCGATATTTGCTCGCGAACGCCAAACCTGTGCCCAGCGGAATCTGCCCGCCGACAATTCCATGCCCGCCCATGAAGTTAACGCTCTTATCGAATAAGTGCATTGAGCCGCCCTTACCCTTTGAACAGCCGCCCGCTTTGCCATAAAGCTCGGCCATTACGGCCTCCGGCAAGATTCCTTTTGCGATGGCCTGCCCATGCTCTCGATAGCTGGTAATCACATAGTCATCGTCACGCAGGGCCGAGATCGAACCCACCCCGACTGCCTCCTGGCCGATGTACAGGTGACAGAATCCGCCGATTTTTCCGAGGCTGTAAGACTCGGCACACTTTTCTTCAAAGCGCCGAATCAGCAGCATCTGATGAAAAATCTTGAGCAGTGTTTCGCGATCTTCTTGAATTGCCGGAGATGATTTGCGGATCTCGGGTTCCCCGTCGGCAGGCGCTTCGAGCACGCCCGCGGCATTTCCCGCAGGAGTGCTCAACTTTTCTCTTCGCTCTGTAAGTTGGCTGCTCATGTAAAGCTTGCCCGCTTAATGTGAATCGGCCAGCTTTCCGCTGGCCTCGAACAGTGTCTTATACGAACGGACGAGATTATACGCGACAGACGCAATGGGACAAAACCGTAGAAAGAAAAAGCGCGCCAGGCGGGAGGGCCTGGCGCGCGAAGAGAGTCTTTTCTTGATCGTCCTAAGTGTAGTGATCAATCCGGGCAGGTGTCGGCATTGTCGCAAGACTAATACGATTCTTGCGGGTGTATTTGTCCTGTTGCATGTTCCGCGCTGCGGTAGTCAGCAGCTCTTCGGTGGTCTCACCGTTCTCGGGGAAGCACCCGATACCGGTGCTAATCGAGACCTCGACGGTCTTGCCGGTCCTGACTGAGAATCTGTGTTCGGCGACTGCTTTCCTGATTCTCTCAGCCACACCCTCGGCCATTGTTTGCGAGGCCATCGGCATAATCGCTACAAACTCGTCACCTGCGTAGCGGCAAAGAATGTCCATCTGCCGCAGCTCCTTGCGAATTACTCGCGCAATATTGGCCAACAGTCGATCGCCGATCGCGTGGCCCCACTGGTCGTTAATCTGCTTAAAGTCGTCGACGTCCATACTGATCAGAGAGAGCGACTCGCGGTTCATGCGCTGGCACTCTGCCAGTCTCTGCTCCAGCATCATGTAGAAGCCGCGGGCATTTGGCAGCTCGGTGAGTGGATCAGTCAGGGCACTCTCTTTTGTCTTCTCGAAGGTGATGGCGTTATTGAGCGCCGAGGCCGCGTGCTGCGCGACCGACTCAAGCAAGCGCACGTGCTCAGTTGTGTAAGATGTGCGGCCCTTGGAATACAGCGTGATCGCGCCGAAGGCTCCGTCTTCCCGGATGAGCGGAGAGACCAGCACACCGCGGAAACTGCGGGCGATGTCGTCGGGCAGCCCCACCAGATCCAACTCAGGCGACGAATTACACATTGAACGGGCGTTGGCAATGACCCAGCCGGTAATACCATCGCCGACACTAATGCGTCGCGCACTAAATAAATCCGAATGGTCGCCGACCACATGCATGGCGATTGCTTTGCCGGAACGATCGTCAACCACAAAAATGATGCAGGTGTCGAAGGGGACGATGGCGCGCAGCTTATTGGACACCAATGTCACGGTGTCATGCATGTTCAGCGACGAGCCGATTGTCTGGGCGATTTCGTGCAGCGCAAACACTTCACGTTGAGCCTGGGTAATTGAACGGAAGCCCAGATTGCCATCCGGAGAGCCGAGAATGTCAGAGGCTAAACCGGCGTCCGGCCTGGCCGAAGTGAGAAAATCGATATTTTCCGATGGTACCTGCTCCTGAATGTCCTCGGCAGCAATGAGCTGGTCGAACCCAATTACGTGTTTTGTAAATAGATCAACTACCTTCGGATCGAATGAAGAGCCGGACATTTTCTGCAGCAGCGTCAGCGAGTCTTCGCGCTTCATGCCTTTCCGATACGGGCGGTCACAGCGCGTCGCGTCATAAAAATCGACAACCGAAATGATCCGCGCCACCAGCGGGATCTGTTCGGCCTTAAGGCCTTTAGGATAACCGCTGCCGTCCCACTTCTCGTGGTGATAGCGCACGATATCTTCAACCGGGTAAGGAAAATTAACGCGCTTCAGAATGTCGCCGCCGACCGTGGGGTGAATCTTCATCTTGGCGAACTCTGCTTCAGTCAGTTTTCCGGGTTTGTTCAGGATGTACTCGGGAACCGCCAGCTTGCCGATGTCGTGGAGCAGGGCGCCGGCGACCAGCGCTCGTAATTCCTGGTCCTTCACTTTCAAAAGCTTACCCATCTCAGTGGCGTAGATCTGAGTGCGCCGCACGTGGCCATGGGTGGTCTGATCTTTCGCGTCGATGGCGATGGCCAGCGACTCGATCGTGTTCATGTGCAGGTCGGCGATTTCTTCGACGTATCGCACCTTGTCGGCTTGGGCGCGCGTAACTTCGCTGACTCGTTTTTCATTGAACCGGTAAAGCAGATGAACCAGGACGATGATTAGCGCTCCCACGAACAGGAAGGGAATTCCGCCGCCATGAATCGCGGAGTAGAACAGAGCGGCCGAAGTAACGTTGGCGACCTGAGTAATCAAGGTCCAAATCAAACTCTCCTGAGAGACCGTGACTCGGTTGCCCGCGTAGAAGGAATTGAAGGCGATCGTCCCAAATGTGCTCAGGGAATATTGAACGAAGCCAAAAACGCAAAGCGGGAAAAGAAGAAGGTCCAGCACCAGAGCGGTTTCTGTTCCATTCAACGCGCCGCCGGCCAGAGTTAGCACCATGAATCTGTATACCAACGAAGCCAGGAACGTGGAGATAATCGAAATCCCGACTTCAAAAACGGTGGGCCAACGCTCGGAAAAAGAAAACGAGGAGATGAAGCCGACGACGGCTGCCAGGATCAGTGCCGGTCCAATGCTGTTTGCCGGCGCGGTCGTGTACATCATGACGGCGAGAAAGATGAAAGTGTCCGCCACAGACTTGAGCGTCTGGCTTGTGCCATCAACATTGGTGACCGGGACGGTGAATCTGCTCGAAAGAACGGTCATCACCAGCAACACTACGAACGATCCAAGACCATGCCAACCCAGAATGGGAAGACGGAGCGTCGACACGATTCCCAGGAAAAAGATAGCGCTGCCAATCGCGGCGACGCTGCCGACCAGCAGAAAACTCTTCCAGTTTAGTTTGCGCATTAAGTGATTTCCGTCTGTTTTCCTTGCGATTCGGCCTGATCCGGAGGAGGAGCCGATAGTGAAAGTCCAGCGTGTTGGCAACAGCTAGGCAACGGCCAACAATGTTGACCGCCTAGAGAATACCCGTCTTAAGGTACTCTAGTCAACGGCTTTCTTGAGATTTCGTGCTCGATTCTGTGGAACTAGGAGACAGGAACCAGTGGCCGAGGGCGCTCGGGAGCAAGCTGATTCAGCAGGGTCTTAGGATTACTAGCGGGCTCGGCGCACGTATTTGCCTGACAAACAAACGCAGTCGGCTCTTTAGCAAGAGTGTTGCGGCCGGCAAAAAGGGGAACGACGGCCGCGGCTTGTTCGTGGCTCTTCTGGCACAGCGCGATGACGCGATTAGGCACGAATGTTTGCCACACAGTTTTGAGAAGGGCGTCCAGCCGGGGCTCGGGCGAACCCACGATGACAATCTCCAGCGGCGATCCCAAATAGAAGTCCAACGCGCTGAGCGCAAAACCGAACGCCGATGGGTACCGTCGAATCTGGTCGGCAATCAAGCGCAATACTGCGGTAGCTCGACGGCGATAGTCATCGTTCCCTATGAGAAGAGCCAACCTCAGCAGCGAGAGGGCAGCGATCGAATTGCCCGATGGAGTAGCATTGTCCATGAACTCTTTCGACCGCACGATCAATTGCTCGTGACTCTTTCCCGTAAAGTAGAAGCCACCTTCGCCCTCGTCCCAGAACTGTTCGATCATCTTATCGGCGAGCGAAATGGCAGACTCAATCCAAGCCAACTCCCCCGTCGCTTCGTAGAGAGAAGTAAGCCCAGCTATCAGACAAGCATAATCCTCGAGGTAGGCATTTAACTTTGCCTCGCCATCTTTACAGGTCCTAAGCAGTAAGCCGTCTCTCCTCAGATTGGTAAGAAGAAAATGTGCGTTTGCTTCCGCGATGACCCGGTAATCGGATCGTTCCAGAATTGCCGACGCTTCAGCGAAGGAGGTGAGCATCAACCCGTTCCAGGCCGTCAGGATTTTCTCGTCTCGGCCAGGCTTGATGCGTGTTTCGCGAACCGCGAAAAGTTTTTGGCGTCCGCGATCGAGGATGGCCTGGAATTCGGCGACGGCAAGTTTGTTTTTGGCTGCACTCTCTTCAATGGAGGAGGTTATATGGAGGATGTTCTGTCCTTCAAAATTGCCGCGTTCACTCACGTCGAAGTAGTCGCAGAAGAGACTTCCTTCCAGCTCTCCCAGAGCATCCAGAATCTCCTGGCGCGTCCAGACAAAAAACCTTCCTTCCTCGCCTTGGGAATCTGCGTCCTGGCTGGAGTAAAATCCGCCGCCGGCGTCAGTCATCTCTCGGACGACATAATCAAGCGTCTCCTCGGCGATGCGGCGCGCCTCCGGATTTTTCGTGAGCTGATAAGTGTGCAGGTACATCCGAGAGAGGAGGGCATTGTCATAGAGCATTTTTTCGAAATGCGGCACCAGCCATTTGGCGTCGACTGAATAGCGATGAAAGCCTCCGCCAAGTTGATCGTACATCCCACCTTCAGCCATTTTGCGCGCGGTATGTGAAACCATTGCCAGGGCTTCAGGCGAACCCGTACGGTGATGCGTTTGCAGCAAAAAGTCGAGGTTCATTGCCGGTGGAAACTTGGGGGCGCCGCCAAAGCCGCCGTTAATGCTGTCATAGTTTTTCGCGATCCTGCGCCACGCGCTGTCGAGAACTTCTGTGGTCAGGAGTTCACGCGACACTTCAGCAAGTCCGACCCGTCTTAACTCACCCAGCATCGCGGTCGCGGTGCTGGCGACCTGATCCGGTTGGGAACGAAAAGCTTCGGCGACGCTGGCCAGGATGCGCGGAAAGCCAGGCATGTTATGGCGGTCGGCCGGAGGAAAGTACGTGCCACCGTAGAAGGGCACGCCCGCTGGCGTCAGAAACATGGTCATCGGCCAACCGCCCTGACCGGTCATCATCTGGACGGCGCTCATGTAGATCTGATCTAGATCGGGGCGCTCTTCGCGATCTACTTTGATATTCACAAAGTTCTCGTTCATCAGCCGGGCGATCTCTTCGTTCTCGAACGACTCGTGCTCCATCACGTGGCACCAGTGACAGGCAGAGTAGCCGATGCTCAGCAGGATGGGCTTGTTCTCTGCCCGGGCTTTACTGAGCGCGGCTTCGCCCCACGGATACCAATCGACGGGATTGTGCGCGTGTTGCAGCAGGTAAGGACTGGTCTCGTTGATTAAGTTGTTGGTGTGTTTGTGATCTGTCATTTCCATTCAACCGCCCGCTAACGCAGGCGGTTTCGGACTTAGCCTTTGAACCAGTACTTGGTATTTTTCGCCCACGTCGTGTTCGGATATCGGCTGTGCAAAAGATCGTACGCCGCTTTTGACCAGCGGCCGGTTTCAGCATTGGTGCATCCAAAGCGAGTAGACCGCACCGCAAGATGCAACGCTTCAGGCGCGCGCGGGTCAGCGGGATTTTTCTCTGCCCAGGCGATTGCTATGCGACAAAAATAGTTTGGCGCGGTCCCAAGCGCTTGGAGCGAGGTGAATTGTTTCGCCGCTAAAGGCTGCGACGCTTTCAGAAACTCTGGTGGAGTAATCGGTTTGGCTTTGACCTTCGCTTCGGGGTCATCTGACAGCGGTCCGCCCCGCGAGATCGGCGGCTCTGCGCACCAGTAATTGTCGCGATAGCTGTCGACTTCCTTGAGTTCCGTAGTGCGACCGACTCCCGACGAGACGTAGGGACGCAACCCCGGAAACTTCAATGAGAGAAACGTCGCGGCGAAACGTCGCGCATCAGGTGTGGCCGCTTTCTGGTAAACGCCGAGAAAATCTCGCAACTCCGGATATATCTCTTGCAGGAGGAGAGCGGCCTGATTCGCGGTTTCGCTATCGTCGAGCAGGGCCGCACGAACGAAGGCAGCCTGGACCACATCACGTCGAAGATTGGGCGCCAGAGTCTTGGCCCGGCCTGCGTCTGTGATTATTCCGACCGGCATTGCCTTGTTAAAGACACTGGCGGCATCCTGATCAAAGAACACGTCGAAACCTTTGGTCATGTCCTTGATCGCACTCTCTTCCTCAGGCAGTTCACGCCCGTCGCTGTCGTCACTGAAGCCTGCAGGCACGCGCGGAGCCGTTAGCAGAAACTCTTCGAGGTTTTGCGCGAGCGTCATTCGCTGAGACAACAGCAGGTTCACCGCTGACGCAGGCATTTTCTGGCGATCAGCGGCGAGAATCTTGTCGAGCATCGTCCGCGCCTCACTGCCGCGATTGCTCTCAATGAGCAGCCGCACGCTGTGATAAGCCAGCGACGGAAACGCCGGCGAGTTGTGATCGATGTTCGCGGCAGCGCTCAAGAGGGTATCGGCTTTCGGCTGTCGCCCACTCGCTTTGGAAATCGCCGCCAACAGCCACGGCAAGGCCTTACTCTTCTCCCACTGATCGAGTGAATGTGTGGCGGCGGCCGGCGACGCATCCTGGAAAGTAACCACCCAGTCACTAAGTTCATCGCCGGTTAAGCCAGTGGGAGGTTTTGCCTTAGTGGTTTCGTCACTCTCGGAACCATCGCCGAGAAACTTGTCCATCAGAGCTGTGTAGTCCCAGACATCCTGTTTGAAATCGGCGCTGGCGTCTTTCTTCACCAAAGAGTGGGCGAGCTCATGAAGTTTTTCTTCCGGGTGCAGGCGCAAGCGGACGAGGTTCAAAAGTCTTGTCGCTGCATGATGCGAGGCCGCGGCTGATTTGTCCTTGAGGACAGCATTCAGTCGCGCCTCAGCATCGGCGAGGGCGGGTCGTCCGTCCTCTTCTTTATCCGCCAGGCTTCCTTTGCGCAACATTGAGCGTGCGGCGAGGTATGCGGCTTTGTCACGCCACGGGGAGGATTTATCCTGAGCGATCAAATCAAACTGCTTTTTGGCTTCGTCAAAGTTGGTCGCATAAAAGTTCGCGGCGGCAATCTGGTAAGCCCGATCTGCGCGAATCAACGACGGCAAATCCGTGCCTGTCCCGTCCGGAATGTGTGTGCCTTCCGAGCAATTCGCGAATACCAGATCCTGGGCGGCAAGCCAGCCCTTCACACCCGGACTCTCAGCGCCTAACGTCTTGATTCGTTCATTCAAAGTCGCTTCGGCATTTTCAAAAGCGTCCTGCTGACAGTTCAAATAGGTCTCGTATTCATGCGGCTTTTCGCGATTGCGATAAACTTTAATCTCTGGCGGCGTGGCCAGGCCCGGAACTCTCTTGCGCGTCTCATTCCATTTCTTGATCCACTGATCGTCGTTGGACTCGAACGTATTGTTCAAGCGATCGTCCCAGAGACTTTTGATGGCTTTTGCTTCGCTCTCGCTGAGCCGGTTTCCCGTCAGGTGGCGGTAGGCGGCGACGAGATACGATCGCGCCCAGCTTGACTGCAGCACGCCGAGTTTTCCAGTCGCAAAATTTTCGAACGGCAGGTCAGGATGCTTGGAATAAACGAAGATCGCGTCGGTGAAAAATGGTCCGCAGGCTTGCGTGCGCTGGGGCAATATGAACGAAACTGAAATGATCAATGCCAGCGCTAAGATTGCTTTGTAAGAGTTTCGGGTAATCATCTTCTGGGCTCCATAATCTTGCGAACCGCGTCGTCGGTCCACGGGTCAGGGTCAAAAACAAAGACGCGGCGCGCCGAGGAAAGACCTGAACGCGGCTCGTCCGTAGAGATACCGTAACTGTGACGGCACACAGGCGAGATGAAATCATCACCCGCATCCAGACTTCTAGCGATTTGCTTTCCGTCTCCGGCCATTCGAAACAACATCGGCACGGCTTCGTCGATCGGCAGGTCGGAAAGCCAATCGTCAGAGGTACACCACGACGCCAACGCAGTGATCGAGAGGCTGACTGATTCGGGCAGTCGCCGGCGCACGTCAATGATGACGTCGCGATAGAACGCGCGCTCTGATTGCGTCGCGTCAAAATCAATTTGAATGTTCGAGACCTTTGGGAGCCTGGCCATTTCGGCTATAGCCCCGGCCAGTTTCTCGCGTTGCTGAATTGAGAAAACGGGGTGGTTGACAGCATCCGTCTCGACTCTGGCGACGGCCATGACGCTGGTACCGTCCGGCAGATTCAATGGTTGCAGGCGCGGTCGCATCTCTACTTCGCCGGAGCGAAGTCTGATGGTGCGGGCGAGGAACGCGACGCCAGTCTCTTTTGGGTTGATGAAACGCAAGTCCGTGGGCCGCTCCCATGCCCATAGCATCACGCGCGGCAGACGATCCGGTCGCGTGCTGGTCGCGCGCGTGCGAGTCATCAGCGAATGGGCTTTGGTAATTCCAAAGGCGAGCGCGGCGACGAGAATAGTTGACCCCGTCACGATGAGGACTAGCTTTCTGGAGTGCGATTGCTTCATGCGGCGTTACTGGAAGGACGCAAGTGTACATCAACAAATCGATCAAAAACAGTTGACCGCGTGTTATTGGTCATGGGGCGGCGACCGGTCGAGGGCAGGCCGTTAGTCTGATATACTCCCAAAACTGAATGGTCATTCATTTTCTAAGCCGAAAGGCTGAGGAACATATGGAACGCGAAAGTTTAGAAATGGATGTGGTGTTTGTGGGCGCGGGACCCGCGAACCTGAGCGGGGCGCTGCATTTGACGCGGCTCGTGAACGAACACAACGACGCTATCGCCAACGGAACCCGCGCAGGAAAGCCGCTAGGCGAAATCCAAATTGCGGTGATTGAAAAAGCCGCCGCGGTGGGCGGACACATTCTTTCGGGCGCGGTCATGGATCCACGCGGCCTGGCTGAATTGATACCGGATTTTGTCGCTGCGGGCGCTCCGCTCGAGTCGCCGGTCAAGGAAGATCATTTTCTTTATCTCACCGGTAAGCGCGCGATTCGGTCGCCGATAACGCCGCCGCCGCTCAAGAATCATGGTTACTACATCGTCTCACTCAATCGACTGACCGCGTGGCTGGGGGAGAAATGCGAAGAGGCCGGCGTGAACATATTCCCCGAGTTTCCCGGCGCCGAAATGCTCTACGACAATGACGACCGCGTTGTCGGCGTGCGCACGGGCGACAAAGGAATCGACAAGGAAGGGAAGCACAAACCTAATTTTGAGCCGGGCGTGGATTTGTTGGCAAAGGTAACGGTCCTGGGCGAGGGCGTTCGGGGATCGTTGACTAAGAAAATGGTTGCCCGTCTCGGTCTTGACGAAGGCCGCGAGCCGCAGGTTTATAGCCTGGGGGTGAAAGAGCTTTGGGAACTGCCCGACGATCGTTATCCAACCGGACGAGTCACGCATACGCTCGGATTTCCTTCGGACCAATGGACGTACGGAGGCGGGTGGATCTATGGAATGCAGAACCGGGTAGTGAACCTGGGGTACGTGACGGGACTGGATTATCGCGATCCGTTGATTGATCCGCACGCGGAATTTCAGCGCTTCAAATCGCATCCGTTTCTGGCGAAGCTGCTGAAAGACGGCAAAATGATTCGGTATGGCGCCAAGGCCATCGCCGCCGGTGGCTGGCATGCGATGCCCAGACTCTACGCCGACGGAGTGCTGATTGTCGGGGACAGTGCCGGCTTTCTTAACGCGGCGCGTTTGAAAGGAATTCATTCGGCGATCAAGAGCGGTATGCTGGCCGCCGAAACGATCTTTGAAGCTTTAGCCGCCGGTGACTATTCAGCGACCAAGTTGCAGAGCTTTGAGAGCCGCGTGAAAGAAAGTTGGATTACGCCGGAGCTGCGCCGCTATCGTAACTTCCATGCTGCGTTTAGTCAGGGTCGCTGGTTGGGAATGGCGAATGCCGGATTGCAGTATATTACGGGCGGCCGCGCCTGGGGAATTTTCGATCGCGTCCACCAGGAGCCAGGACATGAAGCGATGCGGAAACTGTCCGCCTACGGCTATCGCGGCGACGATGCAGCGCAACGGTATACCGATCTTCGGTTTGACGGGCAGCTCACTTTCAACAAAGTGACCGATGTCTTTCATGCTGCGGTCGCTCATAACGAAGATCAGCCGGCGCATTTGCACGTGCTCGACACGAACATTTGTGCGACGCGATGCGCGGAAGAATACGGCAACCCATGTCAGCGTTTCTGTCCGGCGGCCGTCTATGAAATGGCTGACAACGGCGACGGCCAGCGTCGTCTGCAAATCAATTTTTCAAACTGCGTCCATTGCAAGACCTGCGACATCATGGATCCCTACCAGATTATTAATTGGGTGACGCCGGAAGGTGGCGGAGGGCCGGATTATAAAGGGATGTGACTCAATCCGCGCCGAGATGAGGTCAGTACCGAGAGCGATAGCGACCGGGTCTGCCCGCACCACATGTGGCCTTGACGAAAACGACACCCGGTCGCTTATCGCTCCGGGTACTGACCGCACTGCGCAGATTCGGCCTGCTCTTCGTCGCCTTCGATCTTCGTGTGAAACGAAACCGTACCCTGAATTATCTCTTCCAGAGCAACTCGCGTAGGCTTATGTTTGGTGGGATCGATTTCGATGCGCGGGCGGGCTCGCGTTGTAGCTGCTTGCTGCGCTGAGCCGCCAGAATAATCAGACGATACTTGGAATCAATCTCGGGTGAATGCGGCTGCTCTGTTGTCTCCGCAACTTCTTCGTGTTGTGTAAGCATGATTCGGTTTTACGACCTCCGAGTTGGGGGGATAGTCAAATCTCATGTGGTTCAGTTTTAAAGTTCAAGCTTTCGCGTGTGCCGGAATCAGCAACCTAAAGGTTGAACTCTGAACGCGACCGCTATCGCGCGACGTTCTTTAATTGACCAAAGTCCGCCAGCGAGTCTTTCAATCTTGCTGTCTGCCGGGTGCACCGCGCGCGCTCAGCGTAAATCACGGCCGCCAGTTGTTGGGAAGCGCGGTTGATATCGTCGTTGAGAATCACGTACTGAAAATCTTTGTGCTGCTCAACTTCAGCCGGGGCGCCTCGCAACCTCTTCTCGAGTTCGGCCGGTGAATCTGTCCCGCGGGTCACCAGTCTTTGTCTCAGCAATTCAAATGACGGCGGCAGAATGAAGATCGAAACGGCGCCGTTCACCTTTTCGCGAATGCTGGCCGCGCCCTGGACATCGATCTCCAGAATGATATCGTGTCCGGCGGCGAGTTCACGTTCAACCTGTTCCTGGCCGGTGCCATACAGATAGCCGTAGACATTTGCCCATTCCAAAAACTTGCCGCGCGGGATCATCTCTTCGAACGCCGCGGTCGAAACAAAAAAATATTCGCGACCGTTCTCCTCAGTACCGCGGGGCGCGCGCGTCGTATAAGAAACCGAGTAGCTGACGCCGGGAACGGTCTTGAGAACGCGATCGATCAGAGTGCCCTTGCCGCCCCCGGAGGGTGAGCTGACAACAACCAGCATTCCCCGTCCGCCTGACGCGGATGGGTCTTTGGCATCCGCTGCATTTGTTAATTCATTCAACATTTTGCACTTGTTCACGCAGTTTCTCAACCTCGGCTTTGATGGCCAGGCCCGCGTCTTTGATCGAAATCTCGGTTGATTTTGACAGCACAGTGTTCGCTTCGCGGTTGAGTTCCTGAAGGAGAAAATCGAGTCGCTTGCCAACCTCGCCCTCGGCGTCGACGGCCTCGCGAAATTGTTCCAGGTGGCTGCGCAACCGCGCGAGTTCTTCGCTGATGTCGCTGCGATCGGCGAGGTATGCAACTTCCTGCGCCAGCCGGCCCGCGTCAAGCTCGATTGCCTGACCGCCGCGCGCGATCAACTCGCCGACTCGCTTTTGCAGCCGCTGTCGATAGGCATCCGCCAATCCTGCCGCCGCGGCTTCAATGACTGGAACCTCGGCCTCGATTTTAGCCAGACGTGATCGCATCTCCTCGGCCAGAGCGGCGCCTTCGTTCTCGCGCATGAGTTCGAGACTGTCCAGCGCTTCATCGAGTGCTTGTTCCAGACCGGCCGTGTTCACTTCGTCCATACCGTCGCGCGCCGGCGACAGAGCTCCCGGCAGGCGCGCCACCGCGCTGACATCGATATCGCCGGCGAGTTGGAACTGCTCCTGAATTTCGCGCATCGCGCTGACGTATCCGGCAATCAACGGGCGGTTGACTTCGTAAGTCGTCGCCCCGGTCCGCTCGAAATTAATATTCAAGTCGACGCGGCCGCGCGCGAGACGCGCGCCGATTCGTTTTCTAATAATCATCTCAAGTGGCGCCAGCTCCTGGCTGAGCCGCAGATGGATGTCGAGATAGCGATTGTTCACGGTCTTGATTTCTACCGCGACCGTAAACTCGTCGCCGCTGGCTGCGCCGCGGCCAAATCCAGTCATTGATTTCATAAAGGTTGCCAGTGGTCAGTTGTTAGTTGTCAGTAGTCGTCGGTGCCAAAGAAGGCGACTGACAACTAACTACTGACAACTGACAGATCTTCTTCGTCGGCGAACTGCAATTCATAGAGTCGCTGGTATTGACCGCCCTGGGCCAGCAACTCAGCGTGCGTGCCTTGCTCAATAATCTGACCGCGCTCAATGACTACGATCAAGTCGGCGCGGCGCACGGTCGACAATCGATGAGCAATTACCACCGTAGTGCGATCTCGAATCAGGTTTGCGATCGCTCTTTGCACCAACTGCTCAGACTCGGCATCCAGGGCCGAGGTCGCTTCATCCAGGATCAGCACTGGAGCGTCAATCAACACAGCGCGGGCGATGGCCAGACGCTGCCTTTGTCCACCCGAAAGAAAGATGCCGCGTTCCCCGATTATGGTGTCGTAACCATTTGGCAGCTCAATGATGAAGTCGTGCGCCAGCGCAGTCTTTGCCGCGTCGTCGAGTTGTGCGTCGGTGGCGTCGGGCCGACCGTAGGTGATGTTATACCGCACCGTGTCATTAAAGAGAACGGTTTCCTGTGTTACCAAAGCCATTTGCCTTCGCAGGCTGGACACGCGCGCGTCGCGGAGGTCGATTCCGTCCCATAGTACTGAGCCGGAAGTTGGATCGTGGAAACGCGGCAGCAGTTTTGTCAGCGTCGACTTGCCGCCACCGGACTGGCCCACCAACGCTACCAGTTTGCCGGCAGGAACTGTGAGGCTAACGCCGCGCAGCACGGCCCGCGATTCGTCGCCATAACCGAAATGAACGTCGCGAAATTCAATCTCGCGTCGCAGCGGAGGTAGTTCAACTGCGTTGGGCTTCTCCGGAATCTCGGCGTCTTCGTCCATCACTTCCCAGACGTGGCGCGCGGCGGCCAGCGCTTGCGACATTGAGTTCTGCAATCGCGAGAGTTTTCGCATCGGATCGTAGCTGCGAAACAGCAGGATCAGGAAAAGGACAAATTGCGCCAGATCCATTCGTCCAAGTCTGATTTCGCGCTCGGCAAAGAACAGCAGGGCCGCGATGAAGAGGATGCCAATCAATTCGATTATGGGCGGGGACATACCTGAGATACTTGCCGAGCGCAGGTTGGCCCTACGGATGCGCTGAGCGACCGCGGTAAAGCGACTCTGTTCGCGTGGCTCCGCGCGGTAGGCTTTGACGATATTCTGATTGGCCAACGCTTCCTGTGCGGTGTCTGTCAGGTGCTTGTTGCCTTCAAAGGATTCGCGGGCGAGTTTGCGCAGCGAACTACCGAAGCGCATCGTCAACGCGGCCACGGGCGGAGCAATCAGCAGCGAGCCAAGGGTCAGTCTCCAACTTACATAGAAAGAAACGGACATGAAGACGATGAGAGTGAATCCTTCGCGCAACATGTCGCGCAGAGTAAGACTCACCGCGGCCTCGATTGCCGCAGCGCTGGAAATCAGGCGTGAGACCAGGTAGTTTGTGCGATGACGTTCGAAGAACGCCGCTGACTGCGCCAGAAGATGACTGTAAAGCTCCTGCCGCAGGCGCAGAATCGAAGACTGACCGATGTAAGCCATCAGATAGGTGGAGAAATACTCGGCTACACCCTTGACGACGGTGAAAGCAATCAACAGCAGCGCAATCATCCGCCACGCGGCCAAACCCGAATGCGGGATGAGTCGCTGCAACTGGAATGGCGTAGCCGTGGGTTTCCCGCCGCCGTGGGCAAGAACCTGATTGAAGATCGGTACGACCAGTGCGCTCGTAGCGGCTTCGAGCACCGCCACGACGATCATCGCAATCGTAGCGATAATAAACGTGCCGGTGTGAGGCAGAAGATATCTTAGCAGCCGCCGCAGATCGCGCATCTCTGATCAATCTCTGGATCGTTTATGGGGAAGGGAATTGAAAGTTGGTCCACGTTAATAACCACGCAATATACTTAGCCCAAACGTTTGACGTCAAGGCAAAGGCTGTAGATACTATGGGAAACCCCCCTGAAGCTTCAGCGTTCATTTCAGGACAGGCGGAAAGCCCGAGCCGGTAATTTTGCGATCGTTTTGGTTTGACTAAAGCACGAGGAGATTACTGTGGATTCCGAACCAACGAACAATAACTCCAGGCGGTTAATGATTGTCGACGACGACGTTGAGATGCGTACGCTGCTGGCTGAGTATTTTCGGCGGCTGGGTTTTGAGGTGGCTGAAAAAGAGAGTGGCGCCGCGGCGCTGCAAACCGTCGCGACAGATAAATTTGATTGTTTGATCCTTGATGTCTCGATGCCGGAAATGTCTGGTCTCGAACTATTAAGAAAGCTGCGCGATCGCGGAATCGATACGCCGGCGCTCTTTTTGACAGCCTACGACATGCTTGATGACAAGGTCGCGGGTTTCGAAGCTGGGGCAGATGATTACCTTGCCAAGCCGTTCAGTCCCCGTGAACTCGAATATCGAATCGAGGCTCTTTTGCGTCGTGGTCAAACCGCCAAACAGGACGGCGGCGGCGAAGATCGAATGGAGATTGGAGACCTGGTCGTAGACAAGCGACGTCACGAAGTCTCTCGTGGCAGCGCCCGGGTCGATCTCACTCCGCTTGAGTTTCAGATCCTGGAGCTGCTGGCGTCAGAACCCGGTCGCGCCTGGTCGCGTAATGATTTGCTGGATCGTGTCTGGAGCACTGAGTACGAAGGTTATCAGCGCAACATTGACCCCCATATAAATCGGCTCCGCAAGAAGCTGGAACTCGATCCCAAAAAGCCGCATTATGTGCTGACCGTTCGCGGCGTCGGATACAAACTCAACGAAAATCCCTAATTAACCCGGGG
The DNA here is from genome assembly GCA_038210455.1 of Pyrinomonadales bacterium. Taxonomy (GTDB): domain Bacteria; phylum Acidobacteriota; class Blastocatellia; order Pyrinomonadales; family Pyrinomonadaceae; genus UBA11740. The sequence goes on along the minus strand of JBBQWP010000043.1, from coordinate 6,347 downwards.
TCCGGGAAACGGGCAAGGAACGATTGCGTAATTCGTCGTTTATAAGTGGTTGACGATGTACTGTTCAGGCCACTTCCGCCTTTTGCTTCTGACCGCCGCGATGTTGCTGCCCGGCGCAGCCTTAGTGCTGGCGCAAAGCCCGACTCAGGGTGACTCTCAAATATCTGGTGCTGCGGTTCATTTGCGCTGGAGCCCGCGGCCAGGTGTCTCGCGCTACCGGTTGCAACTGGCGGGCGACAGCGCTTTTGCCGATATCCTGTTCGATCGCGTCGTTGTTGGGAACGATTATCAAATCAACGATCTCTCGCCGGGCCGGTACTTTTGGCGGATAGCGCCTTTGACGGCCACGCTCGGCGAATTCTCTACACCCGCAATTATTGAAGTAAGAAAACCAACTCCCCGCGCAAGTCCAACGCCTGGCCCAGACGCTTCACCACCAGGTGATTCATCCCGAACTCGGGTTGCTCATCCGATCTTAACTCGTGGCGGTTGGCGCGCGGCGGTTGGTGATATCGCGCATCCGATCCTGGCGCACCTGCGCTCACCGGCCACTTTGGATCTCGTCGGAATAAATAGCGACGGAATCGTCTTCGCGCTGGATTCAACCAGTGGAGTTGCCCTTTGGAGCGCGGGGCGCCGCGCCCCGGGCCAGCTCCGGACACCGTTTGGTTCGTCTGCGGTGCTCTCGGTCCGCTCTCGATCAGGGCTTGATAACGTAATCGTGTGGCGCGGCGCCTCAGTCACCGCGCTTCAAGGCGCAACTGGTCGTCAGCTTTGGCAGATCACACTGCCGGGCGCGGCCACGAGCGGAACATTGATTAGCGATGGCCGCTCGGCCGAACTGCTCCTGCTGGATAATTCATCGGCCCGCATGATGATCCTTGACGCGAATACTGGAAACCTCCTGGCTCAGATCAAGCTGCCGCATCGTGCCGTAGGCGGGCCGGTCGCACTGGTTCGTCCGGGCGCGGGTCGATTCGTGCTTGCCTATGACACCGGGCAGATTGAAATCCGAGACGTGACGGGCGCGGTTGTTCGTTCGGGAGATGCGGGCAGCCCTGCGACGACTCCGCCACTTTTTATCAGAGGACGGCGCGGCGATTTTATCCTGGTCGGCACGCAGAGAGGCTTGACTGCCTTAACCGCCGACGAATTAAGTCCGCTCGGGATGGTGACAATCAAAGACGATGCTCCTCGCGGAAACCTGGCGTCTGAAGATCTGGATGGTGATGGGACGCCGGAAGTGATCATGCTGACTGGTCGTGGTCAAGTGGTAGCGGTGAACGCTGCTGACGGTAAACCAATCTGGGAAGCAAGCGTCGGTACCGAAGTCCAGACGGTCGCATTTGCGGATGTTGACGGCGATCGCGTGCTCGACGTAGTGTTGGACGGCGGTCAAACTTTTGCCGTGGCGTTATCGGGTCGGGACGGATCGGTAGTTTGGAAGGACAGCGAACTACCTGCGTTGGTGGCGAATCATTCCGTTCCACTCCCTCCGCGATCGATCGTTGCGATGCCCTATGGTTCCGGCTTGCTGTTGATTGCGGAAGATCTTTCGCGCACCAGTTTGCGTGCTCTCGAATTTCCCAAGGGAACCGCCGCCCGCGGCCGCTGAGAGGTTTAGTTTAGAGTTCAAGCTTCAGCTTGTCGTTTGAAGAGCAACCTAAAGGTTGAACTCTGAACGACGTTGATGGGCAGCTAAAAGAAACTTATTCTGCAATGCTCTGGATCGTAGGCTCACTCACGGCTCTTATTTGGTTCGTCCTAAAGTTTCTTCTTCACAAGAGTGGCATGGTTCACGTCGTGCTCATGATCGCCATCTCGATGTTCCTGATTCAGTTTGTCCAGGACCGGCGCACCAAAGCTTACGAGCGGTCACTCCACCGCTAGGCCCGTATTCGGCCGCGGGTATCGTCTTAAGTCGGTTGTCATTTTTCCACTTGGCCAAGGACGATCCACGAAGTCACACTAAGCCACACGAACAAAACCAGTTTCACTTCGTGTGCCTTCGTGGATCGTTCTGCCCAGCCAGTGGTAATCTCTCAAACGAAGACACCACCCAGCCTTATCATAACTTGCCAGTTTGGCCCCCTTCGGCAACAATGATCCTTGGTTTGGCATCAACACATTGGAATGCAATTTGAGTCGTTTGATTGTCAAAACATGAATTCCGGGGAGTCTGTAGTATGAGCAGATATCTAAAATCACCAATAGCTTTCGCGTGTTTCGTCATTCTCGTTTTCGCCATCGGTGGGCTGGCCCAGAGTGATTCGCGGCGCACTACCGTGGCGATCACGTACCCGCTCGATCAAACTATCGACGTGCCGTTTCGGGCGACCACCCGTCTGCCTCGGCTGGCGGGCGCGGCGAGGGTTAGACGGCAGGGTCGGCGGGGTACCCGCGTCGAACTTAACATTGATCATTTGCCGCGCGGATATGAACTGGGCGGCGTCTACACCACGTTTGTCCTCTGGGCCATCTCGCCCGACGGTCATGTGGACAATCTCGGCGAAATCAAGCGCAGCGGCAGCGGCCTGGTTGATTCGAAGATAGATGTGACCACGCCTCTACAAACTTTCGCTTTGATCGTCACCGCCGAGCCACACTTCCTGGTCCATTCGCCCAGCCGCATGGTGGTGATGGAAAACCAGGCGCCCATCGCGATCCGCAACGCGCAGGTCGAGACCTCGACGATTCAATACATCGGCAACACCAGCGATTACTTTCGTGATGCGAGCGTACCCCAGATTGCTGAGACGGACTTTCGCGACATTCCAGTAGCGCTGCTTGGAGCGCGGCAGTCCGTTAACCTCGCGCGTTACGCCGGAGCTGAACGCGATGCGCCAAATGAATTGCGCGCCGCCCAGGCCGATCTACAACAGGCCGAAGCCGCGTTGCGCGCGCGCCAGCCTGACCGAGAGATCGACATCCTCGCGCGAACGGCAACCAGCAGCGGATCGAAAGCGGAAGACATGGCCATCGTGCGGCGTGCTTCGCGCGAGCGCCGCGAAGAAATTGAGCGCCGCGATCTCGCCGTACGCAGGGCCGAACAATCCACGGAGAGCGCCAACCAGGAAATCTCGCGTTTGAAATCTGAGTTGGACGCGGTGAGTCATGCGCGCGACCTTGCTGAACGTGATGCTTTGAATGCAACTGAGAAATTGCGTGATGCCCGGACTGAAATCGCCAGGCTGCGCGATGAGATTCAAAGCGTCCGTGCTGACGGTGAGGATGCGAAGGTTAGGTTGGCGCGCCTCGAAGGCGAGAAGCAGGCCGAGGATGTACGGCGCTCGAACGAAAAGCGTGTCGCCGATCAGCGCGGTACCGCTGAAAATCTAAAGCAGGCCCTCTCTCGTTTCTTGACCGTGCGCGACTCTAGCCGCGGGATGGTTTTGGTGCTGGCAGAATCTTTGTGGGCGACTCCCCGTTCAGCGAAACTAGTTGCGGCCGCCGCCGCCAGACTCGATCAGATCGGCGCCTTGCTCGCCAACAACCCCGACTATCAAATCTCAATCGAGTCGTTCACCGACAACGCCGGCACCGAAAGTGCGCTGCAACAACTGACACAAGATCGCGCAAGGGCGTTGTCTGAGCGCCTCGCCGCCGCCGGCGTCGATGTAACGCGAATCCAGGCCAACGGCATGGGCGCCGCGAATCCGGTCGCGCCGAATACCACCGTTGCCAATAAGGCAAAGAACAGACGAACTGAAATTACGTTGAGTTTGCCGGGACAATAGGTCTCGAGGAATTGATCGTTGATTCGTCAGGGAGAATTAGTTAGAACATGAAAGTTAATCGAATAGTTCTTTTGGTCGCGCTGGGTGCATTATGCCTTATGGCTCTTAACTACTCGCCAAGGCCTGCCGCTGGCTCGCTGCCTTCAGCAGCAAATCCATTCTTCACTGAAAGCACTCTGCAGTATCACGCGCCGCCTTTCGATAAGATTAAGGACAGCGACTACACGCCGGCGATCGAAGAGGGGATGAAGGGTCAGCTGGGGGAGATGGAGAAGATCGCCAACAACCCCGCGCCGCCGAGCTTCGCCAACACTCTCGAAGCGATGGAGCGTTCCGGTCAACTGCTGACGCGCGTGACCAAGGTTTTCTTTAACCTTTCTCAGTCGAACACCAACGACGCGCTACAGAAAATCAAATCAGGAGAGGCGCCGAAGTTGGCCGCGCACTCTGACACGATCTATCTCAACGCGAAATTATTTGCCCGCGTGAAGGCGCTCTACGATCAGCGCGACAAACTCAAGCTCGATCGCGAGTCAAGCTATCTGGTCGAACGATATTACAAGGCCTTCGTGCGCGCGGGGGCTCAGCTTTCCGAAGCTGACAAGACGACGCTGCGCGCCCTCAATCAGGAGGAAGCGAAGTTAACGACGCAGTTCGAAGAGGACGTGCTGGCGGAGACTAATAATGGGGCCGTCATCGTTGACAGCAAGGCTGAGTTGGATGGTTTGAGCGAAGCAGAAATCGCCGGCGCCGCGGCAACCGCGAAGGAACGGAAGCTCGAAGGCAAGTGGGTGCTCGAACTCCAGAACACGACGCAACAGCCGGCGCTTTCTTCGCTCACGAATCGCGCGGTGCGCGAGCGGCTCTTCAAAGCTTCGGTGCTGCGCGGCAATCACGGCGGCCCCAATGATAACAAGGCGATTGTGGCTCGGCTGGCCCAGATTCGCGCCCAACGCGCCAAGCTGCTCGGCTATCCAAATCACGCAGCTTTTACTTTGGACGACCAAATGGCCAAGACGCCGGAGAGCGCCGAAAAATTGCTGACCGGCATGGTGCAGGCGTCCACTAACAAAGCCCGCGGCGAAGCAGCCAGAATGCAAAAGTTGATCGATGAACAGAAGGGCGGGTTTACACTTGGCCCGGCCGATTGGGAGTTCTATGCAGAGAAGGTACGCAAGGCTGAATACGACCTCGACGAATCACAAGTGAAGCCTTATTTCGAACTCGAGCACGTGCTGCACGACGGCGTTTTCTTTGCCGCGAACAAGCTTTACGGTCTGACTTTTAAAGAACGCAAGGACCTGCCCGTCTATCAACCCGACGTGCGTGTGTTTGAAGTCTTCGACGCCGACGGAAAGTCTCTGGCGCTCTTTTATGCCGACTACTTCCTGCGGCCGAACAAGAGCGGTGGCGCCTGGGACGACAGCTTTGTCGATCAGAGCAGTTTGATGGGCACGAGGCCGGTCATCGTCAACGTCTGCAATTTTACTAAACCCGCGGCCGGACAGCCGGCGCTGCTGAGCTTCGATGATGTGACGACTATGTTCCATGAGTTCGGCCACGCCCTGCACGGAATGTTTGCGAGTATTAAATATCCGACGCTGCGCAGTGTGCCGCGCGACTTTGTCGAGTTTCCGTCACAGTTCAATGAGCACTGGGCGCTCGAGCCGGCGGTGTTTGCGAATTACGCGAAGCACTATCAAACCGGCCAGCCGATGCCGCAGGCTCTGGTGGAAAAGATCAAGAAGTCAAAGACATTCAATCAGGGTTACAAAATGACGGAGTACCTGGGCGCGGCGCTCCTCGACATAGCCTGGCACGCGTTGCCGCCAGACACGCCGCTGCAGGACGTCAACAGTTTCGAGGCGGCGTCGCTAAAGCGTTTCCAGATCGAAATGCCGCAGGTGCCGCCGCGTTATCACACGACTTATTTCTCGCACATCTGGGACGGTGGTTACTCGGCCGGCTATTATGCATACCTTTGGAGCGAAGTGCTCGACGACGATGCCTTCTACTGGTTCAAGGAACACGGCAGCATGACCCGTGCCAACGGGCAGCGCTATCGCGAAATGGTTCTGTCGCGCCAGGGCACTGAGGACGCCGCGACGATCTATCGCGCGTTCCGCGGCCGCGATCCGAATGTCGAGCCGCTGCTGGAAGAGCGCGGCCTGAAACAACCGTAAGTCAGAACCGCCTGCGGTAGCGGGCGGTTGAACGTCGCTTTAACGGGTTCGCCCTTAAGACGCGTAATCAGAGAGAATGATATGCGACACTTGAAAGCGCGCATCCTTGGCGTAGTGCTTATTCTAATTTCCGCTTTCCTCATTCACATCAACTGGCATCAGCTCAGCAGCGACGGACAATACTCAATCAAAATGGCGGCGTTTGGACCGGTCATGGGAGTCGGCGGTCTCTTTCTCCTCATATTCCCGTCGCTGACTGGAAAACCCACGACAACGAGAGACAAGATCATCGTACTGGCAGTGCTGGGAATTGGAATGCTGGCGGGACTAGTCAATTGGTATTTGATGGATCCACACTTTTTCGGTAGGTGACAAAGCGCGTCCACTGCCAACCATCGCTGTATGAGGTCAGTACCGGGAGCGGTAG
>JBBQWP010000042.1:0-35477 GCA_038210455.1 Pyrinomonadales bacterium | reverse complement strand
ATGATTCCTGAAATTGGACAAATCGCCCTGATGCTCGCGCTGATGCTCGCCATCACACAGGCGACCTTACCTCTGATTGGCGCAGCTCGTGGCGTCCCTCAATTGATTTCGTTGGCCAGGCCTACCGCTCAGGCGCAATTTATTTTTGTGGCTATCGCCTTCTGTTGCCTCGCGTACTCATTCATCAACAATGATTTTTCGGTACTGAACGTCGCCACTAATTCAAACTCTAAGCTGCCGCTTCAATATCGACTGGCAGCCACCTGGGGATCGCACGAAGGCTCGCTACTGCTTTGGACCTTCATGCTAACCATCTGGATGGTGGCGGTGAGCCTGTTCAGTAATCACCTGCCGAAGGAGATGGTCGCGCGGGTGCTTGCCGTCATGGCGGTTATCAGCACCGGTTTTCTGCTGTTCATGTTGTTGACTTCGAATCCTTTTGCGCGTCTGATTCCGGTCCCGCCTGACGGCCGCGATTTGAATCCCCTGCTCCAGGATCCGGCGATGGTTGCCCATCCGCCGATGCTTTATATGGGTTACGTGGGAATGTGCGTGGCGTTTGCCTTCGCGATTTCCGCTTTGATTGGTGGTCGGTTGGACGCCACCTGGGCACGCTGGTCTCGGCCCTGGACTACGGTGGCCTGGATGTTCCTCACCTGTGGGATCGCTCTGGGAAGTTTCTGGGCTTACTACGAACTCGGTTGGGGTGGCTGGTGGTTTTGGGATCCAGTTGAGAATGCTTCATTCATGCCCTGGCTGGTCGGCACGGCGCTGATTCACTCGCTGGCCGTGACTGAAAAACGCGGTGGCTTCAAGAGTTGGACAGTGCTGCTGGCGATTGCGGCGTTCTCTCTGAGCCTGCTCGGAACATTTCTGGTGCGCTCGGGTGTCCTGACTTCAGTCCATGCGTTCGCCACCGATCCAAAACGCGGCATTTTCATTCTGGCCTTTTTAACGATCGTCATCGGCGGCTCGCTTGCGCTCTATGCCTGGCGAGCCAAGCAGGTCGGACTCGGTTCAAAGTTCGAAATTGTTTCTCGCGAATCCTTTCTCCTTACCAACAATGTCTTGCTGATAGTGGCCGCAGCCTCTGTCCTGCTCGGCACTCTTTACCCTTTGTTTGTCGACGCGCTCCGCCTCGGGAAAGTTTCCGTAGGTCCGCCCTATTTTAACAGCGTGTTCGTACCGCTGATGGCGCCGGCAGCGTTTCTGATCGGAGTTGGACCAATCGCTCGCTGGAAGCAGACAAAGATTCCAGAGCTCGCGGTGCGTCTGCGCTGGGCATTTGTGCTAAGCCTTTTGACTGCGGGCCTGCTGCCTTTCGTTATTGGCGGCTGGAAATGGCGCGCCAGTTTGGGACTGCTCCTGGGAATCTGGATCGTGGCTACGTCTTTTCAAAACATTTGGAGCAGACTGAGGAGCCAATCCGCCGAATCGACGTTTCTGGCCCGCTTGAAAGCAACTTCGCGTAGCTATTTCGGTATGCATCTGGCCCACATCGGCGTCGCCGTATTCATCATGGGCGTAACTGTGGTCACCAGTTATCAAACTGAGAAGGACGTCAAGATGAACATCGGCGACACGGTTAGCGTCGGTGGCTACGATTTCCGCTTGAACAACCTAATGCAATACCAGGGTCCGAACTTCCAGGCCGTGCGCGCGGATATGACGGTCACCAGCAAAGGCGAACCGGTGACCACGATGTATCCGGAGAAGCGCGCCTTTACGGCTTCCGGAAACGCCACCTCTGAAACGGCGATCGATCGCAGCGTGTGGCGCGATCTTTATTTGTCGCTTGGCGATGAAGTTCCGGGTGGCGGGTGGACTGTGAGGGTTTATCACAAGCCTTTGGTTGATTGGATCTGGGGTGGGGCGTTGCTGATGGCTCTTGGCGGAGGGTTTGCGGTAAGTGATCGGCGTTATGCCCTGGCAAGTAAGAAGAGCACCCAGAGGATTGAAGTGAAGGACAAGGATCAGATGGTGGCAGCGGCTTCGCCCGCGGCGAGTGAGTAATCGAGGACGCGGCTTTGCCGTCTAAAAATGAATCGTCTGCTGTTATTACCTTTGCTTCTATTCATCGGCCTGGTGGTTTTCCTGGCCGTGGGGTTGCGCCGTGATCCGCATGAGATCCCTTCACCGCTAATCAACAAGCCCGCGCCGGCGTTCTCTCTGAAGCAACTGCAGGATCCGACGAAGACATTTTCCGCTGCCGATATGCGCGGCAAGGTCTGGCTGCTTAATTTTTGGGGCACCTGGTGCGTTGCGTGCCGCGAAGAGCATCCCCTGCTGGTGCAGTACTCGAAGACCGGTGCGGTTCCGATCTATGGCGTCGATTACAAAGACGAACGGGCAACCGCCCAACGCATGCTCGAGGATGAAGGTAACCCTTACACCATCACTGCCTCCGATCCCGAAGGGCGCCTGTCGATCGATTACGGAGTGTATGGCGCTCCGGAGACTTTCCTGATCGACAAGAACGGCGTCATCGCCTTCAAGCAGATCGGTCCCATCACCGAAGAGGTCTGGCAGAACGAAATTCTGCCGCGCGTCCAAAAACTCAATCAATGAAACAAGTCGTTCGAATCATTCTGGTAGTGCTCTGTTTAGGCACGGTGGTGCTGGCCAGGGAAGCGCAGCCTAACGAAGACCCGAGAATTGAGCAGCGCATGAAAGCCCTGACCGAGCAATTGCGTTGTCCGGTCTGCCAGAACGAGACCCTCGCAGATTCCCGCTCCGATCTCGCTGAAGATTTACGCAAGCAGATGCGTGAACAGATGAACGCCGGCAAGAGTGACCAGGAGATTGTCGCGTTCCTCACGCAACGATACGGTGATTACATTCTTTATAATCCGCAGATCAAACCGAAGACATATTTACTCTGGTTCCTGCCATTCGTACTTTTGATCGGGGGCATAGTTGTTCTCTTTCGCTATCTCAAACGTCGCCGCGAACTGATTCAGGATCAACCACTCACTGCCGACGAACGAAAGCGCGCGGCGGACATACTCGGAGGCGAAGCCGGATAACTGGAAACGAATTGGGTGATTAAACGTCATGTTAGCTTTTTGGATCATCGCCGCCCTGCTGATTCTATTCGCGCTGTGGTTCGTGCTGCCGCCGCTGCTGGAAAAAACCGTCGACAATAATCGGGAAGACCTGCGGGCTGCGAATGTTCTAATTTATCAGGACCAGTTCAAGGAGATGGAAGCTGATCTGAAGAACGGGTTAATGAGCGAGGCACAATACCAGCAGGACAAAGAGGAACTCGAACGCCGCCTGCTCGAAGACGTGAAGGCATCAGGCGCTGACTCGCCAATAACTTCTGCGGCCGGGCGAAAGTTTGCCTATGGGGTCGCCATGTTCATACCTATCGGCGTAATTGCCTTTTACTTTGGAATCGGAAATCGCTCCGGTCTCGCTCAGAACCTGCCGCAGATGGCCGCCCAGCAACCGGCCGGGCAGCAACCGGCCGGGCAGATGACTGATCAGCAGATCGCGGCGAACGTTGAGAAGCTGGCGAAGAAACTCGAGCAAAATCCGAATGATCCTCAGGGCTGGACGATGCTGGCGCGCAGCTACATGTCGATGGAGCGCTATGCCGACGCCGCCTCGGCCTTTGAACATGTCACTGCTTTGCATAGTAATGATGCGGATGCGTGGGCAGATTATGCCGAAGCCCTGGCAATGACTAACAGCCAACGCCTGGCCGGCAAACCAACTGAGGCCATCAACCGCGCGCTGCAGATAGATCCAAAGCATCAGAAAGCTCTGGACCTCGCCGGCAGCGCGGCGTTTCAGGTGGCCGAGTACAAAAAGGCGATCGAGTACTGGGAGAAGCTTCTGGTACTCCTGCCCCCCGGATCAGACGAGTTAAGAAGCATCTCGGAACAGATAACCCGGACGAAGCAGTTAATTGTCGCGAAGGGCGGGAAATAGCGTAAGGCGAAGTTTAGTTTGCCGCTAGCGTCGATGGACAAACTGAAGTTTGTCATACTAAACCAGAGGTACGATCATGTCTGAAAGAAAAGCGATTGATTGCCGCGACCACCCGAGCGATCGCGGCTGTACCCTGCGGCTTGAAGGCTCAGAGGATGAAGTCTTCGAGGCTGCCGTCAATCACGCCATCACAAGTCACGGTCACACAGACAACCCGGAACTGCGCGAGCAGATTAGATTCTTGCTCAAGCCAGTTGAATAGGAAGTGCACGTGCGTCGTGCACTTGATCAGGGGCGGGACGCCCGTGCAACATCATTAACTTATGAACAGAGACAATCTCCTTTTTTCAATTATCGGTATTCTGATTGGCTTTATTATCGGCTTCCTCCTCGCCAACTCAATCCTGACACGCGAAGCCGCCCAGCGGGCAGCACCTCTGTCAGCCACGCAACAGGCCCAGAACCTCCCCCCAGATCATCCGCCCGTCAATGGCGCCGACCAAAGCGGCAACGGCCAACAGATGTTGGGTCAGGTGCAGGAGGCTATGAAAAAGGCGCGCGAGCAGCCTGATAATTTTGACGCGCAACTGATGGCCGCCAAGCTCGAGTATCAAATCCAGCGCTTTGATCAGGCGATCGAATACCTGCTGGTAGCCAATAAGCTCAAGCCCAACGACTTCAGCGTGCTGGGTATGCTGGGTGTCGCTAACATGGATGCCGGACATTTCGATGCCGCCGAGAAGTGGTATCGGGCTGCTTTGATTAAGAAGCCGGACGATGTCCCGGTGCTGGATGGGCTGTGCGCAGTTCTGTTAAGCAAGGGCGATGCGAAAGCTTCTGAGGAAGCGATCAAGAAACTGGAGAAAATCGATCCCACCAACCAGGATCTGTCACAGTTCAAGAGTAAGCTCGAGGAATTAAAGTCAGCGAAGAAATAGTCTGGATTTACTTTGCGTCTCTGCGCCTCTGCGTGACCGGTTCTTCACGCCAGGCCGCAGAGGTGTTAAGAAAAGCATTCGCCTGGTTCGCCGACGATCTCCTGCGTCCCAACAACCAACTCTTCAGCGTCCCTGGATTCTTCTCCTCAACCGCAAAATATTCGTCAATCAATCTGGTGTAAAGGCGATTGCGTTCGAACGCTGTGAGCTCAATCCCAAACGGCATCTGACCGCCCTTAACAAACGAACTGATGAGGACGCGATCCATCGGCCAGTTCAAAGCACCCAGGCCCTCAGGCTGGTGACAAGCGCCACACTTTACCCCATCACTGCCCTTCCTCGCTTCAACTGGAGGTGGATCAGCTGTGGCCGTGGCGCCCAGCCCGGGACCTAACTTGCTCGCATCAAGATATTTTCCAAAACGCGGCCGCCCATACTTCAAAAAACGTTCGTTCACTGCTCGCAGCTCGTCCTGCTCATCGGCACTTACGGTGCCGTTAACGGGAAAGATTGGCAGGATGCCGCTCTTGTGACACAGCGCGCAGTTGTCGTCACCAAATCCCAAATCCCAGCGACCTTTGACTGTGATCGACCCGTTCCGGCGGAAGGTGCGGAAATAGTCTTTGAAATAAGTGTTGGTGCTGCCGTCGGCGGCCTGCGCTACCGAGACAACTGAAACGTTTCGGACGGCCGCCCGGGCGCGCGGATCCGGCACCCCGAATTGCACCCACTTTTCGGGCAAACTTTGCGCAGCATTTCCCGGCACGACAATCAGCAGCCGCCAGAAACTATCTGGGTTGTCAGGTGTCCCCAGATGGCGCGATTCATAACTAAAGAAGATGAGCTGATCTTCCTTGGCTCGGCCGGCATTCAACTCTCGCAGCATGGCCTTCGCCTGTTTCAAGGTTTCCCGTCGACTGACCACGCGCAGAAATTCAGGCGTCAACAGAAAGTCTGGTATCGAGACGTACGCGCGGGTCTCGGAAAAATAAACACTGTCAGGAACGCTAAAGCCGAGTTCATGATCCGGCAGACGATCCTGCGAAACGGTCGCGATAAAGCCGGCGAACTCCGGATAACGCGCGACGAAATTCTTGTCGTCAGCCAAACGGCACTGCTGCATCGTGCGCACAATTCCATCCAGCACTCGCTCATACGCAGTCTGCGCTTTATCACGCTCATAAGCGCGTCGTGCTGCCAGGACTAACCCGTTAACACTGCCGCTCACCCATAGGTCCGGTTTCGTCTTTATCTGATCGCATGGCGCAGCTGAGACACTGGATGCCGCACCAAGAAAACACAGCAGCAAAGCGGCTTGGAAAAGGCGTGAGCGGATATACAGTCTGAGGTTCGAGTTTTTCATTGCTTACTCTTGAATAGCAGAGCACTGTGGTGCTGTCAAAGCTTTGCGTGCGACCTTGACGGAGCACGCAAACCCTCTCCGCCTGATCGCGCAGCGCCAGCCATCTTGTGCCAGGTACGAACCGGAGCGGGTCCCGCCGGTGGGCGGACGAGATGTCGCCGCATCAGCACAACCCAGTTCGTGCTATTCTCCCAACCGTTTTATCAACGACGCTCCAAGGTGAAGAGCTAATGCAGAGAGCTTTGCGCGCAATCCTTCTGGGTGGTTTCATAGCCGGTGTTCTGGATATCAGCTATGCCTGCATCAATAGCTACGTCCAGCGCCGCACCCCTCCGTCGAGAATTCTGCAATCCGTCGCCAGTGGCGTACTGGGCGCAAAGGCTTTCACCGGCGGAAACAAAACGGCAGTGCTCGGTCTTGGCTTCCATTTCCTGATCGCGCTAACCGCGGCTGCAATTTATTACGGCTTGAGTCTACTGATCCGAGTAATGGTAACTCAGGCAATTGTCTGCGGACCGATCTTCGGCGTGGGCGTCTATCTCTTCATGAACTTCGTCGTGCTACCGCTTTCAGCTATTCCTTTTAAGATCTCATTTGCGCTACCGAATCTGATCGGTGGGTTGCTGATTCATATGTTCGGAATCGGATTGCCTATCGCTCTGGCAGTGCGCAGATATTTACAGTGACAGCCAACAACGACTAAGGGTAATGACGTGCAAATGAATGAAGTCATTTTAGAGACGGAACGCCTGCGGCTGCGCTGGCTGCGGGAAGATGATTTTGAGGAGTACGCGAAGATGTGCCGTGACCCGGAGGTGATGCGTTTCCTCGGCGGAACTTTGATGGCCGACATCGAAATCTGGCGGCAGATGGCCTCCATCATGGGCCACTGGTATTTTCGCGGTTACGGCATTTGGGCCGTCGAAGAAAAAAGCAGTCGCAAACTAATCGGACGAATCGGTTGTCTAAACCCGATTGGCTGGCCTGCGTTTGAAGTAGGCTGGACGCTGGCGCGCGACTGTTGGGGCAAAGGCTATGCGACCGAAGGCGCGCGGCGGGCCCTGGCTTATGCCTTTGCCGAACTGGATCGAGATCACGTCATCAGCCTGATAGCGCCGGAGAATATTGGTTCAATTCGTGTAGCCGAGCGTTTGGGAGAAAAGGTTGAGGGAAAGACGGAGATCCTGGGAAAGGAAGTTTTGATTTACGGAATTGACCGGCCGCGTTAGTTGAGATACCCGCTAGGGTTCAATCGCCATCCGGTTGACGCTGGCCATCGGAATCCGTTCGATACGGCCCGTCTTGAGCACGATTACGATCATGCCGCCTTCAACCACGACTCGGCGCACAGAGGTCATGGGACGATCGATTTTGGTGCCGTCCTTCGACTCAATAATCAGATGTGGTCCCGTTACTGGCACTTCCTGAGTAGTGGGCTTCGCTTCAGTCTTTTCAGCGCCAGCTTCTTTAAGAGTCGCAGTTTCTTTTTTCGTCTCTGCGGTCTTGGCAGCTTCAGTCCTGGCCGGCTCCGGCTTGGTGGGCTTCGGTCGCACCGGCCGTGGACGGGTACGTGAATTACCACGTGCTGGTCGCGTTGGCTTAGTCTTCTCAGAAGTAGCTGAAGTCGTTTTCTTCGCCGCCGCATCCTCGGCCGGCTTCTCGGTCTCTGCGACTTTCGGTTCGGCCGGCGCGGGCGCTTCAATGACGGGTCGCGGTATAGTCGCACCCACTGAAGACAAACGATTGTTGTCTCCGCTCTTGCCGGTTGAATCCTCCCGCGGGGCTGTTGTTTCCGCGACCGGAATGCCGCCACTGAACGGGGCAAAGGTTCCGGCAAAACGAATATGATAAGTACCGGCTTCGTCGTTCGGTGTCCGTGCTTCAATTCGGAGGACAAAGATCTGCCGGCTGCGCAGATAAATGCCTTTGGTCACTTCACCTGATTGCGAACTAGCGTACAGTGTGGTCTTCATCAACGGCCTAAACGTAATCGCGGTAAAGACGTCGATGTCGCCATTCAGGTTCTTGCTGTCAACCGTGATTAGCAGGTCGCCGGGACTTCCCTCAAATGCATAGTAATGACGGGTCGAACGCGGATCGCCGAGATCCAGTGGCGCAATTCGGCCGTTGATCTCGCTTACGAGTACAGGTGTAGGCAGGCTCTGATCAGATGACTGGCCGAACGCGTTCGAGAAAAAGACACACAGAATAGCAGGCAGCGCCAGGACGATCAGTTGTTTATGGAACCTCACGTTTTTCACTGGAATGAAACTCAAGAACTCGTTGCACCGAGACGGGGATCCAGCGATTAAGTCTGAGGGTGCAAGCCAGCTGCTCACATCCTGCAAAAGGCCAGTCCCCGCAACGGAAGGAGAGTAACAGAATTGCTCAGAAATCGGGAGTGGATGAGGATTTGAAGCTTTACATTTGTTAGCCACAGAGTACCCGTGGGACTGGCACCTAAGACTTGACGCTTCTTTCAGCGACTTAGACCCAGCCGCCGCGACATCAGCGCCTCGCGGACGTGATTAGGGTGAGCAAGATTGAGCACGGTATTGCTCCACACCACCATCAATTCTTCATGTTCCCTCGCGAACTGACCAGTGAGTGGGTGATCAGAGGTCTTGGCAATTACGCCCTCCCTCACCCACTGCCAGAATTGAGTTTGGGTGGTCCAGAACTCTTTCCGATCGCGGCAGATTATCAGTGCCGTTTTCTTTTTCTTCTTTTTTTTGAGCTTTGTTTTCGAGGTCATCGGCTTTGCTTCTTTTAACCGATTGCCCGGAATAGATCAAGCTTGTTCCAATCAGCTTTTTGCAATAAGGAATCTTAGCTGCGTCCCACGAACTTTTGCTGAGTCGTGCTTGTCTGGCTTTCGGCAGTGTCATGGGAAGGTTCAAAAACAGTCCCCGAACTCGCACAAAAACGAACGCCTATCGATTCGTGTCGATGGCATCTGGTTCGTGGCGGCAACATCGGCATCACTTAACCTCAATCCAATTCAGAGTGCGCTCGATCGCTTTCTGCCAACCGGCGTATCCGGCCTCTCTCTGATCTGCGCTCCAGCGAGGTTCCCAGCGCTTGTCGGGTTGCCAGTTAAGTCGCATCTCTTCCAGGTCACGCCAGAACCCGACCGCTAGCCCGGCAGCATATGCCGCTCCCAACGCCGTGGTTTCCGAAACAACAGGGCGCACAACCGGCACACCCAGGATGTCTGCCTGCAGTTGCATCAGTGAGTCGTTGACGGTCGCGCCCCCATCAACTTTCAAAACAGCGAGTCGAACGCCAGAATCCTTAGTCATCGCGTCGAGTACATCGCGCGTCTGATAGCAGATCGCTTCAAGCGTGGCCCGCGCCAAATGGCCCTTATCATTAAAGCGCGTTAGCCCGACAATGCAACCGCGCGCATCGGCGCGCCAGTGAGGTGCGTAGAGACCCGAAAAGGCCGGCACGAAATAGACGCCTCCATTGTCTTTTACCGAGCAGGCGAGCGCTTCTATGTCTCCGGCTTGTTTGATAATTCCCAGTTGGTCCCGCAACCATTGGACTGCGGATCCGGTTACCGCAACCGAACCCTCGAGCGCATAGATGGGAAGAGCGGTCCCCATCTGATAGCAAACCGTGGTCAACAATCCAGCGTGAGACGGCACTATGTTGGCGCCGGTATTGAGCAGCAGGAAATTCCCCGTGCCATAAGTATTCTTGGCTTCACCGATATTGAAACAAACTTGTCCGACGGTGGCGGCTTGCTGATCGCCTAGGTCCGCAGACAGAGGCACTTCTCCTTTGAAAGGCCCGTCACGTTCCGTCAAGCCGTAAAAGTCTGCCTCCGAAGAAGGACGCACCAGCGGCAGCATCGCGGGCGGGACGCCAAAGATACTCAGCAGTTCATTATCCCAATCAAGAATTTCTAGATTGAACAGCATCGTGCGGCTCGCATTCGTCACATCGGTGATGTGAACTCCGCCGTTCACTCCTCCGGTCAGGTTCCAGATAAGCCACGTGTCGATGTTGCCGAAGATCGCCTCGCCGCGCTCAGCGGCAGATCGTGCACCGTCGATGTTATCGAGGATCCATTGGATCTTGCCGCCGGAAAAATACGTTGCCGGCGGCAGGCCTGCTTTCCTGCGAATCGTCTCGCCAACTCCGGCCTGCTCCAGCTTTCGCATGATGCTGTCAGTGCGGGTGTCTTGCCAGACAATGGCGTTGTAGAAAGGCACTCCTGTTCGTCGATTCCACACGACAGTGGTTTCGCGTTGATTGGTGACACCGACCGCCGCCAGGTCCTGCGCCGTGAGATGAGCTTTGGACAGCGCTCCCACGATTGCCGCGCAGGTGCGCTGGTAAATCTCCACCGGGTCATGTTCGACCCAACCTGGACGCGGCAAAATCTGAGTGTGTTCCAATTGATGGCGGACGATCTCTTGTCCCGCGTGATCGAAGACCATGAAACGGGTACTGGTAGTCCCCTGGTCGATTGCGCCAATGTATCTGCTCATGTTTGAGATTTGATCTTAACCCGACCGGGACGAGGTGGCTACTCTACTAATTGCCGGAGCGCGCGGTCGTCTCGTCCGCCTTTGTACCTTTTGTAGACTTGCAAATAAAACCATCCACGAACCCACACCAATCGTGGGTGATTGACCCCTGTCTGGTGAATTTCGTGGACCCACCTGCAAGACAATCCGAGATCGATCAAGGCACTACCTCGACAAACCCTCAATTGACACCCGGATTCTGCCTTGCTATGAACATCCTGCCCTGAGACACTTTGCGGTTTTTCTATGCCCGCTCCATCTAACCCTGCTTCACGCCTGACACCGCTTGCGGGCGAGCGCTTCGATGTCATCGTCATCGGCGGCGGCATCATTGGCGCAGGCATCGCGCGTGATGCAGCCCTGCGTGGTCTACGCGTCGCGCTGTTTGAAAAATCTGATTTTGGCAGCGGCACAACGGCCGGATCGACGCGCCTGATCCACGGCGGCTTGCGCTATCTGGAGATGCTTGATTTCGGCCTCGTGCGGATGGATCTGCGCGAGCGCGAAACACTCCTGCGCATCGCTCCGCACCTGGTCAAGCCGCTCGAATTCATCCTGCCATTTTACGGTAGCAGCCTTTGGCACCGTTACAAAATGAAGTTGGGAATGACGCTTTATAACTGGCTGAGTTATGACAAGAGCCTCCCGCGCCATCGCTTTATTGCGCCCGCTGACCTTGCGACCATGGAGCCTAACTTATGTCAGCAAGGTTTGCAGGGAGCAATGACCTACTTCGATGCCCAGGCCAATTCGCCCGAGCGCCTCTGTCTGGAAAATATTATTGATGCCCGCGAACACGCCGCGCAGACATTCAATTACGCGGAAGTCACCGAAGCAATATTGCGGGATGGTGTGATTGAAGGCGTCCGCGTTACGGATTTGTTAAGTGATGTCACGACGGACGTGAGTGTCGCAGGTCGGGTGGTAGTCAATGCTTCCGGCGCCTGGTTTGATCGAGTGGCCGGGAGACTAGCAGCGTCGGATGTGCCGGTCAAACTCCGAACGACGAAGGGCGTACACATCGCTTCCCCGCAGCTTACAGACCGCGCCATCGTGCTTTTCTCGCGCGTCGACGGCCGGCTGATGTTCGTTATTCCCTGGCTGGGTCATAGTTGGATCGGAACGACCGACACTGATTTCTCCGGCGACCCGGCGACAGCCCAGGCAACTTCCGCAGACATAGACTATGTGCTGCGCTCAGTCACCGATTTCTTTCCTGCCCTCGACACGAAGGAAGTTCGTTTTAGTAACGCGGGCGTGCGTGCACTGGTCAAGGGAGAGGGAGCGGCCTCGTCCGTTTCACGCACGCACCGCATCACCGACGGCGGTGACTCAGGCGCAAGGAACCTTATTTCTGTTCTGGGTGGAAAAATTACCGGCTATCGCGCCATCGCTGAGGAGGTGGTGGATGCGGTATGCGCAAAGCTGAAGGTGAGTGCAAGCTGCGCGACGGCCGCGAGGCCTCTGCCGGGTGCGCGCGGAGATTTGAAGCCCGAGGTTTCAAGCTGCGGGTTGGGGGTCGAAACGATTAACCACCTTTTTGATCTCTATGGAAGTCGCGCGTCCGAGGTGATTCAACTCGCGGCTGCGGATGAGCATTTGCGCGCACCGCTTTCGCCGCAAACGCCTGACGTCGGGGCTCAAGTTGTGTTCGCCGCACGAACTGAGCAATGCGTGCGACTCGTTGATTTTATTCTGCGGCGCAGTTTGCTGGGATTCAGTGGAGATCAGGGGCAGAGTGCGCTGAGCGCCGCGGCGATATTACTGGCAGAAGAACTGGGTTGGTCGCCTGCCCGCACTAATGCGGAGGTCGAACTCTATCAGGATTGCATCGCCCGCACTCACGCGTTCCGCGGAGGAGGCTGACCCAAATCTGCCATTGGCGAAAATCATCGAAAATGCTAGACTCGCCCGCATCATGGCAGTTTGCATTGTTTCTTATCTGGATACGGAAGGCTTGCGACACTCGGTTGAAGTCGAGGCCGAGAGTCTTTACGAAGCCGCTGTGCTGGCCATGCGAACCTTTAAGGAACACGACTGCGAGCCGGGCTTAATTAGTAAGCTTGAGGTTGAGATCCGTAGCTCCATCGTCCACACCGTTACCCCAAAAAAGGTCCGCGAGTGGGTAACCGGGGGATCGAGAAGCCCCAAGGAGACCTTCCTCAAGGAGCGTTTGCGGGCGCTGCTGTGACAGCGCTTGTCGGCCCGGGGGTGAAGATTGGCCTTGCGCGGAGTTGGCGGGCTGATTGTGAAACAGACGCGCGAAAGATTTGAAGGCGGGACAAAGGTGCTTGAAAAATCGGTGGTTTCCTATTTTCGACTTCGCTATTGATGCAGAGCTCGGACGAACTGCGCCTACCCTCGAATATCTCCCAGCCGTCAGGATGTTTGTTCGCAGACACAAAGGTCCCAGGACTGAGCCGAATTTAGTCGCTACCCTCTCGCGCAGCCTGGTCAGGCTTTGGCTGCTTATCCGTTGAGCCAAGCAAGACCCTGATAAAATCAACCAGCCAGGCGAAATCAATAGGCTTCGTTACATAAGCTGTGAAGCCACACGCTTCGGCGTCGGCTCGCAGATCTGATTCGTGATGGGCTGTCACCGCAATAATAGGAATGGTCGCCATGTTGTCGAGCTGCCGGATCCTTGCGGTGGCTGTCAATCCATTCATCAATGGCATGCTGATGTCCATTAGGATGGCATCAGGCTGATCACGACCGGCGACGATGATCGCCTCGTCGCCGTTCTCGGCCTCGCACACACGATAGCCGCCATCCTCAAGTGCCGCACGAGTGACATAGCGTGTGTCCTCGTCATCTTCAACTAACAGCACCAGCGGATTCGTCGAATTAGTGTTCTGCATCAGTATTCAGGTATGGCTCAGTTTCGCGAGAACATTCTCAGACTACCAAATCGATGGCTTAAAGGCATCATCAAATCGAATCTTCGCCGCGACCAGAGCGTTTGGGTCAACAGACCGGCGCACGAAAGACAGGGTAATCCGACGAAGACTGCTAAGCAGTCCATCCAGTGCTCTCAAATAATAGACACCTGGTAATCTGGCACAGGATCCGAAGCTTGAAGCAGAGTTGCCTTAAAGATTCTGAATCCGAGATCGAACCGGCGCTTGCGGTGTCGGATGGTCGCTGTCGGTGGACTGGGCTGTGCTAATGTTCCCGGGCGGGGCAACGCCCCATATGGCAGTGAGACTCAGTGCACTATTGCAGAGCTTGGAAAATTACCTTCTAGTCGCGCGCATTGCAGGCATCAGTGGGAGATCAACTTATAAGTTGCACCCGGTGTTGTCTTGAATTCCATGACATCTTTTTCAGGTCGTGTGACCGCGATGGACTTCCCCTGTGAGGAGACTTGCAAGAGCGTTGCCGAGCGAACGCGGCACAGGTTCCCGTTTTTCGAAAGAATGGTCGCTTCAGTAGGCCGCCCGTCTTGCCAACGGAGGCCGACTTCAAAGCCGCCTCTGGCCAGCAGCCCCGCGACTTCGCCGGTTGGCCAGGAGGCCGGAAGCGCGGGTAGCAAGTTCAGTTCGTCTTCGTGCGATTGGAGCAACAACTCGGCGATGACCGCTGACATACCGAAAGAACCATCCACCTGCATGGCTTTTGAGCAGATGGAAAACAGGCTATTGAACGTATAGTTGTGAATGGCGTAGTTGATGTTCTCCAGCGCCTTATTCGCGTTGCCCAGCCGCGCCCAGCAGGCTGCCTTCCACGCTGAAGACCAGCCGTTGCCCGGTAGACCCCGCTGTTCCAGTACCACCTTGCTGGCTGCGGCAAGCCCTGGCGTCCGGCGCGCTGAAATCTGATGACCGGGATAGAGGCCCCAGAGGCCGGAGATATGACGGTGGCTCTGTTCGGTCTCACCC
Organism: Pyrinomonadales bacterium; assembly: GCA_038210455.1. Taxonomy (GTDB): domain Bacteria; phylum Acidobacteriota; class Blastocatellia; order Pyrinomonadales; family Pyrinomonadaceae; genus UBA11740. The sequence continues at coordinate 20,821 of JBBQWP010000042.1, read as the reverse complement.
CAGTCCTCCAGCCATTCCTGCAGATTGCCTTTGCGGCCTACTTGCATCGGCGCAAGTTTGGCGCGCGTGGCGAGCACTCTCTGCTTGAATTCCTGATCCGTGCCCAGGACATCAGCCGCCTGAGCGACCGCGCTGAACAGATCATTCAGAATCTGCATGTCGATGGTGGAACCGGCAGTAATTGACGTTCCGGTTTCAAACGTCGTGGTCTCATCGAAGAAGCGTATGCTGGCCGGGCCTGCCGGAAAGTTTTCTGGCGAAGTCGAAGGATTGGTCACCAGCCAACCATATTTTGGATGAGGGACCAGAAAATCCAGATAGAATTCCGCGCTGCCTTTGAGCACGGGATAGTATTCTTTGAGGAACGCCTTATCGCCGGTGTAAAGATAATGCTCCCACAGATGCGTCGCCAGCCATGCGCCTCCGGTAGTAAACGTTCCCCAGCTTGGTCCATCCATCGGCGCGGTGACGCGCCAAAGGTCGGTGTTTTGATGATGCACCCAGCCGCCTGCGCCATAATGTTCACGGGCCACCTGGCTTCCCTGATCTGTCAACTCCTTGATCATCACAAAGAGGGGCTCGGCGCATTCGCTCAGATTGCCGACTTCAGCGGGCCAGTAATTCATTTGAGTGTTGATGTTCGTCGTGTACTTGGCATCCCAGGATGGATTCATGTCCTTGTTCCAGATGCCCTGCAAATTGGCGGGCTGTGTGCCAGGCCGCGAAGACGAGATCAACAGATAACGGCCAAACTGAAAGAGCAGCGCTGCCAGAGCCGGGTCGTTCGATCCATCGAAGCGGCTGAGCCGAAGGTCTGTCGGCAGTTGTGAGTTCGGCGTCTCTGGCAGAGTCAGCGCCACGCGCCGGAATAAACGCTGATGCTCCCGGACGTGCGAGGCCTTGATCCCATCGAAAGATTTTCCGCTCAAGGCTTTCAAGGTGGCCCTCACACGGGCTTCGGGATCAGCCGTCACGTCTTTGTAATTCACAAAGTTGGTGTTGGCGGCAATCAATAGCGTCACGGCATCCGCATTACTCACGAACAGTTCGTCATCCATCACGCGTAGCGAACCGCCAGTCGGTATGGCGCGTAAGCGAACCTGGTAGCGCAGCTTGCCTTCGATGCCCAGGTAATCCGCCGACTTGCCGCGCAGCATCAATCCGTCCGCACCGTCACCGTCCATCTGAAAATAATCAGTCGCGTAGTTTGAATGAGCAGTATTTCTATAGCCTCGCAGTTGCGCCTTGAAATTGAGCTGGCCGGGCTGATCTGCCGTCAGCCGGACGACGATAACCTGATCAACGGGGCTGACAAAAACTTCGCGGGTGTAACGAACGCCACCTTGCAGGTAACTGGTGGTGGCAATCGCCGTGTCCAGACTAAGTTGATGCCGATAGTCTGAGACTGCGTCTTTCGAGGAAAATTTGATAACCAGATTTCCGAGCGCCTGGTATTTCTGTTGCTCGACCGGGTATCCCATTAAGCGCCGCCCGAACAGAATATGAGCCTGCTTGTACTGGCCATCAAAGACGAGCTTTTGCAGTTCGGGCAGTGCCTGCGCGCCGCCCTTCACGACCGTGGAGTAAGGCCCGCCAGACCAGTACGTATCCTCGTTAAGTTGTATCTGCTCCTCATCTGTCCGGCCAAAGACCATGGCACCGAGCCGCCCGTTCCCAACCGGAAACGCGTTCTCCCATTTGTCCGCCGGGTGGGTGTACCAAAGCAGCAGGGCTGTGGCTGACAGCTTTTCGTTCTGCAATGCGAGGGCGCTGCCTGCCAGGCTCAACGCGATCAAGGTAGTCAGAACTGCTTTTCCCAGCTTGGTGTTCATATTCAAAGCTCTGTTATGCCAGGCCATTCTTATGAAGGATTTACATCCACAGCAATTCGAAAGACAACAACGAGCAAGGTCCACTTCAGCCGGCCGGGCGCTGCGATTAGGAAGTCGCAGCCGAAGAAACGCCAAAGGGCCCGCGGTTCGCGGTCAGTAAGTTCGTCTGAATAAGTCCTGCAGACTTTCGCGTTAATGCGCCGACGATCCCGCCGGCAGGTTTTCTTCGAGAAAGCGTGTCAGCAACCCGTACACGTGTCTGGTAGTGTTCTCGCCCTGGCTGATGTCGTGCCGGCGGTTCGGGTACTCCATCATGGTGAACTGTTTCTTGGCGGCGATCAGCGCATTCACCAGCACCTCGGTGCTCTTGTAGTGAACGTTATCGTCACCTGATCCGTGGACCACCAGCAGCTTGCCCTGGAGATTGCCGGCGTAAGTCACGGGTGAGCCGCGCCGATAGTCCTCTTCGTTATCCTGCGGCAGACCCATGTAGCGTTCCTGATAGATCGTGTCATAGAAATGCTGGTCGCTAACGGGCGCTACTGACATGCCCACCTGATAGATATCAGGGTAACGAAACATCTGGTTCAGCGTCATCGACCCGCCACCGCTCCACCCCCAGATGGCGATTCGTTTCGGATCGACGTAGGGCCAGCTCTGCACCACACGGGCGGCGGCCGCTTGCTCTACTGACGCGAGAGATCCGATTTGGCGGTAGACAATCTTGCGCCACGCGCGGCCTTTGGGCGCCGGCGTGCCGCGATTGTCAAAACTCATTACCAGATAGCCTTGTTGGGCCAGCATCTGATGCCAGAGATAGTTTCTTGAGCCCCACCGATCGACCACGGTCTGAGCCGCCGGCTCGCCATAGACGTGGATCAAAACCGGATACCGCTTGGCCGCATCGAAGTGAGGCGGCTTGATGATCCAACCGTCGAGCGTAACGCCTCCACCGATGTCCACCTGCATGAACTCGGCGGGCTTAATATCGAGCGCTTTGAACCGAGCGTTCAGTGCGACATTCTCAGCCAGCGGGCGCACCAACTCATGATCCGGCAAACGCACCAGCTCAATTCGCGGCGGTGTGTTGATGCCCGAATAAGTATGAAACGCCCAGCCCGCCAGCGGCGCGATTGAGTAGGAGTGGGAGCCCGGCTGCGTCGCCGGCGTGAGACGTTCAAACTTGCCGCTGCCGCTGAGTTGGACCCGGTAGAGATAACGCTGCGTGGCGTTGTCCGGCGAGGCAGTGTAATAGAGCCACCCGGCTTTTTCATCCACTCCCTCGATAGTCAGGATATCGAAGGCACCGCCGGTAATAAGTTGCGGCGCTCCGCCGTCCCGCGGCGCGGCATAGACGTGCCGCCATCCATCGCGCTCGCTCACCCAGAGAAAACGCTTCCCTCCTCCGAGCCAATGGATCTTATCAACTTCTATATCGACCCAGGCTTCATCTTTCTCCGTCAGAATCGTTTGCACTCTTCCAGTGTGCGCGTCGCCAATCATGACTTCGAGCGTGTTCTGTCGCCGGTTGAGATGCTGTAACTCAATCTCATCAGAGTTCTCGGCCCAGTCCATTCGCGCAATGTAGTTGTTGCGCGGATCACCGGGGACTTGCAGCCAAAGCGTCTTGCCGCCACCGGCCGGAACCACGCCCACGCGCACTGCTGAGTTGGTTTGACCTGCCGTCGGATATTGAATCGGGGTGATTTTCGGATAGAGCGAATCAGTATTGTTTATGAGGTAGTAGTCCGGCACACCGTCCGTGTCCGACTGCCAGTAGGCGATCTGCCGGCTGTCAGGACTCCAGCGCCAGCCATCACGCAGATCCAATTCCTCTTCGTAGACCCAGTCGAACGTGCCGTTGATGATCCGTTTCGAGCCGTCGCGAGTTAGCTGAATGATCCGGTTGTCAGCCAGGGCCTCAACATAGAGATTGTTTTCCCTCACATAACCCACCCGGTTGCCGTCGGGAGAAAACTTCGCAAACATCAGCATCGAAGCTCCCGCATCTTTGCCACCTAGCTTCGTTAACTTTTTTTCTTTGATTGTATAGACCCAATAATCGCCGCGAGTGTTTTGCCGCCAGACCTGTTTGGAATTAGTGAAGACGAGGAGCTTCGAACCATCTGTGGACCAGGCGTAGTCGTCAATCGTCAGCGGCGCAGAGGCTCCGGCCGGAATCAGGTCGGCAGCACCAATCAGCACGCTGCGCCGGCCAGTCGCGGCGTCATAGCGAATGATATCGCGCGTCTCGCTATTTGTGGCCGACGGTTCCAGCGTCGTATAAGTGCTGCCGTCCTCAAGCCAACGCGCGGGCCCAAAGGTTTCCGAACGAAATTCGACTGAGCTGAAGATCCGATCAAGCGTCAGGGTCGCCTTGTCGCCTGGCTGCGCGTAGAGAGGGGAGGCATAAAAGACCAACAACGCCAAGGCGGTCATTAACGACTTCAGTCGAATCTTCATCACTCGTTTCTACCTTTCGTGGTTACTACTAAGTGTCCTGCCTCCAAAGTTCCAACGACTAATCGTGTCCTTGCCGCAGAGCGGCCAAATGTCTATAGCTCAGGCTCCGACAATACGTTTGCGCTCCAGAGGAGCGCAATGTGCCTCGCGAGACGCGAGATATTCCGCTCCTACGGAGCTTCCAAGTTTGTTGGATCGCAGTTCTATAAACATTTGTCCCCTCTGGGACCTAAGCGTAATCTCGCCGACGCGAGGTAGAACATTTAAGCAGTGGTGGTCATCAGTTTTTCAAGCTGAACAGTGGTTGCCCCAACACTTCCACCCGCGGCTTGATTCCCAAACCGGGTTGAGCAGAGGCAGCCAGCCGACCATCCTTTCGTTGCGGCGCGCCTTCCGCGATACTAACCGTCACATAGCTGTTGAAATCAGTTGATGAAAAAAGAAACTCAGGCGGTGTGCTGTGGGCCAAGGCGGCGATCGCTGCCGTAACGATGTCGCCGCCCCAGGTGTCTTCGATAGTCATCGCTATCCCCAGTGATACGCACAGGTCACGAATCTGCCTCGCTTTGGTAAGCCCGCCTACTTTCGAAATCTTCAGGTTAATGACATCGGCTGCCTGGTCGTTGACTACTCGCACGATCATTCGCAGATCGTCTATTACTTCATCGAGCACGAAGGGACGATTGGTATGACGACGCACAGCCAGACATTCTTCGTAGCTCAGGCACGGCTGCTCAAGATAGACGTCGACATCACGCACCGCATCGGCGACCCGCATCGCCTCGTGCTGGCGCCAGCCGGTATTGGCATCGGCGATCAAAACATCTCCGGTCTGAAGTTGCTTAGCGCAGGTGCGGATGCGTTCTATGTCGGTATCCGGATTTCCACCGACCTTGAGCTGAAACTTGGTATAACCTTGCGCGCGGTATTTGCCCACACTCTCAGCCATAGCTGCTGGTGTGTCCTGCGAGATCGCGCGATACAACGTGAAGTCATCTCCGTAACAGCCGCCCAGCAGGATTGCGACTGACTGTCCGGTGGCTTGGCCCAGAATGTCCCAACAGGCCATGTCCAGAGCCGACTTGACGTAAGGGTGGCCGCGCATCGCCTGGTCCATCCGCTGGTTGATTGGTCCGAGCTGCGTGGGATCCATGCCGATCAAGTGAGGCGCTAGTTCAGCAATGCCGGTGCGCGCGCCTTCGGCATAGGCCGGGAGGTAAGCGGGACCAAGCGGACAGATCTCGCCGTATCCGGTGATTCCAGCGTCTGTCTTCACAGCTACGACGGTGGTATCGAAAACGGCGACCCGGTTGCCGCCGGACCAGTTATAGCCGCCCTCATGCAGCGGTAGTTCAACCCGGTAGAAAGAAATTTCAATTATGCGCATCTTGAGCCCGTGCACGAAGACGGTCGCGTGCTACTCCTGTTTGGTATGGATAAATGATGGCTTGGATCGGAGAAACTATCAAGCGTTGTTGTTGAATGTCAGGTCGGTTGACTAGAATGGGCGACGGTTGAACAGCCTGTTCGAGGAGAAAACGACGATGACGATTCAGTCTCAGGTTTTTGATGTTTATCCCCCGCGGCTACGAGATCTTCGCGGGGCTCGATGTGGAAAAGCATCGCAGTCACTTTTACCATTAAGAGTCCAATAACACTACCCGGGAGTCCTTCAAGTGCGGTAGAGTTCTATCCATGCCGCAAAGTTCCTTTGAATTACAGTGACTCGCATCTCCTTCACGGCGGCGACACGGGTTCGACTCCCGTACGGGACGTAAATTCTAACGTCAGCATCCTTACAGAGGGGGGGACTCTTCACCCACGTTTGTGCATATTGCGTTTCGAGATGCGGGAAAGATAACGGGCTATGTATTCGTTTTAGATGAGGGGAAGATGAGGGGGTTATGAGCCGATACCAAGCCAGACGTAGTTTGCTTTGACGACTGAAACGTCGGTAAATACGGCTTCGTAGCGCGTAGTAGCATGAGGTAAGTGCCCCCGAATCGGACTTAAAATCCGTGGCGAGTTTCACCTCTAGAGGCCGACAGTTGTGCAGGGCCAAATTAGGAGCAATTTGCGGGACGTTTTGCGGGACGTTTCTACATTTCTCTAACTTTCGAAAACTGAGATCAAGAATTACTCAGCAAAAATGGAGCGGGCGACGGGGATCGAACCCGCAACATCCAGCTTGGGAAGCTGGCGCTCTACCATTGAGCTACGCCCGCTCAATGAGCGAGGCTGAAGATTATTTGCTCGGGCAGCGAAAGTCAACGAACAGCGAAGTGTGAGATAAGCACCTACAGATTACGCCGATTCTAAATTTCAATCAGTGTAATCAGCGCAATCTGCGGACTAACCACTGTACGGCTTCATCAATTCATCCCAGCGGCCCTGCGCCTTAAGAATCAAATCAGTTACTTCGCGAACCGCGCCGTGTCCGCCCTTCTGTTCAGTCACAAAGTGCGCAGCCTGCTTTGTTTCCCCAACGGCATCAGCTACCGCGACGGCTAGTTGGACGCGGTGCATGACCGGAATATCGGCGACGTCGTCTCCGATGTAGGCACATTCATCGAGCGAGACTTTAGCCATGGCCAGAATTTCATCGAGCACCCTTACCTTGTCCTTCGCGGACTGTCGCACATAGGCCATCCCGAGATCCTGAGCGCGACGCTCGACGGCGCTCGAAGTGCGGCCCGAGATGATTCCCGTCTTCAAGCCGGCCCAATGAAAGAGTGAGATCCCCTGACCGTCGCGCGCATGAAAAGTCTTTTGCTCGTCACCGTTTTCCAGCAGCTCAAGACGACCGTCGGTCAGCACGCCGTCGCAATCCATCAAGAGCAGTTTGATGCTGCGGGCCCGCCGTTCGATTTCCGAAATATCGTGATCTGAGTTCATTGACTGGGGCTCCATTTGAAGACTGCTAGGCCCACCCATTTACGCAGGTGGGACTGGCCTCACTGCCGCGACGCCGCGCGTATTGATTAAGTGACCGAGGTAACCAGCGCCAAAACCATTATCGATATTCACCACGGCAATGCCCGGCGCGCATGCGTTCAGCATAGTCATAAGAGCGCCCACGCCACCCAAACCCGTCCCGTATCCGATGCTTGTCGGCACGGCGATCACCGGCGCCGCCACCAGGCCGCCAACGATCGTCGGCAGTACGCCATCCATGCCCGCCACTACCACGATGACATTCGCAGCGTTCAATCTCTCGCGCTCTGCCAGCAGGCGATGAACACCCGCGACTCCCACGTCGTAAAGTTTCTCTACGCGACTTCCCAGCGCGTTGGCAGTCACCGCCGCTTCTTCGGCCACTGGCACATCGGCTGTGCCGGCGCAAACAACCAGCACTGTAGTTTCGGTTGGCTCAGCGCCATTCACTCCGACTTGAATAATTCGCGCGTCTTCAAAATAAGTTGCTGTGGGACTACGCTTGACTACTGCGGCGTAGACTTCGCGCGAGGCGCGGGTGGCCAGTACCGACGAGTGCTTCTGCTCGAGTCGCTCCAGAATCTCAACAATCTGATCGACGCGTTTGCCTTCGCAGAATACGACTTCAGGAAATCCTGTGCGCAGGGCGCGATGATGATCAAGGCGCGCGTAACCCAAATTCTCAAACGGCAAATCGCGCAATCGATCCAGAGCACTTTCGACCGTGCGCGATCCGGCGCGGACTTCATTCAAAAGATCGCGGAGTAGTTCGACCTGCATTAGCTTTGCGTTATGTGCGAGATTGGGTTGCCGCCCCGATAACCGGCAGGGTCGAGCACGACCTCAGCGAAGCCGAGCCCGTTAAGATGGGCGTTGATTTCTGACTCTTTCAAACGCATCAAAGGAAAATCGTTTGGTTCGACTTCAATTCGCGCCATGTCGCCATGATGACGAACGCGCACCTGGCGCGCGCCCAGTTTTCGCAGAAAGGTTTCGGCACGATCAACCTGAGTCAATGCCTGCAAAGTAATCGGAGTGCCGTGCGGAATCCGCGAAGAAAGGCAAGCCAGCGCCGGCTTGTCCCAAGTCGGCAAACCCATTTCGCGCGACAGGATTCGGATGTCTTCTTTGGTTAAGCCCGCGTCCACCAGCGGTGAGATCACGCCACGCTCAACTGCGGCGGCCCTGCCGGGGCGACGATCTTGCAAATCATCCAGATTCAACCCGTCGAGCACTGCGGCCAGGTGCTCGTTACGCGCCAAATCGCTAATGCGCACGTACATTTCCGTCTTACAAAAGTAACAGCGGTTCGCCGCGTTAGCGAGATAGTCTTCGTTCTGCGTTTCAAAGGTGCGCAGCACCGCGTGCCGCGCGCCAATGCGTCCGGCGAGATCCTGCGCCGCTTCCAATTCGCCAGCCGGCAGCGATTCGCTAAGCGCGGTCACTCCAACGACTCGGTCGCCCAACACCCGATGGGCCACCTGCAAAACGAAAGTAGAATCGACACCCCCCGAAAATGCGACCGCGCAGGATTCAACGCTACGAATTCGCTCGCGCAACGTTGTCAGTTTTGTGTTTAGTTCATCCATTTCTGAACCATGAAATCAGTACCACCCGCGCGAGCGAGTGGATCGCTCAGGCCGGTTGAACCCACCCGCTCACGCAGGGGGTACTGACCTCATCACCGAGTCAGCCTAACCAGTTGCGGTTGAAGCTTTCCCTTTCTCTTCAAAGAAATCAATTGCATTCAATTTCCAGGCTCCGCCGATGCGGACCAGGACCAAGACCGCGGTGGCGGCGTGATCCGCGCCCAGTTGTCTGCTATTTATCGCGACGTCCAGCGCCATCCGGTTCGCGTCGATTTGTTCGCCGCGAAGAATGCGCGTCTGCCACGCCTCAGGTTGCGTCCCGACTGCCCCGTGTATAAACCCGGCCAATTCTCCGGGAACAATCAGCGGCGCTATTTCATTCTGGCGGCCGCTGCGCAGCGCCGCGTCGAGCTGGGTGATGAAACTTCTCACCGATTCGTCAACCGAAGGCGCGGCGTTGGCCGCAGTCTCGGCGCGAATTCGCGCCGCGCGGGCGTAGACGGTGGATGCATATTCAGCGTCCGCGAGTACCGCCTCACCAAAGGCACGCGCGGCCTCGGCAGCCTGGCCACGCTTGAGGGCAATCTCGCCCAGACCGATGCTGGACCAGGCCAGCGCTGCGGGCGTCGGCAAGCGTTCGCCGGCCAACTGCCGAAATTCGCGTTCAGCTTCATCAGTCTTATTTTGCGCCAGCAACGCCCGGGCAAACACAATCCGCGCTTCCTGCACCCGCGGTGACGCGGCCAGTAGTTGCCGCGCCATCGCTTCCGCTTTCCCAGATTCCTGCGCGCCAAACAGGCGCGTAGCTTCAGCCAACGAACTCGCCGATTCTACTAAACGCGGGGCGACGTCGTTGCCGTAATCGGTTTGGGGGTAGAACTTTTGCGGATCGACTTCGGCGCGAACAATCCTCGAGGCACTGGCGAAAGTCGCCTGGCCAAAATCATGCGCCGGAATCGTTGCCTCCGTATTGAATTGTTGACCAGTGTCGGTCGTGGCCACGACGTTCACCTTCACATCAGTCGCCCCGAGATTGCGCAAGGCGGCGATCCATTGTCCGCCCTCAAGGCGAGGCAGGCCGGCCATCAGGTCCATGTCAGTCGCTTGATCCAATTCAGAATCAAGCAGCGTCTTCGCTGCAGGCCCGCCCCGCTCGATGAAGGCGTTGCGCGCACCGCCCAGTGATAGTCCATCGGGATCGCTCTTCGCGTTCGCCAGCAAGCGGCGCAAGGTAGCCAGGAATTCATCCCGGCCGATGACGTGATCCATCAGCCTCCAGACCATCGCGCCCTTGTTAGCGACCGAGTTGTAATACGTCCCGGCATCCAGCAACGTCGTGCGCGACAGTGGCCCATCACGCTTGACGATCGCGGAATACGAGAGACGTTGCCGCCCACGCTCGGCGTCGGCCGCCTCCGCGCCGAATTGTTTTTCGATAAATAGCGAAGCCGCAAATCGCACCAGGCCTTCGCGCACAACACCGTGGCCTTCGCCGCGTATCGCAGTATCGGCGCCAATCCACAACCGCGCTACGCCTTCCGCGATAGCGAGCGCCGTGGCTGAGTCGACTTTGCGGCGGCGGAACGCTCCTTCGCTAACCAGCAACGTGCCCGCATCATCAAAACCTGCACCGCGCGTCACTGCAACCAGGCGCAGAGGCGCCGATGGCGCAACTCCAAATACTCCCGCAAAGAAAATCCGGGCATCATTCGCCAGCGAGATCAGCGCCTCTGCCTGTTTCTGTTCGTTCGCAGTCGCGCCTTTGGGCAGAAACGCAGTGATGCCTTTCGCGTTGCTGCTGCCTTCGACTCGATCCCACGCGCCCGCGACAAAGAAAGGCTGTCCATTTAGCGACTGTTCGAACACGCTGTTGCCGCCAGTTCCCTTCTCCGTTCCGGACGAGATCGCATTAGCGCCGTTCACCGTGATCCGATACGCAGCATAGTCTGCGCCGCGCACCGCGTAGGGTGTGTTGGCCTCCGGGAACCATAACGACAGAGGCAAAAACTGCGACATCACCGGCGAAATCGCGGCCAGGCCTGAGTTGTCCACCACCGGTAGCCGGTATTCAACCGTTGCGGTCACGGTTTCGTTGGGAGGCATCGCGTTTGGCAGCGTAATCGTGACGCGCTGTGCGCCCCCGCGTGTTTCCGGAATCGATTTATAAGTCGCGGTCGCGCTGCCGATGGCGACCGATTTGACCTCCGCCTTTGAGTTGAGGCGCAGACTCAAAGTTGACCCGGCCCCGCGGCCGACATTCCGCAACGTGACCACTGCGCGCGCATTTAGTGCTCGCTCGGCCCCGAGATTGTTTACCGTGATGTCGTAGTTGATGGCCTGCCAGGCGGCACGCGGCTCATCTTGCGCGCTGACAAGGCTGGTTGGAAGCAATACGCTCAGCAAACAGACGAGCACCATTAAAAGTTTACGTTTCATAAATGTTGCTGGATGACTTAAGTTCAGAGTTCAACCTTCAGGTTGTCTCCTCGCGATAGCAAGCTAAAGTTTGAACTCTAAACTAATTCATCTTCTTCTGCGACGACGCTCGCCTAGTGCGCTCGCCAACCAACCCATGAATATCGCGCAGGCTCTCGAGCAACGGACCCATACGCGCCAGCGGTAACATGTTCGGGCCATCGGACGGCGCGCGCTCAGGCGCGTCGTGAACTTCCATGAATACCGCATCGACTCCGCACGCCACGCCGGCCCGCGCGAGTGGTTCGATGTACTGTGACAATCCGCCGGTTGCATTGCCCAGACCGCCGGGCAGTTGCAGCGAATGCGTCACGTCAAAGACGATGGGCACGCCGAACTCGCTCATGATCGGAAACGAACGCATATCGACAACCAGATTGTTATAGCCAAAACTCACACCGCGTTCGGTCAACATTAACCTTTCGCACCCGGCAGCCTGAGCTTTCTCGACTATGTTGCGCGCGTCTTCCGGCGCCAGGAACTGGCCCTTCTTGATATTAACGGCGCAGCCAGATCGCGCGGCCGCGAGAATTAAGTCAGTCTGCCTACAGAGAAAGGCTGGTATCTGAAGGATGTCGGCGACCTCGGCCACAGCATCGACCTGCGCGGGGTCATGAATGTCAGTGACCACCGGAACGCCGATTTCGCTTTTGACGCGCCGCAGAGTTTCCAGGCCCGCGTCCATACCTATTCCGCGGAAGCTCTTGATCGAGGATCGGTTCGCCTTATCGAATGAACTCTTGAAGACAAAATCCAGGCCCGCGCTGCGCGCGCGTTGGGCACACTCGCGGGCCATCATCAGCGCGTGATCTTCAGATTCGATCACGCACGGCCCGGCAATGATAGTCAGCCGCCCATCACCGAACGTCGCCGAGCCAACTTGAAAAGATTTTGTGTGTGAACCCATCTTTAGGATATCAGTCTAATCCAGTATATGAGGTCAGTACCGGGAGCGATAGCGACCGAGTCGCATCCCCGCGATCTCGGATGATGGCGTTGTGACCCGGTCGCTTTCGCTGACGGTACTGACCTCATTTCCCACCAACGGCTATAATCCGCACAATTATTGTGGGACCATAAGGCATCGGCAACCAAGCCTCGGCTAATGTTTGAAAATTCCCTTCGCCTTGTTCCAAATGGATTTCAACTTCCCCGGCTTTTCTTCCTGCTTAGGTTCAGGTTTACGGATCGGTTTCGGCGAAGGCGTCGGTGATGGCGAAGGCGAAGCGACTGGGCTTGGCGATGCCGCGCTCGCAGCGTTGGCGTTAGCCGCGCGTCCTCCATCAACAGGAGCATTCCCGCGCCACCAGCGACCGGCGAGCACGCCTGAACCGAGAATCGCGATGAGCAACACTGTCACCGCAGCGGCCAGACGGTACCGGCTGCGACCCTGAGCAGCGCTGGCTTTTTCCAGCGGCACATTCACGCGCGCAAATTGCCGACGCTGGCGCCCCGAGACAGTAGCGTCGTTTAAAATAGCTCGCTCGCTGACCGCGGCAGCAGAGAGACTCTCGCCGCTGCTGGCGGCCTGCACCTGCCGCAAAGTCGCGAGATCGATCACCAAACGGCCCGAAGGGCTTTCGGTCCCCGCGCTGCGAAGATCCGCCAACGAAGGCGCCAACGTGTTGTCAGAGGTTTCCAAACCAAGTTCCGCGGCTACGGCTGACACCTCGCGACGCAACTCATTCGCATCAGCCGGACGAGCCTGTGGATCTTTGGAGAGCGCATGCAAGACAACCCTTTCAAGCTCCTCGGGAATGGTAGCGACCACTTCACGCGGCGGACGCGGCGGCTCAGACACTTGCTTCAGCGCAACTGCCAGAAACGTATCGGCGCTGAACGGAACGGAGCCCGTCAACATCTCGTAGAGAATTATTCCCAGGCTATACACGTCGGACGCCGCCGTTAGCGGCGCCGCCCCAGTACACTGCTCTGGCGACATATAGCGCGGGGTGCCGATAATCGCGCCGACCTGGGTCAGAGTTTGGAAGTCGTCATCGTGCTCTTCGACCACGAACTTTGCCAAACCAAAATCCAAAACCTTTACCACTGCGGCGAGGTTCGGCCGCTGCTCAATAAAGATGTTCGCCGGCTTCAAATCACGGTGAATCAAACCTGCATCGTGCGCCGCGCCGACGGCTGCGCATGCCTGAAGAATGAACGAAACGGCCCGCGCAGGATCGAGGGGCGCTTCACGAGCCAGCAGGTCACGCAGCGTCAGGCCTTCCAGCAACTCCATCACGATGTAGAGCCAGCCGTCTTCGGTCGCGCCAAAGTCATTCACCATTACGGCGTTCGGATGCTGCATGCGGCCCGAGGCCCGCGCCTCGCGACGGAACCGATGCTGCGCCGTTTCGTCGCCGACAAAGCGCTGGCTGAGTACTTTGACGGCCACCGGCCGATCTATCATCAGGTGGGTCGCGCGATAAACCGTGCCCATGCCGCCGCCGCCCAGAGGCTGATCCAAACGGTACTTGCCCTCAAAGACGCGGCCAATCAGCGGATCGATGGGAACGTCCGCAATGGTCACGTCTGCCTGCAAAGGCGCGAAGTCGTCAGGGCAGACATGTATGTCGTCGGGAAATTGCCGGCCACATCTGGGGCATTGAAGCATGATTGAATCGGAACTGAGCTTGAGTATTATCGCTTAAAGAGATGTATAAGCGTTAGCGCGCAGGGGATAAGTAAGAGCGCCGTTAGCGCTTAATGTTTATAGTCAGTTAGTCGTCCGTTCTGCGCAGCTCCTTTAGGAGCGTAATATGTTGGGCTCCTAAAGGAGCTTTGGCTTGAGAGTTTTGGCATGGCTACTATAAACATTCCGCTCCTCACGGAGCGAAGAGCGCCGAACATCACAATCCAATTGCGGCAAAAACTTTCTTCGGACGCCGGCGTGCAACGAATCAATCTTGATCACCTATCAAACGAGGGTATGATCTCGCACGTTTCTCAAAAGATGAATAACCGGGCATGCCTTTACGCGACCTTGCCGGTTCTCGCGATCGCTCTCACCCTCGCGTTTACAGTTTCCTTCGCCTTCGCCCAGACACCACCTCGGGAAAAGCCACAGCTCAAGGACTTTGGCTCAAGCGTTAGAAAACTAAAGTGGGATTCGGAGCTAAAGACCGCGGTCGAAACGAATTCTGACGAAGTTAAAGCGAAGCGATCGAGCGACGACGATGTAGTCCGAGTCGAAACTTCGTTGGTAGTCTGTGCCGTTGCGGTTCTCGACCGGCAGGGCAATTCTGTTCCGGGACTAAATGCGGCTGACTTCGCAGTCACGGACGATGACAAGCCACAGCGGGTAGACAGTTTCTCGTTAGGCGACAATTCAGGTATCTCGCGCTCGATTGTGCTGCTGATTGATTACAGTCCCAGTCAACTCCCTTTCATCAAAACCAGCATCGCCGCGGCCAGGACCCTCGTTGATAAACTCAGCCCTTTGGACCGAATGGCCATCGTCACCGATGACATTGAGATGCTTTTGAATTTCACCTCAGACAAGCAGAAGCTCAAAAACACCCTCGACACTCTGGAAAAGCGAACGACGGCCAAGCCCAACATTTTTGGGTTTGGACCGAAGAAACGATTTGGCCTGAGCGCTCAGTACAGCGCGTTTATGGCGACTCTGAAAGAAGCCTTTGACGCTGAAGACCAGCGGCCGATTATTATTTTTCAGACAGACGGCGATGAAGTGGTTTTCCTTCAGAACCCGATCATAGGTCCGTTTCTTCCTTCCAATTTGCCTCCAGCCCAACAGGCCGAGGCAGAGCGCAACGCCGCGTTCACGCGACAACTCCAACTCGAAAACATTCGTCAGTTCAGCCTCAATGACGTTTACAAAGCGGCGGAGAAGTCGCGGGCCACTGTCTATACCGTCGTACCAGGGTTTCGTTTGGTGGGGCTTTCAGCCGACGAGCAGCTACAGCAAATGAAAGCTGCGTCTGTCCAACGACAGAGGGCCTGGGCGGAGACGTTTGGCGGCAAGAGCGCAGCGCAGGTGAAGGCAAACGAAGAGCAACGTTGGCACAGCCTCGCTCCCGAACGGTTAAAATATGAGGTCGACACGGCCGCGAAGATTCAAACTGCCCTGGCCGAAGTTGCGCCGCTGACCGGAGGCTGGACGGCGTTTCTCGAACAGCCCACGCAGGCCGATGAGATATACTCTCGCATTCTCGCGGACATTAATCGGCGCTATGTAATTGGTTACTATCCGACCAACAAGACCCACGACGGCAAGCGGCGCAAAGTTAATGTCGAAGTGCGCGGCCATCCCGAATACACGGTTACGGGCCGAAAATCATACTTCGCGCCTGAGCCAGAACAATGAGAGTGCGTGAGTAAATGGGGAACAAAATCAAACGAGCTCCGGAGGAGCGACATAGAACGAGTTTTATGTCGCCCGCTGCGCGGGCTCGTTGTAGAACAACCCACGGCTTGCGCGGTGGGCTATTGATATGTCGTCGGTTTCACCGACTGGCGGCTACGACGGGCGAGGACCATCACGACTCTACTGCTCCCGGTTCTGTACCGCTTTTTGCTTGTCTGCTGTCGCCCATTCTTTCGCGGAAACGAATGACCGACTGTCATAGATAAGCACAATCGTTCCTACCGGCAGCGCTCGGCTGATCTCGATCGCTGCTGAATTGGGAATGCGAATGCAGCCATGACTCTGGGCCGTGACAGGGACGGAAGAATTTCCGTGAATGGCCAAGCCGTCGCTGAAGTAGTTCGGATAGTAGAGCAGCCCCAGTGGTGATTCCCTCCACCCGGCAATCTTCGCGTAGATCCTGAAGCGGCCGCGCGGCGTGTAAGCCAGACCGCTCATGCCTTTTTCGCTGTAGTGCTTGTCGCTGCCGGTAGAGACCGGAAGAATTTGTTTGATCCTTCCCTCATCGTCTGTCAACAACAGCAGCTGTCGATCGAGATCCACTTCAACGTGTTTGTAGCCTGAGTCTTTCGCCTGCGGCGCACTGGCATTCATTAGAGCTTCGAAGTCATCGCGGGTAAGTTGACCTGTGACTTTGCGGCCTTCCCATTTTTGAAAGGCGATTAGTGCGTTTCCGCCTGTTCCGTAACCCATCTCTGATAGGCGTGCTTTAGCTTCCTTAATCTCGGCGCGCTTGAGCGCGGAAGGATGCGTGCGAGCCGCACGATGCTTCTGAGACTTTGTAAACGCAAACGAGTTGGCAGGAATAAGGCCGAGTAGACTCAGCGTCAGGAGCAATGCCGGTGTGATTTTCTTTATTGCAGTCACGCTACCCCCCTTTTGAATATTGCGCGAGAAGCTGGGGGAATAACGATTAGGTTTAAAGTCGAAAGCAACATACCTCTAAAGGGTTGAGGAGGTCAACTTTTGGTGTTGGGGCATTTGAACTACTCATAACCCGCGAAGCGGGTTTAAGCATAAGGCTTGGGGGGGAGCGCAGCGAAACGCCAGGTTCAATGCCGGTAAAGAAGGCGGAGCGCGCGGAGCTTGCGACAGCCTAAACAGGCTTGCGTTGTTTACTTCAGAATAGGCTGTCGCCGCGCTTTGCGGGCTCGCTCCTTTTTTCCTGCGACTGATCCTGGGGTTTCTGCGACTTCAGTAAATGGTGGAAACTCAGCATCAGACTGAGGCTATCCACGTTCCGATATACCTTCCAGACGAATAAGTTGGTCGATATGCGGCTGCTCATGTACCTGGGATTTTTTGTGCTCGGTATTGTTTCAATGCGCGGTGTGCGGTGGGCGTACATCACGTTCGTCGTGCTGGGACTGTTTTATTTTCCTGCCAGTCTTGGCTTCCGACTAAATCCTCACCCGTGCGAAGTCGCGTTCGATCTGCCGCTGGCCGTTCACTCGCTAACCAACTATAAGCATATTGTGCTGTTCACGTTGTTCTTCATCATGACGCGCGCGCAACTCCGTAGGTCGGGTTGGTCGGCCTTTGCCTGGGCAGCTTTGGCAACACTGGTTATGGGGATGCTAATTGAACTCGCGGAGGGCGTCACCGGTAACGGACACTGCCGCTCGCGTGATCTTATTCCCGACGCCGTTGGGACTGTGCTCGGCGCCGTCGTTGTCTTGCTCTGGAACACGATACGGAGAAGACCACATACTGGTTAAGGATCGTTGGACATAGTTTGAGCGAGATCATGCCTAGGAAAAACAAACCTGGCGTTCACCTGGCGGTGGCTCTGATGCTGATACTGTGCATCGTGCCTTTCGCGCTCGGTGAGTCGCGTCGCTTTGGGGGCCGAAAGGAGTTTCTCCCTTATACGCGAAATCTTCCTCACATTAATAAGGTTGAACTCTTGAGATACAGCGTATCCGAGGACGAAAGGACTCGAGACCTCACGGACACCAGAGTTTTGAAGGGGGTGAAGGCCCAGCAGATAGCTTCTCTCTGGCGCAGGCAGACATATACTTCAAGTGTCTCTGCCTGTCATAACCCTGCTTATGCGGTAAAGTTTTATTCCGGCGGGCAGTTGCTCGCGTACGCAAGCGTATGCTGGAGTTGCAACAGCATCTCTATGATTACCCCAAACTTGTCCAGAACTCAGAGTTTTCGCGCGGGTGACCGAAAGGGTGAGCGGCTATCTGAACTCTTTCGTTTGGCCTTTGTCGAAGATAGGTAGTTTCAGCAACCCCGGCTCGTTGCCTCAAATTTGCTTGAATCATCGCGAACTTGATAAGTTCGAATCGGAAATCCAACTTGGGTTGCGCGGTGATCGATTGAACAAGAAAGCCCGAAAACTTGTAGCCCTCTTCTTTGTAATTGCCGCGGCTGTGGCCGTTTGGGCGCCGATTCACTTCCTCGCGCTCAGAGGTTCTCGCCCACCGTCTAATCAAGAAACGACGACCGCAACTAAGACGGTCACCGATCTTTGGGCGCAGGGAGTCGAGAAAGTCAAAGCCGACCGCGGCGAGCCGGCCACCGGAAGTCCTCCATTTGAGATTCCGCCGGAGCTGCGGCACTACAGCGACCGGCACTGGTTCCTGGCTACGCAGATTGCCGAGGTGCGGAAGAACAAGGTGCAGACTTGTCAGGACTTTGTGGATCTCGCGGCGATGATCCAGCGCGGTGAAATGGTTTCCGTGCCGGCGGCGACAGAGAACTACATCCTATTCGGCGTCGGCGCCAAAGTGGACGACGACGCATTCAGCCGGTTCGTGGACGATCACAGCATCGAACTCTATGACGAAGCTCAACTGAACGACGAATACCAACGGCTTGACGTTGCCCGCTCGAACCTGCAAACGCAAATCGCGGCCCTGAAAAATCAATTGGCCGCGGCGAAAACTCGCGACCGCGTTCAACAACGCGAACTGCAAAAAGAAGTCTCAGCACGCCAACAGCAGTTGCAATCGATCGATGAAGCCAAAACGCTGCTCAGCGAATCCTACGGACAGCCGGACAGCCGCCAAAGATTGTTCAGGGATTTCGAATCGCTAAAGGCACTGGCAAAGAATTTCGCCGGCCGTGCTTATAACATGGGAGACGCTGCCGACCGGAAAGCATTGAAACTCAACCTGCTCAGATCGATTAGACCGGAAGCCTTGAAAGTCATCGAAGAGATCGCGACGACTTATCATCAGAAGTTTGATCGTCCGTTGCCGGTAAGTTCACTCGTCAGGCCAGAGCAATACCAACATGTATTGAGGAAGGTGAACCGGAATGCGGTACTGATCGACACGCCTCCGCACTCAACGGGCCTGGCTTTCGACATCGACTATCGCTATATGAGCGCGGCAGAACAGATGTTCCTGATGACCGAACTCGCGCGGATGAAGAACGCGGGCCGCATTGAAGTGATCCGCGAGCGCAACGCCAATTATCACGTGTTTGTCTTCATCGACGGCGTGCGGCCAAGCGACGAATTGATCACAGCGTGTTTGGACCAGGCGACAGTTCCCGGACCGGAATCAAGTCCTTCCCCAGAGCCGCCGGCAAAGAACAACCGCAAATCGCAGAGTGTGCGAGAGACGAGGGCGAAGACAAAAGCGAGACGGTGATGAGCATTAGGAATGCGGCGCCACGTCCAATGCCACTGGGACACCCGCCTACATCGGCTCTTTCCGCGCTTTTACGTCGCGCCGTTGACGCGCGTCGGCCCCCCGCCTATCGTCAGCTCATGTCTCAACGAGTGAACATTGATCAGGTAAGAGACCAATTGTCTGACTTAATAACCGCAGCCTCGGAAGGTGGCGAGGTTATTATTGAGCAGAACGGCAAGGCATTGGCTCGCTTGGTTCCCGCCACCGACGCAGCGGTTTATAAATCGTATCCACCGAAGGCGCCTGAGTTCTCAAGCGACGAAGACTCTCTGGCCTGGGACGCTGACGGTTGGGAGAACGTCGCGTGAAACGCGGCGAGATTCGCTGGTACACTTTTAGACTACAGCTTCTGCGACAAGGAGTTTCAAGTTTGGTTAATGTCGCTCTACCGCCGCCGCCAGTTTTTTGGTTTACGGGAGTGATGCTGAATCGCCACAATGACGATCAAGTCGCTCTGTAATTCGTAGACAACGCTGTAAGGAAATCGATGAACTTGGCAGCGGCGAGTGCGCTTCGATAGCGCTGTCCAGGCTTTCGGGTAATTTCTGATGCGCGCGACAGTGTCTCTCACTTCGTCCGAGAATTCAAAGCCCAGCCCCGGGTGCTCATTATTGTAGTATTCGACCGCCCCTTGGAATTCAGCATCAGCCGCGTCGAGGTACCGAATTCTCATCTCGCGCGTTGCCGCCCGATTCGGGCAAATACTTCTTCTTCAGAAACGCTTCCCAATTCGCCGCGGTCAAAGGCATCCAAACGATCTTCAGCTTCCCGCGCCCAAAGCTCATCGAGTTCAGCAGCGGAGGGTGCTTGAAAAGTTGCCATCAGGCGCTGCAGTATCTCAGCCCGATCTTCCGGCGGTAGATTCAAAGCTTCTTGAAGTACCTTCTCAGAGTTTTCAGACATGATCTCTCCTGTTGGTCGAGAGTATACCACCTGATAAAACTAGAGGCGACGTGTTGATGACTGCAATATTCTATTTTCCCTTGCCGGTTTGGTTCTTCTCACGAGTCGAAATAAAATTATATGCAACAAGAGTGCTAATATTGGGCTCCTATGCGACAACAAGAAATCGAATTGCTCGAAAAGCCTTACGACAAAACCTTAAGCAACGAAGTCAATTTCTTCGATAACGCGATCGGTGCCTCTCTACGCAGCGCTAATAGACTTGCTAAAGAAATACTCAACGATCTCGACACCACTACCTTTGGCGTTGGTTGGTGGTCGAATCTGCCGACTCAGGAACGGATACTGATTGGGGACCCTCTATCAGTCTTGCAATGGTATTGAGCTTAACTTGGCAGAAGCAAGACTTCATTACTTTGAATGGTTAGACGCTCGGGAACAGCGAAACCGCCAAATTGCCGATGGAATTGTTCCGGATCGTCGACAAGGCGTTCGATTCAAACACCCAACGTCGCATTCAGCAAAAGATGACCTTCCAAATCGCTTAGAAAAACTCCACCTAGGCGGGTTCTTCCGTGCCATTGGGTC
>JBBQWP010000041.1:0-35781 GCA_038210455.1 Pyrinomonadales bacterium | reverse complement strand
CTTCGCGCCGCCGCGCGTCGAACGGGACAATCTCCGAGCGGTACCCGATGTCCACAAAGATACCGCGCAAGAGCAGATTGTATTCGCGATACTCAGCGATAGCGTCGAGCGCCTTGCGCGATACGAGACGATATTCCGAGTGATTCTTAATGATGCGAGCACCCATCAAGTTCATCAAGTTGTAAAAGAACCAGGAGGTCGCGCGCTTCACTATTGAGTCCGAGCCATGTTTACGTCGCACGCCGTAGACAATATCCGCGCCCTGCTGATACTTCTCCAGAAAAGTTTCGATGACGCGTTCATCCTGCTGCAAGTCAGCGTCAATCGAGACTACACAGTCAGCGCGGTCCTTGACGCCAAGCAGGCCCGCGAGCAGCGCGTTCTGCGTGCCGACATTACGCGCAAGTTTCAATCCCTTCACGGTCGCATCCTGCTCGTGCAGCGCCTCGATGATGGCCCACGTTCTGTCTTGGCTGCCATCGTCGATCAGATAGATAAAGCTCGCCGGATGGATCTGCTCAGCCACACTCAGGCCGCGTAGCAACTCAACCAGGCGCAGAGCGGCTTGCTCGACAACCAGCTCTTCGTCATAACAGGGCACGACCACTGCGAGCAGCGGGCGTTCACGCTCCGCCGTTGCGACCTGCGCGCGACTGCGCGGCCTTGCCTCGACGCCTTCATCCGTGCTGCGTGTCGTAAGACTCAAAACATTACTCTCGTCTCAGGGCTGCGCTTCCGCCGCGACCTCTTGCGCGCCCGCCAATCTTTCAATCAACCGTCCGAGCACCGGCCAGACGGTCGCAGGCGTAAAGTCGAGCCGCCGGATGCGTTGCGCCGCGATGACCGTGCTGCGCGCGTCCGTGTCTTGCGTGAGTCGGCAGGCGCGCGCCGGCACCTGCGACAATTCTTCACCATGGGCGTGGAGCACGCCCGCCTTCGCGATAGTATCCAGCAGATGATGCAAGTACGGATCGGAGACGCGCCCCTCGCCCGCGATGACGAGGCGCGAATCCAGATCGAACGCGCCGTAATATGAAAATGCCGAACCAGGGGATGACGATGGCGACGGGCTTCATGCCTGCTCGCGGTCGGGGACAACCGCCTGCTCGTCCGCTTGCACGGTTGCGTGCTCGCGTAACGCGGCAACGAGTGAGCGCAGACTGCGCATTTCGGCGGACAACTCCGCACCCTTGCGCTCCTGCTCCGCAGCCAATTCGCGCAGTTGTGTCTGCAACTCGCCGAGCGTCACCTGCTGCGTCTCGACGATCACGCGCTGCTCCTGCACCAGAAACTCCTGCTGCGAGGCGGCAGTCGCGGCTTGTGCTCGCCGCGCCTGGGCGAGTGCCTGTTGCTGCGCGGTCAGCGCGTCGGTAAGCGCCGCGGGATCGGAGTGCAGTCGCGCCTGCGCCTGTTGCGTCTGTTGTGCCTGCGAGTCTAGCTGCAAATGTGTGAGCCGCGCCTGCAACTCGGCGTGGCGTGCCGACAGATCGAGGAGCGACTCTGAGAGCATCAGTACACTCTCGACAGCATCGTCGCCGGTGGCGACCATTTCGTTGATGTAGTCGGCGATGCACTGCTGCTGCCCGAGTGCGTAGCTCTCAAATTGTTGCTGGTGCTGGATCAGCACGGGCAGGCGCGTGATACCGCGCAGCACGCGCAGCACGTAGCCAAGCAGTGGCCAGTGACGCATGCGCCGCGCCAGCGGCGACGGCAAGCCGGCGACGTGAACTGCCGATTGACCGGCGCACAATGCCTCTATGATCTGGATCTTGCCGCACCGCCCGGCGCGCAGGTCGCCGAGCGTGCGCGTGAATTCCGCAGCTGTCGGCGCACGCTTTTGGAGCGCGGCGTAGGCGTGCGCGACAAACGCGCGGTCGTGATAGCGCAGCAACTCGTCGAGTTGATAGCGGTCGGCGTCGCTGCACTCGACTTTGGGCTGCAACTCAAGCGGAGGGACGTTGAGCTCCCAGACATCCGCCGCCGCGCCATCGTCCCACGCGTGTGCTCCGGTCTCAGTCACCGACTTGTCCACTTCGATCATCAATGCAATCTTTGCGTCTTCCCTTTGCTCTAAGCTTTCACTACGGCAAGTGCTTCGCCCCGGCGACGCGCCGCGCGGGTCGTAAATGCGATACTACTTCGCCGCGCCCTCGACGCGCAGTGCTGTGTTCATGACCAAACCTTAGCGCGGAAACGCGGGCGAAGGCAATTTGATTATGGTTATTTGTTAGTTGTTCCTGCTTGGCGAGTTTGAGACCACGATGCGCTTTATCCGCGCCGTTCAACTTCAGAGAGAGGTGCGACCAGAGCATTTTGTCCACAAATTGGCCACACAAGAAGAACGGCCGCCCATGATTGGCAGCCGTAAGTTATTAGTTTTGGTCGGGGCGAGAGGATTCGAACCTCCGACCTCTCGGTCCCAAACCGAGCGCACTACCAGGCTGTGCTACGCCCCGTACTAACTTGCAAGTTTGCAATTGTCTCTTTGAAGCAGACCCGACATTCTAGCCACCGCTTGAAGGTATGGTCAAGGTTCGCAAGAACTCCCGCGCACCTGACAACGCGCGCGCGCGATGACTGATTCGATTCTTGATCTCTGATTTCAACTCCGCGAAGGTCTGGTCGTAACCGCTCGGAATGAAAATTGGATCGTAACCAAAACCTTCGGATCCGCGAGGCGCGAAACCTATGTGTCCGTCGCATGTACCCTCTGATATGTTGAGGATTTGGCCCTGGCTGTTGGCGATGACCAAGGCTGAGACGAATCTCGCTGAGCGCATTACCTCCGGGACAGCCGATAGTTCCGCGAGCAATTTGCGCGTCCGAATCGCGTCAGAAACCCCTTCGCCCGCATAGCGAGCGGAGCGGACGCCCGGGGCGCCGCCCAGCGCGTCGACCTCCAATCCTGAATCATCGGCCAATGTCAGAAAACCAGTTTGGGCCGAGTAGCCAGTGGCTTTCAAAGACGCGTTCTCAAGAAAGGTTGCGCCGGTCTCTGGAACCGCCGTGACCTTGGGAAAGTCCGTCAACGTGTAAAGTTGGAACGGCAAATCGTGGAGTAAGAGTTGAAGCTCGTTGAGTTTTCCTTCGTTCTGCGTGGCGACCAGTAGCGACTGCGGAGTTATCACCTGGAAGTCTCCGGAGCCAGCGTGACGAGGAGCGATCCAACCAGGCCGAATGATGATCGTGCAGTCCAGTCGAGTCCGGCATCTTTTAAGATCACCACACTGACAGCATATGGTAAGGCCCTCGAGGCTTCGTCTATGGCGGCCGCGTTAGTTGAAAACGCCGACCGCTCGTGCTCAGAGAATAGTTCGACAAATGAAATTGCTGCATGCTGATCTCTGCTGAAAGTCAGCGCGGCTATCGGCAGAGAAATGTCGATCAGGCGTTGGGACTTTCGAAATGCGTCAGTGGAGGTTATGGATTGAGACTGGATCTTAGCCTGAAGACAGCGTCGAACTAACTCTGCCGGCCCGATGAGGAATTGGTTGTCGGCAAAACTGGCCGCCCAGTCGTCGGTGCTCGAGAGCATCAATTCGAATTCGCCGACGTTTTCGATCTTCGGTTTAGCGCCCACCCGTAGCTGGGCCACCTTCCGCAGTCCCTGCCGATCAAAGGCCTCAGTGACGAGGACCGCCGCAGAGGTTTCTTCCAGCCTAATGGTTTGCATCCGTGTGCCGACAGAATGGACGAAAGTGTCAGGGTCGTCGATTCCATACGGTTTGAGCAGGCTGCGCAACATCGGCCGCGCGGCGAGAGCGCCGATGATATCCGAGTGCGACGCTATGACCGAATTCAGGTCGCGCCAAAGGCCTTCGACGTCACGAAAATGATAGAGCGAAACCGAATGAGCGTCGGGGGGCACAAAGGGCAGATTGCCGAGCGCCAACTTGTCTTCCGGAGCAAAGCTGCCGCGAAGCTTATCGGCCACGCCCTGGGAAAGCGCAATTGAGCAACGCTCCTCAACCATGTCATCAACAAACCTCGAGCTCCAGCCCAGGCCGTCGACAAGATTTCCAATCGTCTCAGACAGAATTCGCGAAACCGTGACGGCATCTGATGACGACCCGGCCCGCGTCAGCGCATAAGCCAGCAGCAGCGACTTCACTCCGGGCTTCGAGATGAAGCCAAACACATTGGCGGTTGGCGCGTCGACCCTCTGGCGTAGATCATTGAGCGGTTTCTCAGCAGAGAGTGCGGCGCGTTGCCCGCGTCGAGCTTCCAGGCAGTGCAGGACCGACGGTTCGTCATTGCCAATGATCGCGACCGTGTCTGCAAACGCCGCTATGATGTGATGGGCTCCATCCGCGGACGACCACTCACTCAAGTCGACGCCGTTAGTAAGCTTGCGGGTCAAGACGGGTTGTCGATAGACGCGCCGCGCGAGGTCGTCGATATGCTGCTCGATCGTGGGTCGCATTCGCCTCTGGGTTGTATGAGTGTCGATGACGAGCGTAGCGAGCGGCTTGACGGTGAGATTGGAACCATCCTGGTTTGCCTCCGCGCCTGTGAACACCAGCGCAACCTGTGAGCGAGCCAGAAGAATTGCGTCAGTCGAACCGATTCCAGTCCACCGCGCCAGTCGAATGAACCAGCGATTTGGGAGCAGCGTTGGGCGCGCGCCGACAGGCCCCGCCAGCGCTTTCCAGGCCTGCGTCCCTTCGATCCCCTGCGCCAGCTCCGAGAGATCGTTTGCTTCCACAAAAGCAAGGCAGTCTGCGGGCGCGTAGCTCGCCATATCCGTGCGCACCGTGCGGTTCCAAAAGAGCCACACGACCACGAAGACCATGAGCAGAAGAGCCAGAAGACTTATTGCGCGACGAGTTCTAGTCAATGCTCGCATCCTAAACTGTGCGGTCGCGAGTGGCAAATCCGAAGCCGGTATGTGGTCACTTTTCCACACTCAGGATCGACGCTATCGAGGCGACAACTCTCCTTGGATCTGCTTCCTTGAATCGCGATTCACACGCTCCTTTGAGACATCAAGGCATTGAGCAAACACTCTGCGGATCGTCTGACGATGTCCCGAAAGTCTCCATAAATTCGCCGGGTAATGGAAGGTTTAACGTCGCAAAATGTTGTTGACAGATTTTGCTTCAGTGGTGTAGCCTTGAATCCGGCGGTAGAGCCACAGCTCTTTCCTGTGTCGCATCTGGTTCTTTTCAAACTCTACTGCGTCTGCTAAGGCGGCCAACCCGCTGACGCGCCCCACCCTTCGCCAGAAAGCGAAGTCTTCAAACTTACTGTGAAAAAACAAATGACGAACTCAAGCTATTCCAGTCGGATCAGATTCGTGCGCGCGGGACTGTCCCGCGCCCGTCGCGCCCGCGCTCGCGTGCGGCGCCAACGCCTGCTCATGTTCAAGATTGCGAGGAGTAATTGATGATGTGGAAACGTGGTAACAAAAGCATGGTCGGCGTTGACATTGGCTCGAGCTCCGTCAAAGCCGTCGAACTGCAAGGCAAGAACGGTGACTTCCAACTGGTGAGCCTGGGCTATGAAGCCTTGCAGCCGGATTCGGTTGTCGACGGTCAGATTATGGAGCTGAACTCAGTCTCCGGCGCCATCGCAAATATTTTCAACGAACACAAGATCAAGACGACGAAGGTAGCCGCTGGTGTTAACGGCCACTCCGTCATCGTGAAGAACATCGTGCTCCCGCAGATGACCGCGGACGAACTTCAGGAGTCATTTGCCTGGCACGCCGAAGAACATATTCCTTTTGATATCTCCGACGTCAATCTCGACTACCACGTGACCGGCAACACTCCCGATGCTATTCATGTCCTCCTGGCCGCGTGCAAGCGCGACAAGATTGCGAATCTGAAGCAGACGATTCAGTTGGCCGGCAAGCAGCCCGTGGTAATCGACGTCGATGCTTTCGCGCTCCAGAATTGTTACGAGCTTAACTACGAACCCCAGACCGGACAGGTGGTCGCGTTACTCAACATCGGCGCGTCGACTACCAACATAAACATTTTGAATGGCAACCGCTCGGTCTTTACCCGGGATGCCAGCTTCGGTGGTAACCAATACACCTCGCTGCTGCAGAAAGAACTCGGGTTGAATTTTGACCAGGCCGATCAGGTAAAACGAGGAATGCCGTTGCCCGAGGGCGTCGAGACCAGAGAGATTGAGCCGATCCTCGATACGGTTTCTGACATCCTCGCCCTTGAGATTCAGAAGACCATGGATTTCTATCGCGCGACGGTCGAAGATGGCGAGTCCGCGGTGCAGAAGATTCTGATCTCAGGCGGTGGTTCGAAACTTAATGGCCTGGTGGATTTCCTGGCCAGGCAATTCGAAATTCCCGTAGAAGTCTTCGATCCGTTTCGCAAGATTCGCGTCGACTCGCGCGGTTTCGACCCAGAGTACATGCGCGAGATTGTCCCTGAAATGGCCATCGCGGTCGGACTAGCGCTGAGAGGAGTTGACGCCCGGTGATCAAAATAAACCTTCTAGAATCTGTTACGGACCGACCCGCGGGTGTGGCGTTTGTTGAAGACAAGGTCTCGAGCACGCGCACGCAAACGTTCTTACTCGCATTGACGGTGATGGCTTTACTCGTCCTTGGCATGGGCTATGACTATGTCAGCGCGAATGCCCAGCACGAAACTGCTACCAGAGAGCTCGAAAAGCAAAAACGCATCAACGAGCAGATGATGGCCGTCAAACGTGAGCAGGCCGATCTGGAAAAGAAGATTGCGGACATCAACCTTCGCGTCGACGCCATTCAGAAATTGCGCGCGTCGCAGCAGGGGCCCGGCGCCGTGCTCGCCGAAATCAAGGCGCGCTTTGACAGTGTTCCTGGGCTCTACTTAAAGAGCGTCGAACAGAAAGACGCAGAACTTATCATCAAGGGTGAGTCACCCAACGAAGCTTCCGTCACGCGTTTTGGCCAGAGCATGGAGTTTTCTTCAGGGATGTTTACCAACCTGAACATCGAGACGGCGCGAGAGGTGCCACAACTTGTCGCCGCCAAGCTTCCCAATGGGCAGGCCGGGTTGGTGCAACTCGAACCTAACGCGCAGCCGCCTGAAGTGGTGACCTTTACCATCAAGTGCAGCTTTACGCGGCCCGCTTCGGAGCAGAAGGCGGCGGCGAACCCGGCCCCGACGAATAACGTTGCCAAGAACTAATAGTCGCCAGCACTCTCCTTCAAAAGGCGACAGGAAAAAATCATGAGCATTGGAAACATAAACAGCATTCCCTGGTACCTGCGGCTTGGCATGTTCGCGGCGTTGGCGGTCCTCGTCTATGCCGGGTTCTGGTATTTCGTCACCAGCGGCACTCGTAGAGAGACCAAGGGTCTGCAAGAGCAGATTAGTGTCCTGCAAAAGGCCAACGCCGAAGCCCAGATTGCTTCGCAACGGCTCAACGAGTTCCGCACGGCTTATAAGAATAAGCAGGAAGAGCTTGAAGAGCTGCGTGCTTTGCTGCCTGAGCAACGCGAATTGACCAAGGTCCTTGAAGGCATCCAAGATCGGGCCCACATGACGGGTCTGTCGCTGCGAAAGTTCGCGCCGAAGGATGACGTACAACAGGATTTCTATAGCGGCAAGCGGATTGACGTATCAGTTCAGAGCTCGTTTGCAGGTCTGCGGGCGTTCTTTGATCAGATGGCCCACTACCAGCGCATCGTTTCAATTACGAACTTCGAACTCAAGCAAATGGATAAGCAGGCCGTCAGCAGGACGGTCGAAGCTCGCTTTGACCTCACGGCCTACTATGTCTCCAGCGAGAAGTTGCAGAAGCAAAACGCAGCCCAGCCGAATGGAGCGCAAATGTCACCGGCCGCTGCTACGTCGCAAGCGGTAAAGGACGCGGCCTTGAAGCGAAACTAAGTTTATTGATTAGGGAAGAATACAATGGATCATAAAAACGCAATTCGTAACTTAACCGGCGCGGCCCTGATATTCGGCGCTATTGGTTTCTCAGCCATGACGGCGAGCGCGCAGGAGCAAACGCCGGATAAGAAGCCGGTGGTGACCGAGAAGTCGTCTGGACGAGATCCTTTCAAAAAGTTCGCGATGGTGGTGAAGCCGGGTAAAGCCGCGCCGACCAAGCTGGAAGCGCCATCGATTCAGGTGCGCATCGATCGCTATCGTTCGCAGAAGTTAGCCGCGGCCAGCGCACATGTAGCGCCGCCAAAGCCGACCTCGGTTTTGATGCTGGGCGAAATGCAAGTCATCGGCATCTTTCGCACCCCGCGTGGTTTTGCGGCGATGGTCGAAGCGACGCCGTTTAGCCCCAAACTCTCCTACGTTGTCTATCCCGGCGAAAGCTTTTTTGATGGTCAGCTCGTGGCCATTGAAGAAACCCGCCTGGTATTTCGTCGTGACATAGTCTGGACCGACGGACGCCGTGAAAAGTCGGTCGAGACCAAAGCGTTACGCCCACCGAGTCCGATTGAGGCCCTGACTTCCAAGACGCCTCCTGCCAATGCCCCCGCTCCCACTCCTGAGAGCGAAAAGCCGCCTGTGCCGGTAAAGCAATAACGAAATTGATTTTCGGCCCGATCGTTACGCGACAAAGATCGCGTGCGTAGGGCCCAACGCGGTGAACGATTGACCAGTGCGAAACGTTTGGCTTTGTTCACTTTTGACAACCCGACTGAACTGCCGCGTTGTGCGGCGCGTGCTTTGAATGTTCGTTCTTGAAGGCATTTCGAGCGAGCGCGTGGCGGAGAGTTCAGCCCAGTCCCCTGAGGAGGGAATAATGCCTAAGCAGTCCCCTAAGAATGTCGCCATCAGAACATGCGCCCTCGCGCTTGTCACCGGCTTGTCGCTCAATTCGGTCGCCATCGCCAGTGGTGCAGTCGCCCGCAGGGCGCCTGTGTCGGTAAAGACTGCCACCGGCGCGTTGCCGAAAACGGATCCATCGCCATCGCCGACTCCGGTTAAGCCCGGAATGTCGCCGGCGAAAGACAACATGGCGACGCAATCCGATCAGGGTCGTCGCTATGGCCAGTCAGGGTTTGTGGGCGAGCCGATTAATCTGAATGTGGTGAACGCCGATGTCCGCGACATCCTCAATTACGTCACGGAACAGTATGGCATTAACTTCGTCATCGACAGTTCGGTGGGCGCGGTCCCGGTGACGGTCAACGTGCAGGACGTGCCGTGGAACCTCGCGCTCGAAATGATTCTGCGTTCCAATAAGTTAGGGGTGCAGGTCAACGGCAACATCCTCCGCATCGCCACTGTTGATTCGCTGGCGAAAGAAGCCGAGACCGAAAAAGTCATTAACGACGCTCGACTCGAGAACACTCAGCTGGTAACCGAATTCATTCGGTTGAACTACGCGCGCGCCAGCGGCACGCTTGCGTCCGCCGGCGGTTCATCGGGAAATTTTGCCGGGGGTGTGACATCCAATACACCCAGCTCCGGTGGTGCGTCCTCGGGAGGTTCTTCCGGTGGTGGCGGTGGCGACCAGGGAATTCTGCCCGTCGTCCAGCGTCGTCTGTCCCGGCGTGGCAGCGTCGAAGTAGATGGACGCAGCAACACGCTCATCATTACTGATGTCAAAGATAATATTGACGCCATCCGGCAACTGGTAACGCTTTTGGATCAACCCGAGCCGCAGGTAGAAATCGAAACGCGGATCGTCATAGCCAATAAGAGCTTCAGCCGCGATCTCGGCGTTCAGCTTAACGCGCTCGCCATTAACACCACGACCGGCGGCACGGCCGGATTTGGGACCGCTCCCGGCTCGCCACTATCTGGCGGATCAGCCGGCGGTGCTAATACGATCGGGCTCAGACCGTCCGGCATTCCGCAAGGGATTCTAAATCCTTCGGGAGCCCTCGGCGCCAATCTTGCGAATACGGTGATCGGTTTGACGACCGGCGTAATCGGGACGGCGCAGATTAGCGCGCTGATCACCGCGGCCGAGAGTCGCGGCAATGCCCGAACAGTCGCCACTCCGCGAGTCACCGCCTTGAATAATCGTAAAGCAGAAATCTCCAGCGGCCAGCAAATCCCAGTGACCACGCCGCAAACCGGCGCTGGTGGATCAGGCGGTGTGTTGGTCTTCACGACGACTTTCGTCTCTGTGCCTTTGCGTCTGGAAGTAACGCCGCAAATCACGGATGCCGGCACCGTCGTGTTGCACGTCATCGCTGAGAACAACAGCGTGAACACCGCTATCGCGATCAACGGAACGCCGGGTATCGACACCCAGCGGATGGAAACCGAAGTACTGGTTCCCAACGGCGGCACCACGATCGTTGGCGGCGTGCTCGGCGATCAGGAAACTGAGACTCAGAACCGGACGCCTGGCGTGGCCAGCCTGCCGATCATCGGCAATCTCTTCAAGCGCAAAGGCGTATCGCGCCAGTCGACCGAGATTCTGTTCTTCATTACGCCGCGCATCTACCGGCCGGACTACAACGGTCAGCCGACTTCGCCGGTTGTAGGCAATGGTCAGGGCAACCGCACGACGCAAATTGCCCAGCCCGTGCCGATGGGTAACCCCCAGAGCAACACGCCGACCCCAGGCCAGTTGCAGCAACAACAGCAGAGTCAGCCGCAGCAAACGCCGCAAACCACAACTCCGCCAGTACCGGGAGCAAGCACGCGGCCCACCCGTCCCTAGCTGTTATGAAGATGAAGTCAGTACCACCTGCGTAAGCGGGTGGATCGATCACTCAAAGTAGCGGTACGATGTGCTGAGTTAGTTAACGAGCATGTTCAAAGAAGCTCTGCAAACCATCGTCGAGAAAACCGACGGCAGCCTCGGCGCCCTGATCATGGGCGCCGATGGCTTGTCCGTCGAAAAGTTTTTTACTGACGAAGGCGCAGAAGCCAACCTGGATGTGGCGGCGGCTGAATTCACTTCACTGGTCCGCAGCGCGGGCCGTTCCGGAAACGATTTGAATCTCGGCGAACTGCGCGAGTTGGTCGTCTCGTTAGGGAACGTCACCTTCGTGATGAGACTTTTCAACAAAGACTATTTCGTCGTCCTGGCATTGAAGCCCGACAGCAACCTCGGCCGCGGCCGTTATGAATTAAGAAAAGCGGAGTTGATGCTGGCAAAAGAATTCGCTATGTAGTGGGGCGCGGACATCCTGTCCGCACTGAGCGCACAGCGCGAACAATTGTTGTGACTTGATAGGCTCCTGATTTCCGGGAGCCTCTTTTATTTGCCGATGTCAGATCGCGCCGATGCACGGAAGCCCCCGTTTTCACGCTGAAGGCGTGAAATGAAATAACCAGGGCAACGCCCCTGGTGAGGTTCATATTAATATTGGGTTGAGCTCTGAAGGGGCAACGTGAATTCTGCCGCGACAACTCATGCCGCGCCTTCGGCGCTGGGGACCGCAGGAAGCTCCTGCCACTTGCTCACTCACTCTTGCGGACGTGTCGCCGGTAGAGGTATAAGACGTTCCATCGCGTTCAATGCTGCCACTCTTCATCGAGGTTTTCCTTTATCGAAAGCTGTCAGAAAATGAAAACAATCCCGATAGCTCTCACGATTTGCCTCGCCGCTTTCCTCTCAGCCTGCATCGGGCGTGGCACCAGCTCCTTCTTCTCTGGCTTTTCAGTCGGGCAGTTAATTAAGAACCATGAAGCCAATACCGGTCTGGCTTGTGATCCGAATGGTGGTGGCGGCGGTGGTGGCGGAAGCATAGGTGCAGGCACCGGCGGCTTCGGCTTCGGTTGGAAACACATTCATGCTCACAGAGCAGACGCCTTTGAGTGCCGGCTGAGTTCCGATGCGGTAGCACGGTTTGACGATGCGGGCATGCTGGCTGCCTTGAAACTCGACGTGGAAAAAGCTCTCAACGACTCCGGAGCGAAGATTGTCGAGAGCGGCAATCCTGACCGGGCCAGCTTTTATTTCAAGTACAGCTTACAGGGCCTACAGGGGCGGGTGCAGGTTTCAGGGCGGCGATTCGGAAACGATTATTACAGCCTCAGCGCGGATCTCAATGAGAACAAATAGTCTCGGATTGCCGCCTCAACGTCACACTTTCGGATCGCTCTGAGCGAAATGAATTCTTCAATCAGAGCATATTAAAGTGGACACTTCCCGTGCCTGCGGCTCTTTTGATCCGAACTCGGAGTGTAGGTTTATGCGCTGCACCGCGCCACATTTTTTCAAACCAGGAGACTCTTATGGCAAGCAAAACGCACATGGTTCTGCCCGGAAGTAAACGAGGAAAAGATCCCTTCGCCACGCTGGTCGGCGATGTAGATCCCAAGGAGAAGATTGAAGTCACGATCGCACTGGCTGGCCCAAAGCTCCCGGAGGCGGACGAATACGTCGGGCAAACCCTGACGCCCGCAGAGTTGGCGGATAAATTCGGAGCGAAGCCGGAAGATGCCGAGAAGGTTGAGAAATCATTAAAGAAGTTCGGCCTCAAGGTTCAGGAAGTCTCGCTGCCGACCCGCAGCATGCGCGTCAGTGGAACCGCAGCGGCCATGGAGAAGGCTTTCAAACCCGGCCTGGTGATCATGCGCTCGGTTCGTCAGGGAGAGTATCGCGGCCGGCAGGGAACGATCATGATACCGAGCGAGCTGAAGGGAATCGTGAAGGGCGTCTTTGGATTGGATGAACGGCGGATGGCGCACCGCAAGGCCGGCGCCGGAGCGGCGGCAGCGCTCGCGCCCCTGACCCCGGCAGACATCGAGCAACGATACAATTTCCCGCCGGGCGATGGCGCGGGCCAGAAGATCGCGATCGCTGAGTTCGGTGGCGGCTACTTCGCTTCTGACACGACTGCCTACTGCAACAAGTTCCAGCGTCCAGTGCCCAACGTCAAGGCGATCTCGGTTGATGCTCCGGCGTTCACCTTGCAGCAGATAATGGTGATGCCTACGGCACGGCGCCGGGAAGAATTGGGAGCCAGCGGCGAAGTTATGATGGACGTACAAATCATTGCCGGCTTGTGCCCGAAGGCGGACATCTCGGTCTTCTTTTCCACCTTCGACCAGCGTGGGTGGGTCGATCTTCTCAACGCGGTGATCGCCGCCAGACCGGTCGCGTTTTCGATCAGTTGGGGCCTGGCCGAAGATGACCCCGGTTGGTCGGCGAACGCAATCACCGCCGTCAGTGATCGGCTGAACGCGGCCCGCCTGGTGGGAATTACGACCTGCATTTCGTCGGGAGATGACGGCACGGGCGACCAGGTTGACGATGGAGCAGCCCACGTCGATTTTCCAAGTTGCAGTCCGCACGTTTTGAGCGTGGGCGGAACGATGCTGACCAAGTCAGGGCCGAGTATCAAAGAGGTCACCTGGTTTCAGGCGCCGGGCCAAAGGGCCGGACACGGTGGGGCGACCGGCGGCGGCGTTAGTACAAAGTTCGCTCGGCCAGCATTCCAGAACGTTCAGGTAAGTTCGCTCAATTCCGGCAGCATTGACGGCCGAGTAATTCCGGATGTGTCAGCGGTGGCGGGGCCGCCGTTTTATGATCTGATCTTCGTGGGACAACCGGCGCCAAATGGCGGCACGAGCGCGTCGGCGCCTCTCTGGGCCGCACTCGTCGCGCGCATCAACGCCAAACTTGTGCCGGCCAGGCAGCAGCGATTCCTGACCCCGCTGCTGTACCAAAACGGGAGCAATGGCAAGCCCGTCGGCAAAGACACGTCGCGCGATGTCACGGCGGGCAACAACGCATCCCATCCCTTCCCAGGCAAAGGCTATAAGGCGCACGCGGGATTCAACGCCGCGACCGGCTGGGGCGTCCCCGATGGCGTGAAGCTGCTGAACGCATTGGCGGCCATTTGAGTTCTTTGAAGTTCGTCGAATTGCCGCCGGCAGATCAGATCGTCGCCGGCGGCAGTTCCCGCAAATTGGAGCGCGGACATCCTTGTCCGAATTGAGCGCGGCGCGAACGGGTCGGTAGCCCGACCGTGAGGGAGGGCTTTATCACGTTGAACTCGACTCTCAGGCGCGGCTCTACCAATGTCTTCCCGAGCCGGCCGAAGAAGGCGGGCACATCGGCTATGTCGCGGAGTTGCCGGGTGCCAACACTCAAGGGGAAACGCTGGCAGAGGCGCGCGAGAATCTCGCGGAAGCGATTCAATTCATCCTTGAAGCCAACCGCGAACAATTCGAAAGACCGTACTCGCCGAGTTCAAAAGCCACACGGCAACGACTCGTATCGCGCGCGGCATAGTTAATGAAGAGAGCCGACCTTATTCGGCATATCGAATCCCACGGTTGCGTCTTTGTGCGCGAAGGCGGAAGTCATACCGTCTATCGCAATCCTGCAAACGGACAAGGATCAGAGATTTACGGGATTCGGTAAATCACTTTTGCGAAGGCTTAACCAAATCAGGGTTAAGTTGATTGATCATCTCGCGAGCCCTGTCGATCAGTATTTTGCCTTCTTGTGATGGCAGAAGACCTGCTTGGAGCAACTTTTCCACTCGAGCAACGAAGGCCTCCAGTTGATTGCTGGCTGGTCTGGCGTGGCCCTTGTCCAGTTGCTTCATTGCCACTTCCAATTTGACCAGCAAGTTGTTGGCTTCATCCTGCGGTAAACCCTTTTTGACGAGTTGCTCTATCATCGCCATCATAGCCCCGATTCGATCGAGGGGACTCTCCTGAACTTTCGCCACAAATGCGTCCCCATTGCCACGGTAGGTCCCATACGGTACTGATCCTCTTGCGAAACGATTGGAGGAGGTCTGGCCCACTACGTAGGCATTACCGGACGCGTCCACGGCGACGCCGTTGCCATATTCCCGGCTCAGTCTAATATGGGTTAGAGCGTCAAAGTATTCGCCGAGGTAGGCGGAATAAGCGTATGCGAAAGTATTACCATCTTGGGCATTGAGCTTGGTGATGAAGACATCTCCTGCTCCGGTGATATCGGATCGCAATGGGCGATTATCGGGTGCGATGTAACCCCTGATCGGGAAATCATCCGAATAAGTCTCACCAGTCAGATAGATATTGTTGGAGGAGTCGATGGTAATGCCGTTGCCCAGATCATCACTCCGACCACCTAGATAAGACCCGTAAAGGAATGATGAATCCCCCGAAAGATACGGATCTATCTTCACGACAAAGGCGTCGTGGCAGACGAACCTTGGCGAATAGCCGCAAGTGCCGCCCCTGAAGACTGGCTGCAATGGATTTCTAGTCGGGAAATTAGCTGAATCAGTCGAGCCGGTCACATAGACCTTGCCAGTTGAATCGACGGCAATGTCTCTGCCTAGCTCAGAGTTATTGCCGCCCAGATAGGTCGAGTACCGTAAAAAGAGCTGGCCGGATCCATATTCCAACCTCGTCACAAAGGCATCGAAAAGGCCGCCGCCGCCAAGCGATTGATAGGCGTTTGCGAGCGGGAAATCTACTCTGGAAGAAGTCAAACCGGTCACAAACTGGTTGCCCAGGCCAACTGCGATGCCGTAGCCCCTGTCTGCGTCGCGACGGTCTGGCCCGCCAAGAAATGTGGTGTAGATCAGGTCACTGCCCGATGCATTCAGCCCGAGGACGAAAGCGTCGGGCGGATCGAATTCGTCCGTGAAATGGTGTGGGAATCCGCCCGGCGTAGTTCTCACCGCTCCCGATTCATCCAGGGGAAAGTCAACCGACGTGGTGTCTCCCGTTACGTAGGCGGAACCTAGAGCGTCCACGCCGATGTCGCGGGCGTAGTCATAACCCCGACTGCCGCCCAGATAAGTAGAGTAAATGAGGGCTGAACCGTTGGGATTCAGTTTCGTCACGAAGCTATCGACGTATCTGGGCGAAGGCAGAGGGCTGCTCCGAAAGGAACCGGGCGTCGTAGGGAAGTTTGTCGAAGTGGTATCGCCAACTATATAAGCGTTATCTTCTTCGTCGGTAGCGATTCCAAATCCGTGTTCGCTTCCAGTGCCGCCGAGGTACGTGATGTAAGTGAAGAAAGGTGCGGATTCCGAGGTGTGATTGAGCTTGGCGACGAAGGCATCGCTCCCGCCTGCCAGGCTTGTCTGATACGCGCCCGTCGTGGCCGGGAATGCGATCACTGACTCAGTGGAGCCGCTGATAAAGAGACTGCTGGAGTTAGCCGCTACGCTGAGGGCTTCGTCGAATCCGGTTCCGCCAAGATAGGTGGAATAGAGCAGTACGGGATCAATAATAAGCGGCCTGGTCAAATCATAATCACCGATCTTAAAGCCGACCTCGTTTCTGCGAAGCAGGATATAGCTGCCTTCAACTTTCCGGCGGCGGCCTTCAATGTTCTGGTACACAACCGGCTTTTGCTGCCTCAAGACCCCACTCTTGACGTGTAACTGCAAATCACCGGCCCTGTCGATTTCGACCCGAGTCGCCCCCTCGAATCCTAAACGGATCAGCCGATAATTAGCACCTGGAGCAACCACGAAATCGTACTCAAGTTGCCGCTGGCTACCGTAATAGAACAGGTCTATTCCTGGATAGACATTTGGATGAGAAATTCTCGCGTAGGTCGGGATTTGACTGCGCCATTTTTTAGGGTCGTTACCTATGAAGTAGTTGACTTTGGTAGGTAACTCCGCTTGAGCCGCCAACTGTGAAGCAGGCGTGGCTCCGACGAGTTTCATTGCCACACGGACCCTTGTAGGTTCATCGGCCATCTGACACGGTGCGGGGTGTTGCCGGACAGATGGTGATGCGCTGTCGACATATCGGGTTGAGCCACAGGCGGGCTTAGTCCTCAAATCAAAGACCGCCCCTGTGGGCATTAAGAATAGATTGTAGCCATCCCCCCTCGCCATAAACTTGACGCGCGAGTATGTTTCTCCTACGTTGGGCTGGAAACTCAATGGGACCCGCGCCAGACTTTCACTTACTTGGGAATTGAGCAGATCACTTCCGCCCTTGCGCGGATTTTCTTGCCGAGGGTTTTCAGTAACCATGGAGTGTTTGGTGACAACATCTGTGGTTGATCCCGTTGAATTCGACTGAACCGGCAGCACGATCAAGTTGAGCAATCCAACTAGTGCGAGCGTTAATGTAAACAAACGAGTCTTGTGAGAATAAGCAAGAGCCGCATGCACTCCCGCGGGCGTGAAGTGCTCACATTTGCGGACGATGTCCTCGATGCTATGGCCGAGGTTGTGAAGAATGGCAATCCGGCTCACCGTGATTCCGGTGCCCGAAATGCAAGGCCGGCCGTGCCGCACATTGGATGCAGAAGCCAGCAGGGAATCAATCTCGGTGCTCATTTCCGTTCTCCTTTCGCACAAACGCCGGGCCTAATGCTATCACATTTTCCAGACTGAATACCCTTACTTCACCCGGTTCCAGGCGGCATCTTCACACTGGGCATGCCGCGCAGAATAATTCTTTGGCGGCGCGCGACGCGTTTGGGATTCACTTGTGGATTGAAGACGGTGCGGGGGTTGGGGATCATTGCGGAGAGGAATGCGGCTTCGCGCGGGTTTAGATTCGCGGCGGGTTTGTGAAAGTAGTATTGCGACGCTGCTTCCGCGCCGTAGATGCCGTCGCCCCACTCGATCACGTTTAGATAAATTTCCAGAATGCGCTTCTTCGAAAGACTGCGTTCCATGAAGTAAGTGATGATGGCTTCCTGGCCTTTGCGCATGAACGAGCGCTCGCTCGAGAGATAAAGGTTCTTGGCCAACTGCTGCGAGATGGTCGAGGCGCCGCGTTTGAAGTCGGGCATGTTCGGTAGCCACGAATCGTTTTCGCCTTCCTGCTTTGCTTCCTTCTCAGCTTCCTTCTGCGCCTGATCATATGCCGTTTGGATCGCGGCATAGTCAAAGCCGTGATGAGTGGCAAAGTTTGTGTCTTCGCCGGCGAGCACTGCACGCTGAAGCTGTGGCGAAATCTTTTCCAGGGGCACCCAGATTTGCACGCGTTTCGGTTGGGCGCCGTTGTTTTGCGCTTCGCGGACGCGCGCTTCGATCATGGAAGTCGTGGCCGGGTTCGTCTCGGCCAGGCCAGAGACGCGCGGCAGCGTGGCGGCTTCAAAGGTCAGCCCGCCCAGAATGATGCCGCTGATTGCGTAGAGCGTGTATCTGATCCCGCGCCACATGATCCGATGTTAAGGTTTCACGCCTCAAGTCTCAAGTCCGATCCGCAGATTACACAGATTTGCTTAAGACATAGCCAGAGTTCCCTTGTGATCTGCTATGACTAAGACTATCTCCGGGATGTCAGCGCCCGCCTTTTCCTGTCTAAGTTTATTCTGTGAAATCTGCGTAATCTGCGGATGCGCACTGAAATATCGGCGGTTTTCGTCCTTTTCTTAATCATTGGGGCTGAGAAGGAGATTAGCGAAACTATGACTCAACGTATCCCGGCGGCATTTCTGACAACTCTGGTTTCATTAGTTTGGGTCGGCGCGATCTGCGCGCAGACAACCGAACCGGCGCGAAAGGCGCCCGTGTTGCGCTCTGGCGGCACGTATTCCAGCAATCAAACGGAATCACAGCAAGCGAAGGAAAGTGCGTCGCCCGAAATCGATGAAAGCAGTGTCGTGCGCGTTAGCACCAGTTTGATTACAGTTCCCGCTGTGGTCATGGATCGCAATGGGCGATACGTTCCCAATCTCAAAAAAGAAGATTTCCACATTTACGAAGACGGAGTCGAGCAGAATGTTTCGTACTTCGCTTCCGTAGAAAGACCATTCACGGTCGCACTGATGTTAGACGTCAGTGGTTCAACCCAATCCGAAATGTCTCAGATTCGCGAGGCCGCGAACATCTTTGTCGGCCGACTGCGCGCAAATGATCGGCTGATGGCGATTACCTTCGACGGTAAGATTAATGTCCTGACCGAAGCTGAAGACGTGAGCGCGGTTCGTCGAACCAAGCTGCACATCCCGGCAGTCACCGACGGCACCGTGCTTTATGACGCAGTTGATTTTGTCCTGAAGCGGATGGCCCAGATTCCCGGCCGCAAAGCGATCGTGCTGATGACCGACGGCGTCGATCAAAGCAGTACGGCGACATTCAAGGCCACGATGAACGAAATCGCGGAGCAGGACGTGCTGGTTTACACCGTGCAATACAACACTCTGCCCCAACTGCCACAACGCCTCAGCGTAATCAAGAATGAGAAGGCGCGGCGCAAAGTGCAGGAGCGATTGATGAAGGGCTACGCGGTCAGCGAACCTTATCTGCGCGGGCTGGCTGACAAAACCGGCGGGCGCTTTTACAAAGCGGACGAGTTGAGCGACGTCGGACCGGCTTTTGAAGCGATCACGTCCGAACTCGGCGTGCAGTACAGTCTCGGCTACTATCCGAAACAGAACTCGAGCGCCGGAGCGGAGCGCGGGATCAAAGTCCGCGTACGCTTTCCGAACCTCGTCGTGCGCGCCCGCGACAGCTATACGACTAGTTCGGCAATCGCGCGTACTGGAAACGGATCTCTTGTAGATCCGCCTAAGTTGAACGGCCGGACGCGTCCGTGACCGCACGCATACTATCGTCGGCGTCTTCGCATTACATAAACTCTGCGTCTTCTCATCCGCATTACATGAATTCGACGGTGTCGATGTCTGCGACGACGCACGATTATGTATCGACGGCGATGTCGCCGGCGAAATTGTGGCGCCTCTGGCGAAGGGCTGTTAGTGACCGTCGCTATTGCACGCGCGGTTGGTTCGGTCGCGTTTCGCGATTCTGCAAAGACAGGCAGACCGGCAAACGTCGCCACCAACAAGATTGATATCCAAACTCTTTTCATCTCGGTTCCTCCTCAGTAGTTCAAAACTTTATCGAGCCCCAGACTAATTTGCAGTGCGGTAACTTGTTACCGCTTTAATTGCGGCGACAAGTCGCCGCCTGCCAACGCGCCGACAATTCAGCGCCGTCGCTGTCGCGGATCAAGGTACTCTCGTAATCCATCACCGATAAAATTGAAGGCCAAAACGGTCAGCGCGATGGCCAGACCCGGAAAGATCAAGGCGTGCGGCGCTGCTTGCAGGGTTGAAAGATCGCGTGCTTCTTCGATCATTACCCCCCACGATGGCGCCGGTGGCGGCACGCCCAGTCCGAGGAATGATAGCGATGCTTCGGCTAAAACCGCGCCTGCCATTCCTAAACTCGCCTGCACGATCAGGGGTTGGATTGCGTTGGGCAGAATGTGGACAAAGAGAATCCGGAAATCGCCGGCGCCAAGCGCGCGAGCCGCCTGCACGAAATCATACTCACGCACCTTCAAAACCTGCGCGCGAATCAAACGCGCATAGCCCACCCAGCCGATAATGCAAAGCGCAAAGATAAGCTTGTTCAAGCCCGCACCCAGAAACGCCACCAAGGCAATCGCCAGCAGCAGTCCCGGAAACGCCAGGAACACATTGAAGAGATAGCCGGACAAAACCCGATCGACCCAGCCGCTATAGTAACCGGCGACGGCGCCGATGGACGTTCCTACTAAAGTCGACACGGCCACGACGACTATGCCGACCTCGAGCGAGATGCGAGCGCCGAAGACTACCCGCGAAAAGATGTCGCGTCCGGTCGAATCGGTGCCGAACCAATGCGCCGCCGAAGGCGCCATATAGCGCACGGAAAGATTCGTCGCGCCCACATCCTGGGTCGCAATCCAAGGGGCGAAGATCGCCACCAGGACAAAGACAGCGACGATGCAGATACCGATGGTAGCGAGACGAGACATTGTTAGTTAGCCATTTCCACTTAACCAGCGCTTCTCTTCGCACCACGGATCACTTGGCCAAAGTCGCAATCTCCAATTGCCCAATCACGAAATCCTAATCCTCGGATCCAGCCAACGATAAGCCATATCGGTGAGCGTGTTCGCTACAATGTACGTGGTGCTGATCGCCAGCACGCAACCCTGAACCACGCTGTAGTCGCGTTTGCCGATTCCGTCTTCGACCAGCAGTAAGCCCAGTCCCGGCCAGCCGAAAATCTTTTCAGTGATGATCGCTCCGGCCAAAAGCACGCCCAGTTGCAGACCCAGCACCGTAACCACCGGAATCAGTCCGTTCTTCAGCACATGCTTGTAGACGACTGTTCCTTCGCTCAGCCCTTTCGCGCGTGCGGTGCGGACATATCCTTCATTCAGTTCTTCAATCACCGACGAGCGCACCATGCGAGTCAGGATCGCCGAAAGAGCCGCGCCCAGCGTGACTGCCGGCAGGATTATGTCGTTCCAGTCAAAGCGTCCCGAAGGAGACAGCCAGCCGAGCTTCACCGCAAACAGGTAAACCAGCATTGGGCCAATTACAAAACTCGGCAGACTGATTCCCACCAGAGCGATGACTGATAGCACATTATCGATCCAGGTGCCGCGGTTCTTGCCGGCGATCACTCCCAGCGGGATGGCTATCGCCACGGCAATTAACATGGCGGCGAGCGCGAGTTCGATTGTGGCTGGATATCTTTCGAGAATTAGATCAATGACAGGCCGCTCGGTGCGAAACGAACTCCCGAGATTGCCGTGGAGAATCCCAACCCAGTAATCCGTATAGCGATTATCATAACCATACCAACGAAAGTGATGTCGCCCGCTGGGGTCTGCCGGGAACCCGAAAAAGAACGGGGGACGATCCAAGCCATGCCGAGCCCTGAACTGAGCCAACTGTTCGGCAGTGGCTTGATCGCCCAGAACGGCGGCAGCCGGATCGCCGGGCACCAGCTCGATCAGAATCGTCACCAGGGAAACAACCGTCCACACGACCAGGATCAGAAAGCCGGCGCGGCGAAGGAATCCAAGCAGTTTACGTTTCATCTCGCGAGTGCGAACTTTGTGATGGAGACTGAGTGGCGAAGACTCTTAGCAGAGCTCAGTCAAAATCACAGACTGAAGTCTGTGCCACTTTTACCGAGCGCGGATGATATCAGATTGGTAGGAGGCGGGGCTATTATATCGTGCGCGCGCAGGATGCGCTCGAACCGCCGACAGGATGTCGGCGCTCCAAAAAAAACGTAGTCGCGC
Organism: Pyrinomonadales bacterium; assembly: GCA_038210455.1. Classification (GTDB taxonomy): domain Bacteria; phylum Acidobacteriota; class Blastocatellia; order Pyrinomonadales; family Pyrinomonadaceae; genus UBA11740. The sequence continues at coordinate 13,930 of JBBQWP010000041.1, read as the reverse complement.
GGGGACTCGCCGGTTCCGATTAGGCTGGCCCCGACAACCGCGCCTTCATCAGTTAAGCGAGTCCCGCGGACTACGCTGTTTGGCTGCTTACCCGAAGGCCGCAACCAATCTTTGAGTGGCACAGACTTTAGTCTGTGATTGAGTTTTCCGCTACGTTGAATCACAGACTGAAGTCTGTGCCACTACGTCTTCCGGCCGGTGTGCAGTGCTGCTACACCGCCGGTCAAATTTTCAAAACCAACATCGGCGAATCCCGCGTCGGTCATCATCCCCGAGAGCGTTTCCTGATCGGGAAAACGGGAAACCGAGTCGGGCAGATATTCATAAGCACTTCGCGATCCGCTAATCATTCCGCCGATTCGCGGTAATAAGCGCGTGCAATATGCTGCCGCCACCGAACGAAACCCTGGCACGACCGGCTTGGAAAATTCCAGGATCGCTGCCCAGCCGTTTGGCTTTAAGACGCGCCGGAGTTCACGCAAACCGTCTTCGACACTGGAAAGATTTCGCAGGCCGAAGGCGATGGTGACCGCGTCAAAAGCTTCGTTGCCGAAAGGGAGTTGCAAAGCATCTCCTTCGACGAACGCAATCCGCGGTTGCTTTCGCGCGGCGATTTCCAGCATGGGCCGGCAAAAATCCAGGCCCGTTACTCGCGCGCCGATGTTTTCAAATAACGCAATACTGAGATCGCCAGTGCCGCATGCTACATCCAGAAGTTCGGCTCCAGGCGAGAGCAGTGGCCTTAGCTTTTCAACAACACTTCGCCGCCAGCGCTTATCAATATTTCCCGAAAGCAGGTGATTCAGCAGGTCGTACCGCGGCGAAATGCGCGCAAACATATCGCGGACCCGCCGAGCGTGTGCGTCCACCGAACTTTTCTGACCGGGATCAGTTTCGCGCATAGGGGCAGAGGAAAGGTTGCAGAGCGCTTGCGATAGGTTTGCAAGTCTATCAGGGCTTCTTTGCAGGATCAGATGTCTTTGATCCAGACGATGCGCCGCGCACTTCGGCAGTCGTACCAAAGCTGGACTTAAGTTGACTGGCGTCGCCCACCACAATCTTTGCCGTCGCAACATCCCTGAAGAGTTTGGCCGCGACGCGCTGTGTGTCGGCCAGGGTTAAGCTCCTGATTTGCGTGGCCGGCGGCGTAAGCTTGTTTATCTCCATGCTCAGCCAGTCGTCGGCAGTCACTTCTTTCAAATCTTCCTGCGAACTCTGCCGGGTTATTCCGGCCAACAACTCGTCACGCGCGTGTTCGAACTCGAGAGCCGTTGGTCCTGTTTTCGCCAGGGATGTCATCACGTCGAGGGCGCCAGATACTGCTTTCGCCGCCGATGCGTTAGGTACCGACGCGCCCAGCAAAAACATTCCAGGCAAATCGTGAGCTTCGTGCCGAGCAAACGGCGACGCCAGCTCACTGGAACTTGCTCGCAGCCGATCGCGAACGATTAGCGCCAGTAGCGTTGCTGCTGTAGCATCCCGATCTGACCGGGCCAACCCGCGCACGGCCAGGCGGAATTCAGCCGTATTGGCGCCTGGCTGATTTATGATCAGAACCCGAGCGTCCGGTGGGTTGGGCTGGCGAAAGGTTGCCGGGACCGTACGCGTGCCTTTCTGCCAGGGACCGAGTAACTGGCGCAGCGTCCGCATCAGCCGCGATTTATCAACGTCACCTATCACTACCATCGTGGCGTCGTTCGCGTTGAGAAAGCGCTCCCGCGCAAACATCAGATCGGGGCGGTCAATTTTCGACACAGTCTCGACGGTACCGGTGGGTGGATGTCCGTAAGGGTAGGCGCCGAACAGGCGCACAGCCACTTCATGATCCGCGGTTTCTGCGGCTGAATTCGGCCGCTCGGTAAACTGCTTGAGCCGGGCTTCACGAATCTTGGTTACATTTTCGAGTGTAATTTGCGGGGTCACGAGCGCGCCGCGGAGAAAATCTACTATGCGTTCCAACTCATTGGCTCTTCCCGAGATGGTCACATCGATTGAATCGTGGTTGGTTGTGACGTCAAGCCGTCCCCCGAGTTGTTCCGACACATATTCCCGCGTGACCGGATCGGGGAAGAGGACATCGCCCAGCAGAACCATCGTTCCGCCTTTGCCTGCGAGGTCGAAGGCGGCCCCGCTTTCAATCCGTAATTTGATAAAAACGCTCTGATCGCCAGGCCTTTGCCAGAACAGCACCGTCATGCCGTTAAGCAGATGTTCCCGAATCGGCTCAGGCGTGGTTTGCGCGCCGGCACGCGGGCAAATAAGCGTGACCAGCAGCAGGCAAATCGAGTAGTAAAAATAAGAGTGGCGGGTAATTCGATTAGTCATGTAGACCGTGTTTAGGATCCTTCGGAGGCCGCGCGGTTAGCCGATTGCAGCGCATCCAACTTGAAAGCCTTTTTGGGATGCGGCGAAAAAGAGTTTAGATGCCGCGCAGAAACCCGTCAACCTCACGGTGATTAAAGGCATCAAAGCCCCGTGCCAGAGCGAACGAGCTGGATGCTTCAGAGTGCTCAAACAGGGTAAAACGATAGTATAATCGGTCAGTGTTGATGAAAATCAGCCGTTCCCGAAATAATTTCCGTAACTTTTACGCGATTAGCAGTAATTAACAGTAGGAAGCTAGTTCCTACAGGATCGAGCGCTTTGATTGGCAGAACAGGCAACAGACGAACGGCTGCTCGAACTGGCAGCGAACGGAGATACGGCAGCTTTTCAGATCCTTTATGAACGTTACCGCGATCCAATATTCCGATTCGCTTATCGGTTGTTGGGATCGGTCGAGGCGGCGGAAGACGTTGCCCATGATTGCTTTCTTGGTTTGATAAAAGATCCGGGCCGATTTGATTCCACCAGAGCGTCGCTGCGCACCTATCTTTACGGGGCAGCCCGGAACCAAGCGGCGAAACGGTATCAAAGCTTCGGCCGCGAAACCGGGATCGAAGAGCTCGTGGATGAGCCGCGCAGTGCGGATCGCCTGGGACCGATGGCGCTGGTGCTCGATACGGAGCTAGCCGGCGAAGTAGAGCAGGCGATCGCGAGCTTGCCGCCATTACAACGTGAGGCGCTGGTTCTTTTTGAATACGAAGACCTCTCGCTGGCCGAGATCGCAGCGATCGTGGGAGCGGATTCGGGAACGGTGAAAGGCCGGCTGTTCCGGGCTCGCGAAAAGCTGCGCGCCAGGCTCGAACGATATTTCCGAATCGGCCATGAAACTGTTACAGTTAAGCGGGCGTAAGTGACGCAGAGGTCCCGCGTGCATGAGACAGAAGTTTTTGAAATGAGTGATTTTGATTCCAAGTTCATGCAGGACGACGAACTGCGTAGTTTGCTTCGACAGTGGAGCGCTCCTGAGGCTCCCGGGTCTTTGGACCAGCGCGTAGCGGCTGCTTATCAACAGTCAATGAGCAACCCGGCTCCGCTATCGAATTCAGCACTTAATCCCCAGAGGGGCAGCGAGGTAGTAACGATGAAATTTTGTGATACTTGCCAGGAACAGTTTGCGGACAGATTCAGTTTCTGTCCCGTTGATGGAACACCTCTGAGCGCCGTGTCGGCGCCAACGGTTAGCGCGCCCCCGTCCGAGGTCGAACCGGCCACGTTTCAGCGAACGGCGGCAGCGCCCTTCGAAGCGCCAACCCCAACCCCAGTCCCGACCCCAACACGAGCGACACCCATTCCGGTCCCGGCGGCTGCCAGTGGCGAAATGATCGGCGAATACCATCTGACGATTCTGGAAGATGCCGGCTTGGGTTCTCGGCTCGCCAGTGAGTTGGGTGGAGTGGCGCACAACTATCAACTGACCTGGCCTGAGTTCAAACGGGATCCGTTCGGTTTCGTCAAGCGTTCGTTCGTGGGGTACGGACAGGTGGCGGGCGGATTTTTCGCCAGGCGAGATGCGGTGATTGGGATTCTGCTTTCGCTGGTGGCGATGGCCGCTATGGTAGGCGCGATTTTCCTCCTGGATCGCACACAGTCGGTCGGTCCATCACGTACGAGCATGATTATTGTCGCGGTGCTTGGTTTTTGCGGACTGATGGCCCTCTTTTCGACGTGGCTTAGCCGTGACCGCGGCGCTGCGGTGATGGGTGCGAAACCATCAGACTCGCGAAATGTCCTTTCGGGCATAGTAGCAGCGTTCGCACTCCTTTTTGTGGTAGTCGGACTTGTCATTTTCTTCAGTCTCCGTCACACGAGAGCGGCCGAGCTAGCCCAAAATGAAGACGATCTGGAAGTCACCCAGATGATTACCGACATTCCCAACGCGCAGCCGACGCCTGACGAAGGTACGGCGGGCATGGCCAAGGGTAACGGCGGCGGCAGCAAGCCCAAGCAAGAGAAAGCGGGCGGCGGCGGCGGCGGCGGTCGAGAGGAACAGACCCCGGCTTCGTTCGGCAAGTTGCCTCAGGTTGATTTGCGGATTCCGCAGGTCGTCGCTCCTGATCCACATCCACCAGTGATCAAGAATCCGGCCCTGCCGATGCCCGCGACTCTCGACGCCGACCCGGCGCTCTTCCCGCCGGATCAGCGGCAGCTTCAGTACGGTGATCCTAAATCAAAGTCCAACACTCCATCATCTGGATCCGGCACCGGCAACGGAATCGGACAGGGTAACGGCGGCGGCGTGGGTCCCGGCAGTGGCGGCGGCTATGGACCGGGCAACGGCGGTAACACCGGCGGTGGTGATCGACGCGAAGGCGGTGGCGGTCCCGGCGGTGGTGGCGGCGGCACCGACTACAGCAGAATTTTTAGTGGCAAGGAAGTCACTTCCAAAGCTCGTGTGCTGGAGAAGCCCGAGCCGACATACACCGAAGCTGCACGAAAGAACCAGATTACCGGCACGGTGGTGTTGCGAGCTATCTTCTCAGCGAACGGCACGGTCACCAGCATCAGTCCAGTGTCGCGCCTCCCAGACGGGTTGACTGAGCGAGCAATCGCAGCAGCCCATAACATCAGGTTTGTACCCGCGACCAAGGACGGTCATCCCGTCTCGATGTGGATGGAGCTGCAGTACAACTTCAATCTGTACTAAAACTCGGTAGTCCCAATCAAAAGTTAAGAGGCGAGCCCGGCTCGCCTCTCTTTTTTGTAGCGCGGCGACTTGTCGCCGCTTTCCGTTGGCTATGGACAAAAGCGCCGACAAGTCGACGCACTCCAAACTAAACCGTTCCCTGCGCCACGCGCCGGATTCTCTTCACACCTTCCTGCAAACGATCGATCGATGTCGCGTAAGAAATGCGTATGAAACCTTCAGCGCCAAACGCGGCGCCATCCGTTACCACGGTTTGTTCCTTCTCGATCAACGCGTTGGCAAAGTCGCCAGAGCTCTGCAGTCTTCCTTTCAAACATCCGCGGACATCAGGAAAAGCGTAAAACGCGCCCTCGGGTTGCGGACAGCGTAGACCCGGAATCTCATTAAGCGCGCCGAGCAGCCATGCGCGCCGGCGAGTGTATTCCGCGAGCATCGTGACCACTGAGTCCTGCGGTCCATTCAACGCTTCAGTCGCGGCCGCTTGCGAGATTGAAGTCGCGTTACTCGTGGAATGGCCCTGCACCTTCAACATTGCGCGCGTCCACTCTGCGTTCGCCAGCGAATAGCCGACACGCCAGCCGGTCATTGCATAAGTTTTCGAAAACGATCCCGCGATGCACAGACGGCGGCGGAGCTCGGGCCGCATGGAAGCCGCGCTGAAGACTTCTGCCGGCGAATAAACAAAACGCAGGTAGCACTCATCAGAGATCGCGTAGAGGTCATGCTCCAAAACGATCTCCATGATCTGCCTGAACTCGGCGGGTGGGATTACCCGGCCCGAAGGATTGCTGGGCGAGTTCAGAATGATCAGCCGCGTCTTTGGTGTAATCGCCCTGCGGACCATGTCGGCGGTCAGAACAAAATCGTTTTCGGCGGTCTCAATGAAAACAGACTTGCCGCGCGCGAACGTGACTATCTCAGGAAACGTTACCCAGTAGGGCTTTGGAATCAGGACCTCATCGCCGGGATGGATGAGCGAAACGACCGCGTTGAAGAGAGCCTGCTTGCCCCCGGCCGTGGCCATCACTTCGTTGCGTTCGTAGGCCGCGCCAAACTCTTTCTGGTAAAAACCGATGATGGCTTGCTGTAGATCACGCACCCCGGCCGTGGGCGTGTACTTGGTTTTCCCGGCCTGCATGGCAGCAGCGGCGGCGTCTTTTATGTTTTGCGGCGTGTCGAAATCCGGTTCGCCCGCACCAAGATCAACTACATCGACTCCGGCGGCGCGCATTGCTTCCGCTGTCTGCATTGCGGCGAGCGTCGATGACGCCTTCATTTCTGCGACATTGTCGGAGACAGGGAACGAAGCAGTTGGCTTGGTCATCATTTTGAGATCTCGAATTTCAATCTTACATCCGGTACAGAACCGCTCGCGGTGGCGAGCGGGTAAGCGCTACACGGCCGGCATCCTAAGCCCGGCTCTTTTCTCTCATGCGCTCTTCAACCAGCGGCGGCACCAGGTCTTTAATTGGCGCGCCCAGGTGAAACACTTCTTTTACGAGACGCGAACTTACGTACGAATATTCTTCAGCCGGCATCATGAAGACAGTTTCCAGCCGCGGCTGCAAACGACGGTTCATCAAAGCCATTTGCAGCTCGTATTCATAGTCTGAGATCGCGCGGATACCGCGCACGATGGCGTTGGCGTTTCGTTCCGCGGCGTACTCGACCATTAACCCGGCGAAGCTCTCGACGGTGACGTGGCAGTCACTGCGATCGATATCCTGTAAAACCTCGGTCAGGATTTCGCATCGTTCCTGGACGGTAAAAAGGGCCGTCTTGTCAGGATTGATTAGCACCGCGACGATGATTTCGTCGAATAGTTTGCAGCCACGCTGGATAATATCGAGGTGGCCGTTGGTGACTGGATCGAAAGAACCTGGATAGATGGCTCGGCGCATTTGCGATTATGTGATCAAAGGGATAACGCGATGGAAAATTAGCACAAGCGGCGAGTCTTGTCGAAGGATCGCTTTGCTGTTGCCGGGCTGGTATCTTCGCGTTAGAATCTTAGAACAGAGGCCCTTCTATATGGCAACCATATTCTCGCCAATCGATTTGCACGTACCACCGAATTTCATTGTCGATGTCCATTCCATTTTGACTGGCGAAGATTTTGATCGGTTGTGTCGCCAGAATCCCGATCTGCGAATGGAACTGACCGGCAAAGGAGAACTTATCCTTATGCCTCCCACCGGTTCGAAAACTGGCATGCTCAACTTTGAGCTAGCCCGGCAGTTTGGGATTTGGGTGCACGCAGATCGCAGCGGCGTGGCATTCGACTCTTCGACGCTTTTCACGCTACCTAATGGAGCGAGGCGTTCTCCTGACGTTTCCTGGATCAAGCGCGAACGGTGGGAGGCACTCACGGACGAGGAACAGGACGGTTTTGCGCCGCTATGCCCGGACTTTGTAATTGAGTTACGTTCACGCTCGGATAACTTGCCGCCGTTGGAAGACAAGATGCTTGAGTACATCGCCAACGGAGCCCGAATGGCTTGGCTGATAGATCCGCTCAGAAAGCGTGTCTACATCTATCGACCTGATCGAGAGACCGAGATTCTAGAAGACCCGGATACCCTTTCGGGCGATCCGGAGCTGCCAGGTTTCGCGTTGGACGTGCGCGAGTTGTGGTAGGCATTTGAATCACCGTGCTGTTGACAGCATGTTCGTTGGATGTTTCAATAGGTCGTGACAAAACGTGGTGAGTTAAGGCGACTTGCGGCCACGTAAAATAATCCGCTAAACAGCTCGGCGAGTCTTTCAACCGCAATCGTAAACAGGTTAGAAGAAGCCCCGCGTTGTTAGCAGCGCGGGGCATTGTTATTTTCGATCTTGGATTTGCGATCTGAAATTGCGGCTTGGGCGACAACACGACAAAGCAGAGCAGACGAAGGAGAGTCTTGGGTCGACATTCAACGTCAAAGAAGAATCATGAGTAGTTTCCTCGACACATTAAAAGAACGCATCGTCGTCTTTGACGGCGCGATGGGCACAAATCTCCAGGTGCAGAACTTGACGCTGGAAGATTTCGGCGGCCTGCGGTTCGAGGGCTGTAACGAAAATCTGCTAATCACACGACCCGACGCGGTCGAAAATGTTCATACTGCTTTTCTCGACGTGGGTTGTGATGTGATCGAGACCAACTCGTTTAATGGCACGACCGTCGACTTTGCCGAATACGAAATGGCCGCGCAGACCTATGACATGAACGTTCGCGCCGCCACCATCGCAAAGCGCATTGCTTCGGATTATTCCACTAAGGACAAGCCGCGCTGGGTTGCGGGTTCGATGGGGCCGGGACGCAAACTCCCGACGCTGGGTCACATCAGCTTTCTCGATTTACAGGCCGCGTATGCTGAACAAGTGCGTGGTTTGCTCGACGGTGGAGTTGATCTGCTGATTGTCGAAACGTGCCAGGACCTGTTGCAGACAAAGGCGGCACTCTCGGCAATCTTTCAAAACTTCAAAGAGAATCGCCGGCGCGTACCGGTGATTGCGCAGGTCACCATCGAAGTGTTTGGCACGATGCTCAACGGCACCGAGATTGGCGCCGCGCTGACTGCCCTCGCGCCTTTTCCAATCGACGTGATCGGCATGAACTGTGGCACCGGGCCACGCCACATGACCGAAAGCATTCGTTACCTTTGCGAGAATGCGCCCTTGCCGGTGTCGGTCCTGCCCAACGCCGGCCTGCCTTCAGTTGTCGAAGGCAAGATGCATTACGACGAAACGCCGGAGACCTTTACTGCGCAGATCGTGCACTTCGTCAACGACTTTGGCGTCAACATCGTGGGCGGCTGTTGCGGCACCACGCCGGCGCACTTGAAACTGGTTGTCGAGGCGATGCAGCGCGTCACACCTAAGACGCGTGACGCCAAACTGATTCCAGCCGCGTCGTCCATCTACTTCCAACAGCCTTACGTGCAGGACGCGTCGTTCCTGATCGTCGGCGAGCGCGTGAACGCCAGCGGCTCGAAGAAAATGCGCGACCTGCTGAACGCCGAGGACTGGGACGGCCTCGTCTCGCTCGCGAAAGAGCAGGAGCGTGAAGGCGCGCACATTCTGGATGTGAACGTCGACTTTGTCGGACGCAACGGCGAAGCCGATATGCACGAGTTGGCCTCGCGTTTGGTGACCAGCATCAAGCTGCCGCTGATGTTCGATTCGACCGAATGGGAGAAGATGGAAGCCGGCCTGCAACACGCGGGCGGCAAGAGCATTCTCAATTCGACTAACTATGAAGACGGCGAGCCGCGTTTCGCGAAGGTCATCGATCTGGCCAGGCGTTACGGGGCGAGTGTAGTCATCGGCACGATCGACGAAGAGGGAATGGCGCGCACTGCGGACGGAAAGTTTAAGATTGCGAAACGCGCTTACGAAAAAGCGACCGGTGAGCTTGATCTTCCCGCCGCTGACATTTTCTTTGATCCATTGGCGCTGCCTATCTCAACCGGCATTGAAGAGGACCGGCGTAACGCGCTCGAAACCATCGAAGGGATCAAGCGGATCAAGGCAGAGTTACCTGGCTGCTACACGATTCTGGGTGTGTCGAATATTTCGTTCGGTTTGAACCCCTCCTCGCGCGTGGTGCTCAACTCGGTCTTTCTTCATGACGCGGTGGAAGCTGGTCTGGATGCGGCGATTGTAAACGCTAGCAAGATCGAGCCTTTGAATCGTATCGGCGAACAGGAACTGAAGGTCGCGCGCGACTTGATCTATGACCGGCGCGAGTTCGACGGTGATGTTTGTACCTACGATCCGCTGACGCACTTCACCACGCTTTTCGAGAACGTCAAAACCAAGAGCGCCAAGAAAGCCTCGAAAGGCGAAACAGTTGAAGAGCGGCTAAAGAACCATATTATTGATGGCGAGAAGATCGGACTCGAAGCAGAGTTAACGACCGCGCTCGAAAAATACCCGGCACTCGATATCATCAACAACGTCCTGCTCGAAGGCATGAAGGTGGTCGGCGATCTATTCGGCAGCGGCCAGATGCAGCTTCCTTTTGTGTTGCAGTCAGCCGAAGCGATGAAGGCTGCCGTGCGTTTTCTCGAACCGTTCATGGAAAAGAAAGGCGGCGCCACCGCCAAAGGCACGATGGTCCTGGCAACCGTCAAGGGCGACGTGCATGACATCGGCAAGAACCTGGTCGACATTATTCTGACGAACAACGGTTACCGTGTGATCAACCTCGGCATCAAGCAGACGATTGATACGATTCTGAATGCGTACGAGGAAAACAAAGCCGACGCCATCGGCATGAGCGGCCTGCTGGTAAAGTCCACGCTGATCATGAAAGACAATCTGGAAGTGATGAACGAACGCGGCATCGGCGTCCCCGTCGTTCTGGGTGGAGCAGCGTTGACGCGGCGGTACGTCGAAGACGACCTGAAATCGATCTATAACGGCACGCTGTTTTATGCGCGCGATGCGTTCGCCGGTCTGCACACGATGGACAAACTGATGTCGGGTGATGGACATCCCGATGAAGAACAAGCCAAAGCCGCCGTCGCGGCCGCGAGCGGTAACAGTGATTCTGCGGACGCAGCTGAAGACCTGATTGGCGAAGAGGCCAAGCGTGGCGAACGCAAATCTGCGCGACCTCGCGGCGTCACCCGAGGTTCCGGCGACACGACGCACACCTTACGTTCAGATGTGACCACGAGTGTGGCGATTCCTCAGCCGCCATTCTTTGGCTCGCGCGTGGTGCTGGATATTCCGATCGAAAGCGTCTTCGACTATGTTAATGAAACTGCATTGTTCAAAGGTCAATGGCAGTTCAAGCAGGGAAGGACCTCGGCCGAAGAATACCAGTCGCTGGTGGCGGAAAAGGTTCGGCCCGTGTATGAAGAGTTGAAACAGCGCTGCGAACGTGACGGGCTGTTGGTGCCGCGAGTGGTCTATGGTTACTTCCCGGCCCAATCAGCGGGCAATGACTTGATTGTTTACGACCCCGATTCCAGGAATGAGCGCGCGCGTTTCACTTTTCCGCGGCAACCGGCAGGCAAGCGGCTTTGTCTCGCAGATTACTTCGCGTCAGTCGATTCCGGCCACATGGACGTGGTCGCGTTTGACCTGGTGACAGTGGGCCGGCGGGCCAGCGAATATTCGCAGGAGCTTTTCCAGCGCGACAACTACGCCGACTATCTTTATTTTCACGGGCTCAGCGTAGAAAGTGCCGAAGCGTTGGCCGAATACTGGCACCGGCACATCCGCCAGGAACTGGACATCGCCGGACAGGATGCGAAGGATCTTAATAAGCTCTTTCGTCAGGGCTATCAGGGCTCGCGCTTCAGCTTTGGCTATCCCGCTTGTCCGAATCTGGAAGACCAGGCAAAGCTGTTTGAGCTACTCGATCCGTCGCGTATCGATGTGGACTTGAGTGAGGAATTTCAGCTCGAGCCTGAGCAGTCGACCTCGGCGATTGTCATCCATCATCCGGAGTCAAGATACTTTTCGATTGATTGATAACTCTGATCGGGTTTCAAAATCTAATCGAAGAGAGCAGGCACCTTCTTCGTCCGTGAAACGGACGATTGAAAATAGCCCAGCGATTTATCGCTGGGATCTATTCGCTAGATGATACGCAGTCCCGTAGGGAAGGCTGAACGGTTCATTACAACTTCAGCCGTCCCTGCGGGACTATAAATTTATGGTATCGTTTACCCACCGATAAATCGGTGGGCTATTTTCAAATGTCCCTCCGGGACAGTCTTTTTGCTGGCATCCGCAGTTCTCAGGCTGGGTTTTATGTCGAAGATTGAAACTACCAACTCTGGGGTCGCCGAGAGGAGCTTCGGCGTTGAATCTTTGACCTTGAATGTTGTACCTCTCGTCCCCACCACCGAAGAACTCGCCGTCCTCTCCCGATTCGAACGCTTCGCTTTTCGCGTCACGCATCGAATGAATCAAGGTGGTTGGAAATGGTTCTGGACCTGGTGTCAGAGCCTGTTCGGCGCCGGCTGGATTCAGATCTCGACCTACAACCTCATGCGCGTCTATGGTCTCGAGAACATCGAAGCCGTCGATCATGACCGGCCGATTCTGCTGGTTGCTAATCACCGATCGTTCTTTGACTTTTTCACAGTCTCGAGCGTTTTGTTTTATCGCACGCGCTTCAGCAAACGGCTTTTCTTTCCAGTGCGCGGCCGTTTCTTCTATCAATCACTGGCCGGAATGTTCGTGAATCTGATTATGGGTTGGTGGTCGATGTATCCGCCTTTTTTTTCGGGCGGCGATAAGCCTCTGGCTGAGAAGCGCGAGTTCGACAAGTATTCGTTTCGACGTCTGACGCAGATTTGCCGCGAAGGTCCCGGAAACGTAATCGGCTTTCACCCGGAGGGCACCCGCAACAAAGGCAGCGATCCGTATTCGTATCTGCGTCCGCAACCCGGCGTGGGCAGGCTGATTAAGGCAGCGAACCCGCAAGTCGTTCCCATTTTTATAGCTGGCCTTGGTAACAAGTTGGCGAAACAGGTCTTGGGGAACTGGCTTGGCGGCGAACCGGTCAGGATTTACTTTGGCAAACAGCTCGACTTGTCAGAGTACATCGCGAAGAAGGATCATGTGCGGACTTATAAAGAGATCGGCGAGTTTGTGATGAAGAAGATTGCCGAGTTGGGAGACGCTGATCGTCAATTGTATTCAGATGGAGAAAAACTCTAACGCAAAGGACGCAGAGGATTTCGCAAAGTCACGCAGAGGAAAACCTTTGCGTCCCTCTGCGAACACCTCTGCGTCCTTGCGTTTAATCGATCTCCGAGCAAACTCAACCAATGACGTTACCGCTCGTTATCGTTAACCCTGCCTCCGCCGATGGTGCGACGCGCGAGGCCTGGCCAAGGTTCGCCAGCGATCTGCGCACGCACTTTGGTCCCTTTACGGTTGTGTTCACCGAGGGGGTTGGCCATGGGCGCTTGCTGGCAGCCGAAGCCGCCAAGGAGGGGACAAAACTGATCATTGCCTGCGGCGGAGACGGCACCATCTCGGAAGTTGCGAACGGGATCCTCGAGTCGAACGCGGAAACCGAGCTGGGCGTTCTGCCGGGCGGGACCGGAAGCGATTTCCGCCGCTCGCTGCGCATGCCGGCCAACACGGCCGCCGCCGCGCGCTCCCTGCGTGACGGCCACACGCGGACAATTGATGTGGCCAAAGTCAATTTCGTAAACGACAGTGGCGAACGCGAGACGCGCTTTTTCGTCAACGTGGCCAGTTTTGGCATGAGCACTGAAGTGCTTACTCGTACCGCGAGCGGTGAATCAAGAAAGTGGATTCCCGCTTTTGCGCCACGCAAGCTCGGCAGCAAACTCTCTTATGCAGCGGCCACAGTGCAGACGACGCTCACCGCTTCACCAATAGAAGTTCACATACAGTTAGACGAACAGCCAGAGCGCCGGTTACGCGTGGCTGAATTCTGTGTGGCCAACGCGCGCTACTATGGCGGGGCGATGAAGATCGCGCCCGACGCGAAATTGGATGATGGCTGGCTTGATGTAGTTAGCATCGGTGACGCCAGCGCCTTCCGGATTCTCAGCAACGCGCCCCGGCTTTATTTCGGCGCGCACCTGCGCATGGATGAAGTGAACCACGCGCTGGCCAAACAGATCGTGGCCCGCCCGGTCAAGAAGGACGAGCAGGTAGCGATCGAACTTGATGGCGAAGTCGTGGGCCGTCTGCCGGCGACGTTTCAGATCATTCCACTGGCACTGAGAGTGCGCTGTCCGTAAGGAGTTGGCAAAAGAAATTCCTTCTCCCTCTGGGAGAGGGTTAGGGTGAGGGTGCGAAGCATAGCGCGAAGTATTTTTTCTCATTCGTTGTGTTTAGAGAGAACGGGGTACGGTTGTCGGCGGGTTTACGCTAAGACCCTCACCCCAACCCTCTCCCAGAGGGAGAGGGAGA
>JBBQWP010000040.1:0-37248 GCA_038210455.1 Pyrinomonadales bacterium | reverse complement strand
TTTTGCCCTTGAGTGGGCCGCATGCGCGAGAGTGTGACGCACCATAGAGTCGTGCCACGAATAGCAGTCAGTCTCTCTTAAGGTCGAAGCAGCTAAAATCATTTGTTCAGTCCGACTGGACATTCACATAGCAGTGCGGTGTCAAGCGCAGCATGACACCGCTTTAAATACATTCACGAGAGAGAACCAAAGCGCCGTCGCCGCTACGCTCTGCCGGCGCACTCCAAACTTCTTCCGAGCGTTTGATGAGGGCAACCCGTTAGAGTTGCCCCCGGCAAACTTGGGCTGCTATTGCTTAACGATGTCAGCGATGGCGACCGTCTTCGCTTCCTTCTCACCCTGGACCTTAACGGTTATCTTGCCGAGCTTTTCATCCACGCTCACGACCGTTGCGTCAACCGGCGATCCTTTGACCATGATCTTCACTTTGTCTCCGGCTTTGATTTGTGGTTTGAGCGCTGCGCTCGGTTCCGGCGAGGGTGCGACCGGGGCCGGAGTCGACGTGGCCGGCGGTTTCGCGTTGCTGTTCGAATTCGAGTTGTTTTCTGTGGTGGCGGGCTCGCAAGCTGCGAGTGTCAGCGACAGAAGCATTACCGCAAAAAGTTTCTTCGTCATGATTGTCTCCATTCATCCTTTTGGCCTCTCCTTGGAAAAGGAGGGCTGATTGCCTTCTTCGCTGGGTGAATGGGAAAAAGAGTCGAAACATTTCAAGCTTGTGAAAAAACTTTTTGCCGATAGCGCGAGGCGGCGGGGCAAAGACTTCTGCTTGGGTTCAGAGTTGAACCTTTAGGTTGTCGACCCGACGGTGCGGTCAGTACCGCGAGCGTAGCGACCCGGTCGCAACAGTAAAGGACTCAGATAACGAGGAGACCCGGTCGCTACGCTCGCGGTACTGACCTCATTGCAGCGGCAGGCTCTCTGAACGAGGAAGTTCGCCGCCAGCGTTCACTTCTTCTCGGCGCTGAAATCATAGGTGAGATAGAGCTTTACAGCGCCTTCCTGAACCTCATCGTGCACGTCTTTGATGCGCGCCTTAAGCAATCCACCGCTGGCTTGGATATTGAGCGAGAGGGCCAACTGTGAAACTTGCAGCACCTCGAACGGGTTTACCTTTTCAGCGATCGTCTGGCGCACGAAGGCCGTAACCAGACTGCTGACCAGCGGCGGGACGTCATCCAGCTTCACGTCCTCCATATTCAACTGTCCAAAAACCGTCTGCCGCGATTGATCGAACGAAAGATCCACCGTGGCCCTGGCTGTGCCCTTGAATTGCACGCAACGCGTTAGCACGTTGTAGCTGCCGGTGAAGGCAAGTGGCGCCGTGATTTTACCGCCGGTGAAACGCACTCCGGTCTTCACGTTGGTCCCTTCGGGGTTAAGCACGAGGACATCGCTGCATGAGTTCTGAAACGCAACGGTTTGCAGCGGCGCCTGTTCCTGATTTTGATTTTGCGAAAGTTTGAGTTGCGGCGGCCCGAGCTGCCGAAAAATCGTACCCAGCAGCGAGTCGAAAAACTTTTCGTCGACCGTCACCGCCACCGTGCCTGAAGTGTCGGCATTCGGATCGGGTGGCCTCACCGCGACTCCGGGCAAACCGTGTCCCCTCGGCGCGCCCAGGAAATATGCTGTCACGACTGCGCCGAGTACCAACCCGATTATCAACACTAGAATGTTTTTCTTCATCGTTTAAGGATTCGCGGACGGTGCGGGTGATGGTGACGATGTGCCGCTGGTGCTGGCCATCATTGCTTTCAAGATTGCGGCCACCGCACCGGTCAGGGCATCGATTTGCTGGCGCACTTTCTCTGGCGCTATTTGCTCGTATCCGGCGGGAGGCTCAAAAAATGTCGGCGCGATATCAGTTTTAATGTCGCGCATCTCGGCGACGACTCGCACGGCTTTCACGCCCTTCACGTCACCAGAGCCTTCCGCCAGCATCTCTGCGCGGAGCGGCAATCCGGTTTCCTTATCGATGTAAACAAAGGCTTCGCCTTTAACCTCGCCGGCTTTGGTGTTCGTATTGGTCGATGCGCTGTAGCGATATTTCTCGGCGCTGCGCCCGTCCATCGGTCCTTCGCCCACGCGCTCGACTCCTTTTTTGTTCTTCAGATCCTCTACCAGTTGGCCGGGCGTGATCAGTTTATGAATCTGGACTCCAGTGGCTTCCTGGGTCAGTTCGGCGTACTGCTTTCGCGCGGGCAGGATCACGTAATGCCGGTTGTTGTGATCGAGATAGACCAGCGGCGAGCCGTCGGGCAGTTTGAACTCAACCCGGCGATCGTCGCCGTTGCGGGCCACCTGGACCGCGAGTGCCGGAATGCCGATGGCCTTGTCCCCGCCTTCAGTTTCAATACTGAGCGTCAGCGTCGCGCTGTATTTGTCGGGCTCGCGAGTATTAATCGTCGGCCCGCGGTCAGCGCTCTCAGAAGTCGTGTTGGTGTTCGAGGCGCTGGTTTGAGAATTTGCGTTAGCATTTGAATTGGCATTCGAGTTTGAATTCTCATTCGACCCCGGCATCGGTTTGCACGCGTTGATAGAGCACAAAAGCAGACCAGCGAGCACGAGCGTGGCCGTGTTTCGAGAAATTCGGATTCCGAGCATAGTTGACCTCTGCTATCGGCGGCCGCCGGGGGCCGCGAGTATTCGACGATCTGGCGGGGGTTTCGAAAGTAAGCATAGCACGCGGGTGACTCGGAGAGGAAAAGCTCTTCAAGCACGAACTATTTGACAGGTGCGGCTGGTTAGCGTAAAAGGCCTTTGTCTTTCGACTCCAAAAACAAATTGGTGACCTGATGAAACATGTGCCCCTGATCGTCGTGCTGGTGTTGGCAGTTGTGGCCTGCAATCTGACCAACAAGTTCAAGAGCAGCAACTCCTCGAATTCGAATTCGTCGTCAACGTCGTCCTCCGGCAAACCGTCGAAAGTCGGAGACGATCCCGTCGAGCAACCGAACCCGACCGCTGCTCAGACGGCGGCATTGGCTGATGCTCAACCCGTGAAATGGGACGAGCAGGGCATCACCTGGAGCTTGCCCGCGAACTGGAAGAAACAAACCGTCACCAATACGAGCTTTAATTATGGCGCCGGGACGGAAGCGTTTCTGATTGTAAGCATTTCACCAATGGGGCCGGACTTCCCCACCGACATCAGCCTGAATGCATTTCATGAAGCCGCAAAGGTACGCGCGAAAAACGGCGAGGTGGACGAGGTGAAGTGGCTCGAGTTGGACGGAACGCGCGGCGTCGAATTTCGCGAATCAAAACCACAGATGGCCGACGACATTCGCCGCTTACAGTGGATGACCTATCGAAAGTTTGCCGGGCAGACACAGTTGGTGAACGTCATGCTCTCTGGCCGCGCCGACAATTTTGCCAAGCATCAGGACGAGCTTTACGGGATTCTCTTTTCAACGAAGCTGGTCCATTAGGAAGGGACGGAACCGCGTGCGGTAGCGCGCGGGTAAATAAAGTGAGCAGAAGGGCATGAGGGAGCGTTACGCTCGCTTCATGCCCTTCTTGTTCTTACCGAATCGACCCACTCGCTACCGTGAGCGGTTCTGTACCAGGCCTAGTTCTTCTTAATGTAATTCCGATGCACCCAGGTGTCGGACTTCGCGCGGTCGCGAGTTTCGAAGAACACATTTTCCTTGGACTCGCGCGTCACCATCTGGACCCTCGAGGAAACGTCCTTCTGTTTCTCATCAGATCCTTTCGGCGAATCATCGAGAAAACCCTGGACCGCGCCAGCGGCCGGGGCTTCGAATTTCTCGCCGCGACGCAGTTCAGCTACGGCCTCGATCGCGCTCGACTGTAGCAGCTTGGGCCAAAGCTTCTTGAAGAGCACGCTCGAAGCATAAACGTCTGCGCTGTTGATCTTGCCGTTGATAGCAAACACATAACCGATCACGTCAGGCTTGCCGTCGATGATGCGGCTCAGGGCTTTGACATAGCTGTCAGCGCTCGCCTGCACATTTTTGTTTTCCAGGGCCAACTGAAAACTCGTCGGCGATGCCGCGCCGTTCACGCGCGTGCCGGTATTGGCACTGAGCTTGTCCTGGGCCACGGCCACCTGGCGCCAGACTTCGCCCTGCGACTCCGCGTTCTTCGCGGCCAGCTTCAATTCGCGCCCGGCCACGACGTTCGCTGAGGAGTTGAAGACCGTCACTTCCTCAGAGCCGCGTTTGCTCCAACGCCCGTTCTCGACGCAGAAGGCAGAGATCGGAATCCTGCCCGACCGCGGCGGCAGAATCAGATCGACGGCCATCATGCGATCCTGCTGACCGCCTTTCACGATGTCGCCGGCCTGCACATAGACTTCTTCGCGGGAAATATTTTGGATTGAAAGTTCGTTGACTTCGCGGGTCTCGCGCACGATCACTTTCTTCTGCACCAGGGCCTCCTGCAAAGTTATGAAGGTCTGGCCCTTAATCTTGTCTTTGCCGTGAATCAGGAACACGGTGAGGTTGCCCTGCGTGAATGGTCCCTCGAGCCGGTACTCGCTCTTAACCTGCGGGGTTTGTCCCGGATGAATTCCCCACGCGCTCACCATGCCGATGGGCGCCGCGATCAGCAACACCAGCCCGGCTACAAAACTCATTAGATTCGTCTTCATCATTTTTCTCCCTTCCAATTTGCCAAGAAACGACTGTGCGCAAACAGGGGAAACCTCACACAGCGTGGAACCGAAACTGCTGCCTCCGCGATCAGAACTGCGGATGCCTTTGTGTGATTAGAACGTGGCTGGGGAAGCTTCTTGCGTGGTTTGAAGAGGGCCGGCGGTAGAAGGCGGCCTGAAGGTTCCCATCCGCTACGTTGCGGACGACGGAAAAAGTCTTTGCTTTAGGGCAACTTCATGATAGAAATGTCCGCCATTCAGTTCGTTGTGTTTTGAAGGCCAAGCACTCGGCCCGCGCGCTTGTGCAGCAGCGCGCGCGTCCGACAAATCGACAAATCTTTACGTCGCATTCGCGACGCCTCTGCAAGCTATTCAAGGCAGTTCCAGGTTGGGCTGGAGCTAGAGAGTTTATTTCCATGAGAGGCCCCGACATGCCCCGAATTTCACATGGCGTTCTTCCGCGGCTCGAAGCGCTGGACGATGCAAGACGTCGTGTTCAGGATCTCAACCATGAACTAAACCTTCCATTTTCGTACGCCGTCACCGGAGACAGAACTCGTTTCGACTATCTATTTCCCGATCTCCAAGCTCCTGAAGCCCTGTTGCGTGAACTGCCGGAAACCCGAGACCGCCTCATCAGTCTCGGAATGACCATGAGAGACTCGGACGCTTATTCACCTGCGGATTCCTTGATTCCGTCCGCTTATACCTATTTCGGACAGTTTGTGGACCATGACATTACGCTGGAAGCGAAGTCGGATGATCTTCTCAAGCTGAGTGCTCCGAACTTGAGGCCCCTGACTCTGGAAGAAATTGAAACCCGAATCACAAATGGCCGCACGCCAAGCCTTGATTTGGACAACGTTTACTACAAGCCGGCGCCCCGCGCGCGGTCAAAGATGATTGTGGGAGTGGTTTCGAGAGTTAAGCCGGACGGTACACGGCCACGGGGCAAGGGCCTCAGAAACGACCTGCCGCGGTCTCCCCGGAGTGCCGATCAAAAAGCCGATCGAGCGGCGTTAATCGGAGATGCGAGAAACGATGAAAATCTGATCATCGCTCAGCTGCATGTCGCGTTTCTGCGCGCACATAACGCCATCGCAGCCCGGGGGCATACGTTCGATGAGGCGCGAATAATCCTCCGTCGCCATTATCAGTGGATCGTTGTAAAGGATTTCCTGCGTAGGATTTGTGATCCCTGGATAGTCAACAACATATTGACTGGAGGCAACAGAGTTTTCAGGCCGGCCGTTGACGATCTATTTATGCCGCTCGAGTTCAGCGTGGCCGCTTATCGCTACGGCCACAGCATGGTGCGGAGCAGATACAATTTCAACCTGAACTTTAGCGGGCCAACTGCTGCTTCGTTATTGGATTTGTTTTCGCTTAGTGCTCTTAGCGGCGATCTCAGAGGTTCAGATACACTGCCCGAGAACTGGATCATTGAGTGGGAAAACTTCCTCGACCGAGGGGCCAACCGCGCGCGGCCGATCGATACTCGTCTGGCGCCGGAGCTGTTCGATTTGCAGGCTTTCGGCAGGCCGATGCCAACCGAAGCGCGGTTGCCCGTACGCAATCTCCTGCGTGGCTATATGCTGCGACTTCCAACCGGACAAGCGGTTGCCGCCGCCCTCAACCTGCCCGTGATGAGTCCGGAAGACATAGAGCAGATGGCTCAGAGCGTTAGTGGGCAGCAACTCGAAGCAGTTCGCGCCGGTGGATTTTCTGCCCGCACGCCGCTCTGGTATTACATTTTGGCTGAAGCTGCGGCGGGATCCTTAGGCACACTCGGACCGGTGGGCAGTACGATTGTCGCTGAAGTACTGATTGGCCTGATACGTGGCAGTAAAGACTCGATTCTGAGAGAAAGAAATTGGCAGCCCACGATGGGAACGACGCCTGGACGATTTGACCTGCGCGACCTTCTCAACCTGGCTGGAGTACTTAACTAACCCTTAGTCCAACCCTCAAAAGGAGAACAAACATGGCACCAAAGAACATCATCGACGTAGTTCGAGAAAAGCAGGGACACTTCAAAGAGAATAAGGTCCTGGCGGGCCAGAACATGGCCATGGCGATTGCCGCGCTCAGGGAGGGCATAAAGTCAAACGCCTGGCAGTACTACATGACGCAGTTCGTCGATCGGAATCCCGATGGCACTATTAATAGGGAGCAACTGGCGCGCTTGATGGCAACGGATGACACACTTGGCGATCCAGTTCTGGATCGGCAACGCGCATACCTGGTTGCGAACGCCGTGTGCGGTGTATCGACGACTGACTTCTTTGATTTTGGTGTCGAGAGCATCGACTACGGCCTGGCCGACTGTGAACGCGCCGTATTTGATTGTGAAACAGGTGTGGCCCAAGCGCCGACGAGTCGAACAGCGCGGAAACCCCCAAAGAAGAAACCGGGAAAGAAATACAAAAAGCCGGGAGCTTGATTTGTCTTCCACCGGGCTCCTATTTCGGTTAGCGTACAAGTTCCTGGCATTGAGCCCCCGTAATTCGTAAAGCGTCCTCGCGAGTTCCGGCGGATTACCCTCTTGTTGTCAGTAGTTGGAAATCATGGCCGAATATTCTGTTTGGCGAACGGTCGCGGTTGACGAGCGGGCGCGAGCGCGTGAGCGGCATTGGCGTAGGCTTTGTGCTGCCTATCTTCCCCATGCGCCCGCAGGCTCGATGTGGACTTATCGTCACGCGACCAGCCGCGACCTACCCGAGTCCGGTTGGAAGCTTCATGTTTCGGCTACCATTCTGAACGCTTCCCAAATATTGAAGCGAATCGCGCCCGTCCTGGTTGCTAGCGGTGTCCAATTCAAGGTCGCACGCTCGCTCGCCGAAGTGTTGAGGCTCAATTCCGGCTTGCTTCACACCTATAGCCAGATTGGAAAAGTGATCACGGTCTATCCGCGGAACGAAAGCGAAGCTATCAATCTTGCGCAATGCTTGCATAAACTCACCTGCCGCTTTCAAGCTCCTTCGGTGCCGTTCGATTTAAGGTTTACCGAAACGAGTAATATTTACTATCGCTACGGCGCCTTCAGACGAATTGAGATCGAACAAGCAGACGGCCAACGCGGACTCGGAATGCATTCGCCAAGCGGCGAATTGGTGCTTGACGTGCGTGAAAGACCCAAGCCGGACTGGGTGCGCGATCCCTTTGAAAACGTGAAGCCCGTCAGCAAAAGACGAAAGCCTCAAAGCGACCCGACGAGATCTTTCCACGTGCTGCGCGCGCTGGTACAGAGAGGCAAGGGCGGCGTGTATCAGGCCATTGACCTCGGTGCGAATCCTCCGCGATTGTGTCTTTTGAAGGAAGGACGCCGGCACGGCGAAATGGCCTGGGATGGTCGCGACGGCGCATGGCGCGTCCGAAACGAAGAGCGCGTGCTTTCCAGTCTTTCGGCCCGCGGGATGATGGTCCCCAAAGTTTATTCGAGGTTCGAATTAGATGGCAACTTCTATCTGGTGATGGAATTCATCGATGGTGAGAGCCTTCATAACCTGCTGCTTAGACAGACGAGGCTACTCTCGTTAAGACGCGTCTCATCCTACGGCATCCAGATCGCAACTCTGCTCTCGCAAATGCACCGAGCCGGCTGGGCGTGGCGAGACTGCAAGCCAAAGAATCTAATCGTCACTGGTCAAGGGACGGTCGTGCCAATCGATTTTGAGGGGGCCGCGCCCATCAAGCGCCCTGACCCTCTTATTTGGGGGACGCCGGGGTTCATCCCACCCCAGTCGATTGATCGCGCAACACAGACCGCCGTAGCGGATGACCTGTATGCGCTGGGATCAATCATGTACTTGCTATTCACGGGACGATATTTCGACCATGCGAAACCTGGAACCATCAAAAAACTCCGGCGAAATGTCCCGCTGGAGCTTCGGCGGCTGGTGGAATCACTGCTCGCCGACGAACCGAAGAGAAGGCCGACGGCCCAGGCGGCATGCGCGCGCCTGAACTCTGTTTTGCTGAGCGGGTCGAACCAGCCGATCAGGCCGGGGGTCGCACAGGCAGCCTGACTTCGCGAGCCAGTTCGGTGAACCTTCGATCTGAGCGGTAGCGATCGAACATGGGATCCACGAAGATGCTTTGCGCCGGAGGAAACTTATCTTGAGCCGCTTTGCGCAGCAGCGGAAACGCGTGGTCCAGATCGTCGAGCCCGAGGTAGATTATGGCTAACTCCTGATCCGGCAGATATCGCTGCTTTTGGAATTCCTGCATCTCGCCCAGGATCCTTTCCGCATCGGCCCGCCGCTTTGCGATGCCGTAAGAAAAGCCCAGCATTGCACCTCCGAGAGCCTTGTCCCTTGCGTAGAATTCCTCGAATATCTGGATAGCTTCCTGAATCCTGCCCTGCTGAAGATAAACGACACCGCGGACGTATTTTCCGCTGCTGTAATTTGGTTGTTCTTTGGCAAGTTGATCGAGGCAAAGACTGGCTTGATCAATCTGGTGAGCTAGATACTGCGTTCGACAATAGTTCATGATTGCGGGAGCGGAAAACGGTTCCTGATTCATGGCGATTTCGCTCTCGGCGATCGATTCTCGGCTTCGACCTGTAGTCGCGAGCAGATTTGAATATCCCCAATGAGCGGGAGAATAATCAGGATTGAGCGCTATGGCTCGCTTGAATTCTTTCTCAGCATTCTCCCAGTCCCAGTGACCCTTCATTAAGACCGCGGCATAAGAGTTATGTGCCTCAGCCAACTTATCATCAAGCTTCAGCGCTTGTTTAGCGGCCCATTCGGCCTTTCTCATCGCGTCTTTGGTAGCCAACGAACCGTACGCAACTGTGTTCATCAAGACATATGAATCTGCCAGGCCTGAATAGGCCTTGGCATACAAGGGATCTTTTTCAGTCGCTTGCATGAAATTGTCAATGGCCTTTTGAATGTTTTCACCGTCCCTCTTGGTCCAGTAGACTCGGCCGCGGAGATAGAGTTCGATCGCCTCTCCGCTGCGGTTTTGCTGCGCCGCCAGGGCTGAAAATAGATTCCGGTCCTCTTCGCTCATTGGGAGCTGTAGGATCAAAGCAGTCTCAAGCGAAACTTGTTGCTCGAGAAGCGACAGTTTGTCAGGGTTCAGGGGATAGTTCTCCTCGGCTATTCGTGATCCATCCTTAACGTTTTCCAGCCGAGTGGTAAGTATGAGACCGTTTTCGCCGCGCCGGATTTTCCCAAACAACACCGCGTCCGCGTTCAGGTCATGACCCACTTTCTGCGGACTGGCGGCTTGCGGGCCAAAGAATGATGGCGTTACGTGCGATGTGGTGACGCGCAGACCACGACGTCTGGAAAGCGTTCTCACCAGGTTCTCTGTCAAGGCAGGACCCAGGCACTGCGTTGCGGGCTCGCCGCCTTCGCATGCGATCGGAAGGACAGCCAAAGTATGATCGGCTTTCGCCCAGGCCTGGTAAATGAACGCAACCACCACAAACATGAGAAGTAGCGAAGCTGCCAGGGCTGCGTTGCGAACGTTCAGATACGTACTAACACGCGTTGGCAGCGCGATTCCCTTCTGGAGATTGTCCAAATCCATGAGCAGTTCAGCGGCCGACTGGTAGCGTTCATCGCGATCCTTGCTGAGGCACTTGCGGACCACGCGGTCAAAATCCTTTGGGCATTGAGGCGATACCTGGCGCAGCGAAGGCGGCTCGTCAGCCATGATTGACGAAATCACTTCAGCGTTCGACTTGCTTCCCCTGGATTCTGCTTTTTGTGCAAAGGGATTCCTCCCGCAAACCATTTCATAGAGCACTGTGCCCAGGCTGAAGATGTCGCTCCGGTAATCCAATTTCTCTCCGCGCAGTTGCTCAGGCGACATGTAAGCAACCGTGCCAATCAGCACGCCGTCTTTTGATAACTGGCTAAGGCTCTCCGTCGCATCTTCAAGGCTCATTTGAATGGTTTTCGCCAATCCAAAATCGAGCACTTTAACCTGTTCGGTGGGCGTGACCATGATGTTCTTCGGCTTAATGTCGCGATGAATGATGCCATGCGCATGCGCGTCGCCGAGCGCGCTCGCAATTTGCTGCGCCAGGGGGACGATTTGGTGGGACTTAATGGACTTAGTGCGAATCAGATCAGCCAGGGTCTGTCCTTCGACACACTGCATTACGATAAAACTGTGATCGCCGATCTCCTCAAAGTCGTAAACCGGACAGATGTTCGGATGATCCAACATCGCTACCGCCTGCGCTTCTTTGATCAGCTGGCGCTTTGCCCAGTTATCTGTGACAAATTCGACGGAAAGGAATTTCAGCGCAACTTTGCGGTTCAGGCGGCGGTCTTCCGCCAAATAGACTGCGCCCATGCCTCCCTGTCCCAGTGAACTCAAAATTCGATAAGAACCCAACTCCTGGCCGACCATTGAGTCGGCAGGTTTGGATCCGATGAGTTCCATTGCTAAGGTGACCGCATTTTCGTCCAGAAGACCATTACCACTTTCGTAGGCTACAACCAGAGACTCCACTTCTTCACGCAGATCGTCATCTCCCTCACAGGCGCGGCTCAAATACGCAGCCCGGGCTTCAGGCTCGAAGGTCATCGCCTGATGAAAAACTTCTTCGAGTTGGGGTAGGTTGTTATTGGCCATTTTGCAGTTCGCGCAAGAGCCAGGCTTTGGCAAATTGCCAGTCGCGCAGGACGGTAATCGGTGATACTTTCAACACTTCAGCAATTTCATCTACTGTGAGCCCGCCAAAATAACGCAATTCGACGACCTTGCTCTTCCGCTCGTCAATTGCCTCTAACCTATTTAACGCGTCATTCAGCGCAATTAACTCTCGATCTTTTTCTGCCGGCAACACCATAGCTTCCGACAACGACACGTGGATTGCCCGGCCACCGCGCTTTAATCGGTTCTGATCGCGCGCATAGTTAAGCAGAATTCGCCGCATTATC
Source organism: Pyrinomonadales bacterium (assembly GCA_038210455.1). Classification (GTDB taxonomy): domain Bacteria; phylum Acidobacteriota; class Blastocatellia; order Pyrinomonadales; family Pyrinomonadaceae; genus UBA11740. Next base: position 25,722 of record JBBQWP010000040.1, on the reverse strand, counting down.
TGCGCAGCGATGCCGAAAAAATGCGCCCGATTCTGCCACTGCACTTTTCTTTGATCGACCAGTCGCAGGTACGTTTCATTGATCAGCGCGGTTGTCTGTAACGTATGGTCGGGATTCTCGCGCCGCATGTAGCTACGCGCAAGACGATGCAGCTCGCGCTCTACGAGCGGCAACAGCTTGTCGAGGGCAGATCGATCTCCGTTGCCCCAATCGACCAGCATACCGGTAATGTCGGAGGGGGAAGACATTACGATGAGTCTACGCAGGCGGTTTTGCTACTCAAGTTGACCGCATTATCAAATACTGGTTACCGAGAAAGAAAAATACGCATCGGGTGATAGTTTCCTCAGATCCTCGGTGCGTTTGCTAGTGAAGAGGTAAACGGCTTGGCGTGATACCTCGCTTCGGGTGATATCAAAACCCGAGTAGCCTTCGCGCGTGAAAGCGTGGGGTTTATATAGCGGCTATCGTCAGGTTTTGCAAGAGCAATCTTTTTAAGCACTTATAAATAGTTGCAGGAAAAACAATGTCAACAGGAATCATTCACCCCACGGCCCCACCAACCTCAGCGGAGACGCTGAAGAGCTGGATAATGGTGGTCCTCACCCTTATCTTCATCTCGCTCTACGGAGCAGCGCTAGTCGGATGGCTGAAGCCTCTCGCCGACGAGAAAATGGTGATGAGGCTTGAGCCAATCATCTTTGTGATCATCGGCTATTACTTTGGCCGCCTGCCCGGCCAGCAGAACGAGCGAACACTAAAGCAGGAAATCACCCGTCAAACACAGCGCGCCGATGCTGCGCAATCCGCAAAAGAGCAAGCGCTGCAATCGGGCGAGGCTTTGGAAGAAAAAATCAAAAACGTTAAGGCAGCGCTAATCTCCGAACGTGCCGCGGCCGTATCGCCTTCAGGAAGCGACCTCTTCAGATCGGGCGGAGTCGCGCAGGAGGATGGACTGCGGCATGTGGTGGGGGCGGCGTTGAGGATTTTGAATTCATAGGATTCGTGCGCACCGCTTCATTTTCGCTAACTCTTTGTCCGCTTATTTCGAGTACACCGTAAACGTGGATCAGTGACGGCAATGAAGTGAATTGAGCGGCGATCGATTCATCCAAGCAAACATCTCCATGTGGTGAATCTTGCAACCTAAGCCTCATGCACCGTCGGGGCGTCCGCATGCGGCACGAAGCATTGTCGGCAACGGGCTTCGTACATCCCTTCGCCGCCGACTGCGACGCGCTCTTCGGATTCGAAAGTACGTTGGGTGTAGTTGGCGGGCTGTCCACACTTCATGCAGATCGCATGCGTCTTGGTGATGTATTCGGCGACGGCTAGCAGTTGCGGCATGGGCTCCCATGGCTTGCCGGTGTAATCCTGATCCAGGCCCGCCACGATCACCCGCATGCCCCGCTCGGCCAGCTCGTTGACGACCTTGATCAACTCATTGTCGAAGAATTGGGCTTCGTCAATGCCAACCACTTCGGCGTCGGGCTCGATATTGGCTCGGATATCGGCGGCCGTGTGCACGTTGGTCGATTCGTGTGTCATCTCTGAGTGCGAGACGATGTGATCTCTGGAATATCGTTCGTCGATCTCCGGCTTGAACACCTGGACTCTTTGGCGGGCGATCTTAGCGCGACGCAAACGGCGAATCAGTTCTTCGGACTTGCCTGAGAACATTGAGCCCGCGATGACTTCGATCCAGCCGGCGCTGCGCCGCGCCAATCCCGGATGTTCGGTGCGGTTGTGGACTTCGATATCTTCGGGTTCATTAATTCGGGTCATCGTTGCTGAACCATTCATGTTGCTCGCTGAATTAGCTCTTTCTAATAAGATTCGCGCGGATCGTCGATGCAGTCTAATTCAAAGCGATTCATTTCCCAAGACCGCGTTTGAGGCGAGCTGGTAGTCTGTCGGAAAAGTACTAACCTCGTGCCATGCGCATACATGGCGTCAGTCGACGGGAACCCATCAACTCTTGAAAGTCAGCCGCGTTCACGCGGCTTTCTCGAAGGGTTGTTAGCCCAGCCGTTTTACGGCTGGGTAGAGCACGCGCAGATTGCGAAAGGGCGCTTCAGCGTCCTTCTCGTCAGCGCTTCCGCATGCTAAAGCTGGGGTGTGAAGCCCGTTAAAACGGGCTACCAATAGAGTGGGGCGCTCCACCCAGCCGTAAACGGCTGGGCTAACAACCCTTCGGGAAAGCCGTCGGAAGACGGCTGAAAAACAGCGATCGAACTATTACGCCTTCCCAAAACCGCCGCCGCCAGGCGTTTCAATCCGCACGCGATCGCCGGCTCGCAGGTCCCAACTTCCTTTTGAAGGAAGCTCTTCCTTACTCCCATCAGCACGAACGATGAATGCGCGACCCAGCGCGCCATCCTTGCCACCTTGCAGTCCGTAGGGCGCGCGCTTGCGACGATCAGACAGCAGGGACATGCGCGCCGCGGCCAGCACTTCGATCTCGCGCACCGATCCGTCGCCGCCTTTCTGCCTTCCCTTCCCGCCGGAACCTTTGTTGATGCGATATTCGCGGACGCGCAGCGGATAAGAATACTCGAGCGCCTCGGCCGGCGTGTTCAGACTGTTCGTCATGTGGGTGTGCGTCGCATTCATGCCGTCCAGCGTGGGCCGCGCGCCCATACCGCCCGCAACTGTTTCGTAGTAAGAAAACTCGGCGCCGGTCCGCGGATCAATTCCGCCGATGGTGAGGTTGTTCATGGTCCCCTGACTCGCCGCGGGAATTCGATCCGGTATGGCACGAGCGAGGGCTTTGAAGACGGTATCCACTATTCGCTGCGAGGTTTCGACGTTGCCGCCGGCGACTGATGCCGGATGCGCGGCATTCACTATCGTTCCTTCCGGCGCGATGACTTCGATCGGTTCCACCAGGCCGGCGCTGGCCGGCACGTCACTGCCAACCAGACAGCGAAACACATACGAGACGGCCGAAACTGTGATTGATTCGACGGCATTCAGCGCGCCCGCCACTTGAGACGCGCTGCCGGTGAAATCAACGCGCGCGCGCTCACCTTTGATGATGACACGCACGCGAATCGGAATCTCTACCGCGCTAATCCCATCATCATCCAGCGCATCTTCAGCCTCGTAACTCCCATCCGGGATCGCGGCGATCGCCCGGCGCATCATGCGTGATGAATAAGAGATCAAGTGCGCAGCATATTCGCCCGCTTCCTTCATACCCCGGCGTTCGACAATTTCGAGCAGCCGCGCGGCGCCGGTCTTGAGCGAGCCGATCTGAGCTTCGAAGTCCGCCTGCCGCTCTTTGCTGCTGCGCACGTTCGCCAGGATCAACTTCATCACGTCGCCGCAAATCTCACCGCCCCGCACGATATGAATCGGTGGAATCCGCACGCCTTCACCATAGACATCCGTCGCCAAGCCCATCGACCCCGGCGTCGCGCCCCCGATGTCGGCGTGATGCGCGCGATTGGCTACGTAGAACAACGTCCGTTGTCGGTTGTCAGTAGTCAGTTGCTTTCTCTTAACTACTGACGACTGACCACTGACGACTGACGATATCAGCGTCACGTCCGGCAAATGCGTGCCGCCGGCAAATGGATCATTGAGCGCAACCACGTCACCCGGACCGATCACGACCTCTCTTAACGCCGCGGCAACCGCCATCGGCATTGAGCCCAGATGCACCGGCATGTGATCGCCTTGCGCGATGACGCGCCCGGTCGAATCGAAAACTGCGCAGGAGTAATCCCGCCGCTCTTTGATGTTCGGCGAGAACGAGGTGCGCCGCAGGGCCACACCCATTTCTTCGGCTACCGAAGTGTAGAGAGCGCGATAGATTTCCAGTGTGGTTGGATCGAATGTTTTCATCGAATCGTTTCTCAGTCAGAGTCCCCGGTACAGAACCGGGAGCGGTAGCGACCAGGTCATGCGCTCAACCAACTAAAAAACATCAAAGTACTCGCGAGTTGAATGCAGGATCCGCTCGCTACGGCTCGCGGTTCTGTAACTGAGCCCTCCCTAACGGTCGGGCTACTGCCCCGGCACATCAACGTCAATGATCATATTCCCCAGCGGATCAACTCGTGCCTTGCAGCCTTCAGGGATCAAGGTCGTCGCTGAATACTCAGTGACTATACAGGGCACTCGCAATCGCGAGCCGGCCGTGATGTCTTCCCTGCGATAAACAGCCCCGCGTATTTTCTTTCGCTCGAAAAATGTTTCGATCATTTCGTTTGGTTTGGCAAAGCTGCGCAAAGCAAGGCTCCGACGCCGCACGGCCTTTAACCTCGGAACCACCCCAATCGATCGCACGCGCGCGCTCACAATCTCCACGACGTTTGTTTCCTGCGCATACCCGTACCGCGCGAGATGGGCCCGATGACAGGCGGCAGCAATGTTCCCACGCGTGTGCTTGATCTGAAGCTCGAACGACTGACCCTTATACCGCACCGCCAAAGACCGTTCGTGACACTGCTGGGCTTCGCGAAAGCCTTCGCGACGCAGATCTGCGCGCGCCTGCTTCTCAATCTCACGAAAGATTCGCGCCAGCTTCAGCTCGACGCCACGCGTCGCTCCCAGCATCACTGTGCGGCTTTGATCTTTCACCACGTCAGCCGCCAACACGCCAATCGCGGACAGCGCGCCCGGTGAAGACGGCACCAGGATGCGCGGAATGCGCAACGCGCGAGCGAGCGCCACCGCGTGCAACCCGCCCGCGCCGCCGAAAGGCACCAAAGTAAACTCGCGCGGATCGTTGCCACGCTCGACCGAGACATAGCGGAGGGCGCGCTCCATGTTTGTGTTAACCACATCAAGCACGCCATGCGCGGCTTCAAACAGGTTCACCTTGCGTCGCGCCGCCGCAGTCATTTCTCCGGCAAGTTTATTAAGAGCTGCGCGAGCGCGTGCTTCATCCAGTTTGAATTCACCGCCCAGCAAACCCTCGCCCGGAAAGTGGCCGAGCACCACGTGCGCGTCCGTCACGGTCGGCAGAAGTGATCGACCGTAACACGCCGGGCCAGGATCAGCGCCGGCGGATTCCGGACCAACGCGCAGTGAACCTCCCTCATCGACCCGCGCGATCGATCCGCCTCCGGCGCCCACAGTGTGGATGTCCATCATCGGCACCGCAATTGGCACGCCGGCGACGGTGGCTTCATTAGTCAGACGCATTCCCTCGCGATCGCACAGCGCAACATCGGTCGAGGTGCCGCCCATATCAAACGTAATGATGTTTTCAACGCCGGCAGTTCGAGACGCTCGCAGCGCGCCAACCACGCCGCCCGCCGGGCCGGAAAGAATCGTGCGCACCGGTTCGTTGGCGGCTGCGGCTGCGGAAATGCTGCCCCCGGAGGATTGCATCACGCGAAGATTAGAAGCTGAGCTCTGGTGCTTAGACCTTGCTTTCCGATCACTGGTCCCCGCGATCCTTTCACTCAGGCGATTGAGATAACGGCCCATCAACGGTTGCAGATAAGCATTGACTGTGACGGTTGAGGTCCGTTCGTATTCGCGATACTCGGGCAGGATTTGGTGCGAGATTGAGAGCGGCACGCCCAGCGCCGCGAGCGCCCGCGCAATTTTCTGCTCGTGCTGTGGATGATCAAACGAGAACAGCAGCGACACAGCGATCGACTCACAACCCGATTGTCTGAGTTTTTCGCGCAGCTCTGTCAGGTCATTTTCGCGCAGCGATTCAATCACTTCGCCGGAAGCCACGACGCGTTCGTGGACGCCGAACCTCAGCTCACTCGCAACCAGCGCTGGCGGCTTTTCGGCGTTCAGGTTGTAAAGTTCGGGGCGTGCCTGGCGTCCAATCTCGATCACATCTTCAAAGCCGGCAGTGGTAACCAGAGCGACCCGTGCGCCGCGACGCTGCAAGAGCGCGTTGGTCCCCACGGTTGTTCCATGTACTACCTCAACTGTCGTTAAAGCAGAATCTGTTTCTTCAGCTATGCGTAGCAGACCTTCGGTGATTGCGCGTGAGGGATCATCCGGCGTTGAGGCGAGTTTGAAAATCCGCAGTTCGCCGCTGACTTCAAAAACAAAATCGGTGAACGTTCCGCCAGTATCGACGCCGGCGCGAACGGCCTGTGAAGTCTTGCGTTTCTTCGTGTCGGTCATCAAACCTCTAAAGCAGTCGGATCAGGCGCGCAATGTTGCCATTCGGTAAACTGATCGCGCAAGTAGATCGTGGGGCAGTTTGAATGTTGGCCTCTTTCCTCATTAGCACGCATTGACGGAAACCGCGACTTCACTTATTGTTTTCCGTACTCTTCGGATTGATGTGATGGACTTTCTGCTTGCATTCAATGATCGCGCCGCCCTGGTCGGAGACATGGAGGGCCACGTTCGCACTGAAACGCGGCCTGCCCAATCGTCACCGGATGAGTGGCAAATACGACTGCACACCGACTACCTCGAACCCGAACGCGGATTCAATGAGGAAGGAATTCAGTTTACGAATATGACGGGAGACTTTCGTTTCGTAAATGGCGAGGTCCAGGTCGTAAGGCTGGATGGGGTCAAGCCCTACCAAACTTTTTCCGACGAGTCTGCCGGTCTCTCTGTCCGGGCCGCCTTCGTTTCACATTTGAATCAGTGGACTGTCGCTGATTGAGACGGCGCGGCCTTTACTTACTCTCTTCCGGTTTTTTCGGAGTCTCTTCCGTCACCGGCTTATCATCGGGTTCTGGACTCTGATAAGCAAAGACCGCATCTTCTTCAAATGAAAGGCTGGCACGCGCAGCCAAGCGCTCTAGTAATGAACGCACTGGCTCCGGACTCTCGTCGGCGATTGATTCGTTCCCAGAATCAAACTGAGACTCAAGCCGGATCAATTGGGCCGTGGTGTACCGGCACGGCGCGCAGGCTACCAGATGCGAGATCACAGGTAACGATTCAGCCTCTTCCAGCCGGCCCTCGACAAATGCACACATCGCATCCTCATCAAGGTGGACGTCCAACGGCTCAGCTAATGACTCAGCCGGAACGCGGGCTTTGAGGCGCTGATCGACCAGGTAGCGAATGGTCTCTGTTTCTTTTTTTGCTTTTTCTCCCGTCATCGTTTCCCTTAAGACGATCCCTCAATGACGCTTTCGTTTTCGGTAGCTCGCGGATTGAGCCTCACGTTCTGCTCCGGATCTTCGGCGGCAATAGCTTTGCACAGCTCGATTTCGGCGGCGTTCAAGCCGTGTTTGTCGGACAATTCAGCATGGAAACGATGCGAGACTTTTCGATAAACCCTTTCCAGCCAGCGCATCACTGTCGATTCGTGCACGCGGCTGGGCGGATCGCTGCTGCGCTTTGACTGTCGCTGGAACCAACGCCTGATAGGCGACCTTGGCTCCTCAACAATACGCGCTATTTCTCGAAGCTTGAGACCTTCTACATGATAGTAAAGGAGCAGGAGCGTCTCGTGTTCATCAAGAGCTGCCAACGATTGGTCCAAGGCAGCCATCGTCGCGGCTCGATAGCGTTCGCGCACTACGCTCGTCATCATTAATTCTTCGGTTCCCTGCATCGCGCCCGGCCGGGCCGGTCGTTCACGTGTTTCGTCGCCGCTCGCGCACCAATCATCCAGCGAGATTTCGTCATGCTGCCCGCGATACAAATCTACGACGGCATGCAGGATTACTGTGCGCAGCCAGCCGCGTAACGTCCCTCGTCCGGTGTAAGTCCTGAACTTCGACTGCCGCACGCCCCCAACAGTTTTCGTTCCAAATAGCTCCACATAAACCGCGTCAATAGCCTCATCGGCGTCGGTGCCGCCGCGGGCCAGATGACGGGCCCACGATTCAATGAACGAACGATGCTTACGATCAAACTCCCACCACGCCGGTTCGTTTCCCCGAGCACAGGCTAACGCAAGATAAAGATCACGAACCTGAAGCTCAGCCACGAATCGACCGATCTCCTGGGCGGACGGCGATGACTTGCCCGGCGCTGAACCGACCAGATACTTATTGACTGCCCGGGTTACCGCTTCTCGAAAATCCGCCGCCGACAAGTCAAAGTCGGAGTAGGTTGCGGCGCAATCAGCATAGATCTCATCGAGTTGGGTGGCACATGCAGCCAGACTCTCGATTAATTCCGCGTCGGGTGACTTGTTCACGGGGCGAGTGCGATTGTCGATCAAAGTTCGTCCATTATATTGGCAAAGAGCGTTCGCGAACAATCAGCAGTTGCACCGGCCGGTTCGTATCACCTGAATGGAGACGCACACAGAGGTTCGCTTTTGCCTAAGAAAGAATTGGGACATCGAATGCTCGCGGCCGGTGCCGGGCCGCTGAATGCTGACGGAACAATCAGCTTTGCGGCTTTCTGGCATCGCTACTCTGGGCGAGCGCGGCTGCCTTTTCTCGATTGCGTTGGGCGATGGTGTAGAGGATCGACTTAACCTGAAACGGCGTCAGATTTGGATAGGCCTCTTTTATCAACGCGATGATCCCAACCACATAGGGACACGCGAAGCTGTTGCCGGTTAACTGGCGGTGGCCGCCTCCGGGCCAGGCGGTCGTCACTTCGACTCCGGGTGCGACAACCTCAATGACCTGGCCGTAGCGATAACCGAAGTTGAATGGATCCCCACCAGGTCTTTTAACTACCGACACCACCGAAGAAGAAAAGATCGAAGGATAGCTGGGATAAGGAAGATTGTTTGCCGCCGATACCACAATGCAGCCCGACTGATATGCGCGATCCAGCAAATCGTGGAGAGGAGCAAAAAAATCCCGCTTCGTTGTTCCTAAAGAGAGGTTGATGACCTGAAACTTCTGTTTGATCGCATAGTCAAGCCCCACCAAAAACATGTCGCCGGACCCGGACGCTTTCGGTCCGAGCACTTTCACACTATAGAGTTCCGCATCGGGCGCTACGCTCGCGATGATCCCGGCGCAGGCGGTGCCGTGCCCCGCTTGATCACCCGAGGTCGAGGGACGGAAGTCGATCTTGCCGTCCTCAGTCACAGCTTCGACTGATTCCTTGACTCGTCCCTTCAGATCCGGATGTTCAGTATCAATGCCGCTATCAACGACGGCCACGCGGACGCCGCGTCCGGTGCGCCCGCGCCAGAGATGCTCCGGCTGGATGCCCGCCCACAGGTCGATGACATCGGCGGCAGTCTCAAGAGTCATTCAGCGATCTCCTTATCGCAACTCGTGGCATGCGCATCTTGCGCGTGATTTCACGGGCGAGACACCCGTGCCACCCATTCGATCAGAAACCAAAATTTCCGCCCGCGTCTGACCGCCCCTTAATAAAGCGCGCCACCAACTCCAGCAAGTCTCGACAGAACTCTCTTTCGGCGCCGCCGCGAGCAATGATCTCGCGCAGAGAAACCCACAACAACATCAGATCACGATGTTCGGGAGAGGCCTGACTTTGTCCGAGCCATTCGCGCAGATCACTCTCAAGATTGGCCGGCGCCGTCGACGCCATTGAGGCTTTGACGGAATAGTCGAAGAGCGATTCAACCAACTGCGCAATCTCGAAGGCATCGACGAGGCGAGCGATGGCGTCGGCAAAGCGGTGCCCGCGATCCATCTCTGCCGGAGTGAACGGGCCGTAGGGCGGCTCGCCCGGACGATTCACAAACTCCAGGACGCCGACCATCTCGCCGTTGGCGCGCAGCGGTGTAGCCAACACCGTGACGGTCTTAAAGCCCGTGCGCCGATCGGCCTCTGACCAAAACGAACCCTCGTTTGAGACGTCGGCGACCGCCATCGGCTGCGTAGTGGAGAATACTAAGCCGGCAATCCCGGCGCCCGGCGGCAGACGCAACGCCAGTAATTCTTCTGAAGTGCCGCTGGTTGCGGTCAGAAACCGTAACCCGCCTTCATCGCCATCACGTACCAGCACCGACGCCACCGCCGCGTTAACTGACTCTGCAGCCAATTGCAGCAGCTCGTCGATCGCGCGCCGCAGGGGAACAGTCAGCGAGTTTGCGACGTCAATCCGGTCGACGACTTCACTAACCTGCGCCGCAAAGGACTTCGGCGCGCCGGGCGCTCCAGACCTTTTATTCTCGGTGTCAGGAACTTGTTCGCTCATATTCTCTTCTTTCCATCGCTCGGCGCCTGCCGTAAGAAAACCCATAGTGCGGCGTGATCGCAGCGACGGGCATTATACAGTTGCGAACCACTGTGACAAGGAAAACATCTCCAAAGTGAGGGGTAGGTACTGGTTGCGGTTTGGCTCTACCAGTTTCATTAGCACCGTGGCTTGAGCCCGGTGAATTTAGTACACGACATAACTGGAAACCGTTTAAACGGTTTCCCTATGGGACACAATCACTGATCACCGGGCTAAAGGCACCTTGCTAATGAGAACAAGCAGGCAAGCTTCAAACTGCCCATTCCTGAACTTGCTCTTTTTCGTTCAAGACAGCTATATTGCGTCTCCTTTCGAGATGGGAGTCACGCTGAGATGAACGTCGAATCGATAGTTTCCGATGGACCGGCAGCACCTTCGCCGCAGGCCAGAGTCGCCACGGGTCTGGATCGTGCTGCTGAGTTCGAGCGCGCGGGAAAATTGCGCGAGGCAGCGACCGAGTTAGAAAGTGCGTTACGGTCTGCGCGGGCTACGCCCTACGAGATTGAGTTTCAAACTCGCATCCGCCTCGGCATGACGCTGGCGGACGTTTACTTATCGCTCGACCAAATCCAGGACGCCCGCGTTCTGCTCACAGATGAAGTTGCTTTTGCCGAGAAGATTTCACAGATCATGCAAGCGACCGGGACGCCTGCGCAAAAGCGCCTGGCCACCAGCGGCTATCTCCAGATCCGCGACCGCTGTACGCAAATGGAACTCATCGGCGAAGTCGCTCCTGCTCTATCGGTAAAGACTTGGATCAACGCCGGACCTGTGACGCTGGAAGAGTTGCGAGGTCGGGTAGTCCTGCTCGAATTTTGGGCCACCTGGTGCAAACCTTGTCAGGAGATGTTTCCCAAACTGAAAAAGCTTCACGAGCAAACCGGCCCGCGCGGAATGGAAATCATCGCGCTTACTCGCCACTACCTGGCTTACCGCGGAACGGAAGAATCAATGCAAGAAGAGTTGCGATTGATGCGCGCCACGGTGACCGAAAACGAGCTGAGCTTTCCAGTCGGGGTCGCGCCCGACGAACAACAGCAAGCAATATACGGCGCGAACGGCTTACCAACCTGTTTCCTGATCGATCGTGATAACGTGGTGCGGTATGCGGGACCCGGAGCGGAAGACCCTCGATTCGAAGTGATATTGGAACGATACCTCGCGGAATCTGATTAGAAACTTGGTTTGATCACGCAAAAAAGCTTGCCTCATCACGTCTTGGCTGGTAGGATGCCCCGCCTTCAAACTTAGAATTTGTGAGTCGCTCTGCGCCCGGCATCGGGGGAGTTTAAAACTTTTCCGGCGCCAGCGACAGGCACAGAGCGGTTTCGCAGACATTGAAGATCGGGAATCGAGCCAGACAAAAGTTCCGGGTAAACTGTTTCCGTGCACTGGCTCGCGCGGAAGCACGAATGGCATGATGATCACGCCGCAGAGGGTCGTCATCAGGCCTCATTACTAACCGAGGAATCTGAATTCCTCAGTACTTTGATTCAAAGGAGAGAGAACTATGGCGATTTTGACTTCTACGGCCGGATCGGACAATAAGGTTAGCGTCTATGACGTTCCAGACGATGTGCTCAGCCAGTATGCAGTTGCGGGCGACAAGGCCGCTTCGATGTTTCCTGAGAGCGCCAAGTCCGCCGGCGCTGAGATTTCCAAGAGCGGCGCTAATGCGGTCAGGGTAGAAAATGCGGAAAGTCTCGGTGAAGTTCAGGCATACAATGATATCTGCGTTTGTCGCGAACTTCTTTGTAATAACTCCGGGTGCTGGTGGCATTACTACTACTGCTACTGCTAAACGCGGTCGATGTTCGTCCGGTCCGGATGCACGATCGCGCGGAAGATATTTCAGCCGTGTCGTTCGCCCGCCGGGTCGGCTAGTGCGGCAAACTATTTGATGGGCGGGCAAGGAAAGAAACACTTGCCCGCCTGCCGCGTTTTGTGGTAGCTACACCTTTCGTTTTTTTAATCTTCCCCTCCCAAGCAGCCCGAAAAGAGGATCAACATGTCGAGTTCCCAGACTCCGCCTTCCGGCGCGCCGCCTGCTAAAGGTCGCAGCGGTCAACCGATCGAAGGATTGCCGGCCGCATTGCCACCGGGCGCACTTCCCGATCTACCCACCGGCGAAGCGCCCGTGCCTGGTCCGGGCAGCAAGATTCGCATGAAGGTGATGCCGAAGATGAATGCGCGACCTTATGTCAAACGCGCCTTCAAACTCCTCGGCGGACACAAGGCGATGGTGACACTCTCGCTGTTGCTGTCACTCATCATGTTTCTGCTTCCCTTTTTGGCGGCGGCGGCCTTTGGTCCGCTGATGAAACTCTTCAGTGAGGTCGCCACCAGCGGAAATTGGAATGACGTTTGGCATCACACCGGATCGTTCTATGAAAAGACAGCCAACACGGGAACTGGGTCATTCTCGTTTATCACCGACTGGCTGGCCACACCGCTGTCGTTTACCACCATCTTCATTATCTGGACTACCGCCGTAGTGTTTCGCAATGTCATGGACATCTTTCGCGCATGGGTGGACGCGAATCTCGAACAGCGAGTGCTTACCGGCTTGCGACAGAAACTCTACGAACACATTCAATCGCTTTCGCTGGACTTCTTCATGAGCGGGCAAACGGGAGCTTTGATGCAGCGGGTGCTTTCAGAGACCGGCGCCGTGCAGCGACTGCTAACGCAAGTCCTGCTGACCCCCGTCATCGATGCGATCGTGCTGGTGATCGTGGTCGGCTACTTGCTGGCCTTGAGTTGGCAAATGACTTTGGTGCTGTTCGTGCTGGGGCCGTTTACGGTGCTGATGTTTCGTTTCACCAGCGGCAAGCTGCAACAGGGCGCGATGGGAATTAACTTGAGTTCACGCGAGTTGGGCTCTGAACTGGAAGAAACCATTAACGGCATTTCTGATATTCAGGTTTTCAACGCGCAGCCAAAACGCAACGAACGATTTCGTGAAGCTTCCCGCATCGCGGCCAAAAATACGGCGAGCACAACGGCCTGGATGAGCCTCAGCAACAGCGGCGCCCAGGTTCTTATTTCCTTAACCACCGCGCTCATTCTGCTATCGGCCATTCTGTTCGGCCAAAAATGGGGGCTGACCTTTGCCAGCGCCCTGGTCTTTATGCAGATGGCGCCAAACTTGTTTGTGCCAGTGCAAAGACTCATCAGCTCCTATGCGATGTATCAATCACTGGTGCCGGGCATCGTCTCAACCTATGAACTGTTCGACACGAAACCGACGGTGGTTGAAAAGCCGGGAGCAGTGGATCTCGGCGAAGTGCACGGCGACATCACTTTCGACAACATTGTCTTCGGCTATTCGCCCGTGCAGAAAGTTCTCAACGGGGTTTCCTTTGAAATCAAAGAAGGCGAAACCGTCGCCTTTGTCGGGCCCATCGGCTGCGGCAAATCGACGATCATGAATTTGATTCTGCGTTTTCTCGATCCGGAGCAAGGACACATTCTAATCGAAGGCAAAGACATTTCAGACGTCACGCTCAACTCGCTGCGCGAACAGGTTTCGAAGCTGGCGCAGTTTCCTTTCTTTCTCAGGGACACGATCAGAGAGAACGTGCGGCTCGGCCGAGCGGGAGCAACCGACGCGGAAATTGAAGAGGCCTGCAAGCTGGCGCACATTCACGACGTGATAGTTGATCCGCAAAGAATGCCAAAGGGCTATGACACTGTAGTCGGAGTGCAAGTACCATCCGGCGGTCAAAAGCGTCTGATTGCTTTGGCGCGTTGCCTCTTGCGCAAGCCAGAAGTGCTGTTGCTGGACGAGCCCACCGAAAATCTGGACGCGACTGAGCGTAATCGTTTGACTGACGTCATTCGCGAATATGCTAACGAGCGTACCTGCCTGGTGATTAGCCATGATCTGAACTTTATCGCCGACGTCGCGGATCGGATTCTGGTGATCGATAAGGGACGAATAGTTGATCAAGGCACGCACGCGGAACTGGTCGAGCGCGAGGGTCTCTACAAGACACTATACGGACTGAAGAATGTCGATCCGTCGCTACTGCGCTCACGAGGTGAGGGCGGCGCCGCGAAGCCGGTCCCCGGCGGGCGCATTCCAGGAATGGATATGCCCGGAGGAGGAATGCCGCCGGGAATGTCCGGACCAATGTAGAGGGCCGAAAGCGACTTGTTTGGCTGTTCAGTTTGTCGATGAATTTCTTTCGCCCTCTCCTTTCGGGAGAGGGTTGGGGCGAGGGTCTACGGCGCACAGCTCATTTCTTTTTTTCTTTTGTCGTACGCTGCGCTCCCTCACCCCTTTCAGCTAATACTTGATCACAGTTTCGGTAAAGTTTCGAAAGCTAAAGGAGACGACGATGAAACTACAATTCCGATTTCACAGCACGTTCGTTTTCGCTTTGCTGATCGCTTGCGTAATCGGCTGCAAATCAACTTCTACCTCATCAACCAGCACTAAAACGGATTCGCCAAAGAACACGAACAGTTCTAGTAGTACGACCAGCAGCGACAGCTCGCCGGCCAAGGCTCCCGAAATCGCGGGCAAGTACAACGTGGTCGGCAGCAATCCTGACGGCGGCAGTTACAAAGGCACGCTCGAGGTCATTGCCCATGGTGATGTCTACCAGTTTCGATGGGACGCCGGCACGCAGTACGACGGCATCGGCGTGACGAACGGTAATGTGGTGGCGGTCGCGTTTGCCAACGGAGCGAACGGCAAAGGTTGCGGTGTGGTCGACTATGAAATCGCGAGCGACGGCGCGCTGCGCGGCCGATGGGGCTACTGGGGCGTTAACGAAGCCGGCACCGAAAACGCAACGCGCACGCGCGGCTCCGCCCTGGAGGGAGACTACGATGCGACCGGCAAAAACCCCGACGGCAAAGAATACAAAGCGAAGCTTACCGTCGAGCCGGCCGGCAACCTGTACCGATTCGTTTGGAGCAATAACAGCGATGGCGTGGGCATCAAGCAGGGCAGCAACGTGGCGGTGGGAATTGGCGGCGCGCGCTGCGGATTCGTTGCTTATGAGATCAACTCAGATGGACTCGAGGGAATCTGGGGCGGCTACGGCAGCGACAAGACCGGAACTGAGAAAGCTACAAAGCAATAAGATCGGGCCACAGATAGACACGGATTCACACCGATCAAGCTAAGAGAGAAATCCTCCGCAATGGAGTGTCTGATTGGCGTTCATCCTATCTGTGTCAATCCGAGTTTATCTGTGGCTATTTCACCTTCGCCCAGCAACCACTCTCATTCGCTCGCCGCGCAGCATCCAAAACTAGTTGCGTGCGATAACCATCTTCGAATGTAGCTGCGCCCTCGACGGTCGTGCGATTTTCGGCTACGGCCTCGACGATTTTTCGTGCGAAAGCTGTGAAGCCACGCGACCAGCTACCCTCGACCATCCCAGTCGCTATCTCGCCGCGATCCGTTTCCACGCTCGACCAGTCACCATCTCCAACCTTTGCGCTCCACATGTATCCATTGCCATCGACTTTCAGCGCGCCGTGCGATCCGAAGACCTCGAGCATATGGGCGGACGCTCCGGCCTCAACCATTGACATTGAAACATTGCCGGTCGCGCCTTGAGTCAATTCACCATCCGCAAATCGCAAAAGCAGATTCGCTTCGTCATCGGTGGTTACTTCGCGAAGTTTCCCCGCTTCATCTTTGCGTTCGCGCACAGCCGTGGCAAGATTGCAGAATACTTCTGAGACGTCGGCATTCAGCAGCCAGCGAAAGGCGTCGATAACATGCGAGCCGATCGCGCCGAGCGTGCCGCCGCCTTTCGTTACGTCCGACCACCAGTTCCAGGGACGATTCGGATCGGCACGCGAGTCAGAACGAAAAGTTAGCTGCGCGTGGCGTACCTTTCCAATGTCGCCGCGACGAAGCAACTCGTTCAGCTTCAACCGCCCCGGAAGAAATCTCAGTTCATGATCGATTAACGCCAGCACTCCGGCCTGGCGCGCACGCTCAGACATGCTTCGCGCTTCATCGGCATTCATCGCCATAGGCTTCTCGCAAAGCACGGCTTTGCCATGATCCAGCGCCGCCATGGTCATCTCGTAGTGCGTCACCACTGGCGTGACGATGCTCACAAGATCGATGTCATCACGGGCGACCAGAGCGCGCCAGTCGCTTTCGACGTGCTCGATTCCGAATTCGCGCGCCACTTCTGCGGCGTGCTCTCGACGCGCGCTGGCAATCGCGACGATCCGCGCGCCGGCGCAGGCTTTGAATCCGGGAATCTGCGTCGAACGCGCAAACCCCGCGCCGACGATGCCTATGCGAATGATTTTGTCCGTGGTCATGAAAAGGCGGAGCTAGAACGGCCGCCGATTCATTCTTGATCGCCACACTGAGCGGCCGTAAGTGCTTAGGTAGAGATAGTGTGAGCCGTCATTGTAACGCACAAAGCGCAGGTCGTTGCAATTCGGTAGCTGCGGGAGGCCTTTTGAGGCGTCGTGCCATGTCTGGCCAAGATCAGAGCTCATGAAGACAGCCTGATCAGTGCAGACGAACAGCGTCGAGGGGCTAGTGGTCCAATCGGCCTCCAACGCATTTAGGCGGTTTCCCAAAGGGCCGAATCGGGCCTGGATCGGCGGGTGTGTGTCCACTTCCAGCCATTGGCGGCCGGTGAATCGCAGAATGTGACCAACGGTGCCTCCGACAAAGCCGACGGTATTGTACATTGCGAATGCTTCGGATACAGACTTCACTACAATGCGTCTGATCACCGGTTTAAGCGCAGGATCGGGATACGATACAGGAATCTGCGTTGCGATGAATTGAGGCGCGGCCATGCTGAACATGGCGCCCTGCATAGTCCCAATGAAGATGTTGTTTCCATCTACGGATGCAAGCGCACTGATGTCTCCAGGACCGGAATCGATTGAACCGAGGTATTCCCAGCGCATCTGGGTTCGCCGTTTTCGCATGAAGCAGAGCCGGAAAAAAATCATTTCTTCGAAAAGGCCGTACACGTCAGCACCCACTGCGCCCACGGCGATCATGCGCTTGAAGACTCTGAAGAATTCTGGGGAACGAATGCCTGCCATGACGGGATTTAGCAGCCCGCAGTCGCTTGGCAGCGAGGGAGGCTTCGCAACTATCAAAGGGACTACCGAGTCGGGTGCCCGCTGTTTTCCGTCGTCGGCTTTGTAGACGCAGTTGCTGCCCGCGTCCGGCTCCAGACGCGTGCGGTTCCAGTGCATGGCACGTATTCGCACCTCGGTGTTGTAATTTCGCAGCAGCCTCCCCGGCCCCACGAGCAGATTTCGTCCACCATCGCCACCATCGGTCTGGATCCACCCGACAGCGCTGGGTCCAATGACGTTATATATATTGCCGTTGTCCTGCGTGCCACCCGCAATGAGGCCATCAACTTCGCCCGAAGCAGAAAAGGCGCCGCCACCGCCCTCTCCGTAAAACTGCAAATTGAGAAGCTCCCGGTTATAAAGGCTGTTGTAAGTGCGTCCAAGATCATCTGTTGAGACCACGCCTCCGTCGCTACAAATGTAAAGGCGTTGTCCAGTTGAATCGAAGCGAAACGCGTGCAGGTCTGAGTGCAGATGCGTGCTCTGCGTCGAATCCGCGGGAAGAAACCAGGGGTTTCGACCGCCGCTGTCGGAAACGATTGGTTCTCCCCGGCGCCATCCAAGCGTAACGAAGTCTGGATTAACGGGAGAGACGGCGATGCAATTATTGTATCCTTCCGGGTTGCCCAGTCCAGCAGTCTCCCTGAGGGGCTTTGGTTGGGTCGTGCCGTCCTTTACCAGCACCGTCAAATTGGACCCCGTCCAGGAATCACCCCCATCATCTGAACGGAAGACTCCTAAAACCGCGGTGGAGCCCGTCTCCTCGAACAGCGCATAGACGCGATTGAGGTTGCTCGCGCACGAGGCGAGCGTGGTGAAACCCATGCGCCCTTCTGCCGGAAAAAGATCCTCGGGCGCTCTGGGCATTGGCTTAAGCTCCATCGCTAACCCTGCGCTCGTCCAGTGTCCTCTAAACAATCCTGTGGTAAACGGACTAAACGAGCCAGAGATCGGTTTCGCTACCACCAAACTATCGCGCACGCTGAGCACCACATCTGAACAGAGCTCGCTCGGAAAACTGAGCGGCTCACGCCACGCATATTTACCGCCCGGTGCAGGAATATCCGCCCAGCGCAACCCCTGGTCGCAGGCAACCACGATCCGTCTCGCCACCGGCAGGACGACGATACGGTATACGTTACCGAAGAGCGTGCCCTCAGATATGTCGCGCCAACTATCCAACGGAAATGGCGCCGAGGGATCAGCCTCGAAGACAAAGCCCTTGTGAGTATCTGAAAAAGTGCCCGCGTACACGTGATTCGCCGCATCGGGCCCAGTTGCCAGGCACTTGATACTAACGCTGGGCAAGCCCCAATGATCGCTGAGAGGCCGCGCCAGCGGTTGGTTGCGGCTGTCGGGCTGCTCCAGCAGCCAGATGCCGCCCGTATCACTTGCTGCCAGAATCGAGCCGGCATCTCCACCACCCGTCAGGATAAGCACATCATTGACGTGGCCGGCATTCCACGCGTTCTGTCCGGCATCAGTGAGAATTGAAAGCGAGTCAGCCGGCTCCCAGTGGACGACGAAAGGCGGCGGCGGTGGCAGGACATCGCAACCGAGTTCGCGATACCTCATGAATGCACCGCTAAACTCCTGCTCGAGCAGGGCTAGAACCTGTTGATTATTGGCGCCGGTCTTTTCTTTTTGAATGTCTGTTTCGATGCGTATTAATTCTGTACGCAGCCTGTCACATTCAGGAGACGAACCTCCGCTACCTCCGCTTCCGCCTACTGGCGTCACATCGTGTGGCATAATCTATCTCCGCGTTGACAGTCTCATTACTATATGAAAGCTCGATCGGAAACATTTCACCGGGGCTTTCGGCTTCGCCAAGGCAAACCAATTTACGAAGCAATATACTGACGCTAGGTCAGGTCGCATAACGAAAGCCCCAAAAGCAAGAGACCGGCAACATAAGGATTGCCCGTCTCTGCATCGCGCGATCGTGCTGGAGGTCTTACAGCACCTGTCGGAAAGCCGTCGGCGAGATGTATTGGAACATCGGGGTTCCCGGTGGCAACCGATCCAGTTGCAGGAAGGTTGAGTCAAACGCCCAATTGCGAATCGGCGCGCCATAGATCGTGCTGTCTGCGTTGTAGGGACCGAGTGCCTGCGTTGAGTGGTACAGGGGAACCAGCGAGCCCACAAAATTCCAGCGAGCTGTCCAATTCTCGAGAAAGCGCGGGAAGTTATGCATGCCGCCGCACAGACGCGACTCGCCCGAAGCGCTGTTGCCGGCATCCGGACTGGCGGCCAACGCCGATAGATTATTGCCGGCGATGATTGCCGCGCGCACGGCGGTTTCCTGGGCTACTGTGGGCGCATTGTCGGCGGGCCGTTTGGTCAGATCGTCAGGATACAACGCTGTCTCACTGTCAAAGAACGTCTTCGAAAGCGGGAAGAAAGCATCGCAGACGATCGAGGTCGGAACCTGATTGCCGTTATAGTGATAGGTGGCGCTCGAGTCGTTGAGTGACGCCGTCCCATCAGGCGGCGCGCTGTTGATGCCCGTGGTGTTGTAGTTCCCCGAAATGTAAATCATGTTTTCGGCGGACACGGTGATGCCTTTGGTAGTGGAGAGTTTTCCCGCGGCGCCGCTCACCTGAAGGTTCTCGCCATTGAAGAGAC
This sequence comes from Pyrinomonadales bacterium, assembly GCA_038210455.1. Classification (GTDB taxonomy): domain Bacteria; phylum Acidobacteriota; class Blastocatellia; order Pyrinomonadales; family Pyrinomonadaceae; genus UBA11740. Next base: position 5,931 of record JBBQWP010000040.1, on the reverse strand, counting down.
GGACAGAGCTACGAAAGTATTTCGAGTTATTCCTATCAGAGCCGGCGCCGCCGATCAGGTTGGTCCACGCTGCGACCGTCAAAGCTCGTTTAGTAACGTCCGTGCCGTATGAGCCGGGCAGGACCGCCGGATCGGGGAGTTCGCTGGTGTCCTTCACCAGTACTGCCGTGTTCTGCACGTCTTCACCGGAATCGAGTCCGTTGTTTGGTCCGTAAATATCTTCATTATCGACCATGCCGTTGCTGGCGTTGACAGTGACGCCGCTGTCGACCAGAGACTTTACTTTGTCGCCGCGGCGATCTGAGACGTACACCGTGTACCCGTCAGGACCGGCAATGTTCGTGCTCACCGCGCTGGTAGATTGCAGCAAGTTCAAGTCGTAAACGCCATCCAACCAACGCGCCAGATTGCGCATGTTGAGTTCAACCATGGTGGTGACGCCGCGCTCGTAGACTGTGGTCGCGCTGAGTGATGAGTTAATGCGGCCTTCGCGCACGTTATACACATTGATTGGGACCATTGCGTTCCAATCCTTATTTGTGTTCCAGGCGCTGGTGCCCCAATCCGCAATGTTCAGCGGGGTCCCCACATCAGGTCGCAGTGCCCGTGATCCGGACGCAGTGTCATCAACGATTGAGGTGAGATACCCGTAGGTGACGTTCTGAACGGGATGCGTCGCGTCGACCATGATCTCGCCGTCCGCGCCCAGATGCGTCTTGTTCAGGATGTCCGTAAGCGTGTTCGAATAACCTGGGTCACCATTAAGCGCTGGATTGGGAGTGGCGCTGGCGGTGCTGGCATCGCGGCTGCCCTGCGTGAAGGCCGCCCAGAGCGGTCGCTGTAACATAACGATCGCGTTCGGCTCGCCTTCGGTCATTCCCATACTCAGAATCTGCGCGGTGACGTCGCGCGCCACTCCATTAGAGTCAACTATCTCAATCAGGATCCGCCCGGTGATTCCGGACCCGGATGGAATGGCAGTGCCGTTCGCAGATTTTGGAAGCGAGGTAAACGAGTAGACCGTGCCGGTGCTCGAGGTGTAGCTGGCGTTGCCACTGCGAGTGTTCAGAGTGAAGTTGTTCGCGTCAACTTTCGTGATCGTGTAGCCACCGTTGGCATTTGTATTGCCCAGCACGCCGGCGATCCAGACCTTGTCGCCGGTTGAGAGTCCATGTGCCGTGCAAGTGATTTTTATCGGATTGGCGTTGGTCGCGCCCGTGATAGCTTTCGGCGTTGGGCCTGGCTTCACTCCCCGAATCGTGTCGGCCTGAATGGCAGTGCCATTCTGCTGCTGAGTGACGAAAGATGTCGCCGTCTCGTTATAGCTATTACTGACACTGGTGTTGTTGTCGTTGACTCGCCACAACGCCCGGCCTCCGCCGTTCGACGTCGGTGAAGTACTGGTTGCCAGGTTCGGCAGCAGTATCGGATCGAACGTCGACAACAACACGCCCTGGCCCGCTGGAATGCCGGCCGCATCGGTCGTCGTTGGCGCTTCATCGTCGATCAAAATACGAATTTGGGCTTTGGAATGATAACGCGAGTCGCTGAGGGCGGACGGTGTAGTGGGATCCGGACTGTCATTCGGCATCCGGCGTTTGATCAGTTCTCTGGTTCGATTGTTGTCCAACTGCAACGGTAACTTGAGCGGCGCAGCGCCAGTCGATCGGGTCAGCAGTTGGCCGCCGAATTGGTTGGCGACTCCGACAGTCGCGGCCGCCACGGAAGTAGTGTTCCAACTCAAATTGATTGTGCCGTTAGGTGAAGTCGGAAAATAGCCTCGCTGCCCGGGCGGGGTCGAGGTTGCAGTAGAGAGATTTGGGCCGTTGCTCATGCTGCCTTTGGAAACCACAACGCTGATTGAGCCGACCTGCATCGAGACGGTTGCGCCCGTGCGCGTACTGCCATTGCGGAGCACATCAAAGATGAATTCATTGGCGGTCGTTACCTTGGCGAGAAATTTGACGTCGCCGTTCGCGTAGATGTTGCCGTTGGCGTGAACTCGTCCATTGAAAGTGAATGGCGGTCCCGGGTGCAACTCGATGTCTTCATCACTGAACATGCCAAACTGGAAAAGCGGAATCAGATAGTTGTTCATGTCCCGCGTCATCTTGCAGTCGCCCAGAGCAGAGCGTGCGGTGGTAGTCAGCGTGTAGGGTTTCAGATTGGCGATCAGACCGCCGAACGGACCGTTGGGAATCGTCACCGTCGGATTGGTGCCCATCGCCGCTAACGAGGCGGCATTGAGCACCAGGCTGTGATCCGGAAACGTGTAGCCCTCGTTGGTTAAAGCGGTTGGATAGTTGAGCTCGATATTCGTAAGCTGAGTGGTGCTGGGACGCGAGGTGTGCGCGAACAGCGAGCTGAAGTCGTTGGTCATCATCTCGATCGCCGCGGCCGAGGCGTAACACGCCTGGGTCCGTTTCAGATCGCTGCCGGCGATTCGGCTGTTGCCCGCTACCACGGCCAGCACACCGAGCGCGACTACGCCCAGCAGGCCCAGCATTAGAATTGTCACCAGGAGAGCGGCGCCATGCTCACTTTGTTTCCGCTCGCGCGAACGCACCGTGATTGCTGCTGACAAACTATTAAGAATAATCATTCCCGACTCCCGTTATCTCTAAAAATTGTGCGTGCGTTCTACAACGCCTGACGAAACTGCATGTTGCGTACGCTCGTGCTCGTCGTCATCGTCATCGACTGTCGCACGCCATTCTGAATGACGTGCGGTGTTTCGACTGTGACCTTGACCTCAACCTGGCGCACGGCCAACTGCTGCGCCGAAGTGGTCAAGGTTGTGGTTGAACTTGGAGTGACATTGCCCAGCGCGTCCGTAGTAACCAGCGAATAATTGAATTGAACGTCGATCACGTGTTCAGCAATTATGCTTTCGCGGAAGCCCACGCCCGGCACGCCAAAAACTCGTCGCACCAATAATCCGGTAGACGTAAGGTAGTACTGAATCATCTTCATTCGCTGGAGCGAGGTCGCCAGCGTCTGCCCCCCCGAGATGGCCCAAATGTGCCCCACGGCCCCCGGCTGATTTAGTCCGAAAGGATCACTGGCAACAAAGGAGAGTTGCCGTGCAGCGACGTTGACGCTGGTAATGGTGCAAAATGTTCCGCCTACCGATGAGGTCAGGAAATAGATTTCTCCCTGGGTAAAAGTAGTCATTGGATCGCCGGCGGGAATTGTGATGATGCTGGACGCTGGATTTATCGCCGTAGCAGCGAGACCAATACTGTTCAGATTATTAAATACAAACTCTCGATCCTGCTCGAGGATCGTTTGCCGGTCAGTCGCCGTGCGAATGTTAGCTGCCGGAACAGCTCCGGTGATCGTGGTGTTTGCCGGGACGTTGTTGTCCGTAGTGAAGATTCCCAGGTTAATTATTCCAGGAGTTGCTGGATCGACGACCGGATTCAGGGTGATGTAGCTGGTAACAAAACTCTGGGGGATTCTGACATTGCCGATGTTCTCGAGCCCATCGCCGGCGTTCATAAGATCGCGGTTGATGAACTCCTGGGCCGTCCGCAGGTTTTGCTGCGCATCCGTTATTTCATATGTCGTCGTCGCAACTTTCATTGAGTCGCGCATCAATGAAAAGACCGCGCCCACTACAACAAGCATAACCGTCATGGCGACCATGAACTCGATGATGGAAAAACCCTGATGACGGTGATTGTGTTGCATTGCTTGTTTTAATTTAAGGGACATAGTTACCGTGCGCATCGTCGTTCAAATAGCTGACACAAACCAATTGGGTCGAAACGCCGCCTTTGGGCGAATACTGCAACGTCACCTGAATCCGTTTCAGCGTCGGCGTAAGGTCCGTGATCAATATCTGCCGGGTCACCCCGGTAAAGGCTTGCGATGGATCGGCGATACCAGGATCGTCCGCGGTGCCGAAAACAAAATCCGGACCGGGAGTCGTGGATACAGCGATGAACGTCGAGGGAAAACCCGTGAACGTGCTGCCCGGTACCTGGGCATTTGAGATCTCGTTGAAATTCAACTCGCCACTGTCCCTTAACGTCTCCATCTGTTCCAGCGCCGAAACCACCAGCAGCTTGGCGTTCGTCAGACCGCGCCCGCTGTTGCTCGCCATCAGCGCGTATCCAATCGCTGAAGCCACGCCCAACAAGCCGACGGTTAAGATGACCATCGCGATCACCAACTCCAAGAGCGAAAAACCACTCTCTTGCGTACGGCGATGACGAAGGACCGCGTCGCTACTCGTCATACTTGTTTCCATTGAGTGTGTATCTCCAGACCTTGACTCTGCCTGAGGCTCCCACGACCGAGACGGCCGACGCGGTAGCTTGCGCGGCCGCGTTATTGAAAAAAAACAAAGCTCGGTCAAGGGGAATTCCCGCCGCGTCTATTACTGATCCATCAGCCTGAAAGGTGATGTTTACCTTTCCCCCTGCTCCCGCCGGCACGAGCGCCGTCATCAAGATGTTGTCGTCCAATTTGGTGACCGGTATCACCGGAGCGCCGACCGGCAGCGGAGGCGAACCGGCTGGAATGCCGTAACTGATTTCGGTTTTGGCCAGCCCGCCCTGAGTGAGCGGAACGGTGGTGACGACAGTGCTGCAAGCGGTGTCCGGAAAGCCCGCCGCTCCGAGAATCGCCGTGCGGCTCACGTTGCAAGCAGGAATCGCAGATTGATTGTTGTTGTGGTTGAGAATTCTTATTTGTTTCGCAGTGTCGTCGTACTGAAACGTAATCGACTGTCGCTGAGAAATTGCCAATTGTCGGGTGTACCGGAGCTGTGACGAGATCTCGCGCATTAGCGTCGTCGAACGAATTAGCCGCCGCTGCGTGACAACTACCGGGATAGCAAACGCGGTCAAAGTCGCCACGATTGCCAACACCACCAGCATCTCGACGAGTGAGAATCCGCGGCATGACCTCAGGAGTTTTCGACTTGTTTCCAGCATTTTTTCGATTGATGCGAAGGCGAGGAGTGCGCCTCTGGCGCACAGGTCAAGGGCAAGAGCTATACCCAGGACGTTCGGGCAACGGAAAAGCGATCCATTGCTAGAGCACACAAGAGACCCAAGGTCCGGCGGTTAGCAAAGTTAACGTTCGCGTTGGTGAGGCTATTTGATTGTGTGAGCGCCGCGTAAATCCGGTGGGTGGGCCAATTCAAAGCGGGCTGGTTTGCCACGCTTCCCGGTCTCACCGTACCGATACGCCCGGGCTGGTGGGGACTTAAGCGGTTCCGACTCTTTCATAAGTGTTAGTGCCCCCGCCCGAGGCACGACACGTCCTGACAGCCGCCGAGACTTGTGAATTGAATGATTTTTCTTCTTCACACACGGCTCACACCCGGAGCGAAACTTCGTAATGATTCTTCGCGCATCGCGGCAGCTCGAATCCCGCGCAGCATTCCCCCAAACACCAACTGGTGGAGCGGGAATAGCGCGTACCAATAAAGTCGCCCGAACAATCCGACGGGATCGAAACTAGCAGTTTGTCGAATCGTCGCCGAAGAGTCGTCGCCTTCAACTTCAAACTCCAACCATGCGCGACCAGGCAATCTCATCTCTGCGCTGAGACGAAGCAGATGATCCGGCTCAAACGCTTCGACGCGCCAAAAGTCAATCGCGTCACCCACGTGCAGGGTGGTCTGGGCTGCAGGACGCCCGCGCCGGACGCCGATTCCTCCTACGAGCAAATCCAAAAAGCCCCGCAGTTGCCAAAGCCGGTCCCATGCGTACCAACCGGTGGCGCCACCGATTCGCTGAATGGGCGTGAAGGCCACGGCAGGAGGCAGGTTCACTTTCGTCGTGCGCGAATCCACAAGGCGCGTTCCGAAACGCACACCACCCCACGAGGGCGCCTCTCCCGACGACGAAAAAGCATCCGACCAACGCGTCGCAGCAAAGGCGCGATCTTCGTTCGCCAAAGCCTGCCTGACGGCAG
>JBBQWP010000039.1:0-37512 GCA_038210455.1 Pyrinomonadales bacterium | reverse complement strand
TCAAAGCGTGCCACCGCTGGGCAATGCGCAGAGCTTTGCTGCCCTGGCCGGGACCACACTAACCGCTACGGGCCCGGTCGTGATCTCCGGCAATATCGGAGTCAGCCCCGGAAGTGCGGTAATTGGATTTCCGCCGGGAGTAGTAACCAATGGCGCAATATTTACGGGTTCGGGATCTCTCGCCGGCCCGGCCCAAGCCAGCGCCCTCACGGCCTACAATAATCTCAAAGGGCAGGCGTGTCCCGCCGCAAACAACTTGACCGGTAAGATTCTGGGACAGACCCAACTCGCGGTCAGTCCAGGCGTCTATTGTTTTGACACTTCGGCTCAGTTAAACGCCATATTCACACTCAACGATGGCGGCGATCCCAACGCGATCTTCATTTTCCAAATTGGGACCACGCTCACCACCGCCAGCAGTGCGCAGGTTCTTATGACCAGCGGCGGTCGCGGAAACAACGTGTATTGGCAGGTCGGGACTTCTGCGACTATTGGTACATCAACCACGTTCCGCGGACACATTATTGCAAACACGAGCATTACCTTTACTACCAGCGCCACCACGACCGGCAGAATCTTTGCCCTAAATGGCGCCGCGACGGTAGATTCTACGTCCATTAACGCCGTGCCGGCCGGCGGCTATGAATTCAACGCCGCGAACTTCAACATGAACGAAGGCTGTGGGGAAACCACGATTACCGTGAAGCGTAGTGACACAAGCGGCGCCGGAACTGTGGATTATGCGACGAGCGATAGCACGGCCCTACAGCGCACCGACTACACACTAGGCTCGGGAACCGTTGTGTTCGCGGCCGGTCAGGCCACCAAAACGTTTACCCTGCTGGCTACGAAAGACGCCTACACCACCGAAGGTACGGAAACCTTCAACCTTACGCTCCTCAATCCAGTTGGGGCGACAATAGGCCTTCAAGGCACAGCGACGGTGAGTATCCTCGACGACACGACCGTGCCAACAGCCCCGAACGCTATTAACGATGCAGGTACCTTTGTTTGCCAACACTATCACGACTTTCTCAATCGACAATCCGATACGAGCGGCCAGGCTTTTTGGACCAATGAGATCGCGAGCTGCCTCAACAACGCAGCGTGTATTGATGAGAAGCGCACGAATGTTTCGGCAGCATTCTTCCTTTCCATTGAATTTCAAAACACGGGCTATCTGGTAATCCGCGCGCACAAGGCCGCGTTCGGAAGCGCGAAGAGCACTCCGCGATACACGACGTTCCTGCGCGACCAGCGCGCAATCAGCGATGGCGTGATAATTGGGCAGCCGGGAGCAGACACGCTTCTGGAGCAAAACAAACAGAAGTTCTTCGCGGCGCTTGTGCAGCGTCCTGAGTTTGTAACGCCCTTTCCGGTGGGCACATTGGTCACGACCTACGTTGACACGCTTTTCGCTAATGCTGGTGTAACGGCGACGACTCCTGAGCGGAACGCGGCAATCGGCGCTTACGGTATCGGCGACACAGCGGGACGAGCGGCTGGGCTGCGCAGCGTTGCCGAAAGCAACTCTGTCTTTCAGGCGCACTACAACCCTGCTTTTGTGTTGATGCAATACTACGGCTATCTGAGACGTAATCCGGATGACGCGCCGGACAACAACTTTTCTGGCTACGACTTCTGGCTTACCAAGATGACCCAGTTCAGCCTGCCGGGCGAAGACATGCGAGACGCGAACGTGGCACTGGCCCGAGTGAGGCGCGCCGAGATGGTCAGAGCGTTCATCGTCTCTAGTGAGTATCGCGGCCGATTTGGAACTAATTAAACTCGGCCGGGATCGATTCCTGGCCACCGAACAAGAAAGCGGTTGGCGAAGCAAGTGAAGTCACTCTTTGCCGGCCGCTTTTCTCCGTGATGTGAGTTCGATCTTGAGAGTAAATCTGTTAATCTAATTCTCGTCGAGCGACCTAAAAGTTTTGGATTTAGTCTCCGCCGTCAGATTTCGAATCTTAGTCGTCCAGGCTTTCAACTTCAGTTCTTACCTTTGCTATGAAGGTGCAGTTCCGCAAACGAGTTTTCGCCGTGCTTGCGTTGCCCGTGAGCCTTTGGGTATTTGCAGCGACGGTTCGCAGTCAGTCCTCTGATCAGAGTCTGCCCACACCCGTACTTACTAATGAAATCAATGGCAGGATCGCCGCGCTCGATCTTGGCGACGCGCGTTTGACGCGCCACTTTTATGCTTTCGAAGGTAATCCCGGCGACCTTTTGGTGACGATCGACAGCAAGAATTTGAATGGCGACGTGGACGTCTTCACGGCGGTCACCTACCGGCCGCTGATTAAGACGACCGTCTATGCCAGTTCACAATCTGGAGAAGTGACCAAAGGTTTCTTTCTGCGTGCGCACCAGATCCTGATCCTGCGAGTCGAAGCGCGCACTCCGAACGACGAGGCAGGCACTTACCACATTCGGTTCGGCGGTGGCTTCGCGCCTTTCAGTGGCGGCATCCCGGTGGCCGAGAACACCGGCCCGCAGGAAGAATCTGCGCGGCCTGATCGAAGCGGCAAACGATTGTCCTCCGTGGGCGCGACGATCGCCGAGCCCGTAGTCGCGACGCCGCCTCCTACCGTCGAGCCAAAACCAGTTGCTGAGACTGCGAAACCCGCGGAAGATACGGCCGCAGCGAAAGAAACACCAGAGCCAAAACCCACGAAAGCCAAACCCGTCAGACCGGCATCGACGGCGCGCAATACGCGTGGCCGAGGCCGACCCGCGCGACCAAAGCCCACGCCTTCCGAAACGAAAGCTGCTAAGACCACCGAAGCGAAAACTGAGGAAGCAAAGACCGAGCAACCTAAGACCGAGGAAGCCAAGCCAACCGAAGCTGCGAAGGCCGAAGAGGCTAAAAAGGCCCCGATAGAAGAGAAGCCAGCGGCTGCTACTTCAGAAAAATCTGAAGCGACGAAACCGAGTACTCAGGAATTACCGCTGCCGGGCGCTCATCTGATTATTGAGTTAAAGGACGGCACCAAAATCGATCGCCCCATGTCGACAGTAAGACGGGTCGTGGTTGAGGGTGGCACGATCTTAGTTCTCCTCAAGACCGGAAAGATCGAGAGGATCGGAATGTCTACTGTAGCCAGGATGGCGATCGAGCCGTAGCTAGAAGTCAGTACCGGGAGCGATAGCGACCGGTTCACTTCGATTCGGACCACTGCTCTCGTCCGATTCCGTAAATCAAAACTTCCTTCCCAAACAGTTCCGTTTTGCCTTCAACCTCTTCGCCGAGACGCTTTGCTACTCGAGCTGACGCGATGTTCTCGGGCGCGATCAAACTGATAACGTGATCCCGATCAAGCTCCGTAAAGGCGTACTGCAGCGCTCGCAGCGCGCCTTCTGTCGCGTAACCTTTGCCCCAACTTTCGCGGGCGAGTGTCCAGCCCAACTCAAACGCCGGCCAACCGATTGGGTAAAGGAATCCGATCCTGCCGACCAGGTTGCCGGTACTCTTTTCTTCGACCGCCCAAATTCCATATCCGCGAAAATGCCAGTGGCCCACGAACGAAGTCATCTGCCGCCAGACTTCGAAATCGGTCATCAACTGCCCGCCAAGAAAACGCATGACCTCCGGGTCGCGGCACATTCTTGCGTACTGCTCAAAGTCGCTTTCACGCAGCCATCGCAGCAGCAGGCGCTCAGTCTCTAGAGTGATTTCATTCATCTCCATCGATCTGGCTTACTTTGAAAACCGTCGCGTTATCAGGGCAATCGATAATCCGATCCCAAACATGTGGATCAGCAGGCCCGTGATCAGCGTGGGCCATGGAAAAGTCTGCTTGTTGGGAATGGCTGAAAGTGGTATCACAACCAAATTCATAAACGCATAAATTGCGGCGCCATAGAGCACGCCACAGATGATTGCCTGATTCACCAGCAGACGCAGTTGGCGACTCGCGAAATAGTAGACAGCTGCAGCCGTGGTCGCAATCAGAAAGTGAAATAACAATCCCAGGGCAGCCGTCTTCAGACCGCCGGCGCGGGCCCTGGCGCCAAGCGCGCCGCTGGCGACTGATTGCAGGATTCTGACCGGGGTTGCGCCGTATTGAACGTAGTAGTAAATAAAGGCGTAACTAATATCGATCGTGCCGGCTATCAAACCGCCGAGAAGGATTGCGCGCAAAGCTCGTGAGTTGTCGGTCATCAAGCCTCACCTCCAGAGTCTTTCGTAAAAAACGAGAGGGAGAATATCATGAACAGTGGCACAGACTTCAGTCTATGGTTGGCTTTATGCAAGAATTGAATCACAGACTGAAGTCTGTGCCACCCCGTGCACCAAATGCTTTGACAGCTCTCTAAGAGCTCTGTTATTGATGCGATGGAAATGAATCGATTCAGGCACCGTCAAATCCGGCTCTGGCTTCGCGTAGCCGCTTTAGTTTGCTGCTTTTTCTTTGCCGCATCCGATACCTCGGCCGCTCCCTGCGATTCGATAAAGTCTCAGCCGGACGCCTGGGTGACTGGACGAATCAATGCTTTGGTACTCGCCGCCCGCCGCGCGTACGAAAACGAGAAAGCGCAGACGGCGTACGAACGAGTGCTTGACGGAATCGCGCGCACGATGCAGCAGTGCCGGCTGGCCGAAGAGAAAGATTTCGTCGCGCGTTATCCGGAATTCACCGGCTACATAGAGACCCTGGCAATCGGCCGGCTGCCTGATCATGAACTCGGCTTTAGCGTTTCTGACAAAGTTTATTTTTCTGAGACCAGCCAGTATGTGACGATTCCTGATTTTCTTATGACTCCGAAGTTTTTGCGCGCGGTCAGTCGCTTCGCCACGTTGCCACAGGCGAAGGCGATTCTCCGTGAACTCAATGCGGGCAGATCTGTCGATAACCAGCTCATCTTCTTCAGCTATCAATCAAGACACCTGGGCACGCCTGATAACCCGGACAGCTTCTGGCGTCTGCTGATTGTCGTGCCCGGAAATCCGGCGCAGGGTGTCCCGGAAAAGTGGGTGCAATTCGGCGTGCCCGACCCCAGGGCTCGCGCGCCCGTCCGAAACGTTTCGGTTGTCTCAGTCGTGCCGGGGCCCGACGAAACGACCAACGCGTACTTCAAAGATTATTTCAGAACCTACCGGCGCAACAGTTCGATCACGATCAAAGGGCGTTGGGAATTAGGTGAAGGCGACGACAACTGCGCGCTGTGTCACAAGAGCGGCATCCTGCCGATTTTTCCCGTCAGCGGAACGGTGAGTCGCAATGAACTCGAAACGGTGCGCACGGTCAACGAACGCTTTCTCAAATATGGCCGACCGCGTTTTGATAAGTACCTTGATGCGACCAAGTTCGGTCCAGGTTTGGGCTCGACCAGCACTGGCGAGCAGGCTCATTCTTCGATCGATAAGGAAACTGGAATCAACGGGGTAAAGTGCGCCTCGTGTCATCAACCGAACGGACTGGGCGCGCTCAACTGGCCGATGGATCGAACGTTGATCAGCTCTTATGTAAAGGGCGGCCAGATGCCTTTCGGTATCGAACTCACGTCGGTAGAACGCAACCGTCTGTACACCAGGATGATTCAGGAATACTTTGCGATTGATGAGAAGAATCCAGGGATCCTTAAGGTGTGGCTGTTGGGTCGTCGAAGATCGCCGGCGAGTGACAGGAAGCCGTCGTCGTCATGAGGTCAGTGCCACCTGCGTGAGCGGGTGGGTGGAACACTCATCAACAGGCCCCGTGGTTATTTGATCTTGAGTGATTGATCCACCCGCTCACGCAGGTGGTACTGACTTCACGCTGTTGCTTGAACGCGATTTCCGCCAAGGCGCCAAGCCGCAAAGACAGAGCTACTTCTTCGCCGACTTTAATTCCGCCAGCTTCGTCTTGAACTGCGGCAGGTCCTGATTTGTGGGATCGACCTTCGCCAGTTTGTTCATTGCCTCTTCGGCGCCTTTCGCATCTCCCTTGCTCAACAGCACGGCACACAGACCGTCTATCATCGGAATGTCTTCCGGCTTCTTAACCAGGGCAGCGCGATACCATTTTTCGGCGGCGTCGAAATGTCCGGCGTCCATGTTCGCCTCGCCGAGCATACCCAGCACGTTGAAGTCGTTCGGCTTGAGTTTGTTGGCGATCAGCAGGTACTCGATCGCCGGATCAAAGCGTTGGATCTGATACTCGAGCTTGGCGGCAGTTAGTTGTGCTTCAAAATCTTCAGGATGCTCGCGGGCCTGCTTCATGGCTTCCTGGACCTGGGTGAACATCTGCTGCGGATCACCGCCTTGCTGATCACCGCCGGCCACGGGCGGATGGTTGGGCGGAAGGTTGCCGCCCTGTTGCGCGGCCGAAAGCGGTGCGCCTCGCAAAGCGCTCTCACGCGTAAGGATCGAATTGGCCAGCATGAAGCCAATAATAAAGCCGATCAGAATACCGATGATCGCAAACAGCAGGTTGTCTCTATTCATAATGTATTTAGTAGTGGCACGGGCGTCTCGCCCGTGAACACGCGCAAGATGCGCTTGCCACAGTTTCTATTCGACCGGTTTCAGCAAACCGCGAATCTGCTCGCGCAGTTCCGGACCGGCAGTGTGGCCGTGTTTGGTTATCGCGTGATCGACCGCGACGTCAAGCACCTCTTCCTCGGTGCCTTCGATTCGCAGCGTGCAGCCGCACTCGCTTGGATGTTCGCGGCAATCGATTGATTTTCTGTCTGACATGATGTTCTCCTCGTCGATAGTGACTCGCGTCTCTTCTCCCTCTCCCATTGGGAGAGGGTCGGGGTGAGGGCCTTAGCGACCCACCTTATGACCTCATGCTGTGTTGAGTAACACGACGGATCAAAAAAAGATATTTCGCGCTATGCTTCGCACCCTCCCCTAACCCCTCCCAAAGGGAGGGGAACAGACCTATTTCGCACCCTTGCCGTCAGCCAACTGTTTAGCCTTGGCTATCTGATCTGAGATCGTTCTTAACTCTTCTGATCCGGCGGGAAATTGGGCCAACAGTCTCTGCCAGTAATCGATCGCTTTTTTGTAGTCGCCGGCCTGGAACGCCGCGCTGCCGGCGAGGTCCAGCGCTTTCTGGTTTTTCGGGTCGATCTGCAAAGCCCGGTTGATGGCGTCGGTGGGCTTGCCGGCCAGCCGCTGTCCATTCGCCATCGCTGCCGCTTCGGCATAGTCGGCCCAGATGCCCGCGTCGTTGCCGTTCAAGGCGGTGGCGTGTTCGTACGCGGACGCGGCGTCGGCGAAGCGCTCCATCGAAAGGTAGCTGCGCGCCAGCATCAACCAACCCTGGGTGTCATTCGGATTTTGCTCGAGTCGTTTCGCCAGCTTCTCGACATTCGCGGCAATCTGCTGACTGCTCATCGGCCCGCCTGGCTGAGTTGCCGGCGCCATTTGCGTGGCGGCAGACGGAGACAGGCCTTGGGGATTGCCGACGACGAGGTAAAGCGCGATGACGCCAATTGGTATGGCCATGCCTACGCCGTAAGCGAAGTTTCGGCTGGCCGGCGGCGAAGCTGATGAGCCAGCACCCGGCGCGCTGACATCCTCAAGCAGCCGGCGCTCGAGTTCTTCCTTGTCCTGCTGATATTGCTCTTCGCCGATCAGCCCGTTCTGCAGATCAGCGGCCATCTCCTTGAACTGATCCTGATAGATCAGAACGTTCGCGGCGCGCCGGTCGTCGTCTTTGTCGTCGCCGGATTTTTGCAGCAGCGGCGGCAGCACAAACCACAACGCGAACAAGATGAACAGGGCAACGATGATCCAGAAAGTTAGCATTAGCGGTTGAGTTGCGTGTCTTTCATATTCGACGCAAGTTAACAACTTGCGCTACATTTTAGCCTCGCAGAATGTCCGCGGCACGTTTGCGCTCGGCGGCAGTCAGCGGTTCGTCCTTAATCACTTCACGGCGATGTTTTAGATAACGGTAAAGCACGCCAGTGCCGCCGATCAAAAGAATGAACGGTCCGAACCAGAGCAGATAAGTCGTCGCTTTTACCGGCGGATTGTAAAGGACGAAATCGCCGTAGCGTTGGGTGAGGTAAGCCAGAATCTCCTGATCGGACTTGCCGGCCTTCATCTGCTCGCGAACCTGCTTGCGCAAGTCTTCTGCGAGATCCGCGCGCGAATCGGCGAGAGTTTCGTTCTGACAAACCAGGCAACGCAACTGTTCGGTGAGGGCTCGCATGCGCTGCTCGATTTTCGGATCCTCGTTGGACTGCGCTTCCTTTGCCAACAGCGCAGCGCCGCAGCAAAGCGAAACCAAAATGATGAGCACGATGTGTTTCATTAATTCAACTGTTTTACGCGCGGCAGGATTTCTTTCTGCCACGCTTCCTCAGTAATTGGTCCAATCTGCTTGTATCGAATGACGCCGTTGCGATCGATCAGGAAAGTCTCAGGCGCGCCATAGACTCCATAGTCAATCGACAACCGGCCCTCCGGATCGTACACCGTTACCGTGTAGGGGTTGCCCTCTTCCGCGAGAAACTGCACCGCGGTGGCGCGCTCATCGCGCTCGTCCTGGCCATACTTATAGTCCACTCCATAAATCGGCACCGCCGCCGTCTTGGCATATTGAATCAGCAGCGGATGCTCCTCGCGACAGGCGACGCACCAGGTGCCCCAGAAATTTAAGAGCCAGACTTTGCCGCGCATTTCCTGGGCTGAGAAAGTCTTACTCGGATCTTGTAGCTGTGGCAGTTGAAAGTTTGGCGCGGGCTTGTTGATAAACGGCGACGGAATTTCATGCGGGTCGCGTCGCAAGCCGACCATCAGGAAAGCCACCAGACCCAGAAAGAGAACCAGAGGTATTAACAGCAGACGATTCATGGACTACTCAACGGCCGTCGAGGCTGCGGTCGTTACCACCTTTGATATTTGCTCGGGCTTACCTGAGGGTGTTTCTTTAACCTGCTTGCGCGCCGCGATGGCGTATCTCCGGTCGGTGACCGCGAAGCCTCCGCCAATCGCCATCAGCAAAGCGCCTCCCCAAATCCAGTTAACCAGCGGCTTGTGATACACACGCACGGTCCAACCGCCGCCGGGAACTGCGTCTCCGAGCGACAAATAGAGGTCGCGCCAGATGCTGCGATCGATCGCGGTTTCAGAAGTGGCATTTCCGGAAGCGGTGAAGGCGCGCTTCTCGGGGTGCATCACACCCACCGGCGATCCGTTCCGGCTGACTTCCATGTCTGCTCGCACGGCCTGATAGTTTGGTCCCTGATACTGTGCGAGGTTACTCAAACGGAATTCGTAGCCGCCGACACTGACTGTGTCGCCGATGTTCATCTTGACGTCTTTCTCAGTTTGATAACTTGTGACGACGGTAACGCCCGCGATGAAAACCGCGACCCCAATGTGGGCCAGGTGCATGCCGTAATAGCTTCGCGACGTCGCCTTGATCCGGTTCAGCAGGCTCGACTCGCCGGATTGGCTGTGCACTCGACTCCAGAGGTTTTGCAGAGATGTAGCGACGATCCAGCAGAACAGCAGAAGTCCCAGGCTGGCCCGCCATTTCCATCCTCCGATCACGAAAGGCAAGAGAATAGCGGTCACCAGACTCAGCCCGAATGCCAGACGCAAGCGGACCGCGAGCTCAGGAATCTTTGCCTGCTTCCAGCGGGCAATCGGTCCGACTCCAATCAGGAACGCCGCCGGCGCCATCAACGGCACGAACACACTGTTGAAATACGGCGGGCCCACGGAAAGTTTTCCGAGATTAAGCGCGTCAACGAATAGCGGATACAACGTGCCGAGTAAGACTGATCCGGCCGCCGTGATCAGCAGCACGTTGTTCGTCAACAGGAGCGATTCGCGGGAAAGGACCTCAAACTTTGAACCAAGGCCGACCTGCTTTGCTCGCCACGCATATAGTGCCAGCGAGCCTCCGATGACGACCGTCAAAAAGCCGAGAATGAAAATGCCGCGCTTGGGATCGGTGGCGAATGCGTGCACGGATGTGAGCACACCGGAACGCACCAGGAACGTTCCGAGCAAACTCAAAGAGAATGCCGCGATCGCCAGCAGCACAGTCCAGCTTTTGAATCCGCCGCGTTTTTCGGTTACGGCCAGCGAATGAATTAGCGCTGTGCCAACTAGCCATGGCATGAACGAAGCGTTCTCGACGGGATCCCAGAACCACCAGCCACCCCAACCAAGTTCGTAGTACGCCCAGAAACTTCCCAAAGCGATGCCACAGGTAAGAAACATCCACGCCACTGTGGTCCATGGTCGCGACCAGCGGGCCCAGGTCGCATCGAGCCGCCCGCCAATTAGCGCCGAAACAGCGAAAGCGAACGCCACGCACATTCCCACGTAACCCATGTAAAGCATCGGTGGATGCGCGACCATTGCCGGGTCCTGGAGCAGGGGATTCAAGTCCTTCCCATCAGGCGGCACTGGAAGCAGCCGCTGAAAAGGATTCGACGTCAATAACATGAACAGCAGAAAGCCGGTGCTGATCACCGCCATCACCGCCAGCACACGCGCGACCATCTCTTTTGGCAGATGATTGCTGAACAGGGTGACGGCCACCATCCAGATCGTCAGCATGAATACCCAGAGCAGCAAAGAGCCTTCGTGCGATCCCCAGGTGGCCGCCAGTCGATAATGAAGCGGCAATTGCGAGTTGGAATTAGTCGCGACGTTCAGCACCGAAAAATCATTGTTGATGAATGAGTAGGCGAGACAGCAGAAAGCAATGGCGACGAAAATAAATTGCGCCTGGGCCGTAGGCCGGGCCAGCGCGATCAGTTGCGAGTTGCCACGCGCCGCGCCAATCAATGGCAGCGAGGCCTGCGTGACCGCCAGCATCAGCGCCAAGATTAGGGCGATTTGTCCAATTTCAGGAATCATAAATCGGAGCGCAGGCATCTTGCCTGCGGAACGCCGGCATCCTGCCAGCTCTTATTTCGACAACGTCCTGCCGGCTTCGTTGGCCGAGTTCTTGATCTTTTCCATGTCCTTCGCCTGGTCGAGCGCTCGCGCAGCTTCGGGCGGCATGTAGTTCTCGTCGTGCTTGGCCATTATTTGATCGGCGTAAAAAACTCCGTCGGCGCCTATCTTTCCCTGGGCCACGCAGCCGCGCCCTTCTTTGAAAAGGTCGGGCAGGATTCCTTTGTACACCACCGGCAGGTTGGTCGCGGTATCCGTGACGACGAAGCGAATCGTCAGACCATCGGTCTCGCGCTTCAGGCTCCCGTTTTCTACCAGACCGCCGATGCGGAACGTGCGGCCGACCGGCGCTTCCTTTGCCTGGACCTGCGTTGGACTAAAAAAGAAGACGAGATTATTTCGAAATGCGCCGAGCACAAGCCACGTAGCTAGACCAAGCGCGGCCAGGCAGCAGACGATAAAGACAATTCTCTTGTGACGCTTTTTCATTGATTACTCGCCTTGAATTACTGAGGGTTCTCTCTTCTCGCGAGGTCGCGCTGGCGCTTCAGCAGCAACAGTACTTCAACGCCCAGCAAGATAAACGTCACACCGTACGATCCCCAAACGTACAGTGCATAACCGCCCATCGAAAAAAACTTTGACCAGTTCATAAGGCTCAGGGTTGCTGCGCCACGGCCTCGGCCGGCCAGGGCGATTCCCGCTCTCTTTCCCGAATAATGTAACGCACACGCACCAGGACGACCGCGATCGAATACATCCAGCATGCCCCCAACAAGATCAACATGGCCGCGAGCATTGACGGCGCCATCTTGAAACTCTTCGCGGTGATCGTCGCGCCCTGATGCAAACTGTTCCACCACTGGACCGAAAAATAGATGATCGGTACATTGATCACTCCGACCAGAGCCAATACAGCTCCAGCTCGATCAGCCCGGCGTGGATCGTCAATGGACGATTGCAGCGAGATGAATCCGATGTACAGAAACAGCAGGATCAAAGTAGAAGTCAGCCGCGCATCCCAAACCCACCAGACTCCCCATGCCGGCCGGCCCCAGAGCGAGCCAGTCACGAGCGAGATAAAAGTGAAAATCGCGCCGGTCGGCGAAATCGCCGTTGCCATCATCGACGCCAGCCGCGCATTGAATGCCCAACCGATACCCGCGTACACCGCCATCAATACATACAGGAACATTCCCATCCAGGCCGCGGGAACGTGAATGAAGAGGATTCGATACGACTCGCCCTGTTGAAAATCGGTTGGTGCGACAAAAAAGCCTACGTATAAACCAATGATGAAAAGTAGAGCCGCCAGCACCGCGAACCAGGGAATCAACTTGCCCGCTAGTGCGTAGAAATGCGCAGGTGCTGCGTACTTGTACCAGTTTATCTTTCTGCTCGGCATTCGATTTGATGTCCGACAAACTTCAGTTTGTCGACGGATGATCCCCTCGTATTTGTTTAAAGTCGGGCTACTGCCCGACCAAGCGGGCGGTAGCCCGCTTCCAAACCCACACCACTACGTTCGTCGTACAACTGCTATTCCACTGATATCTTCAAAGCTGCGCTGGTTGCCCAGGGCGCAAAGACCAATGTCACAACCAACGTCGCGCCCAGCAACAGCAAGTACGGCTGGGGGCTCATCCCAGAAACGGCGGCCTGAACTGCACCAGTTCCGAAAATCAGCACCGGGATATAAAGAGGCAAGACGAGCAACGCAACCAAAACGTTTGCCGCGCGCAGCCCCAGGGTCAGTGCCGCGCCGATCGATCCGATCAAACTCAGTACCGGTGTTCCCAGCAAGAGAGACACAACCACTATTGCCAGGCTATTCTGCGATAAACCGAACTGAAGTCCAAGTAGAGGTGCGATTGCGACCAGCGGAAGCTCGGAAACCAGCCAGTGCGCCAGGATTTTGCCCAGGACGATCAGATAAGTAGATTGGGGCGTCAATAGCAGCTGTTCAAGTGTCCCATCCTCGTAATCATTGCCAAAGACCCTGCCCAACGACAGCATTGAAGCCAGCAGCGCCGCTACCCAAACAACGCCCGGCGCAATGGTGCGCAGAGTTTCTCTCTCCGGACCGATCCCGAGCGGGAAAAGGCTAACCACGATCACAAAGAAGAACCCGGTCGCCAAAACATCAGCTCGCCGGCGCCACGCGAGGATCAAATCGCGCCAGACCAGCCAGCCGAACATTGTGTGCATTGATTGTGCGCTCACTTGGAAGTTCGATCGTGGCACGTGCATCTTGCGCGTGATTCACGGGCGAGACGCCCGTGTCAGTTTTTCAGACCGCTGCGGAAAGTTCGATCCGCTGCACCCGATTCTCCGTCAAAGCCAGTTCCTGATGCGTGGCTATAATCGCCAGGCCACCGTTGCTCAAGTGTTCACCGATAAACCTGCGCGAAAATTGGATCGCCGTATCGTCCAGCGACGTCAGAACTTCGTCCAGAATCCAAACGCTGGCTGGTGAGGCCATCAGCCGGGCGAGCGCCACTCTCCGTTTTTGCCCGGCAGACAGCGAACGCGCTGGCAAATTCTGTTGGGGGCCTAACCCAACTAATCCGAGGATCGCTTGCGCCTCGGATTGGCTCAGCGCGTTGCCTGAGACGCCGCATGCGATCCGAAGATTCTCGATGGCGCTCAATTCGTCTTTCACGCCATTCTGATGCGCCAGATAAGCTACCGATCCGGAATACTCTTCTCCCAGCGATCGTATTGACTTCCCCTGCCAGCGAACTTCACCTTCAGCCGGCGCGGCCAGTCCGCAGAGGATGCGGAGCAAGCTGGTTTTCCCACTGCCATTTGCCCCGTGCAGTTCGATCAACTCGCCAGGCTCGAGAGAGAAGTTCAGTCCGGTGAACAATCGCCGATCTCCGCGAGTACATCCCAGGTCTATGGCTTCCAACATTGTCTGTGCTCGGCGGTTTAGATCTCTGCGGATCCGCAACGAAGATAAGTAATGCGAACGGACTCGCATAATAGCCGAGATGTAGTGAGCTTGTCATCGCAGGGAAAATCGAAACAGCGTTGTCATCAGCGCGTTGGTTTGGCTCTAGTAAGACAATCAGTTGTTGATTGACGTCCACCAGGCATATTTTGCTCCGGTCCAAAAGAGGAATCCGGATTTGCCGCTAATCGTCTCATTAAGGACGTCACCCATGAGCGGCGGGAGTTTCTGAGTGGTGCCACGAAGGCTCTTAGGGGATTGGGCCAGAACTCTGGAGCCGGCGGTGTTCTTAAGCACGAATGTTTGTTTCGCTTCGGGAGCGCGCCATCCCTGTGCGCCGACGCCATGAATGATCGCCAGCAGAGCGTCGCCCTTGCGGGCCTTCACCGGTTTGGGTGGACCCATCCGCCGCGGGTCGTTAGGAAGAGGAACCATTCGCGGGTCTTCCAGGACCCAGTTTGCCAATTCGTTGTTGATTTCTCCGAGCGAGCCCTCACTCGCAGTGACGGCCACCGCCAGGTCCTCTGAGCCATCGCCGTTAAAGTCCCCAACCGCAAAGTTCGGTTCGGTTGCGATATCGGCGCTGGCCACCTTATTGAAAACGCGTGAGACTGCGTCTCGGATCTCGTTAGCGCTGGGGGGCACGGCCGACTTTTGTACGGGTGTCGCAGTCGGTGTCGGCGAAGCCGGAAGAAGCTGAGAGATCGGCGCAACCGGCTGCTCCGTCCGCGGCGCTGGTTCGTTAGTACGGGCGGGCTCGGTCGACTTCGAGCAGGCGGATTGCAGAAACACGACGGGCGTCATCAACAGGATGAGCGTTAGCTCATTCATTTTCTTACGCAACAAGCAGGGATCCTCCTCGCGGGAGTTGCAGTTTTAGCTCGCGGTCGTGAGGTCAGATTGGCGAGGCTGGTGGTTGCCAGCCTCACCGACCATTGTGCGGTTGTGAAAACCTTTAGGCAATCACAACGAATTAAGGAAGGCGACCAATTGGTTCTTCTGTGTCGTGGATAGCCCGCGGTAAAAATTGATCACGTTGGTAGCTTCATTCGCGTGACGCAGTATCGCCTCGTTACGCGTGTAATTCTCACCGTCGTGCATCAACTCGTTGCGAGTGCGGACTCCCCAAAGCGGGGCGGTCCGGACCTTGTTCTTCATTGTCTGGTCCAGAGTGTTAGTGCCCACAATGTTGACCTGGGCAATCCCATCACCGGTTCCCACGTCATGCAGCAGGAAATCGCTGTACGGGTGGAAAATCTTGTTGCCGAGGGCGGCCGGCACTACAAACGCGCCGCCGTTGATGACTGTGCCTGTAGCGGCCGTGGTCAGCGTTGTGATGTGACAGATGTCACAGCCGGCTGAATGGAAAAGCGACGCGCCAACCTGGGCGTCGTTCGTAGCCGCCAACCTGGCGTCCCGCGAGGGCGCCTTGCTGGCTCGCATGAACTGAGCGAAGGCATCGATGTCATTTTCCGGGTCCTCCGCGCAAACCACATTGGGATTGTTCGTGCAGCGAGTTGTATCGGAAACATCGTCGCATAGAGTGGTGACTTCTGTCGGGGCAAGCCGGTTGGTTATGCCCTGCTCGTTAAGATAGGCGCCGCTGGCAAATGTCAGCAGGCTCGCGTCTTGATCCTTCCAACCAAAACGTCCGACGCGAAATTGACCGGGCGCTTCGGCAACTGGGACATTTGTTAATTGACCCTTCATCCCGTTGGGTTGACCGTTGGGGATGTTTTGTAGCGTCGTGTTGGAGAGAGCCTCGACAAAACCAAGACCCAGGACGTTCGTAGTCATGCGCCGCGTGCGAACCGTTTCAGCGCCGGGAACGCGTTCCTGCGCCTGTTCGTTCGGGTGATTGTAAATGATCGTGCCGTCCGGAACCGTGTTAGTTGGATCGTTGTCAGTCACGACTCCCGGGCAAGTAGCCCTTTGATTGATGAGCGACCTGTTGGCGATGGTTACTCCGATCAGACCACCACCATCATTGATCGTCACCGTTGCCGGGACGAAGTTGCCGCCGCTATCGTTGTGTCCGGCGCGCAGTTCTGAAACCTGACTGATGCCGCCGGTGACTGGGTTGTTGTGGCATTCCGCGCAGGACTGCGCATTGTAGACTGGGCCGAGACCTTTTTCGACTCCATCCCTTTCCTCAAATGTCGCCCGGTCTTGATCATGGACGGTCTGGGTAACCAGCCCGTTAGTTAGAGTATCGAAACCGGTGGGGGCTTCAGTGGCGCCTTGGCCTTCGACGGTCCTCGACGCCCAGATTGGCAACGCGAGAGCCACCGCGAATAGCAGAAAGACTGAGACTCTCAGAATTTTCGCCATTTTCTCCTCCTTATGTTTGGAAGGCACTTTCGTGCGAACACACTTCTACCGAATTTGCCGAGCGGCAAATTCTGCCTAGTTGTTTTCCCTTTGGAACCCTTGGATCGCTAGTAGGCTGGCCAAAAGCAGCGGATTTGCGCCTGTGGCACCGCGGCCAGAAGAAATGCGGGGAGACTCCGGCTAAACAGAATAGGGGAGACTCTCAAAAATCACAAAGCGCAAATAGTTGCAAGACGCGCGAACTTTAGTACGAGTCGTCGTTTGTGTCAATGGAAATTTTTGCACAGTGATCGAAAACATTTTTCACAACTGCGTCCAACACAGGTCATCTGAACCAGCGACTAATTGCGCTGAGGGTCGGCAATTCAGACCAGCTTTCAGACTATTTCAAGGGTCGATCCCGCGCGTCCCACTTTAACGGTGTCTTGCTGACGTTTGGTTTTTCAGTTAAAAAGAAGTCCGCTAAAAGAAGGCAAGAAACTCTCGTTATGAATCCCAGAGAACAGGTAACTGAACGCGATGCGCGGGTGATGCGGCTCTACGAACAGCTCGTTGAAATCGAACAGCGTCTGATTCCGACGGGCCTGCACGTGTTTGGTCGCGCGTCCGAACTTTCTGAAAAGGCAGACCTGCTGCGGATGGTCGCGTCTTTCGACAGGCCCGAGCAAGGCGCGCGGGCCCTACCGAAACTGGTGGCCGAGTCGCTTGGCATCGATACCTACGATGACTTGGTTCAGGAGACCGCGATTAGCGAGACGAAAGAATTGATTGACAGCTTGGTCGCTGACGCGGTGCTCCGCTTTTGCGACGGCGGCGCGGAAACTGCGGCCGGCTGGTTGCAATCAAGGGCAGGCGTCGACATCGAGCAATCGCTGCCCACGTTCTTACTGCTGGCGAAGATCGCGGAACAGCTTGAATCAAATCACGAGATTGAGTCGCTGGTGCGCGCGCTGCGCGGCGAGTACATTCAGCCCGGTCCGGGAGCAGACATCGTGCAGAACCCGCAGGTGCTCCCGACGGGGCGCAACACGCACGCGGTCAATCCTTATTCAGTTCCTTCACAAATTGCGTTCGCGCGCGCAAAGAACACCGCCGACGCATTGCTTCGTCGATATCTTGACGAACACGGCCGCTATCCACGCGCCATGGCGCTCGTGCTCTGGGGACTGGACAACATCAAGACGCAGGGTGAGGGAGTCGCGCAGGCTCTTCACTTGCTCGGCGTGCGCCCGGTGCGTGATGCGCTGAATCGCGCGACCGAGATCGAGATTGTTCCTTTGGCAGAACTCAAACGCCCGCGCATCGATGTAGTAATGACGGTGTCGGGAATCTTTCGCGATTTGTTTGCGCCGACGATGGCTTTGCTGGATCAGGCGGTGCGGCGAGTTGCGGCGCTCGACGAACCGCCGGAAATGAATTACGTGCGACGGAACGTCTCGGAAAAGATCGAGTCGGACGGGTCGGAGTTTGACGACGCCGTCACTCGCGTATTTTCGAACGCGCCGGGCAATTATGGCGCGAACGTAAATTTTATGGTGATGCAGTCAGCGTGGGACAACGATGACGCGTTGGGCGATCTCTTCGTTACTCGCAAATGCTTTGCCTATACCCGGGATTCAAAAGGCCGGACGGTTGAGGGACGCGAAGCCCCCGGCTTGATGAATGATGCGCTGTCGCGCGTCGAAGCGACGTATCAGAATATTGATTCATTTGAAGTCGGCATCACCGACGTCGATCACTACTTCGAGTATCTCGGCGGTATCTCGAACGCAGTCGAGAAGCGCGCCCAAGCTCGTCCCGCGATCTATTTGTCTGATTCGCTTTCGCCCCAGACGAAGATTCGATCATTGGAAGAAACCATCCGGCTTGAGACGCGGACGAAGACTCTGAATCCCAAGTGGTATGAAGGATTGCTCAAGCATGGGTTCCGTGGTGTGGCCGAAATCGAGAATCATGTAGCAAACACTTTCGGCTGGAGCGCGACGGCAGCCGCAGTTGACCCCTGGATCTACACCGACATTGCCAGGACATTTTTATTGGATGCGACTATGTTCCAGCGTTTGCAGGCACTCAATCCGGATTCGGTGCGTTCGCTAACGAACCGTCTGCTTGAGGCGCACAATCGTGGGTATTGGAACCCCGCAGAGGAGATGCTAGAGAAGTTGCGCGACATTGCCGGCGATTTGGAAGCTCAATTACAAGGAGTAGCGTCTACATGAACGTCTTAGTGTTTCTTCGTGTAACTTCGTGGATCGTTCTTGGCTGAATCCGAGCACACGATCCACGAAGTGACACGAAGAAAGACTGATTGACTAGCAGAGACCAATGAAGATAACCGTTCTCTACGTCGGCTCAAGCCTACTCGCTCCATTGCGGAATGCTGAACGCGAGATCAATCGGCAGTACGGACTCGATCTGCATGTCGCGACTCACAACTTTGGGGCGGCGTTTTCCGAAGACGAATGGGGCGCTATTGAACAGGACTTGAACGAAGCCGAGGTCTTATTTGTCATTCACGTGATGGATAGCGAGAACGCGACGCGGCTCCTGAACTTCCTTGATCAAACCGGTGATCGGCATCGGGCAGTGGTGGTGATCAACTGCATGCCTGAGCTGATGAAGCGCACCCGGATGGGCAAGCTCGATCTTGAGCGACTGCCGGGAATGGGTTCACGCAAAGGCGCAAAGCCGCAAAGTACAAAAGTAACCAGGGACGAAGAAGCGAACACCTCGGAAGCTGTGAAGGCGACCAGCCTGCTCGGATCTGTCGGTTCATGGATCGGCCGTCAGGCTCGAGGTGGCAGAGCAGAAAAAAAGAACGGTCATGGCCGGGCGCAGTATCTCAAGTTTGCCAACCGTCTGCCGTCGTTGCTGAAATTCGTTCCCGGCGCGGGCGCGTTACGCGATGTGAAGAACTATCTGATGATGTTCTGTTACTTCCTCCAGCCCACGCCGGCGAATATTCGGTCGATGCTGTTGTATGCGTTGAAGCATTACGTCGATGACGAACGACTCAAGCAGATCAAAATACCGCCGCCTGAGTCGATGCCGGCGGTGGCCATCTATCATCCGGATGCGACGACCCTGTTTGAATCATTTGCTGCTTATGAAAAGTGGTACACGGCGCACGGGCAAAACGAAAAAGGAAAAAGTGAAAAGGGAAGCAAGCCGCTGGATCCGAAATCCACGATTGGCTTGTTACTGATGCGTCCGCAAATCGTAAGCAATGCGCGCAAGCACTACGACGGTTTGATTCGAGCGATTGAAGCGGAAGGGTTGAGCGTCATTCCCGCCATCTCGACATTGATGGATAACCGGGAGGCATGCGGGAAATTCTTCATCGCGCCGCCGTCCAGAGCGCCCCGCGCCAAGGGGCAGGGAACTAATGGGCAAGTGAGAAGTGAGGAAGGTTCGCGCGCGCGCATCAGTCAGATCGTTTCTCTTACAGGCTTCAGCTTCGTCGGCGGCCCGGCGATGAATGACAGTGAAGCGGCGGCAGAGTTTCTGCGCGAACTAAACCTTCCTTACCGATCGATGATTAGTCTCGATACGCAGACAATCGAATCGTGGCAGGAATCGTTTAGCGGCTTGAATCCGGTGCAGACCGGTATGCAGATTGCGATACCCGAAATCGACGGCGCGACTGAGCCTTTCGTGTTCGGTGGAATTCCGACCCGCGGAGTTGAGCCGGCGCCCCTGGAAGACCGCTGCCTGCGAATCGCGCGCCGCTTGAAACGTTGGCACCGCCTGCAAACTGCCGCACGCGATCAGTTGAAAATTGCGCTGACCCTCTATTGCTTTCCGCCCAATAAAGGGAACCTGGGCACGGCCGCCGACCTGGACGTCTTCGCAAGCCTCTTCGATATTCTCAATCGAATTAAGGACGAAGGATATCGCGTAGATATGCCTGAGAGCGTTGACGCTCTACGCGAGATGATGCTCGGGGGGAATTCTGAAGCCGTTGGCGCGACAGCTAACGTCGCTTACCGAATGAAAGTAGGCGAGTACTTCGACCTGTGTCCGTTCGTTGATGAGATCGAGGCGGAGTGGGGGCCCGCGCCGGGCGCCATTAATTCCTTCGGCGGTGAATTGCTGGTGCAAGGAATCACCCTCGGGAATATCTTCATCGGATTGCAGCCCACGTTTGGATTTGAAGACGATCCAATGCGGCTGCTGATGGCGCAGGGCGGAACGCCGCATCATGGGTTCGCGGCTTTTTATGCTTATCTGGAAAAAGTTTTTCAGGCCGACGCGGTAGTTCATGTGGGAACGCATGGGGCGATGGAGTTCATGCCTGGAAAGCAGGTAGGCATGTCCGGCTCATGCTGGCCGGATCGCCTCATAGGCGAGTTGCCCAACATCTATATCTACAGCGTGAACAATCCGTCGGAGGGCACGATTGCCAAGCGACGCTCGTACGCGGAGTTGATTTCGTATCTAACGCCGCCGATCGAAAACGCGGGCTTATATAGAGGACTGGCTTCGCTGAAGGAATTGATAGGAACCTATCGGCGAACGACCGATGAAGTAGATCGGAAGAACTTGTTTGCCTTAATCCAACAGCAGAGTCAGGAACTAAACTTCATTTTTCCACCACCGAGATGACCACAGACTACGCAGATTACAAAGAGAGAAGAGTCTGAAGGGCAAGAGTTGCGAGACTCGGCTCGGGCTCGCCAACCATGGCAGTCACGTAAGCTTTGAACGCCCGCACAATCTGCTTTGAAATTTGACTGCTTTATCTCGTCGCAAAAGATGACGTCCGGGTTCCGTGTAAGAGAACAACTCGACGATCTCGTTCGTTGGCGCCATTCTACTTAATAATACCGGCCCAAGCAGCCAATCCAATGGGAACAAGCAAGTTGCCCACAATAATGTGGAAAGGCTTATAGACCCTGCTTCCAAGCGCGCTCGGAGTCCACGTGTCCTTATAACCAAGACTAACAATAGGAATGAACAGGTCGAGAGTATATAGGAACAAGCAATATCTGTTTTTGTAACGCTCTATGTCGTCGGGGTTCGTGTTTTCCATGAACCTTCGCTGAAAGGCAATGAGTCCGAAAAGGACGAACGGAAGGCACCAAAGAAGAAGCCATTCCTTTTCCCTCCCATAGCCGACAAGCCAATACTGCATGTTACTCCAAGCCTTGTAAATCCCATGCAGGTCTTCTCTCTCTCGTAGCTTCCAGGCGATGTATATCTGATCAGCGTCGTCAGAATGTCCATGTTTTCGGAATAGCTCTTCCAAGCTCGCATAGAACTGAGCACTGTTGCTCCGATCGCCCTTGGTTTGAATTGCTTCCGTCGCGCCGGTATTTGATCTCTCGGCAAACTCCCTCAACTCCTTCCAGTCTTCCGGGCTCATGTATTGAAAGGTCATGTCTTCGATCATCAGGCTCTTACCCTTAAGCCTCTCAGCGGGATTCTTACCCAAATAGAAATCACCCATTTTCGTCCTCTTGAAGTTGACGTCGCCATTGAAGCTAGCGTTTTCGATATCAAGACTCTTGAACTCAGAGCTGCCGAAGTGCGCCGGACCATTAAACGTGACGTTGCTCAAGTTAGCATCCATACCAACCTTGACATCGAAATCGACTTTCTGAAATTCCGTTCGCGGATCTGTTTGCGGATCTCCGGCAAAGAAACTGCCGCCAATACTTGTTCCGGTAAAATCTGCCTGTCCGAGGAACTTTGCTCCGGTCAGCGATAAATCCACACCTATCCGCATGCTCTTCAAGAATGTCAGGCAGTTCTTGAACGTGCACCCATCCAGAATGAAATCAAAATCAACAGTAGCGTCCTCAGCATCCAGGCGGCCGGGACCGTTGGGAGCTGAACCAAACGACGAACCTTGGAGAGATAGTCCCTTGGTGAAGTGGCTCCGCTTCATATTGACATCGTCCTCAAACGTACAATTAATGAGTTCCACGTGGAACGGGATTTCCAAGTTTCGCAGGTCTATCGGGCCCCTAACGATTGCGCCTTCAATTACGATTCCGCTTTGAGGGACCCCGATTTTTGTCGTCAACAGGTCGCGTATGAAACAGCCCCTGAGAACTTTGTCGTGTGCAAGGACTGGCCGACCTGCCCGAATTTGCTCGTGCACGTACTGCTCCGTATTTTGTTCATCGCCTGCCGGCGCCGAACACGCTTGATATTCACTAACCGTGTTCCCGCAGTCGGTGTTTGGTTGAGAGATAGTCTGAGGCTCTGCCAAGCTCTCAGACTCCCGCGAGCAACCAGCATTACTCAACAAGCCGACGGCAACCATTATGATCATGCCCCAGCGTGGGACAATGGTTTTCGCAGAGCAGTTCATGGTAATCCTCCAATGACTTGGGTCCGACCGTACCGGAATTCGATCGGAGTCCCGACGCTCGATCGCGGAACCTTGCGAGAGCCTTACCTGCATACTCCGCATCTCGGTTTTGTGAAGAATATCGAACTGGCAACACGAGTTAGATCTCAATTCCGACTAGGGTGATCATGGGGTTTGTTCGCTCTCACGGATTACGACTTCGTTGGTGTCCAATGAGAGTCACCGATGAACTTTGGGACGCGCCGCAAGACATAAGCGGCATGCCAGATCATCTCTATTGCATGCCTGCCAGACCCAACCCAGCTTGATTTATTTCGGAGTCGGAGTCGGCGTCGGCGTCGCGGATACCTTCTTCTCAATTGATGCCAATCTCGATTCTATGCTGTTCCTGTTCTCGATCATGAAATGGTCAACTTTGTCGCAGGTGGCCGTCACTAACGAGTAGGTCACTACGACGCCCGTGCCAAGTCCCAGGATAAATACAATCAAAATCATCCCCGCGAAGCTCAATATCAGTTTGAAGAGCCGTTGTCTTTCCAGCAATAGCTCCTCCAAGGTAAGCAGGCGCTGTTTTGGATCGCCTTCGTCCCCATTCAGTGTCATGAGAGGAGGTCTCCTTTTTTGGATCTCGGATCGCGCACAGATTATGCCTTGTTCCCAAAAATCTCAACCTGATCCTTAAGATCCCAACTTATACTGTCGCGAGTAACACAATAGAAGTTGTGGGATTAAAAGCGCGCGGCGAAGAGAACGCTTGCCAACACAATCGCGAAAGTTGTATAAAAGGCCTTCTACCGGCACGTTCATATTTTATTTTAAGCACGGTCGCACTTCTAGTGATCAAGGTTAAATTGGTTTTCACAGAGACGGCAATCCCTGTGTCGCGGGGAACTGTATAGTTCGCGAAGCAATCCCCCGACGTTGAAGTGTGAGCGCAGGTTCAATCTGAAATGGGATTGCCAGGGCGGAGGTTTTCTGGAGTGGACGGGAATCTAAAGGACGAGAGCTCAGCCATCGCCGCGCCTCCGGCGACGGCAGCGGCGCCACCCGCGCCGAAGACTGTGGCGAGACCGGCGGGAAAACCTCCGGCGGTCGTGGTCGAATCCGTGCCGGATCCGCCAGTGAACAAGAAGCGCCGGCGGATTATCTGGCTCAGCATCGCCGGATTTCTGACCACCTGCTTTCTGATGTTCATCCGGTTTTTTCTGCCGCGTTCGATCACTGAGCCGTCCAGTTCCTTCAAGATTGGTTTTCCCGGCGACTATTCAATGGGTGTCGACACGAAATACCAACAGCAGTATCGCATCTGGGTAGATAAGACTTCGGATCGGTTGTTTGTGGTCTATGCGCGCTGCACCCATCTGGGCTGCACGCCGGACTGGAAGGCCAGCGAGAACAAATTCAAGTGTCCCTGTCACGGCAGCGGTTACGACAGCGAGGCAATCAACTTTGAAGGTCCGGCGCCGCGGCCGATGGATCGGGCGAACGTTGAGTTGGATGCCGAAGGCCAGATCAAGGTCGATGTCAGCAAGCTTTACAAGTGGCCCAAGGGCGAGCGAAACGAATTCAACGATCCGGGCGCCTATATACCGCTATAACAAATGGACGAGCCTAAAGATCAAAAGGAAACCCAGCAACTAACCGGCGAAAAATCCAATGCCGGCCTGGTTGAGCGCGCCAAAGAGACTGCGGCGGCGCTGAAGGATCGTGCGCTCGAAGAGGCCAAGGACTATAAGGATCCGCAGCAGACACAGGTTTGGAAGTCGATCTTTCGCGTTTCTCACGAGCGTTCGGATCCGCGCAATCGTTCGCTGGCGATTCTCTCAAATGTATTTCTTCATCTGCATCCGGCCAAGATCAATCGCGATGCGGTGCGCTATCAGTACACCTGGGGAATGGGCGGGATCACGTTTTATCTTTTCATCGTGCTCACATTCACCGGCGTGCTGCTGATGTTCTATTACCACCCGGCGAAGATTCAGGCTTTTGCCGATATTCTTTATCTAGAGCACGACGTGCCGTTTGGCAAACTGCTGCGCAACATGCATCGCTGGGCGGCGCACTTGATGGTGATTACAACCTGGCTGCACATGTTTCGCGTCGTGCTTACTGGTTCTTATAAGAAGCCACGCGAATTCAACTGGTGCGTCGGCGTTGTCCTGCTGGTGCTGACGCTTTTACTTTCGTTCACCGGGTACCTGCTGCCGGACGATCAGTTGGGATTCTGGGCGGTGACCGTGGGAACCAACATGGCGCGGGCAACGCCGATGTTTGGTAATGAAGGACCGTTCGGTCCGCAACTGGGGCTGACGCCATACAACGATGTGCGGTTCGGCCTGTTGGGTGGATCGATCGTTGATGCGAATGCGTTGTTGCGCGCTTACATTTGGCATTGCATCGGGATTCCTCTGGTCGCGTCGATCTTTATGGCGGTGCATTTCTGGCGCATACGCAAGGACGGCGGAATATCGGGGCCGGCGCCCGTGATGCTTGAATCGGAGATGAAAGCGCCGAAGAAGAAGTGAAGATCTCGAATTTGAGATTTCAAATTTGAGATTAAAGATTGAGGCTGAAGGGAACGAGTTTGCTAGATCTAAATCAATTGGAAGTCCTGGCTTCGGCAGGGACATCGTTCGAAGACAGCCCTCCCGTACGGCCGGGCTTCTAACACGCACTTAAGGAATTTAGACGTGAGCGCTGAAGTCATCCAGAATCCAAAGCCAAACACGCGCCGCAACCGGCTGATCGGGCTGATCGTCGCGCTGGTGCTGCTTGGTCTGTGGGTTTACTCGGTCCGGGACTGGCACCAAATCTGGAAAGTCGTTTCCGCTGCCGACAACGTTCCGATCGTCGCGATGCTCTTTCTGGTGCCGTTCTTTACCTGGCTCGGAATCAAACAAGCGAAAGCTAACGATCATCTCATCGTCGAGTTGGAAAGCGATGCGAAGCTCGCCCAGACGCATCACCGCAAAGTCGAGCCGTGGCGACCGGGTTGGGCAAAGGAACTGCACGTTTGGCCCTATCTGGTGCGCATTGAGTTTTTGGCGGCCGTCATTGTGACGGTCATTTTGTATGTCTGGTCGATCGCTCTGAACGCTCCGCTCGAAGAACCAGCCAATCCCAATCTGACGATGAACCCGTCAAAGGCGCCGTGGTACTTTCTCGGCTTGCAGGAGATGCTGGTTTACTTCGATCCGTGGATCGCCGGCGTGGTAATGCCGTCGGTCATCATGATCGGGCTGATGGTCTTTCCGTACGTCGATTCGAATCCACTGGGCAACGGTTACTACACGCTGAGGCAGAGGCGTTTCGCGGTGAACATGTTCAGTTGGGGCTTTTTGATGTGGATCCTGCTGATCGTTATCGGCACGTTCATTCGCGGCCCCGGTTGGATTTGGTTCTGGCCCGGACAGACGTGGGATCACAACACGGTCGTTTTTGATCGCAACCGCGACCTGCACGAGATTCTCGGTGTTACACCTGAAAATTTCGTGAATCACATGAGCCTGCTGCCCTGGGTGAGGGGCATCTTCGGTTTCATTATAGTCAGTGGCTTCTTTATTTTAGGCGGTTTGTTCTTCCATTGGTTGATGAAGCGAGGGCCATTCAAGTTCAGCTACCTCGTCTCACCTAAGAAGTTTCTGGCCTGGGCGAAGTTTCCTGATCCGTTCGAGCTGAAGCTGCTGGCCAATACCAGCATCCTGCAATACATGACTTTTCAGTTTTTTGCCGTGAGCGTTTTGCTGGCGATGCCCGTCAAGCTCTTCTTACGTCTGGTATTTACTATCAAGTACGTCTGGGTTACTCCGTGGTTCAATGTCTGAAGGTCCGACAAACTTGAGTTTGTCGCCCTATATTGATTGGCGCTCTGAGATAACGACAAACTGAAGTTTGTCGGACCTAAACTAGGAATCATAAAAAGTGGCAGAATCTCCGGAACCGATCGAATCCCTGGTAAAAAAAGAAGCTGAGCCGCAGCGCGATCCGATCGTCAGCCGTTCGACGAGCGCCATTCTGCTCATCTGCACCCTGCTGTTGATTGGATCGGCAGGTTGGGCCTTGTACGACGAGGGATTCGGCCAGCGTCCGTGGCGCGGCATGCAGCAGCAGTTCGTGAAGCGCTACACCTCCTACCTCAAAAGCATTCGCAAGGATGCGGGCAAGTCGGAAGCCGACGTCAAAGAGACTCCTGAATATCAACAACTGGATGAAGCCGCAAAAGCAGCGATTGAGAAGGTCAAAGCCGACGTAGTGGAACGGGACCAGCGCGTGCGCCAGATCCAGGCGAAGCTCGATGCAGTGACCGAGCCGTTTCAAAACCAGCGCGGCCGCATCATGGTTATTACTTATAACCTCGAGACTGCGCCCAGTGAATCCTCGCGCAAGAGTTACCGCAGCCAGCTGGATAAGAAAAAAGCCGAAGTCGTCACGGTGAATATGCCTCAAGACGGGGGCGGCAAGCCGGCTGCGCAGAAGATGAATTATGACCAACTGGAAGCAGCATTCAATAGCTTGCGAGAAGAAAAGGCTAAAGTTCTCGGTGAGAAAGCCGATCTAACTAAAGAGCCGAGCGAGCTGGCGAAAAAGCGTGATGAGTATTTGAAGAACCACGTCAGCCTCCTGCCGCAAAGAAGCATCGACGACCTGATCAAGAAAAATGAAAACTCTTTCGACTACACAATCCTCGGCCACCAGATCAATGTTAACCAGTTTGGGATAGTCGATCGCTGCGAAATTTGTCATCTCGGCACCCGCGAACCGCTCACGATTAACGCAGCCGACATGGCGCCTGGGGGGCCGGGCAAGAAGCCGGACGATCTGGCAGCCGCGTTTGTCAGTCATCCCCGCAAAGAGCTCCTTCAGATTCACAACCCCGAGAAGTTTGGTTGCTCGGCCTGTCACGGCGGCAATGGCCGAGCGACTACCAGCGACGTCAAGGCGCACGGGCAGAATCCTTTCTGGCTGCATCCGCTGTTTCATAAAGAGAACACCGAGGCCGGTTGCCAGATGTGTCACGCGAACGATCGCGTGACGCAGGGCGCAGACACGTTGAACCTGGGTAAAGATTTGTTCTATCAGCGCGGCTGCGTCGGCTGTCATCGCATGGAGGCTTTCGATCGAGAGGGTGACGCGCTGACCAACGCGCGCCAGTCGATCACTCAGCTTCAGGACCAGATTACGGCGAATGATCGGCAGGCCCGCTTGGATACTGAAGCCAGCGCCAATGTGGGCGACGACAATGCCGAAGTGCAGCGCCTGTTGGCCCATGCGGATTCGCTGCGGGTGGCGAACAGTCAATTGGCCGCGCGCATCGACGAACTTAACTTGCAGACGCGTTACCTGCAGCAGGATCAGAAGAAGGTCGGGCCGAATCTCAAGGACGTCCGCCTGAAGTTGCGCAAGGACTGGATTCCGGTTTGGCTGAAAGACCCACAGGCTTTTCGTCCGGGCACGAAGATGCCCACGTTCTGGCGCTTCACTGAAGACGGTGACGAAGGCGCTAAGGACCTGAAAGCCGTTGCGGCTTACCTCTGGCAGAATAGTTTCGACGGCAAAGCCCCCGCGCAGCAACAGGGCGACAAGAACCACGGCAAGGATATGTTTGAGTCGCGCGGCTGTCTCGCCTGTCACTCGATCGGTGAGGAAGACAGCAAGATGGGCGGCACGTTCGCCGCGAATCTGAGCAGAGTCGGCGAGAAGGACAACTATGATTACATCGTGCGTTGGATTTACAACCCGCGCGAGCGCTGGGCGCCATACTGTCCGAAAGAACACCGCGATCTGACGCCGGAAGATTATTCCAAACACGGTCTGCCGTTCCTCTTTGATACCGAACTTCATTCGAAGTGTCCCAACGACGGCGCCGAGTTGCAGGTGCAGAACATGACCGTGATGCCGAACCTGCGCTTGTCTGAGCAGGACTCACGCGACATCGCTTCGTATCTGTTCTCGCTATCGTCGCCGCAAACTTCAGGCGACACGTCATACATGGACGATCCGAAGTTGGCCGAGGAAGGAAAGGCCGAGATCAAGCAATACGGCTGTGCAGGTTGTCACGAAATCAAGGGCTTTGAAGAAGAACAACGCATCGGCAAAGAGTTGACGACCGAAGGCGCGACGCCGCTCGAGCGTCTGGACTTTGCTCTGTTGACACAGGAGGCGGAATACGGACGCGACCCGCTCAAGCTGCATCCGAAAGACAAAGAGCAGGAGTGGTACAACCACCGCGGTTTCTTCGAACATAAACTGAGCGAACCAAAGATCTATGACACCGGCAAGTCGCAGTACCTCGAGTCGAAGGATCGCCTGCGCATGCCGAAGCCTTACCTGACCGAGGAATGGCGCACGGGATTGACGACACTCTTGCTCGGCAGTATGGGCGTGGAAGGCGCGAATGTGCCCGCGTCGCTCTTCTACAATCCGCCGGACCAGCGGCGTCAGGACATTCAAAACGGTTGGTGGGTAGTCAAGAAATACAACTGCATGGGTTGTCACGTGCTGCAACCCGGACAACACGTCACCGTCTATAACAATTCCGCTGAGCCAACCGTGGTGAGCGGCGCGGGGCTCTATTCGCTGCCGTTCTATGCCAGCCTGAAGGAGTTTCTGCCGCCGCAGCTTACCAGCGAAGGCGCCCGAGTCGATCCGGATTGGTTGATGAAGTTTTTGAAGGATCCTTCGCAGATGCAGTCGGGTGAGAAGCCGCCCGCGCTCACCACTGCGCCGGCATCGTCCCCATCATCGTCGCCGGCCGCGAGTGCCAAACCGGCAGCCGGAAACGCGAACGATCAGAGCGGCGGCAGGCTGATGCCGCAGCCCGGCGCGAATCGCAACGGCGTGCGGCCTTACCTGCAGGTTCACATGCCGACGTTCAACTTTTCTCCGAACGAACTGCGCATATTGGTGCGATTCTTTATGGCTGTGTCTTCGCAGAACGAGCCATACATCAAAGATCCGCTGGAGCCAATGACGGATTCCGAGAAGTCGATTGCGCGAAACATTTTCGTTTCCGGCACGCCCTGTTTGAAGTGTCACATCACCGGCGAAGCGGCGCACGATGCCAAAGCGATTGCGCCGAACTTCCTGCTGGCTTCGCAAAGATTGAAACCGGAATGGACTTTCCGTTGGTTGCTGGATCCGGCCCAGATCGCTCCGGGCACGGCGATGCCCACCGGCTTGTTCAAGAAGGATCAGGACCGTTGGGTAGTCAACCTGCCGAATCCACCGTCGGATGTCGTCGGCTATCACGGCGATCACGCCCGGCTGTTAGTGCGTTATATGTTCCTGATGACGCCCGACGAGCAGAAGCGACTGCTGTCCGCGACACCCGCGCCGCCAAAGCCTGCCGCAGCGAGTGCGCCGGCCGCCGCGCCACAGAAAACCGGTCGGAACGGAGTCAGTACCGTGAGCGGTAGCGACCGGGTGATCGCTGGGCGGCGACGATCCAAACAAGGACCGCGCACCGTGGCGCAATTGCGTTACGCTCATCGGCCCGGCCAGCGGCACTGATCCGCGGTTCGGAACCAATGTTATTCGAGTTTTCCAAGCTATCCCTCACATTACTATCTAGGGTATGCTTGGTCGCAAAATTAAAAGTAATTCCAATTTGAAGGAGCTCAAGAAATCTATGTTTAGCAAACGCGCAAGATTGTGGTTGGGGTTGATTGCGGCCTTCAGCCTGTTATCGCTCGCATCGTCGTGCACGAAGACCGGCGACAGTGACAATACCGGTGGTGACAACAAAGGCAAGGCCTACGCCTCGAAAGGCGATGAAGGCAGCATCACGGGCAAGGTTTCCTACACCGGCGCCGCGCCTGAAGCCAAAAAGATCGACACGTCTGCCGATCCTGCCTGTACGTCGAAGAGCCCGAACCTGACGACCGAAGATTGGGCCATCAAGGACGGCAAGCTCGCGAATACCTATGTCTACATCAAGGCCGGAACGCTGGCTGATGCTTCGAAGATTGGTGACTGGACCTGGACGGCACCGTCCGCGCCAGCGACGCTGGATCAGGATGGCTGTCATTACAAGCCTCACGTGCTGGGCGTAATGGTGAATCAGGACATCACGATCAAGAATAGTGATCCGACGACGCACAACATCCATTTCACACCAAAGAACAATCCGGACTGGAACCAATCACAACCAAACGGCGCCGCCTCGATGACGCACAAATTGGCGGTGGCGGAAGTTCTCGTCCCGGTCAAATGCAATCAGCATCCGTGGATGAAGTCTTATGTGGGCGTGACCAAGCATCCTTTCTTTGCGGTCACGGGTGAGGATGGCAGCTTCACGATCAAGGGCGTGCCGCCCGGCAAGTACACCGTCGTTGCGTGGCATGAAGGCGGCGCTAACGGCACCGAAAAGACAATGGAAGTCACGGTCGCGGCGAAAGCCCCGGCTACGGCTGACTTCTCATTCGGCGCAACCGCTCTGGGACAGCCCAGCTCGCTGCAAATGCTGCCGGCGATCGAGTTCCCGATGCCGATGCAGATGAAGCACTAAGTAAATTGCGAATTTCGGATTGCGAATTGCGGATTTGGAAGACGTAGGGTGTTTTCAAATCCGCAATCGCAAATTCGGAATCCGAAATCCTTATGTCCAAGGGTGTTCATCGCTTCGCACTGCTGGTAGCGTGCGCGACGTTCTTTCTCATAATTGCAGGCGCGAACGTCACCAGTCACGACGCGGGACTGGCCACGTCTGATTGGCCGCGATCGAACGGGACGTTCTTTCCCAAAATGGTCGGCAATCTCTTTTGGGAGCACGGCCACCGCATTGTGGCCACGGCCGTTGGCGTGCTGACGATCGTGCTGGCGGTTTACCTGCAAATCCGCGAGCGACGTTCGTGGGTGAAGCGGCTTGGCTGGATCGCTCTAGGCGGAGTAATCGCACAGGGTTTGCTGGGCGGTTTGACGGTGAAGTTGAATTTACCGCTGGCAGTTTCGGCGGCGCACGCCACGCTGGCACAGTTGTTCTTTCTCATTACGGTTAGTCTGGCGATATTTACATCGCGCGACTGGGTGACACCCGATTCCAGTGTCTCGGAAAACGGTAGCGGTGTTTCACTGCGCACTCTCTGCATAGTGGCGTTAGCGGTGATCCTTACGCAATTGGTTTTGGGAGCAACGCTGCGACACTCGGCGACCTGGGACCAGAATTTACCGACGGGATTGCTGCTCGCACATGTCGGGGGCGCAATAGCAGTGACGCTGATTTTGGGAGCCACCGTGGTGACTGTATGGTTGCGTCACCGGACTGAGAAGTATCTGGCCCGGCCGGCTGCAATCGCTGCCACACTGTTATTTGTGCAGTTGCTGCTGGGCCTGGCTGCATACATTACGCGTGTGGCATCGCCGTATGATCCACAGCCGCTGACTCCGATGGTAGCGGTGACAGTTGCCCACGTCGCTTGTGGCGCGCTGGTTTTTGCGACCACGATCGTTTTGACGTTGAGAGTGTTCCGAGTGCTGCGAGTGGATCGTCAGGAGTATGTCCTCGCTCCGGCATAGAGATGAGTGGCACAGACTTCAGTCTTTGATTGCAATAGTCACAGACTAAAGTCTGTGCCACTTAAAGCTCGGAGCAACGGTTCACAGATTCTTTGAAGTGGCACGGGCGTCCGTGAATTACGCGCAAGATGCGCGTGCCACAACAGGCTTTCTAAGTTTTCGACAACCCAAGAAGTTCTTCATGAAGACTGCTGCGATAGAGCTGCATCCAAACGCTACCGCTGAAACCGTCGCGCCAATCGGCGCGAAGGCCCGCGCATCTGCTTATCTCGAGCTGACCAAGCCGCGCATCACTTTTCTGATTGTGCTGACTTCGGCGGCCGGTTTCAGTCTCGGCGCGCGCGGAGCAGTCAACTACCTGACCTTTACAAACGCGATGATTGGGATCGCTTTGCTTTCATCCGGCATCGCGACACTCAATCAGTTTATGGAGCGCGACCTTGATGGCCTGATGCGCCGCACTGAGAACCGGCCTTTGCCTTCGGGCCGCCTGATGCCGTTTGAGGCTTTGTGGTTCGGGATCGCGCTGACCGTGGCTGCCGAGCTATACCTGGCCCTGTCGGTGAATGTGCTGACGGCGGCGCTGGGGTTGACGGTCATCAGCGGCTATCTGTTTTTGTACACGCCATTGAAAACGCGCACGTCTCTCTCGACGGCGATCGGCGCTTTTCCGGGCGCAATGCCGCCGCTGATGGGTTGGACCGCTGCCCGCGGTCAAATCGACATCGCGGCGTGGGTGCTGTTTGCGATCTTGTTTCTCTGGCAGTTTCCGCATTTCCTGGCGATCGCCTGGATGTACCGCGAAGACTATGGCCGGGCCGGCATTCGCATGTTGCCCGTGGTCGAGCCCGATGGCCGAGTGACGGGTCAGCAAATTATTTTGTATTCGTTGATGCTGGTGCCGGTGAGTCTGCTGCCGACCTTTCTGGGGATTTCGGGCAGGTTTTATCTCGTCGCGGCGCTGACCCTCGGTCTTTTGTTTTTGGCCAGCAGCGTTCGCGCGGCGCTTTCAAAATCGAATCAGCATGCCAGACAGTTATTGCTGGCTTCGGTGCTGTACTTGCCGTTGTTGTTTGGGGTGATGGTCTTGAATCGGTGAAGGAAAGACCATAGGTCGGATAGGTCCCATAGGACTTATGCGACCCATGAACTTCTTAAGGAGACAACTGATGGGACGCGTTCTTGGACTTGCCATCTGGATCATAACGCTCGGCTCGGTTTGGATGTTTGTCAGCAAGCATTGGTGGTTCCCTGAATCCATCTCTGAACATGGCGGGGCAGTAGACCGGCAGTTCACGATCACGATCATTGTGTGCGGTATCGCCTTCGCCGCCGCGCAGATCGGTCTTGGTTGGGTAGTCTGGAAGTATCGCGATTCATCCGCCGCGACCCGCGCGACCTATTCGCATGGGAACAACCGTCTGGAAGTCGTGTGGACCGTTGTGACGGCGGTCATCTTTATCAGCCTCGCCATCATGGGCCAGAGGGTCTGGGCTTCGTTGCATCTGCACGCGGCGCCGGCTGGTTCGTACACCGTCGAAGTTGTCGCGCAGCAATTCAGTTGGAATTTTCACTACCACGGGAAAGACAACGTCTTCGGCCGCACGGATCCAAATCTAATCGACGACTCGGCTCTGAACTACGTCGGTCTGGATGACACCGATCCAAATGCCAAGGACGACTCAGTCGTCTCAACTCTAGTGGTGCCGGTAAATCGTCCCGTCGAACTGATCCTGAAATCCAAGGACGTCACGCACAGCTTCTTCGTGCCCCAACTTCGGTTTAAGCAGGACCTGGTTCCGGGGATGGCGATTCCGGTGCACTTCACGGTTAACAAGGTCGGCAAGTACGAGTTGGCGTGTGCTGAGCTGTGCGGCATGAATCACTACAAGATGAAATCCTACATGCTTGTGTTACCTGAAAACGAATTCAGCGAGCTGATCAATCTGTCGCAGGAAAAGTTTCAGGCGCGTAAGGACGAACTGCTGGCTAAGTATCAATTACCGCAGTACTAAGTTTCGAATTTTGCTTCTTTTCAGCTAGAGGAGAACCGCGATGGCAGAAGCAATTCACGAGGAAGTGCATCGGCACCCGGCGCCGACGGGCTTCATTCGCAAATACATCTTCAGCATCGATCACAAAGTGATCGGCATTCAGTACATCCTGCTGGCCTTGACGGCGGTAGTGGTGGGGCTGGTGATGTCGGTATTGATGCGCCTGAACCTGAGCTGGCCCGGCACCAACTGGCCGATCATGGGCACGCTGTTTCCGACCGGCGCGCCCGGCGGGATCATGTCGCCGGAGTTCTACTTGTCTCTGGTGACAATGCACGGGACGATAATGGTTTTCTTCGTGCTCACGACAGCGCCTCAGGGCGGCTTTGGAAACTACTTCCTGCCGATTCAAATCGGCGCCGACGACATGGCGTTTCCTTTCCTCAACATGATGTCATTCTGGGTGACGTTCGTCGGCTTTGTAGTTTTGCTGTTTGCGATTTTTGCTGAGGGTAACGCGACGGTTGGTTTGTGGGTCTCGAAGTTGGGCGAATCTTTTGCCGCCGGTAGCGGAACGGTTGGGCCCATAGGTGGCTGGACTGGTTATGCGCCTTTGAGTGCTCTAGGCAAAATTGCCGGACCCGGCCAGGGAGCGGGCGTGAATCTTTGGATTATCAGCATCGCCATCTTTTGTGTCGGTTCTCTGCTGGGCGCGCTAAATTTCATCACGACCTTGCTCAACATGCGCACCCGTGGGATGACCCTGATGCGCATGCCGCTAACTTGTTGGGCGTGGTTTACGACAGCAGTGCTCGCGCTGCTTTCATTTCCCGTTTTGTTGGGTGGCGGCATTCTGCTGTTGCTCGACCGAGTTGCCGGCACGAGCTTCTTTATTCCGGGTGGTTTGTACGTGAGCGGTTCGCTGGTGCCGCTGCATAACGGCGGCTCGCCTCTGTTATGGCAGCACTTGTTCTGGTTCTTTGGCCATCCGGAAGTTTACATCGCGATTCTGCCGGGCATGGGCGCTACCTCGCACATTCTTTCGACGTTCGCGCGCAAACCGATCTTTGGTTATCGGGCGATGGTGTTTGCGATCTTTGCGATCGGCATGCTCGGGTTCTTTGTCTGGGGCCACCACATGTTCATTAGCGGCATGAGTCCCTACTCAGCAGTCGCGTTTTCAGTCTTGACACTGTCGATCGGCGTGCCATCGGCGATCAAGACCTTCAACTGGCTGGGCACCCTCTGGGGAGCGAAGATTCGCTTCACCACGCCGATGCTCTTCGCCATCGGCTTCGTGTCATTGTTCGTGGCGGGCGGAATCACTGGCCTGGTTTTGGGCCAGACGTCTCTGGACTTTTTCTTTCACGACACCTACTTCGTAACGGCGCACTTCCATCTGGTGATGGGCGTCGCGTCAATCTTCGGCATGTTCGCGGCGACGTATTTCTGGTTTCCGAAAATGTTTGGCCGCATGATGAGCGAGAGCCTGGGCAAGTTTCATTTCTGGGTTACCTTCGTCGGCGTCTATGCCATCTTTGTGCCGTTCCACGCGATGGGCATGGTCGGCATGCCGCGCCGCTATGCGAATTTTGGTGAATACGAATTCCTGAAGAATACGCATTCGTTGGTGCTCTTTGTGACGTGGGCGGCGATCATCACGGCCGCCATCCAGATCGTGTTCTACTTCAACTTTTTCTGGAGCATGTTCAAGGGCAAGAAGGCCGGCGACAATCCGTGGGAGGCAACGACGCTTGAATGGGGAATACCGTCACCGCCGCCGCACGATAACTTTGCTGGGATAGTGCCAGAGGTTCATCGCGGACCATACGAGTTCGCCGTGCCGGGAGCGCCGAAGGACTTCATAATGCAAACCGAGCCCGAAGGCGCCGCAGTAGCTGCGCATTAGCCGAGAACGAGGAAGAAAGTGGCAACGGTCACCAGTACCAAGACCGCGGCGAAACCAGTGGTAGGTTCCGGTTGGCCGAAGCCGCCCGGGAAGAACGGTTCGAACGGGAACGGCCAAGGTAGGCGGTTTGGCGGACGCAGGAGGTTTTCAAAGGAGACCTACCGCATCACGGTGTGGATTCTTTTGGCGGCGATCGTAATGATGTTCGCCGCGCTGGCAAGTTCGTACATCATCTTGTCGGCGAATCCGGAATGGCAGCCGGTGCGAATGCCGGGGGCATTCATGTTCAGCACCGGATTGATTCTGGTCAGCAGCGCGACGATGACAGCCGCCCGTCGCCGCTTGCAGCGGGGGCAAAGCAGGAAATATCGGGGCTGGCTGCTGCTGACGTTGATGCTCGGCGTTGCTTTTCTAGCCTGCCAGCTGAAGGGTTTGAAACAACTGGTTGGTGCGGGAGTTTTTTTCTCAGGCAATCCGCACAGCTCTTTTTATTATTTGTTTGCTGGCACGCATGGGATTCACCTGTTGGGCGGATTGACGGCGTTAGCGTATCTGGCAAGTCGCTCAGGCAAAGTGCTCATCGGTGAGGCGAGTGAGAAAAGGTTGGCCGCGACCGACGTCGTGGCGCTGTACTGGCATTTCATGGACGGACTGTGGGTTTGTCTTTTCCTGTTACTTTGGTTTTGGAAGTAGATCGCTGAATAGTTGAAAATGTCCGCAACAATAGTCGCAGATCAGTCGGTATCAGCGCGGCCGGGGAATAGTCTTCGCACCGGCGCCTGGGTGTTGGTGGCCGGCATTGTCATGCTGTTTACGGCGCTGATCAGCGCTTACATCGTGCGCTCTGCTTCCAGTAATGACTGGCAGCCGATCGCCATGCCGAAGGTGCTCTGGCTGAGCACCGCGCTGATTTTGATTAGCAGCATTACGATGGAAATTTCGCGGCGGTCTTTGAAACAGCACAGTGACGCGGGTTACGGCCGTTGGTTAATGATTACGGTTGCGCTGGGGTTGTCTTTTCTGGCAACTCAGTTGCTGGCCTGGCGACAACTCGTGCGCCAGGGCGCTTACCTGGCCAGCAATCCTTACAACTCTTTCTTTTATCTGTTCACGGCGGCGCACGGTCTGCACCTGGCCGGCGGCATTCTGGCTTTGGGTTATCTAATGCTGCGCCCGAACACCCGCACAGTCGAGGGCGAACTTCGTCGCGTCGGCGCGGCTGATGCGGCCACGATCTACTGGCATTTCATGGATGCACTTTGGGTCTCGCTGTTTTTGCTTTTAGTGTTTTGGAAGTAGAAGTGTCACAGACTAACTTTAGTTTGCGATATGCAGGTTGAACGACAAGCCGAAAGTTTGTCGGACAATTACTTTTGGAGGTGACCGGTGGCAACTGAAGCACAGGCTATTTCGAGCGATTGGGGTGGTGGCGCACTGCCGTATCGCGTGGGCCACAGAAAGCTGGGCATGTGGCTCTTCATCATGTCCGATTCGCTAACGTTCTCGGCGCTGCTGATCGCCTATGCGTACGCGCGCGCGTCCAATGTCTGGCCCACGCCCTTCAAGTTTTATCCCAGCATCGTTTTCTCGTCAGTTATGACGTTGGTGCTTTTGTCATCCAGTTTGACGATGGTG
>JBBQWP010000038.1:0-40387 GCA_038210455.1 Pyrinomonadales bacterium | reverse complement strand
TCAACTGGTTCCTTTCGCTCGAGGATGCGCAGGAGAAGATCGAGGCGTTCAAGGACGATTACAACGGCTTCAGACCACACAGCTCGCTGTGCGGTCTGACCCCGAATCAGGTGCTCGCAGGGCACCCCCAAAACCCGGAATTTTCGACTTTAGGCTGGTACTGAAAAGGGGAGAGGGTCCCATCACCGTCATAAACGTAACTGACAGTCGCGCCGTTGAGACTCGTCAGATGATCCTCGAAATCATAGGCGTAGCTATTTCCGTTCACCGCGGTGGTGTTGCCGTTGTTGTCATAGTTCTCACTGGTCAGCCGATCGTTGGCGTCGTAGGTGGAACTCTGCGACGGCACGGGTGCGATTGATGAAGAACGATTCAAACGATTGCCGACAGGATCGTAGCTGTAGCTGGCGCTGCCATTAACTCCATGCGGATCGTTGGCAATCGATTCGCTAGTCAATCTATAAAGATCGTCGTAGGTGTCGTTGACTCTTCGGCCACTCAATTCCGTAACCGCAGTGCGATTCCCGGCAGCGCCGAGGGTGTATGAATAACTCGCCAACCCGCTCGCAGGCGTTCCCACTGTCATCGTTGTCAGACGATTCAGTGAGTTGTAGGCGTAGCTGGTCGTAACGCCGTTCGGATATTGATAGCTTTGCAGGTTTCCGACAGTGTCATAGGTGTAGTTGGTAACGCCGCCGTTCAGCCCATCAAATAGTTGTCTTTAACGGCTGACAAACGATTTAGAGCGTCATAGCTATAGTCAACCCTCAGACCATTAGCATTCGATGACCTCGTAGTTAGTAAACTACCGGCCTCATTGTGCGTATAGGTCAAGGTCCCAAACGGCGTTTGGTTACTGCTGAGACGGTTGCGCGCGTTGTACGTGTAAACAGTCGAGCCCGACGCGTCGCTCATCGTGGCGCGCTGCCCAGTCCAGGTGAAACTCATCAGAGGAGTAGGTAGTGAGGGACTTCAAGAGTTGGGTCGCAACTGCGGCAAGTCAGTCATGTCGACGGATCCCGGCCTTCCATCGCAGCGCCATGAGGGCAAAGAGAAAGAAGGCCATCCAGTGACCCGAGTACAATCGGGCCTCAAAGACACTATATTTAAAAAATTCTTCTCTGCTGATCGTGGTGAAAAATCCGTGAGATCCTATCGAGTATTTTCCGTTAACGATCTCGGGAGTACCACCGTGAAGCAAAACCATATCGGTGAAGAGAAAATTGAAACAACCGTAAAATACGAATAAAACGAAAACCAAGGCCAGCACTTGGTTTACCGACCAGGTTGGCGGTAATGGATTGATCTTTCCGTTCACCCCGAAGACCACTAGGCCCAGAATGAGAGCGAACGCGCTGCTAAATTGCAAGCCATACCAGAGATAGTAAAAGATTTCACGGGGATCATAGCCAATGAATGTTAGAACGTGAATAATCAGGCTGAGAACCGTCAATCCTGAGAAAGCTATGAGCAACCCTAAATTAATCAAGTGTCT
This sequence comes from Pyrinomonadales bacterium, assembly GCA_038210455.1. GTDB lineage: Bacteria > Acidobacteriota > Blastocatellia > Pyrinomonadales > Pyrinomonadaceae > UBA11740. The sequence continues at coordinate 38,892 of JBBQWP010000038.1, read as the reverse complement.
GGTTTTCATGTGGCCTTATCGCGGCGGGGCAGTTCGCCCGTTAATTACCGACGTTATCGAAGGTGTAATTTGTAACACCTCCGTTAAACCCAAGAAGGTTGTTGTCTTTGACTGTGGACAGACGATTGAGCGAGTCATAACCGTAATCGACACTCACGCCATTGGCATTCGATGAGCGCGTTGTCAGCAAGCCGCCGGCTTCGTTGTAGGTATAGCTCAATGTCCCAAACGGCGTTTGCTTACTGCTGAGCCGGTTGCGCACGTCGTACGTGTAAACAGTCGAGCCTGACGCGTCGTTCATCGTCGCGCGCTGCCCCGTCACGTTGTAGGTGAAGCTAGGGCTCCCCTGACTCAACGAAGCATCGGGAGTCTTCGACACTTTTTGAGACCGCATTTTAGCTCGTCTCCCGACTAAGAGCGTGAGTCATTGAAGAGAATCGATTGGGGTTGTGTCTTAAGTACTTCCCTGAACTCTCGAGAGTCCGCATGTTCGATCAAATACTGTCGAGTTTCTGTGGCCGAATCGGACCGCAATAGCATTAAGATAAATGAGAGTACCGCGGCATAATGCCATGTTTGCTTGAAGTCTGACCCACCTTGTTGCTCGGTCATTTCGTCAGCGCGCGCCCAAATCTCCACGTTGGCCGGATCAGTAAACTCTCGTTCCAGCAAAGCTGCGCTCTGACTCGATTTTTCCAAATAACCGCTAGCGCAAAAAGACAAAAGGGTCTGAACGGCGATCGGCAGATGTGAACTCAAGTGTTGCTGATCTCCGATCACAACCGTGGTAAGGAGACGAGTTAGTTCAGACCGTTCGTCAGGCGCCAGCTCGTGACAGTAGCCGACGAGCATTGATGGTATTTGCGACGCAGCCATACCGTAATACTCAGAACGGTCAAATCGTCCCCGGCCCGAGAAGAAGTCCTCCAAGCCACCCATTAGTTCTCTTGTGGATACGCCCATACTAGTGTCGTCGTCTCTGAGCTGAGGCTTAGAACATCGTAACAAACGCAGCTCTTACTTTTCCACACCTTTTGGCATCAAGGGGGCATTTGGTTAATACCAACGCTCCTAACTTTCACATATACCGGGAATCCACCAACTGGAGCATATCGAATCCATTGGCGGGGAAATCCAGGATACAACAATTCGGTAAAATCTCTGCGGGCAATTTCCACATACGCACTGACATCGCGATTCACATCCCCACCATAGAACAACGCGGAGAGATAGCTCTGCGTGTAGCCCGCCTGTCTAGGTCCGATATCCGTGGCGTAGGCACCAGCCGGAAAAGTAAATCCACCAAACTTCTTCGCACTGGAGGCGAACATGAACCGCCCCGCTTGAATCGCCACGGCGCTGACCAAGTCGGTATAATGATACAAACTTGGATCTCTAGGCCCGCGGGGAGCGTCGCACGGGGTTGATGCGCCGGTGGGGAATCCAGCGTCGTTTAACTCGTTCGTCACCGCATAATCCAGAGCGCACACTATCGCTCCGGCCGATGGCAATTCTTAGGAGTACGCTCATCGCTGCGATAATTGAATTAATTACAAGAACACCGAGCGCCTCAGCCGAAGATGCGTTGCCGGTTGGATCGCCATTGTTTACCGGATCACCACCGACGTAAAGATACTTGTGTAAGGAAACCGGATCATAACCAGATCCCTCATAGGAATCCATCGTCAAGAACCGTCCATTTGAAGGGTTCAAGTAGCGCGCTCGCAAGTAGTAAAATCCGAGATTCGGATCGAGTCCTTCTCCGGCATAGAGATGTTCGTTTGGCGTGTTCCCGGTTGCAGCAACAAGATTTCCAAACGCATCATACGTATAAGTGTCAGTCACCGAGCCGCTGAGATCCGTCAACAGCCGTACGCTACCTTGGCCGTCGTAGCCGTAAAAGCTTACTACCCAACTATTGTTAACAAGCTGCCTCTCACTGATTAGGCTATGGCCAAAGGTGTATGTGCGAGTGACCTGACTGCCGGTGATCTCATCGACAACTTGGGCATAGCCGGTCGGATTATTGGTGTCGACTAGATAGCGCGTGGTTACACCATTGACTGTTTTGGCTACGCGATTTCCGTCGCCATCGTAGACAAACGACACGACTCCGCCGTTTATACTGGTCAACCGATTGTCGAAGTCGTAGGTGTAAGTGGTGTTGTTTGCAGATATCGTGTTTCCGTTGTTGTCGTAGGCGTCATTCGTCAAACGATCATTCGCGTCGTAATTTGAGCTTTGCGGCGGAACTGGAGTCACGGTCGAACTACGACTCGAGCGATTGCCAACGGTATCGTAACCGTAGCTGATGCTGCCGTTGACGCCATGCGGATCATTTCCAATCGATTCGCTCGTTAACCGATACAAATCATCGTAGGTGTAATTCACAGTTCTGCCGCCTAACTCAGTTACGGCGGTGCGATTGCCCGCCGCGCCAAGCGTGTACGAGTATTTTGCCAGCGACAAAACCGGTGTACCAACCGTCATCGTAGTTAGACGATTAAGTGAGTTGTACGCATAACTGCTGGTGACGCCATTCGGGTACGAGGAGCTTTGCAAGTTTCCAACTGTGTCGTATGCGTACGAAGTCACGCCACCATTGAGCACGAGGAGTTGATTGTCTTTCACCGTGGCGAGCCGGTTGATAGTGTCGTAGCTGTAATCGAGACTGGCGCCGTTAGCATTAGAAGAGCGAGTTGTTAGCAAATTGCCATCTTCATCGTACGTATAACTCAACGTCCCGAAGGGTGTGTGTTTGCTGCTGAGCCGATTGCGCACGTCATATGTGAACGTCGTCGCACCCGAAGCATCGTTCATGGTGGCGCGCTGCCCGGTCGCGCTGTAAGTGAAGCTAACGGTTGGCTGACTCAACGACGCATCCGGAGTCTTCGCCAGCAGGCGCTTGAGGTAGTTTTATTTTTCTTTAAGATCATTCTGAAGTCTTGTTGTCCGCCACCAGAAGATCGCGAACCGAGCGCAGCCAATCGGAATAAGAAATCCCGTCAGCGGTAGGCATGTAATACGACCCAAGCTCAGCGTAGAGAAATTCCTGAAGCTCCCCTTCGCTCATTCCCAAGGCCAACAATTCACCGATATCCTCTGCTACTGCTTTGAGAAACTCCGGCGGATTTTGTTCGATGAAAAAGCGCACTACCGATTGTGCATCCGCATTCTCAGGTGTCCAGTCAGGACGAATCTTGATGTGCATCCAGTCCTGATTGAAGTACGCGCTAAGGAATTGCTCTAACTCGTGAAATCGTCTCGACTCGTTCATACGTCGATCACCGACAGAGACGCGGCAGTAATGCTCAAGAAGTCTCTTCTGTTTTGTCGTGACAGGTATCCACGTATTCCTTCCACTTCCTCAGCATTCGTTCTCTGGGAGTTTCAGGTTTGTAGGGTGGCGTGGAATGTGGCTCACCGAAAGGCATATAACTGACGAACCCTTTTATCTCCTCGGGATGATCGAAGTCATCATATATTTCGTCAATGATGGGGAAAGGATTATCAAACTCGTTTCGGTTCTTATAAAGCCAAGCCAGGATTAGGCAGAGCCATTTTTTTGCGGTTCTTCAATGTCGTATTCGGCTTCCAGCCCAGCTAATTTTTCAACCAGCTCCGGCACTTCCCACATCTCGTTTTCACGCAACCCGGCAAGTCGCGCCTCCAAAGGGTCATTGTCGTCCTTCTCCTCAAGTGCCTTGAGCGCAAGATCAATCATTGACTCTGCGTCCAGCCAACCACGATCAAATCCATATCGCGCTTCTCGCCAGTTCAGTCGCGTTCGTCCAAGAACAAATTCAGTCGGAATAGTGCTCGGACTCATGTCAAGGTTGGTGGTTTCTGTTGTATTATCAACCAATGTCGGAAACTTCATTAATAGACGCTGCTTCCACCGGGGACTTTGAGGGCGTTAAAAACAAACTGAGACAGCAAAGCTCTGAGGTCGATTCAAGGATGCTAACACGAGCACTTAACGCAGCCGCCTTCAACGGCCATTCGGAGATTGTCAAAGTCCTACTTCGGAACGGAGCGGACATCAATGGCCGAGCAGAAAATGGAAACGCCCCCTTAAATTGTGCCGTCGAGACTCGCCACTCCGAGCTAGTAGAGTATCTGCTGGAAAATGGCGCTGACGTAAATGCGCAAGATGAATCTGGCATGACCGCGTTGCATCAGGCGGTCGATACTGAGGCTGAGTACGCCAAATATCTTTACGATAACGGCGATGTCGACGCTTGCCCAACAATTCAGATCACGGATATCCTCATCGCCGCTGGGGCCGACCTTAATGCCAAAACGAGGAAGGGGGAGACACCTCTTCGATGGGCAGTTAACCAGGGTCACAAGGCCGCAGAAGAATTGCTTCGCAGTCACGGGGCCATCGAGTAGCTCTATCCTGATCCAACGCATACCTTCTTTTTTTTCGCGAATCACGTCATGGGCCGGAACTTACGTTTAGGGTAACTCCGGGGAATGTCCTCCTAAATTGATCGACGAGCCCAGCACACGAGTCGCAGGGAGGTCTCTCACTGTATAAAGTGATTCTGCCGCTTGAATTAGGCTTAACTTTCGATGCTGCCATGTACTCCAGGATTTTGCCTTCGGATTCAAATTCTCTCTGATTCGTTCCGGTTGGCACGGTAACGAATCGGCGTTCTGTAGGCACGTCAACCGTTCCGGTGGGCGAACGTTCGCCGCTGATGCCGATTAGTTCTCCCTGTTCGCCATCTACATCGTATGCGGCAAAGGCTATGTTCTTGCCTTTGTCCACACCCAACGTCAGTCGAATCTCTGCCACTCTGTCCATTCCGCTCACATCGACCGGAAAGCGACTAGGTGGAATCTCGATCGGGGCGTTTTCCACCGCATAGAAGTCCGCAAAACCAACGGCAAAGAGGGCCGACGAGATCATTATGGATGCGAAAATCTCGTTACGCTCATCGTCAGTTTTCGCGGCTGCGAGTTGCTGTAACTGTAGTGCTGTGGCACCCGTAAATAGTAGCGCGTTCGCCGTTATGATCCCGGTCGCCAAAGGCACACCGAAGAAGGCTGCGATCCAAGCGCCGCCATACACCACGATATAAGGCGCGGCGAAACCCGCAATCGCACCGGCCAGGGTTCCCAATACAATAGCTTTAGGATTCCATCCGCTCTTCATCCCGGCTCTGATGCCCCCGTAGAGGCCGCCCGCAAGAGCGCCGACCAGTGCACAAGTGAGCGTTACCTCGGCGATTGAACTGTGGCCGCTGGGATCGACGTTGCTAACCGGATTCGCGTTTGCGTAGAGGTATTTGTGAAGAGACAACGGATCGTACTGACTGCCGCCAGACGAATCCATCGACAAAAAGCGAGCCGTATTGGGATTCATGTAACGCGCGCGCAAATAGTAAAAACCTACATTGGCGTCGAATTGTTCGCCGGCGAATAGACGTTCATTTGGGGTGCTCCCGCTCGCGGCGATCAAGTTACCGAACGCATCGTAGTCGTAGGTATCTGTGACTACGGCGAGAGCATCGGTTAGATAACGAACACTGCCATGGCCATCTTTGCCATAGAAACTCACCCGCCAAGTGCCACCGATTAGTTGATTTTGACTAATCAGATCATGACCGTAGGTATAGGTGCGCACCACCACGCCGTTGACGATCTCGTCAACGACTTGCGGGTATCCACTGAGGTTATTCGTGTCGACCAGGTACCTGGTTACGAAACCCGGGACAGCCTTGCCGACGCGATTGCCGTCGCCGTCATATAGATAAGTAACGGCGCCGTTATTCACGCTCTGCAATTGGTTTTCCCAATCGAACCGATAAGTAGTTCCATTTGCGGTGAGGGTGTTGCCGTTGTTGTCATAGGTGTCTGAATTCAACCGGTCATTAGTGTCGTACGTCGGTGTCTGGCTGGGAACAACGGATAAGGAAGAATTACGCGTCAAGCGATTGCCGACCGCGTCATACGTGTAGTCGATCGCTCCATTCTGCGCGGGATTGGGCGAGCCGGTAATGGTTTCGCTCGTCAGTTTGTAAGTGTCGTCGTATCCATAACTGACTTTGCGGCCACTAAGCTCCGTGACACTTAACCTGTTGCCGGCTGCTCCGAGCTCATAGGTGTAGCGGGCCAGCGTCATGGCAGTGCGAGCCGTGGTGACATCTGTCAGCCGATTCAGTGAGTCGTAGTTGAAAACCGTCTGCACAGCGTTTGGATAAGTGTAACTTTGGAGATTGCCGACGGCATCGTACGAATACGTGGTGTTATTCGCTCCCTGAGGCAGGCGGTTGTCAGAGACGCGCGAAACACGATTCAATTCGTCATAGTCATAGTCTACGCCGGCGCCGTTTGGATTCGCCGAGCGCAACGTCCTCAAGTTGCCGATCTTGTCGTATGCATAGGTTAGGGTTCCCTGCGGCGTCGACTTTGACAAAAGACGATCTCGTTCGTCGTAACCATAAGTCGTAAGACCACTGGCGTCAGTCATCGTCTGGCGCTGGCCGGTTGCGGTATAGGTGTAAGTTACTGACGGCACATTGAAAACTGGATCGGGAGTCTTCTGAATCATGCGATTCATTGAGTCGTAGTCGTAAGTCGACAGCCTTCCATTAAAGTCCCGTCGTGTCTTCAGATTGCCCGCAAGGTCGTAAGTGAACAACTCAGACATGCCTGCCGGCAGGGTCCGCTTCGTACGACGGCCGAGCTGGTCATATTCGAATCGGGTGGTGTGGTTGTTGGCGTCGGTCTGCTCGATTTGGTTGCCGACCTCGTCGTAGGTGTAGTTCGTTGGTTGATTGAGCGCGTCGGTCACCCTGACCACGCGGCTCACGGAATCGTAAGTGAAGTGAGTAGTCTTTTGCGCTTGATCTGTTTTTGCCGTGAGCCGCCCAAGGCCATCATAGGCTTTTTGCTCGAAGGTCCCATCAGGATAAGTAATCTTGATGCAGCGATTGTCGGCATCATACTCAAAAGTCGTCGTTCGATTGGCGGCATCGACTATTCGGAAGAGATTGCCATTCTCGTCGTAGAGGTGCTTTGTCGAATGATTCACCGCATCGGTGACGGTGATGGTCTTGTTATGATTCTCGAGACCATAGGCATAACTTGTCGTGAATTTCGTGGTGGCATCGCGCCATTGGCTTTGCTCGATTACGCGGCCCGCCAGGTCGAACTTGCTGGTTGTCTTGCCGCCATCGGGAGCCAACGTCTCGGTTAGGTGACCAACCTTATCGTAAGTGAAGGCCGTCGTCCGGCCGGCACGATCGATAGTCTGGATCTGCCTGCCTTCGGCGTCATAACGAGTCTCCTGAAAGTGGTTGTCCGGGAAAGTAACCTTGATCAATTGGCCGAGGGCATCGTATTCGTATTTCGTTTCCCGGCCGAATTGATCTTTGACAGAGCTTCTTTGGCCCGTGAGGTTGTAGAACACTTGTGTGAAGGTGCTGTCGGGTTTAACGGTCTTGACTGGCCGATTAAGCTTGTCGTACTCAAAGGAAGTTGTGATGTCTTCCGGTTGGCCCGATGAGTTGGTCCGTTTTACCGTCAGACTCTTGCGATTGCCGTTGGCATCGTAAGTGTAGTTCGTTACATTGCCGAGCGGGTCCGTTTCCGTCTTCAAGTAGCTGTTATCAAAGTAGTCGAAAGTCGTAGCGACGGGATGGGTCGGATCATTGTGATCCACGCGTGTGATCGCGTTCTTGAGCCCGTTTAGTCCGTAGCTGTATTGCGTCTCATTACCCTCACTATCTCTCACCAAAAGAAGATTGCCCGTTGATTCATTGTACGTAAGAGTCGACAGATTTCCTTTGGCGTCGAGAGCAGAAGTTATCTGCCCCAGTTGATTGAATGTTAGTTTGCTGACGTTGCCGAACGCGTCGGTAACTTGCTTCAAATTATCATTGGCATCGTACTGAAAGGTACTGGTTCCTTGCGGATTGGTTTCAGTTAACACGTTGCCGTTTTCATCGAAGCTACGACGTGTTTCGCCGCCCTCGGGATTTCTCACGTACACTACGTTGCCCGCAGAGTCATACTCAAACACAGTCTGATTACCCAGACGGTCGGTGATTGTTTCTCTTCTGTTGGCAATATCGTGATCGTACGAAATCGTTTTGTGAAAGGCATCAATTTGTTCCTTGAGCCTGCCATTCCCATAGCTATTTGAGGCAGGATTGAAGGTGACCGTACCGTCGGCACTGGTAATCTGGATGGTCAGAAGGAAATGATCCTGGGTGTAGGTGAACTTGGTCACATTACCGTCGGCATCAGTGTAAGTATCAAGGTTACCGTTTGCATCATATTGGTAGTGCATTGAATGCTGCGCCGGATCGGTGATGGTCGTAATGCGCCCCTGACCATCCCGGACGAAGCTGATGCTTTGCCCGCTGGAATGAGCAATGCCACCAGCGCCAATGGTCAGAGTGTTGCCATTGAGATCGGAGAGGCTTTGCAGACCGGAGCGCTGATCAATGATGTAAGCCGTGCCATCTTGGGCGGTGAACTTAAAGACGAACGAGTTGAAGATATCCACGCCGCCGCCGAAGCCGATCAGGTTCACCGGGCCCGGAACGCTGCCGTCGATTTGCACGTCGGATGAGCCTACCGTTTCCAGCTTGCCGACTGTGCCCGGCATCGGCGTGAACGTGATGTTTGCCGATGTAATCGGGGCGTTTCGTTGACAGTGCGGCGCCACGTTGGGCTGGAATTTGAAGACTTTGCCGCCCGGGAATGTCACGGTAACCGCGTGCGAGCCGATAGGCTCGAGACAGTAATTCGGGAAGACTTCCTGGGAAACAGTCTCATACCACTTGAGCCCAACCACGCCGGTTTTCTCGACGCGAATGTTGTGGAGCCCGAGCGTCCAGCCAAAGCCGAAATCGCCGACGCGCTTGTCGCGGCTGTCGTAAGTGCGGGTAACTTCCATCGGCACGCCCGCGACCGGAATGCTCAGGTCGGTGAACGAGACGGTGAAGTTACCGACTTTCAGATTGCGCTCGACAATCACGCTAATCCTGGTGCGCGAGGTCTGTCCATACTGATCAGTCGCCGACAATCTGATGTCGAACAAGCCATTCAGCATCATCGTCGGATCGAGCGATCCCAAGGTGCCGGTCGTCGCACCGTTACCACTTGCAAACGCAGTCCAGACACGACTGTTCTGATCGTCTGTGCTGTCGAGACTGTATTCAAGAGTCCACGCGCCGCCGCTGACTGAACCGGTAACAATCGTCGGCTCGGTAACGCTGGCGCCATCGGCTGGCGCAGTTATCTGCACCGTTGGCGGCGGGACGTCCTGGTTGACCGTGATCGTGACGTTGTCGCTTGCACTCAAGGCGCCGTCGCTCGCTGTCAGTCGCAACACATAAGTTCCGGTCGCGCTGAAATTGGCGCCGGTCACCGTGACGTTCGGATTCAGGAACGTGACTGTCCCCGGACCGCTGACTTTCGACCATGTAGTCGTCAGACTGTTCCCGACAGGCAAGCCGTCATCGCTGACCGTGCCGTTCAATTGGGCTCCAGCCGACAGGATCGTCGCTTGATCGGCGCCGGCGTTTACGGTCGGAGCCTGGTTCGCCGCAGTAAGCGTGACGTTCACATCGTCGCTGGTACTGAGATCACCGTCGCTCGCCGTTAAGCGCAGAACATAAGTGCCGGCGGTGCTGAATTGGGCCGTGGTGACGGCCGCGTTCGGAGTTCCGAAGTTGACCGTGCCCGGTCCACTTACTGTGGTCCAAAGAACGGACAGACTACCGCCCGGCAGACCATCGTCCGCCGCGGCGCCGTTCAAAGTTACCGTGTTCGTGGGCAGAGAAATCGTACGATCCGGTCCGGCGTTGACCACCGGCGGTTGATTGTTCGTCGCGGGATTGACGTAGACAACCACGTCGGACGCAGCGGCGTACTCGGAATCCTCCGCTGTCAGGTGCAGGGCGTAATAACCTGGGGTGCTAAAGCTCGCGGTCGTACTCGCCGCATTGGGATTGGCGAAGGTCACAATGCCCGGGCCCTGGTCCTTTCTCCAATGAGCGGACAGAGTACTCCCCACCGGCAACCCATCGTCGTTAACTATGCCGTTGAGGGTCGCCGTTTGGGGCAGCGTTATCGTTTGATAGGCGCCGGCATTCACCACGGGAGGTTGATTCTGAGGATTGATCGTAACGGTCACATCGTCGCTCGAGCTCAATTGCCCGTCACTCGACGTCAAACGCAGAACGTAAGTTCCGGGTGTGACGAATCCCGCACCTGCACTCGCCGAGTTCGGGTTGGTGAACGTCACCGCGCCTGGCCCGCTCACGGCGGTCCAATTCGCAGACACACTACTGCCGTAGGGCAAGCCGTCGTCGGTGACAGTTCCGTTTAGTTTGACGCCCGCGTTACCGACGGGCCTCAGGCTGACTGAATCAAAGTACGCGTCGTTGCCTGGGCTGCCATTGCGAATTGCGATCAGACGCACACGTATCCAGCGCGTGCCAACGGGCGCTGCCTGGGTTGCCTCCGTGAGATTCCAACCACCGATCGCATACCCATTACCATAATCGAGGGTGCCGAGAACTCCGTCGTTCCGGGCGTTACGGAATTCGACCACCACTCGGGGGTTCGAAGGATAAGAATGCCCGGCGGCACGGACCCAAACCTGCATTTCAAATTGTTGGGTGCCCGCAGCGATGCTGTTGGCGAAAGCCGAGACGTCGACGTCCTGACGCAGCTCCGCGTAAGACACTGCGTCCGCGCCGACGTAGAAAAAGTTTTGGCCGATATGCGGGTCGGGCAAACCGGGAATGCTGCTGTTTCCCTGCGTCCAGGTCGTGCCTTGCTCTACCACCCAACCCGGAATCTTACCGTTGACGAGGGGCTGCTCGTTTTCTGGATTAACAATCAAGTTGCCCTTGATTGCTGCCGATTGATCCGATCCCGCGGTTGCGGTCGGCGCTTGATTGGACGGTGTCGGATTGACAGTAATTTGCACGTCGTCGCTCGTGCTCAAGGCGGTATCGCTCGCCGTCAGGCGCAGGACATAGACGCCGGCCGAAGCGAAAGTCGCGGTCGTCACCGTCGCGGCAGAATTCGCGAACGCTACGTTCCCGGGACCGCTGACTTTGGCCCAGCTAACATTTAGCGTGTTGGCCGGCAATCCGTCGTCAGTAGCTGAGCCCTGCAAGGTCGCAGGCGCCGGCAGGGTGATCGTCTTATCCACACCCGCGTTGACCACCGGGGCATGATTCTGGACGTTGGTTAGCCACTGCACAGAGGCAGTGCCGGAACCCGTGTCCAGGACAGCACGAACGAGGTCGCTGCCAAGGTTAGTCCCCGTGTAACAGAAGGTGGCCTGACCGGCGGCGCTGGTGGTCGCCGACGAGGTCAAAGAATTGGCGCCGGTGACTGTGAAATTGATAGTTCGTCCGCCGATCGGAAACTGGTCCTGATTCGTGATTGTAGCGAGGACGCACGCCTGGCTGCTGATCGGATGATCCGAAGTTTCCGGCGTGACAACTACGTTCACGCTCTGCACTACCGGGTTCATGTTCATGCCGCCGGGATAGCCGTAGCCTTCGTCCTGGTTAAAGCCGTAAACGAAAACGCCAAAACTCGCCGGGCCATCGAGATTGTGCACGCCGATAGTGATCGGCACCTGCGCGCCCGAGTAACCGCTGACGCCGATGGGTGTGAAACGACTCGCGGGAATCGGCGCGCCGTCGAGCGTGATGCTGCTGATCAGAGCTGTCGGCGCAACTATGTTCGCGTAGTTGATTGCAAAGCCGGCCGCGGGCGTACTAATCGTGTAGTGATTGAGGAACTGAGAGTAGGGCGGGATGATCATCATGAACGGATCTGCGAGGCCGGTCGTTGGCGCATCATAAAAGATACTGGTAGAGAGTTGCGCCACCATGATTGGCTGGGTCGCGATGAACTCGGCCGGGTCTTTTATTATTCGCTCAATCCACTGACCGCGATTGAGCGTAGCCAGGAGGTTTCCGTTTAGATAGACCGCCGTGTTGTCCTGCGCGGCGATGATGCGGAAGAAGTCTCCCTTGGTACGCGTGGCTATCGGGATCGTTGCAAAGCGCTTGCCCCAGGCCGACGTTGGCGGGAGTTGTTCCACCAGGTGATCGGCGCAGCAGCCTGCTTCAGCAGGAATCGTCGCCGCCTCATGACTGCCAAACACGGCGATCGGTTTGTCAGATGTAACTCGAGTACCGGTGAGATCACCGGCGGTGGTGGGAACGTTGTTCTGTAACAGGTAGGTCTGACCTTGATTGAGAACGACGTTATAGGGAACGCCACCCTGCCTGACGCCGGTCGTGACGGCCGGCGTGATCGTGACCGTCGTGCCGTCCTCGGCGCCGACCATACCGACTTGGCTGGCCGGAGCGAAACCCATGTTGCTGTAAGTTAGAACGTAGTAGTCCTTGCCGATCGCGTTGGCCGGCAAGCCCAGGAAAGCATCGGACGTGAAGTACCGCTGATTCAGTCCGTAGACGATGACGGGCTGTGCGGACGTCACATGAATGCCCTTGTTCTGGACCACGTCCGACTCGTAGACCTGAGCAAAGCCGAGTGGCACTGTCACCACGGTGTTTGCTTGCACCGTGAAATTCTGCGTGAAGTTCAATCCGGGAATTGTGACGGTCCCGTTGGTGTCAACCGGTGAAGTTATGAACAGCCTCTGGAGGGCGGTGCCATATCCGTCGGAATAGTTTTGCGGGAACATCAGCCAGAAGTTTGTGCCCGCGTTACTCGGAGCGCCGCCTGGCGGATTACCGCCGGCAGTCACGGGCACGCCGACTCCGCTGCAACTCGCGTAGAAAGCATCTCCGCCAAAGCTGCCGATAGTGATGTCGATCTTCGTTCCCGCCGGCAGGGGCACCGACACTTCGGCCACTCCGTTCGCTCCGGTCATGGCGTTGAAAACCGCTCCGTTCAAGGTGAACTGGACCGGCTTGCCGCTCAGCGGCGCGTTGGCAAACGTATCCATCAAACTGGCGTGAATAACCAGTGGCGACCCGGTTGTCTGAGCTGGCGGACTTGAAAAGACCAAAGCCGTAGGCCGCTTATTCACGGTGTAAGTAGCAGTCGCTGACCCAGCGCCGCCATCCTTATCGCTTACCGTCAGCGTGGCGTTGTAGCTACCCGGCTGAGCATAAGAGTGCGCGATCGTGCCGCTCGCGTTGTTGCAATTCAGGCAGGTTGATGTCTGGCCATCACCAAAGTCCCAGACGCCGCGTAAGCTTTGGCTATCGATCGGACTGGGATCGGACATGTGCGGCGCGTTGGTCCACTGCTCGCCCCAAACTACCGTCTTGCCCGCCTCGACGGTCACCGACGGAGGCAGGTTCAGGACGGTCATTGGTTTCGTCACGACATACCTGATGCCGCTACTGTCGCCAATCGTCATGGTCACATTGAAAGTACCGTTATCAGGAAACTGATAAGGATAGTAGGTTGAGGTGTAGAGATCGGTTACGGTAGATCCGTTGCCAAAATCCCAAATGCGGTGACTATTCGGTTGTACCAGTAGCTGAGTAATATCAGTGAAACGCACAAACTCCACGCCTTCGTAAGCCACGACAGGCGAGAAGACAAAGTCGGCAATAAGCGGCGCGGTCGCCTGATAGAGCATTTGGTGACTGCCCGTCAGTCCGCCATCGTCGGTAACGGTCAACGTAACGTTGTAGGCTCCAGCGGTCGAGTAATGGTGGGACGGACTCTGCACGTTGCTCGTGCCGCCATCGCCGAAGTCCCAGGCCCACGAGACAACCTGACCGTCTGCGTCGGTCGATCGATCGATAAAGCGAGCATCGGTACTGCCATAGTTGCGCCGGTAAACGTAGAAACCGTGCAGCGCGATCGAGCCCCCGCCATAATTATTCTTAAGGAGCAGGCGCACGTATCGTGCCTGAACGGGAGTGAAGTAGAAATGTTGGAGGCTGGCGTTTGCCAGCAGGGTGCCGGAAAACGCGGTGCTGAAGGACGCATCCGCTGCGTCCGTGGTCGAGATCTGAATCTCGAAGTCTTTGGGTGACACGCTAAAATCCTGATTACCGCTGTACCCGTAAAGGAGATAGCCTGGTTTCAGCGCCACATGATCAATCGTCGCGAGATCCCCACTGGGGAGCGATAGTTTCAGCCACTGGTCTGTGTTTTGACCGCCCGCAGTAATCCAGGGTTGGTTGGTGGTATCAATATCCAGCGCGTTCGCCGGGCCCTGATAGGAAGGGTCAGAGCTGCTGGAATAACCGACGAGAGTCGAGCCGTGGGCTGAATCAGCCAGGACTTGTAATTCACTTACAGCGATGAGTGATCCACTGTAAGAATTCTTCCAGTAGAACTGGACATACTTTGCATCAAGCGGCGTGGGAAATAAGAACTGCTCGGTCAGGTTACCGTATGCGCCCGAGAGTGTTCCGGAATAGACAGTAGTAAAGGCGCTGTCGTCAATGGTGGTAGTCGAGACGCGAATGTCGAAGTCTTTGGGGCCATGCTGGCCATAGTAATAGCTGTTCAGCGCATTGATGCGCACGCCGAACACTTTGTGAATGGTTTCATCCTCAAGCGAGGTCTTGACCCAGACATCATTGACGACGTTGTTAGGTCCATACCAAAAAGTATTTTCATTACCGTCGAACGCCTGTTCCGCGGGAAGGTTGCCGTATTCATACGATCCCGAAGCGGCGACTACTCTCGCCGTGCCTTGCGCAATGACATCGAACGATTGAGTGTTGATGACTGGTCCACCACCCCCATTGTTCAGCGGGACATACTTGACGTAACGCGCCTGTACCGGACCAGCCGGGAAAAGAAACGTCTGCAATTGCGGGTTGAAGACCACAGTCGCAGTCAGGACCTTTGTGAACGAGCTGTCATCGGGTGTTGTTGCCGACACCCAGACCTCAAAATCCTTAACGCCGGTTGGATAGCCGTAGCCTGAGTCGTACCAGGTCGCCAGCTTGACTCCGTCGAGCGTGTAAACTCTTCCGCGGCCAAGCTGGATGGTCGCGAACTGGTTAGCGGTGGAGGTTGTGACCCAGCCGCCCCGATTGTAGCCAAGCATTGGATCAGGCGTGTTGTAAGTACCGCCAAAGCTGAAGTTGTAAATTGCACCACCGTTTTCAACGACTGCTGGAGATTGATTTAGCGCAGAGTTTGCCCGACTCAGAAACGAAACGATGCCGTCGGCGTTGCCAGACGAGAGGGCCTGGAAAGAAGCCAGGTTCATGTAGTTTGGTTGGCCATAATTGTTTTTGAGGACTAACTTTATAAAGCGCATGACGACCGGCCCGCCAGAGAAAGCAAATTCCTGACGTGCATTGCTGTTCGGCGCCATAGTGGCACTCAAAACCGTATGGAAGTCACTATCATTGCTCGAAGTGGATGAAACCTGGACCTCAAAGTCTCGAACGTTTCCTTCGACGTAAGCGTAATACCAGGGTTCCAACGCCACTCGATCAATCAGCTGCAGCTGTCCGCCCGCGGTACCAAACTTGATGTACTGGTTAGTCACCTGGCCGACGGCTGCCTGCCAGAATGTGTAAGCAGAACTGTCGAGGAGTTGTCTGGGGTGATTTTCGTCATAGCCGTTGTAGCTGGAGTAAGAAACGACCGTGAGTTGTTGCGCCCCGCTGCTTGACGGCAGACTGAAATCAGCCACCGGCGGCTGGTTGGCCGTGATGGTAATCGCTATGTCATCACTCGCAGTGAGGAGGGAGTCGCTCGCTGTCAGACGCAGCACGTATGCGCCGGACGCGCCGAACGTGGCCGCCGTGACGGCGGCAGTTGGGTTAGCAAAAGTTACCGTGCTCGGTCCGCTGACTTTGCTCCAGGAAATTGACAGAGAGCCACAAGCCGGCAAGCCGTCATCGGTTACAGTTCCGTTCAAGTTTGCTGTGGTGGCCGGCAAGAAAAGACTCTGATCGGGTCCAGCGTTAACCGTGGGAGCGCTATTACCACCGCCAAACCCATACTGCAGATGATCTATTTCCATGCCTCCGATCGTGTTCAGAACGCGAATCGCCGAAATACCATCCGGATTGTAAGCACCCAGGAATCGATCTTCCGCTGTCGTGCCGCTGTAGGAGTTATCGGGAAGATTGTAGGGACCGCGCAGCCCCATCGACACGCCATTACGATCAAAGGCTTCGAAGTAAACGTCTCCGGCGCCGTCGGTCCAAACCAAACCAGCGTGAGTTGGCAGCGAGCCGAGAACATTCGCGTTGAAAGTAAACTTGGTTCCCTGCGCGCCATTCGGATTGAAGAAGTCGTCTCCGTTTGAACCACTGCCGTCAATCACGCCGTCGTCGGCGTCAACTGAATCGTGACCGCTGGGTCCGAAAGTTACGCTAACCACGCCGCCCGCATCAGCACTAACACCCGGGGTGTTGAGCAGATGATCCTCAAAGTCTTCAAGGTAGAAGTGGCTAAGTGACAGAGTCCGGAATGGACTGTCCTGGAAGCTCAGGTACGGCGTCGGCTCAAAATAGCGAGCGGGCGCCGGCGTAGCCGGCACCAGGTTCACGGTAATGGCAACGTCGTCGCTGCTTGATAGTTGAGAATCGCTGGCGGTCAGACGCAGAACGTAATTACCCGCCGCACTAAACGTCGCTGTCGTATTGAGGTTTCCGGCATCCGCAAAAGTTACATTGCCAGGTCCGCCTACTTTGCTCCACGAAATAGTCAGAGTACTGCCGGCAGGAAGACCATCGTCCGTAGCGGTTCCCGAAAAGTTAGTCGTGCACGAACTAATAGTCTGATCGGCCCCGGCGTTCACAGTTGGCGCCGCGTTCTGCGCATTAACCGTGATCGTAATATCGTCAGTAGTGGTGAGTTGTGAGTCGTTGGCGGTAAGCCGAAGCACATAAGTGCCGGCCTGGCTGAACGAGGCCGTAGTTACTGTCACACTCGGATTTGCAAAAGTGACGGTGCCTGGGCCACTGACTTTGCTCCAAGTCGTAGTCAGAGTGCTGCCGGTGGGCAACCCATCATCGCTCACGCTCCCATTAAGATTTGCCGCATTCGGCAAAGTGATTGTCTGATCCGGTCCGGCATCGACCGTGGGCGCGTGGTTCTCAGGAATGACGGTGACGACTACGTCATCACTGCTCGAAAGTAGCGAGTCGCTGGCGGTCAGGCGCAACGTATAGGTTCCGGCAACACTGAACGAAGCACTGGTTGCCGCCGCGCTCGGAGTGGTGAAAGTAACCGTGCCCGGGCCGCTGACTTTGGTCCAGGAAATTGACAGAGTACTGCCCGAAGGAAGTCCGTCATCGCTCGCGGTACCGTTAAGCGTCGCGTTGCTGGGCAAAGTAATGTTTTGATCCTGGCCCGCGTTAACAGTGGGTGGTTGATTCTGCGGATTGACCGTGACAATCACATCATCACTGCTGGAAAGTTGAGAATCAGAGGCCGTAAGACGCAGCACATAGGTTCCCGCGGCGCTGAATGCCGCAGTGGTCACCGTTACGTTCGGGTTGCCAAACGTAACCGTTCCAGGTCCACTCACTTTGGTCCAGGTGGTCGTTACACTGCTGCCCGTGGGCAAACCATCATCGCTGGCGCTGCCGTTCAGGTTAGCCGCATTTGGTAGGGTGATAGTTTGATCTGCTCCGGCATCAACAGTCGGCGCGAGGTTCTGTGGATTGACGGTGACGACAATGTCATCAGTGCTTGAAAGCTCCGAGTCGCTGGCAGTCAAACGCAGCGTGTAGGTGCCAGCGACACTGAACGAAACATTCGTTGCGGCCGCGTTAGGATTGGCGAACGCGACCGGTCCGGGTCCGATGATTTTGCCCCATGAAACAGTCAGGCTACTGCCCGCCGGCAGTCCATCATCAGTCGCCGTGCCGTTGAGCTGCGCGCTGTTTGGCAGCGTAATCGTTTGATCTGGTCCGGCATCGACTGTGGGCGCGTGGTTCTGCGCTATGACAGTGACAACGACGTCATCGCTGCTTGAAAGCTGTGAGTCGCTGGCCGAGAGGCGCAGAACGTAAGTGCCGGCAGCACTGAACGCCGCCGTGGTCACCGTGACGTTTGGATTTGCAAACGTGACGGTGCCCGGGCCGCTGATCGCGCTCCAGAGAGTAGACACACCACCGCCAATCGGCAACCCGTCGTCGCCGACCGTGCCGTTCAAACTGGCGCTATTGGGTAAAGTAATAGTCTGGTCTGCGCCGGCATTCACCGTTGGCGCTTGATTCGGCGGAGTGACGGTTATGTTTACGTCAGCAGTGCTGCTCAACTCTCCATCGGTCGCGGTGAGCCGTAAAACGTAAAGTCCCGCCACCGCAAAATGGGCGATAGTTGCGGTGCTGTTGGGATTGTCGAAAACAACTGAGCCCGGCCCGCTCACCATGCTCCACGAAACACTGAGAGTGCTTCCGAAGGGTAATCCATCGTCAGATGCTGAGCCGTTCAGTTGAGCCGCGGCGTTTGGCAAAGAAACTATTTGATTCTGACCAGCACTCACCGTCGGCGCATGGTTCTCCGGCTGCACGGTAATAGTGACGTCGCTTCTGCTGGTGAGTTCACTATCTGTTGCCGTCAATCGCAGAACGTACGTTCCGGGAGCACTGAAGGTGGCGTTGGTATCTGTGAGAGTTGCATCTTCAAAGGTGACCGTGCCGGGCCCGCTGACCTGACTCCACGTTGTAGTCACACTACTGCCTGCAGGCAAGCCATCGTCCGTAACCGTGCCGTTGAGCGTTGCAGTGTGAGGCAAGGCAATCGTCTGATCTTGACCGGCACTCACCGTCGGCGGTTGGTTCTGGGGCTTAACGGTGATCGTGATGTCGTCCGTCGTTGACAGTGCTCCGTCACTTGCCGTCAAACGAAGCACATAGGTTCCTGAGATACTGAGACTGGCGGTCGTATTAAGCGCGCTGGCATTTGCGAACGTCACAATACCGGTGCCGCTCACTTTGCTCCAGGTCGTGGTTAAGGTGCTCCCCGTGGGCAGACCATCGTCGGTGGCTGTCCCATGCAGCGAAGCAGTCTCAGGCAAGGTCAACGTCTGATCCGGCCCGGCATCGGCTGTAGGCGCGTGATTTGTCGGCGATTGTCGGGTGACTGTGATGCTCGACGTAGTTTGATTGCCTGCTTGATCGACCGCGCGTACCGTAATCTGGTTTGAGCCTAAGGCCAACGACACGTTTGCGAGAGTCCATGTGCCGGAACTCGAGTTGTAAGCTGCCTCGACATTGTTCACATAAACATGAGCCACACCCGAAGCACCGGGCCCTGAATCGATCGCGGTTCCGCTGACGGTGACCTGGCTGTCAGTCGTAGTTGAATTGTTGGCGGGCGAAGTGATGGCCACCGTCGGCGGCGTTGTATCACTCACCGGGACTATCCCAGCGATGTTGATAATCAAGTACGAGCCGGGAACGCTCGCGACGGTGACATTCAATTGATTGTTGGCTGCAAGAGTTACGGTTCGATCCAGGCCAGCAACGTTTTGATTGAGATCGCTGGGCGTCAGTATGTCGACTCCATTCAGCTTCACGGTCGCGCTCGACACACGGTTGGAACCATCAGGCTCACCGTTCTGTATGTGCAGTGTATAAGGCGAAACCACTCCGACAGGCAGAGAGAACTGCTCAACGTATTGGTTGGGGGGACCGGTTGTCCGATCAAAACGACGTGGGCCGAAAACAGTGAGTCCATTCCCAGCTTGTGCCGGCCAGACCGCCCCGATTACTTTGCCTCCACTTAGCGTCAGGCTGTTTGCGATCACCTGACCGCGAACCTGGCTGGTGCCGTTCAGACTAACCGCACCGTTGTAAGCGCGGATCAATCCTGACACCTGACTGCTACCGTTGACGTTGAGCGTCGTGCCCAGGACGTTCAAATGCACATCGCCTGGAGAAGTGTAGCTGCCCAGCGTCACCGCGCCGCTGGTGATGGTTAGGTTCTGGCCCACGTCGATGGCCACCAGACCCGTGGCTTTGATCGTTGCGCTGCTGTCGAGATTGAAGGTGTTCGAGAAGTTATATGTTCCGGCCGTGAAATTGAGCTGACTGTTCCCGTTCACGGTAAACGTTCCGTAATTGCCGGGGGAAACGTCGATTGTGATGTGCGAACCTGTAACGTTCAGGTCGCGCACGGTCTGCCAGTTCCCGATTCCGGCGACGCCCGACTGGGAACTGACAGTGACGGTCCGCGTGCCGCTGGGTGCCGGAACCGAGTTTGGGAAATCCGTCGGGAGTTGTATTGCATCAACATTCGTATGGATACGGCCAGGGAGATTCCCGCCAGTCAGACTGAGAGTGTAGTTTCCCGGAGTTGCGGCGCCGCCGTCACTTGTTTCGCCGCCATCCTGCGCACCGCCGCTCAGTTGAATTGTCGGAGCCCCGGGGAGATACAAATCTGAAGTCAATTGCGCGCTGCCGGTAATCGTGAACGACTCGCCGAGCAACACTCGCAGTGTTCCGTCGATGCGTCCGCTGTTGAGGGTTGGCTTGTGCCGCGAAACTACTGCGTCGGTAATCGTGCTGGTTCCCGAACCTGATTGTGGCTCCGGCGCGAAAGAAGCATTGACCCCTGCTGCTATTTCACCGTTGAATAGTTGATCGCTTTGCTTCTTGTCGCTGGTTCCGGAAGTTAAGGTCTGGTTGGCCTTGGCTGAACGAGGATCTTTGCCATTTAGCGTGGCCGCATTCGCTCTGAACGGAATCAACTGCAGGAGAAGGGCGTAAGTTAGCACCAGCGAAACCAGTTGAGATGAGATTGCCGGCCATCGAAGTTTTGCGATATATGCGAGAACTCTCCGACTGCGGCTTACACAAGTGTCGTTATCGCACTTGGGGGGGGTGATAGACATGGTGTGGCCGTTCCAGTAAACAGGAAAGCAGATTTTCTATGACGTGAGACTTCAGAAACGCGCGTCGAGGAAGTCGCACGTGAACACGGAAAGAAACGGGCGGACTCTAATCCACAAACCAACCCTTGTCAATAGCAAACTTCGTTGCAAACTTCGTTGATATCGATGAGTCGACCTCAGAAGGTGACTCGCTGCCTCACAACGAGGCCATTATGCCTCTGCTCGAAGCCCTAAAGATGGATGGTGCTTCCGCAAAACGCCGATCAGATGTTCCTTGGCGATATGCGTGTAGCGTTGAGTCGTAGCGATCGATGCATGGCCCAAGAATTCCTGTACCACCCGAATGTCAACCCCGTTGCGTAGTAAGAGCGTCGCAACTGTATGCCGCAGCATGTGGGGCGTAATGTGCCGCTCGATGCCGGCATCTCGGCGAAACTGAGCAATGACATTAGCCATCCCCTGGGTTGAAAGGCGCTCACCGGAAGCGTTCAGGAACAGGGAGGGACTGTCAGTTACCAGTCGTGAGCGGGCCTCGCGGTGCTCTCGCTGTATGCGTACTATCTGTTCGTCCACCACAAAGGCGAGCCGATCTCGTCCTCCTTTTCCTTGGACTCGGAAGACTGACTCATCTACTACAAAGTCTTCGAAGTCGAGAGCCGACGCTTCTCCCACGCGCATCCCAGTTGCGAAGAGCAAATCAACAAGCGCGAAATTACGAAGCGCTCGATACGAGCGCGACGAGGCGCGTGAAGCTCTACCTCTCGCCAGTGCCGCCCCTTTTCGTGGAACATCAATGACAGAATGATTTCGTCCCGCCTGGGCCAGGAGGGTTCGCATCTCTGTCTCCGTGAGCGCTCGGGGCAGTTGCTCTATTCGCCCAAAGCTCAGTTGGACTCGCCAAAACGGAGACTCGGAAAGCGTGCCTCCTCCGTACCCAATAGGAACAGAAAACTTTGAGCACGACTATCTTCCGACGCATCGAGGCCGGAGCGTAACCCTTTGCCTTCAGATGCGCGGCCCAATCTTCAATGAGAGCACCTGGATTACTGTTACGCGGGAGGCCGCAACTGCCTCGGTCGATTATTCTCCGCACCCTTAAGGCGAGTGGTCGGTAATACTTCACGATCACTAAAAACGAATGTCGAAGCCTCCGCTAAAGAATCGGTGGTAGGGAGCGAAGAACTGACCGTATTGCGGATCGGCAGTGTTGGCGTGAACGTCGCGCGGGTTGAAGTGGTTGGTTAGGTTGAAGCCGCGCAGAGAAAGGCGTACGCCGTATTTCTTTGTCACCTGAAACTCTTTGGCGAACTCGGCATCGAGCGACACGAAGGCGGGAAACCGAGTCTGACCCGAATTGCGCGTGCCGACGAAGTTCTGCGCAGCGTCCACGATTGAATACGGAAAGCCGCTTCGCGCCTCGAATATCGGAGCAATCGAAAAGCGATGTGGCAAGCTAATCGTGCCCCAGGCAATCAAACGATTTGGGACATCGAACGGCAGGTTGGAATATTGATTTGCTCTAATGACGGGCGACCCAAAGTCACCAAAGTAAGTGTTGAAGTCATTAAGGTCGCCACGCGCCTTCGATCTCACATAAGAAACGAAAATCTCATCTTTGTTCGGCAGACGAAAACGGGCCGTGACCTCCAATGCGCGGTAAGTTGCCTGCCCGGCCGAACGCATCACAATCCCACTTCGTCCTCTGAAATCCAGCTCAGGATTTACGATGTAAATGTTATCGGTGCGACTGCCAGTCAGATTCGCGCGCAGATCGAACCAGGTGTTGATAATCTGATCCAACTGAATGTTCCATCTTAAATTCTCCGGCACGAAGCCCGCATCATTGCTCGACCGTCGGCGGAAATCGAGTGGCTCAACCGGTGGGGTGTCCACCAACACGTTAACAAAGTGATGGCTATCGATTACCGTCACGCCATCAGCGCCGTACCGGGTGACAGTGCGCGAAGGATAACGGGCAAAGCTGCGGATGTTAAGGGGCACTTTGTCGTAGAAGACTCCGACACCACCGCGCAAGATGGTTCGGTCGCCTTTAAAGGGCGACCAGGCAAAGCCGGCGCGCGGCGCGAAGTTGCGTTCGGCCGCGATTTGCTGGTCTTCGTAACGCAGACCAAGATCAAAGCTCAAACTCGGGCGGACCAAGATACGATCCTGCACAAACCCGACATACTCGCGGTTGGCCGACTGAATAGGCCGGACGCCTCTAAAAACTATTCGCTCAGCCAGCGTGCCATCCTCTCGCGTTATTCTGACTGGGCGGGCAGAGTAATCCATGAGGTTGCCCACGCTGTTGACATCAAAGCCCGCTTTGAAGTCGTTGCTCGTCCCTAAGAAGTGTTTAGTCGGCGAGCTGTACAACTCGAACAACTCGAGGCGGTGTGAGTGTCTTGACTGCGTCGCGAAGTAGTTGCCCTGCTCCACGGTTGGTGTCAATGTTTGATCGTCTGCGCCCTGGCCCCAGACATTGGCGCTGAATCGTTTATACGAAAACGCCGATTGCAGGAAGCCCTCGCCCAATTGGTAATGGTCCCGAAGGCTGAAGACAAAATCTTTCTGCTTGTAGTTCGGCGTCACCGGTTGCGGTCGAAAGAAGTCCAGATTGACAAACTGATCGCGCTGCGGAAAATAGCCAAACGTCAGAGCAAGAGTGTGACGATTGCTCAAGATTAGGTCGAATTGTGAGAAGTAGCTCTGCGACTCGGTCTTTGTTTCGTTGACCGGGAAGGGGAGTCCACGGACTGGCTGCTTGGCAATCGAATACGATACCGATTGAGCCAGAAACAGTCGATCTTTGATCAGCGGTCCATTGAAATTGACGCGCGGAGTGTCTTCCGCAATGCCAACTATTTTGCCTCTCACAAAACGCAGATCCGGAAGAAAGTCATTTAATTCCCAGTGCCAGTGATCACCTCCTCGTCTCGTCTGCACCTGGGTCACCCCACCAGTTGATGCGCCATACTCGGCGGTGTAAGGGTGCTGGAAAACTTGTACTGACTCGACAGAATCAACGGGCAGGTTAAGCCTGAAATTTCCGCTCGCGGGATCCGCCGCGTTGAGCCCGTTTACAAGCAAGGCACTTTGTTGTTCGGTTGCTCCCGCGATACTGATCTCGCCCGTCGCGGAACGGACTACGCCCGGCACCAGTGGCAAGGCTTGATCGACCCGCGCACTCGCGAGCGGGAGGCGGCGAAGAGCTTCAAGATGAAGGCTGCCTGCTGGCGTTGACGAACCAGCGGCAACGGTCGTCGCTTCATCTCCGGGCAAAGCGACATTTACAATCTCCGTCACAGCGGCCACGCTCAGATGCACTTCTACTTCCGTCAGCGCGTCAACCTTGACCACGATGTCGGGTTTGACCAGGACTTCAAACCCCCTACTCTCAACCCGCAGCGTATAATTTGCGGCTGGCAGTTTCACGGAAACAGTTGTGATGCCTTGGTCATCGGTCACGACTTTGACAACCGCGGTTTTGTCATCGGTCGAGCGAAACAAACTGCAGGAAGCCCCCGCAACGCCGTGTCCCTGCGGATCCAGAACCAGCAGTTTCAGAGTGCCGAGTCGGGCACCGTCTTGCTGGCCGCGCGCTGGAGCCGCCCTCGCGACACATAAGATCGCCAAAAGACAGACGCCAACGGCGATAGCGCGGAAATTCGGCCTATTTCGGCTTCGTAAAATTGTGCCAAACAGCGCCATAGAGAGGGGTCGGAATTTCTTAATGGTCCACCTTGCGTTCGTGCAGTCTGTGAAAGATAATCCGGTTTGAACCTTGGATGTCCCTGATTGAAACGTTCATTCTACTGGATTTCACATTCAGCCGCTTGGAAAGTGCTTCTTGGACCGCTGTTTTTACCATAATTGATCTGAAAGCGGAAGCGCGACTAAGATCCTTCGTAACTCTACTTCGAGTCCCGCGTACTGAGTTTGCCTGATGCGCTTGCGCCTCAATCTTCAATGGAAAGTTCTGCTGCTCGTCGCGGCTACCATGTTCGCTATTTTGGCTGCGTCGGCTTATCTGCATGGAGTCATCACCAAATCACTTAGCGAAGAATACCGCTACAATAATGCGATTAGGCAGGTTGTTACTATTGCCAAGCGCACAGAGACGAATCGCTATTTCGACACCCCGAACGATGTGTTGCAGGAGATTCAGTTTCTCCTAAACTCGCGGCCCGACTTCAAGCAGATCGACGTTTACCAAGTCACGCCTGCCGGCGAAAGGTTGGTGGCCAGCACAGCTCCGGACGGGCAGCGACTGCCTTACTTGAATGAACAGACACGGGACAATGAACTGGGAGAATTGGAGCGGCCACTTCCCGACCTAGTATCGATCGAAGTTGAACGCGACGGCTATCGCCAGTGGCTGATAACCTCGGCAATCAAAGAACCAGGGCGAAGCGGATATGTGAGTGCCCTCGTGCAGAAAACCCCGCGCACTGATTTTGTCGGTCGCTTACAGTTCCAGGACAACATCGTTTTGGGGGGTGGGGCCGTCGTCTCGGTCGCACTTCTTTATTTCCTCTTTGCCTTCTTATTTCGCGGGCCGCTGCAAGATGTCGTGTCGGCTATGGAGCAGGCGCGCGCAGGCAATTTGTCCGCGCGCGCGCGGGTGCGCCGTGATGACGAGTTGGGAACCATAGCCAAAGGCTTCAATCGAATGATTGATGACATTCGTTCCCGCGACGAGGAACGAGAGCGGCTCTTGTTACAGGTCAGGAGTCTTAACGACCAATTGCACAACGAAGTGGCCCAAACGACCAGCGAACTGCGCTCATCAAACGAAGCCCTTTTCGAAACTCAGCAAGGTCTCGCTCGATCAGAGCGGCTGGCGGCGGTGGGCCAGATAGCTGCCTCTCTGGCGCATGAAGTTGGCACACCTTTGAATGCGATTTCAGGACACCTGCGATTGCTTGCCCGCAGCCATCCGCACGACAGCGACACGCAACGCCGGGTTGGCATCATAAATTCGCAACTCGCTTCTGTCGTCAAGAGCGTAAAGAGCCTGCTGGCTCGAACGCAAAGGCCTCGACCTGCGCTGCAACGTCTGAGTCTCAACGAGGTGGTTGAGGAGCTGCTATGGCTGGTTCAGCCGACGCTGGAAGCCCATGAGATAAAAGCCGTCACAAAGCTGGACTCTGATCTGCCTTTAATATGGGGCAGTCGGGACACTCTGCTACAGCTCTTTCTCAATCTCACGAACAATAGTATCGACGCGCTGCCTCGCGGCGGCAGCATCGAGATTACCACCAGATTAGATCGTGCTGAAGGACAAGCCGAGTTACTCTTCCGCGATAGTGGCATCGGGATAAACCCATCTGCGGTCGAACACGTTTTCGAGCCTATGTGGACGACAAAAGAGGCTGGCAGTGGTTTTGGGCTGGCCATTGCCCATGAGGTCGCCGCGGAGCATGGCGGCAAGATCGAAGTGCTGGTAGAAGAACGACAAGGGGCCTCTTTTCGTCTGACGTTGCCGCTGCAGATCGAATCGCCGATGGATCAGGAGGTAATAACTCATGTCGCCTGAGGCGCCACGGCTGATGATCGTTGACGATGATCCAGTCACCTGCGAATTACTTTGCGAAGTGTTCGAAGGAGAGGGCTTCTCAACGCGTTTCGCGCAAAGCGGTGAGGCGGCAATGACTACTCTGGCAGACGAGCAGCTCGATGTTCTGGTGAGTGACATCCGGATGAAGACCCGCGTCGACGGACTGGCTTTGCTGGACCACGTTCGAAATCACTACCCGCAAATTCCGATAGTTTTGATGACGGCGTTCGGCTCTGTCGACACCGCCGTGCGCGCGGTGAAACAGGGAGCCTTTGACTATGTCAGCAAGCCTTTCGATATCGACGCGCTCGTCGGTACTGTGCGCCGAGCACTGGCGGCACGGTCGATCGAGCAGCCGCGGCCTATTGTCGACGACGACGATCAGCAGACCGTGGGCCTGGTGGGACGCACTCCGGCGATGCTTGAAGTCTACAAAATGATCGCTCGCGTGGCGGATTCTCGGGCGGCTGTCCTCATCACCGGCGAATCGGGCACCGGCAAAGAGCTGGTCGCACGCGCCATTCACGTTCACGGAGAACGGCATGCGGCTCCGTTTGTGGCCGTTAATTGCGGCGCCCTCACGGAAAGCCTGCTCGAGTCGGAGTTGTTTGGTCACGTGAAAGGGTCATTCACTGGAGCTATCGGTAATAAGAGAGGAATTTTTGAACAGGCCGGAAAAGGCACCGTCTTTCTCGATGAAGTCAGCGAGATGAGTACCGGACTTCAAGTGAAGCTGCTGAGAGTGCTCCAGGAGCGCGAGGTAGTTCCCGTTGGGGGCGACGCGCCGGTAATCGTCGCCGCGCGAGTAATCGCTGCGAGTAACCGGGATCCGGAAGCGTTGATGTCGACTGACAATTTTCGTAGCGATCTCCTTTACCGGCTCAACGTCATTAACATTCATCTGCCGGCATTGCGTGAGCGGCGTGAAGACATTCCGTTATTGGTGACACACTTTCTGCGCAAGCACTCTCCTAAAAATGGAACGCCGCCTCGCCTGGATGACCGAGCGTTCGAGCGTCTGACTAATTATCCGTGGCCCGGCAATGTGCGCGAACTCGAAAACGCTGTCGAGCGCGCTGTGACATTGAACCAATTTGGGTCCATCACTGAAGCGGATCTTCCGGAGAAGCTATTATCTCCGGAAGCCGGGATGCCGCCCGTTGGTGCTGCTGAGGATCTGACCGAGTTGTTTGCTGGGTTGCCGTCGTCCGGGGAACTGCAGCGGCGGTATCTCTTGCATGTGCTTGATGCGACCGGGGGTAACCGCAAACGCGCCGCCGAGATTCTCGGCATCAACCGAAAGACCCTTTACCGCATGGCAGCGCGCTTTGGCATCGATCTTTAAGACGCCGAGACATCCTCGCGTTTGCTCCTCAAAGGTATTCGCCCGCCTGTTTGCCATGAACGGGGACTCAATTTTTCAACCAGTCTAAAAAGCCGCACAGGGGAAAAGAGCCCCACGGAATAAGCCACACTCCCCGTACCCCACATCTGTGATTCCTCTTTATGAGGCCGAAATATAGACCAAAGCTCTAACTCCAGTGTCCTCTGATTTCTAGGAATACGCCTTGCTCTCTTAGTCGGGTTTACGTCAGATCCCTTAACAAAGAGGGAAGATCAATCGGTCAATTGAAAAGACGCGCGCGACGGCTTGGGGAGGGAACAAGGATTTTTTCACGCAGCGCTATCGCTGCGTTCTTGTTGTGTGTTTGCCGTAGCATGCCACTCTCAACTGGGAGCAAACCTGCCAGAGCCGTCTGCGCAGAAAACAGCAAACACGGATAAGATTTTTGCTTTGTAAGGATGACGCCGGATGAAGGGTTTACGCTTGAAGTGAAGAAGTCTCTCATGTTCCGGAACGCGCTGCTCCAAGTGCGGCACCGTTTCAATCGACCGTTCATGGTGATGTTTGAAACGACCCTGCACTGCAACATGAAGTGCGGCTATTGCGCCATCTGGCAGAACCAGCAACCGGAGGACCGCGCCGTGCGCGAGCGGGTCTTTGCGCGCATGGACGAAGCGGCGGACTTTGGCGTGTTTGCCTGGAGCATGTCGGGCGGCGAGCCGTTGATGAACCCACACATGCCCGACTATATCGAGTATGCTGCCCGCAAAGGATTCTACACTTCAATGCCAACGAATGGGTTGGCGCTAAAAAAATATGCAGAAGCCTGTGTCAAACTCGATCAGTTGGAAGTCTCGATCGACACGCTCGACCGCGAGAAGTTCGCTCAGCGGCGTGGCATAGACGGACTCCCAACGATCTTGAGCGCGCTGGATTATATTAGAGGCAATCTTCAATACAACACGATTCAGATTAACGCCGCGGTCGATCTTGAAAACCTGGAAGACCTGCCTGCGCTGGCAAAGTATTGCGAAGAGCGTGGCTTCCTGCTGCATACCGAGGCGGTGCACAACGTCGTGCGCACGACGTGGAAAACAGAAGATGTTGAGATGCGCAAAGACGAACTTGATCGCGTCGCTGCTTTCGTTCTGGAACTGAAGAAGCAGCACAAATGCGTGCGCTTCTATAAGGACTATTACAGGTTTTATCGCAACGATGGGTTTACGCGAAAGTTTCCCTGTCGCTCTGCTTCACATTTAGTGAACATGCGACCCGATGGTTCGATCCAGTTTCCCTGCGCGTTCGTCTCGTTGCATCGGGGCGCGCCCGAGATGAGCCTGCGCGAGATCTATGAGTCGCCGGAGGTGCGGAAACTTATTCAACAGTCACCGCAGATGTGGGACTTCTGCAAGGGCTGCAAAATCGGATGTCCTTACGAGGTGTCCGCTTATCGCAACAGTCCGCTCACTGCAATTCGTGGCGGGTTGGATTTTCTGCAACTGAGTTAAGAAATGACCAGCGCCCTAATCACAACCAGCGAGCCCCCCGGGCTTGCTACGCGCGAGCAAATCAAGATTGCGCAGCCCCTCAAAATCAAACAGGATGCGCCGCTCGCTGTCCGCGTGCGAGGATTAGTCAAGCGTTATGACGACGGCACAGAGGCGAATCGCGGCATTGATCTTGAGGTGCGACCCGGCGAGGTGCTTTCGATTCTAGGCCCGAACGGTGCTGGCAAAACGACCTTTCTGCGGCAACTGACAACGGAGTTGCGGCCGACGGCAGGCGCGATCGATGTCTTCGATGTTGATGTTATCAAAGAGCCCGTCCGCGCCAAGCGCTTGATGGGTATCACGCCTCAGGAGGCCGGCCTCTTCGAAAGGCTAACGGTGCTTGAGCATCTTGAATTCTTCGCCCGCTTCAAGCATCTGTCAAAACGTAAGGCTCGCGAGTCGGCGCACGAGGTGATCGCAGAGTTAGGTCTCAGCGGTGAGACGAACAAGCGCGTGGGCGCGCTATCGGGTGGGCAGCGGCGGCGGATCCTGATCGGTCTGGCGCTTCTTGGCCGCCCGCCCTTGCTGGTGTTGGACGAACCGACTACGGGACTTGATCCGTCGTCGCGACGCGCCGTGTGGCAAGTTATTCGCCGTGCAGTCAATGAAGGCGCGACCGTGATTCTTTCAACGCACTACATGGAAGAAGCCGAGAATTTGAGCGACCGCATCGCCATCGTCGAGGCTGGCCGCCTGATCGCGTGCGGAACGCTCGACGAACTCCTGGCGCGGCTGACGCGGAGCTATCGGCTGAGCTATCGCGACCCTCTTGATCCGCTCAGCGATTTACGCGTTCGCTACTGCGCAAGTTTCGCTGAAGCGCAACAGTGCATCGCGCGTGAACTGCTCTCGGAGTATTCGATTGCCCGCGCTTCGCTCGAGGACGTTTATTTCACTCTCACCGGCGAGCCGTTCGACAAGGACGAGACGGGAGGCACAGTATGACCCGATTGACCGACATCACGTGTGTCTTCCGAATTCAACTCGTCGGCATGCGCCGCGAAATAGGGCCGTTCCTGCTGGCTGCGCTCGTTTTCCCATCGGGAATGTATCTGTTTGCTAACGCGGTGGGCGGGGCCGAAGTCGCATCCGAACAAACCCGGTTGCGTTTTCTCGCGGGCTCAATTGTCTTTTCACTTTCACTGACTTCGATCAGTTGGCTCGGCTATCTCTTGCTCGAAAATCGTTTCACCGGTCGCCTTAAGCTTTTTGCCACTCTGCCGCTCGCACCGTCTTCTTACATTTTCGGGGTGCTCATCTTCGCTCTAGTGCAAGCGACGCTCGGCACTAGTACTTTGCTCGTGGTCGGAAGGGCTCTCGGAGTGCACATGCAACCCAATTTCGCGTTGCTGGCATTGGTAATCGTTCTGACAATTTTGTGTCTGTGTGGTCTCGGCGTTGTCATTGCCGCGCGGGCGCGTAGTTTCAGCGAAGGGTCCCTGTTAACCGATATGCTCGGCGCCGGATTAGTCCTGCTCGCGCCTGTCTATTACGCGCCCGAGATGCTACCACGTGCGTTGCGTGTGTTCACCCAACTATTGCCGACGGCGTTCGCAGCCCGCGCCGTGCAGACGACCCTTGCAGGTGGGCACCAAATCGGCGGCGAACTACTCGCGCTCAGTTTGATGGCGGTCGCCACTCTCGCGCTCGGCTTCAAGTTAATGAAGTGGAGGGAAGACTGAAGGTCGGTGCGCGTTATGAAAGTGCTCGTGCTCACACTGTCATTCGGGTCCGGCCATGTTCGCGCTGCGCGAGCAATCGCGAAGGAAGTCGCGCTTCAATCTCCGCAGTCAAACGTGCGCGTAATCGATGCTCTGGCTGAGTGTCATCCGCTCTTTCGCGTCTGCTATGAATGGCCCTACTGGTTGATGCTGCGTTATGCCCCGTCGCTATGGGAGCGATTGTCTTCAGCGCGGCTCAAGCAGAAGCACGAGAGTACGGCGCCGAGCTGGGCTTTTCGCTTTGGTTGCCGAAAGCTTTTCACGATGATCGCCAACTTTCATCCGGACGTAATGGTGGCTGTTGAGGTAGCCGCGGGCGAGATATTCGTTATTGCGAGACAGATGGAAATCACACCTGCTCCGATTTTGAGTGTGATCACGGATTATGAAGCGGAACCGATCTGGGTGAAGTCGGAAGTCTCCGCCTTTACTGTGGCTGACGAAAGCGGACGAGAAGAGCTAATCAATTGGGGTGCGCCGCGAAATAAGGTCCATGTTACAGGCATACCAATCGACCCTTCGTTCGCAGCCAATCACGACCCAAGACAGACGCGCCTTCGTTATGGAATTGACGCTAGTCTGCCGATTGTTCTTTTGATGGGCGGCGGCATGGGCCCGACCAGAATGGATCAGGTGGTTGAGCAACTCGCCAGCGCCAATTTGCCGCTGCACATGATCGCGATTGCCGGAAAAGATCACCGCATGCAACGGAGGCTTGAAAGTCTGAGAGTTGCGACGCCCGTATCTTTGCGAGTGCTCGGCTGGACCGATGACATACCGGCCTTGATGCAAGCGGCAGCCTTGCTGGTCACCAAACCAGGGGGACTCACAATGCTCGAGGCATCGGCGTGTTCTGTCCCAGTTGTTCTTTTTGATCCTATCCCCGGGGCTGAGTTGATAAATGCCAAACGAATGATTGATTCGGGCCTCGCCGTAATGACCAAAGGCGCACAGGAAACGGCGAAGGTCGTGCTCTCATTGTTGCAGGATCAGACTACCCGCGACGCGATGGCTTTGAACGCAAGTAAATTTGCGCGGCCGAATGCGCGGAAAGACATTGCTGAACTCGTGCTTCAGCTCGGATCGTCGCAAGAAAGGATCGCAGAACCCAGGAACACACTGTTGCAACGAATCGCCTGACCAATACTTATGCCATTTCTCCTTCCCATAATCGCCGGCGTCGCGTCGATAACCGCAGTGGCGGCTGTTGCTTATTACGCGACCGTCGCGGAGCGTTCGCAGTGGCTGGGCCCCACCGTCTGGCGCGGGCGGACGGACTCAGAAGCAGTGGCATTGACCTTTGACGACGGGCCATCCGCAGACACTGAGCGCGTTCTCGGCGTGCTCAAACGGTACGAAGTGCGCGCGACCTTCTTCATGGTCGGAAGGCAGGTCGAGCGTTTTCCAGAAATGGCGCGGCGTGTGGCCGAGAGCGGCCACGAAATCGGGAATCATTCTTACTCGCATCCGATCTATCTCTATCGCAAGGCGCGAGAGACCCGACGCCAGCTGGAACGCACGCAACAGATCATCGCCGACGTTACCGGGGTGCGCGCTCGGTTGGCGCGGCCGCCATGCGGCGTGCGGACGCCGGCTTATTTTCGCGCGACGCGCGCGTTGGGCCTGCAGACAGTGCAGTGGACGGTCGCCGGTTTTGACTGGAGAAAGCGCAGTCCTGGCGATATCGCGCGCTCAGTTCTCGAGGATGTACGCGCGGGTTCGATCATTCTGCTGCATGACGGAGACAGTGAGAACCAGCGCGACCGGGGTGCGACCGTCGCTGCGCTGCCGCTGATCATCGAGGGGTTGAAAGAGAAAGGCTTACACGTCGCGCCACTCGCGGAGTTGCTCAATGATCGCGGCGAGACGGTGTTAACAAACGATGGAACGAGTCCAGTGATGAGGCAACAACATGATGCCTGAACCCTCGCAACAGTCGCCGATCCTATTTCTCGATTTTGACGGCACGATCTCTGAGCGCGACGCGATTGATGTTCTGCTGGAAGCGTTCGCCGATCCCCAGTGGCTCGACATCGAAGAGGATTGGCAAGTCGGACGCATCGGCTCGCGCGAATGCCTGCGCGCGCAAATGGCGCTGGTCCGGGCGACGCGCGCAGAGGTCAATACGCTGCTCGATTCGATCAAAGTTGATCGCGGCTTCGGCGAATTATTGGAGACCTGCGCCAGCCATCGCGTCCCGGTTCACATAGTCAGCGATGGCTTTGACTCTTGCATTGAACGAATTCTGACCGGCGCCGGTCCACGCGTCGCGCGGGCGCTGGACTACGTGCGCGTTTTCTCCAGTCACCTCGTCAGCGCGGGCGGAGGTTGGCAGGTGGAGTTCCCTTTCTTCTCGGAACCGTGCGCGCATGGCTGCGCGACCTGCAAGCCGGCCGTCATGCGTTTCCTTAATCCAACCGGAGCACGCGCGATTTTTGTCGGCGACGGGCTCTCCGACAGATATGCGGCGCAAACCGCCGATCTTGTTTTCGCAAAGGGTAAGTTGGCAGACTATTGTCGTCAGGCGAATCTCTCCTATGTTCTCTATGAGGATCTCGACAGGGTCGCCATCTATCTTGATTCGCTTTTGCGCGCAGCAGCCTTTGAGGCCGACGCGGCAGCAGAAGCACTCGAAGCATAACGTCCTGGAACACAGGGAGACCAAATGAGCACAGAGATGGCCACACTCGTACCGTTGACCCGCATCTCCGACGAGCAGGAGTTGCTGGAGCTGGAACGCAAATATTGTTCGTGGGGTGATACGGTCCATTACCTCGATCCGCCCAAGTTCTTCGAACGTTGCGAAGGCAACTATCTCTACGATCGCGAGGACGTGCCTTATCTCGATTTGCAGATGTGGTATTCGGCGGCCAGCTTCGGCTATGCCAACCAACGTCTGGGCAACGCGCTGAAAGATCAAATTGATAAGCTGCCGCAGCTTGCCTGTCAGTACCTGCATCCGGAAAAGGTCGAGTTGGCCGCGGCCATCGGACGTCTGAACGAATCAAAGTTCGGCCTTGAAGGACGCGTGCATTTCAACGTCGGCGGCGCGCAGGCGATCGAAGACAGTCTGAAGATCGTGCGCAACTTCACGGGCAAGAACCTGGTCTTTGCTTTCATGGGCGGCTATCACGGGCGTACGCTCGGCGCGTCGGCAATCACTTCGAGTTATCGCTATCGCCGCCGCTTCGGCCACTTCGCCGACCGCGCGCACTTTGTGCCCTTCCCTTATTGCTTCCGCTGTCCTTATGGAAAGAAGAAAGAATCATGCGAGTTGTACTGCGTCGATCAGTTCGCGAAAAACTTTGAGACTGAATACAACTCCTTCTGGGACTCGAAGGCGGGCGAGTCGGAGTTCGGGGCCTTCTACATCGAAGCTATTCAAGGCACGGGCGGCTATGTCATTCCGCCTGATGGATATTTTCCGGCGCTCAAGAAAGTTTTGGACGAGCGCAAAATTCTCATGGTCGACGACGAGATTCAGATGGGCTTTTATCGCGCTGGAAAATTCTGGGCCATCGAGAATTTCAACGTCGAGCCGGACATCATTGTCTTTGGCAAGGCGCTGACGAATGGGCTAAATCCACTCTCTGGTGTATGGGCCCGCGAAGAATTGATCTCGCCCGAAAAATTTCCGCCGGGGTCGACGCACTCAACCTTCTCTTCCAATCCACTGGGCACGGCGGTGGCGCTCGAGGCCGTGCGTATGATGGAAGAGGAAAATTACGAGGAGCTAACGATGCGCAAAGGCGCTTACTTCCTCGAACAAATCCGCGACTTGCAGCGCCGCTATCCAAAAGTGATCGGCGACACGGACGGCATGGGGATGGCGCTGCGCATAGAGATTTGCCAGGCCGACGGTTTTGAACCAGATCGCGAGTTGGCCGACAGGATTTTTGCCGAGGGCATGAAAGGTGACCTGGACGCGCGCGGGCGGCGGATGGGTCTGGTGCTCGATGTCGGCGGCTATTATAAGAACGTCTTCACGCTCGCGCCGTGTTTTGACATGACCGAGTGGGAGATCGATCTGGCGGTCGAGCTTCTGGACCAGCTAATTCGCCGCTGCGCGCCGGATAGAGTCTGACAGAATGCGATGCTGACAAACATCATCGAACAGATCGAGCACGCGGTTCTGCATATGGAGCCGAAACGCGCCGTGCGTTTTCTGAACGTGTCGCCGGCGTGGGCGATTGAGAAGATGCAGCGCGCGCGCTTCCGGCGCACGCTCCGTTTGGCGGCAGAGCGTTCGTCGTTTTACCGCGCAGAGTTCAAACGGCGCGGCATCGATGTGCGGCGCATCGAACACCCAGCTGAACTGGGCGACTTTTACACCACCGGCGAAGATCTGCGCGCGCATGGCGCCGAGGCTTTCTTAACCGGACGTGCGGACACGGCGTTTGAGACTACGGGAACAACTTCACCTGTCCCGAAGCGCGTTTTCTTTTCCCAGCGCGAACTCAGCGAGATGGGCCGCCTCTCGGCAATCGGTCTCTACCATCTGGGAATGCGCAGTGAAGATCGCGTTTTGAGCGCCTATGACTGCTCGTTCTGGGTCTCGCCGGCAGTCCTGCGCATGGCTCTGCAATACCTGAAGTGCTTCCACGTCGAAGCCGGCAAGATTCCGCCAGCGGATTTTTACGAGCGGGCGCGCGAGTATCAGCCGAACGTGATCTTCGGCGAGCCTTCGTGGCTGGTGCGATTGTCTGAGTTGGCGCGCGAACGTGGAACGTGGCCGGTCAAGCTTCTCTTTGGCGGCGGCGAGAACATCACCGAAGAGGCCCGGCACGTCGTTGAGAGTGTGTGGAGCGCACCGATCTATCTTAGCTACGGCCAGACTGAATCGTTCGGCACGCTCGGAGTAGAGTGTGACTTAAAAAACGGTTATCATCGCAACGATCTCTACTTCTTTTTCGAGACGCCCGAAGTTGAAGCCGACGGTTACGGCGAGCTCGTCTATACCACGCTCGCGCGTGACGTGATGCCCCTCATCCGTTACCGCTCGACCGATGTGACGAAGCTGATCGACGAACCGTGTCCATGCGGGCTGTTTGCCAGGCGCATCACCAAGATACGCGCGCGTTGCGATGAGATGGTGGTGTGCGGGATGGGCAATGTCGGGCCGTGGGTTTTCGAAGAACTCCTGCGTGGTGTTGCAGGCGTCAGCAACGACTGGCAGGTGGCCGTCAGACATGAAGGAGCCCGTGACGTGATCGAGTTGCGCGTGGAACTGACCGACGGTTTGAGCCAGAGCGATATCCAAGAGTTAGTGGATCGGAATTTACACCAACACTTTGCTGACTTTTCGAAGAATCTTGAAATGAGACTTTACGACTTGCGCGTGGTTGCGCGCGGATCAGGAAGTCTGCGAGGAAACGCGAGAAAACTGAACCGGGTCGTCGACGAGCGCCAGATGTTAAAGACCGCAAGTCGCTCGACCCTCAGTTGATTAGCATGCAGGGCAGGACAGTCCTATGAATACACTTCTTGTTTATCCCGAGTTTCCCGACACTTTCTGGAGTTTCAGGCACGCGCTTGCATTCGCCGGTAAAAAGGCTTCGTTCCCACCGCTGGGTCTCTTGACGCTTTCTACGATGCTGCCGCCCTCCTGGAATCGCCGGCTAGTCGACATGAACGTGCGCTCCCTGACACTCGCAGATATCAAGTGGGCGGACGTGGTGATGGCCAGCGCGATGTATGTCCAGAAGGATTCACTCAGGCAAGTCATCGATCTGAGTAAGGCGCACGGCAAGAAGGTTATCGTCGGCGGGCCTTACACGTCTATGGCTATTGAGGATCTGAAGGCCGCTGATCATATTTTCGTTGGCGAGGTTGAGCCGACGTTCGCCGGGTTCCTCGACGACCTTAGTCATGGTGAGGCGAAGCGCGTTTATGAATCGCAGACGCGGCCGTCACTTGAACTGACTCCAGTTCCTGACTTCGGTCTTGCAGAAATGCATCAGTACAGCGACATGTCAGTGCAGTACTCGCGCGGGTGTCCGTTCAACTGCGAGTTCTGCGACATCATCGAAATCTACGGACGGGTGCCGCGCACGAAGAGCAACGCGCAGATGCTCGCCGAACTGGACGAGTTGTTGCGGCTCGGTTGGCGCGGTGATGTTTTCATCGTGGACGATAATTTTATCGGCAACAAAAAGAATGTCCGCAAATTACTGCCGGAGTTGTCCGATTGGTCGGCCCGCAATAGATATCCGTTTTCGTTCATCACAGAGGCAAGCATCAACCTGGCCGATGATGACGAATTATTAAGGCAGATGCGTAGCGCGAATTTCCGGCAGGTCTTCATCGGCATTGAAACACCCGTGAGTGAAAGCTTGAAAGAGGCGCAGAAGGGGCAGAACATGCGCCGCGATTTGGTCGACTCGGTACGTAGAGTGCAGAGCTTCGGCATGGAGGTCATGGCGGGCTTCATTGTTGGTTTCGATAACGATCCAGATGACATCTTCGAGCGGCAGATCGAATTTATCCGCGAGAGCGCGATTCCGATTGCCATGGTCGGACTATTGGCGGCCATCCCCGCCACGCAGCTTTGGCGACGGCTTGAGCGAGAGGGTCGTCTGACCGGAGAAGACCACACTGGCAGCAATACCGACTGCAACTTGAACTT
The DNA here is from genome assembly GCA_038210455.1 of Pyrinomonadales bacterium. Classification (GTDB taxonomy): domain Bacteria; phylum Acidobacteriota; class Blastocatellia; order Pyrinomonadales; family Pyrinomonadaceae; genus UBA11740. Next base: position 1,288 of record JBBQWP010000038.1, on the reverse strand, counting down.
CGTGCCGAAGATGGATCCGAATGTACTAATCGAAGGTTACAAATCAATCGTCCGTAACATCTATGACCCAGGCGAATACTACGACCGTGCGCTCGTGAGCCTGCGGCAAGTTGAACGCGAACACACACCCGAGATGTCTGGCGGGATCAGTCGTAAAGATATTGCCACTTTTGTGCGAATCATCGCAGCGCTCGGCGTCCGCGACCGCTTCCGCGGAGAGTTCTGGCACTTCATGAAGCGGGTCATCTTTGAGCACCGTGAAAAGATCGAAGAAGGATTAACGTTCGCAGCTCTGGGGTATCATTTACGAAAATTGGCAGAGCAAATATGAACGGCCGTCAAATGGATTTCGACGCACACTGCACTACGCCATGGTTGGTGGCTTAAACGAAGGCGGAGGAAGGACGATAGGCACTGAACTTGCGCATTCGTTGCTTAGTCAATTTGCGATTCTGAGGACCATCGCCGGGTCGGTTACTGCAGTCTTCGAAAATGGAGGAAGATCGAACACGTCAAGAAGGTTACTATGCGACTGCCTTCCGAATGGCCAGTTGGCATCCCACCTTGGCGAAAACGCTCTAACTTTCTGTGGCCAATTTGTGGACAGAATAAACAGCACGTGACGTATAAGCGTAGCAAATGGGAAGAAATGTGAAATGCTCGAAAATCTTTGGTGGCTGCAACTTTTGAAAAGGCAATAACTAGGTTTTTGCCGAGTGGATGAGTCATAACCCCAAGGTCGGCGGTTCGATCCCGCCCCCCGCTACCATAGAATCAATAACTTGGCGGTTCCTACTAGTCTCCCCCTTGCCAGACCTTGTCAGACCTGGATCGGAATGGCCTCAAAATGCGGTCGCTAGGTCTGGCATCCAACCCTGATTGTTAAAAAGTTTCCAAAGAAAACCGCGTTCCCGGATTTTGGTCCTCGTCAGTTCGCAGGCACGCTGTCAATGGCCTCACACCTCGCCGCTCACAAACACTTTGAGTGGTTTGATTTGCGACAGACCTTGGGCGTCATTACCCCAAGGTGCCGCCCGATTAGGACTGGTTTATGTCCTACGGACTTAAAACTCGCTGACCGTAGGGTCGTGTGGGCAATTTACAGACAACATAGGAATTGCCTGCGAAAAAGACAACGGACTAAAAGTCCGTTGTCCGTAAGGACGTGCGGGTTCGACTCCCGCCCTCGGCACCATTTCTAATCTCACTGTTACAACGACTTCCATCAACTTAGCCCTCAACCTCACCTAAGCCCCGTAAATCGAGATGGGGCTAAGATGGTGACACT
>JBBQWP010000037.1:0-41291 GCA_038210455.1 Pyrinomonadales bacterium | reverse complement strand
ACTCGCCGATGACAGCATACTATCTTCAATCTTCCTCCGAAAATAATGCGACCGCGTATCTTCCAAATTATCGGCATTGCCTGGACGTTGATCTATGCGAGCTTCATTGTGTGGATTTACACGACTGAGCCACGTTCTTTCAAAGAGGTAGCTAACAATACTCAGGTTATCACCGCGACCTACGAGATCGACCAGGCGAAATTCAACAGCGGACTTGAGTTTTTTCGCCGGGAACAATATCGCGAAGCGCGCGATGAATGGTTTCGGGCAGATCCCGCCCAGCGTGATGCGCGCACGCAGTTCTACCTCGCTTATGCCGGCTACCGTGAAGGTTGGGGCCGCGCCTACAACGACAGCTCGCTCTTCCATCAAGGTCTCGAGGCCGTCAACCGAGCGATAAGCCTCGCGCCCAACGGCATTCTAGTCGTGGAAGATTCGAACCTGCAGATGCACACTGCCACGGAATTGAAAGTGGAACTGGAACAGGGAAGCGAAAGGAGTTGGAGCAATCTCAATCCGCTGAAGGTATTCCGATCACGCAAATGATTGATCGAAGGGAAAGAAACCGGCTGTTGGTCGACAGTATCGTGCTACCGACGATGCTGCTGACCGTGTCTTTGCTCGGCGGTCTGCGCATCGATGGCGAGACCAGGGCCTTCGTATTCTTGCCGCCGCCTTTGATTGCGTTGGTTCTCGCTGTTCTGCTGATGGCCCTCTTTGTCCGGATGGGAGCAATTCAATTGAGGATCTGGCTCGATGGCCAGCGGTCGGCGACCACCAACATCTCACACGCATTGACGTTGCTCGCATTGTTCTTTGCGTCGGCGCAAGCTTTCAATTCGGTGCTGCCCGAAGGCGGTCTGCTTTTCTGGATGTTCGCTTTCTTTTTTCTCTGGACGCTTTGGAATAATCAATTCTCTTCATTCGATGGGCGCCGGTTGTTGCGTAGTATCGCCGTACTCTTCGGAACGGCATTCATTTTGAAGCATTTGTTACTGGCAAGTCTCTACGCGCCGAACGGCGGATGGTTTAAGAGTATTGTCGGCAGTTTGCTGAAGGGAGCATCGCTGAGCATTATCGATGTTCCAAACTATGCGCCCGCGACAGGATATATATCGTTTTTCACGCTCGCGCTCTATTTTCTGGCTTTGTTGTTAGTTGCACCCGATCCGGTTTGGCCTAGAGAAACCCAGTCATCGCAGTTGGTCCCAATCGATGTTTCGATCGAGTCCAGGAGCGACTCTAACAGCGTCGAGGAAAGGTGACGTTCAATTCGCGAGCGCGTGAAGAGTCGGTGAAGGAGCTCGCTTAACTGCTCGGAGCTCTCAGGTCCGGGGGTGCTGGTGGAGGTCGTCAAACCGTTGGCGACACCTCCACTTCGCTTAGAATTAAATAAATGCTGGTGGCGTCCTTGCGCGATATTTGCGACGTTTCAGGCACTCTTAAGACGCGGAGCTTGATCACCCGATCGCGGCGCCGGAGCGTAATTTCCTCCAGGGCTTTGACTTGGTGTGCGGACTTTGCGACACGTCCGTTAAGTAGAACAAAGCCCGCGTCGCAAAGCTCCTGAGCTAAGGTGCGACGCGGGCAGAGCCGGCTTACTTTGAGAAATGTATCCAGGCGCACGCAATACTTTCGTCGCGCGAATTGAGAACTGAATATTACGGCTTGGGAATGATTCCCAGGAACTTGCCCTTCTTTTTCTCAGCGGGCTTTTTGGTTGCCGCAGGGGGCGGCACGATCTTCAGCAGCGGCTCGACCGCAACCCGATAATTGTCGGCGATCTTTACATAACCATCATTGCGCAGATTCTGGAGGTAGTCCTCCCGCGCTTTAGGTTGACGCTCGCGAGTCATCGCTTCGCGCACGTTGTTCTCGTTAAAGGTCGGCGTGTTACTGCCCGCCGTCCGCGTATTGACGCGGAGAATCTGGTAGCCCTCGTCAGACTTCAAAGGTTCGCTCACGCCGCCGGGATTCACGTTCTTAACCGCGCCGGCTATGTCGGGACGCAGGTCGGGCACTTGAAAGAGGCCAACTTTGCAGGGCTTCTGCCCGCCGGTTGCCGGACGCTCGGTGTAGGCCTGGGCCAGCGTGCAGAAGTCGGCGCCGCCGCGCGCCTGGGCGACGAGTTTGGCCGCCTGGGCTTTAACGTCCGCTTCCTGCTTGCCCGCGAGTCCCAGAAAGATCTCTGAAAGCTCTACTGTTTCAGGCTTGAGAAAAGTCTGCTGGTGGGTGTCGAAATACTTATGAAGTTCGTCCGCGGTGAAGCCGTAGAACAGTTTTGAATCGACCTCACTCTCTAAGACCGCCTGCTTCATAATTTCAATTCGCATCGTCGAGCGAATTGCCGCCGGGTCGAGTTTCGCCTGCCGCATTGCTTCATCCAGCTTGTCGATTGAGGTGATGCCGTTTTCCTTGGCCATCTCCAGCATGCGCTTGTTGACTTCGGCTTCAACCCTTTCGGTCAGGTCCAGCTCTTTTCCTTTCTGGAGCAGCAACTGTTCGTTGACCAGAATGGCGATCAGTTCCGGCTTCTTGCTCTCAACTTCGCTGGTGGCCTGCTGCAGGGTCTTTCCATTTTGCATCAGGGTCTCAACCCGTTCTTTCATTTCACGCTTCAATTGCGAGAGGGTAACTACGCCGTCGTTTACCTGCGCGATCACTTCATCGACGACTACCGGTTCGCCTTCCTGGGCGCGGGCGAGCGCAGGCGAAATGACGAAAGCCGCAAGCACAAGCAGAGGGGCAATAATAAATTTGTGTTTCACAGTGGTACTCCCTTAATAAAGCTCCGGAGGAGCGAGATGTTTATAGCCCGCGGTCGCATCGAGGGTTAAGCTCCTAAAGGATCTGGCTAAGGTCACTATTGTCCAGGCTATAAACATTTCGCACCTAACGGTGCTGGTTTGTCTTGCTCAGATTCTAACCGTCCGCCCTGATTTGCAGCAACACGCGGCGAGCGACGGCCAGTGAGTGCTCCCGTTCTTCTTCGTTTAGCTCGAGCCGCAAAACGCCGCCGGGTGTAAAGCTGGCGCCTTCCCGGACCTTCATCAGCTCCATCAGCTTTTCTGGCGCCACGCGCGCTTTTTCGGCTAGTTTAATGGCGATTCCATCTCGGGTCCGATCGATCGAAACGACGCCAACGGTCTCAGACGCTTGTCGCAAGCGCGCATAACCAAACAGGTCTTCGACCGGCTCTGGAATGCGTCCGTAGCGATCTTCGGTCTCGGCACGAATCGCTGCCAGCGCCTCTTCGTCGCGCGCCGACGACACCCGCTTGTAAGTTCGCAGTCGCTGTCCCATGTCGGAGATATAGCTTTCGGGAATCGCCACGTCCACGCCGAGGTTGAGCGAAACCGTCGGCTCGTCTTCGATCTGTTCGCCGCGTAATTCGCCGACCGTGCGTTCGAGCATCTGCGTGTAAAGATCAAAGCCGAGCGCGTCCATGTGCCCCGACTGCTCGCCGCCGAGCATGTTGCCCGCGCCTCTCAATTCCAGATCGAGCGCCGCGATGCGAAAGCCCGCGCCGAGATCAGAAAACTCGCGAATGGCTGCCAAACGTCGTCGCGCGATCGGCGACAATTCCTGCTCGGCCGGAATCAACAGATAAGCATAAGCCCGGCGGCTGGAGCGGCCCACGCGGCCGCGCAGTTGATAGAGTTGAGAAAGACCGTAATTGTCGGCGCGATTTATGATGATGGTGTTCGCGCGGGGGATGTCTATTCCGTTCTCAATGATCGTGGTCGCGACCAGCACATCATACTTATAGCCAATGAAATCAAGCATGACGCGCTCCATTTCTTTTTCGTTCATCTGGCCGTGGCCGACCGCCATCCGCGCCTGCGGGACCAGACGCTTGACCAGCGCGGCGATAGTTTCGATCGACTCGACGCGATTGTGAATGAAAAAGATTTGGCCACCGCGTGCCAGTTCCAGCTCAATGGCTGACTTAATCACCACGTCTGATGATTGAACGACCTGAGTTTGAATCGCCAGCCGATCGCTCGGCGGCGTTTCAATCAGAGACATATCGCGCAAGCCGCTGAGAGACATATTCAGCGTCCGCGGTATCGGCGTCGCCGAGAGCGTCAGCACATCGACCTTCTTCTTCATTTGCTTCAAACGTTCTTTGTGCGCGACGCCAAAGCGCTGCTCTTCATCGACCACGACCAGGCCCAGGTCTTTAAAACTTACGTCTTTGGAAAGCATGCGATGCGTGCCAATCACAACGTCAACTTCGCCTGACTCAACTCGCTTAACCACGTCCTTCTGTTCTTTCGTTGAACGAAAGCGCGAGAGCAATTCAACCTTGACCGGAAATGGCGCGAACCGTTGGCGGAAGGTATCGAAGTGCTGGTAAGCCAGCACGGTCGTCGGCGTCAGGATCGCGGTCTGCTTGCCATCCATCACCGCTTTGAAGGCCGCGCGCATCGCCACTTCCGTCTTGCCGTACCCAACATCGCCGCACAACAGACGATCCATCGGCGTTGGGGTTTCCATGTCATGCTTCACATCTTCGATGGCGGTTTCCTGATCGGGCGTCAGCGTATATGCAAAGCCCTCTTCAAACTCGCGCTGCCAGGGAGCGTCTGACGGAAACGCGTGGCCAACGACGAGCTTGCGTTCGGCGTAGAGGCGCAGCAGCTCGTCAGCCATGTCGCGCATCGCGCGCTTCGCTTTTGCTTTCGTCTTCTGCCAACCGATCCCGCCCAAACGATCGAGCGTTGGTTGGTTGCCTTCAGCGCTTGAATAACGCTGGACCAAATCGAGCCGCTCCACCGGCACGTAAAGCTTCGCTTCTTCCGCATAGTAGAGCAGCATGAACTCGCCACGCGTGGCTGACGCCAGTCCGCTGGCCGTCGTTGACTGCGTTGGTCCCAGGTCAAGCGTGACCAGCCCGCCAAACCGCGCAATGCCGTGATCGATGTGCACCACAAAGTCGCCGACTTTCAAATCACGAAAGTCAGAAAGAAAAGCCGCGCCCCGCGCGCGACGCTTCTTTTCTCGCTTGATCGCCGTGGTGCGGCGCTCGAGCGCGGGCTCGGCGGCTTCGTCAAACAGATCGCCTTCGACATGCACCACGAGGCGCGCCGAAGGAAGCTCAAAACCGCCTGACAGCTTTCCGGCCGTAACAACTGCGTCAGAGGAAGCCGAGTAATCCGTCTGGTCAACGGATGAAGTGAGGCGCACGTTAACTTCGTACTCGCGCAGGATTTCCGCCACGCGTTCCGCGACGCCGGTGCTCGGCATCACAAAAAGTGTGGTTGCTTGCTCGTTCGCCTTTCGCTTGATCAAGTCGCGCGCCAGATCGGGCAAACGCCCGTGATAGCGGATTACGGATTGAGCTTTCCATTCGACTTCGCCGGTCAAGTCCTCGTCACCCCGTTTAGAGGGCGCACTTGTGCGCCCATCATCGCCTCCTGGCGGGACAAGTCCCGCCTCTAAACGAGGTGGTGGGAAGAGAAACAACGGCTTTCGCTGGATGCGCTCCTTGCCGACCGAAACTTTCGGAGCTTCGGCATCAAGAGCGATCTCCTGATCGATCTTCGCAGCCGTGCGACCCAATATGCGCAGTTCGATTCGTTGCATCGCATCGATCCCGGCACGTAACTCTTCAGCGGTGAGATAGAGTTCCTGCGGCGAGAGTCCCAGATCGTCGGCCGATTCAGTCTCGGCAAAACGTTCGGTTACAGTTTGAAAAGCAGTGCTCAGATAACTCTCAACCGCCACCGGCTCGTCAGTTATTAGAACCGCGTCCTGCAAGAACTCAAACACACTGGCTCTGTTGTCATTGTTCAGCGAAATCAACCATTCCCAACCGGGAAAGTCTTCCCCTTCGTCGGCAAAGTCGGTACGGTCGCGCAACGATCGGGCAAAGCGGCTGTCAGCCCAACGCATGCGCGCCAGCATGGCCCAGTCACGAAAGTCCTGGGCTGTGACCGCGAGTTCGCGCATCGGCGGAATCTCGATCTCAGACAACTGCACAGTTGATAGTTGGGTTTCCGGATCGAACTCGCGAATTGAATCGACAGTGTCGCCAAAAAACTCTATGCGCGCGGGAGCATTACGGCCGGGCGGCCAGACATCCAGGATGCCGCCGCGGATCGAGAACTCTCCGACCGCGGCAATCGGATCTTCGCGGACATAACCGCTGGCTAGCAATTTGTCGACTAGCTCTTCGGGTGCATGATCTTCGTCGCGACGAAGGACAGCGCCGGCTTTCAAGACTTCAGCGGGTGAAACAGTCCGCCGCGCCAGAGCTCTGGATGTTAGTAAGACAAAGTCGCTGGTGGCACGCGCATCCTGCGCGTGATTCACGGGCGGGTCGAGCACCCCAGCGGGGCTGCCCCGCCGGGGACCCCGCACGCCCGTGCCACTTTTTCTGCGGCGAGCCAGACGCCACAATGCGAGGGCGCGCTTTTCGAGTGTCTCAGCGTGCGGAGAACCACCGGCATACGGATCGCTTTCAGAAGCCGGCAGAACCGTAACCGCGTCTTTGCCTGCGGCCACGCCACGCAGAGCGCAGTACCAAAAATTAATGTCGCGCTCCCAGTCTTCCAGATCGCGCTGGGCCGGCACGACCACCGCGAATTGCTTTCCAGTTTCCCGCTGGAGCGCAGCCAGAACCAGCGCCCGGGCTGGTCCCGCAACCAGGCCGCTGATCGAAACAACGCGCGCGCCGCGCTTGATATCGTCGAGCACACGTCCAAATTCAACGCTGTTCAGAACCGAGTTCAGCGCGTTCTGAAGTACTGTAGTTGTTTCAGTGGTGGTGCTCATTGCGTATGGAGTGCGCTGACTAGTCAGCGCTTTGGAAAGCGGCGACTAGTCGCCGCACTCCAAATCAGAAGCCCTACTTCTTCATCTGATCAATAATCCCGCTTGTCGAAACACCTTCGACGAAAGGCAAACTCACCACGCGCCCGCCCGCAGCTTCAACTTCTTCGCGACCGTGAATCTCGTCAAGCGCATAGTCGCCCCCTTTGACCAGCACGTCGGGTAAAAGTTGAGCAACCAATGTTCGCGGCGATACATCATCGAAAATCGTGACATAGCTGGTCGCGCGCAAGGCCGCCAAAATCTCAGCGCGCTCGTTTTCATTCATCAAAGGCCGGCCCGCGCCTTTTAACTCGCGCACCGAAGCATCGCTGTTGATAGCCACCAGCAGCGCGTCCCCAAGCGCCCGCGCCTCCGCCAGGTAACGCACGTGACCGACGTGCAAAATATCGAAGACACCGTTGGTGAAAACCAACTTCTGCCCGGCGGCGCGCAAGCGGGCGCGCTCAGCTAACAGTTGGTCGGGCGAAAGAATTTTGCTGGTGGACACCGCGAACAATTTAGCATGCGAGGGCTGGGGGAAAATAGCGGGGGCGAGCCCCCTTCCTAAGCTGCGAGGTTTTCTCGATTGATTGTTGTCGCTTTGGTTGAAAGGCTTTCAAGGTTCGTTACAAAACACAGCGTCAAAGAAGCGCTCAGGTTAGGAAGGCGGGCTTGCCCCCGCTGATCAAAGGAGCTCTGGTCTATTTACGATTTGCCATTTACCCTTTACTATCATCGTTTGCTGATGACGACGCTCTTATGACTGTACCCTTCCTTGAAGACAACGATCAGACGCAGGCGCGGCGCGACCACCTGGAGGCTCTGCGCCAGCTTGTGGGCAACGTCTATCCGAACAAGTTCGAGCGCAGCAACGTGACTGAAACCATTTCGGGCGAAGACACGATTACTTCCATTGTGGACACCTTTAGGAAACACGAACCGCAAGTTGCCGAGGGGCAGAAGCCTTTACCCGAAGGACTGGAAGCTGCGAATGCCGAGCTGAATAAAATTCGTGTGCGGATCGCCGGGCGCATTGCCGCGCCGCCGCGCGTGATGGGCAAGGCCGCATTCGTGCACCTGTCTGACGGCACTTCGCGTCTGCAGATTTACGTGCGCCGCCAGGACATAGCCGGGGTCCGCAATGATGCCGAGGGCGGCGAAGTTAACGGCGGAGAACTCTTCAACCTGCTCGATCACGGCGACTTCATCGGTGTCGAAGGTTATCTGTTTGTCACCAGGACCGGCGAATTGTCTGTGCACGTCGAGAAGTTACAGTTCCTGGCAAAAGCTTTGCTGCCAATGCCGGACAAGATGCACGGGATCCAGGATGCCGAGATTCGCCAGCGGCAACGCTATGCCGATTTGATCGCCGGCAGCTTAAAACTTGAACGAGAAGAAAATGATCTCACGCCGCGCGAAGTGTTTGAGTTGCGCTCGCGAGCCGTGCGCGAGATTCGCCGCTTCCTCGACGAGCACGGTTACGTCGAAGTCGAAACGCCTATGCTGACGCCTCTGGCGACGGGCGCCGCGGCCAAACCTTTCAAGACACATCACAACGCGCTGGACATAGATCTCTACGCGCGCATCGCGCCGGAGCTTTATTTGAAGCGGCTGGTCGTCGGCGGGTTTGAAAAGGTCTATGAACTGAATCGCAACTTTCGCAACGAAGGCATCTCGACCAAACACAATCCTGAATTCACCATGCTCGAATTCTACATGGCTTATGCGGACGTGAATCAGATGATGGATTTTGCTGAGAAGCTTTTACGTTCAGTCGTGTACGTAGCTTTGGGGCATACGCACGTGCGCTATGGCGAGCATGAGATTGATTTTTCGCAACCGTTTCAGCGGATGACGATGAAAAAGGCGATCATCTCGAAGCACAAGCAAAGAGATCCTCATCATCCGTTAAGGGGAGTAAGAAAGCGTCTTATAGAACTCAGTGGCGGCATTGACGAGGATCAATTTGATGACCCCAAGTACCTTTGGGCTCTAGCGCAGTTCAGCAACCAGTTGGTCGACTTGATTCGTGAAGAGGTTGGTGGGGTATTAAAGATCTTGCAGAAAGAGAAATCACCGGAGGCGGAAAAGGATTTTTATGTTGCCGCTCGACGCCGTCTACTTGATGACGCGCAACGACTGGATGACCTCCCGGCAAGTGAAAGAGCCATGCTAGTCGCGCGAAGTACGGAGGAGCTGTTTGAGTTCTTGGCTGAACCCGACCTGATACAGCCTACTTTCATCACGGATTTTCCTAAGCCAATCTCACCGTTATCAAAAGCTTCACCCGCGAATCCTTCGATTGCTGAGCGCTTCGAGTATTTCGTCGGCGGTCTGGAATCAGGCAACGGGTTCTCTGAACTTAACGACCCGGAAGAGCAATATCAGCGATTCAACGACCAGGTGCAGCAGCGCGAGCGTGGCGATGAAGAGGCGATGGTAATGGACGAAGACTACATCCGCGCGCTGGCTTATGGCATGCCGCCCGCCGCGGGTATTGGCATCGGCATCGATCGTCTGGTAATGTTACTCGCCAACAAGCAGTCGATTCGGGACGTGATCATGTTTCCGCACATGCGGCCTGAACGTCGCGAGGTTGATGCAGAGCAAGCAGAGCAGTAACCCAGCCGCCAAACGGCTCAAATGAATCCAAGGAAGTAACACCAACATTAAAAGGAGACCTACGAAATGATGCGCAAGATTTTCCCTCTGATAGTGGTCCTGGCTTTGATGGCCGGAGCCTTGATGGCCGCCGGCAAAGATGTGAAGCTCACGGGCTTTCTTCTGGACAATAATTGTACTGCCGGTCATGAGAACGACAAGGCTTTCGCCAAGGACTCGGCGAACCATGCGACCAGCTGTGCCAAAATGGCGGCCTGCGAGAAAGCCGGTTATGCCGTCTACGCCGCTAAGAAGCTTTACAAGTTGGACGATGCCGGCAATGCCCTGGCCGCGGAAGTACTGAAGAACACCAAGGCTAAGAAGGGCGTGAAGGTAAGGGTCGAAGGTACCGTTGACGGCGACATGCTCAAAGTAACAAAGCTAACCGAAGTGGCTGCCAAGTAGTACCTGAACCTTCAGAATCAGCAACCATTTGGTTGCTCATAGATCAGAGCCCGCGCGGCGAAGCATGCACTTCGCCGTCGCGGGCTCTTTTTTTCTTGGTTGATCTTATCCGCAGTGCTACTGGCCGGGCATCACCGGTGTCTCTTGATGTGAAAAGCTCTGCCAACGTCCGCCGCGTTTAGCCCAAATCGAACTGGCCCAGGCGGCAGGTAGGGGCTGGCCGCCGCACGTTCCCTCAGTCACGCCCTTGTATGTAAGCAGGACGGCGTCGGCGTCAATCATGGTGAGCTTCCAGTCGCTCAATTTATAGGACTTCACATCGCAGCTCGCGGAAGTGATTTCCTTAATCGCGTCGGCTTTTCCCGCGGTACCGCTTCCTCCCACCATCAGGCTGTCGGCAGAAAGATATGTCCTAAACGGCTTCGCGTCTTTGTTTTTCCACGCCTCCCACAGTTTCGTCTCATTTGCTGACAACTGTTTGAGAAGCAGTGCCTTGCTCATTCTCGGCTTGGGCTTAGGGGCCGGCGAAGGCGATGCGGCTGCTTGCGGCTGCGCGAAGCAAACCGAAGCGAACACAATGACAAGCAAAGCAGACAGGGGTAGGTATCTCTTCATTCTTGGTTCTCCTTGAAAACTTCTGATCGGGTTTGATAGAGCGAGTGCGGGCACGTTCTACTACTGCGCGAAGGTGTCTGTCAATAGCTTGATGAGGTCAGTACCGAGAGAGGTAGCGACCGGGTCTCGGCTTCGGCTTGCGGACATCCTGTCCCTCAGCGGGCGCAGCACGCCCCGAATTTCGGCCGGACGATCGCATTGAAGGTGTTCGCGCTTCGCGCTCAGGCGGACAGGATGTCCGCGATCCGAAGTTAAGACCCGGTCTCTATCACTCCGGGTCCTGACCTCATAACGACAGATTACAATCAGGACTTAAGTCTTGGCGCGCCGGTCTGGCTGTAGGTAAGAACTGTACCGCCGAAGCCCACAGCCCAACCGTGATTTTGATCGACAAAGAAGAGGCGTTCAAGTGCGTGTGAGGTGACGCTGGAAGTGGCAGACCAGTGTATGCCGCCATCTCTCGTGCTCAGGAGCGTGCCCTGCGAGCCGACGGCCCAACCGGTTGAGGCGTCGATGAACTTAACGTCCAGGAGATCGACGTCGACGTTTGAGCGTTGCGCGAACCAGGTGTGGCCGCCGTCGGTGGTCGCAAAGACCCGGCCTGCGGTGCCAACGGCCCAACCTAAACTATTTCCGACGAAGCTGGCTGAGGTAAAGCGCGAGCCGGCGCCGTCGCGCACGTTACCGCTCTGCCAGGTCACCCCCCCATTGTTGGTTTGCAGAATCGTCGCGCCCGCGCCCACCAGCCATCCATGCGTTTGGTCAACGAACGCTCCACCTAATAACAGATGCTTGGTCGGTGCAGACTGGCGGACCCAATGCGCGCCACCGTCGCTCGTCGCAAAGACGACGCCGGTTTCACCAAAGACCCAACCACGGTCGGCGTCAGCAAAAACCGCGCGCACCAGGCGCGCATTGACGTCAGCTCCGTTAAGAACGACAGGCCGCCAGGTGAGACCGCCGTCCTCAGTTTTCAGCAAGTAGGTGCGCGGCTCGTCATTCGTTTTCAGTTTGAGCACGTCGCGCTCGACTAGCAGCCAGCCAATCTTTTCGTTGGCAAAGTAGACATCGCGGAGATTGTCTTTGGTCAGGGTGTTGAGGCGGCGCCAGGTTTGGCCACCGTCGCTTGTTTCCAACAGAGTGCCGCCACTACCGGCAACCCAACCGCGGTTTTGATCGAGAAAGAAAACTCCGCGCAGCCATGACATGGTGCCGGTGGGCTGGCGGGTCCAGGCTGCTGAAACAGTGAGCAGTGAGCAGTGAGCGGTGAGCAGCAGGAAGAAAGCAGAAAGCAGGAGACGAGAGGCAGGACGCAGGAGCGCCGCTGATTTTCCGACCCCGCGTAGCGGCGAAACGTTTGTAGCACTGGGCATTGAAATCTCTCCAGCTTTGTTATGAGGTCAGTACCGGGAGCGATAGCCACCGGGTCCGTCCTAGTGATCTCGAATCGTTTGAGAGGTTGAGACCCGGTCGCTATCGCTCCCGGGTTCTGACCTCATGCTATTGAGAAACACGTCCCGCCGACTGCCTCCTGCTTACTGCCTACTATTTTTTCAGAGCCCACCGGTGAACAATCGCGCAAAGGTCAGCACCTGAGTGAAGCCCATGATCGTCTGTAGTTTCTTCAGCGTGTTACCGGGTACGACCACCTGATCGCCGGGCACCAGATAAACCGAGTCGGGCGTCTGGCCCTTATAAATCGACGTGACATTCACCTGGATTGGCGTGAGCGTTCCGTTTGCTTGCCGTCGCAGCACGAAGACTTTGCTGCGATTACCGGTTTGCAATACGCCGCCTGCTTCGGACAGGGCCTCAGTCACTGACAGGCGCCGCGACATGAGTTTGATTCCCGGCTGGGCCACGTCACCGATCACGCTGTAGCGATACGATCCGGCCTGGTCGAGTGAAACCGATACCTGTGGATCGATAATGAACTCGTCGTAACGCTTCTTGACCAGCTCGGCGACCTGATCGACGGTCTTGCCGTTAACAAAGATCCCTTCGGGAATTAGCGCCAGCGAAATGCGGCCGCTTGGCCCAATCTTGATGCCGTTTTTCGAATAACGATCCTGGCCAAAGACTGTGACCGAGATTACGTCTTCGGGGCCCAGACGATAGGTCGTAAAAAAGTTGTTGTAGTAAGGAACGATCGCTTCTTCTTCCGACTGCTGATCGCGTCGATTCGTTTGACCGTCGGCGGTAACTTCAGCTAGCGGCTTCTTCGCGTCCTTACTTTTGGTCTTGTCACCCTTTTGGGCCGGCACAGTTGTGACCGTCGTCGGAGTTGGCTCGCTAAACGGTCCGGAGCCGACGGTAACCGCCGCGGCAGGGTCCGATGTCTTGCTCTTGTCCTTGTCGACGGCTGCGTCGGTCGCCTTGGCCGGATCAACCTTGGGTTTTACCTCGGGCGTCGTTTGCGGCGCCTCGTCGGTAGTCGCTTTTCGTTGACGCGTGGCGCTCGAGGGCGACGTGGGTGTTGGCGACAACGGCGTGGGCGACTGCGCGAATGCACTGGCAGTAAATATCAGCGCCATCGCCAGAACAATTGTTTGAGTTAGCAGCTTCATGGTTTCAACCTCCGGCTTCTTAACACTCAGTTTAGAAGCGGGACTTGTCCCGCGCTCGGCGGACAAGTCCGCCGTCTAAACGAAATAAAAATTACCTTCCTCCGCGACCAAGCAAAATCGTCTTGATCGTTTCGAACATAATCGTTGCGTCCATCGTGATGCTCTGGTTTTTGATGTAGTAGAGCTCGTACTCCAACTTTCGCTTTGCGTCTTCGATTGACGCGCCGTACGGATACTTGATTTGCGCCCAGCCCGTCAGCCCCGGCGCGATCAAGTGCCGCTGTTCGTAAAACGGAATCTCCTGCGCCAGTTGCGCGATGAAATGCGGCCGCTCAGGCCGCGGGCCGACAAAGTTCATATCGCCACGCAGGATGTTCCAGAACTGGGGAATCTCGTCCACGCGAATCTTTCTAATGATGCTGCCGACTCGGGTCATGCGATCGTCTACTGTCTTGGCCCAGACGGGCCCGTCTTTTTCAGCGTCGGTGCGCATCGAGCGAAACTTCATCAGCGTAAAGACGCGTCCGTTCTTACCGACGCGTTCCTGCTTATAAAAAACCGGACCGCGCGATTCAAGCTTGATCAGAATCGCGGTCACGATCGCGATCGGTAAAGAGAGGATGGCGCCAACGAACGCCACGGTACGGTGCATCGCGGCGCAAGCGAGTTCATTCAAGCGCGCGCGGCGGCCGCGGCTGGAAAAAATCAGCCACGACGGCCTGACCAAATCGAGAAACACGCGCCCCGTCAATCGTTCGTAAAAGGAAGCGCTTTCTTCGATCGAAACGTCGCCTGACAGACTCAACCGCAGCAGTTCGTCGGTAGGAAAGTGACCGCGACGGTCGCCGATGGCGACCACGATGCGATCGATCTTTTCACTCTCGACCAGCGATCGTAGTTCGGATGTTAAGCCGATTACTTTCGGATTGATCAGGCTCGTGCCGACTAAGGCCGGATCGTTATCGACAAAGCCGACTACGCGAAAACCCGCGTCGGGCCGGCCAAGTGTTTCGCGGGCGATCTCGATCGCGAACTCACCCGAGCCAACGATCAGAATGCGCTCGCCGATTTCTGGATGGCCCAGCACCCAGTGAATCGCCAGGCGCCAACCCACCATCAGCAACAACGCGATCGGCAAAGAGATTAACGAGACGCCGCGTCCGATCATCACCTGCGGCATGACATAGAAGGTCAGCGCCAACGCGACCCAGGCCAGACCCAGAGCCTGCAACAGACGCAAAACCAGTTCGCGTCGATCGTGCATGACGACGAAATCGTAAAGGTCGAGCAGATAAAACGCCGCCAGACAAAAAACTGTGGCCAGCGCAGCCTTGTAAAAACCGTTGCGAGTAATCAGGGCGTCTTCGGCATCGACTGCGCCCAGACGCAAGTACACGGCTACTATCAAGCCGCCGAAGAGCAACATTGCCTCGGCGAGCAGTAACAGAACCATGCGTGCGTTGAAGCGCGGAGGTTTCAAGAAAGCACGTCCTCCTCGATATAAATCATCTCGGGATCGTCATCTTCTTCGATCACTTCAGGTTCGGCTTCCGGCGCCAGGCGCAGGTTGCGGGGCTGATAGTAGTAGGCGTTTTCGTCGAGCTTTGTGTCTGTCCGATTGAGCACCACGCCGAGCATGCGCTCGCGGGGGAGTTGCTCGAGCAGACGGTCGACGACTGCATAGCGAGTTTTTGAAGCGCGCACAACCAGGATCGCCGAGTCGGCGCGATTGATCAGCAGATTGGCGTCTGTGAATACGCCGAGCGGTGGCGCGTCGATGATGATGTAATCGAAATGTTTGCGAGCTTCGTCGAGCAAGCGCCCGAAGCGCGGACCAGAGAGCAACTCGGCCACGTCTTCGCGCGCGGCGCCGCCGGGCAGAAGGTGCAGCCCCGAGGGCTCCAACTTCACGACCGCTTCGGTAAAGCGGGTCTGTCCCGTTAACACCTCTGACAATCCATACTCGGTTTCGATGCCAAGGTAATCGGCGGCGCAGGGCTGCCGCAGATCAGCGTCGATGATCAGTGCCTTCACGCCGTCGGTCTGGGCCAGCAGCCACGCCAGGTTCAGGGCCGTCAGCGTCTTGCCTTCACCTGGGCCGGCGCTGGTGATTACAAACGCGCGTTTGCGTTCGCGCTCGCCCGCCTGTAGCAGGCGAGTTCGCAGCGAGCGAAACTGTTCGCATTCAGGCGAACGCGGTTCGGTGATCGCTACAAGATGTGGTTCGACGCGCGCGGTCAAGACTTCTCTTGATGAGAACTCGACGGCGCGCGTCGATCCTACAGCGTCCAAGGTTGCCCCAGCATCACGGGAAGCTGGTCCGCCGGGGAGTGCCGGCCCGCCGGTCCCTTCAGCCGTGTGCGCAGTGGACGCTGAGTTGAATGCCGCGGGCACCGCGGTGAAGGGTGAACCCTCCCACGGATGATCGTAGTCGTGCTTCGGGGTGAAGTACGAGACGTTATCCGAGTTGCCGTTGCGGCCAACTGAAGACTTGGTAGATTTGAAGGTGCGCTGCGCGGATTCGGCGCGCTTCAACGCATCATAGACTCTGCCCATTGTTGCTCCTCCCAAGACCTGAGCGACTGAAAGCCGCACCCAGATCTTCAATGGTGGTTGGCGACTCTCTCAATCGCGGGTGCTCGTGAAAGATGATGTCAGGGTCCGGAGCGGCGACCGGAGCGCGATCAATCGACAGCACATCGGCGTATTTGCTGGAGCTTGCGTTGCCGTTCCTATTGCCATGACCATTTCCGTAACCATTGCCGTTGGCCTCGCCGTTACCCGCAGCCCAGAGCTCAGCGCGCCCGGCTGCATGAAAGATCCGCGCCGGCGCTTCGCGCTCTTCAATGTTCTGGACGCGCGGCAACACGTCGAAGGTCTCGGCCACTTCCTGTACGGCGGCGCGGCTGATGATTGGCTCACTGGCGGCGAAACCATTCAGAAGAGCGTTGTCGCAAAGGTTGTTGATGTTGCGCGGGATGCCTTCCGAGCAACGGAAGATGTAGTCGACAGCGCCAGGCGAAAAAATATCCGCGCGCAAGGCCCCGGCCACTTTCAGACGGCTGTTGATGTACTGCGCTGTCTCTTCCACGTTTGGCAAGGCCTTAACATCGCAGCGCAGGGACACGCGTTGTTTGAGCTGGCGCAGGTCAGGATTGTTCAGGACTGTGCGCAGTTCCGGCTGTCCGGTCAGCACGATCTGAAGTTGCTTGGCCGTGTCGGATTCGAAGTTGCAGAGCAGTCGCACCTCTTCCAATACGCTGGTGGAAAGACCGTGGGCTTCGTCGATGATCAGAACGGTGCGCAGGCCGCGGCTGTGACGCGACTCGAGCACTTTGCCGAGCTCGATCAGAAGATCGGACTTGCTTTCCCAGTTCTGAATATCAAAAAGCGTGGCCAGGTGCTGGTAGAACTCAGGCACCGACAGCCGTGGATTGAAGATATAAGCAACCAGCACCGTCCGATCCAGACGCTGCATCACCCAGCGCAGCATCGTGGTTTTTCCGGTGCCGACTTCGCCGGTGACCACGATCAAACCCTTGCCGCTTTCAATGCCGTAGTGCAGGTTGGCCATCACTTCGGTGTGCGACGGGGTGAAATAGAGGTAGCGCGGATCGGGCGTCAGCGCAAAAGGCATTTCTTTCAGTCCGTAGAATTCTGCGTACATACTTTCCTCCGGGGCGAGTAGCGCAAGCCGGTTAACTTGCGCAGCGTTTACAGAGCGCAAATTAACAATTTGCGCTACAGCAAAAACTTCTCCAGGACGTGCGTTGCCCGCAGCACGAATGCGAGTGCGGGCATGGTCACCAAAGCCGCTGCAACTCCGACGGTCATCATGAATGCGTGACGACGGGGAATGGCGCGCGCTTCAGCCGGGGTCATTAGTTCGGGGATGGAAGCCAGCACGGTCAGACCGGTATAGTGCTTCGCATCCTCATTAGTCTGAATCGTGAACAGGCGACGCATCTCGGCAGAGACTGCGAGCAGTAAACCCAACGCCAGGCCGATACCAAATCCGGCAGCAGTCAGAACAAAACGCTTGGGCGCGACCGGGCGTTCGGGCAGGTTCGCCGGATCGACGACCTGAATGCCGCCGCTATTAAAGCTTTTGTTGGCGTCGGCGCCCACATCGATCTTCTGTTGCTGCGCAAGCAGATTGTCGTAGTTAAGTTTCTTTGTCTGGTATTCGCGATCGATGGCTTCAATGCCGACCTCGGCCATGGGAATGGCATTGATCCGACCACTGAGATCGGCGATTTGCGCGTTGGTTTCGCTCAACAGTTTTTGCGAACGATCCATGTCGCTGTCGGTCATCGTGATTTGGGTTTTCAGCGACAGGATGCGCGGGTCGCTCAACTGGACCAGCTTCTGCCGGCGCTCTTCGATGCGCGCTTTCCAGTCGGTAATCATCTCATCCTGTGTGCGCTTCACCGAATCAAGCTGGGTCCTCTTGGCGATGACGTCCGGGTTTTTTTCTTTTAACTGCGTCAGCAGGTTTTGCAGTTCACCCTCGAGTTCCGACCGGCGGTTGGCCAGGTTCGCCCAGGCCAAAGTGGTTTTCGGGTCGGTGGTGTTCTCTGCCGCCATGGCGATTTCCTGATCGTAGCTCTTGGTGATGTCGGCCAGCTGGCTGCGGTAAGCCGCGCCCAGATCGCGCGAGCGGCCCTGTTCGGCAATCAACGCTTTCTGTTCTTCGTGCAGTCCGGTCAGACGACCAACCAAAGCCTGTGACTGCGAAGGCAGATTGTTCATGTTCTGCTGTAAATAGGTGAGCCGTTGGTTGTCGATGGTGTCGAGTTCTTCTTTGGCCGTGCGCACCTGCTCTTCAATGAACTGTTTAGCCGAGGCGCCGCCGTTGACGGTCGCTTTGGTTTGCTCGTCAATGTATTTGCTGGCGAGTTCGCCGGCGACATTCTTGGTTGATTGCGGATCACGGCCGCGATAGGTGATGTTGAATCCGTTGGTGATCTCGTTGCGGGTCGTGTTCACTTCGACCTTGATCTGCTTGCGCATCTGATCAATGAGCAGTTCCATCGGCTCGCCGCGCAGGCGCTCTTCCTTGAAGAGGCCGTACTTTTCCATCAGCGGTTGCAGCGAACTGCGGCTGGTGACGACCTGAGAAATGCTGGTCAGCTCGCGAGTCAATGTCTCTTCCGCGACGGTCGGCACGACAGTGTTGGGCAGCGTCGATGGCTTGACGACGATCAGCGTCACTGATTCATAGACGTCAGGCAGGCGATAGACCGCGTAAGCGATCGACAGGCCAATTGCCACAGTCGGCAGCAGGATGAGCCATTTGCGCTTGAGCGCGATGTTTGCGTATTCGCCCAGTTTCCGCGGTCGAAATTCAACACTCATGTTTGGAGCTCCTTGGTATAGGACCTATTTGACCTATGGGGCCTATTTTCTTCTTTACAACGTGGCCAAAGTCTTCCTGGCCTCGTCCGCTTCGGGGAAGCTTGTCTTCTCGCCCAGGCGCAAAGCAGTTTCGATCTCACGCCGCGCGCCGGCCTTGTCACCCTTGGCGGCCAGAGCCGCGCCGAGATGAAAGCGATATGTCGGCGAAGGCACGCCGTTCGTTTGGCGCGCTGCGGCTTCGTCAACCGAAACAGCTTTTTTCAGTTGCTCAGCAGCCGCACCATACAAACCTTTCTTGTAGTAGATCCAACCAAGCGTATCGACAAAGCTGGGTACTTCGGGGCTGGCTTGCACCGCCCCCTGAGCCAACCGGACCGCTTCGTCAAGATTCCCTTTGCCATAAACGGCGTAGATCCACGCCAGATTGTTGGCGGCGAAAAAAGCGTTTTCGTCTTTCGCCAGGGCTTTGCGGTAATAGTCGGCCGCGGAATCAAAGTTTCCCCGATTCATTTCGAGCATGCCGATCAAGGTGTACGCCGCCGCATTCTCAGGACGTCGCTCGACGATCTTCTGGTATTCAGCAATCGCGCGGTCCTGCTGATTTGTGTTCACAAACAGCGCGCCCAGCGCCGAATAGGCCGCCAGGTAATTGCCGTCGATGTCCAACGCCCGACGGAATTCAGCTTCGGCGCCGGCGGCATTTTGCTCAAAGCCATAAACCTGGCCCTTCAGAAAGTGCAGAGCCGCATTGTTTGGCTGGCTGCCGAGGGATTGATCGATGCGCGCGTGCGCCTGGTCGATCTTGTTCTGCGCCGCATAGATACTGATCAGGCCCCGCAAGGAATTGAAATTAGCGCCGTCGATCGCAAGGGCGCTGTTGTAAAAGCTGATTGCTTCGTCCGGTTTCTTTTCCGTCAGCGCTACCGAGGCGAGGTCGACGTAAATATCGGTGCTGCGCGGGGCCGCCTCGCGCGCTGCCAGAAAATCCTGACGAGCTGTTTTGGTGTCGCGCAACTGCAGCGCCGCGGACCCGTGGGCTACAAGCGCGTTAGCGCGCAGGTCAGCCAGCATCTGTGGCGAGGTATCTTTATCGGGCGAGGCTTTCGCGAGTCGCTCCTGGAGTTGATTGGCTCCCTGCATGGCTGACTTCGCATCGCCGGTAGCCAGACTGATTTGCACTTGCATTAATTTCCCCGGCAGATAGTCGGGATAGTTGCGTTCGAGGTCGCCGGCAAACGAGCGCGCCTGATCGATCTGGCCCAAACGGAAGTTTGCTTCCGCCATAAAGAACAAACCCGGCCGTGAATTTGGTTCCTGCTTGAGCACTTCCTTCAGATCTTCGATAGCGGTTTTCAGATCGGCCGGTTCGCCGCTTTGCATTTCAATGCGCGCGCGCAGAATCATCGCCTGACGATCCTTTGCATCGTTCTTCAGGATGTTCGCGATTTCGTTCTTGGCGCCGTCCACCTCACCGCGCATCAACATGATTTCGGCGAGCCGGTAGTGCCCCTGTCTGTAGTCGGGCGACTTGGCCACAACTTCTTTGTAGATGGCCAGGGCTTCGTCCATCCGGCCGGTGGCTGAATAGAAATCCGCCAGGACCGAACGTCCTTCGGTCTTGTCTTTGTCGAGTTCAGCGAGAGCTTTGTAGGCGTCTTCCGCTTTGTCCCAGCGGCGGTTGACGAGATAGAAGCTGGCGAGAATGAACCGCGCTTCGCGATTCTTGCCGTCAGCTTGCACTGCGGTCTGAAATTCAGTTTCGGCATTGTCCAGACGCTTAATCTGAACGAGAAATTTTCCGTATTCGTAATGCGCCAGCGCCGAGGATCCGTTGACTGCAATCGCGCGTTGGTAGATCGATTCGGCAGTGGCCAAATCGTTGGTCAGCGAATGAAAGCGCGCCAGACTCAAATAGGATTCAACTCGCTTGGGATTGAGTTCGATGGCGCGATTGAGTTCTGCGAAGGCTTCGGTCTTGTGATCCTGGGCAAACAGCACGCTACCCATCAGGATGTGACCTTCGATGTGGTTGGAGTCTTTTTGCAGTACCGCTTTCGCCAGCATTTCGGCTTCAGAAATCGCCGCCGGATCCTGCTTGCCGCCCATCAGGTAATAGTTTCCCAGGCGCACGCGAACGTCGAGGTTGTTGGCGTCCAGCGCGACCACCTGCTTCATCTCTTCGAACGCTTCCTGATATCGCTGGAGGCCTTCGTAAGAATTCGCCAGGCCCCAATGCGCGTCGGCGAGCTTGTCGTCGATTTGCAGAGCATTACGAAACTCAAGCGAAGCTTCCTGAAATTTTTTGTCTTTCAGTAGCGCCTGGCCGCGAGCGACGTGTTGGGCTTTGGCTTTTTCCGGCGTGGTGCACGCGCCCAACAGAAGGGCAAAGGCTACCAGGACGATGAACAGGGGAAGGGTATAGACGTTTCGGCGGCACTCGTGATTTTTCATTGCATCTCCGTGAGCGGCGGCGGACTTTCGAGCAACTGATTGTCCGTTGCGCTCGGGTTATTTCGCTGTCAGCGGGTGTCTTCAGCTACGGGCAAAGTTGCTTGAAGGTCGCTTTCGGCGAAGTTTCTTGTGTCAAAAACCTTGTTTCGACCTCAGCCGGTGCGGGGGTGCACCGAGCGAGCTACAAGTAAGAAAGCGGTAATCCCAGAGTTTTCCCAGGAAAAGTTTACGGAACCGCTGGCGGTAGCCAGTGGGTAAGGGCTAGTTAGGAACAAACGCGGGGAGGTCGGCTGCGGCCTGAGCGGCCATTTCTACTGCAGTTTGCTGGGCTTCTTCAGGTGAATTGCCCACGGGAACCATCACGCGGACCATCGCTCCATCCGAGCGACGCCGGCGGACGCTGTCGATTACCGTAAAGATCTTTCCCCAGTATTCGCTGGCCACTGTGCGGCCACGTCCCTGGTACCAGTAAATCATCATCGCGCGGTCGCGGCCGTTGGCGACGACGAAGCGGTTGGCTTCGAAAGGCGCGCTGCCGTTTACGGGCGTGATGGTAATGCGAGCGGGATCGCTCATGACCCAGCCAGAGCCGGGCAGACAATTCAGCGGACTGTGATAGGTGGCGCCGTCACGCTGGGTTGAGTAATAGCCGACATAAAACGAAGCCGTGCGGCCGTTCGAGACAAAATTCCGCGAGAGATAATCATCCGCGCGGAGGACCTTTTCAGTTTCTGCATCAAAGCGGAGGTCATCGCCCACCTGACGCCACGAACCGATTTGCGCCGGAAATTCTTTTAGCGTCTTGCGCGAGACGTGGGCCTCGCCCGCCCGCTCCCAGGCATTAATAATTCCGCCGCCCAGCACCAGTACGGCCAGCAGCGTCCAGAAACGAATTGTGTTAGTTCGAGTCTTCATCGTTACCAACTAGACAGGATTTACGGGATGAGCAGACGGAATTGAAATCTTGTCCATCTTGAAAATCTTGTCCTTCTCTCCAGCTCGCGCGAAACGATCAAGCACCCAGCCAGTGGCGAACAACAACACCGCCGCTGCGACGTAAATCACCCAGCCTGAGAAGGAATGAAAGAAACCATCAGCCACGCGCGTGCCATAGTAATGAGCCAGCACGCCAGTGCCGCTGACGCGTAAAGCGTTCGTCAGAATTGCAATCGGAACCGCTGCCACGACCAGAATCAGCGACCGCCAAAACGTGAAACTCTTAAGGAAATGTCCCACTCTGTGCTGGGAGCGCGGACGTGCGGGGTCCCCGGCGGGGCAGCCCCGCTGGGGTGCTCGACCCGTCCGTATTCCGTCGGACTGCGAGTCGTCATGATGGTCGCTCTTTGGTTTCGTGAAATATGCATAGACCATCGCCAGTGTGACCAGCGTCATTAGCGAACGGATGCCGCTGCACGCTTCGACGACAGCCAGCTTCTTCGGCTCGCTGGCGCCTAGTGGCATCAGCTCGATTATGTTTCCTTGTCTGAGGACGGGAATGTTAAAGAAGGACATCGCGCCCACCGCACAGCGAGACGCGAAGAGCTGCAAAGGGAAAGCGATCCGGTTGAAGATGATCTGCGGAATCGGGATCGAAAGCACCAGCAGAGACAAGGGCACCGCGACGAGACGCAACAGACGAAACCCCCAGAAGTAAATCACTACGCTGGCGATCATCAACACCAGCGAAGCGCGCTGAACGAAAAGCTCGGCGCCGGCAACACCCGTCCACAGTAAAAGCAGAGACATGCCGACACCTACCGTGCCCCACAAAGCAGCGGGACTTGTGTGCGCGTCAGAGAAGTGTTGCCGCTCCTGCCAAAGGATGTAACCGATGACGAACGGAATCAGCAGGCCGTGCGAATAGTTCTCGTCATTCCACCAGTCGCCCCCCAATTTCAGGAGCACAGTGAAATAGACAAACACCAAAGCGGCGGCGATGGCTACGGGTTGATAGAGCTTGCGCGGGATGACGACACTCATTCGGTTTGATGCTCGCGCGGCCGAGGGGCAATCTCTGCTCGCGAGCCTTTGATTGATGCTGGCCGGAGTCAACCGGCTTTCAAGGACGGGGCCACGACTGGCTGACCCTCATAGGCGGTAAACGGCCAATGGGTACGGAATTCCTGAGAGTTTCGGATTACTTGGATTGTGATCGAATGAATCGTGAGTGATTCGGCGTGGCCATCGGGCCAGCACCTGAGTATAGACATAGCCCCTGCCCTGCTGTCTACAACTAATTTGATGAGGTCAGAACCGGGAGCGGTAGCGACCGGGCTTCGTGCTCGCCATAACAGTGTGTCCGGAATTGAGGCCCGGTCGCTATCGCTCGCGGTTCTGACCTCATCAGCCGCAAATTCACTTTTTCTGTAATGACCGCTATTCTCTCTAGCCAATGGGCGCAACTACAGTTGGCGTGATTGGCTGTGGCTACTGGGGGCCGAATCTGCTGCGCAACTTTGCCGAGAACGAGGCGGCCGAGCTGCGTTGGATTTGTGATGCGGATGAGGTCCGCCTCGCCGCCATGCGCCGCCGTTATCCGGCCGCGCTAACTACCACCGACTACCAGGAACTTCTGAATGATCCCGGCCTCGACGCGATCGCCGTAGTCACGCCGGTGTCCACACACTTTCAGATCGCGAGAGCAGCGCTCGTGGCCGGCAAGCATTTGCTGGTGGAAAAACCTTTGACCGCCACAGCGCGCGAAGCTGAAGAGTTGAACGATCTTGCTGAGCAGAACCAGCGCACGCTGATGGTTGACCACACCTTTGTGTACACCGGCGCGGTGCGCAAGATGAAAGAGATCGTGGCGAACGGCGAACTGGGGGATTTGCTCTACTTTGATTCGGTGCGCATCAATCTGGGGTTGTTCCAGAAAGACATCAACGTGCTCTGGGATCTGGCGCCGCACGATCTTTCGATCATGGATTACCTGATTGATCGTCAGCCCGATGGCTTGAGTGCGATCGGTAGTTGTCACATCGAGCCGGGAATTGAAAACATCGCTTATCTGATGCTGCACTTTCCTGGCGACTTTATCGCGCATTTTCATTTTAACTGGCTGGCCCCGGTCAAGATTCGCCGCACAATGATCGCCGGCAGCAGCAAGATGATCCTTTACGATGACATTGAACCGACTGAGAAAGTGCGCATCTATGACAAAGGTGTCACCACGAATCGCGTCGGCGCCGATCGCGAAGCTGACTACCAAACTCTGGTGAGTTATCGTACCGGCGACGTCTGGGCGCCCAAGCTCGATTCCACCGAAGCCCTGCGCCATGTGGTGGCTGAATTTCTGGCTTCGATTCGCGAACGCCGGCCACCACTGACCGACGGCCAGGCCGGTTTGCGGGTAGTGCGCCTGCTCGAAGCCGCGCAACAGTCGATTAAAGCCGGTGGCCAGGTTCAGTTGGTTGGCGGGAACCAGTAGCATGCTGTTTAGTTGAATAGATCGGTCTTGCTTGAGCAGGGAATGCGCCGGACCATTGACTGGTACGAATCATCTTGAGTGGCGCGCGACGCCTGATTATGTAATTCATTCATGCCGCCAAAGATCAGCATCGTCACGCCATCGTTTAATCAGGGCCGGTTCCTGGAAGAGACGATTCTGTCGGTTCTCAATCAGAACTATGCCAATCTCGATTACATAATTATCGATGGCGGCAGCAATGATGATACGGTCGAGATCATTCGGCGCTATGAAGATCGGCTGGCATATTGGATCAGCGAAAAAGATCGCGGGCAGGTCCACGCCTTAAACAAAGGACTGGAACGCGCGACGGGGGACATCTTCGCGTTCATAAACAGCGACGATGTATACCTGCCGGGGACATTTGCCGCCGTGGCAGAGTACTTTGAAGCGAATTCGCAGAGGGAATGGGCTTGCGGTGATACGATAATGTTCGGCGAGGCGCACGCGACCGAACTGGTGAAAGCGGTGGTGCCAAAGTCGGCCGCGCATTGTTTGTCCTGGGCGTACACCGCGGCCCAGCCGGGGCATTTCTGGAAACGCGAATTGGTTGCCGGTGGGTTCGATGAGGCCTGGCCGTATGATTTCGATCACGATCTATACGTGCGACTGCTGCTCGACGGCCATAAATGTGAACACATACCGTTGCCGTTCGCCGCTTATCGTCTTCATGCAGTGAGCAAGACGGTGGCCGAAGGTCATCATCAGATCGCCGAGTTTGAACGCAGCGCAGAGGTGTACGAAGACCGTCTGGCCGGTGCTGACCGGCGCTGGTGCCGCGCGACGAGATTCCTGCGCCGCTCATATCTGGCCAGCATTGCCGGCGACAAGAAAGCAGGCGCGCGATGGTTAATGCGCGCACTGGTGACTTATCCAGAGGGCCTGGCGCAGCGGAACTTTTGGGGTTGCCTGCGTAAACTGGCGAGCAACGGAGAAGCCGGCGCGAATTGAGAACAATGATCGAAACGATTCCGAAAAAACGATCGCTGAGGGCCGAGCGAGAGTTCGGTCTGATCGTCGGCGGAGTTCTTGTGCTGCTCAGTTTGTGGTGGCTCTATCGTGGCAAGTTCACCCATGTTTCACCCATCACGATGCCAGTGGGCGCGGCGCTCGTCCTGCTCGGTTTACTGCTCCCGCAAGCGCTGGTTTGGCCAAACAGGGCTTGGATGGCTTTAGCCGAAGCGCTCTCGTTTGTAACCACGCGAATCATTCTGGCGGTTATTTTTTTTGGGATTGTCACGCCGATTGGTTTGGTCAAACGTTTGTTCGGTTGGGACCCGCTGTACCGGCGCGCGGCCGCAACTGATTCTTACTGGCGACCGTATGCCGATCGACAGAAGGATCCGCGCCACTACGAAAAAATGTTCTGAGGAGATCGGATGTCAAAGATACAGGTAGCCAGCGAACTCTGGCAGTTCATGAGGCAGAACAAGAAGTATTGGCTGGCGCCAATCGTGATCACTCTGGTCTTGTTCGGTGTATTGCTGGTATTGGCGAAAGGTTCGGCGATTGCGCCGTTTATCTACACACTCTTCTAACCGTGATGAGGTCAGTACCACCTGCGTGAGCAGGTGGATCATTCATTCAACACCGGCTTTGATGGACTCTGATTCGTTCTTGAGTGATGTGCCCACCCGCTCACGCAGGTGGTACTGACCTCATGATGCCATCCCCAATATCTCAAGTGACAACAATTCTCGGTATCTCAGCGTTCTACCACGACTCGGCTGCCTGCCTGGTCAGAGACGGCGAGATTATTGCCGCCGCGCAGGAAGAGCGTTTCACTCGCATCAAGCACGATCATAATTTTCCCGTTCAGGCTGCGCGTTATTGTCTTAAGGAAGCAGCGATCACCGCTGAGCAACTCGACTTTGTAGCCTTCTATGATAAGCCGTTGCTGAAATTCGATCGGCTGCTCGAGACCTACCTGGATTATGCGCCGGCGGGATTTCGATCGTTTCTCAAGTCGATGCCGCTGTGGATGAAAGAAAAGCTGTGGATGCCGGATCTGATCCGGACTGAAATGGCCAAAGCCAACGGCATCGAGGACGAACGAGCAGCGAAGAAAGCCCGAAAGAAGTTTGAGTGGAAACTGTTGTTCGGAGATCACCACGAGAGTCATGCCGCCAGCGCTTTCTATCCCTCGCCCTTTGAAGAAGCCGCCATTCTCACGATTGACGGCGTGGGCGAGTGGGCCACCAGCTCGATTGGCATAGGCCGTGGAAACGAGATCACTCTGCTGAAAGAACTGCGTTTCCCTAACAGCCTGGGATTGCTTTACAGCGCATTCACTTACTACACCGGCTTCAAGGTCAACAGCGGCGAATACAAAGTCATGGGCCTGGCGCCTTATGGTGAACCTAAGTACGTCGGCCTGATTAAAGAAAAGATTGCTGAGGTTCGGGATGACGGCAGCATACGCATGCACCACGAGTACTTCAGTTACTCGCAGGGCTTGAGAATGACCAACGCTGCGTTCGATCGGATCTTTGGTGGGCGGCCGCGGCGACCTGAATCAAAGATCACGCAGCGCGAGATGGATCTCGCCCGGAGTATTCAGGTCATCACCGAAGAAGCGATGCTCAAGATGGCCGCCTATGCTCACAAAGAAACCGGGATGACGAAATTGTGCATGGCGGGTGGCGTGGCGTTGAACTGCGTAGCCAATGGACGGCTTTTGCGAGAAGGCCCGTTCGATGACATCTGGATCCAACCAGCGGCGGGCGATGCGGGTGGAGCGCTTGGAATCGCGCTGGCGATCTGGCACCGATACTTGGGGAAGCCGCGCGTCAGTGCTGAGACAGCAGGAACATGGCAGAGCGGTGAATCCAAGCGGCCTCTCTTGGATGCGCGTGCCACAACTTTGCCGGCGTATGTTGATGGAATGAAAGGCTCGTACCTCGGGCCGCAAGACTCGGTGGCAGAGATCGAAGACTTTCTTCGCACAAGAAATCTGCCGTACAAAAAATATTCGCGCGATGAACTGCCGGAGACCGTGGCGCAGCACCTGGCTGACGGAAAGATCCTCGGCTTGCATCAGGGCCGGATGGAGTTTGGTCCGCGGGCCCTGGGAGCGCGCAGCATCATCGGCGATCCGCGGTCTTCAGAGATGCAGTCGGTGATGAATCTGAAGATCAAGTACCGTGAAAGCTTTCGGCCGTTCGCCCCCAGCGTTTTGCGTGAACACGTCGCGGGTTGGTTCGAACTAGACTGTGACAGTCCCTACATGATGCTGGTTGCTGATGTAGTTGCAAGCCGTCGCCGTGAAATGAGCGAAGAAGAGAAAGCACTTTTCGGGATCAGCAAACTTAACATCAAGCGCTCAGAGATTCCCGCGGTCACGCATGTGGATTACTCTGCGCGGATCCAAACCGTGCGGCGCGAAACGAATCCGCTCTACTGGGACATCATCGAAGCCTTTCGCCAAAAGACGGGCTGCCCGGTCATAGTCAACACCAGTTTCAACGTGCGCGGCGAGCCGATTGTTTGTACGCCGGCAGACAGCTATCGCTGCTTTATGCGCACTGAGATGGATTATCTGGTGCTGGAGACCTGCGTGCTGGATAAGAAAGAGCAGCCCGAGTTCGCGGAGAAGACGGATTGGCGGAGTGAGTTTGGGCTTGATTGAACGAGCGCGGTCGTGCGATAGAATTCGCCGAACCAGAGGTAGTAGCTATTGCAGCGAATCTCGAAAACACAATTAAAGAAAAAAGGTGAAGCCCTGCACGACCATTATCTGTATGGGTCGCTGAAGAACAAGGAGGCGTAGCCTCCCTCCCTTTCGATTGGTTACTCCCGGAAGGGTGAGCCCTTCCGCACATCAGGCGGCGAAGCCGCTGTCTTCCCCGTTTGATTTTTCTGCTATCCTCAAGCTTAAATGTAGCCGTCACTCATCATTCTTTTTCAAAGAAAGAGCACGAACAAATGTCTGATCAAGTAAAGGTCCTGGTTACCGGCGCCGGTGGTTTCATCGGCCATCACTTAACTAAATACTTAGTCAATCGTGGCTATTGGGTGCGCGGCGTGGACATAAAAGAACCTGAATACGAATCGACTTGCGCGCATGAATTTGAATTGCTCGATTTGACGCTGCGGGAAAACTGCCTGGAAGCCACGCGCGGCGTCGACCAGATCTATGGTCTGGCTGCGAACATGGGCGGGATCGGATTCATCGAGAGTCACAAGGCCGAGATCGTGCGCGATAGCTCGCTGATGAATCTGCACTCGATCGAAGCGGCCCGGCTAAACGGCGTGAAGCGCTATTTTTACACTTCGAGCGCTTGCATCTATCCCGGTTACAAACAAAAGGACGCCGACGTCACGCCCTTGAAAGAAGAGGACGCTTATCCGGCCGAAGCAGAAGACGGTTATGGTTGGGAGAAGCTTTATATGGAGCGCGTCTGCCGGCACTACACCGAAGACTTCGGATTAGACACGCGCGTGGTGCGGTTTCACAATATTTTTGGTCCGCTCGGAACTTACGACGGCGGCCGCGAGAAATCGCCCGCGGCAATCTGCCGAAAAATTGCTTTGGCCAATGACGGCGATGACATCGAAGTTTGGGGCGATGGCGGACAGACGCGCTCGTACTGCTACATCGACGACTGTGTCGAAGGAATTTACCGTTTGATGCAGAGCGATCATCGCGAGCCGATCAACCTGGGACAGGACCGCATGATCTCGATCAACGAGCTGGTAGACATTATCGCGAAGATCGCCGGTAAACGTATTGGCAAGCGTTATGACGTCACCAAGCCGCAGGGCGTGCGCGGCCGAAACAGCGACAACTCGCGGCTGCGTGCAGTGCTGAAATGGGAACCGCAGATCTCGCTCGAAGATGGCCTGGCAAAGACCTATCGCTGGATCGAAGGCGAGTTGAAAAAGAATTCAATTCCCGCCACCGCCGGTGTCTGAGCAGTCGTGGTTCCGGACGCTTCGGAAACCATCCCAAGGAACGCGGAGTCAGACCTTCGAGTCGCTCGGCGTTCTTTGTATTTATTAGCCTCGACTTCTGTTAGCATCACGACCCGTGGATCACTCTGTTAAGCCCTCAGACTCAAACCAGATTGAGATCAGCGTTGTGGTTCCGGTCCGCGACGAAGAGGACTCAGTGCAGGCCCTGATCGAAGGCTTGTTGGGGCAGACTCTGTTGCCGCGCGAGATTGTAATTGCGGACGGCGGCTCAGTCGATGCAACCAGAGAGATCATCGAAGAGATCATCGGCCGCGGGGCGCCGGTAAAACTAATTCGCGAGCAGAAATCAATGCCGGGGCGCGCTCGCAATGTCGGGGCGAGACATTCGCACTGCGACTGGATCGCCTTCACTGACGCCGGCGCCAAGCCGGCGCCCACTTGGTTGGCCGCTCTGGTGGAGAGCGCAAGCCACGGATCGTCCGTCGATGTGGTCTATGGCTCGTACGAGCCGATCGTTGACAGCTTTTTCAAGGAATGCGCGGCGATTGCTTATGTGCCGGCGCCGTTTGCGAGTGATGGTGGCTTTGTGCGCCCCGTCTCGATCGTGTCGGCGCTGATGCGGCGCAAAGTCTGGGAAAGCGTGAACGGTTTTCCAGAGCACCTGCGCTCGGCGGAGGATTTAATTTTTATGCGGCGGGTTGAGGAAGCGAAGTTCAAGATCGCGCGCAGCCCAGGAGCGATCGTTTACTGGAACATTCAACCAAATCTCTGGCGCACTTTCAGGCGCTTTGTGGATTATTCGCGCAACAACATTCGCGCGGGCTTGTTTGCTGAATGGCAAGGGACGATCTTTATTTATTATGCTCTGCTCGCCGCTTCGACGCTGGCGGTATTTGTGTTTGGTCTCCCCGGACTCTTTGCCCCGCCTCTCCTTTGGTTGCTGTTGTTGGGGGCGCGTGCGACGAGGGCCTTGTTGCGAAATCGAAATAGTTATCCCGCGAGTTATGCGCGCAACCTGGCGCGGTTGAGCTTCCTGGTGCCCATCCTCGCCACCCTGGATGCGGCGGCCTTTATCGGCTCAATCAACTGGTTACTGCGCGACAAACTCAGCCTGACAGGATCGAAAAGTGAAGATGGCCCTCACGAATAGACGCGTTCTCTATATCTCGTACAACGGGATGCTTGACCCCCTGGGCCAAAGCCAGGTGATTCCATATCTGAAAGAGCTAAGCCGCGCCGGCGTTCGTTTCACCTTGCTGAGTTTTGAGGGACCGGGAGCCTACAGTCAGGAAGGACTTGAGCGGTGCGAGCAATTGCGCGCAGAGTTGGCCGGCGGCGGGATCGATTGGTGCTGGCTTCGTTATCACAAGACGCCTTCGTTGCCGGCGACTATCTATGATGTGCTCGCTGGGATCAGGTACGGCAGCCGGCTTGTGCGGCGCAAGCAGATTGAAATGATCCACGCGCGCAGCCATATCGCGGCCACGATCGCGCTGGCGCTCAAGAAACGGTTCGGCCTAAAAATGATTTTTGATCTACGTGGGTTGATGGCCGAAGAATACGTGGACGCTGACCATTGGCGGAAGGGAAGTAGTCCGTATCGATTGACTAAGAACATGGAGCGCCGCGCGCTACAAGCCTCGGAGGGCGTTGTCACCCTGACCGAGAAGATCTGGCCGGTGATCAAAAACTGGGAAGGCTTGCGCGGTCGAACAGTAGTTCACGAGGTCGTGCCTTGTTGCGCCGATCTCGAACGATTTCGTTACCGTGCCGCCGATCGAGAGGGGAAGCGAAATCTGTTGGGGATCGAAAACCAGTTTGTGCTTGTCTACAGTGGTTCCGTAGGCGGTTGGTACCTCGCCGATAAAATGGCGGACTTCTTTGTAGCCCTTTTGAAGCAGAAGCCGAACAGTCACTTTCTCTGGCTGAGCGGAGGCTCTCGTGAATTGATCGAGCGATTGATGTTGGAACGAGGTGTCGATGCCGATCGGTTCAGTGTTCGGGCGGTAGCGCCGGCCGAGGTGTCGTCGTATTTGTCCGCCGCCGATGCCGGCATTGCCTTTTACAAGCCGACTCTTTCCCGTCTGGCTACGTCGCCCGTGAAAGTTGCTGAGTACCTCGCCTGTGGCTTGCCCGTGATCATAAACGCAGGGGTTGGCGATTCGGATACTTTGATCAGCGAACAGCGAATCGGCGCGGTCGTCACAGCTTTCAATGAGGAGGAATACGAAAAGGCCTTGAAGACATTGGCAGACTCTGCGCCTAACGAGATGCGCGCGCATGCGCGACAAGTGGCCGAGCAGTTTTTTGATTTGCAAAGGATCGGCGCACACCGTTATGCGCGGCTGTACGAGAAAGTGCTGGGAACAAATCAGGCTCTTAACTGACGCATCGTCGGTTCTTCAGAGATTTTAACGTTTGTCACCGAGTTTCTTTCGCTCTCTCCCAATTGGGAGAGGGGAAATCAACTGATACTTGATCAGAGTTTCCTTTAGCTGTCTTACGGAAAAGATCTGATGAAGCGCGGGAATGCGGTCGCATGAATGTACTAGCCTTAACCTCTTATCCGGTCGAAGCGGCGGCGACGCGTTTTCGACTCCAGCAATTCGTCGCGCCGCTGGCCGAGCGCGGCATCGCTTTGGCGATTCATCCGTTTCTTGATTCGCAACTCTTCGAGCGTCTTTACATTCAGAAGTCATTACCGCGAACCGCTGTCGGGCTCATAAAATCCGCGTTCCTGCGCCTGGCGGATCTGATTCCGGCGCGCAAGGCTGACGTGATCCTGGTGCAGCGCGAGGCCATGATGTTTGGGCCGCCACTGATTGAATGGTTGACGACGAAGGCGTTGCGACGGCCGATGGTCCTTGATTTGGATGACGCAACCTACATCTCATATACTAGCCCGACTTATGGCGGACTTGGATCGGCCCTGAAGTGGTTCAGCAAGACCGATGATTTGATCAAATGGGCGGCCCTGGTCACCTGCGGAAACCGCTCGATTGCCGAATACGTTTCCAGCAAAGGAGTTTCTGCGCGCATCATTCCAACCGTGGTCGACACCGATATTTTCAGGCCAGTCCAGGAGTGGGCGGCCGAGGGACCGGTGGTGCTCGGATGGATTGGCACTCACTCAACTTTCCCCTATCTGGAATCGATTTTTCCTGCGTTGCAAAAGTTAGCCGGCCGGCACCAACTGCGGCTCAAGGTGGTTGGGGCGGGGAAAGACACGGTCAGTCTTCCCGGGGTCGAGATTGAAAACACGGCCTGGAAAATGGAACGCGAGGTTGAGGACTTTCAGTCGATCGACGTGGGGCTTTATCCACTGGATGCCTCGATGTACGAAGGATGGGCCGCAGGTAAATCGGGTTTCAAAGCGATTCAGTACATGTCTGTCGGCGTACCCTACGTAGCCACGCCGGTGGGCGCGTCCGCAGAGATTGGCGAAGCCGGCGTCACTCATCTTTTCGCTTCGGGACTCGACGAATGGTATGGTGCTTTGGACACGCTGATCGTCGACGCCGGGCGCAGGCTACAGATGGGCGCGGCAGGAAGGCGCCACGTGGTTGCTCATTATGGATTAGCGGCCCAGGCCGACAAGCTCAGCGCGGCGCTGCGCGAAGCCGCTGGACGATGATGAGTGGGCATGAGCGGGCCAGAGACTAAATGCATCGAACCAGCAAACTTCGGCTGCTCTCGCTCGGGTGTATCGCGGTGTTGCCGTCTTTTCTCAAGCGGCCTTGTTACCGTTGGTTCTTTGGCTATCGAATCGGTCGGCGGGTGCAGATTGGGTTCAGCATAATTGACGCTCGCGAATGCGAGATTGCTGACGACTCGCGCATTGGGCATCTGAACGTAGTCATCAGGGTCAGCAATCTGAAACTCGGCGATCATGTTAAGATCGGATTTCTGAACATTATCCGCGGTGGCGATCAGGTCACGCTGGGACGCTACTCAGAGCTGATGCGGTTGAACGAAATAAATTCTATTCCTGAGCCGGACACGGTTAATCCGGTCGACCCCAGATTCACACTCGGCAATGGCAGCATCATTACTACGGGCCACAAGATTGACTTCACCGATCGAGTCGATATCGGACGGCGGACGATCATCGGCGGCCGCAATTCTTCGATCTGGACGCACAACCGGCAACGCACTCAGCCCATCAATATTGGCGACTTTGCTTACGTGGGATCGGAGATCCGGATGGCGCCGGGAAGCGCTCTCCCTTCGCGGTGCGTGGTGGGAATCGGCGCCGTAGTGATCGGGAAGATCGACGCTGAAGGTTGGATGATTGCCGGTGTACCCGCCAAACCTATCAAGGCGTTGACCGAGGAAGATCGGTTTCTGATCGAGCGCAAAACCCGTCCCGATCTTCCGGATGACGTATAGGCCGACCGATTAGATCGAGAAGAAATGAACGGAGTACTACTAGCTCTTGCTTTGGTAATGTTCGGCGTCATTCTGGCGCTGGCCCCCGGGGATGCCGCTCCCGCAACGTTGTTGGCCTTACCTCTCGCTGCCGTTGCGGGCCTGGCGATCTTTAAGTTCGACACCGATCGCAGATTCTTGTTGCGATTGTTCGCTAGTGCCGTGCTGGTGCGGATTCTGGTGGGGACGCTGATATATGTTTTCCATAAGCAGGACTTCTTTGGCGGTGACGCTCTTACGTACGACTTCTTCGGATATGCGATGCTAAGAAGTTGGGAGGGAAGTAAGGATTACCAGATTGCCGTAGACATGTTCACCGGCGGCGGCTCCTCCAGCGGATGGGGCATGCTTTACATGGTAGCCGCTATCTACAAGATCGTTGGCCGAAACATGCTCGCGGTCCAATATGTGAACGCCATTGTGGGCGCGGCCACGGCGCCACTCGCCTATCTGATCTCGCTGGAGATTTTTCCCAACAAGAGAGTGGCCAGGCTCTGCGCGATCCTCTCGGCCTTCTTTCCATCGCTGGTGCTGTGGTCCTCTCAGGGGCTCAAAGACGGACCAATTGTGTTTCTTTTGGTCCTGTCAATGCTGGCTACTTTGAAACTGGGGAACCGGTTTAGCCTCAAGTATCTTGCGGCGTTGGCGCTGGCGCTCTGCTGTCTGCTGACCTTGCGCTTTTATGTTTTCTATATCGTCGTTCTGTCTATAACTGTGGCTCTCATTCTCGGCCGCCGCCGCCTGACGACGCAGACCTTCGTACGGCAACTGCTGATCATGACCGTCATTGGAATGGCGCTGGCCTACTTCGGTGTAAGTCGCTATGCCAGCCAACAGTTCGACACTTATGGCAGCCTCCGTCAATTGCAGGTAATGCGACTGGATGCTTCTGAATCTGCCTTGTCCGGTTTTGGAGGGGACGTTGACGTTTCGTCGCCGGAGGGAGCTCTGAGCGCGCTTCCGCTGGGACTCAGTTATCTGATCCTCGCGCCGTTTCCATGGCAGCTGGCTTCTCTGCGGCAGGCTATTACGTTGCCGGAAATGATTATTTGGTGGGCCTCTCTGCCGTTGCTCGTGCTCGGTCTGTGGTTCACCATCAAGTACCGGCTCAGAGAGGTGGCGCCCATCATCATCTTCACGACCTTGCTCACACTCACCTACTCGATTCTTCAGGGCAACGTCGGCACGGCCTACCGGCAGCGCGCGCAACTGCTAATCTTTTATTTCGTTTTCGTGGCTGTCGGTTTTGTCCTCAGCAAAGAGAAGAGGGAAGAGAAAGCACGACAACAAATGAAAGGCCAGCCCGCTCGACCTCCGCGCCGGCAGGGCAGAAGAGATCAACTGCCCCCACGGGATAAAGTGATTCTCACAAACTAATTTGCTTCAGGTCCAGCTTTCTCCGGAGCAATAGAAAACCATCACTCACCTAAGATTTGCGCCCGGGCCGTGACCTTCTCCAGAATTACGAGCTGCAGCAGGAAGTTCATTATTAGATGAACGCTGGTGGTGATTGCCAGGCCGAGTAGTCCGTAGTGAAAAAAGACCAGAAATTTTATCGGTATGTAAATGGTGAAGGTTCCGATAAGTAGCATGGTCGGCGTTCTTGTGTCTCCCATCGCGTAAAAAGCAACGGTCGTTACCTGGCCGGCCGTGCCGCCGATTAGCAATCCAAACAAGGCCAGCATTATCCACCACAACATCCGCACGTTGTCGGATGTGACTCCACCGTGCCCGATCAGGAGATTCATTAAAGACTCTCCGAAAACGATTAAGACGATGGCTGCCAGGATCGAGAGTATTCCCATCCATAGCAATCGCTCGCGGTAGATGCGGCGAAAGGCGCGCCAGTCTCGGGCCATGGCGGCGATTGCCATCCGTGGCACCGTCGGAGCAGTGATCGATTTGCTGAATACAATATTCGCGACCGAGTAGATTTGCTGACCGATGTAAAGTAGCGACAAGTTGCCTGCAACCGTCATGGACATGAGGAAGCGATCGATTAGCGGATCGGTTTTGGAGTAAGTCTGCCCCAACAGAAACGGTTTGATTCGCCGCCACGCCTCTTTCATCGCATAAGAATCCCATTGCGGCCACTGCCATCGACCGAGGAAAGGCATCAGCAGGGCAACCTTCATGATCAGATTCAAGACGGCCGCCCAGGCCGCTGCGGCGACGCCATAATAGGGGAGGGTCAAGAACAGGAAAAGAAATGACAGGACGTTGGCGAGGACGGACGAAAGTTCAGTCCAAACGAACTTTTCGCGCGCATAGTAAACCGACCAAAGAACCGCGACCGACGCATTGCCAATCATCGCGAGTAATTGAATGCGGGTAAGACTGACGGTCAATTGCTTTGCCTGACCTGAGAATCCCGGAACCAGCAGGGGCACCCAGTATCCAGCCGTCACGCCCAGAAAAATCGCCAGCAAACCAACGACAGCGGTAAGGCAGAGAAAGAATCCCCAGGCATCGCGCCGAAAAGTCTTTTCGTCCTGAGTTGCCAGCAGCGGAACCAACACCTGGGTCAACGAAAGGCTGGCCACCAAAAAGATCAGTTGCGGCAGGGCGCCGGCAGCAAAGAAGGCGTCAGTTTCGCTCCCCACACCGAGGCGAGTCACGACATACCAGGGCGTTAGAACGGCCAGCAACGCGTTGCAAATCGCCAGCCCTGCGAGAGCAAGACTCAGTTTGATCAATGGTTCAGAATCCCTGATTTGAAAGATTGGATTTCAAAGAAGAAAGTTGTTTCACGCATGGCTCTCCCTACGACTCGGGGCGCGGCGGCGCATTATTCTAATCGCTTCCCCGGCGGCCAATACCACGATCAGCATCCAGTATGGATAACGCAGTCTATAAAACGCTCCGATGTTCAGAACAATCAGGCCCAGTGCGGTCACGCCGAAAATCAACGTTCCCATCAGCAGCCAGACAGTTAGGTTCTTACGCATCTGCCAGAGGCAAATGAGGGCGAGCAATTCAAGGATATAGGTAAACGAAGTCTCGAAAGCAGACACAAGTCTTCCCGCCGATCCGACCTGAGATCCTTTCACGAACCACATGTTTGGAAAAGGGGCGAACAGACCGATTGCACAAGCACGAGGAAGATACCTTATCACGTCCATCTTGCTATTGAACGTCACGTCTTCGTCTATGTTCGAGGCGGCGGAGTAAAGTTCGTCTTTTTGGGGATCCACGAATCCCCGACGTCGCACAGCGATTCGATTCCAGATGGGCAAGCCGGCCGAGGCCTGCGCTATTGTGGGCTTCCCGCCACCGGCATCGCGCCGTTGCATTGACTCCAGCATTGGCTGGAATAACGGAATTACAAGTATGGTTCCGCTTAAGACAACTGCATTGATGATGTTGCCGCGCAACAGGCGCCGTTCGAGTACGAGGCGAAGTACCAGTAGGAGCAGGCCCAGTGCCATCATCGCTCGCACCATGTCCCACATGGCCAACCTTACAATCCAAATCGTGAGCACGGCCAGTACAGCCGGAGCAATAATTGCTGCACTTCGTCGATAGGAATAGTTCTCGGCCACCCAGCCACTTATTGCCCAAACGAGAATAAGAATCGCCACAGTCAATAACGGATCTCTGAGAAACTGGGTCGTGTGCAAGAAGAACGTTGGCCACAGGGCCACTATCGTCATCGCCAGCGCGGCTGACGGCCGGCCGAAAATTCTTTCACCCAGCTTATAAACCAGGAACAAAACCACCAAATAATAGAAGAGGTTTAGCGGCTCTACGGTGAGGACGTTAGGAGAAGTCCAATGACTAAAAATGCTGTGCGATAGAGAGTACAACTTGACGTGCAACGGCGCGACGGCCTGCAGCCAGGCACCGGGGCCTGCATGAATCAGTTTGTTGCTCAAGTCAACGATGTCCTGTTGATAGACCAAACTGTCCGCGGCAAAGTTCCCCAGACCGTTCCGGTCGAACTGACTGGGGATGAGCCCGAGCCTGCCAATCGCAAAAACACACGCGCTCCCAACTACATGGAAGACGCCGGCCACGGCCAGCAGCACGAGCCACCCTCGTGAGGGGTCTCTGATTCCAGAAATGAATCGCCTTGTCACACGGGCACCACGACCCGGATAATTTGAATCGACAGTCAGAGGACTCTTATCACCGGTGCTTTTGGACATGGATGCGAGCGTCCGCTAATATTAAGGCCAGCGCCCGAGAAAGTCATTCTGAGAGACATAGCACAGAGAAGGCAGCGGTTTTGTCCCCTGAACTCTGCGGTTCTATTTTCATCATCCGCTTAACAACGTGTGTGGCATAGCAGGCATTGTTCGCAGCGACGGCGCTCCGGTTGACCGCGAGCTGGTCGCGCGCATGAACGAGGCCATTCGTCACCGGGGCCCCGACGAAGACGGCTTCTACTTCAGCGACGGCGTCGGCCTCGCGATGCGCCGCCTGGCGATCATCGATCTAAAAAGCGGCCAACAGCCGATTCACAATCAGGACGGCAAAGCGTGGATTGTTTTTAACGGCGAGATTTACAACTATCGCGAGTTGCGCGCGCAACTCGAGCAACTCGGTCACGTGTTCTACACGGACAGCGACACCGAAGCTATCGTTCACGCCTGGGACCAATACGGCACAGACTGTCCAAAGTATTTGCGCGGCATGTTTGCGTTGGCGATTTGGGACGAGCGCACGAAGTCGCTTTTCCTGGCGCGCGATCGTGTCGGCAAGAAACCTCTGCTGTATGCGGAGCTCGACGGCGAACTGGTTTTCGGCTCTGAATTCACGGCCTTGCTCGAACACCCGCGCGTCAGCCGCGACGTCGATTTCGAAGCACTGCATTACTACCTTTCATTTATTTGCGTACCGGCGCCACTGACTGCCTATCGCGCAATTCGCAAACTCGAGCCGGGCCATACGCTGCTGTGGCGCAATGGTGAAATCAAAATCGAGCGCTATTGGCACCTCGACTTTTCCAAAAAACTCGATATCAGTGAGGAAGAAGCCGGCGAGCGGACGGTTGATTTGCTGCGCGAAGCTGTTCGCATCCGGCTGATGTCGGAAGTTCCTCTGGGCGCGTTTCTTTCCGGCGGAATCGATTCGAGCGCAGTGGTGGCCTTGATGGCCCAGGAGTCTTCAGAAAAGATCAAAACCTTTTCGATCGGTTTTGACGAGCAGGATTTTAGCGAGCTGCATCACGCGCGCCGCGTAGCCGAATATGTCGGCGCCGATCACCACGAGTTCATCGTGCGGCCGGATGCCATGGCGATTCTGCCGACGCTGGTCGAACACTACGGCGAGCCTTTTGCCGATTCGTCGGCGATTCCGAGTTACTACGTTTCAAAAGAGACCAGGGGCTATGTCACCGTGGCGCTGAACGGCGACGGCGGCGACGAGTGCTTTGCCGGCTACCAACGCTATGCGGCGATGAGCCTGGCGCAGAAGTATGCCAACCTGCCGGGCGCGTTGCGCAAAGGAGTGATTTCGAAGGTCGTCCGGGCCCTTCCCGGATTTGACGCTCGCCAGAATCCGTTGCGCAAAGCCAAACGATTCATTGCCGCTGCTTCGTTGCCTCCGGTTGAACGGTATCTTCGTTGGGTCAGCGCGTTTGACGAAGAGGCGAAACAGAACCTGTATTCCGAATCCTTCCGTCACGAGACCGCAAAGTTTCGGAGCGCTTCGATCCTCGAGCCGTGGTTCGCTAAAGCGAACGGCGCAGGGATCGTTGACGCGGCACTGCTGACCGACACGATGACCTATCTGCCGAACGATTTGCTGGTGAAAATGGACATTGCCAGCATGACCGTGTCGCTGGAGGCTCGCTCGCCTTTTCTCGATCACCACCTGATGGAATTTGCCGCGAGCTTGCCGGAAAAACTGAAGCTGCGACGACTAACGACCAAATATTTGCTCAAGCGCGTGCTGAAACAACTCGTGCCTGCTGAAAACCTGAACCGAAGTAAGATGGGATTCGGCGTTCCGATCGGGCACTGGTTCCGCGGCGCGATGCAGCCGTTTTTGCGCCAGACTCTGCTTTCCGAGAAGGCGCTTTCGCGCGGCCTGTTCAAGCCTGAGATCGTGCGACAACTGATCGATTCGCACGTCGCCGTCAAAGCCGATCATTCGCACCGGTTATGGTCGCTGCTGATGCTGGAGTTGTGGTTCGACAGGTTTATTGATTGATCTGTTCTTGAAATTTCAAATCTGAGATCTGAGATCTGAGATTTGTGCTTTCACCTTGTGGTTGGCGCCCACGGACCAGGCATCATTGAGCCTGAGGTCAAAGCGCTCCCGCCTAACAAAATGAAAATTCTGCGCATCATCGCTCGTCTTAATGTCGGTGGCCCTGCGCGCCACGTGGTCTGGCTCTCTGAGGGTCTGAAGGCGGACGGTTATGAAACCTTGCTGGTCACCGGCGTCGTGCCGCCGGGCGAAGACGACATGAGCTACGTCGCGGCCGCGTCGGGCGTGCAGCCTTTCACGTTGACGCAGATGAGCCGGGAAATCTCGGTCAAGGACGTCGTGACGATCTGGAAACTGTTCCGTCTGATGCGACGGGAGCGGCCTGAGATAGTGCACACGCACACGGCCAAAGCCGGCACGGTCGGCCGCCTGGCGGGAATAATGTACCGCCGTCTAAGCCCGGAGGCGCGCCGGTGTCGTTTCGTGCATACCTATCATGGGCACGTCTTTCACAGCTACTACGGAAGGTTTAAGACGCGTGTGTTTCTGGCCATCGAAAGATTCCTGGCCCGCTTTGGCAGCGATCGAATTATCGTGATCAGTGAACAACAACGCCGGGAGATCAACGAAGTGTTTCGGGTCGGCCGCCGCGAACAGTTCGCGGTAATCCCGCTCGGTATTGATCTGGGCGTCTATGCGTCGTGGCGCGAGCGGCGACCTCGCGTGCGCGCGGAACTGAAGCTCAGCGACGACGATGTGCTGATTGGGATCGTCGGCAGAGTAACTGAGATCAAGAACCACCGGATGTTTCTCGAGGCAGCGGCCCTCTTAAAGAAAAGAATTGATTTGCACGTTCGCTTTGTGGTGATCGGAGACGGAAATCTCAAGCACGATTTGGAAGCAAAGGCAAAAATGCTCGGGTTGGAAAGTGATGTTTTGTTTCCGGGAACGCGCAACGACCCGGAGGATTTTTATCCGGCGCTCGATATTGTGGCGCTTACCAGTTTGAATGAAGGAACACCGCTCACATTGATTGAAGCGATGGCCAATGCCCGACCGGTCGTCGCCACCTCAGTTGGCGGCGTGATCGATCTGCTGGGCGCGCCTACGTCAGCGCCGGATGAGCAAGCCCCGGTTTACCAGATTTGCCAGCGCGGGGTTTCAGTTGCCAGCGGTGACGCCGAGGGCTTTGCGCATGGCCTGATGCGACTGATTGCCGACCCGGGACTGCGCGACGAATTGGGACGAGCCGGGCTTGAGTTTGTGACCCGAAACTATGCGAAGGAACGCCTGGTGGCGGACATGGCGGCGTTATATCGAGATCTGATGCAGGCGGAGCCCGGACGGGCATCATGAGGTCAGTACCGGGAGCGGTGCGGCCCGGGGGAAAAAAACACAAAAAAAACAAGGAACGGCGGAGCCCCGGGGGGAACCGCCCCGGTCAGAACACA
>JBBQWP010000036.1:0-44759 GCA_038210455.1 Pyrinomonadales bacterium | reverse complement strand
GGTCCAGTCACTCTTCCGAATCCTTAGGAAACTCGCCTGGTTTGCTTACTCTTGACGGCAACGGTGCACGGTCGTTAGGCGACCTTGGGAGTGTGACCCCCACGCTCACCCATTCACAAACCCTTTGATTACAACAAAACGTGGTAGACCATGGGGTCAAGAATCCCACGCTCTCCGTCCGAACAATTTCCTTAGCCACGCGAGTAGATTCATGGCGTACGCGTATCTTAGTCTGCGCAAAGTGCCGGATGATCACCGTCAGGCTCTAATACGTGAAATCGCGCGTGAGCTTGATTTGAAAACTGTAAGAAGGGCGTTCAAGTCCCGCGCCGGTGGTTTGATTGTAGATAATGAAGAGATCACTATTGGGGCGGTAGATATAGCGAAGGCGAACGTTGATGGTGGAAATTCGACCAGCGGAGTTCACTTGCATCAGAGCCGAAGTCAGCAGCTTGTGTGAGAAGTTGTAGTTCAGTCTTCCAGCAAAGAGGTTGGTCGT
This sequence comes from Pyrinomonadales bacterium, assembly GCA_038210455.1. Classification (GTDB taxonomy): domain Bacteria; phylum Acidobacteriota; class Blastocatellia; order Pyrinomonadales; family Pyrinomonadaceae; genus UBA11740. The sequence goes on along the minus strand of JBBQWP010000036.1, from coordinate 44,260 downwards.
GAAGTTTCCCTGCGGTAGTCGAACGTTATTAAAGTTATCAGTGAAGTCGAATAGAAAATGTGCGGTTGGTCTGAAGGTAATTCCGCCTGAAATCTCGTCTCTCTTTCCCGAATAGAAATTACCCCGCTTGTATCTCCCCGCCAGAATGAGCTTCTTGCTGCTATCGCTATGAACGATACCTGAGGCCGGTTGAAGTGATAGGCGCCCACCGGGATGATAATTCCCGGACGAATCTGAAAAGGCGTGTTGAGTACGTCCGGTACATTCTCAATGGGCCGAAAGAATATTTCCGAAGAGTTTTTGAATTGCGTGTCCCAGGAAAGTTCAATCTGCTTGGTCGCCAACTTGTTTTGTCGGTCAGCGTAATACTCAATCTGTGTTTCAAATTCCATCTGACGGACATGAGGAATGAAGCGAGGCCGGGGCTTGTAAGCGAGCTGTCCGAAGTATTGATGAAGGGCGTTTCGCTCAATAAATCCGACTTCGGGGTTGAAGTTCGCACCGATGTCTTCGTAAACGGTAATGAAGCGCCACAGGTTATTCTCGAAGCGGGAATCAATTCTGCCTGAGAGAAAACTTGATCGCGTGCTCGGACCTGAGTACGTCGGGGCCGCGATCGAGCTGCGACGCCTTCTTTTTAGTCTTTCTCTAGCTTTTCTCTTCTCATCTGTCACAGCTTGGATGTGGCTCCAATACGGACCTTAAGACAGGGTAGTAGAAAACATCTTGTCCTGGGAGAGATACATGGGATTGCTGTTGTGTTACTTATGGTTCTTTCTTAGCATCAAGCTTGTCGAGCAGGGCATCGTAATAAGCTAACGCCTCCTTATCATTTGGATTTTGGGCCAATTCGCTGGCAATGCGCAGCGCGTCGTACCAAACACCGTAATTCTCAAAGACTCGAGCCTGATCCAGGCGGTCTGCTGGTGTTCTTGGCGAGGTCAATCCGGCCATCGCCAGAGCTTGCTTGACCTCTGCGGCCTCCTGCCCTGACAGCGTTTCAAATCTGACGAGCGGTCCATCTTCTTTACCGTTTGGGGTTGGGGTGGAGACTCTCCATGAATAGAGCTTGCCTGGCTCAAGTCGGGGCGCCTCCCGCGGATATAACACCTCCGTCGTCGTCACGTCCGTCTGGTAGACAACCCTGGCCAATTGACCCTTATAATAGTCTCCCTCATAAAGGACGAAGTGATAAGTTTTTGATCCGGGGGCCGTCTCCCAGACGAAGAACGGCCGCGAGTCGTAGGCTCGCCCTTCAAGTGGCGCCACTGGACGGCGGGGGTTGACTGTTTCACGTGTCGCCCCGACCGCGATTAGTCTGGATGAACTATCGTGCCCCTCATATTTCTCGAAACCACGCGCACCAGAGGGCGGTTTCGGCAACGGACGCCGCGACCGGGATGACGACGAGGATGGGTTTTGCGCGTACGCCGTAGCGACGAAGCCGACCAAGCTTAGCGACAGCAACAACGAGGGGATAATCATTGACCGAACGACAAGGCTGGATACTCTAAACATTACAAACTCCTTCTTTCACCATATATACCATCAAAGAAAGCAAAAGAAATAATTCCCGTTCACCTTACCTTCTTCTTTACTTATTGACCAACGGCCAGGCGCAGCGCTCTTTACTTCGGCACTCTTGAGCTTGATGGCAAGAATGTTAGTGTCGCTGGCCTCTAACTTCACCTCGCCGAGGGCGACCGTTTCGTATTTGTCATTCAACGGTCGAGCCGTGGCCTCGATGGCCAGCAGCGTTACGCCGTATTCTTTGGAGGTTGCACGGCCATTCCGAATCGTTGGTCAACATCCGGCATTATGTTATTAGTTGTGGCGTCGAGCGGTGGTGAGGGGCGTGAGATAATGAAACTGAAGACTCAGACTGAGGCCGGGGTTTTAGCAGAGAGAAGCAACCTGAAGTTGCCTCGGCTGAATGGTGTTGCGTTGGTGTTGCTCTTGGTGTTGCTCTTGGTCGCGCTCGGACCAGGGCCGAGTCCTCTGGGAACATTCTCAGCGGCCAAAGCACCTCCGACGACAGGCAGACCAGAACTGGTCTTGCGGACGGGCCACGCAATGAGGGTGGATGGTCTCGCCTTCAGTCCTGATGGTCAGTTGCTGGCCTCTGGCAGCGCCGACAACACGGTCAAGTTGTGGGATACAGCGCTCAAGCGCGAAGTGCGCACCTTGGCCGGGCACGGCGGCGGAATCAAAGCGGTCACGTTTAGATCAGATGGACAATGGTTAGCCTCCGGCGCAATAGACGGCAATGTCAAATTCTGGGAAGTCGCGACCGGGCGCGAGGTGCGCAATCTGAGTGGCAGCGGCAGCGTGAGTTCGGTCGCCTTCAGTCCTAAGGGGCAATGGTTCGCCGCGGGCAACATGGAAAACGTCGTCACGCTCTGGAACTCTACGACGGAAAGTGAACCGCGCAAATTGAGGGGCCATAACGGACCTATTACGGCCATCGTCTTCAGCCCTGATGGGCGCTGGCTGGCCTCTGGCAGCGCTGACAAGACCATCAGGATTTGGGATGTGGAAGCGGGACGCGAGGTGGGCACACTAACGGGCCACAGCGATAAGATTACTACCGTGGCCTTCAGTCCGGATGGACTGTGGCTGGCAACAGGTAGCTACGATACCAAAGTGAAGCTCTGGAAAGTTGGGGTGTGGAGTGAGCAGCGCTTCCAGATCGGCGGTCCCGCTAAGCTCCTCGCCGTTGCCTTCAGCCCCGACGGTCACACTCTAATTTCGGCGGATGTGAACAAGACGATCAAGCTCCATGATGCAGACACCGGTCGCGAGCTGCGCACCATCACCGATCCCGCGAGTGAGAATGTGCTCGAGGCGATCGCCATGGCCTTCAGCGGCGATGGGCGCTGGATGGCGTCGAGCACAGGAGACAAGACGATCGAACTCCGTGATGTCGAGACCGGGCACGATGCGCATACGCTAAGCACGCACTCCTACGGTATCAATGCGACCGCTTTCAGCGCCGGCGGTCACTGGTTTGCCACGGGTGGAAAAGAGAACACGGTTAAGCTCTGGGAAGTGGCCACGGGGCGCGAGCTGTACACACTTGATCCCAATGGCGGCTTCGTTAATACGGTCGCCTTCAGTCCTGATGAACGCTGGTTGGCCTCTGGCAGCTTGAGCGGAAGGATCACGCTCTGGGAAGTGGCGACGGGCCAAAAGATTCGCGATCTCTTGGGCCACAGCGGCAGTGTCAACTCGGTTGCGTTCAGTCCTGATGGAAAATCGCTCGTCTCGGGAAGCGGCGATAACACGATCAAGCTTTGGGATGTGGCCGACGGGCATGAGGTACGACCGGCCATTAATCATGCCGCCGAAGTCAATGCCGTCGCGTTCAGCCCCGACGGAAAATGGATCGTCTCCGGCAGCGCCGACAAGACGGTCAAGATATGGGAATCGGCGACGGGTCGCGACGTCCGAACTCTGTCGGCCCACAACGGCGAAGTTCTTGCTGTGGCTGTCAGCCCAGACGCGCAATGGATAGCTTCCGCGGGTACGGACAACGTCATCCGTGTCTGGGAAGTAGCGACGGGGCGCGAGGCGCACACGCTGGTGGGCCATGGATCGGAAGTGAAGGCTGTCGCCTTTAACAATGACGGTCAGTTGGCATCCGGTAGCAAGGACAACGCGATCAAGCTCTGGGATGTGGCCACGGGGCGCCTGGTAAGTACTCTGTCGGGCCACACCAGCGAAGTCGATGCGCTTTGCTACAGCTCTGACGGACGTTGGCTGGCCTCAGGGAGTGACGATGGCAGCACACGCCTGTGGGATGCCAGGACCGGAGACGCAGCGGCCGCACTCATCTCGTTACGCGAAAGCGCGGCAGGTCTGTCGTTGCCACAAACAGACTGGCTGGTTGTTTCGCCCGAGGGTCTTTTCGACGGCTCGCCCGGCGCCTGGAATCAGATACTCTGGCGCTTCGAGCAGAGCACTCTCAACGTTCGCCCGGTCGAAATTTTCTTCAACGAGTTTTTCTATCCAAGCCTGCTGGCGGACATTCTGGCTGGGAAAAAACCGCGCGCGCCGCAGAATATTGTGCAGATGGATCGACGCCAACCGCTGGTCACGTTGGCACCAACGGACGAGAAAGCTTCCGCCGCCGCAGGCGTAGCGACGCGCAATCTCGCGCTGAAGATTCAGGTCTCGGAAGCGCCAGCCGATAAGGACCACGCGACGGGTAGTGGCGCACGCGACGTGCGGCTGTTTCGCAACGGCTCGCTGGTCAAGGTGTGGCGCGGCGACGTGCTGGAGAACAAAGGAAGCAAAACGATTCTGGAGACGACAGTTCCAGTTATTGCCGGAGTCAATGAACTAACTGTTTACGCTTTCAATCGTGACAACATCAAAAGCGCCGACGCCACGCTTAGCGTTAACGGGGCAGACAGCCTGAAGCGGCCCGCTACGGCATATCTCCTGGCGGTGGGTGTCAACACTTATGCTAACGCCGGGTACAATCTGAAATATGCTGTTCCCGACGCCAATGATTTTAGTGAAGAAGTAGGCCGCGGACAGCAGAAACTGTTGGGCCGCTTTGCGCGCGTCGAGATCATCCCGCTGCTGGACCAGCAAGCCACCAAAGCAAACATTCTGGCCGCATTGCATCGCCTCGCGGGAGCTGAAGCACCTTTGCCGGCGGACGCGCCCTCGGCACTTGCGCAGTTGAAAGCCGCGCAGCCCGAAGATGAGGTCGTGATTTATTTTGCAGGTCACGGTCTCGCCTACCAGGACCGTTTCTACATGTTGCCACACGACCTCGGCTATCAAGGCTCGCGCCGGCGTTTGGATGAAGCCGGCTTCCAAAGCATCATGACGCACAGCATCTCGGACCGCGAACTGGAACAGGCTTTCGAAAAGGTCAACGCCGGTCAAATCCTGTTTGTGATTGACGCTTGCAATTCCGGGCAAGCGCTCGAAACAGAAGAGAAGCGGCGTGGACCAATGAACTCGAAGGGACTGGCCCAATTGGCCTATGAGAAGGGCATATACATTCTGACGGCGGCGCAAAGTTATCAAGCGGCATTGGAGGCAGACGAGTTCGGGCACGGGCTGTTGACCTACGCCTTGATCGAAGAAGGGTTGAAAAAAGCGGCGGCCGACCGCGCGCCGAAGGACGGGCGTGTCTTGCTGCGAGAGTGGCTCGACTATGCGACCGAGCGTGTGCCGCAACTACAGGAAGAGAAGATGCGGCAGGGGCGCGGTGCCGGCAAAGACGTGGCGTTTGTCGAAGGTGAAGAAGCGCGCGAGTTGTTGAAGCGAAACCTGCAACGGCCGCGCGCGTTTTACCGGCGCGACTTACCCATTCCGTTGATCGCGATCAATCCGCAAGCTTCGCGTTGACGAAATAGCCAAGCCGATGCGCTCATGGTGTCGCACTTGGCTGAAGACGGAAAGACCATCCACGGAGGACACGAAGAAAGCAGAAATAAATATCCTCGCATTCGTTAGAACCGATACTTCAAGGCGAATTGAATCCGGCGTCCCGGTGTTACTGTGTCGGTGGCATGACCAAAGCCGGACGCTTCAAGATAGCGCTCGGGTATGCCAAAGTTGGCGCGATTAATAAAATTGAAGATGTCTGTGCGCAGGCTGAAACTCTGCCGCTCCGAGAGCGCCCACGTCTTATTCACCGACAAATCCAACTCGAGCAGATTTCCGGCGCGGAATGTATTGCGACCGATGCGGCCGTCCTGGCCTACGGGCGCGAGCATGGAACTCGGATCGTTCGTCGTCAAACGCAGCGGCTGGCGCCGGTCGCCGGTCACCGCGATGCCGGCAACACTATTCAAACGGTCTGTCAGGTTGCCGTCCAAATTCACGTCAAAAAGGCTGATGACAGTAAAAGGTGGTCCAGTCTGAAACTGTCCCGTGCCGGCAATCTGTAATCCGTCGAACAGGAAACGCCATGCCGTGTGGCGCGTGTGCGCGCCTGGAACGTCATAGACGAAGTTATACGTAAAGCGTTGGCGCGCGTCGAAATTCGCCGGGCCACGCTCGCCCGCGAACGTCAAGCTGTTTTGCGGCAGCGCCGATGATCCTGCAAGATCAAAAACATCTGATACGTCGTCCGTCGCCTTCGAAAGCGTGTACGCAGCCTGATATTGCAAAGCTCTCCGAAAACGCCCGCGCACCTGCAACTGCAAAGCGTCATAGCGCGAACTCGCAGTCGTCTCGAAGATGCTGACGCCGCCGACGGTGCTTTCGGGCCGCCCGCCAACAAAGTTGTCGCCCGCCGGCGTCAATCGCACGCCCGGAGCAACAGCGAAGCCGAAGAATTGGGGCTCGTCGAAGCTTAGACCAGTCGTTCCCACAGAGAAGCGATCCGGCAGCAGCACTGAATTCGTACCTAAATTGGGCGTTGTGAAGCGAATCAGGTTGCGTCCGAGCGTGCCGACGTAGGCGGTCGAGAGAACCATGTTTGCGTTCAACTGCTGCTCGACACTGAAGGTGTAGTGATGGGCCAGCGGCATTTGCAGCCGTCGTGAAGGCAACGTGATTTCGACGCCGCTGGCGCTGGGCAGGTCACCCTCGACGCTGGCAAGGCGATTGACCAGCGCCACCTGAGCTGCCAACGTCGAAGTCGGATCGAGGCGGTTGAGTGTGCCGCGTTGCACGAGGCCGAAAGCGAGCGGGTCGCCGTCCGGGAGACGCGGGTCAGCCGGATTGAGCAGACTGAGCGGGCAGGGACAGAACGGCGCGTCCTGGAAAAAGAAAAGATTGCCGATGCCACCTGCAAGGTTGACGGTGAGAAATCTGGGAAAGACGCTACGCGACTGACTGACCACAGCGCCCAGAATCTGATCATAAAAAAGTCCATAACCCGTGCGCAGCACCGTGCCTCGTTGATGTCCAAATAACTTGGGCGAGTAAGCGATGCCAAGGCGCGGCGCAAAATTATTCCGATCGGGATCAAAGATGCCGGAGCGACCCGCGATGAAGCGCTGCAAGCCGGGAACGAGACTGAGCGCGGGATCGTTGAAACTGCTCTCGACTTGTTTGTTCACTTCGCGCGGCGGGGTGTTGTACTCGTAGCGCAGGCCGTACGAGAGAGACAGGTTCGGGCGGATGCGCCACTCGTCCTGCCCGAAGAAGTTGATCTGGTAGAAGCGCAGGTGGATCGCGGCATCGCTTCCGGCCGTGAGCGTTTGAAAGAAACCGCTGGCAGCAGAGGCCGCGGCCAGGTCTACCGGTCGAAAGAATTTGTTGGTGAAGGCCAGCTTCCCGTTCGGTTCGAGTATCAGTTCGGGCGCGCCTTGAAAGGTGATCAGCGGGCGAAAGTTGCGCGCAAGATCGCTATTCAACTCGGTGCGGCGATTGTCCGTGCCGAAAGCGTAGCTGTGGCTGCCGCTGCGCACTGTCAATTGATCGGCGAACTGGTAAGTATTGTTCACGCGCCGCTGGGGAAAGTTGAAGACGTCAACGCCGATGGGACTAAAGCCCGTGACGATCACCTGACCGACAGGACCCAACAGGCTTTCGGTAGTCGATTTGGCGAGGTAAAGGACCGGGCCGGTGTTTGCTACGATCCGATTATTAACGCGATCGATATTGGGCAGCGTGAAATTCTCGCGCAACCGCGCATTCAACAGAAAGGGCGTGCTGGGAAGCTCGCCACTCGGGAGCAGAAAGGTGTTATCACGCACTTCGTCGAAGCGCAGCCGCGTGCGCCCGTAGGAAAGCCGCACCTGATTGAAGAGCGGGACGCCAGAGTCTGGCCCACTCAATTCACTATTGAAGAAAAAGGAGAAATTCTGCGCGCGCACGCGCGGCTCCAAGCTGGAAAAGATTGCGCCGCCGGTGACGGGAATGATGCGCCGATCGTCGGTGAAGTTGTAGCGCGCGGTAACGGACTGCTGTTTCTCTCGAAATTTAAAATTCTCGTCGTACTTGGCGGAAAATATCTTACCTCGGCCGCCGGCGGGCAGGGTCTGTGTGAAAGTGTTCTCGCCATAGACGCCGTTTGGATTGTTGGGAAAAGGAAAGAGACTGAAGATCGCGTCACCGCCGAAGGTCGAAGGGAAAGCGAAAGTAGGGCCACCATTGAACGGGTCATGAAAGATGCCAGTCGCTCCAGTGTCGGCGACGCCGCGCTCCGCCACGGTCGGAACCTCGAAGCTTGCTTCCTTGGTCGCATTCAGAACTTGATCTTCGGCGGAGAAGAAGTAAAAACTCCGCTCACGTTTGATTGGTCCACCGATGACGAAACCAAACTGTCCCAACGTTAACGAATCTTTGCCGCCACTCTCGTTGCGCACCGTGACGGGGACGCCGCCAACGGGTACAAAGTTTAGCGTCGCCTCATTAAAAGCAATTGCGGGAGCAGAGATGACGCTCTGGTTGCCGGAGCGCAGCGCTGTGATGCCGTTGCCGTTGTTCGTGTCGAAGAAGTTGCGCGCGTTCAACTGGCTCGAATTGAAGAAACCGTAGACTGTCCCGTGGACTTCGTTGCCGCCTGATTTGGAAACGGCGTTGACCTGTGCGCCGATGTTACGGCCAAACTGCGCGGGCGCAAGCAAGGTGATTGCCTGGTATTCTTTGATCGATTCAATTGACTGCGGGATCAAAGAGAGGAAGCCCTGGCGGCGTACGCCAATGTCTTCGTCGTTGTTGTCCGAGCCGTCAACGGTAAAATTATTGCCGCGCGAGCGCAGGCCGTTGACCGCAAACTGCCCCGGCGAGCCAACGCCCACGCCTACTCCCGGGCCGGCGCCGTTGCCGGTCTCTTGCGGCGGCGGAGCGACACCCGGCAACAACAGTGTGAGCTCGTCAAACGTGCGCGTCAGCGTCACGGCGCCGAGCGGCAGAGTCGAGACCTCCTCTTCCGTGAACGCGCCACCCCGCCGCGCGTCAGTCATATTGATCGTGGCTCGTACGTCCGTGTCTTTGGCGGATTGAGCAGCCGCTGTTCCCGGCGAAGGCGAAGGCGCGGCCGTAGCAACCGGCACTGGATCGAGCGACACCGGCACGGGGACCACTTCGCCCGTGCGCGTTATAAACAGGCGCTGTACGACCTCTTTCGTTTGGAAGCCTGGCGCGGAAACGCGAATCGTATAGATGCCGGGTTGCAGCAGCCCTTGATAAAAACGGCCTCTCGAGTCTGTGCGCTTGGGGATAACGAGGCCGGTCTGTTGGTTGACGATTTCGACGGCGGCGGCGACCGGCGCGCCCGTCTGGCTGCTCGTGACTGTGCCTTCAAATGCGCCGGTAACTGTGTCTTGCGCCGTCGCGAAGCTTGAGAAGAAGATCAGTAGCGCGGACGCGAGCAGCAGGAGCCGTCGCGCAGGGCAGACTAACTCAGTTATCACAGTGTCCTCATGTGGCCCAATGAAGTGAGCTTAGAAAGAGTTTTTAGTTTTGTGGATTTCGTGTGAGTTGTGGATGGCCTTCCGGGGGGCACAGAGTCGATCCACGAAGTCAGACGAAACCTGGCGAAAAGAAAATCGCCATAAAACTGCGCCGCGCTAATATCAAGCGTTAGGTTATGACTGAGACTTCGGTACTGTCAAATACTCTGTAGCGAGGCATGTGCTATTCACATCACCTTTGGACTCAATTTGAGGATTCATTAACTTCAGAATTCTTACCCTTCCCAAATGGTATCTTTTGGCATATTCAGTTGCTAATTCTGCTAGAGTTTCAACACCCGATGGCCCGGTTGACCCGTTTCCTTTTCAGAAAGAATTAATATTACCGGAGCCGCGGCTACTTCCAATCTCCCAAAACAATAAACGGCGCCCAGTAGTAAGGATGTGCAAAGCGGGGATCGCGCATGACCACGAGTTGCGCCCGGCGCATTGCTTCGGCTTTTGTTTGTCCGGCGGCCAGTTCTCTATAGAACACCGTCATCGTGTCCTTTGTCGAAGTGTCATTGACGCTCCACAGCGACGCCACTACGGTCGGCGCGCCAGCCTTCGTGAACGCGCGCGAGAGGCTACTATAGACCGCACTCGGATCGAAGCCACCGATGTTCGTTTCGCACGCCGAGAGCGTCACTACCCGCGTTCCTACTAAAGACAGTTTGTAATTGTCCTCGACAATGTCCTTGACCGAGAGGCGCCCCGGCTCGCCGGCAAGCGCCAGGTAACTCTCTTTCGGCTCCAGACTATTGATGATGCCGTGCGTGGCAAAGTGAATGTAAGACGTGCCCGCAGTGGATTGCGCCATGCGCGTAACGGTCGCGTCTTTGCCGGTGATGATGTTCGCGTTGATGAATATTCGGCCCAGAGTGGAAACTTCTTCGCTCGCGGCGGGGAGACTGCCGTCAGGGTTTCCCAGCGCGAGCAGCTGATGCGTCACACCCTGACTGTTGCCAACGATGGTCACTGCGGCGACCGCGTTCAGCAGATCGGCCGACGCCAGATAGGCGAAGCGCTTCTTTTCGATCAAAAAACTTAGTGACCCATCCGGAGTCGCGCGACCCAGAGCATGTATCGGCAAATAATAGAGCTCACCGGAGGGAACGATCAACAAAGTATCTGAGGCGTCTACTTCCGCTTGCACCGGCGCAATCAGAGCGTTGTAAAGACCGATAATCGCATCCTTGATCGGCGCGATGTCGCTCTTGAAATCCTGTTTGCCGTCGTCTTTCCAGAGCACTCCGCGGGCTGAACGGTCGAGCACGCTTTGCTCGCTGGCACTACTCAACGCTTCGCGATACTGCTTCACCAGTTGAGCCAGGTCCGCGCGCTTGATTGAGACCGTATGAATCGTCGGTTCCTGGTCGCGGGTGACGACAAAGATGTAAAGCTCGCCGTCAGTCGGGAAATATTCGAGCAGCAGAGTTTTTTCCGGCAGAAGCTTGCGCAGCTGGACCAGATCAGTCGGGTTGACCGCGACCAAACTCGCGTAAGAAGGATTCGCACGTTTGATTTCGGCGACTGCGTCAAGGTACCGCTTCTGAGCGTTGTCCACGCGCGCGCGCGCCGCAACAATCTTCGCCTGATCTCGATTGGCTTCCGGCTTACCGAGTTCGACGGCCAATTCCCGCTCGGCAATTCGAAAGGTCTCGCTTTGCTGGCGCAGTCGATCGACCAAAGCACTCACAGTTGGATCTTTGGCTTTGATACTTGCGCCTGCAAGAGCGTCGACCAGCGCTTTTGATTTTGCCCGCTCCAGGTAGGCGAGCGCTTCGGCAGCGCGACCTTTCTTAATCAGTAGCTTGATCAGATGATCGTAGAGATCGCGATTTCCGCGACTGGCATTGAAAGTTTCCGAACTGACATTCGTCGACAACGAACTAACCAAAGTTTCAATGATGCCGACTGCCTCAATATAAGCTGCCAGCGCTTCGTCATCACGCCCCAGGCGCTCCAGCGTCAATCCCAAACTGTCCAGGGTAAACGCTGCATGGGCGCGCAACCCCAGGTCACGCCAGGTGGCGAGCGCTTCACGTAAATGCTGTTCGGAAGACTTGAGAGATGCGCCGCCTTCTTCGCTTTCAGTTCGTCCGAGCGTGCGCAGGATCGCCGCCGTTTGCGGACGCGATCCCAGGGGACGTGCAATCTTAAGAGCATCTTCCCCCAACTGTTTCGATTCCGCGAGGCGACCCTGGTCGCGCCTCAACGCGCTCTTGAACGCGAGCATACTGACTATGCCCCAGGCCTCGTTCTTACGTACGAATTCGGCCAGCGCCGCTTCGACAGGAGCCTCGGCCGCCTGGTAATTACCGCGCTCACGTTCGATCCTCGCCAGCGCCACATAAGTGCCGGAAAGAGAGAAGCTCCCGCCGACCAGATTTGTACTCAACGCATTTGCCTGCTCATAGGCTTTGACGGCGTTATTCAGATCGTTCTCGTCTTCATAAAGCATGGCGCGATAGCTAAGCACTGTCGAACGATGAGCATTGATCATCAGCGCGGCTAAATTAAAACGCTCCTCCTCGTCCTTAGCGGGCGTAAAGCCGCTTTGGCGGCGATGCGAGGCGATATCAACGCTCTTGACGTCGGAGTTGCCTTTCGAACGCAGCCAGCTCAGCAGCTCTGCCTCGTCGGGCGCGCCAAACGCGTAAAGCTGTGGTAAATCGTTGAGCACCCCTTGATACTCTTGATCTGCTTCGCGATAGTTGCCTTGCCTCGCGAGGATTTTGCCAATCGCCTCTCGGGCATCAAGGGTTTTGCTTGCGCGACCGACGAAATCAATGTTATTCATCTGCGCTTCGCTGGGCCTGAGATCCTCGCGGGGCTCAGCGCTGAGATCGTAAATGGCCGGAAGCACTCCGGGCCTGGTCTGTTCGGCTACCTGACGATACCGAACCATGGCTCCGCTCCAATCGTCGGCATCGTCCGCGATTTGTGCGAGCAGATAGAGCGTTTCATAAATCCATCTGTGGCGGGGATCGCTATTGCGTAATGTAAGGGCTTCTTCGGCCGCTGATCGCGCCTTAGCGTAGTCTCCGGCCTTACGATAAGCATTAGCGGTTTGCTCCAGGCCGTGAGCGATTTTGTCCGGGTCGCCTCCGCGTCGCGCCAAAGCGAGCCTGGCATCAGCGATTCTCGCCACTTCAATCAGATCGCCTCGCGACGAGGCGAGGCTGTCGAGGTAGGAGAGCATCGCGTCTGTGAAACTTTCCACCACCCCGGCCGCGGCTCGACGATAATCCGCCGACGTGCTGGCATCAATCCTTGTCTGCAGGGCCTTAGTTGTATCGGAAATCTTCTTTTCGATTACTGCTTTTTCGACACGATAGTTCTCATCTTGCAAATGCTCTGCACGTGCATACCACTCGCCTGCTTCGACGTGGCCTCCCAACGCAGCAAGCGCGCCGCCAAATTGTGTTTCCAGATTGGCCAGCGTCTTTGATTCTTTAAGGTGTGGCTCTTCGCCAGTCGTTTCATTCAAAACCTGCTGCTGTTCTTCAAGGGCAGAAAGTAGTGCGGCATGCACGCCCTCTTTGTCTCCGGCGTTGCGCAGACTTGTCGCCTGCATAGAAAGCGCGTTGACTCTTGCCTTGCGAAGAGCCGGCAAAGCCTTCGCCAGTTCCGCCGCACGGGCGAAAAACGTTGCCGCTTCTTTCCAGTTTTCGGCAGCGTAGCTGGCGTAGGCCCTGATAAGAGGCGCTTGGAATAGCCCAACCTGCTCATTCCATTTTGTCCAGACTGCTTCGGCCCCATCCAGCAGTGGACCAACCTCCTCCAAACGCTTTTCACGCAGCGCATAGAAAGAGAGCGAGCCCGAGAAGCTGGCAACGGCCAGCTCGATTCCGTTCGCTTCGGACAAGTCGAGGGCGCGCTCGGTCAATTCACGCGGCGAGCCTTGCGGAGCGTCCTTGCCCGGATCCTTTTCGTTGAACCGCAGAGAAGCAATTTCGGCCAGGTATAAAATTTGCTCGATACCCTGGCCGGTATTAGTAAAACCGACGCCCAGCTTTTGCTCTTTCGACCATTCGTTGAACTTCGCTTCGAGGGCGCGATTTTCATCGTCACTGTCGGCCAGAAGCTTGCGAACCGGTTCGGAAAACTGCAGCGGCGGATTGTCGTAAAGTCGCGACGCGAAGGCCTCAAACAACAGCTCTTTGTAAAGAGAGCGTGCCGCCACACGATCGCGATTGGTCAGCGAGCGAGCTGATTCGTCTTTCTGAGCGGCGATTAAAGGCAGCAGCTCGCGCCACAATGGAAGGGCAGAACTCGACGACTGGCTGGCGGCTTTAGCCGCTTCGTCCCTGAGTTTTTTGATGAGCGAGTCGTAATATGTCTTTGCGTCAGCGTCGTTTGGGTTTTCACTCACTAACTCGCTGGCGATTCGCAGAGCGTCGTACCACACGCCGAAGTCTTCGAAGATGCGTGCCCGGGCCAAACGATCGGCTGCGCTCTTCGGCGCCGTCAGCTTCGCCTTCTCCAATGCGGCCTTGACCTGCGCTGCATCTTCGCCGGCGAGTAGAAAGAAAGTCGCCACCGCGCCAAGCTTCTTTTCCATAACGCCTGCGGTCGAGACACGCCATGAATAAAGTCTGCCAGGCGTTAGGGCCGGCGCATCCTGCGGATAAGCGAACTGGGCCACCTTGACGTCTGACTCGTAAACAATCGGAGACGACGATTCTGCTCCATCACGAAGCGTGAAATGATAAGAGGCCGCCCCCGGCGCCGGCGCCCAGGCGAAGAATGGTCGCGGACTGTATGCCAGTCCTTCATAGGGCGCAATCGGTTTCAGCGGTCCACGCGTGGCACCCGCGGCAACTAAACGCGCTGACGAATCTCGCCCGCCCTGCTCGAATCCGCGCGAACCTGTGGTCGGCTTTGGCAATGGACGACGTGGTGGCGCTTGTGTCTGGGCAACACTAGTTAGGAATACGCCCATGAATAGACACAAACCAATCGACGATAAGCAGCGGGTCATGAATCCAAATTCAAACACTAGTCACTTCCCTTTCTCAGGCTATTCAGGAGTGCGGGCTGGGTCTCTAGCATATCAGAATGTACCGCCTCGTTTCCTCGTTGCGAGGACGACTTGCTTTCGCCGGGGCTTGAAAACAAATAGCGCCGGCGAGATCGCTAACGCCACTCACCTTGCAGCGTGAAGGCAGCCCAATAGAACGGGGACTGCCAGGGCTTCTCTTTCATTAGCGAAATCTGCGCGGCGCGCAACGCCGCGGCTGGCCGCAAGTTTGTCCCTAAGTCAGACATGGAAGTTCTCTCACGAATGAATCAGTGAGCAAAGAGTTTACGCTGAGCACCGGGATGACACAGCTTTCTCACTCTTTCAACAATTGGGCATTGAGCATCAGAGGCGTGTCGCTGAATGTCGCGGCCAACTGGCCATTGATGAGACTCTTACGTAGGTAAGCTTACAGCTCACTCGAAACTCATTTCTCAATCAAAGCGTTAAGCTGAGCTGCCAATTCCGGATTGAGTTTCACAAGTATCCGTTGCTGCTCCTTTGCCTCGCCCCTTCTTCCCAATTGCAGATCCGCTACGCCGAGATTGTAGTGAGCTTCGGCGTACTCAGGCTTCAATTGCAGTGCCTGACTAAACTCTGCAACAGCTTCGGCAAGTTGATCCGATGCGGCGTAAGCGAGACCGAGATTGTAATGCGGCTTTGATAACTTTGAATCGAGCTTTATTGCCTGCTGGTAGCTTTCGATGGCCTCGCTGTAATTGCCCAGGTCAGCATACGCGTTGCCGATTAGATAATAAGACCAAATCTTCAGCTCGTCTTTGGCATTGAGTTTCAGAACCTGTTTGAATTCTTCAATGGCCTCTTTGAGTTTTGCGACCTTGGCTAGCGCCTGGGCTAAAGCGTAGTGCGCCTCCTCGGATTTGGGATCGAGTTTCACGGCTTCCGAAAAGTCACGCACCGCCTGGTCATACTTGCCCGCGTCATAGCTCTTCTTTCCCCGGTTGTAAGATGGAGCAGCTTGATCGGTAATATTTCGCGTGCTCGACGCTGCGATTAATCTCGCCGACGCGTCACGCCCGGCATACAACTCAAAACCTCTGGTGCCGACCACCGGTTTTGGCAAAGGGCGGCGCGGAGTAGGAGATGGTGTTTGGGCCAACGCGGCAGTGGCCGTCATCAGCAGGACAATCACAGCGAATGCGGAATAGCGAACCAATCGTCGCACGATGTAAATAACTAACGTTTTTTTATCCAATCTTAAATAACATTTGACAACGAATCATTGAGGAGCAGTGGTCCTCACAATGGCAACTACGAACGGATTTAATTCCAGCTCGCGACGATAAAAAATGCGTGGACGCTGAATTCCGTTCTGGTTCGGGCCAGTAGCCTGACTTCCATCCCCGCGAAAATTTATGTATCTGCCTCGGCCGCGCAGACCTGCCAGCGTGTCTTCCTGCATCCGCGGCACTTCGTCCGTGGCATAGTTAAGCCACTCGCGCAAATTTATTGTGCCATCTTTCGGTTCGCGGTCTGCTATGCCCTGCTTCAATCCTTCTTCGACCAGCGCGTAAGTCAAAAAACCGTGACCGAACTTTTCCGCTTCCTGTGCGGCCTGATAACTCTGCGCCGCGGTCAAGACATACATCCCTTTTTCATAAGCAAGTTGGGCGAGTCCTTTTGAATTCATTGGTCCACGCCGCTTTTCTTCTGCTTCCAAAGCCTGCCCACTGTTGCAAGCATCGATGACCAAGAGGAGTTGGGCCGCGTCTATTCCTTCAAACAACTTCTCTAAATCTCTGTCGGAGATGCTGTGGGCGAGAATCTTCTGCAAACCTGCTTCGTTCAATTTGTCACGCGGCCCATCGTAGCCCAAGTCATGCGGGATTAGATAAAACTCATTCCCGTGTGCGGTGCCGTGTCCGGCGAAATAGACGATCACGGTATCTTCCGGCTGCACGCGCGCGGCCAACTCCGCGAGCTGATGCATGATGTTCGTTTTCTTCGCTTCGGCATCTGCTAGAGGGATGATTTCAACTTTGGCGTAGCGCTTTAGCAACTCCTGTTGTCGCTTAACCTCTTCTGAAAAATCCTGCGCATCGGCAACAGCATATTTAAGATTGTAATCCCGATTGCTGTAGTTGTTGATGCCAACAGCCAGAATGTAAGCGGTGCCGTTACGCTTCAGGCTTTCAGCGCCATTTATTGTAAGTTCCACATCGCTGCTCTTGATGTCGTCATGATTAAAAGCATAAGCGGTCAACTTGTTTTCTCCGGCGACAATCGGAATGGTCACCTCAAGCCTGACGCTGCCTTGTCGCTTAAGCACGTCGCCGCGCCACACCTTCACCAGAGAGCCATTGCGAAACAGGCGCACGTCCTGCGCTCCGCTGCTCGCTTTGTGTTCTTTGTCCGCCGGCATTTCAGAGACGGCAATCTTAATCGTCACATTGCGCGCTGCGAGCTTTGTATCGGATTGAACATCAGCCAGAGTTAATTTCAACTGTGGCTGTCGGCGATCTTTTTGTGAAATGTCTGATGGCGCGGTGGGATGCTTACCGGCAAAGATGTCAGGCAGCAGACCGGGATAGTAGAACTCGTTAAAGAAGGCCTGGACCGGCGCGTGATCGAACGTGTTGTTTTTGAACCTCCAGAGAATCTTGTTCCAAGCGGCGGGCGAGCCGTCGAAGAGCCCGTCGGGTGTAACTACCAGCCAATCGTTTTGATCAAGAGCAATCAATGTGGCAAGTTCCTTGCCCGAGCTGACGTCCCACAGCTTGAGCGTTGCATCCCGACCTCCACTGACTAGGTGCTTATTATCCAAACTGAATACGACCGAGTTGACCCTGGCAGAGTGGCCCATGAGGGCGCGCACCTCTACGCCCGTCGAGGGATCCCAGAGCTTAACGGTACCGTCCTCACTTCCAGTGGCGAGAACCTTACCGTCCGGACTGAAGGCCACTGCCAAGACAGCGCCAGAGTGGCCTTTGAGGGTACGCAACTCGACCCCGGTCGAGACATCCCACAGCTTGACCGTCTTATCGTAACTTCCACTGGCTAAAATCTTCCCATCGCGGCTGAAGGCAACTGCATGTACATCGTTAGAGTGTCCTTTGAGAGTACGCAGCTCAGCCCCCGTCGAGACATCCCAGAGCTTGACTGTATGGTCCAAAGTTCCTCTGGCGAGAATCCTCCCATCCGGACTGAACACCACGGCCTCGATAGAATTAGAATGCCCCTTTAGTGTACGCACCTCGGCGCCGGTCGAGACATTCCAGAGATTAACAGTGCCGTCGTCACTTCCGCTGGCGAGAATGTTTCCATCTGGACTAAAGACAGCAGACCCGTCAGAAGCTGGATGTCCCCTGATACTGCGTACCTCAGCGCGGGTCGAGACATTCCACAGCTTCGCCTCGCCCATATAACTTCCGGTGGCGAGAATCTTCCCATCTGGCCCGAATGAGACTGACAACACAAACTTGGTTTTGAGAGTACTCGGGTCAGCGTCGCTCAACATGTCCCAGAGATGAACGGTACCATTCGAACTTCCGCTGGCGAGCGTCCTCCCATCTGGGCTGAAGGCAATTGACTCGACCCAGCCAGAGCCCCCTTTCAGAGTGCGCAACTCCATCCCTGTCGAGACATCCGAGAGCCTGACTGTACCATCCGGACTTCCGCTCGCAATCGTCCTCGCATCCGGGCTGAAGACAATCGACTGGATCCAGGCCGCGCTCCCTTTCAGGGTACGCAACTCCAAGCCTGTCGAGACATCCCAAAGCTTGACGGTTCGATCCGTTCCGCCGGCGAGGAATTTTCCATCGCGACTCAAGGCGACTGACTTGACATCGTTATCGATCTTGAAAGTGCGCAACTCTGCGCCAGTGGAAAGATTCCACAGCCTGGCCTTCTTGATACCACTCGTCTCGTCGGTGGCGAGAATCGTCCCATCAGGAAGGAAAACAACTGAATTGATCTCAAATTGGCCCTTGAGAGTCTGTAGCTCAGCACCGGTTGAGATGTCCCACACCTTGAGGATCCCCTCATAGCATCCGCTGGCGAACGTTTTTCCATCAGGGCTAAAGGCGAGTGAGACTACATTACAGGAATCCCCTTTGAGAGGGACAAGCTCTGCACCATTCAAGACATCCCAAAGACGGCGACCCTTTGTACTTCCGCAAGCGAGAATCTTCCCATCAGGACTGAAGGCAACTGAATTGACAGAGCCGGTTTCGATAGTTCGTAACTCCGCGCCGGTCGTGAGATCCCAGAGCTTGACCGTACCACCATCGTCGACGGCCAGTATCTTGCCATTTGGGCTAAAGGCGACTGAGTAGATATCAGAATGGCCTTTGAGGATTCGCAACTCTGCGCCGGTCGCAACGTCCCAGAGTTTTACAGTTTGATCCCGACTTCCGCTGGCGAGAGTTTTTCCATCTGGACTGAAGGCGAGTGCGATGACCTCCCACGAATGCCCGCTCTCTACCACCAGTTCCGGCTTCTGCGCCTGACCAACCGCATAGATTGAGACGATGAGGCAAAGACACACTAAGAAGCGAATCGACTGTTTCATTGTTCTCTGGTTTGTGAGGACCAATCAAAATTCCTTTAACGGGACTGCCGAGACGTGTTCACGACCAGCGAGGGTAATGAAAATCATTGTCACGCCAAGGATTGCTTTATTGCATAAGTTGATCATCAAAGTATTACTTGAGGGGAGAATCAGCTTACGAGACAGGCACTGAGTCGAGCCAAGACAGTTTTTCGACTCGAGCGAGCTCTGCTTTGTTGTCGGGTGTTCGGTTTGCAGCGACTTCGCCATTCTGACATTTGGACGCGCAGTGACGGGCGTTTATGCCTAAGACCGTATAAGAGAGTTATTTCGCTAAAGCTGCGGTCGCCGTGGCTGCTGGTGATTTCTTTCGCTCGACCGTGAAGACGGGAGTATTGACTGTCTTGCCTTTGACTTTCACTTCGCCCAACGGTCGCAGCTCGTATTTATCGTCCAGCAACTTGGCAGTCGGTTCGCTAATCAGGATCGGGACGGCAAACTCTTTGGTCGTCGATTCCAGACGTGACGCCAGATTAACTGTGTCACCGATGATCGTGTATTCCAACCGGCGCTCGCCGCCCACGACGCCGCACGTGGCTTCCCCGGTATGGATGCCGCAACCAATCTTAATGATCGGACGGTCAATTCCTTTCCACGCCTCGTTCATGCGTTCGACTTCTTCGAGCATTGCGAGCCCGCATTCAACCGCCTTGCGCGCTTCTTCTTTGTCGCCCCGATCAACGGGCGCGCCAAAGACGATCATCAATCCGTCGCCGAGGTACTTGTTGATGTGGCCGCCAAACGATTCGACCACCTTGTGCATGCGCCCGAAGTAATCGTTCAACCATTGCACTACGATTTCTGACGATACGTGTTCAGACAAAGTAGTAAAATTACGGATGTCGGTGAAGATAACTGTTACGATTCGCTTCTCTCCTGCGAGCGACAAGTGGCCGCGCTGTTTCCACATTTCCTCGGCAACTTCGCCGGAAACGAAACGGGAAAAAATATCCATGACCTGGGCCCGCTCGGCTTCCGTTTCGCTGCGCAGCAAACGCTCGCGAGCAAAGCGCAAGCCCAGTCCCGCCGGCGTCAGAATAGCCATTCCCAACCAAGCGCTGGCCAGGGGCATAATCAATCCGCGCGCGTCAAAAGCCCATGAGGAGATCACCAGCGCCAGCGCCGCAATCAGAATCACTGCCACCAGCCCCCATAACGCGCGCAAGAAAAAAACTGACAGGGCCGCCAGCGCCAACACAAAAAGTACAGCAAGCGTCTGCCAAAGGTATCGCGGGTGCGTCGGCGTGATGCCGAACAAAGTGGTAGCAGCGACGTTTGCATGAAACTCGACGCCGGGTGTGCGCTTGGGAATGTTACTTAGGTTTCGATCGAAGAGACGAGCCAGCGCCATTGGTTCATAGAAAGGGGTAGGAAAAAGATCGGGAGCATCGATGTTTGAAGCGCCGATCAGAACTATGCGGTCCTTAAAAGCATCGTCGGGAATCTGGGCTTGGTTGTTAAAGAGAATGTCGGCGGCTGAGATGCGGCGGAACGCCGGCGAGCGTCCGCGAAAATCTACTTGCAGATTGCCATCGTTACGCAGCGGAATGACTCGATCACCCAGACGGACGGCGGTATTGTTTTCCGGCTTCAAATACTGTGGCGGAGCGCCCTCCGCGGCGTTGGCTGCCAAAAAACCTTCTGCCAGACGCGTCGCGAAACTGATTTTCGTGTCTTGCCCGGAGCGTGCCTGAAATAGTTGGGAGCTGCGGACAAAGCCATCCTGATCCAGCGGCAGATCGACAAATCCTGTCGCATAGGCATCGCGGGTAAACATCGGTAGCGGTATTATCTCTTCAA
Source organism: Pyrinomonadales bacterium (assembly GCA_038210455.1). Lineage (GTDB taxonomy): Bacteria > Acidobacteriota > Blastocatellia > Pyrinomonadales > Pyrinomonadaceae > UBA11740. Next base: position 23,493 of record JBBQWP010000036.1, on the reverse strand, counting down.
AGCCTCCAGCGGAGGTTTTCATGGCAACCACTACATTGCCCGCGTCCTTAATTGATTGAGCTAATTTCTGATCCGCGGCCTTATCCTGCGCAGATGCTCCGCCTTCCTCGCTAAGAAAAGTGTCCAGGCCAATAACGCTGGCGCCGCCGCCGCTCGCGCGATCGACCAAACGCGCGTACAAATCACGCGGCCACTTTTGGAGTCGCACCTTGGACGCTTTGATCGAAGCCTCATCAATTTCAATAATCGTGATTGGTTCGCCCAGGCCACGCACCCTCACGTTTGGCTGCCGGGCATCGCGCAGTTGAAAAAAAAGGTCGAGTGTTCGATTCTCCAATCCAGTCAACAAACCATAGGGATGTGAGGCAAAAGAGCCGTCCGCATCTTTCAATGGCAGCATCGCCAATCCGAGACCGGCCCAGATGACGCAAGTCAGAATAGCTGCGAGCCCCCAGTACCAACGGCGCAGCAGGTATGGCACAAAGGAATATCTAGCGACGAGAGCCATCGAGATTATGTAGCGAACACGATAACGGAGAAACTCACGGTCACCAAATTAGGTGTCGATTGCAGTTTAGCTTCAAACAGTTTCGGCAGGAAGCCATCCGAGAACTTAATCCCCCCAGTAAAGCTTTGACAAGGTAGCCAGTCGTGCTGGTCGCCAGTGAAGTTAATCCGGTCATCGCATGAAGAAGACGTCGGCGTATCCGTCAGCATGTGGCTGTGAATCGCCGTCACTTCAATTCATTTGTCGCGCAGCGCGTTGATGCCAAATCGGAGCCTTCAAAGCGAGGCGTGAATCGATCCCAAAGACGTGTGGCCAATTTGTGAACAGAATAAACAGCACATGACGTATAAGAGGCTGTAGAAAATGTGAAGAAACGTAAAATGCTTGAAAATCTTTGGTGGCTGCAACTTTTGAAAAGGCAATAACTTACGTTTTTGCCGGGTGGATGATTCATAACCCCAAGGTCGGCAGTTCGATCCTGCCCCCCGCTACCAATTAAATCAACCACTTACGCCTGTCGACGCTCGGCGGCCGTATTTCATTTGTGGCCAATCTGTGGACAAACTTTTTTGAAACCTCCGCCTTTGATCTGTCTCCGAGGTCCAGTCACTCTTCCGAATCCTTAGGAAACTCGCCTGGTTTGCTTACTCTTGACGGCAACGGTGCACGGTCGTTAGGCGACCTTGGGAGTGTGACCCCCACGCTCACCCATTCACAAACCCTTTGATTACAACAAAATGTGGTAGACCATGGGGTCGGGACTCCCACGCTCCCCGTTCGACCAGTTTCCTCAGCCAACCGAGCAGACTCATCTCGTACCCGCATCCTAGTCTTCGCAAAGTGCTGAATAAGCGCCGGAGTCCCGATCTAAAACGTGAAATCGCGCGTAAGTTTGATTTGAAAACTGTAAGAGGGGAGTTCAAGCCCGGCCCCGGTGGTCTGGTTGTAGATGATAAAGAGATACTGGAGCTCTCTCTTGCGGTGTGAGTTGAAAATATAGAGACCGTATTGATAACAACAAGATGATTGATAGCCCACACAACTGCCAACAACCAAAACAAGAACGGACATGATACTGGGAAATTTAGGATCCAAATGAAGTCCCGTTACTCTTGACAGGCTGGCTTTGGCGGCTTAAAAAGGGTGCAGTCTTTGGTGGCTGAAAGAGGTGTCCGGATGAGACGCAGCGCGAAAATTAGCATCCTGGTTACCGGTGTGGTCATGGTGGCGGCTTTGGTTCTTGCCTTTTACCTTTCCTTGAACAAGATCAGATCGGTTCTGGCTACTACTTCTGCGCCTAACCCTGCCACTCAGGCGGCGGTGTCGTCGGCTTCTCCCAAAGCTGTCGCTACTCCGAATGCGAGCGCGGCGAACGCAGCGTGCGAGAAGTGTGTCGATGCTTGCGTAAGATCGCAAAACGGTGATTTAAGGACTTTGGTGGGGTGCGAGGAACTCTGTTATGACGAGTGCCACCCTGGAGGGGGAGCTAAACCAACGCGGCCCAAACTCAAACATAAATTGCGGCCATAGCCGGTTCCGGAAAGCGTTGGTTGTTCACACATCCTTTGGTGCGCTTGAACGCCAGCCAGGAACTGCAGCGGATTGAACTCTACTCGCAACAGATCGCGGAGTTGGAAGAGATTTGGTCTGTCAGCATGCAAAATCTCACGTGAGCAGCTCATGTGATGCCGTCAGGGTTGACCTGATCGGGCACGTCGATGCCAAGAGGCGCTCGCCGTGAAATCTTTTAACCGATTGAATGATTGCAACGAGAGGCCGCTGATTCGATTACACATTTGGCGGTATTAAGGGCTTATGCGCTTTCATCTCCTCGCGCATCGATTCGTCTGCATCGTCGGCCAGGATCCGGTAGTCGCCTCGATAATCCCAGGTGCAGTTAGTGCCGTCGTATGGTTCGTAGAGGAAGTAACCGGGCTCTACTGGACCGAACCTAATTCGGCATGCGACGAACTCTTGATCACAAAGCTGATCATATCCGCGCGGCGACCCGCCCCGCTGGCAGAAAATGTGTCCTTCAGCGAAATCAACCGTCCTCTGGTTCGCATGCCGACACGTCCCACACGTTTGGGGCTTGCGTGTCACAGTAAGAAGTAAGCTCGGTTTTACCGCCATGCGCATGGATCAGTAAGCATTAGCAGACAATACTCTATGCTCTGTAAGAGCCTGGCACGCTGAGTCTTGCATCAACAATCGCTGTCGTACCCTTAGCACGGGTCAGTGGTGCTGCAGATTTATTCGATACGCAACGATGTCACCCTTGCCGCTAACCGTTGTCTTTGTTCCTTCCTGGTTTCTCTTTCCCTCAGTCAATGAGCTCTCATAGGGTACCAGGAACGCGCGCACCTGTTTGTCCTGCTCGGCGTCCTTAATCTCTCCAAGATCCTTTGGGTTGGACCATTTCTTAACCGCTTCAAATGTTGGCACAGGTTTCTCAGACCAGATCACCCACAACTGCTCGGTGCCTGTCTCTTTATCAAAACCGATCCAGTCTTCCTCAGGGTTCTTTGACGGTGCCGGTAATTGCACCTCCTGATTCGCAGGTAAGAGGGCGGACTTGCCGGCATCCGGACACAGGATCATCAAGTTCGTCCTGGGGTCAGGACCTCTGTTAACCAGGTAAAAATAGCCTTGCTGTGGGCTGGTAAATAACAATTGAACTCGGTCGTCCGGTTCAAAATTAATCTCACCCGGAATCGGGTATGGCTTCTGATATGGTTTTCCGTTCCGATATCTCTGAACCACCATCGAATAGCTAAAGGTACGTTCGGGCGCAGCGTTGGGTTGAGAGGCAGACGTTTCTGCCGCAGGTCCTGCAAGCTGGGCGGTTCGAGAACGCAGCTTCGTATACGCGAATACCCCGAGGGCAATCACAATGACGGCTATTACGACCGACGCGATGACCATAGGTGCGCGGTGACGCGCGATGACAGTTTGTTTCCTCGGATGCAGTCTTGCCGGCAGCTCAGAATTACCAACTTCGTCCGTGTAAAAATTGTAGACGTGAATCCGAACACCGTGCTTGACCTCGGCTTCGCCCAAGTCGTAGAGGGCTTTGGTCCAACGGCTTAATTGGCCGAGATCATCCGCGACTCTTTTGGATAGGATGATATGTCCCGCGTCGCCACAGTCCATCACGCGCTGGGCCATGTTAATGCCGCCGCCGGCCACGTTCATGTTCGCGTTGATATCGGCAATCCGATATACAAGGCCGCTGTGTACACCCATCCGCAGTTTGATCTGGGGGTGATCCCGCAGGGCCCGGCCGACTTCCACCGCGCAACGTACTGGGGCTTCAAGATCACCGAAGAACGTCAGCGCCATGCCGTCGCCGGTGGGTAAGCGCAGCAATTGCCCCGCCTCTTCTGCGTTCTGGAACTCCTGCGTGTTGCGCACGATCTCTTGAAGTTCATGCAGATGCGCTGGCTGCTCGTCAATCAACAAATTGGAATAGCCCACGATGTCCATGAAAAGCACATGCGCAGTTTCGAGCGTCAATGGCTGACCAGGTCTTGCTTTCGGATCTTCTGTAGTTTGCGCCGCGATTGTCTTGGCGGGCTGCTTGTCATCTTCAGCAACTGGTGTTTGGCGATCCGCCATTCTTCGAGCGGTGAGTACCTTGGCTTCATACTCGCCAGTCAAAGCGCGGGCAAGTTGATCGCCAAATTCCTGCGCCCGCTGGAAACGATTCGATGGATCGAAGGCAAGGGCTTTGAGAATTACGGCCTCCGCTGCCTCCGGCAAGCTGGGGCGCAAATCTATGGGTTTCACTCGGACTCCTGCACGCTGCATCTCCAATAACTGAAACATCGAATCAGGATTGAACGGCTTGCGTCCGGTCATCATCTCGTAAGTGATCATGCCGAGCGCATAGATGTCACTTGCGGGCGTAAGGGGCTTGGCGCTCAGTTGCTCAGGCGACATGTAGTTGATTGTGCCGGCGGTCTTGGCAGTTACCGTACTTGGTCCAACCAGCGAGTTCTTCACCTTCGCAATCCCGAAGTCGATTATTTTGACTTGAACCTCACCTGTTGCGGACAGACGCAACATGATGTTCTCGGGTTTCAGGTCCCGGTGCAGTATGCCAGCCTCATGCGCCGCGGTAATACTTCTCCCAATCTGGCTGATGATATTGGCTATCTCCTGGAGATTCATGCCCTCGGGCGTGATGCGCTCGCGCAAGGTTGAACCCTCGACGTATTGCATGACCAGATAGGGCGTGCCATCGTCCAGCGTACCCGCGTCAAAGATACCAATCACGCCAGGATCATCGAGCCGCGTGAGCGATTCAATCTCCTGATGAAACTTCTGGACCACCCACTCATTCTTCAGCGCCTCTGCGAGCAGGACTTTGACTACCACACGCCGCGAGTGTAGTTCGGGCTTGTCGCGTGCCAGGTAGACAGCTCCCATGCCGCCACGCCCAAGCTCCCTCTCAACGACATAACGCCCGCCAAGTTTAAGGCCTACCAGGTCTAATTTCGGTGGAACTGGAGGATTCAACGGAAGGGTGGGATCGTCACTCCGGACGGGTCCCTGATTGCGGTCAGACTGTGGGGGCATAGTCACCTTCGGCGGATCAAAGTCTCAGTCGGCGTCGAGAGTTTATGAGAAGTTTCCTTTATTGTCACTTCGGTTTTAGCGACAACGAAAAGCTCTTGATCCGATTCCGAGGCGGCAAAGTAAACCTGGACTGCTGCACCTTCCGGACCGGCAACTCAAAGCGTCACTTGGGGTTCGCGGCATCGCTATATCTTAACAGCACAGTCACGAACAGAGGACTGCTGGCTTTCGATCCCAATTGATATAGGCGCTGGGGCAGCGGATCGCCTTCCGTCAACTTGTAGCTGCGATCACCTCCGGCTTGACCTTCCTCTTCCGTGTAAGGCCGGCCTATCGCCTCGAGGTTTTCAGCCCAACGAGTTTTCGTCGACCATTGCCGCCCCCATTTCGCCACCTCATCCGGATCAAGCGTAATGGGTTCGTCCTTAAGTTTTGAGGCATCTACTAAGGGCTCGGTCGATACGATGATTATCAAAGCTTCACCGATATGATCTTGCCCGTTTTTTGTGGCCTCAAAATATGCAGTCTCAGTTTTTTGATCTGGGATCTCAACGACGTTGCCTGCTGTGATCCTGTTAGTACCACCGCGAACGTCTTTGGTGGGGAAGAGAAGAAGGGGGTCCCCTAGTGCGCCATTGGCGGACCGCTCACGATCGATAACATACAAGTACCCGTCGCGCGCGGACTCGATACTGAAAACATACGAACGGCCAGCGACCAATTGACTGTCGGAGCCTAGTCTGAACGGCCGCAAGACAACCCTCTGGCCATTAGGCTTCTTTAGCTTGAAAGATCTTCTTTCGGTTCCATTCGCGGATTCGCGCATTTCCCAAACAGTAAACCCAACGAATGCATCCTCTCCTGCTTTCGCTTCGCTCGTGCTAGTTGATTTGGCTGGGGTAGTACGCTTTGAAGTGGCTTTCGTCCGGTCGGAGGCCACAGACTGTCGTTGGTTCTTGAAAGTCCGAAACATGCGGCGCCGTTCCGCTTCATCGTTCTCTTTATCGGCGCTCTGGACAACGGGGTCGACTTGCTGTTGAGATGGTTGTTGCGCCGACGCCAGGTGCAAAGCGAAAACGAAGGTTACGCACCCGAAAAAAAGCCAAAGATGGCTGCTCCGGTAAGAGCGACTGGTCATAATGCCTCCATGTGAGTTGAGTTCGTTCTCAATTTGCTGCTAGGGCCTGGCCACGACCAATGGTTTGAGGTCAGGCTCACGGCGGTAGAAGACCCTGGGCTGCTGCACTTCTTCCTCGTCTTTAGTGACTTTGTCTCGTTGCTTCTTGACGAATTGCCGCCGCTCTGCCGCCTCTGCCTGCTGCATCCGCGGCACTCGTTGTGCGGCGTAATCTACCCATTCCCGCAGCGTTACATTGCCATCACGATCCGCAGCCACTCTAGTCTTCAGTCCTTCTTCAACCAGCGCAAACGTCAGATACCCGTGTCCCTTCGCGATCTGCTTGTCGGCTTTCGCTTCCTGCAAGCTCTGCGCGGCCGTCAGGATGTACATGCCCTTCTCATATGCCAGTTGCGCCAGGCCCTTCGAGTTCATCGGTCCGCGCCGCTTTTCTTCCGACTCCAGCGCTTGCCCGGAATTGCAGGCATCGATCACCAACAAGATGTGCCCGGCATCGATCTTCTCAAAGGCCGCTTCAAGATCCAGATCCGAGATGCTGTGCTGAGCAACTTCATCCAGCATCTGCTGCTCGCAACGGTCCGGAATTGCTCCCTTGAATCCAAGATCGTGAGGCACCAGATAGAATCGGTCCCGGGCGTTGACTTGCTGCGTGGTCGCGCTGAGACACGAGCCCACCGTCCCATGTCCGGCGAAGTAGACCACCACGGCATCCTCGGGCTTCACTTTCCCGCTCAATTCCCTTAATGCATCGAGGATCTTCTCTTTCGTCGCCTGGTCGTTGTAGAGCGGGATGATCTCTGTTCGTTCGTAGGTCTTCAGTTCCTCTTGTTGGTGTTTCAACTCGGCACCGAAGTCCACTGCGTCCGGCACCGCATAGGTCAGATCAAATGACTTGTTCTCGTAGTCATTTACTCCGACTGTCAGCACGTACAGTGCGCCTGCGCTTTTTAGAGTTGCTGCCCCCATGACAGTCAACTTGGCGTCTTCGCTCTTAATGTTGTCGCGATTGAAAGCGTAGGCAGTGAAGTGATTTTCGCCCGCGATGATCGGCACCACAGCGGACAGCGTGGCATGACCAGAGCTATTCAAAGCAACGTCACCGCGCCAGGATCGCACCAGCGAGCCATTGCGAAATAAGCGGACGTCGCGGGCCCCCGCCCGAGCGTCGTTGATTTCAACTTGAAAGGAAGTTGTTGGCGTTTGCACTTCCGTTTCGCTCGCTTGGTGGTTCATTAACGACAGACTGACGACCGGTTGCCGGCGATCAAGCTTGGAAACGTCGCTGCGCGCGCGCGGGCGCTTGCCGTTGAGCAAGTCAGCCAGGAGTCCTGGATAATAGAATTCGTTGAAGTAAATTTCGACGGGGGCGACGTCAAAAGTGGACGCCGAGAAACGCCAGCGGATCTGTTGCCACGCCGCGGGTGTACCGTCGAAGAGTCCTTCGGGCGTGACAATCAGGCTGTCTGAAATTCCTGATCGGTCTCTATCCAAATTCCCGGCCAGCGCGACCAGGGTTGCCAACTCTCTGCCGCTCACCACATCCCATAGCTTTGCCGTCGCATCGCCGCTGCCGCTCAACAACACTTGCCCGTCAGGGCTGAACATCAGCGAGTTAATGTAGCCTGAGTGTCCGTGCAGTTCACGTAACAATTCGCCGTTAGTAACATCCCATAATCTGATCAGGTTGGCATCCTTGCCGACGGTCGCAAGCAATAATCCGTCGGGGCTGAAGGCCACCGAAATCTCCCTCCGGCCCGGCAGAATTCTAAGAAACCTGCTTCGCAATTGGCCCAGCGCTTCCCGCAACTCTGCCTGATCGGTCGCCGGCTTTGGGCTGGGCGGCTCGCTGAATTGGCGTAGCTCTTTGCCCGAAGCAACATCCCAGAGAATGAACAGCGGCTGATCATTCGCATCATAGCAGCCGCTGGCCAGAGCGCGATTGTCGACCCTGAAAGCAAGTGTGCGAACGCTGGCGCACCTTCCCTTGAACGACCGGACGGTGTTTCCCACCGCCGCGTCAACGAGCGTTATTCCTTCGTTGCTGCCACTGGCCACAAGCTTGCCATCCGGGCTGAAAGCGATGTCCGTTTGCCCGTTCTGTTCGCTCTTGACGCTAAAACGCTTCGTGCCGGTGGCTGTCTTCCAAAAATCAATCTCGCTGGCGCCTCTGCTCGCCAAAACATTCCCGTCAGGACTAAACACAAGAGGGTTGAAGCTGAATTGCCCGCTCATGCGTTGCACCTCAACGCCCGTGGTCGTGTCCCACAGGTGTATTCCGCTATAGTCCTGAGCCGCGAGCACGCTGCCGTCAGGATTGAACACGGCCGCAACTTGATCGTTGATCGTGCGCACTATTGAGCCACTGGCAACGTTCCAAACATTGATTGAACCGATCTCACCCTCGCTGAAAATGAATTGCAGGTTCGGGGCGAAAGAGGCTCTACCCACCGGCTGAGCGCGCGCGGCAAAGACGCGAATGAGTTTACCGTCGCTGACATTTTTCAAATTGATGCTCTTCAGCAGGCCCACCGCGACGTTGCCGCCGTTAGGACTAAAACTGGCTGCAAAGCCAAACGCCAGCGGTTCCAGCTCGCGTATTACTCGACCGGTGGCCACGTTCAAAAGCTTCACTCCCTCCAGACCGCCGCCACTTAACAAAGTCTTTCCGTCCGGGCTGAATTCCACTCTTACTATCGTGACGGCTTTGGTCTGAATCGTCCGTATCTCTTGGCCTGTGGCGACATCCCACAGTTTAATGGTCTTGTCATCACCGCCGCTCGCCAACATTTTGCCGTCTGAGCTCAAAGATACCGACCAAACTTTGGCTGTGTGGCCCTTTAGTTCGCTTTTTATTTCCCCCGAGGCGACATCCCAAATCAGCACGTCTTGATTGTAACCGCCGCCCGCCATCAGCGTTCCGCTCGGGTTGAACGCCAGCGAATGAAGGGGAAAGCCGGCCGTGATCGTTTTGAGCTTGGCGCCGTTTGCTGTGCTATAGAAGGTAACCGCCAGGGCGTCCGCGACAGCGATAGTTCTGCCATTCGGACTGAATGCGAGCGCACTACTGAGTTCAGAAAACCGAAACAAAACTCTGCCAGAAGCTACTTCCCAGACAGTTGCGGGTTGAGTGTCGCCGCCGGCAGCCAGCAGCGTGCCGCCAGGATCGAACGCAACCGAATTGACTGCGGCGGCAGTGGTAAAGGCGCGCAGTTCCGTGCCCGTGTTTACTTCCCAGAGTTTCACTTCTTGATCATCGCCACCGCTCGCCAGAAGTCTGCCATCAGGACTGAAAGCCACGCTATTGACCTTATCAAGGTGACCGGTTTGCAGTTGTAACTGCGGCGCCTGGCCCGACGCGAGCGCAGCCGTAAAGACGTAAGTCATCAGCAAGGCGCGGATGCTTAAGTTCATCTGCCGCGCTCCACTATTAAAGACGAAAGCGAATTTGATTGCTCCGCGCTGCTGCTGAAAGGTTGCGTGACCGGTGGGTTGCGGGCCAGCGTCCGCAGTTCTTTGCCGGAGGCGACATCAAAAAGCTTGATGCCGTGTTCACTGGCTAAGGCCAGGAGTTTGCCGTCGTGGCTGAACGCGAGAGCGGTGACCGAAGCAAAGCCTACATACTTGATGATCGAGATCTGCTTGCCAGTGCCAACCTCGAACAGGTTTATGGCTTCGAGTGATTCCAGCGTCGCCAGGCGCTTGCTGTCGGGTGAGAAAGCGAATACCTTCCCTTGATTCTCGAGCGAGTGTTGCAAAACGCCCGTCGTCGCGTCCCAGATCTTGAGCACGTCCCTACCATCCTGATCGCAACCGCAGGCGATGAGCTTGCTATCGGGACTGTACTTGACAGTATTTCCATAGCTGAAGGTGCCGCGCAGTGTGCGCACAACCCGGCCGGTGCCGAGGTCCCATACTTTTATGCCCTGCTTGGTGACGCCCGCGAGGTTGCGCACATCGGGGCTGAACGACACAGCAGTGATCGGCTCCGGTTCGGTTGTTTGCGGGAGCAATTTGCGAACTTCTTCGCCACTTGCCGGATCATACAGGGTGATAATATCTGACATACTCGCCGCATATTTCAAATCTGGGCTGAGGAGCAAGCTGCCGATAACCGTTAACTTGTTCGCTCGTGGTTCGCTGCCGCTGGCCAAATCCAACAAGTGAAACTGGGGACCGCTGGTGACTGCCAAGGTTTTACCATCAGCGCTGATTGCCAGCGTGGTGACGCCGAGTTTGGTGATGGAGCTGGACTTGATTTGCGAAAACAGTTTCTGAACCTTGCCGGTGGTGACATCCCACTTGATAATCGCGCCTTCATCGCCGCCGCTGAACAGGCTCTTGTCGTCGAGGCTAAACGCGATTGATTCCACCGCAATCGAATGTCCCTCAAGCGTGTTTAGCTTTTTGCTGGTGGCCACGCTCCAAAGATAAATTGACTTACCGCCTGCTTTAACGCTGGCGAGGTACCTGCCGTCGCGACTGTAAACCAACTCCCGGGTCGCCATTTCCTCCGCATCATTCTCGGACTCTAGATCCTGATCGCTCGTCTCAGTCTGGCTGGCGCCGATCTCGGAGACGAGTGTACCTGTCAGCGCGTTGGTGATCTTGATGCCAGAGCCTTTGCTGCTATATCCCAGACTGTAACCGAGCGCCAGCGACTTATTGTCGGGGCTAAAGGCTATCGTAACGGGCCTGGTGTTGTCTTTTTCAGACTTGAAAGTGCGAACGATGCGGCCGTTAATCAGATTGAATAATTTGACTGCCTCCACATCGCCTTTCGACTTTGTTTCATCCTGGTTGGCGCAAGCCATGAACAGACCATTGGCGCTAACAACTATGGTTGATACTTTGCCAACGTCTTCAATCGTTTGCACTCTCTCGCCTGTCTTCACGTCCCAGACCCGTATCAAATCGTCGCCGCTGGCCGTGATCAGTTGCTTTCCGTTTGGGTTGAACACAACGGGAGAATGGGCCTTGTCCAACTTGACAGACTCCGCGCCTGTTTCAACGTCCACCAGCGTTACTTTTTCGTCATCACCGCAGGCGATCAGTTTTCCGTCCGGGCTGAAAACTACCGCATGGCAGTTGCCTGTTTCGAAGCGATGACTCTCTTTACCCGTCGACACGTCCCAGAGGATAAGTTCGCCTATAGAAACCCCGGTGGCCAGGTTTTTACCATCCGGGCTGAAAGCCAGGGCTTCAACGCCCCCATTCGTGTCAATGGTACGGATCTCTTTGCCATTAGCGAGGCTCCAAAGTTTTACGGTCTGATCGTCGCTGCCGCTAGCCAGCACTATTCCGTTGGGGCTGAAGGCGATGGCGTTTACGTAACCCGTGTGTCCCGTTCGTGTATCGATCGAATCCGTGTGCGCCGCGGTGAAGGTTGAGAGCAGGAGAAAGAGCAAGCAGCTACCGCGTTGAATTAGCATGTGTCTCCTTTTCGCTTCTGCGAAGCGGTTCATTCTCGCCAGGTCAGAGGTGGCTGGGTGGCACCTGACATAAAAGAAACAATGATGACGACAAAGCTAATCATGCGCCGGAAATAACTCGTCCTGCTTGTTTCGCAGTGAGTTTACATTGGTACTGAGACGGTTAGCTAGGGCCTGGCGACGACCAGTGGTTTGAGGTAGAGCTCGCGGCGATAGAAGACCCGTGGCGTTTGGGAGTTTGTTGTGACTGATTGCAGCAGAGGTTCCCGAGGTTTGATCTGGTCGATCTGCGCCAAGAGACGTTCGTGTTCCGATTTTGAGAGGTGAGGAAATTCGCCCCGTCCTTCCCAGTCTATGTGGATCCAGTCGTAAAAGTATTTTGGTTCAACGTCCACGGCAATTAAGTCACCATGACGATCGAAAGTTAGGCTCACAACATGAAATGGATTGACTGCATAAAGCCCCATTCGCTGATCGATCACCGAACCAAAGAGCTGCCGGCACATTTGCCTGACGCGCGTTTCGCGACCGTCGGCCTCAGGGTCAGGCGCGCAGCGAAGAGCCGCATCCGCCTCCACCGATGGGCCGTATTCGATTGCATGTAGCTTCCCCTCATGGACGCTGTATTCAATGCCGCGCGCCGCATCGAAGTAGGCAACGCTCAAGGTGTCGTCCGGTTCGTCTTTGGTGAGCTTTTTGAACTTTGGTATTTTGAATCCACACGAAGCGGTGATATATCCATCCCGTTGACAGTCGCCGCACGTGATCAACTCTGAGGATGACTCTCTGACTTTGACTCTTGCCGCGGAGGAAGCAGAAAACGATGGTTGAGATAAGAATTGAAGGGGACAAAGCAATTGCGACGACGATGGCGACACCAGGACAGCATCAGATTAAAACTTGGGATTATTTCCCTGCTGTTTGTTGTGCCAAAAACGTGTGGCCAATTTGTGGACAGAATAAACAGCACGTGACGTGTAAGAGACCGTAGAAAATGGGAAGAAATGTGAAATGCTCGAAAATCTTTGGTGGCTGCAACTTTTGAAAAGGCAATAACTTAGGTTTTTGCCGAGTGGATGATTCATAACCCCAAGGTCGGCAGTTCGATCCTGCCCCCCGCTACCAATTAAATCAACGACTTACTGCGGCCAGCGAGACTGGCGGTTTGTCGTTTGTGTCCAATTTGTGTCCACTAATTTGAGAATCAAGCATCACCGACTGCAGAACAATTCGACCAGTCGGTTGCGGTGCAAACAGCCGGAGCGATTACTCAGGTATGATGATGCGGCACTTGAAATAGCTTTGCACAAAAGAGTCCGGCTGAGTCCGCGCCAGCGGACGAATGAAAATAGCCCAGCGATTTATCGCTGGGGAGCAATGTATTGGTGACCGAGTCCGTGAAGCGGACGACTGAAAACGTCGCTGTGTAGAGTCAATCCTTTCAGTCGTCCGCTTCACGGACTGCGTCTTATCCAGCAACATAATCCCAGCAGTGAACTGCTGGGCTATTTTCATTCGTCCGCACCAGGCCATCAATAGAATCATTTACTTAGATAGAGTCTCAAGAAATCGACCTTGGGAGAACTTCTCCCAAGGTCGGGAAAGTGATTTGGCTCGCTTGTCCTCGGTCGTTGATTGTCTTTCGCTCTATTGGACACCCAAATGCTTACCAGAGAGAGCTGTGGCCGTAATTACCGGAAATTTGCCTCCAACTCGAGCGCGTGCGAAGAGAATATTGTTCTCAAGATGGATGTGCTCGTGTAGGTCTTGTTCGAATGCTTCCAGCGCACGATAGAGAGTGTGGTAGCTGAAGCAGCCATCAGCAGGGACGGAGTAGTTCGAGCTCAAGCACCGCAGCTGACGCAAGAGATCCCCGACAGTATCGTGTTCCATCCTCATCATGCGCACAGGATTGTTGACGGTGCCGAAAGGCGCGAAGGGCGCCGGCCTATTCTCAACAGTCGACCTCTCCATTTCGATGAGGTAAGGAAAGAGGATCTGTTCCTCCTTGAACATATGCGGCTTTAGATCAGCGCAATTGTGCTGGAGGAGCACTCCCATTTCCGGTAACTTCGGATGGTTTTCGCCGTGCGCAGCGATGACCTTTTCAATCAGGGGTTCAAGTCTGGCCATCTCTTCTTTCGTATAAACGTGATGCTTATCTAAGACGTAACCGACAAGCTCGCTGAGCGTTGCTTTCTGAGAATAAAACTAACCGTTGCCCTGTACCTCGGTCTGGGCAGCCTCTGAGAGCATTTGCTCAAGATTTGCAACTTCAACTCCCGCGGTGGCGCAGGCTTCGCCCAAAGGTTTATCGCCTCCGCAGCAGTAATCAATCTTCAGTTTCTCAAAAACTCTCGTCGCCTGTGGCATTTCGAGCGCTACGTCACGTACCGTCTTATTTAAGCTAAGCATTGTCAGCAAAACACGAACCGGGCACTGTACCGGGCCACCGTGCAAAGTGCGCTGGGGCGGATACGGCAAGCGGGGAAAACTATTTCACTGAACATTCTTGACGACATATATAACGAGGAGTTGGGGCAATGATTAGGCGCGAGCGCGAGCATTTGACGACTTCCCCTAGAACTCATAGTGCGAAGCGTAAGAGACCGCTCGCGATCCCGGTTTCGTAAGCGTACCAAAACCCGAAGGCGATGCTTAAAGCGCCGGCAATGGTTTGTAATCCGTAATGGACGGTACCGAGACGGCGCGAACTCAACGCAAACGGCAGCCCCACCAGAAACGACATCAAGAGCATGCCGAAGATCGAGCCGATTCCGAAGACCAACAGGTAAAAGAATCCGAGCATAGCTGAAGGTATCTGCGTCAATACCAGGACCGTCAAAGCCCCTGAGCCTGCGAGACCGTGCATTGATCCGACCAGCAACGGTTTGAAGCCAACTCGCGAAACCGGATGCGCGTGTGTGTCCGCGTGACTTGGAACATCCATACCAGAATGCTCCGTCTCGCCCTCATGGAAATGAAGATGTTCGTGTAAGACGCCGCCGTGATTGTGGCGATGCAGATGCGCATCCGAGCGGCGTCGCAAAGCTCGCACGAGAGCGTTGACGCCGAGGCCAATGATCATTAAGGCCACTCCAAATTCAAGCCAACTCGATACGTACACAGGAATGGCGATACGAAGCGCAAGAACAATCACCCCCACGACAATTAGCGAAATGGTATGGCCCAATCCCCATAGGCCGCCGACGACCGCCGCGCGCAAAAGGTTGCGATGCTCGCTGACGATAGTCGAGACAGCTACGACGTGATCAACTTCAGTGGCGTGTTTGAGCCCGAACACTAAGCCCAAACCGAGCACCGCAAACGCACCGAGCGAAGTCAACGATGGTGCTGTACCTGTTTCACTGCTCGAGGTGGACCAGTTCGCGATGAGCGCAGAAAGATGAATACCGGATTGGACCAACGCTTCGTAGCAGATCGCGGCGCCGACGCATGCGATGACTAAAGCACTAAGCGCCGGCAATAAACGCAAAACACGATTCTCTCCCACGGGTCGCTTGAAGAAACGACCTGCGAAAACGAAGATCAAGCCGATGGCCGTCAGAGTAGCAGCCAGCCCGGCACTGAAAGCAACGACCAAAAGAAGCCCGTAACCAACCCGATGCAGGGCAATCGCCGACAGCAGCACGATGAGCGCCGAGGGACATGGCAAGAGTCCACCAGAAATGCCGAGTACCAGCAGGCTGCGCCAGGTGACAGCGCTTCCGTCAGCGCCCGGAGGCAGATGTGAATGTTCCACACCGCCATGCGAATGCGTTAAGGATGTGTCATCCGAATGATCGTGCGAGTGAGTTGGTAAATCATCATGAGGGTGAACACCATCGTGAGTGTGCGCGCCTGTCGAACGTCCAGTTACGCCGCGCAAGCGACGAATGAACAGTGTCAACCCGATAACCAGAACGATCGCGCCAGAGACAAAACTAAGCACTGGGAAAATTCGTTCAGGCACGATGTATTGCGAAGCGAAGAGTGTAATCATGCCAAGCGCAAAGACACCCGCCGTATGAGTGATTGTGACTGTTAATCCGAGAAAAGCAGCATGGCGAGCGGTGCCTTTAGAGCCGACAAGATAAGCCCCGACAACCGTCTTGCCATGGCCCGGAGAGAAAGCATGAAGCGCTCCCAAGCCGGCTGCAATGAGAAGACCCAGCAGAGCGACAAAAGGCGTCACTACCGGAACATTGATTAGCTCAGCGAAGCGGTCCCTGGCAGTGTCCGCAGGCCGTCCATCTCGGGTGCGCAAGGCGACCACTCCTGAAGGTAGTGAACCCGCCGTTAGCGAAAAATCCGCGGCGCGCTCATCGAGTGGCGCGGTTAGCATGTCTTGTGGATAGGCTTTCAACTCATCCGTAACTTGCGATCCAAAAGCTGTGCTATCAAAAATCTTCAGGCCCGAGGCCGGAACAATAACGATTTCGTGCCAGCCGATGCGCTCTGGATTATTTTTATCTTCGAAATGATATCGCCGAATCGGCGCGTCGGCTGAAGTGGGCGTCTCGCCCATGAAATCACATTCCACGCGCAAAGTCGGTAAACCACCCGAGCCTTGCGGCATGGAGAGAGTTTTCGAAACTATTTGTAAGGGAATCGTTCGGCCGTCAATCGTGACCATCAACCCGGCGGCGTATTGCAACGCAGCTTGTTCGAGGTAGGAATTCAGCGCCGCGTTCGAGATGCTGCCATCACCATTTCTGGCCATTGCCTGGGTGGCCTGAAACGCGGGAATCTCGGCCATGTCGATCACGTAACGAATGCGTATGCGTGACTGGTCTGCTGCGATCCGAGTGAAATGGTTGATGGTGAAATTGCCAAGCGGGTGGGCGCTTACGGGCAACGAAGTCGAACAGTTAAGAAGCGCCGCAGCTAATAAGAACAACACGAGACGAATGGTCTTTGAAACGAGAATCGTAGTCATAGTTTACGCCGTTCGTATTCGTTTGTTGGGAAGGGGATTGTTAATAGCTGCAAGAGTCTGCCGCGCCCTGTCAGCCTGCAGTAGGTCGAAGGTTGGGTTGGTGGCGATGGCGAGCCGCAGATATTTCGAAGCGTTTCGTTTATCACCCATCGCTTCATAGATCATTCCTGCATGGTAGAAGATGCGGGCATCGCGGGTGCCGAGTCGCAAAGCTTCTTCAATAGACTTCTTCGCTTCGTCCAGTCGGTTGTTTTTGAGCAGAATCCACGCAAGCGCGTCACACGTGAAAATACCTTGACGCACAGATCGCTCGCGCTGGACGATCGTGAGAGCCTGGTCAAGCTTTACGTCGTGATCCGCCCAAAGCATCGCCAGTTGTCGCGAGTAGGTACCACTGGCAGGACTGTTTTGTTCGATGAATTCGACTAACTCGTACTGACGCTTGGCCTCGTCGGCTCGCCCCACCTTCGCGTAAAGATCCCCAAGGGCAATCGCGATATCAGGCAGCGGTGTTCGCTGCTCGGCTCGCTCGTACAGCTCGACAGCCTTTGTTTGGTCGCCGGCACGGATGCGAGCGCGAGCCTTAGCAGCCAGGGCGAGTGGATATTCTGGGAAGGTTAGAAGCGCTTTGTCGTATTCGCGCTCAGCTTCAGCGCCTCGGTCGGCGTTCATCAATTCGTCTCCGAGATGAACGCGGGACCACGCTATGCTTTCAGGGTCATTCGGATTCGACGCTTTGACTGCGACAGTCATCGCCTGGATTGCGCCTTCAGTATCTCCATATAAGGATCGCAAGTAGGATACGCGCGCGTACGCCGCACTGTCAGGCCGCAGGTCAACCATCTTTTGAGCAGCGTCGATTGCGCCCGCGTAATCGCCAAGCTCGACTTGTGAGTCGGTCAGCATCCCATAGACGTCATGATCGTCAGGCCGAACTGTCTGAAGTCTTCGCGCCAGATCAAGCGCCTCACTAAATCGGTGGTAAGTCAGGAACAGCTTGGCGCGCAGCTTGAGGGCGTCGTAGTCGTCCGGCGCAACCTCAACTGCTCGCCCGAGCGCGGCTTCGGCCCGGGCATTGAAACCAAAGTCATTAGTTTCTCTCGCCTTTTGCATATAAGCCGAGGCGAGCAGATTAAAACTCTCAGGTTGATGCGGGTGTTGCTCTATAGCGAGCTGGGCGCCTTGAATGCGGACATCTGCGGGTGACGAAACTCTGCTTATTGAGGCAGAGTCGATTCCTTTGGTCGTCTGGACTCCAGGTTTGTGACGAACGACGGCGCTTAGAGTAAGAACCAACCCAACCAGAACTGCGATTGCCAAGACCGCGGATATTGCCAGCTTACGTATACTCATATTTACGAGTTCCTGCTCTGACCTATAAAGAATTCCAATTGAGAGTGCGGCGCTGGGCGCCGCACTCTTCCCTGGCCTTCGGGGCCTTCGCTTATGGCAAAGCAGGCAAGTTGTTAGTGTGGTGCTGATGAGGCGGTCCACTCGTGCTGTTTCCTGAATGCGGTATTCCCAGATATGGGAACCGAGTCAGGTAAGGCACGTCGTTGTTGCCCACACCATCACCAAGCGTGTTATTTGGAGATACGTTAGTCGCAGGTGTAAACGGAGTTCCGCCGGCAACTGCCCGTAGTTCAATATCGACTACGTCATCGAATACCCGGCGTCCATTTGGAAATCCCGCCACGTCGTTGCCCAATAGACCAAGACGACTCGGACTCGCAGAAGGAGCGATGGCCACGTTGAGTCTCATCATTTCGTGCGGTGTACCGTCCGACAAGAAAGTTGTGTAATTCGGGCCGGTCACCGAGTTAACCGGGATACCTGTGGCGAAGATTTGCACCAGGTCGTTACGCGGCGCCGGCGGAACGTTTATGCCGTAGACCGCTTTGAGCAACTGCGCAAGTTGCGGATCCAGAACAAAGGAAGCGAACTGAGCATCATTCGACGGCTGTGACGAGTTGAACGTGTCTTTGAGCTTGAGCGGAATGATGACTTCATTAACCAGTGGCTCGCCGAGCCGAGAGACCTGTTTGAAGGATCCCTTACCAGGATCATTATCTCGGCGGCCGATACCCGGTCGGATTACTTTTGTAGTTTGGCGACTCGACGTAGCCCAAACTCCGATGACTGCATCGGAAGCGGTGGGCCCACTCGGAACAGCCCCGCTGCGTGTCAGTGCCTGGATGGGAACTTCAATGCCAATCGTGTTGACGTTGAAGCCGGCAGTTGAATCGAACCCGCCCGTAGCGCCGATGGATTTCAGTTTGAGTGTGTCGAAGATCCCGCCCACGTCGATATAGAAACCTTCGTCGCGCTGGCCCGCGAAAACTTTGCCACCATTTGGTAAAGCATAAATGGCCGCCTGCGCGAGAGTGGATTCGTAGTTGGGGGTGCTTCGCTCGCCGATGTTATTCGGCGGAGTGATGAGCCCGCTGGCGATGATCGAGCCTTTCTTGCCAGTGTCTTTGTCAATGCGCGTTACTGTGTAGGTCTGCGGCTCGTTGTAGTCGGGATCGTCGAGCGAAGTGATCAGCGGCTCGATGCCGCCGGTTCCTGCGACGGCCTGGTTTGGCGCGGCCATGCCCAGAATGCTGTCTGGATTCTTAACCTGAGTCGTAAATCTGAATTGGTAGGTGATGTCTTCGACGCCATCGCCGGAGTAGTCGACTTTGATC
The DNA here is from genome assembly GCA_038210455.1 of Pyrinomonadales bacterium. Classification (GTDB taxonomy): domain Bacteria; phylum Acidobacteriota; class Blastocatellia; order Pyrinomonadales; family Pyrinomonadaceae; genus UBA11740. The sequence continues at coordinate 4,211 of JBBQWP010000036.1, read as the reverse complement.
TCGTAGAGCACGGTATCGTCGAACTTATAGAAGTGTGGTCCACCCGAGGGCTCCTCGAATGGAATCCAGTTGGCCAGCAGAGTGACAAAGCCGCTGCGCCCACTCTCGGTACTTCTAAAAGCATAGGTGTCGGTGTTATCGGCCAACGGATCGGCCGTGATTAATGGCGCCTCACGATGGCTCGATGCGGTCGATTCTCGGGTCGTCTGAGATAACGCGAACGACAGAGCCGTTGCGCCAATCGCCAAGCCGAAAATCAATTTTCGTTTTGTAAACAATTTCCTCATTTTATCTCTCCTCTACGGTGGTTGACGTGGCGGTTAAGCCAATGATTTCCAGGATTCGATTCAAAACATCTGTTTCGTAATCGCGATAGACATTGACCCAAACCGGCCTGGGGCCAATGTCTGTTGCTCTTTGGGCGAGTTATTGACCAAACCTTTGTCTGTACTCGCTCGAATTAATAAATGCCTTTACCATTTCGGCGTTGACGAAGTTTCCGTTGAACTGATTCAGTTTGTTCAGCCAGAAGTTGTAACCGGCGTAGTCGAGGGTCGGCTCAGGCGGATCGTAGGGATTGCGCCTCAAGTACCCAAAGTATTCCATCAGCACAAATGCCTTGTTGAATTCCTGCTGTGCCAGCACTGAATTCTCAGACACGCGTCGCAGGGCGCGCGCGCGCGCTGCGGTGTCGGTGGTATTAGTAGCCGATCCAAATTCATTGATGGCTGCGGTCCGGTCTGCCGCTGATGGCGTAACGCCGGCCTTGGCAAAGAGACCATCTACGAACTGTGTTGGAGTCAACGTTGTCGGGTACGCAGCCGTAAACTGGGACCGCGTCACAAAATCAGCGAAGAACGCCTGTTTGTTATTTTCCAGGACTTGTTCCCAGCCGGTTTGTCCGACAATTACGCCTCGCCCAATTTGCTGTGTGTCGGGCAGGAATTCATTGAGCCTGACGGGCACCGGGGCTCCGGGCAAATTGCCATAGCTTGCTTTGTAGGTTCGGTAAACCAGGTAACCCGTTTGCTGAAATTCGATCGAAAGGAAGAACGCTGCCGAAACGCTGACACGCTTCACTGCAATGCATTGGGCATCTGAGCCACACGAAGTGATTTGGTTAACCCAAAAGGCATTGCCGGCCGCGTCAGGTTCACGGTTGAGAAAGTCCAGATACTGTTGCCGCACGAAGAGATTTGGATCATCGATCGGGTTGGGAAATTGCGTGGCCCCAAATAGCGGTTGCCAATCAGGTGATACCTCGTCTCCGAAACCGCTGATAATATTGGCTTTCGTACTTCCGTTTGCCGCGATTACGAACACATCATTGTTATCGAGGGCGTTTGCTTCAAGGGTGCCGGCCGTGTAGACGATCTTCGAGGAGTCAGGCGACCATCCGGGGTACGTCTCCTCTTTAGGATCGGAAGTTAATCGCATCTGGCCGTTGCCGTCAGGATTCATTATGAAAATGTCAAAACTGCCAAACCGATCGCTTGAAAATGCGATCGTTCTCCCATTTGGCGACCACGCTCCAAATTCATCGTTCGCTGGATTGTTGCTTATGTTCGTCGGATTGCTGCCGTCCGCGTTCATGATAAAGATATCCGCGTTACCGGTGCGATCGCTGGTAAAGGCGAGCTTCGCCGAATCGGGCGACCAGGTAGCAAACCCATCGTCAGCTCGGCTGTTGGTCAGATTAGTCTGGCTGCTGCCGTCTGCATTCATCGTGTAAACTTCATAGTCGCCATCGCGGTCGCTCGAAAAAGCTATCTTCGTCCCACTCGGCGACCAAGTCGGGTCGTACTCATTTCCCGCCGTGTTAGTTAATCGTGTTTGATTCGAGCCGTCGGCGTTCATGACGTAAATTTCATAATTGCCGTCTCGGTTCGTAATGAAGGCGATCCTCTTGCCATCAGGTGACCAGGTAGGATCTAAGTCGTCCGCGCTATTGCTGGTTATTTGAACTTGATTGTTACCATCGCCATCAATTAGATAAATATCGTAATTGCCGCCAGCATCGCTGGCGAAGGCGATCTTGCCGTTAACCGCCCGTTGAGTTGTATCGGGAGACTTGTTCTGTGACTGCTGATACCCCACCGGTTTTGTTGACGATGCGTTTTTGGCGGACCTAAATGCGGCGTGACCCACCGCCAACGGTAAGACCATTGCTGTCATCAGGCCAATAAGACGCGTTCCGTTCCGCTTTCCACTTCCCATGCTCGTAGACTCCTTTTGTGCCCCCGCTACCCGCGTGAGACGTTTACAGTAATTGGACTGTGACAACGAAGCCGCCTAGCCGTTCGTAACGGCGGCTCGCTAAATCAGTGCGAATAGATATTTTGGAGAGATCCTATGGGGTTACTCAGGAGAGGGATCCTGAAGCCCGATCAATCCACGATGCCTGGATGCTGGTTCTGATCAGCTTGCTCCGAGGCGGGTTCATTAATTTCACTCATATCAAATTGGGGGTTCCTTGGATTTACGTAGCCTTCAAGTGAATCGGATTGCTTCCTCGGCTGCTTTTTTCGACCTGTGAATTGTTTTGGTTCACCTTCAGATGTATTACTGAGCACAATCCTAAATACGAGTCCCGCTCTATGTGAGCCGGTGCCTACGACCTTGCTGCCCTATGATGATTTCTACTGAGCTCAAAGTTCTTGCAAAGGAAGGGCTTCGGTCTCATGAGGGTCGGGCAACTCGATTCTATTCCGAAAAAAATTACCTCTGGTGCTGTCTATCCAGTTTCAAAGAATCCAATCATTCTGTTTGCGCACTACGCAATCCCGATACCACCACCGAGGTATCACGTGCGATGCTTGACTAGATGAACTCCTTATCGCTGCCTCTATCGTTTGCGATGAAGGACGATCTGATTGGCACTATCCTGTCTCGGGCTTTGCATAAGCGGATCCATTCTCCTCAAAAGTTCGATCGACAAACCCGTTCGGCGCATACGGAATAAACTAAGACATTCGGAGATCTCGACGCGCATCACGGACGAAGTTCCGCCGGTCAGGTTAATTTTTACAACTGGGGATTTGTTGCTCGAGTAACAACGAGAGGGGCTACGCCAAAGGCCGAGGCGACTCGGAAGAATTTTTCGAACCTTGGATAGCAAGGCTAAGTAGTCGTGCCTGATCAAGTGAAATCTTAAAGGTAAATACTGAGCGACAGGATGAAACAGAGGGGATACAATTTGCAAGCTTTGAGAGATTAGCAGAAAAAGGCTTGCAAAACATGAGACCAGCAGAGAGTGCGCAGGGCCAATCGCAAGGAGATCTTTATCAGTCGCGGGTGAGTTGGCTGTTGGACCACAGTCATCCGTTGTACGGGTTGGCAGGGGCGATCGATTGGGAGGGTATTGTCAGGTTAAGGGCGGACGATGTAATCAGGCTGCTCATGCGGCATAATCCACAGATGCGCACTTCCATCTCTCTCTACCATCGTCATCGCTTCCCTGCCGAGATTATTAGTCATTGCGTCTGGTTATATTTTCGCTTCTCCCTGAGCTTCCACGATGCCGAAGAAATGTTAGCGATGCGCGGGGTCTCCCTCAGCTATGAGACTGTCCGAGAATGGTGCCTTAAGTTCGGTCAGACTTACACCAACGACCTGCGCCATCGCAGTCCGCGACCCGGCGATAGGTGGCACCTTGATGAAGTGTTCCTCAAAATCAACGGTCGCCTCCACTACCTCCGGCGTGCAGTGGATCAGCATGGGGACGTATTGGACATCCTAGTCCAGAGTCGCAGAGACAAGAAGGCGGCTAAGAAATTCTTTCGCAAGCTGTTAAAGGGGTTGCGGTATGCCCCGAGTGTGCTCATCACAGACAAGCTGAAGAGCTACCACGCAGCCAAGCAAGAGCTCATGCGCAGTGTCGAGCATCGCCAGGACAAGGGGCAGAACAACCGGGCCGAGAATTCGCATCAGCCAACCAGGTTGCGGGAGCGAGTGATGAGGAGGTTCAAGTCAGCTGGCCATGCGCAGCGTTTTCTCTCAGCCTTCGGGATTATCATGTCCCCACTTCCGAGTGGGGCGGCACCTCTGTACCGCCGGCGTTTATAGAGCACTTGACGTTCTCCCTGAAAACAGTACCAGAATAAAATAGAAAAAGGCCGGGCAATTATGACAGGATGGGAAGGACATAATTGCCATGAAGAGATCGAAGTTCACGGAATCGCAGATCGTGTTTGCGCTGCAGCAGGCGGAGA
>JBBQWP010000035.1:0-53311 GCA_038210455.1 Pyrinomonadales bacterium | reverse complement strand
GTTAACCGTGCCCCCGCTGATATTGAAGATGCCAAAGTTCCCCGTGCCGAACGCCGAGCTGCGCGTCACCTTTAGCACGGTCGCGCCCGGCCCTGTGATCGTCAGATTCTTATTGATCGCCAGTTCGGCACTGGTCAGCGTAATCGGACTTACCACCTGATTCATGTCGAAAGTGACGGTCCCGCCGTCACACGCATCGATAATCGCCTGACGCAAACTGCCGAGGCCGCTGTCTGCGCTTGTGGTCACGACTGGATTGGTCAGGCACGTCGTCACCACAGTCTCAGCAATGAAGCTATTGTTTTCCGTCGAGGGATCGTTGGCGCAACTAACTGTTGCTGCGTTGATGTAATCGGTGCCATCTGGCGCAGCTGGCGGTATATGGGCCACCAGAGTGAAGACATCGCCACTAGTGAGCGCGAGGCTCGGGTTCGTGCATTGGACGGTGCCGGTCGTGCCCACCGATGGCGTGCTGCATGACCATCCCGGAGGAAGCGGCGAGAGCGAGACGAAGGTCATCGCTGCAGGACCGGATCCCGGCAGCGGGTCATTTAACGTCGTCACACTGGTGGCAGCATCAGGCCCCGCGTTTGTTACGGTGATCGTGTAGACCACATCTCTGTCGGGGAGCGAGGTGTTCTTGTCGACAGACTTGGTCACTCCCACATTGGCACTTGGCGGCGGCGGCGGCGCTTCGACAGCGCCGATGTCCACTGTGCTGTGGACGATACGCGGGAAGCCAGTGCCCCGCTGATCTGTGGTCAGCGGACTGAGGTTCTGGTCTACCGCGAGTGCGTTGTTACCTGCGTCTATGGCCGGACTGAAGTCCGTCGGCAAATGCGTAAGGGTCGGCCCACCGTTGTTGCCCAGCGCCGCCAGCAAAGGATTAACCGGCGCCTCGGTAGAGCCAATCTGATTTCCATTGCTGTTGCTGATGCCAATCATTCCGGTGCCGTCGCCGATCAGATTGTTTGCGCTTGCTGAGTCGAGTGTACTCGCCGTACTGCCGGCAAAGAAAAAGTCAGCCGGCGCACAGAAGACATCATCGCTGGTATTGCCGCCACTGCTGTTACGGGCGACAATCGTATTGTTCACAGTAAGCGGGTTGCTACTAACCTGGCCGATTCCGCCGCCAAACCCCAACGCGGTGTTATTTGCGATGGTGACGTTAGTCAGTAACGTTTGCGAGGTGCCACAGTTGAGCAACCCACCACCGTCACCATCAGAACGATTGCCACTGATGGTCGTATTGATGATCTTGACGGTACCGCCTTCAGTGTCGATAGCGCCGCCTTCGCCCGGCGACCCGACGGCGTTGTTGCCGGTGAAGGTGCTGGCACTGATTGTCAGGTTCCCCAGGTTGTAGATGCCACCACCGAACGTCGATTGCCCGTTTGAAATGGTCAAACTCGAGATCGCGAAGTTCGCGCCGGCCGCAACATTGAAGATGCGGCTGGCATTGTTTCCGCTAATCGTCAAGCCGGTCGAGGTCGGCCCCTGGATAGTCAGATTCTTGTTAATCGCCAATTCACCGCTGGTCAACGTAATCGGGCTGGTGACCGTGGTCATGTTGAAAGTGATAGTGCTGTTTGCACAGGCGATGCTGATCGCATCGCGCAAACTCCCGCTTCCGGTATCGTTACTGTTAGCCACAACGGGATTCGCAGTGCAGACGACGATGAAAGGCGCACTGGTCACCGGCGCGAGCGGTTGCGGCGCGGGCGCCGCGGTAGGTGGGTGCGCGGATGCATTCTTTGATGCGACCGTGACAGTCTTTTCTGATCGCAGATCGGGTCCATCCGCTCTCTGCCGTTCAATTCTGCCACGCGTGGCCGCCGCCATTTGCGCGAAAGGAACAATCAGCATGGCGAAAGCCAGCGTTAAGGACGTGAATATTTTTGTGTTAGGACGCGAGAGATAGTCAATTGTTGATCTCACTTAACACTCCTGTGTAGGCAGTCGCCGCATATAAGGGCAAGTCCTGAATTATTAATGGTAGCTCGACGAGGAAAGAGAGCTGAAGGTTTCGCCCTTAGTCCAAATCGTCTCCGACGCCGTTAGCCAGACAGCTATCGTTCGGGACCAGGGGCGCTTAAGAGGTCTCCAGCTCTGTCTGCGGACGGGCGTAGCGTAACACACGACGAGTTTGTCGTAAACAAGTTGGCTTGCTTATGAGCACCTCAGGTGTTGACGGGCACGGCAACGTGAATGGGAACGACCAACTACGTCACCCGACCGGGCGAGATTTGTGCTTGACGATTGGATTAGTGCTTCTTCTTGAGAGCGGCAATCTCAGATTCCAAATCGTGAACCAGGCGTTCAAGATCTGCCACACGCTTTTCCATCCCGGTCGAGACTGCGGCGACGTTCCCATCACCCTCCAGGATTTCGCGCGCCACTCCCACCCCACGGATGCTAACCGTGAAATCAACCAGAGTCGCAGGGGCGGCGAATACCACCGTCATCGTATGCCGGCCGTAAGTGATCTCTGCCAGGTTGCTGTTGAAGGACATTGATTCGTCAAAACGGCCCAGCGCCTTGTCGTCCAAATAGACCATCCCAGTCGCCGGGCGTTCACCAAATCTGGTGAAGATATTCACGTCGTTCTGTACCGTTGTGTTACGCGGGTCTTCGTTCTTTGCGTGCACAAGCTCGACCGCGAACGTAACCTTGTCCTTAATCGCTCGCTTTCCTTGCACGAGCTGAATCCGGCTTTAGGCCAGGGTCGTGGTCGATCCAATGACTAAGATCGCCAAAGCGAGCAGCAAACAGCGTTTCGATATTTTCATGAGAGTACTCCTTTGCAAAAGATGGGGAGAGTACGAAAACAATTGGTCGAGGGGGGAATTAAATCCGCAATCCGAATTTCGCAATCCGAAATCCAGAAATGGTGGAGGCGCCGGGAATTGAACCCGGATCCAAAAGCCAACGACGAAGGACTCTACATGCTTATCTGCTTCTCTTTTCCGAACTGTCTTGCGACCGAACGGGGTTTTGCCAAGTGTCCAGTAAGTGAAGCAGCAAGACCTGGACTCCGGCTAGTCCGGCTTTATCTCACCCCCGACCACGGACCGAAGCCGGGGGCCAGCTCATCTGAGTGACATCTCGGTCCGCGCGCATGAGCAACTTGCGGCGAGACGCTCACAGGTTATTAAGCTGCGAGGGCCAATTGATTGTTATTGGCAATTGTTTTTTCCCTACGCTTTTTAACGAGCTGCATAAGGTAGCCCGGCATGCATCGCGACGAACGTTAAGGCTCCTGTCGAAGCCTGTCGCCCCCATTTAGCGAAGCAGAGTTAGTATAGAGGATGCGGGGTGAGATGTCAGGTTACCAGGAAAGCTCTTTACTGCGCACGACCTAGCATTGAAGCTTTAGGTCATTGAAGCGATTAGGGATTCCCCAGCACGCACGTTTTCTTGAACCGCGGTACCGGCAGGGCATTATTTGGCGTTCGAGGGGCAAACACTAACCCTTCCAACTCCCACGACGACGACGTTGCGCTTTAACTTTGCCGCCCTTCGCTTACGGCCCAAACCGTCGCCGATACTCGCTCGAACTGATAAATGCCTTTACCATTTCGGCATTAACGAAGTTGCCATTGAATTGATTTAGCTTTCTTAGCCAGAATTCATATCCGGTGTAATCAGAGTCTGGTGAGTCATTGGGATTTCGACGCAGGTATCCAAAGTACTGTATCAAGACAAATGCGCGGTTGAATTCGCTACTTGAGAAGGCTGGGTTTTCCGCCACCCGGCGCAGCACGCGCGCGCGGACAAAAAAGTCTGCACTGGTTGTTGCGCCGCCGAATTCACCTATGGCATCAGCGCGGTCGCTGGCATTTGGGATTACACCCGCGTTTGCGAAGAGTCGATCGACAAACTGTGCCGGTGTGAGAACATTGGGGCCACTCGCCGGAAAAGCAGATACGAACCGCGACCGCTGCACAAAGATATTTGCAAACGAAACCTTGTTGCTTTCCAGGACTTGCTGCCAACCGGACTGATTTACGATCACGTTTCGACTAATCTGTTGTGTATCGGGTAGAAAATCGACAATGCGTATAACCGGGACGGAGAGGGGATGCGTTCCGTCCAGAGTAGAACTGCCGTTTGCGTCTCCGAACGCCGCTTTATACATGCGCTCGACCAGATACCCGGTCTCCTGAAACTCGATGGAGAGAAAGAATGCCGCCGATACGTTGATCCGCTTGACCTCAGCGCACGGCAAATCGCTGCCGCACGAGGAAATATCATTGGTCCAGAACTGGAAGCCGGACACATCCGGTTCGCGATTCAAAAAGTCAATGTAGTGCGAGCGCACGAAGAAGCCATTCAGATCGATTGGATTGCCGGTGGAACTGTCGTCGCTTATGATCGTTCCAGTCGCCTGCTGCCTGCCGACCGTTACATTCTGCGGATTCGAAAGAGTCACCAAGAATGTCTCATCCGGCTCAACAAGGATGTCACCAGGAATTGGAACCACGATCGACCCGATCGTTTGTCCCGCGGCCAGAGTTAAGACTCCTGAGGTCGCATTGTAGTCGCTGCCGGCGGTTGCGGTGCCATCAGACGTGGAAAAGTTAAGGCTAATCGGCTTACCACTAGCCAGACTTAGCGTAACTGCAAAGCTCGCATTCCTGATTCCCGAATTGCCTTCAAGGATCAGCACATCACTGATTGACACCGACGGCGGCGGGTCATCGTCCAGAATCGTGCAAGTACCCTTTGCGCGCGTAATGATCCCGACCGCACTCGATAAGTTGAGGCTCAACGTTTCATCGAACTCGTCCGTGACATCGCCGATTATCGGCACGGCGGCGGTCTTCGTAATCTCGCCGGGCTCAAAAACGGCCGAACCCGAAGTGCTGGCAAAGTCCAAACCGTGGATTGCCGTCCCATCGGCCGCGACGAAATCAACTGTTAGTCGGTGTGTTGTCGGCGCGGAAAGCGTAACGGTAAAATTAGCGTTGCTGGTTCCGCTGTCGCCTTCGGGTACTGCCACATCGTTTACCGAGATACCAGGCGGATTGGAAGGGAAAGCGCCGAAGAGACTGGAACTGCTGGTCCCGTTGACCGCATCCCATGCGCCGAGCACTTCATCGTTTGATCCGTATACCAATAATTGATTTTCGTTGACGCTCGAACGTAATGCCTCCCACACCTTAGAGAATCCCGGCAAGTCATATGCTGCCAAACCAACCCTGCTCAGCACATACAGACGCGAGCCGTCCTTCGAAAAAGCCATATCGCCCTTATAACTAAAGTTAGTCAAATCGACCTGCTTCAGTATTGAAAGATGAGATGGGTCGGTCGCATCCACCAGGAGAATTGCCGCCTTCCCGCCAGTTCCTGATCCCGAGCTTTGAAGGGCAACTATTCGCCGTTGGGCGTCTTCAAATATTCGCACTCGGCCAAACCGAAAATTCCCGGAGGGGATGGAAGCGATTGTCTGCAAGGTCGTGATGTCAACCACGGCAAAGTCGTCAAATTGGACACCCACAAAAGCAAATCGACCATCACCGCTAAACGCTATACCTGCACTGAAGCTGCCGCTGAATTCGCTGTTGGGCGGCAGCGCTACATCGCCTAGTTTGATAGGCTGGCTGGCATTTGCGGCATCGAATAATTCCAACGTGTGAAGATCCTTTAGGAAAGCTAGGGTTCTTTTCCCGGGGGGCTCAGAGATGGCTAACGCGTCTCCGGCACTCGAAACTGCGATCCGATTTAGGATGCTGCCATCCAACAGACTGAAACTAACCAGATCACTGGCGCCCGGGTTACTTCCCGAAGCGACAATCACAAACCCGGCCTGCGCCGCACCGCTGAGGACGATATTCGAGCCGGCATCAGTGTTAGATGTTGTCAATTGAGTTGATGCGAGTTGCGTAAGCTTACCTGCCGCGTTCAGATCGAATATCCAAATCTGGCGCGCACCGCCCTGGCTGGTTAAGACTACCACCCGCAACCCATTTGGCGTTTGCACCAGGCGAACACCCAACGGACCAAAACCAAAGGTCTTGCTGTCGAATTGGGTTCCGAAAATCGGATCGAAAGTCGTTAATAGTGCTGCCTGAGGCGCCACCGGATCGGCCCGCAACGTAACGCACAATTTTCCGTCCGGAGTAATGTCAAAGACTTGTTTTATCGAGTTCAAAGAGTAACTGAACGTGCCGGGTAGTATGAAGAACTGAGCTTGAGCAGCGTTAGAAATTAACAATGCTGCACATACTACCGTGAAGAGTCTGAGGAATTTCATGTTAATTCTGCGAGAAACCGAGTATCAACTCGCCAATCTTCTCATCCGACTCGGCTTTGGAAATACTGCTCACTCTATTTTCTCAACTCTCTCCATCGCTCAAAGACGAACGAAGCTCTTTGAGCGCCGACGGGCCGTCAACCGCAGGCAACTCGCCGCGTTCGAACGCGTCAATTCGATCCTCGGATTCAACTGCCCACTTGGCTTCGATTTCCTTGATACGCTGCTCATCAAGGCTCTCCCAGAGCAGATCGATTAACGATGCTCGTTCAGCCGGCTCGAGTTTCTCAATCTCGTTTTGGATGGATGCAAGGCTCATGACCGAATGATTGGCCGGATTCATGCCGCTGTCAAGGATCGCTCGACGGGTTTCAAGAAGGTCCGTTCGTATTTGATGAAGCACTTTGTTCGTTGATAATGCGCCGTGATGGCTTCGCATTCGGGATCGTCTTTGACTTCGCGACGGTACTTGTCATAGGCGTCAATACTCTCAAAGCTGAACAGCGCCACCGCGATGTTGCCCGGGCCTGCTTCGCCGATGTCCGGAAAACTGAAGGCGGCCGCAGGCGGAGAGTCGCCGGGGACGAAGTAGCCGTGGTGTGTGCCGCCATATTTTTCGATAAGCCGCATCCACACCTGTGCATAGTGCCCAAACTCCGCGGCCTTTCCCGGCGCAATCGTGTAGCGCAAGAAGCAGGTAATCAAAGCTCGTCTCCCTTCGGCAGCGGTCTTATGCGATCTTCATTATGTTTCAAGATGGAGATTTACTCTTATCATGCGCCGCTTTCTTCAAGGTCACAATTTGTGACCTTTCGCAGTGAATTCCAAGCTCAGAGCGGACGAGGGCGTCCGCGTTCCCAGCGATGGCTTGCCTCGTACCCTGCCAGATCGAGGTTCGGCCCTGGCTAAGTTATAATCTTTTCGCCTTAGATCGGCAGAAGAGGGCTGACTGTGGGAACCCACATTGTCCAAAAGCCGCGGGTTGAGGCAAGGTTATTCTAAAAAGGTTGGAATTATTATGGCTGCAAGACCTCCAGGTTCGCGTTTGAAATCATATACGCCGGCGGCAATCGTGGGCGCGCCGCCCAACGAGCGCAAGCACATTTTGCGCCGGGCCTGGTTCCCGGCGGTGATTCTATTGGCGCTGGCGGCCGGTGGCTTGACCGGCATTATCGCCGCGTACCAGCTCAACTATTCGCAGGCGGCCAGCGAGGTTGCCGCACTGGCGACCTACCGGCCCAGTGTAGTCACGCGCATTTATGCCGACGATGGCCAGACGGTGATTGGCGAGTTCGCTCTAGAAAAACGCATCCCGCTTAAGTACGACGAAATTCCGCCGGTGATGAAGAACGCAATCCTCGCGGTTGAAGACGTGCGCTTCTATGATCACATCGGCATCGATCCGATTCGTATCGTCGGAGCCACCTGGAAAAACCTTACGAGCGATAAGGTCGAAGGCGGATCGACGCTCACGCAGCAGCTCGCCAAGAACCTGTTTCTGACTCGCGAACAAACTCTGAAACGCAAGATGAACGAGTGGGTGCTGGCGTTGCAAATCGAACGCTACTACACCAAGAACCAGATCATGGAGTTATACGCGAACCATATTTTCCTGGGCGCGAACTCGTACGGTGTTGAAGCCGGCGCCGAGACTTACTTTGGCAAGCAAGCGAAAGACTTGACGCTGGATGAAGCGGCTTTGCTGGCAGGCATTCCGAAAGCGCCGAGTGAATACTCGCCGACCGCGAATCCTGGGCGGGCCAAAGAACGGCGCGATCTGATTCTCGACTTGATGGCCCGGACGGGCTTTGCGAATCAGTCGGATGTTGAGGCCGCAAAATCGAAACCGATTCAACTCGCCGACTCGGCTTACTATCAGGCGCCGCAGGCGCTCTCACCTGCTTTCGATTATCCGGTTGAATACATCCGCGGCGATCTGGAAGACAGGTACACGACGCGCGTCGCGCAAACCGGCCTCGCGGTTTACTCGACCATCAATATCGCCGCGCAAAAGAAAGCGTATGAAGTAATGCGCTCGGGCCTGCGCCGTTATGACAAAGGCCACGGCGGTTGGCGCTCATCTTATGAAGCGATTCCGGCCGCGGCGAACAATGGCGTGCCCACGCCCCAGGAGTTGGCCAGCTTCAAATATCCCGATTGGTATCGCAACGGGTACGAGCCGGGCCGTTACTTAAGAGGCCTGGTCATGAAAGTCGATTCAGGCAGAGACGAAGCCACGGTGCGGTTTGGCAACTACACGGCGACCGTCACGGCGGCTGACACGGGTTGGGGCAAGCGCGCGCCGCGAACTGAATTCAAGGCCGGCTATCTCGCCGAGTTTGAAATCAAAGACGTCGATAAGAAAGCCCATCATCTGAAGGTCGAGCTGGTTCAGGTTCCTGCGGTGCAGGGCTCGATGATGACTTTGAATGCGAAGACCGGCGAGATCGTCACGATGATCGGCGGGTATGACTTTCTGACGAACAAATTTAATAATGCGTTCCAGGCCTACCGGCAGACGGGTTCCGCTTTCAAGCCTTTCGTTTACACCGCGGCGATTGAATGGGGTATGACACCGGAGACCACTGTGAGCGGCGCACCCATCGTCGATCGATCCAATCCGGATTGGAAGCCGCACAACTATGACGGGTCGCTCGGTTGCGCCGATATGCCGTTGAAGACGGCGCTGGCCCACTCGATGAACATTCCGGCCGTGCACTTACTGCAAACCGTGGGCATTCAAACCGGCGCGCAGATGGTGCGGCGTTTCGGCATCAAAGTGCCGATGGCGCCGTATCTGTCGTCGGCCCTGGGCGCGACCGAAGTCCCGCTGGATCAGATGGTCTCGGCGTATTCTACTTTTCCGAACAAGGGCGTGCGCGTCGAACCGCACATGGTTCGCCGCGTGCTGGATCGCGATGGCGCGGTGTTGGAAGAGTGGGAGAAGACTACTTACAAGGTCGTCAGTGAATATGTGGCGCTGACGATGGTGGGGATGATGCGCGGCGTCATCCAGGGCGGCACGGCTTCGGCGGCGCAGGTCCTCGGCGTGCCGTTGGCCGGAAAGACCGGCACCGTCAACGATCACACGGATGTGTGGTTCATCGGTTATACGCCGACATACGTAACGGGCGTCTGGATGGGTTATCCGGGCCGAAAGAAACCGCTCGGGAATGAAATGACCGGGGCGGCCGGGGCGCTGCCTTACTTCATTGAATTCATGCGCGACTTTCTCAAGGACAGGCCCAAGGAAGATTTCCCGAAGGCCGGGTCGATGCCCGAAGACATGAAGGAGATGTACAAGCAGCGCCAGCGTGAACTCCAACTCGAGCGCGCGCAGATGACTGCGGATGAAGGCGACACCAAGACCGATGTAAGCGCGAAGCCTGATGCTAATACGATCACGACCCCTCGCTTAGAAGACAACACCCTGCCGCCGGCGCCAAAGACCGACGCGCCGAAAGAGCCAAAGACCGAAGCTCCTAAGGAAACGAAGCCCGCCGTTCCGGCTGCGACTCCGGCCCAGACTCGCCCACGCGAAGCTGAACCGGCCAAGAAGAAAGGTAAGAAAGGCGACGACGGGCCGCCGGGATAATGTCCGACAACTTCAGTTTGTCGCTTGCTTACGCAGCGGATCAACCAAAATGAGTACTCAATTAATCAGTCAAGCGGAAGCTATCGTCGAGATGATCGACCGGATGCCTCCCGATAGCGTGTTGATTCAGCACGTTGTTAGCTGGAAGGAGTATGAGGAATTGTTGGAGGCGGTCGGTGAAGCAAGAGGTCTGCGCATCTGCTATGCCGAAGGAACTCTACAAGTTATGTCACCGTCATCTGAACAGGAAAACTGGGCGATATTGATCGGGCGGTTAGTCGATCGGTTGAGCATTCATCGCCGCATCAAGGTTCTCTTCTACGGATCGACGACGATTAGGAAGAATAGCGAACAGAAAGGAGCCGAGCCTGACGGTTGTTTCTACGTTCATAAAGCCAACTTGGTCGGCACGAAGAAGCGAATTGACTTCAATATTGATCCGCCTCCCGACATTGTGGTCGAGATCGATCTGCATCACGAATCAATATCCAAGTTTCCAATCTACGCAGCCTTCGGCGTTCCGGAACTCTGGCGCTACGACGGAAATATTCTGACCATCTATCACCTGCGCGAAGGACAATATGTCGCTTCCGCAGCCAGCCAGTCTTTGCCTTTGCTCACCGGTTCTGTACTGACCGAATTTCTCGCTCGCAGTCCGAACGAAGATCAGTACGACATTCTGTTGGCGTTTGAAGAGTGGTTGAAAGCGCAGCTATAACGATTTGGCAAACAAACCTAGACTCAGCTCGTTTTTAAATGAAAGTAAGCACGATTACTCGCATATTCAAGATACGGGAGAACCTCATCGGAGCCCGCATAGACCTTGAGCGGATAATGCTTATCCCGCATCTCATAGTAGTCAGCCATTAACGTGTAAGAACCATTTGAATTTCGGATGATTACCTCGAAGTTGTCATGGTCTCCAGTCGTTTCTCGTAACTCGAAGCGGAGTGTTCCTGCGTCCGCGTTTGCGACAATGCTTCCTTCGACACTCTCATAGAGAAAGCCTTCACTGTTCTCGCCAATCCACGAGACAGTGATTACATTCGCAGTTAGAATCTGGCGAGCGAACTCGTCGCTTGAGCGCGCGTCGCCGACGATGTGAACCCGCTTCGCTACGCGCTTACCTCTTGTACCCTGACCGAAATCGTATTCTCTCCGCATGACTAAGCTAGCCCACAATCTTTCCCAAAACATGCGGCAGCATCTTCCGCCACCACGGCCAGTCATGGTTCACGTCCTGGCCCCACAACTCGAGCGTGTGCGGAATCCCTTTTGCTTCGAGGATGTCTGCCAGGTGCTGGCTGCGCTTCGGATCTTCGTAAGAGCCCTGGCCCGAAAGAATGTAGATCGCATCCGCCTTACGCAAAATCGGCAGGAAGTGATCGTCGTTCAATCCGGAAAGATAATCAGCCGGGTTATTAAAAAAGACGTTGTCGTCGTAATAGCCATCCAGGTATGAACGGATGTCGTAGCTGCCGCTCAGCGCAATCACGCCGCGAAACAAATCGGGATGCTTGAAGTATTCATTCGCTGATAGGAACGCGCCCAAGCTGGCCCCGGTAGTAATCGGCCGGGCGTCTTCGCCGTTCTCGTTCCGAATCAGCGGCAGCACTTCATCGGTGATATAGCGATCGTAGCGCGTCAACAACTCCGCTTTCATTTTGGGCGGCATCTGCTCGTTGAGCAGGCTGTAGCGATTGACGCTATTGATTGAGTACGCGCGGATGAGCCCCTGTTCGATGAACGGCTTGATGGCATCGACCAGATAGAACCTCTCGTATTCCAAATAATCCGCGGCCGCGGTGGGCAGCATCAAGAGTGTCTGGCCCGCGTGGCCGTACGCCACCAGCGGCATCTCCATCTGTAAAGTGGGACTAAACCAGTTTGTGGTTCTGCGTTCCATTAGATCCCTCGCGCGATCCGAATTAGAAGAAACGTGTTGAGCGGCGAAAGATATTGTCGCACTTCTCCTCGGCGCGCAAGCCTGGGCGTCACACAGCGGGGAGAAAAGTCCGTCCGTCGCGGATTGAGCTGCCCGCTAACAGTTGCGTTTTCCTCCACCTTAACGCGTCTTGCGCCGAACGTTGCACAAAGTATTGACGAGCGGGACTCAATTCATATAGGCTCTCGCCCCCGCGCCGCAAAAGCGGTGGGATTGGGTTGCTGGACTTAATGAGCAGCTTTGGCAAGACCGCTCAAACACCTTACGTCAAAAGACTCGACTTTTCATTTCTCGCTGGAGCGCAGCATGAAACGAAAGACTACCGCCGCACACATTATTCTCTTCGTTGTGATCTCACTCGCGCCGGCGAGCGCCAGCATCGTCTGGGCGCAGACCCCCACTCCGAGTCCGTCGCCAAAAAGTTCCCCGCAACCATCCCCGGCGCCATCCGCGACGCCGTCGCCCGCGCCGCCGAAAGTCGTTGCGGTTGAGGGACATCTTGAGCTGGACGTCGTCATTCGGGTCGAGATCGAACATCTCGATGAGTGGGCGGCAAAGAACGATCCGGCGAAGCTCGTGCCCTATCTCAATGGCCGCGCGATTCGCGGAAATTATCCGGAAGAGATTCACGTCTCAAAGAATCATGTGCATTTTCATTTGCACATCACGCCGGCAAACAAAGCTACCTGGGTTGACCTGCTGGGCGAGCCACCGGGAACAAGTCGCCCGGTGGCCTTTAGCGTCGGCCTCGAAAACCAGTCTCCCTTCGATTCGGTGTTCGATCAAGAGAATGAACTGCCGCTTACCGTAATCTCTCCGGTGTACGGCGTGATCGCGCTGCTGGTTGTCCTGGTCACCCTGATTTTATTTCTCTGGCTGGCGCGCACGACTAATCTCATTCGCGAGCCCGGCGCCTGTCCGGTTCCGGGAAAGCTCAGACCTTACAATCTGGGCCGCACCCAGATGGCGTTCTGGTTCTTTCTGATTTATGTCTCGTACTTAGTGATCTGGCTGATCACTGATGCCCTCGACACAATCACGCCGGCTTTGTTGGGCCTCATGGGAATCAGTGCCGGCACCGCGCTCGGTGAAGCCCTGATTGATTCCGGCAAGGGCCAGGCAAATGCTGAGCAGCTTCGGGATCTGACGGCTGAGAAGCAGACGCTCGAACAAACGATCCCGGAACTGCAAAGACAACTAGACAGCGTCAATGCGAAAGAGTCGTTGACGCCGGACGATGTCGCTAATCGAGACAATTTGAACAAGCAAATTCTGGACAGCCGCACGCGCCTGGCACAGGTTACCCAACAAATCCAGTCATTGACGCGCCCGGCAACAGCCGGCGTATCGCGCGGGTTTATCCAGGATATTCTTTCCGACGGTAGTGGTTACAGCTTTCATCGTTTCCAGATTTTCGCATGGACGATCGTGCTGGGAATTATTTTCGTGTCTTCGGTCTACAACAATCTAACGATGCCGGAATTCAGCACCACACTGCTGGGATTGATGGGCATCAGTTCGGGAACCTATATCGGATTCAAGTTTCCCGAACAGAAGTGAAACCTCTGATCAACCAAAGGAGAGATTTAGAATATGAGCACACAACCTGGACCAAGTGAGGTCTTCATCGTTCGTCACGGCGAAAAAGCGGGCGATCCGAAAAAGGAGGACGATGCCGGGCGACATCTGTCAATTCAGGGTTCCGCGCGCGCAGCCGGGCTGCCTTCGCTGTTTGTTGCAGCCATGCCGCAGCTAACCTGCGCGCTGCGCCTCCATGCGCCAGACTTCGACGGCAGCTATCGCGAGCTTCCGGTAAAGGGCAAGGCCGCGCGTTTTCCGACTCCGAATTTCATCTTTGCCACGGCGCGGTCAAAGAACAGCAAACGGCCGATCGAGACGATCACGCCGCTCGCCACCGCTCTGAACTTACCGATCATCGATCGCTTTGCCGACAAGGATCCGGACATTTCACAGATGGTCAACGCGATTCTTACTGAATGCGAGTTCGCGGGCAAGATCGTTTTGATCTGCTGGCATCACGGCAAGATTCCCGCGATCGCCCAAGCCCTGGGCATCGCAAAGCCACCCAAGTGGGACGGCAAAGTCTTCGATCGCGTCTGGCAGATCACCTGGCCGAAAGGCAAAGCTACGCTCGTGGATTCACCGCAGATGATTTTGTATGGTGATTCAGCGAAGTAGGGGACGAGAGGTTTCCGGTTCCCACTACGGCTTGACCACGGGCTCAACTCCCACTGACTTTTCCACCGGTAATTCCGGCCGATGGCTCCAGTCTTCAAATGAGCCGTCGTACAGATGCGCTTCGTAGCCAAGGTAGCGCGCAGCGAAGTAGAGCACGCTCGCTTGTTGGCCTATGTGGCAATACGTCGTAAGGCTGTCGCCCGGCTTCACGCCTGCTGCGTTAAAGAGTTCACGCAATGCGGCGGCACTTTTGAATTTGTTTGAGTCTTCGACCACGCTTGAGAACGGAATATTCTTCGCTTTGGGGATATGACCGGCGCGCGGCATCGATCCGGCTTCGGCTCCCGTATAGAACTTTGACGCGCGCGCATCGAGAATCATCACGCCGGGTTTGTTCAGGTTCGCGTTGACCCAGGCGGCATCAACGACGATGCCAGTCCTTGGCCGCGGAGTGAAGTGACCTGCTTGCGGCTCAGTCAAAACACTCGTCACTGGCTTGCCGCCGCCACGCCACGCAGGCAGACCACCGTCGAGAATCGCCGTGCGATCACCGAGACCCAGATAATCGAGCGTAAAAAACACGCGCGTCGTAGGCGACACCCAATCTTTGCCGAAGTAAACGACAATCCGCGATTTGTCAGACACGCCCAGCTTCTCAAACGCGGATTCGAGTTGACCGAGCGCCGGCAGTTCCAACGTGAGACCCGAACCGCGCGGAGTAGAGATATCCGCGAGCGTGACGAACTGAGCACTTGGAATGTGCCCGGCGAGATACTCATCCTTATCGCCGACCTGCAACAGCACCAGTGAATCGTCGTTCAGATGCGTGGCCAGCCACTCGGTGGAAACAATGAGCGAGTCTTGAATTTTAGGGTCGCCAACCGCTCGGGCAGAAGGAACAAGAGTGATCGCGAAAAAGATCACCGTCAAAGCGAATGAGATTCTCTTCATTTGGTTTCTCCAGCTACTGGATTTGATGCGCTAGAGTACTGCGGTCCTCTTCCAACAGTCTACCTTCAGCAACGTTAATGTGGTGTTGGAACACCGAGCGGGCATTAGCCCGTTAGGAAGGGCTTCCGCCCAAATCAACTGAGCCCTCCCCGACGGTCGGGCTAGTGCCGCTGCCCGAAGTCCTTCAAACGTTGGATCGACGTTGCAGCCGCCGGACGCCGCGTTCGGCATGGCCCTTCGAAAACTTACCAGCTCAGTAATGGAAATGTCTCGGCCGCTGTCGTCATATTGATCGGAGGCGGATTATTAACCACCTCATCGGAGGCTGCCCGCGCACGCGCGGAGTTGGTTAACTCCGGAAAAACTCTTGACGCTAGTTAGAGAATGCAGTATCTATCTGCCAATTTACTTCGGCAAAGGGCTGGTCCTCAAGAGCCTTCTCTCGTACCAGCCTGGAAGTTTCCGAAAGACTTGGAAGTATACCTGCAGTACGGTTCGCTATAGTCGAGGGGTTGGATCGATCGGATCCGGAAGGGGCAAGGGCAATGGCTAATGGCGCTGATCAAGACTCACTCGGACTTCGAGATCTCCTCGCATTCTCAATTCTGATTCTCTCGGTAGTCGCGGTTTCGACTCTGGCGGGGATCATCGTTTGGAATAAGCCCGAGAATGCAAACGTGGTGATGTCGGCTGTTTTGCCTCTGCTCGGCAGTTGGGTCGGGACAGTCCTGGCTTTCTATTTTTCGAAAGACAACTTTGCCGCGGCAACTCGAAGCGTCAGCGAAATGGCCAAACAAGTAACTTCTCAAGAGAAGCTACAGACCATGCTGGCCAAAGAAAAGATGATCCCGAAAGAGCAGATGTTTTGGATGACTTTTGCGCCGGACACCAAGCTAAAGGATATCCTGGCTCAGTTGACCGCGGCCAACAAAGGAATGCGTGTGCCATTTTTGAATGCGGATGACACTCCGCAATACGTGATTCACCGCAGCACGATCGAAGGGTACCTGGCGGCCGAAGCCCTGAAAGGAACCCCTAACCTGGCAGATATCACGCTCGCACAACTTTTGGCCGATCCCGATCTAAAGGACAGGATTGGCGAAAGTTTTGCGTCCGTCAGAGAGGACGCGACTCTCGCCGACGCCAAGAAGGAAATGGAAAAGAGCCCCAATATCCAGGATGTCTTCGTGACGAAAAGAGGCGACAAGAAGGAACCGGCGTTGGGATGGATCACCAACGTGATAGTTGAGGACAACTCCCGGATATAGACGCGAGCCAGGAACACGCGCGCCGACCGACACGAACGACAAATGGTGAATGAAATGCTTGATCGCCCAACCAACCAACCGATGCCCGATCACCGAGACCCGATTCCATACAGTGCGTTGGCTAGAGAAGTCCTTCCCACGAGCGACTTGGGGAAACAGAGGTTCGTGCCCTTTCTTGGGGCCGGCGTCTCGATCTCAGCTCGTGATTTCCCTCCTCCCCCAACCTTGGACTCGCCTCCACCCACGCGCGCCCAACTTGATCAGGCCACATCTCTTCTCGACCTGACCGGCAAGAGCAAGACTTTCGTTGAGATGGCCATTCTTCTCGCGTATCTGATGCAGTTGGTCGAAGCGCAATCACCAGTCGAATCCGCGCCAGAGTTTTTCGAGCGACTGAGGACGCAGGAGTACCCGCCCTCCGCATCCGAGTTGGCTCAACTGTTCAGCGAGGAAGCGAGCTATACCAGTCTTTTTGGGATTGGCGAAAAATTGCGAAAGCTGGTTCCCCAAACACTTTTCAACTCCAGTGACGACGAGCAGCTTCATATTTTGCAACTCCTCGTCAAAGCTACGCGGGTGGGCGACCCACCCGAGGCTTTGACCAGTATCAGCAGCTACTATGAAAAGCGGTTGGGGCGCAAGAGCCTGTGGCAACTCATGAAGGAGGTTATCTCAACAAAAGCCATTCCTACTGATACTCACAAACTGTTTGCTTGCGCCGCCAAACATCATCTAAAGGGAAGATCCGCTAAAGACTATCTGATTATTACAACCAATTACGACTGCCTGATGGAAAAGGCCCTGGATGAAGAAGGGGTCCCGTATATAGTCCTCACTACAAAGAGGAGCGACCCTCCGAAAGTCCTGATTCGTTGCTCGGAGAACGTCGTGGAGCGTGACGATCTCAAGCGTGATTACTGGGACACGCTTGTCCCAAAAGAGTTCTTCCTCTCCAAGGCCCAGAGTCTGGTTGTAATCTACAAGATCCACGGTTGTCTCAATCCCCAGCTCGAATTCGGCGATGAAGGTCTGGTTATTTCCGACAACGACTACGTCAACTATGTTTCGCAAATGAGCAATGGCATCATTCCCGCGACTGTCTCCGAGCTAATGCGATTGAAACCGCTTTGGTTCCTGGGTTACAGCTTGAGCGATTGGAACGTGCGCAGTATCTACGAAACGGTGAAGCGCAAGAGCGACCCCAACAACGAGATCAGGGACTGCGCGGTAACGTATTCGGTCGGCAACTTCGAGCGTCTCTTCTTCGACAAGAACGGCATTACCATCTATGAAGCCAGCCTCAACGACTTCGCAAGCAAGATTATCTCCAATAAGCCCCAGGGAGTAGACCTCGGCGATTGCCATTAAGATGGAGACGAACCCGCCAAACCCATTCAAGGGATTGCGACCCTACTGTGAGGACGATTCGGATCGGCTCTTCGGTCGCGATCGCGACCTGGTGTTAATGAAAGATCGTATTTTTTCCGCACGAACCACGCTGCTATTTGCCGGTTCGGGCGTCGGTAAGACGTCCTTTCTGAACGCTAAGGTCATTCCCGAGCTGAGAAAACAATGCACCGTCATTTGGTATAACCGCTGGACCGGAGCGGATGAAATAGACAGCGAGAGCGCCGAGTCTACCGATGAGGGTCGCATTCGATTCTGGCTGCCGCGGGCGCTGTGGCGCGGCCTGCTTGAAAAGCGCAGGCTGGTTCGCCACGAAGACTCCTCAGACATTGCGGAGAAGTCCAGCGTGCCGGGACCTACAGAGGATGGGCTGGCGCTGGAAGTGCGTGCAACTATCGCGCAATCCCTGAGAAGGTCGGACACGCCTTCGCCGCGACTGTCGGAAGTCCTGAGTTCTTTCATTAAGCCACCGGAATCCGCGGACGCCACGCGGAAAACTGCCTTCAATCGCTGCATTCTGATACTCGATCAATTTGAAGAAGTCTTTCAGTACCACGCCTTTGAAGACTACTTTCGCGGATTCATCGAAGACCTGTGCCAAATCATCAACCGTGACGACTATCAGGTACGGGTTGTGTTTTCGATGCGCGAAGAATTTCTTGGCGAATTGAGCATCTTCGATAACCGCATCAGCGACCTCTTCAATAACTATTACCGGCTCAAATATCCCGATAAGAATGACGCTAAAGAGATCATTCGCCGTACGTGCGAGTGGGTTGGTGTTAGTCCCGACGAAAAGAAAATAATCTATGCGGTTGAAGACCTGTCCAAAATAGAAAAGGGCGGCGGCAGCTTTGCCGAGCGTTCCACCGGCGGCGCCAAAAAGAAAGCGCACGTCATCAAACGGAACTTTGTCGCGCCGCCTTACCTCCAGATAGCTTGTGCCGGATTGTGGAACGAACAATATCCCGAAAGCCAACCCAAAGACATTCCCGTGAGCGATAAAGGAACGACTCCTGCGAGCCCGCCTTCCTACCCACCATTTCTGATCCAATATCACCCGGGCGGCGACAATGACGACGATCTGCCCGGAGGTGACGCACAGAGAATTTTGCGCGACTTTTGCGAAGAGAAACTCAGCAAACCCTATCTGAGCTCCAAAGAGCAGGACCTGGCCGCGCGGGCCTTTGGCTTTCTGGTTACCAAGCAGGGAGCGAAGATGGCTTATGAACTATCCAGCCTGGCGGATCACATGGATGAAAGGATACCTGCTCTCAAACAAACGCTCGAGAAGCTCAGCGCGGACGAAGCCAAGATCCTGCGAAAATCGCGCGGGCCGGATCGCTCCTACTGGTTCGAGTTATATCATGACATGTATGCGACGATTGTCGATGACTGGAAGATCCGATATCTAAAAGTCAAGAAACGGCGCGAACGCCTCAAGGTCGCGGCGGGCCTGTTAGTGGGTTTTCCTGCCACTATCATATTCCTCTTCGCGATGTTTCATTGGGTTATTAATCCCCTCTCGTATGAAAAAGAGCTGATGACCTTCAAGAACAATATCGGCGGGGCCGCGCTCGAGATGCAACCATCGTATCTAAATGCAGTGACGGCGTATTCCAGTCTGCGCGGTACGGCTGGTTACCACAACAAGGCCGACTCGCTTTGGGCCGATATCCTCGAGCGACGGGCGCAGTGGTATGAGAGCGCGAACAACCCAGCCGCGGCACTCCTGTCTTTGTTGAAAGCCGCAGCTATGGCATCGGAGCCGGAAGACAGACGCCGCCGCTTGAATGATGCAGAAATCTTGTTGGGCCCCGATATCAGCTCGCTGCTGGCGACATATTGCGATGACTGTGCGTCGGCCAGCCTGGGGCCTGACGGGAAAACTGTACTCACGCTCAACCTTGACGGCCAGGTAAGGCTCTGGGATGCGGAATCCGGCAGACCGATGGGCCCACCGTTCTGCAGTGATTGCGTCCGCACCCCTTCAGGCCGGCAAGCGATGTTCACGTCTGACGGACGGGCGGTCATGACTGTTGCTCAGGTGGCGAGCAGCGAAAGTACCGAAGCGCCTTCTCAATCTCAAGCGGGAGCTGCCGCGGCTGCCGCGAATGTCTCCCGCGCCCGATATCAGTCAGGAACTGAACCAGTAAGGAACCAACCGAAACTCACGGTGCAATTCTGGGAGACAGCTTCGCAGACGGCTCTTGGAAAACCAATCGACCTGATAGATGAAAGCGGGCAAAACATCCTCAATCAGAGCCGGAAAACCGGCGCCCCCTCGGAAACTTCCAGACCTGATTCGTCCGATGATTCAGAGAAGATAAATATCAGCACCGCCGCCAGGGTGGGCGGTAATTTCTGGTTGGCGGGAGTCAAGGGTAAACAGATCTACGTTTGGGACGGCACAGGTCGCGGACGTGTGCTTGAGTCGTTCACTGCGTCGTTCGCCTCGCTCTCCTTCAGCCGCGACGGTCGCTATCTGAAGGCCCTTCGTATTAATCAGCCTCCCGCGATCTGGCAAATGACAGGTGACACCGTTGTGCCCTATCCAATCAATCAACTCAGCGTCAGCTCGCACTCGGTTTTCAGTCCCAACGGACGCCGCCTGCTTACGGCCGGCAGTCGCGACAATACAGTTCAGGTGGTCGACCTGGACTCCAGAAGCACAGTCGCTTCGCTGCCCAGGTTGCCAGGCACGGTTAGAGGTATCGGTTTTAGCCCAAGTGGTGAGCAGTTCTTTACGACCTCAAACGCAGACTCAAACACCCCGGGCCCCGCCGCGCGAGACTGGCGTCTCGTTACACAGATTTGGGAAACGGCATCGGGAGCTCCCTTGTACCAGCCGCTCAAATTCAAGATCGGTCTCAGGATAGCGCTGGGACCGGATGGTAAGACGCTCGTCACGGCCGGCACCATGGCTGCCAATGGCCGTCTGGTCGGCATTGAAAAATGGGACCCGGAGACGGGTGGCTTGCTCGGTGTTTTGAAGATCGCACCAGTCGGTCTTTCGTTCTCCCAGGATCGAACGTCAGCCTTTACCTTTACCGATCGGACCGCGCGTTGGTGGCGCATTGATTCGAACACATCGAATAGTCAATTCATCCACCAAGCGGATATGGAACCGCAACAGCTCAGTTTGAACGGGCAGACGCTCCTCACTATTAACAAATTATCAGAGCTGCAGTTTTGGGACTTGGAAAGGGGCGTACCTCTGGGCGAACCTGTCGGCGCGAAGGCAACGCTGGCGCTGGCCAGAATTAGCGGCGACGGAAAATATGCCGCGGCTGACAGCAGCGATTCGACCATCCGGATTTGGCAACCCGGCGCAGCTAAAGCAATCGCGAGTCTGCACTATGCTGACGAAGCAGAGGCAATGGCTTTTAGCGCCGACGATCGGATGCTTGCTGCCGTATACGGGGCGAAAATAAATCTCTGGGGATTAGCTACGGGGAGTGAGGTCACTCTGGGCGAGCAACATACGGATACGGTGAACGACATCATGCTCAGCGCCGATCAGATGATATCCGGAAGTGATGACAAGACCGCTAGAATCTGGAATCTATCCAGCGGCCAGCGAACGAAACTCCTGCCACATCGCGTGGCCGTGACCGCCGTGGCGCTTAGCCCGGATGGCAGGTTAGCCATCACCGGTTGCGCGGACGGCACAGTGTCGCTGTGGGATGTAGCGAGCGGCGAACAACTCGGCGGAGAGATTAAGGTTGACCAACACATCAACGAGCTCGCCTTTAGCAGCGACGGCCGAACCTTTGGCGCCCTTACACCAAACTGGGCTTATCTGGGCACCACTGAAGACCGGAAGTTGCATTACCTAAGGGCGATCTTGATCTCAGATCCATGGGAACCACTTCTGAGCTTCCACGCCGACGGTAAAGAGTTGCGATTCGTTTACCAGTTGGGCCCGGACCATCTCCAGATTGAGGACGTTCAGCTTGAAGAGTCGCGGAAATTCAGGGTGTTTGCTGGTGACCCAGACGAACTGCTGGCAGCCTGGCAAGAAAAACTCGGACTGAGAGTCGGTGCGTTGGGCAAGATTGAAAGGATGTGGCCGGCTGAGTCGACTCAGCCCGGCAATTCCAAGCAACCAAAAACACAGACCCGCTAGGTTATGGCGTAACAGGGGATCCCACTCCTACCGGGTAATCCCTAAAGGATGGCCGTTTCCTCCAAAGTGCGGCCCAGACTAAATCGTTCCACGTTTAGCTGAGTAGCGTCAATCAAATCAGATTCGCCACGCAGGATCAGATCCGCGGTGATACGACCGGACGCGGGTGAGTGCATGACGCCGTGGCCACTGAAGCCGTTGACAAAATATAAGCCCTCGACATTCGGCGACGGGCCGATGATGGCGTGATGATCGGGAGTCATCTCGTAGAGCCCGGCCCAGGCGCGGCGAGGATTTACTTCCGCATCAATCAGACAGGGCACGCGCGATGCCGCATGCGTCAGGATCTTCTCCACAAACGCCGGATCGAATTCAGTTTTGAAACCCGGCGTCTCTTCGGGATCGTTCCAAGCCAAAAGAATTCCCTTCCCTTCGCGGCGAAAGTGAAAGCCGGTAGACATGTCGATCACCATGGGAAAGCGTCTTGGCAATTGATCGAATGGTTCGGTAGGAACGAGCTGCCGACGCAGAGGCTCTACAGGTAAGTCGGCGCCGGCCATCTTTGCCACTTCCGCCGCCCACGCGCCGGCGGCGTTCACAACGACTCGGGTCGAGACGAAACCGCGGGAAGTCTCAACACCCGCGACGCGGCGAGCCTCTAATGCTGGGAGCGCAGACGTCCCGTCTGCATCCGTCGGCACAAGTGCCGCCTCTAAACGAGACGCAGACGGGACGTCCGCGCTCCCGGGATCAACTTGAATTCCGGTGACTTGAGTGTCGAGCCATAGGCGCGCGCCGCGTGCCCGTGCGTTCAGCATGAACCCCATCATCACGCTATGCGGATCGACAAAGCCATCCGTTGGACAAAAGGTGCCGCCCAAAATATCGTCCGCGCGAAGCTGCGGCACGATCTCTGAAATTTCTGCCGGTGACACGAGCTCGACATTGTTCACGCCCAGGGCAATTTGCCGAACGCGATTGTCTTTCAAATAATTCAGATGACGTTCACTGGTCGCGCAAAACAGATAACCGTGCGCGCGATAGTCAGCCGGGTGACCGACAACTTCATCAAACTTTGAAAAGAAGTCGATCGAGTACCGCGACATCTGAATGTTGACCGGTGTCGAGAACTGCGCGCGCACGCCGCCCATGCTCTTGCCGGTCGAGCCTTTGCCCTGATGCGCCTCGCGCTCAATCACAAGCACATTGGTGCATCCGGCTTGCGCCAGATGATAAGCGACACTCGATCCGACAATGCCGCTGCCGATGATGACGACGTCCGCGGTTTCCACAAGGCAAAAGTAAAAAGGAAAAAGGAAAAAGTAAAGGTGGAAAGAAAAAGGCGAGAGCCATGACTCTCGCCTTAGTTGTTTGCGATTTACCGGGGCCGGCCCTCACGGCCGGGCTACTGCCCCGCTCTTATGCCGGCGCCGGATTGCCACCTGTAATCGGCGGCAGTATTGGCTTGAGTGGTTTCGCGGACGGCTCTGCCACTTGCGGCGTGTCGTCGGAACCGGTGTTTGCAGGCTCGGCGTCTTCGATTGTCAGGCCGGCTACGACGCGCCGAATCTGCACGCCGTCGAGCGACTCGTGCTCGAGTAAAGCTTCAGCCAAACGCACCAGCGTGTCGCGGTTCTCTTCGAGGATGCGGCGCGCGCGCCCGTATTGTTCGGTCACGATCTTGCGCACTTCCGAATCGATGCGAATCGAAGTCTCTTCGGAATAATCGCGATGCTGTGCAATCTCGCGGCCCAAAAAGATTTGCTCTTCCTTCTTGCCGAAGGTCAGCGGCCCAAGTTCGGACATGCCGTATTCGCAAACCATCGCTCGCGCCAGCTCGGTCGCGCGTTCGATATCGTTCGACGCGCCGGTGGTAATGCCGCCGAGGAATGTCTCTTCGGCAATCCGGCCACCCATCAGAATTGAAATCTGCCCGAGCAGGTATTCCTGTGTGTAGTTGTGCCGATCGCCTTCCGGCAATTGCTGGGTGACTCCGAGCGCCATGCCACGCGGAATGATGGTGACCTTATGCACCGGATCGGCGTTCGGAACTTTCAAACCGACGAGCGTGTGGCCGGCTTCATGATAAGCGGTCACGCGTTTCTCTTCGTTTGAAATGACCATGCTCTTGCGCTCGGCGCCCATCAGGACTTTGTCTTTGGCCAGTTCAAAGTCGGACATCGAGACAACTTTTTTGTTGTAGCGCGCCGCGTTGAGCGCGGCCTCGTTAACCAGGTTGGCCAGGTCCGCGCCGGTAAAGCCGGGCGTGCCGCGCGCAATCACGCTGATGTCCACATCTTCACCGAGCGGAATCTTACGCGTGTGTACTTTCAGAATTCCTTCGCGCCCGCGCACGTCGGGCCGAGATACGACGACACGACGATCGAAACGTCCAGGTCTAAGCAAAGCGGGATCGAGAACATCGGGTCGGTTCGTCGAAGCGATCAGGATCACGCCGTCGTTGGATTCAAAACCATCCATCTCGACCAGTAACTGATTCAAAGTTTGTTCGCGCTCATCGTGCCCGCCGCCGAGTCCTGCGCCGCGATGACGCCCGACAGCATCGATCTCATCGATAAAAATTATGCACGGGGCATTCTTCTTGCCCTGTTCGAACAGGTCACGAACGCGCGACGCGCCGACGCCGACAAACATCTCAACGAAGTCTGAACCTGAGATCGAGAAGAACGGTACGTTAGCTTCGCCGGCAATCGCTCGCGCCAACAGAGTCTTTCCAGTTCCCGGCGGGCCCATCATCAAAACGCCCTTGGGAATGCGGCCGCCGAGCTTCTGAAACTTTTGCGGCTCTTTTAAGAACTCAATAATCTCTTGCAGTTCTTCCTTGGCTTCTTCAACGCCGGCGACGTCCTTGAATGTCACGCGCTTCTGCTGATTGCTAAGCAGTTTCGCGCGCGACTTACCAAACGAAAGCGCCTTGTTGCCGCCCGATTGCATCTGCCTGAGCATGAAAATCCAAAAGCCCAGGATCAGCACAAACGGCAAAAGGTAGTAGAGCGCGCCCCACATATAACTATTGCCGGGCTCTTCCTCGACCTTATCCACGCGTGGCTTGCCGGTGCTGGCTTGTACTTCTTTTGCTTCCTTGAGTACATCGTTCTTCTGGATCTCGTTGGTGAGCGGAATGTGATATTCCCTGCCACTATTCTTATCAATAGCAACGATCTCGGTCTGCTTGACCGTCAACTGTTTCAACTGATCCTTATCGATCTTCTCGTAAAGCGCCGTCAGATCAATGTTTTCGGTGTTCTTGGTGCCGGGGTTGACGAGCTTATAAATCAATAACGCGCCCGCGATAATCAGCAGCCAAAAAATGATTTGTCTTGCAGTGGAACTCAAAGCCTTCGATCCTCCATGACCGATATTACATCAAGTCGGTCGTTAATTGTAGAGCCGGTCAGCATTTGCCCGGCGTTTTCCTCTTTCGGCCCAATGGGAGCGTCACAAACAACTCGCTGAGATGCGCCGGTTTATCAACCAGGTGCCTCTTGGCGCCGCAACGCTTCGAGCTACTACGCCCTGTCGCCGCATAAGGTTCAAATCCCTTCGGAACGCCGGGGTTTCAGCCACCATATTGCAACAGCCCGCGCTTCCTGGACACCCGCGCACCCCCGGGTAACTCAATCACACGCCCGCCGCGGTTGCCGAGCAGCAACCCCTCGAGGGCAATGATGTGGACCCGTTCGAGCCTTTTCAGATCACCACGACACCGCTCAATCCAGAGACGCAACGCGCGCCGGCGCAACGCAGGTGGGGCCGCGGCCAGCAGATCCAATCGAAGCAGAGTCCCGGTTTCCTCGCCGTCGACCGATCCTGAGTCCGGTTCCAGAGACAGTTCAAGCAGCCTGGCGGCCCCTCGATCAAGGGCGCTGCTATCTTCTCGCAAAAGTTCTGCTGTACGAGCTAAGCCCGCAACCAACTTGGGATTGAAGGTCCGCATCAACGGCAGGAGTTGACGCCGAACCCGCACGCGCGCGAATTTCTCATTCAGGTTCATTTCGTCGTTGCGAAATTCGGCTCCCCGCTGACGGCAATAGTTTTCAGTGTCTGGCCGCTGAGCCCAGGAAAGCAGCGGCCGCACCAGCAGGATTGCACTTTCAGCCACAATAGGACGCACCGGCTCAACGCCACCCAGACCACGGCCGCCACTTCCGCGCAAGAGATTCAGCAGGACAGTCTCAGCCTGATCGTCCATTGTGTGGGCGGTAAGAATCAGGTTCGCCTTTGCGGCCCTGGCCTTCCGCTCCAGAAATTCATAGCGTGCGCACCGCGCTGCTTGCTCCAGGTTATCGCCTGTCTTTGCGGCGCGGCTCTTCACGTCAATACTTCCGATTGCCACTCTATGACCGAGTCGTTTCGCCAACAACGCCACCCAACGCGCGTCCGCGTCGCTGGCTTTCCCTCGCAGGCGGTGATTGAGATGGGCGACGAGGACTTCGAGCTTGAGTCTCCCGGCTTTGATCAGTTCATCGATCGATAAGAGCAGTGCGACCGAGTCTGCCCCGCCCGAAACGGCAATTACAGCGCGCGCGTTGTTTGTCGGAAGACTAAGTTTTTTCCATTCTCTCAGGAGAGATCGAGGGAACTGGCTCATCCGGCTGCTGCCGGCGCGGTTGGTCGTCGGGACCTGCGATCTCTTTCGCGGTGGCTTCTTCATCCTGGTGGCGTTGACCCTCAATGCGCGGCGTCCAGTAAAATGTGAGGGCAGTTGATCTCCTGGGGTGGTTGGGACTTCCGGTATTCTCCTGCGGGCACAACCGATTCTAGCATCGAAGCGCTACTCGTAACTCTCTATTTGCGATTGGCCGTCAACGAACGTAAGATCAGCGTCACAGTTATCCTGTCCCTTGTCGTGGAACTAACCGTCGCCATCACCGGAGCCTCTGGCGCGATTTACGCGCACCGCACGCTGATCCATCTGGCAGCCAGCGGCGTCGTTGAGCGCATAAATTTGATCGTTTCGGATTCCGCGAAGACAGTAGCGATGGTCGAGTTGGATTTTAACCTGCGCAATGGCGACGAGAAGAAAATTAATGAGTGGATTGGCTTGCCGGCGGCAGCGAAAATGATTCGCTGGCACCGGCTTGATAACATGGCGGCGACGCCTTCTTCGGGCTCGCATCCACAGGCGGGCATGATGATCGTTCCCTGTTCGATGGGCACCATCGGCGCCATCGCGTCCGGGGCCGGAACTAATCTGATTCATCGCGCTGCGGATGTAACTTTGAAAGAAGGCCGGAAGCTGGTGCTGGTACCACGAGAGACGCCTTACAATGCTATTCACCTGGAGAACCTGTTGAAGCTGGCGCGGGCGGGCGCCCAGATTCTACCGGCCAGCCCCGGCTTTTATCATCGGCCACAGACTATCGAGGCCCTGGTCGATCACCTCGTCTTCCGCATTCTCGATCAGTTCGCAATTCCGCATTCGACGGCCACGCGCTGGAAAGGCGAGTAGGAGTTCATTCGTTTAGAAGCGGCACTTGTGCCGCCGGCGCGGACAGGTCCGCGCTCTAAACCCGCTGACATGTCCACTATTGTTCGCAACATCGGCACGACGCTCGAGATGATCAAGATCGAGCACACGCTTTTCGCATTGCCGTTTGCTTTTCTGGGAGCAGTGCTGGCGGCGAACGGCATTCCGAGCGCGACGCAGACTCTCTGGATCACTTTGGCGATGGTGGGCGCGCGATCGACCGCGATGGCTTTCAATCGCATTGCTGATCGAGAGTACGACGCGCGCAACCCCCGAACCAGTACGCGCGCGATTCCAGCCGGAGACTTATCAGTCGGTTTCGTTTTGGTATTTACGATCGTCGGAGCCGGGCTTTTTCTATTTGCCGCCTCGATGCTCAATCGGCTGACGCTCGTGCTTTCGCCCGTCGCGCTCGCCAGCATCGTGCTTTACTCGTATACCAAGCGCTGGACGTTACAGTCGCATCTGGTGCTCGGCTGGTGTCTGGCAATCGCGCCGACTGGGGCATGGATCGCCGTGCGGGGTTCAATCGATAGTCCGGCGCCGCTTCTGTTGTCCCTGCTTGTAATGCTTTGGACCGCGGGTTTTGACGTGCTTTACGCTTGTCAGGATTACCAGTTCGACCGCCGTGAAGGTCTGCACTCAATTCCGGCGCGTTTTGGAATCTCGCAGTCGCTGTGGATTTCGCGGCTGCTGCACGTGGGAGCATTCGCGGCGCTGGTTGCGTTATACTTCGTGACGCATTTGGGACTGCTGGCCGTCGTTGGGTTAGTCGCCACCGGCGCTCTGCTTGTTTACCAGCACACGCTGGTGCGGGCTGATGATTTGAGCAGGCTGAACGCAGCGTTCTTTACCACCAATGCCTTTGTGAGCGTGATCCTGTTCGTAACCTTTGGCGGGGCGACGCTGATGAGATATTAAGGTTCTAGTTTTCGGGGAGACAGAGTTATGAGCACTACTTTCGCATTAGAGAATGGACTGGTCTTTGACATTAGTCCTTTGAAAGTCTCGGACGAAGAATTCGCGGAACTCTGTCGTTTGAATCCGGAGCTTCAGATCGAACGCACAAGCGAAGGAGAATTGGTCATCATGGCTCCCACTGGTGGAAAGACAGGACGACGGAACTTGAAGCTAATCGTATCTTTCGGCGTTTGGGCTGAGAAGGATGGGACTGGACAGAGCTTCGATTCATCGACCCTCTTCTCGCTTCCGAATGGCGCCAGACGGTCACCTGACCTTTCTTGGGTACGAAATCAACGGTGGGACGCGTTAAGCGCTCTGGAGCAAGAGCAATTCCCTCCTCTGTGTCCGGACTTCGTGGTCGAACTCAGATCGCGAACCGACTCATTGAAGGATTTGAAAGCAAAAATGGAAGAATACCTTGCCAATGGCGCACAACTCGGTTGGCTGATCGATCCCTTGGAGCGCAAAGTTCATTTCTATCGCGCGGGCGTGGCGACTGAAATTCTGAATGACCCGGAAACAGTTTCCGGCGAACCGCTCTTGAATGGGTTTGTGTTGGAGGTTCAATCACTTTGGGATTAGAAGCTTCATTATGAGTTTTTCACACGACGCACAACTCAACGACATCGCCGCAAAGGTCGAACGCGGCGAACGGCTTTCATTCGACGATGGCGTAGCCCTCTTCAACACCGACGATCTTAACGCGCTGGGAAAGCTGGCGGACACCGTGCGGCGGCAGAAACATGGGCGCACGACTTATTTCAACGTCAATCGTCATTTCAATCCGACCAACGTCTGTTATGTCGATTGCAAATTCTGCGGTTTCTTTCGCACGCCGCGCCAGCCCGATGCCTACACGCACAACATCGACGATTCGCTCCGCATCGCGGGAGAGGCGGTAGCCGAAGGCGCCACTGAACTCCACATCACCGGCGGCTTGAACACCAAATTGCCGTTCAGCTATTTCACCGATTTGCTTTCGGCTCTGAAGCAGCAGTATCCACAACTTCATTTGAAGGCATTCACGATGGTTGAGCTGGATCACTTCGCTTCGTTCTACAAGATGAAGGACGAGGACGTGATTCAACAGTTGATCGAGGCAGGCCTGGACTCGTGTCCCGGCGGCGGGGCCGAGATTTTTCGTGAGCCAACGCGCTCGATGATTTGCGCACACAAATGCGACGCCGAACGTTGGCTGGAACTCGCCGGCAAAGTTCACACGGCGGGTTTGAAAACGAATGCAACGATGCTTTACGGCCATATCGAATCCGTAGAGGACCGCGTCGATCATCTGGTGCGCTTGCGCGAGCAGCAGGACAAGTCCGGAGGTTTTCAGTGCTTCATCCCGCTGGCTTTCTATCCGCCCGATACGCAGATGGCGCACTTGCCCGGGCCTTCGGGTGTCGACTCGCTAAAAACCATGGCCGTCTCGCGTTTGATGCTCGACAACTTTGCGCACATCAAAGCGTACTGGGTCATGCTCGGCAAGCGTCTCGCGCAGGTCGCCCTGCACTTCGGCGCCAACGACGTCGACGGCACCATCACCCAGGGCGGCGAACTGACCGAGAGTTATTCAGTTGAAGCCAACAACGAAGTGAAGATGACGCGGACGGAACTTGTCGGCTTGATTCAAGAAGCCGGCTTTGAAGCGGTCGAGCGCGACACACTCTACAATCGTCTCACTAGTCAATCAGCTTCGACTGAATCCGGAGTGGTCGTCGGGAGTTAAGTACCGTGTTGATTCCTCCTATCGGAAAGAACGCAGCTCTTTGCCTTTCAATTTGTATAGCGTCGTTCCTGTTGGCTCCCCAAGATGTTGCCGCGCGTCGAAGGCCAACTCACTTGCCGGCGTCCGAGCCACAGTTTAGCCACTACCCGGCGCGCACGATCTTCAAAGGCAAACCAGCTGCCGTCATCCTGGATAGTGCTCAGGCGCGAAAATTTCGCACCAGGCTGAGGGAGGATTCGCAACGCGGACCAAACTTCGCCGGTCACTATACGATCGTGTTCTGGGGATGTGGCAGTGGCTGTGCACAATTGGCGGCCGTAGATGCTTTCAACGGAAAAATTGTCTGGCTGCCGCTGGATTGGGTCGACATCCCAGACAAAGCTGATGTGACAACTAACCGAAACTTTCATCTCGATAGTAAGTTGCTGGTTGTCACACGATCAAATTATGACGCGCACGCAACGTTCACGGCGTACTATTACGTTCTCAATCACAATCGCCTTCGCATGATTAAGAAACTCAAGGTTCATAATTCGCAACCATAAGACTGTAACTATGAGTGTCTCAACAGAAAAACAAACAATATCAGTAGCTCATTCCCCTGATTCCGACGACGCGTTCATGTTCTACGCGCTGGCGACGCACAAACTCGAAACCGGCGATCTTGAGTTCGAGCACGTGCTGAAGGACATCCAGACGCTGAACGAGGAAGCGAGCAAGGGCACCTATGACGTGACCGCGATCAGCTTTCACGCCTATGCATATGTCGCCGACAAGTATGCGCTGTTGCCGCATGGGGCTTCGATCGGAGACAACTACGGTCCGATAGTCGTCGCCAACGAAGGGCTTGATCCAACCGACTTATCAAAAGTTAAGATAGCCATTCCCGGCACGCTCACCAGCGCGTTCCTGGCGCTCAGCATTTACAACCCGGATTTCAAATATGAAGTGGTGCCTTTTGATCAGATTATCGAAGCCGTGACCTCCGGACGTTGCGACGCCGGGCTGTTGATTCACGAGGGGCAGCTCTTCTATCAGAATCTGGGTTTGCACAAGGTGCTCGACCTTGGCGAATGGTGGCACGAATATACCGGCGGCCTGCCTTTGCCCATGGGCGGCAATGCGATTAAGCGAGACCTCGGCGAGGAAACGATCACTGAAGTTTCAAGACTGCTGAAAGAGAGCATTCAGTACTCGCTCGACCATCGCGAAGACGCTTTGCAGTATGCGATGCAGTTCGCGCGCGACATGGATCCGGCGCTGGCCGATCGCTTTGTCGCGATGTGGGTGAACGACCTGACTCTTGATTACGGTGAGCGCGGCCGCGAAGCCGTGTGCCGCTTGCTCACGGAAGGTCACGAGCGCGGCATCATACCGCATCAGGTTGATATTGAATTTGTCGGGTGAAGCCTCAGGACTATCGCTTTCTTTGCCCCTGTTGACGAGGCACAATGGGCTCTAGGGAGAAACGCGATGACGACTCAGACAGAAGAACAAGAAATGGCTTTCGTGGAGGCTCTACGAGACTATGAAGATCGCTGGGTTGCGATAATCGAGTCCGACGGTAATGAGACCATTGTGGGCAGCGGAGGCGATGCTATGGGACTCCATGACGCCCTCCTTGTCTAAGATGGCGTAAGTCCGCCACAACCGCAGCGGTTGTGTCAACCAGATTCTGTTTACGCCACATCGGTTCGGGACGGGCCGTTGACACCGCTTCGGCTTCTCGCGCAAAATGCTCCCCAGTATGAACCCTCCTAAATTCCTTCTGCGCGGATTTCGCCGGCCCAGCGAAGTTGCTTCGCTGGCTCTGGGAAAACTCGAGCGGCAAGTTCTGGACGAAGCCTGGCGGCGCGGCGAAGTCAGCGTGCGCGACATTTATCTGGCCTTCGAAGAGCGCATCGCCTACACGACGCTGATGACCACGCTCGATCGTCTGTTCCGAAAACAAATTCTTGACCGCCGCAAAGATGGCCGCGCTTTTCTTTATTCACCGGCAGTCTCTTGCGACGAGTTCGAGCACGGCATCCGCGAAGACGTCATCAATGGTTTATTGGGCCATGGCGCCGAGGGGATACAGCCAGTGCTGGCTTGCATCGTGGATACTGTCAGCGAGCATGATCGCGAAATGCTCGATGAGCTGGATCGTTTGATCAAAGAGAAGCGGCGAGAGCTGCGCCGGAAAGCGAGTTAAGAGGTGTACGAGTTACTCGGAATTTCTCTGGTATTGGCTGCGCTGCTGACGATCAACGCGATCGCGTCTGCGGCAAGCGCGGCCTGCTGGCGATTCCTGGAGTATCCTTTGCGAAACCGTTCAGCTCGTATGCGGGCCGAGATTCTGGTGGCCATGCGCATTGGCCCGCCGCTATTGGCGTTGATTAGCGTCGCGCTGTTTCTGGTTCCTTCATACATTGGTTACGAACCCTACCGGACATCTGAAACTGTCAGCAAGAAACTCGCCGCGCTGGCGATCGTTTCGGCGATCGGGGTGACCCTCGCCATGTGGCGGGCTTTCCGTTCCTGGCTCGCGACGCGCAGGCTGCTGCGAGACTGGCTGGCCAACGCTGTTCAGATAAAGCTTACTGGAACCAGCATTCCGGCCTTTCGCATTATTAATTCGTTTCCGATTATTGCAGTCGTCGGAACATTCAGGCCGCGACTGTTTGTGGCCGAACAGGTTCTCGGGAGACTTAGCCAGGAAGAATTGACGGCGGCCCTCGCGCACGAAGGCGGACATCTTTGGGCGCATGACAACTTCAAGCGTTCGTTGCTGCGCGCCTGCCGCGATGTCTTGATGATCGTGCCCTCAGGCCGCTCTCTGGATCGAGCCTGGGCCGAGGCTGCCGAATGCGCCGCCGATGAGCACGCCGCCCGGCAGAGCACCGAGACGGCCCTTAATCTGGCGTCAGCTCTGGTCAAGATTGCGAAGATGGTTCCGGTCGGCGCGCGAGCGGCAGTCCCGATGGCGGCATTCCTGGTGGGCGTAGAAGAAACTCGCGGCGTCAAAGCTCGCGTGCGACGTTTACTGGACATCGCTTCGCATGGTCATCTGCGTCGCGTCCCCACTCCAGCGATTGCCCGCTTCCTCCCGGTCGCGTCACTTTGCGGCCTGTTGCTGGTCGCCTTTATAGGAGCCAGCAACCCGATCGTGCTGGTCAGCGTCCACAATGTGATCGAACGCGCGGTCGCGTTTCTTTCCTAATTCCCTTACACCGTAATGAGGTCAGCGCCGGGAGCGATAGCGATCGGGTGTCTCGTCTCGCGATCATAATCGTCGACCGACATTGACCCGGTCGCTATCGCTCTCGGTACTGACCTCATGGCCAGAGACCGCTAGCTACTCGTCTTGATTGCCTCCAGCGGCCGTCGCAGCCAAACAAACAAAACCGCGGCGCCCAATTGCGCCACGACGCCGAATACGACCAGCGCGATCAGCGAGTACTGGTACAGCACACCCATCGTGACGCTCCCTGCAAACCAAAGCACCCCGTACACCGCATTGAACGAGCCAAACGCAGTTCCGCGCTTGTTCATCGACACGACCTGGGAAATGCCGGAACGCAGCGTCGCGTCCTGCGCGCCCAACCCGGTGGCCCAACACGCCACGCTGATATACACGCCGCTCGCTCCTCCCAAAAAACCAAACGGCAAAGCGAGCAATGAAACCAGAATTCCCAGAACGATGATTTGAATGCCGTAGCGATCGAACAACCTGCCAAACACGAGCGCCGTCAAACCATTCACTCCCATCGCGCCGGCGTACAACAGCGGGATGGTTTCAGGCTTGGTGAGCCCATTACTGTGAAAGTGATAAGCGAGCAGAGGGAAATCAACGAAGCCAAGCGCGAGCAAGCCGGCGGCCGCGACATAGATCCAGAAGACTTTGGGAAGATCCTTTTGTCTTGGCGCGGGAGGCGGCGTCCCTTTGTCAGGTCGCGCGGCGCGCGCAAAGATCAACGCCAGGAAAGCCCCGGCGGCCGGCACCGCGAGCCACAGAAACGCCGGGCCAAAGTGATGTGTTCGCGCCACCGAAACAGCTACAAACAACGGGCCCAGCACGGCGCCGGTCTGATCCATCGCCGCGTGCAATCCGAATCCCTTCCCGTGGCCCACGACCGCAGTGGCTTCGGAAAGTAAGACGTCGCGCGCGGGCCCGCGCAAACTTTTTCCAGTGCGTTCAGCGACGACCAGCAGCGCCGCCGCCTTCCAACTTCCGGCGAATGCCAGGCCCGGCACGACCACCAGATTCAAAAAGTATCCGAGTGCAGTAATCGTCCAATAAGCGCGTGTCTTGTCTGCCAGGCGGCCGGAGAAGTAACGAAGACTGGACGCGATCATCTCGCCCAGTCCCGCTATGATACCTATCTGAGTCGCGCTGGCGCCCAGGTCTTTCATCAACGGACCGATGACGCTGTGCGCGCCTTCATACGTCATATCCGCGAACAGGCTGACAAACCCGAGGGCGACGATGAATCGAAAAGCGTTTTTCCGTTGCTGCTGTGAAACGTCCAAGATGTTGTACCTGACTCCTAATTTCGATCGCGGAGGGAATGAAGTCAGTACCACTGCGTGAGCGGGTGGGTCCAACACCCAACCCAACCATTGAGTGTTTGATCCACCCGCTTACGCGGGTGGTACTGACCTCATTACGCCTTAGATCTTCTTAAACAATATCTCCAACACCGAGAGCACTCCCAAGACCAACAAGAGACTAACGGCAACGTAGCGCACAACCTGAGGTGCAACGCGGCCCGCAATCCACCGGCGAATGCCTCCCCCAAGAAACGCGGCCAGCACGCCTTTCGTAACCATCGCGCCGACTGCGCCCACCCACACCACGAAGGGCCTGTGATATTTTGCGGCGAGTGTGGCGGCGGTAATCTGGCCCACGTCGCCCCATTCTGACAAGAAGATTGCCGCGAATGAAACCGCTGCCGCTTTTGACGCGCGGTGTTTTTCTTTGGACCCACTGGCTCGATCAGATTTCCGCCACAGCGCCACCGCCACGCCGAGAAAACTAATCGCAGTGATCGTGGCGACCAGCGGCCGCGGCAATTTCGCTATCGCTTCGCCGACCAGCACTGCGACGCCCATCTTGGCCATGAAGGCGACCGCCATGCCGAACATGATTGGCGCGGTGCGATAACGCGCCGCCAAAACGCCGGTGGTGTAGAGCAGTTTGTCGCCGACTATTTCAGCGACAAACACTGCTCCAAAAGCGGTGAAGAGGATCAGAATCATTTTTCCAATTGCCGCGGAAGCCGTCGCATTCTAAGATGCCGAACACGACTTCGCAAACAAAGTTGCGGCGCGGGCGTGCGGGGTCCCCGGCGTTAGCAGGCCCAGGGCCAGGAGGAGGCGCTTGCGCTCGCCCTTGGACAGCGAAGACATGCGGGCTCGCCTGATCTCGTCCAAACGCAACGGGCGAATCAGGTCGGACACGCTCATCGACGTTGGCCGGTAAGGCTTTTCGAAAAAGTGGATGCTGTGCACGTAGTCGGCGTCGAAGAACAACCCCTTGGTAATTTCGCGCTCAGCACCGAAGGAAATCACCTGGCTCCCTGGATTCACGACGTTTGTTAATTGCTGAGGAAGCCGCCGCATTCTAAGATGGCCAACTCGACTTGGCAAACAAAAGACGGACGCTTCCGGCCTGTTACGATGGCTGGTAGTAGTTCCCACCAGACGTTAAAGTTCAAGCTCATTCCAACCCCCGCAGCCAGATGTTCGTAAAAACTTGTTCCCAGAAGACTGTTGAAGAGGACCTTTATGAAAATCTCAATGACCATAACGACTTTTTCTTCGCTGGTGATGACGTTTTTGTTGACCGCGGTCATCTCTGTGACGGTTGTCGCCCAGTCAGCAAGCGTGAGCATCAGCGGAACCGTTAAGGACGCGGCCGGTGCTGCCATCGCCGGCGCTGAAGTGTCGCTGGTACACGCTCAGTCAGTTGTGCGCACAACGCTCACGGGATCAGACGGGAAGTTCACTATAGACAATGTGGCGCCCGGCAGCTATGCCGTCATCGTAAGGCAGTCCGGTTTCGGGCGACTCAGCATTGCGATCCAGGTGAAACCCGGGGACAGGAAAGAGTTGGACGTGAAGTTGGAAGTCAATCCATTAAGCGAAGAGGTCACAGTGACAGCGGAAGCGGGTCTGGTTTCTGAAGCGCGAACTCTGGCCCAGCCAGTCAACGTCATCAGTGAGCAGAAGATCTTAGACCGCGGGACCGAGGTTGTCGCTCAGGTTGTTAACGAAGAACAGGGCGTCAACCTGCAACGCACCAGTCCATCGCTCAGCGCCGTTTTCGTGCGCGGGCTAACCGGGCGCAACGTCGCCGTCTATGTTGATGGAGTCCGTTACACGACCAGCGCTCAACGCGGCGGCGTCGGCACGTT
Source organism: Pyrinomonadales bacterium (assembly GCA_038210455.1). GTDB lineage: Bacteria > Acidobacteriota > Blastocatellia > Pyrinomonadales > Pyrinomonadaceae > UBA11740. Next base: position 16,980 of record JBBQWP010000035.1, on the reverse strand, counting down.
CTTCAGTCTCATCGAACCATCAAGCCTGGAGACAGTCGAAATCTTGCGCGGCCCCAACAGTTCACAATATGGCTCGGACGCGCACGGCGGTGTCGTTAATTTTCTTTCGCGTTCACCCGTGTTCGGCGACAAAGATGGCGAGTTTCACGGCCACACAAATACGTTCTACTCGTCGGTAACCAACGGCTTCGGCGGTAACCAACTACTGACCTACGGGACGAAGCGCTACGGATTCCTGGTAAACGCGAACGGGCGTCGGATTAATCGGCTGCGTCCGGGACACGGCCTCGATACGCACGCGGCCGTGACGCGCTTCCTCGGCCTTCCTTCCAACGTTTTCGGTGAGCGCCTGCCCGACACCGCGTTTACGGAGTACGGCGGATTGCTTCGTGCCAACTTCAATCTCAATCCCACCACGCAATTTCTTTTGAGCTACGACCGCGGTCAGCAGGACGGCGGCAAACGTTACGACCAGCTCCTCGGCGGCGACGGTAACCTGATCGCCCACTTGCGTAACCTGATGGCCGATATTTTCTATGCGCGACTCGTCAAACAGGACCTGGGCTTCTTCGATACCGGCTCGTTTACCTTCTCTTACGTCGGCCAACGGGAAGAGCGAATCAATCAAGGTGGGAACGGCAATCCCTTCGGAGCAATAACCAATCAACGTGAGCGCACAAACGTTCTTGGGTTCAACTTCTATGTCGATAAGCAACTCGGCGAACGCAACACGCTGCTGTTGGGCGTCGATGTTTACCACGACAAGATCGCCGCGCCGGCCTTTACCACCGACCCGGTCACTCGAGTCGCAGTCAATTCTCGCCCGCGTATTCCCAACGGAGCGCGCTATCTTGCTTACGGCTTCTTTGCCCAGGATGTTTTCAACGCGATTCCCGATCGCCTGCACCTGAGCGGCGCGGTGCGCTACAGCGTCGCTTCCTATCGCGCCCGCGCCGCGGATGCTCCGATAGTCGGTGGCCGTCCGCTGTTTCCTGACGACAGCGAACGCTTTGGCGCTTTGTCCGGGCGCATCGGAGCTGTGATTAATGTCGGCGGCGGCTTCGATATCGCCGCAAAATACGCGCGTGGTTTTCGCGCGCCCAACACCACGGACCTGGGAATCGTCGGACTGGTCGGCACTGGTTTTGAAGTTAACTCGCAAACGGCAGCAAGTCTCGGCGGCTTTATCGGCACCACAGCCGGCACGGATGCTGTCTCCACCGGCATCTCCATCACCCGCTTGAAACCGGAGACCAGTGCCAGTTTCGATCTTAGTTTGCGCTATACCAGCAAACGGTTTGCAGCAGAGTTGATTGGATTCACGACCAAACTCAACGATGTTTACTTCGATCAAGCGCTCATCCTGCCTCTTGGAGCCGTCGGAAAATTCCTCGGCAGCGAGCAGATCGTTTCACAAAACAGCCGGGGCGGGGTGTTCGTCGCCGTCGCTCCGTCCAGCCCGGTGCTGGTCCGCACCAACTACGACGCGGCGCGTTTCAATGGCCTTGAGTTCAACTCCCAGGTGCGATTCAACAATCAATTCAATGGCAAAGCCAACTTCACTTACATCCGTGCCTACAGTCTGCTGAATGGACTGCCGCCAAACATCGAAGGCGGAGTCCCCAACCCGGCAGCCAACCTCAGCTTGCGCTACCAACCGCAGCCACGTTTCTACATCGAGGCCTACACGACGCTCACCAGTCGCCAGAGGCGTCTGTCTTCGCTCGACCTGTCTGACCGTCGCACCGGTGCGGCACGTTCGCGCGGCGCCATTCAAAACTTTTTCCGTCGCGGCGCCTGTGTGCGCGGACTGACGACTCCGGGAGCCGGCGGGTGCAACACGGCGGGCGGAATTTTGATCTCGACGGGCGAGACCCTCGCCCAGGTGCAAAACCGTCTGCTGCCGATCGGCGCCACCGTCAACGGCGTAACCATCGTCGATAACAGCAGCAACGTACCGATGTTCACCGCCGTTCCAGGCTACGGGCTGATGGGTTTGCGCGGCGCGATTCGCTTCGGTGAGCGCTCAGAATTCCTGTTCGATTTTGAGAACATCGGCGACAAGCAATACCGCGGCATCAGTTGGGGCATCGATGGCGCAGGTCGCGGCGTGACGCTCCGCTATCGCTACAAATTCTAGGGCAGAGTTTAGAGTACCGACTTCAGTCGGGCTTTTGGAGGACTGAGAAGGGCCCAACTAAAGTTGGTACTCTAAACGCCAGCGTTACTTCCCAAACCACCCAATCGGTTTCCCCGAAAGGTCAACCCAGACGCTCTTAACCTGCGTATAGAGTTCCAGCGCGTGCTTGCCCATCTCGCGTCCATACCCGGACTGCTTGTAACCACCAAACGGCGACGCCGCATTCATCATGTTGTAGGTATTGATCCAGACCGTGCCGGCTTTGACGGCCTTGGCGAAGCGGTGCGCTCGCGTGATGTCACGCGTCCAGATCCCCGCCGACAAGCCGTACATCGTGTCGTTGGCCTGGCGTAGGAGATCGTCGTCGTCTTTGAAAGTGATAGCGCACGACACGGGCCCGAAGATTTCTTCCTGCGCCACCCGCATCGAATTGTCCACGTCGCTGAAGATCGTCGGCTGAAAGAAATAGCCGTTCTGAAATGCGCCTTCGAGTTCCGGTTGCCCACCACCGGCAAATACTGTTGCGCCCTCGTCGCGCGCGATGGCGACGTAACTCCTGATCTTATTCAACTGTTCCATCGAAACCTGCGGTCCCATCAAGGTCGCCTTATCCATTGGATCGCCGACCTTGATCCTGTCCGCTTTTTCTTTGAATCGTCCGAGAAACTCATCCTTCACCGACTCTTCAATGAATACCCGCGAACCGGCACAGCACACCTGGCCCTGATTGAAAAAGATTCCCATCATCGCGCCATTGACCGCCTGGTCCATGTCCGCATCGGCGAAGATGACGTTCGGAGCTTTGCCGCCCAACTCCAACGAAACCTTAGTCAGATTTTCAGCCGCAGCCTTGGCAATCAGTTTGCCGACTTCACCCGAGCCGGTAAACGCGATCTTGTCGATGCCCGGATGCGATGCGAGCGCCGCTCCAGCCGTCTCGCCAAAACCCGGAACGATGTTGACCACGCCTTCGGGAAAACCCGCCTCCTGAATCAGCTTGGCCAGTTCGAGCGCAGTCACCGGCGTCTGTTCCGCGGGCTTCAGCACGACCGTGTTCCCTGCGGCCAGCGCGGGAGCGAGTTTCCACGCGGCCATCAACAACGGAAAATTCCACGGAATGATTTGCCCGCAGACGCCGACAGGTTCACGCAGAGTGTAATTGAACATCTGGCCCGGAACCGGGATAGTTTCGCCTTCAATCTTGGTTGACCAGCCGGCAAAGTATTCAAAGTTCTCAACCACGCCGGGCAGATCGATGTAGGTCGATTCCTTAATCGGCTTGCCGTTGTCCATCGTCTCCAACTCAGCCAGTTCGCTCGCGTGGGCCTCGATCAACTGCGACAGTTTGTAGATCATTCGACCGCGTTCGCGGGCGCTGATCTTGGACCACTTCCCTTCGAAGGCTTTGCGCGCGGCGGCGACGGCTTTGTCGATGTCGGCCTTGTCGGCTTCGGCGACTTCGGCAAAGGTCTCTCCGGTGGCCGGGTTCGGCGTCTTGAAAGTCTTGCCGGACTCGGCGTCAACGAACTGGCCATCGATGAATAGTTGATAACGGCGCGGCGTGGCTTGAACTGGTTGTGGTGATGACATGATGGATTTTCCTTGATTTAGCTTTGATTGTTTGGTTGAGAATCTAACACTTACGAATTGCGAAAGTCTAAGCCGGAGTACTTCTCTGTGCTGCCTCAGTGTCCTCTGTGTCTCTGTGGTGAATGGTTCTAACGGCACACTCACCACAGAGGCACAGAGGATCACAGAGATTCACAGAGAGGACTGGCCTAACGCCGCACTTCGCGGTATGTTTACCCAATCATGACCAACCAACCCTGGCCTTTTCTTATCCTGGAAGACTGGCAGGACACCCTGGCGACGCTGCATATGTGGACGCAGATCGTCGGGAAGATCCGAATGGCAACAACGCCGCTCGTCAATCACTGGTGGAACGTCCCGCTCTATGTTTCGGCGCGCGGCCTGACTACATCTGCCATGAATTACCAGGACCGCGTCTTTGAGATCGAGTTCGACTTTATCGATCACAAACTGTCAATCGAATGCAGCGACGGCGCCATCAAGATGCTCGAACTTCGTCCTGAATCCGTCGCCGCTTTTTACGAGCGGGTGATGGCCGCGCTCGAAGGCCTCGACATTCAAGTCAAGATTTGGCCGATGCCGGTCGAGGTGCCCAACCCAATTCGTTTCGACGAAGACGAAACGCACGCGTCGTATGACGACGAGTATGCGAATCGCTACTGGCGCGCGCTGGTGAACATCGACGAGGTCTTCAAAGAATTCCGCGCGCGCTTCATCGGCAAAGTCAGCCCGGTGCATTTTTGGTGGGGCAGCTTTGATCACGCGGTCACGCGCTTCTCGGGCCGCCTCGCGCCGCCCCGCGAAGGCGCTGACAAGATCACGCAAGAAGCGTATTCACACGAAGTGATCAGTCACGGCTTCTGGCCCGGCGGCAACGGCGTGGAAGCCGCGTTCTATTCCTACACCGCGCCCGAACCCGCCGGCCTGCCTGAATCAGAGATCGAACCGCGCGCTGCGTTCTACAGCAAAGACATGAAAGAGTTCCTTCTGCCATACGAAGACGTGCGCAATTCACCTTCACCCGAAACTGCTCTGATGGATTTTTGCCAGATCACGTATGAAGCCGGAGCCGATCTCGCCAAGTGGGATCGCAAAGCCCTGGAGCGCCCGTCCGAGGTGGCACGAGCGTCCCGCCCGTGATCTTCGGTTAACTAAGGATCCAACACCATGAAACACGACGCACTAATAGTCCCGCCCGGAAAGAAAATTCGCCTGAAGGATTTCGATCCCGGCTACACCGGGAAATATCAGAGTAAGGAAGACGCTCTGGAAAAACTGGAAACAGACATCGCCCGCTTATGCGATTACCAGAGCGTCCTCTATGCGCAGGACAGTTACGCTCTGCTGATCGTGTTTCAAGCGATGGACGCCGCCGGCAAAGACAGCACGATCAAACACGTGATGTCCGGCGTCAATCCACAGGGAACCGACGTTCACTCTTTCAAGTCGCCTTCGGCTGAAGAACTGGATCACGATTATCTCTGGCGCATTCACAAAGCTGTGCCCGAACGCGGACACATCGGCATCTTCAATCGCTCGCATTACGAGGAAGTGGTGGCGCTGCGCGTGCATCCGGAATTCCTGAAGGCCGAACGCCTGCCGCCGCAGATAACGAAGAAAGACATCTGGAAGCAACGCTTCGAACAAATCAACGACTTCGAACACTATTTGGTGAACAACGGAGTAGAGGTGCTGAAGTTCTTTCTCAACGTCTCACGTGAAGAGCAGCGCAAGCGCTTCCTGGCGCGTCTGGATACGCCGGAAAAGAACTGGAAGTTTTCTGCGAATGACCTGAAAGAGCGCGCGCTCTGGAACGATTATCAGAAGGCCTTCGAAGCCGTCTTCAATTACACGAGCACGAAGTGGGCGCCCTGGTACATCATCCCCGCCGACCACAAATGGTTCACCCACGTCGCCGTCGCCGACATCATCATCTCAAAACTGAAGTCACTCAATCTGAAATACCCAACGTTAGACAAAGACCGCATGAAAGAACTAGCCCGCGCCAAAGAAATCCTCGAAGCCGAACCGTGATGCGCGGAGCGCGCACTCTTTCGCCGGGAGCGCAGACGTCCCGTCTGCCCCGAGCGCGCAGCGCGAACAATTCTTCACGCTGAACGCAACGGGGCAGTAGCCCGACCGTCAGGGAGGGCTCCGCTTCACGCTGAAAGCGTGGAATGCAATAGCCAGGGGCAACGCCCCTGGATCAAATCCAAATAGAATTCAATTGAGCCCTGAAGGCGCGGCATTATGTTCCGCGCGTTCAGGACCATTAGGCAGGTGAGATTCGACGAGAGGCTGCTAAATCATGATCGAGGTCAGCCTCAGTGTAATCGAGGTAGGCTTCGGCTTGCTTGAGAAACGCATCGGTCTCCCAACGAGACTTGAAACCCAAAAGCCGCTGCACCTCGGCATGCGTCAACTGGCCATCACGATAAGCCTGCGCCGCCAATGCCCTCAACGCCACACTCGACAGGTTGTCTTCCCCGCCTAAGCGGCTGGCTATGTCTTCGGGTAGCTCTATCGCAACATGAGTCATGGTGGTCCCTCGACTCGAATGTTAGCACGGTGACTTCGCACGCGTCACTTTTCAGTTGTGACTGCGCTGATAAACTCTCTACAAAGCGACCTATGAAGGCGGCGCAAATCTTGCCAAATCGCGCTGCGTTGGAGCGAGTGCGAGAAATCCCGTTTCTGATTCGGATCTGAATCGAATCGACGCGCCCAATAATCAAAGCGCCTGATGTTGACAGATTCAGTCTGAGCCAATACGCTGGCCACCGTTGCGCGATGCGCCATGACGGAGCCGTTCAATGAGGCGTCTGAGTGCTGGAGGGGCCTATTCATGCGAAGAAAAGCCACAATTTTGTTTGCTCTGGCAACGGCAGTTTGTATTGTTCAGCAGAGTGCTGCTCAGTCCGCATTAAAGTTGGATGGACCTGAAATCTACACGCGAACGGTGCCATCCGTTGTCGAGATTACAGTCCTGAAGCGGTCGGGTACTGGTGTTCAAGGCAGCGGCGTCATTGTGAACTCAAACGGGTTAATTGTCACAAATTATCACGTGATAGCTGATGCCGTAAGTGCTCGTGTTCAGTTGCACAATGGCGACATCTATGACTCGGTTGAGATCGCCGAGACGGATGAACGGAAAGACTTGGCGGTTCTGAAAATCAAGGCGACCGATCTTCCAATTGTAGCGCTCGCCGGTATTGACACGATCAAAGTGGGAAGTACGCTTTATGCACTTGGATCGCCCCGAGGTTTAGAAGGTTCATTATCTCAGGGTGTGGTTAGCAGTATCAGACCAATTAGTGAGTTCGACTCGAGGCTTACCGGTTTTCGCGTGATCCAGTTCACTGCGCCAGTTTCCCACGGCAGTAGCGGAGGCCCGCTCATTGACGAATACGGACAACTCGTCGGAGTAGTGTCCGCATTCCTACCTGGAACTCAGAATATTAATTTGGGCATACCGGTCAACTATATCCGCGCCCTTCTCGAGAACTTCAAAGGCGAAACGATAGTCCTAGAGAAGATGCCGCTCAACACGCCCGTAACTCGACGCTCGCCGGAAGAAATCATAAGTTCAGCGAAGACCTTGTATGTATGGTCCCCTGCTGCAGGAAGCCTTTCCGTAAAGACCGAGATCAGCAAGAAACTCCGTGGCTGGGGAGGTCTAACTTTGGTGGAACTGCCGGACGATGCAGACCTGATTCTACAGGTGGAGCAGACTGGAAAACTGAATATGGTAACCGGTGAGGGTGCTCAGGCTTCAGCAGTTTTGATAGACGCGAAATCCCGTATCCAACTATGGGCAATGACCAAAGGGGGCGGTTGGTCTATGAAGGGCTGGAGCATCGGCAGTTCAAGCCGTGCTGTCGCAGATGACCTCATGAAATTCCTCAAGTCGATCAAGAAGGAATCCCCACCGAGGCCATCAGGGTAGTCTCTGGTCAATCGTTTTTTCTAAACGGAAGTGCGCGCCCGCTAATCGAGAGGGTTACCTCTTTCAAGCAAAGCTTGCAAGATAGGCTCAAACGCCTTTCGCCACTCACTTCTTTTCGAGTACTTGTTCTTTTCGTTTCTTAATCGTGCGAGTTCGTCAAGGCGAGAATAGAAGTGATGAACTCGTTCTATTTCGGTCGGACTCAATGCCTCAGCAAGGTCCGGTGTCGGAGTTCTCTCCCAGGATCTGCGGTCGAAAGAGGGTAGCGGTTCCGATTGTAGAGCGGAGGTCCTCTGCGCGAGCGCTATAGGTGAACCGGTTAAATTTACCCTTCTGCTCACTGCTTCGGCGAATCCTTTGACTTTCGTCAGATTTTCATCAATTTCGATACTGATCATCGTGCGAAGCCCACTCGTTTTAGATTGTGAGCCCGCGGTCGAAAGCTTGAGCGTTTCTGCGTTCGGATCGAATCGCTGGTGAACTCCTGCGATCAGTCGTTCACCGTCCTGCAAGCAAAAATTGAGTGAATCGTCCGTATAGATATTGTCGCATTTTGGACAGCGTTTCATCGATTTCAGTTTCCAACCTTAGCCAACTTTAAAACCCCGTAGTCCCAGCCAACAACTGCCGCAGCACATAAGGCAAAATCCCACCGTGCAGGTAGTAATCAATCTCAATCGGCGTGTCGATGCGTAGGGTGAGCGGTACTTCTTCAGTTGAACCGTTGGCGCGGTGGATGGTCAGGGTGACGTCTTGTCGCGGTTGTACTTCTTGACCTTCAAGACCAGTGATGTCGAAGGTTTCGGTGCCGTCGAGATTCAATGACGCGGCGTTCGTGCCTTCTTTGAATTGGCACGGCAGGACACCCATGCCGACGAGGTTGCTGCGGTGGATGCGTTCGAAGCTTTGCGCGACCACTGCTTTGACGCCAAGCAGGCGAGTTCCCTTTGCGGCCCAGTCGCGGGACGAACCGGTGCCGTATTCCTGGCCGGCCAAAACGACCAGGGGCGTGCCTTCGCCCTGATATTTCATGGCGGCGTCGTAGATGCTCATTCGTTCGGGCTCGGCGACCTCGGCGGCCCTCTCTGACGGTCGGGCTTCTGACACATTCGCCGGCGGGTTCGGCCTGTAAATAGTGACGCCGCCCTCAACTCCCGGTACCATCAGATTCTTGATGCGAACATTCGCAAACGTGCCGCGCATCATCACCTGGTGATTGCCGCGCCGTGAGCCGTAGCTGTTGAAGTCGGCAGCGGTAACGCCACGCTCTTGCAGATAAACTCCGGCAGGTGACGTGGCTTTGATCGCTCCGGCGGGACTGATGTGATCCGTAGTAACTGAATCGCCAAAAATCGCCAGCGGCCGTGCGTTGAAAAGGTCTTCCATCTTGCCGACCTCGGCGCCAAAGCCTTCAAAGAACGGCGGTTCCTGAATGTAAGTCGAATCCCAATCCCACTCATAGGTCAAGCCCGTCGTCGTGGGTATCTCGTTCCACAGCGGATTCTGCTCAACGAAATTCCCGTACAGCGTCCGGAAGATTTCCGGATCAAGCGCAGCCTGCATCAGACCTCCGACCTCACTCATCGTCGGCCAGACGTCGCGCAGGAAAACATCTTCACCATCGCTTCCCTTACCCAACGGTTCTTTCGACAGGTCGCGATCAACGCTGCCGGCCAACGCAAACGCAACGACCAGCGGCGGGCTCATCAGAAAGTTCGCTTTGATGCTCTGATGCACGCGCGCTTCGAAATTGCGATTGCCGGAGAGGACGCTTGCGGCGATCAGATCATGCTCGGTCACAACGTCTTCAATACTCGGATCGAGCGGGCCCGAGTTCCCGATGCAAGTTGTGCATCCGTAACCGACAAGATTAAAGCCCAGCTTGTTTAGATAAGGTTGCAAACCCGTCTTATCCAAATACTCTGTCACCACACGCGAGCCCGGGGCAAGCGACGTCTTTACCGTTGGCCGCACTTTTAATCCGCGCTCGACGGCCTTCTTCGCCAGCAAACCGGCGGCCAGCATCACGCTCGGGTTCGAGGTGTTGGTGCAGGAAGTAATCGCCGCGATCAGCACATCGCCGTGGCCCAGATCGACGTGCGCTTTGGGAAACTCTTCCGGCAAAACTTCGACGACGCGATCGGGCGTGGGCCGATTGTTCATCATCTCGGTCTCGCTCCAGACGCTCGTGTCTTTTTCGGTGACGTGGTTTCCGATAGGCGCGGGAGCACCGGCGGAATGCTGTTCGCCGCCGCCGGCAATCATCGCCAGACCGTGCTCACTCGCGCCGATATCGGCCGGATAGCGAACTGCGATTTCGTCGCTCGTCTTGCCATAACCGCCATCGCTCACGGGCTTCGCGAGCAAGTTGAGAAACTGATCTTTCAAGTCAGGCAAAGCGATCCGATCCTGTGGCCGCTTGGGACCGGCGACGCTGGGAACGATGGTAGCGAGATCGAGTTCGAGCACGACGCTGTAATCGCAATCACCTTTGCGCGGGATGCCGAACATGCCCTGGGCTTTGAAATAGTTTCGCACCGCGTCGACGTGCTCAGCGGCCCGGCCCGTCGCTTCAAGATAAGAACAAGTCGCTTCGTCGGGTGGAAAGTAGCCCATGGTCGCGCCGTACTCAGGCGACATGTTCGCGATTGTCGCGCGATCGGTAACTGAGAGAGAGGCGGCGCCTTCGCCGTGGAACTCGACAAACTTGCCGACGACTTTTGCTTTGCGCAACATCTCAGTCACGGCCAGGACCAGATCGGTTGCGGTAACGCCTTCGTTTAGCTTGCCACTCAGATGCACACCGACAACGTCGGGAGTGAGGAAGTAAACCGGTTGGCCTAACATCGCGGCTTCGGCTTCGATGCCGCCGACGCCCCAGCCGACGATTCCGAGTCCATTAATCATCGTGGTGTGCGAATCAGTGCCCACCAGACTGTCGGGATAGTAAAGCCCATTCTTTTCCCAGACGCATTTTCCCAGGAATTCGAGATTCACCTGATGGCAGATGCCTATGCCCGGCGGAATCACGCCAAAGCCATCGAATGCCTGCATGCCCCACTTCAAAAACTGATAACGAGAGTTGTTGCGGCGAAACTCCATCTCCATGTTCTTGGTAAACGCGTCGGCGGTACTGGCGAAGTCGACCTGCACCGAATGATCGATCACGAGATCGACCGGCACCAGCGGTTCGATCACGCCGGGATTCTTATTCAAGCGCACCACCGCCGAACGCATCGCCGCGAGATCAACCAACAAGGGCACGCCGGTAAAATCCTGAAGCAGCACGCGCGCGACGACGAACGGTACTTCCTCAGTACGTTCACCGTTCGGTTGCCAATTCGCCACGCTGCGCACGTCATCCTCAGTGATTTTCTCGCCGTCGAAGTTGCGCAGCACCGATTCCAAAACGATCCGGATGCACACGGGCAGGCGCGAGATTGGCCCGACGCCTTCTTTTTCGAGCTGCGGCAGAGAATAAAACTCTCCGGTTTTTCCTGAGGCCGGAGCGAAAGATTGCAGGGTGTTGAAAAGGTTATGTGGCATAGTCGTTTAGCAGCCGGCGCGCCCGCTAAGTGCGCGTAAAACTGCATCTGGAAGCTGGGCGCTTCTCCGGGGAACATTTATTGTTCTTGGCTGATCAAATTCAAGTGTAAGAGTGCGCGCTGAGATCGTCAAGCGAACGAGTTGGACAAGCATATATCCAAGTGTTGCTTCTAATTTCTTTGCGCCTTTCGACTCTCTCTTCGCGCCTTTGCGTGAAATCTTCTTCACTAAGTTTCATTTCACGAAAAGGCCCGAAGGAAAGACGCCAAGGCGCAAAGATAAATTCGAATCCTGATCGTTGCTGGCGCTTCTGCTCATCTGTTATAGTCAGGTTTAGAAGCACTTCCCCTACTGATTTGAATACGATCTTTTTAGACGCATTTGAAGCGACCGGATTGGTGTCGGTAACCCACGGAGACTAGTCATGCCAAAGAAAACGCCGGAATCGTTTAACTACCTCGCCAACGATCCTGAGTTTGTTCCCGATCCGGAAATTGAAGAGTTCATGGAGGAAGAGATCGCTCACGCGCCGAAAGACCCTGAGCTGCTGGCTCAACGCCTCCACAATAACACCGCAGCTTCGCCCAGGGATTCAGGCGGCGACATCGACGCAGCCTGGGAAGACGTGAATGAGAGCGGCTCAGAGTCATTCGCCGGCGACAGCCCGACGCCGGATCAATCAATGGTGGAAGAAAACGCGAAAGCGATCGGCGTCAGTTTCGAAGACAACGAAGAGCTTGAGTTTATTGACAAGATCGAGCGCCGAGATCGGGATCGATATGAACTCGAGGAGCAATCGAAAGCATCCGACGATATGATCTAGTTCCTCACTTATCGAAAAACCTTGCGCCTCCTGACTGAGAGGTTATATCCTCCCGCGCATGCTGCGCACACTGCTTCTTCTCGTTTCTTTGGGGACGTTCTTTCCCGCTTACGCCGCCGACGCTTGTACGACCGCAACACCCGCGTGCACGGAATGGATCAACCTGGACGAACAGGCGCGCGCGCTCGTCTACCGCACCTATCCTCTCGATAAGAAGAACAGCAAAATCACCCGGGCGCTGATAGTGGTTCACGGCGCAGGGCGCGATGCCGACAATTATTTTCGCACTGCGCTCGCGGCCGCATTTCTGGCCGGCGCCTTTGAAGACACAATCGTTATCTCGCCGCGCTTCGCGTCCAACAACGGGCGCGGGTGCAACGACAAGCTGGCTCTGAACGAAATTAATTGGAGCTGTTCCGGTGACAGTTGGCGCTCAGGCGGACAGGCTACCGGCAGCAGCAAACTAACGTCCTATGATTTGATGGATGAGATTCTGCGCAAGCTGGCCCGAAAAGATGATTTCCCAAACCTGAAAGTAATTGTCCTCTCGGGTCATTCGGCGGGCGGGCAGTACGTCACGCGTTACGAGATGGCCAACCGCGTCCACGACACGCTCGGCATTCCGATCAACTACGTCGTCTCGAACCCATCGAGCTATGCCTATGTCGATCCGGAGCGGCCCAGCGGCGCTAACAGTGAATTGCGGGCCTTCGGGGATGCGCGCAACTGCACTACTTACGATAACTGGCCGTACGGTTTGAAGAATCGCAGCGGCTACACGGCTAACATTCCGGACGACCAACTGAAGAAGCAACTGGCGGCGCGGGGAGCGACGTACTTGCTCGGAGAGTTGGATATTTTGCCCTTGGCTGGTTTCGATTCTTCCTGTCCGGCGATGGCTCAGGGTGCGACGCGTCTCGCGCGGGGCCAGGCCTTCGTCAACTATGTCAACCAGAAGTACAAGGCGGAGCACAAAGCGATCGTGATCCCGCTGTGCGGTCACAATGCTCGTTGCATGTTCACCGCGGAATTGGCGCTGCCGGTTTTATTTCCGAAGTTGTAAGGAGCGCCCGCATCCCTGCGGGCGGTTCGCATGCATCCTGCATGCGCTCTTACTTCTTCCGAAACGAAGCACTACCAAAATCCCAATCTTCCGCTTTCTCACACAACCGCGCCTTCACCGGATTGTTTTCAATGTAGGCTAACACCTTGGCGAAGTGTCTCGCATTCCTGATGTAACGATCGAAATATTCTTTCTGCCAGAACCGGCCCTTGCGACCGAGCGTTTTGTTAGCCTGGCTAGACGTGTACGACTTCAACGAATGCATAATCTCCGCAAGATTGTGTCCAGTTGCAGGTGCGCACAACAAGTGAACGTGGTTCGGCATTATTGTCCAAGCGGCAAGACGGTATTTTGTTTGATCGTGAAAGAGCAACGCGTTCTGTACCATGGTCGCCACTCGCGACTCTTTCATGTAGCAGCTGCCGTGACCTTGATCGAGATAGGCTTCAACTCGACGACGCATGATAGCTGCGATCTCGGCGGGCTGCTCGTGCTTGAGTTCTTCTTTCCAGCACATAAGTACTGAACTCGGTAATGCATCGTGCAGACGAAAGGTGATGAATTGTGCTAGTTCGCCGCCGTCGAAATGCGGGAGGTAGCCGCGACTGTGCCAACCGAGTTGAGATTGTGGGAGGTTGTTCTTCAAGGCTTAGGCGCACGCAGGGATGCGTGCGAACCGCCTGCAGGATGCAGGCGCCCCTACGGAAAATTCGAGCGTGGCTGGAGCGTTACGCTCTTAATCACAACTTTATCCGAAGGCCGGGGAGTTCCCTGCACGGTCGGCGCGGTCATGATGATCTCGGCGTTCTTGATGCCGTCGATGACACGACCAAAGACCGTGTATTTCTTGTCGAACGCCGGCTGCTTTTTCAGCGTGACGAACCATTGACAGTTGGCGCCGTTGATGTCGTTCGTGCGCGCCGCGCCCAACGTTCCACGTTCGTAAGGAATGTCGCTGAATTCCGCCGGCACATTCGGATAAGGCGAGTTACCCGTGCCATACACGGCCGTGTTATTCCCCTTCGTCAAAGGATCGCCTCCCTGAATGATGCCCAGGCTCGCGTCGACGCGATGAACCGCCGTGCCGTCATAGAAATGATCGTTAATTAGTTTCTTGAAACGCTCGACCATCTTCGGCGCGACATTCGGGTACAACTCGATGACGATTCGGCCATAGTCGGCGGTTTCCATCACCGCTACCTCGGCATCAGGCTGCGGCTTGACGGCGGTCTTAACATTCGAATCCTTCGCCGCATTTGCGTTGCCATCCTTACTCGTGGTGCCGGCATTCTTGTCACTACAGGCGCTGAAAGAAATGGTTAAGAGTGCCAGAGCGATTAGGAATCTTGGATTGAACTTTTTCACTGACGATTATCCTCCGTTGTATGTTCTTGTCTTTGCGCCTTGGCGCTTGGCGTGAGATTTACCTCGGTTCAGAACTGTCTCACGCAAAGGCGCGAAGGCGCAAAGTCAGAATAGCTTCTTACTGTCGAGCAGGATTGTTACCGGGCCGTCGTTAATCAGCTCGACCTGCATCATCGCGCGAAAGCTGCCCGTGGCGACTTCGTCCATGGCGGAGCGGACCTGCCTGACAAAGAATTCATACAAAGGCTCGGCCACTTCCGGCGCGGCCGCTTCAATCCACGAAGGCCGCAGCCCGCGCCGCACGTCTCCATACAAAGTAAACTGAGAGACGATCAGAACGCCACCGTTCACATCTTTCACTGAAAGATTCATCTTCCCTTCCTCGTCGTCAAAGATCCGCAGGGCGATGATTTTTTCCGCGAGATAAGCTGCATCAAGTTTCGTGTCTTTGCGGGCAATGCCCAAAAGAACGACGAGACCGGGACCGATCTCGCCGACTATTTCATCATCAACTGTGACCTTGGCGCGCGTGACGCGCTGAACAACTGCTCGCATGTGAGGTAAACGGTCTCGTCTGTTTATTGGGCGATGAACCTAAAGATGATGACGCCGGATACTTTGACCGGCGTGCCGGATAAGAGAGTGGGCGTGAACAAGCAACGGCGCGCCGCGTTTTCGGCGGCGGCCACCAAAGCGAGGTTAGTGCTACCTGAGTTAATGGCCTTAGCTTGAATCACGTTTCCGGTTTCATCGATCAGTACTTTCACGGTCACCACGCCCGAAGCAAAATCTCGTCTCGCCGCTAGCGGATAAGGCGGTGACACCAGCTTTACCGCTCGGCCATTCAATACGCCACCCTCGATCGTTCCCTTCTCCAGCAGCTCAGCAATTCGTTTTTGCGCCTGCGCGCCCTCCTCAGTTTTTCGCTGAGCGGACAGGACAGCAACATAGCCTTGCAGCGCTCTCACCAATTCAGAGTTATCTTTGCCGCTGCTCTTCTCCCTAATGCTGATCACCCTCTGATAGAGCGGCTCCGCCTTCGAGTAGTCAGCGCGAAGACGATAGAGCTCCGCCAGGTTGAAAGCCGTCTGAGCAACTTCGGGATGCTCAAGGCCGAGGGTTTTCTCCTTGATCTTGAGAGAGCGCGCGAACAGGTTCTCAGCGTTCTGTTGATTCCCCTGGCCATAGGTGACCGGGGCGAGTTTATCCAGGACACGAGTGATCCGAATGTCCTCGGGGCCGAAAACGCTTTCGCCGATCTTCAAGGCGCGCTCCAAATATGCTTGAGTATCGCGAGGCTTTTTCAACGCCCAGTTAAGTTCGGCGAGATTAACCAGCAGCGGAATTAGGTTTTCATCACTCGATCCAAGCGCTTTCTCGCGTAGCTCAAGGGCCCGCTTTGCCAGTGGCAGGGCGTCACTGTACTTACCCTCGCTGTAAAGCTTCATCACCCTGGAATTCAACTGACTGGATTCCAGCAGTTCCGGCGACTCGTTTGGCTGCGAGCCCTGGGCCGCGACCAGGCTAACCATAAGGAGACCAAAAGTAATTACCAGGAAAAGTTTCTTCATGAGCTACTTCTTCGGCGGCCGGCTGGGCCGAATCTCAACGCGGCTGGGCAGCGCGCGATCGTCGTGATGAATCAGATCGACAACCACTCTCGCGATGTCTTGCGGAGTTAGCTGCCAACTCTTTTCATCGCTGGGTGAATCACCGCTGAATTCTGTATTCACTGAGCCGGGCATGATGTAACTGACTTTGATTCCGTCGTGACGAACTTCCTGCATCAACGCCTCGCTGAAACCGTTGAGGCCGAATTTCGACGCGTTATAAGCGGCCATGCGTGGATGCGGATTCGCGCCGGCGAGTGAAGAGATGTTGATGATGTAGCCACCGCCACGCCGCCGCATTTCCGGAATCGCTTCGTGGCAGCAATAGAACACGCCGAAAAGATTCGTCTCAAGCGTCGCGCGAAAATCTTCCGGCGAAGTATCTTCGACCGTGGCAAAGATGCCGATGCCGGCGTTGTTAACCAGAATATCCAGGCCACCCAGTTCTTTGACGGTGTAAGCGATCAGGGTCTGCACCTGTGCGTAGTTACGCACGTCACAAACAAACCCGGACGCGGAACCACCGAGTTCGCTTACAGCTTTGTCTATCTCATCCTGGTTTCTGGCCGTGATACAAACAGAGAGGCCTTCGCCGACGAGAGCTTCGGCGATGGCGCGGCCGATGCCTTTGGTGCCGCCAGTGACGATTGCGGTTTTGCCTTTAAGATTCATCTTATTTATGGAGTGCGCCGGCAGAGCGAAGCGGCGACGGCGCTTTGGATGACCACCAAAGAGATCCAAAGCGATGTCGCGCTGCGCTTGCCACCGCACTGCTATGTGAATGTCCAGTCGGACTGAACAAATGATTTTAGCTGCTTCGACCTTAAGAGAGACTGACTGCTATTCGTGGCACGACTCTATGGTGCGTCACACTCTCGCGCATGCGGCCCACTCAAG
>JBBQWP010000034.1:0-54120 GCA_038210455.1 Pyrinomonadales bacterium | reverse complement strand
GAACAACGCGGAGTTCAACAGAGCATTCGTGCTTATGCAGTTCTTTGGTTACTTACGGCGCAATCCCGACGACCCGCAAGACACAGACTATACCGGCTATGACTTCTGGCTGGGCAAGCTGAACCAGTTCAACGGTAACTTTGTTAACGCTGATATGGTCAAGGCGTTCATCACCTCAGGCGAATACCGCCAGCGCTTCGGGCCCGGTTAACGATGCATGAGCAAAAATAAGAGAGGCAGGTCGACCCTCGCAAATCGCCTGCCTCGTCTCAACTTGTCTCACCTTTGAAAAAAAGGGGCCAAGCGAGGTGCGCGAGTATATGACGCTGTCGCTCTGGTTGCAAGAGTTTTTGCGAGAAGTGGCGTCCTGGGAGTTCGTCCGGGGTCCATTATGGCACTCTGCACCGCACGATGAGGTCAGAACCGGGAGCGAAAGAGACCGTCCCCTCAATCTCGATCGTGTGAGAGGCTGAGACTCGGTCGCTATCGCTCCCGATTCTGACCGCAACTTCGTCATTAGGGTTCTGGTGTGAAAGGGCTATAATGATTCATCGAAACTAGGAAAAGGATCGTTGCCGGCGCTTCCCCTTTTGCAATTGCCGGCTACTAATAAAACAATGCCCAAGATTAATGATATTCAGGAAACCCCAAATCCAAACGCGGTGAAGTTTATTTTGCGCGAGCCCGTGACCCACGGCGTCGCGCGGCAATTTGGTTCAGCCGATCAGGCCCAGAGCGACACACTCGCCAAATCGCTGTTTGATGTCGGCAGCGTCGTGTCTGTCTTTTATATGGACAACATGATCACGGTCGAGAAGGAAGACCCGGCCGATTGGGACGAGCTTTTGCCGACCTTGGCTGTGCCTATTCGGGCCGCCGAGTCAGTGGCGACGACCCAGCCGGCGGGAGCCGGAGCCATCGGCGGCGCGATCGCAGCCGTCACCAGCGACGACCCGCGCTTGATGCAAATCAATAATATCCTCGACGAGAAGGTCAGGCCTGCTTTGATGGGTGACGGTGGCTATGTGGAAGTCATCGGCCTGGAAGAGCACACCTTGAAGATTCGTTACCAGGGCGCCTGCGGCAGTTGTCCGAGCTCACTCTCCGGCACACTCATGGCCATAGAGGGAATGCTTAAGGCGGAAGTCGATCCCGAAATGGAAGTGGTCGCGGTTTAAGCTATCAGATCAAGTTAGTTCCATTCTACGGAACCGGGAGCGGTAGCGACCGGGTCAAACACTCAATCTCCGTTGCGTCACGCAACGCAACCCGTCAATGTTTAGTGGTGCTTTCAACTCGACTTGCATGATGAGGTCAGTACCGGGAGCGATAGCGACCGGTCGCAATCCTCTCAACGATCAAGATCGCGCACACGAGACCCGGTCGCTATCGCTCCCGGTACTGACCTCATCTTCGGGCTTGTAAAGGTTCCTGGAACCTCGCCATGGTCTCGCGCGTGTTACCTCTGCTCGTACCACGCTCAGTGTGCTCAAAGTACCGGAGGTTAAGAATGAATTGTCCCAGACTGCCCATCCTGCTCTGCTTGCTCTTCCTGTGCGCCACTAGCTCTGCGCAACCAAACGAAGCCAACAAGACTGCGCCGGCCAAAGAACTGGCCAACAAAGGCAAGACCGCTGCCGATCTGGAAGCTGACCGCCTCATCAAGGAGCACCGGGCCCAGGCGCAATCGCTTTTGATTTCGCTGGCGTCTGACGCGGGCTCATTCAACGATCAGAAATTGCGCGCGCGCACCCAGGCACGCATCGCCGACGTACTTTGGGATGCGGATCCTGACCGGGCCCGCGCGCTGTTCCGCAAAGCGTGGGATGCCGCCGAGATTGTCGATCAGGATGGGCAACGCAAGATGCAAGAAGATATCAAGCAGCAACAGGCGAAGAACGGAAGCTCCGCGGTCCAGGGGCCACCAAACGTTCGCGGGGAAGTACTGCGCCTCGCTGCGCGTCGCGATCGCGCGTTAGGCGAAGAGTTTCTCGCAAAACTCAAAGTAGAAAAAGATCGAGAGGCTACGGAAGCCACCGATAGAAGCCGGACCGAGCCGCCGACTCCGGAAGGTGTCAGCCAGCGGCTTAGTCTGGCTCGTCAACTACTGTCAACTGATGTTGAGAGGTCAATTCAATTTGCCGATCCTGCTTTGGCGACTCTTACCAGAGAAGGCATCGATTATCTTTCTTATCTGCGCGAGAAAGATGCAGCCACCGCTGATCGACGATACGTCGCGATGCTCGCGTTTGCGGCCAATAGCATGCAATCGGATGCCAACACAGTTTCCATGCTTTCTTCTTATCTCTTCACCCCGCACATATTCGTGAGCTTCAGTGGTGGCGGTGGAGCTTCAACCATGTCGACCTCGAGGAGCAGTGGGCCGGTGGAGGCTTCTCCGGAATTACGCAATGCTTTTTTTCGCAGCGCGGCCGGGATCTTGCTGCGACCACAGCCGCCGCCGGGACAGGATCAGAGTTCAGCGGGACCCCAGGGCAAGTACCTCATGATCAAACGGCTCCTGCCGTTGTTCGAACAGTTCGCTCCCAAAGAGATGACTGAGGCGATGCACGCGCAGATGGACGCGCTCGGCGCGGCCGTGCCTGATGACCTGCGCCAGCGCGATGACGACAGCGTGCGCGAGGGGATTCAGCCGCCGCTGTCCAATGGCGATCGCGAGAAAGCCCTGCTTGATCGCATCGATCGTGCCAAGACATCAGAAGAGCGCGACCGGCTCTATCTGCAGTTGGCCCGGCTGTTCGGTGACAACGGGGACATGCGCTCGCACGACTACGTAGCCAAGATCGAAGACAGCGACCTGCGTCAGAAAACACTCGCCTATGTTGATGGCACGATGGCTCTGCGAGCCGTCGACAAGAAAGACATCGATAAGGTTTTCGAGTTAGTGCGCACCGGCGAACTGACGCACCTGCAAAAGGCCTGGGCCTTGGCGTCGATCGCCAAGCTGCTGGCGAAGACTGACCACGACAAAGCATTGGCGATGATTGAGGACGCGGCCACCGAAGCCCGGCGACTTGAAGGCGCCGATCCCGACCGCCCGCGCGCGCTGTTGGCCGTGGCGAATGCCAGGCTGGTTGGTGATCGGGGAAAGAGTTGGGATGCTACTTACGACGCGGTGAAGGCGGCGAACTCCGCCGAAGACTTTACCGGCGAGGATGGCGCGCTTCGGCTGAGCTTGCAGACCAAGGGCATGAGCTCGATGCGCAGCTCCTCAGTCGAGGACTTTGACGTCGCGAGCATCTTCGCGGAACTGGCGAAAGATGACTACAATCGCACGGTCGAATTGGCGCGCGGTTTTGAACACGAAGCACCCAGAGCCAGCGCCGTGATTGCCATCGCGCGAGCGGTGCTCGAGACCAAGGACAAAACAAAATAAGAGGCCGCGAAGCGCGGCGGTAGCAATTCATGACGAGTAAGTCAACGGTTTGGAGCTGTCGCACGCCACGCGCGCTCATTCGTCTCTCTTGTCATCAACCTGGGGTTTCGCTTCGCTCTACTCCAGGCTTTATGCTTTCACCCGCTCCGCGGGTTTTGGGAGATTGAATTGACCCGTACTCGCCTGCTCATCATTGTCTTCCTGCTCCTCCTCGCTTCAACTGCTGCTGCGCAACCAACCCAGGTCAAAAAGCCGGAGCCAACTAAGCCGATCGCAGCGAACACTACTGCTCCCAAAGACCCGGAAGCCGAACGAATCCGCCAGGAGCGACGGGCGCAGGCCCAATCGCTTTTGATCTCACTGGCTGCCGACGCAGGTTCCTACAACGATCAGAAATTGCGCGGGCGCACCCAGGCACGAATCGCCGACGTGCTTTGGGATTCTGATCCTGACCGGGCGCGTGCGTTGTTTCGCAAAGCGTGGGATGCCGCCGAAATTGTCGATCAGGAAAACCGCGGCCCGGTCGTAATAGATATGACGAAGCCCATTAAGGGGGCCACCATTACGGGCACTGGGCCAGCGAATTTACGCGGCGAAATACTGCGCATGGCGGCTCGCCGCGACCGAGCCCTCGGCGAAGAGCTGTTGGCTAAACTCAAAGTCGATAAAGCGCGAGAGGCTACGGAAGCTGCTGACAAAGGCAATAGCCATCTCTTCGACAGCCCTGACGGAGTCAGCCAGCGGCTGGGCTTGGCGCGTCAACTACTCGCGACGGATGTTGAGCGGGCGCTTCAATTTGCCGATCCCGCTCTGACCACAATTACCAGAGACGCAATCGATTTTCTTTCTTACTTGCGCGAAAAGGATGCGGCCGCCGCCGATCGGCGATATGCAGGATTGCTCGCGCTGGCCGGCAGCAGCATGCAATCGGACGCGAACACGGTGTCGCTGCTGTCCTCTTATCTCTTCACTCCGCACATCTACGTGGCCTTCAACGGCGCCGGCAGTGCAAACACGCAGACATCGCGCGGCAGCGAACCTCCCGTGGTTGTGCCTGGGTTGCGCAACGCCTTCTTTCGTAGCGCAGCCGCGATCCTTTTGCGGCCGCAGGCTCCTCCGGGACAGGATCAAACTTCGGCGGGCCCGCAGGGCAAATACCTCATGATCAAGCGCCTGCTCCCATTGTTCGAACAATTCGCGCCGAAGGAAATGACGGAAGCTATGCGCGCGCAGATGGAAGCGCTGGGCTCGACGGTGCCTGAAGACCTGCGCGAGCGCGATGACGACACGATGCGCGAAGGAATCCGCCCGCGCCTGACCAGCGAGGACCGAGAGAAGTCGCTGCTTGATCGAATCGATCGGGTTAAGACGTCTGAGGAACGTGACGGGCTCTACGTTCAGTTGGCCGCGATACGCGCTGAAAATGGCGACTTAAAGGCACGCGACTATGTAGACAAGATTGATGACAGCGAACTGCGGAAGAACGTGCGCGCCTTTTTTGATGCCACTATGACGATGCACGCCGTGGATAAGAAAGACATCGATCAGCTTTTGGAGTTAGTTCGAACGGGCGAGTTAACGCACCTGCAAAAAGCCTGGGCGTTGGCCCTCGCAGGAAAATTGTTGGCGAAGACTGATCACGACAAGGCCCTGGCCGTGATCGAGGAAGCCGCCGCCGAGGCCCGTCGGATTGAGGGAATTGATCCGGACCGCCCGCGCGCCCTGATGGCCGTGGCGAATGCTTTGCTTGTTAACGACCGCAGCAGAACCTGGGACGCTACTTACGACGCCGTCAAAGCGGCTAACTCTGCCGAGGGTTTTACCGGCGAGGACGGCGTGCTCAGAATCAGCATGTTTACCAGAGTTATGGGTTCCACCCGCACGTCCTCAGCTCAGGACTTCGACGTGTCGGGAATCTTCGCGGAACTTGCGAAGGAAGACTACAATCGCACGGTCGAATTGGCGCGTGGCTTTGAACGCGAAGCGCCCAGAGCCAGCGCGGTGATTGCCATCGCGCGCGCCGTGCTGGAGGACAAAACAAAATAATTTTTCTTTGGGTCGTCCAGTCAACTGGCAAACCTTCGCGCCGTTAGGAGTTATAGACCCGAAGTTAGCCTCGCCACCGGCTCCGTTCGAAGCATCCCAGCCCTAAGCGGGGTGAAACCCGTCCGCCGCGTTAGGAACAATTAGCTGGACAAGGTTCACCGGCCTAGAATGGCCCAACGGCGGCAACGCCCATTCGTTACTCTGGAGGTGGCAATGAACCGTCGCTCCCTGATTATCCTGATTATTCTTCTCGCTAGTTTTGCAACCGCCGCCGCACAATCAAAGGACGCGACCAACAGTGCGGCGAAAAATATCGCCGGCAACAACAAATCTGCCAAGGAGATGGAATCCGAGCGGCTCTTAAAAGAGCGCCGGGCCAACGCCCAATCATTGCTGATAAACCTGGCCGTCGACGCGCGCAACTTCAGCAATCAGGCGGTGAGGGCCCGTACCCAGGCGCGCATCGCTGACGCGCTTTGGGAAGTCGATCCCGAAAGAGCGCGCGCGATGCTGCGGGCGGCGTGGGACGCAGCCGAGATTGCCGACAAAGAAGGCCACGAGCGACAGCTGGAGGACATTCGTCAACAACAGAGCAAGACGGGTGGCGGAGGGTACGCCGTGGCGTCACCTCCAGACATACGGAGAGAAGTGTTGCAGCTCGCCGCTAAACGCGATCGCGCCTTGGGTGAAGAATTACTGGGCAAGTTCAAAGAACAGAAAGAGCGCGAAGCTACCGAAGCCAAAAGCACTCGGCGCAATCCTTTCGGCTCTGATCAGGCGGTGAGTCAAAGGTTGAGTCTGGCGGAACAGTTACTGGAAGCCGGCGATTTCGAGCGCGCTATGCAGTTTGCCGATCCGGTGTTAAGCGCGATCAGTATGCAGTCGATCGATTTCCTTACGACGCTGCGAGATAAGAATGCGGCGGCAGCCGACCAGCGTTACGCGGCGATGTTGGCGAACGCTCCTGCCAATCCACAGTCAGACGCCAACACCGTATCGATGCTTTCGTCGTATCTTTTCACTCCACATATGTACATCGCCTTCCAGGGTACAGGAGTTTCAAGTGCACAAATGTCGCGGTCGCCTGTTCTGGCCGACGTCCCGTCCGAACTTCGCGCGGCATTCTTTCGTTCGGCGGCAAGCATTTTGTTACGGCCGTTGGCCCCGCCGGGACAGGACCAGACAACCTCGGGTCCCGATGGGGAATATTTGGTGATTAAACGCCTGATGCCTCTGTTCGAACAATACGCCCCACCCGAAACAACGACGGCCTTGCGGGCCCAACTCGAAGCTTTGACGTCGCTAGTCACTAATAATGCGCGCCAGCGCGATGACGAGTCGATCAATAGAGGACTCGCCCCGGAAAAGGCTACCTCAGATCGCGAACACTCGCTCCTCGATCGGATCGATCGTGCCAAGACATCTACGGAGCGTGACCAACTCAATCTGCAACTAGCACTTTATTTGGCGGGCAAGGGCGATCTTCGCGCTCGCGATTATGTTAGCAAGATCGACGACACTGACATGCGCAATAGCGCCCGCGCGTTTGTCGATGCTTCGATGGCATCACGAGCCATCGAAAAAAAGGATATCGACCAGGCCCTCGAGATAGCCAGGACCGGAGAATTGAGTCACATCCAGAAGGCCTGGCTGCTGGCACAAACCGCGAAGCTGCTCGTCAAAACCGATCGAGAGAAGGCGCTCCTGCTGATCGATGACGCGGCGGCCGAAGCACGACGAATCGAGCCTGCTGATCCGGATCGCGCCCGTGCATTCTTCGCCGTGACCAATGCCGTGATGACGATCAATCCGACGATCGCCCGGAATACGATGAGTGAGGCCATCAAAGCATCGAACTCGGCCGAGACTTTTACCGGTGAAGACGGCCAACTGTCCTTCACCATGAACACCAAAGGCATGAATTCGGCTTTCCAAAACTCGGTAGCCGACTTTGATGTGGCCGGCCTCTTCCAGGAGTTGGCCAAAGAAGACTATGAGAAGGCGGTGGAATTGGCGCGTGGGTTTGAGCACGAAGCTCCTCGCGCTAACGCCGTCATCGCTATTGCCCGTTCGGTGCTGGAAGAGAAGAAGAAGTGATTGGGTTGTCAGCGGTTAGTTGTTCGTTGATGATGAACCACTGACAACTAACAACTGACTACTGACTAGTAACTAGGAATAGATATTCATCGGCCGGGTTAACAGCGCAAAAGGATCGTCCACGTTTAGAGCCTCGCGAACATAGAACGCCTCGCCGGCCTCAACGCCGATCAGCGAACCGTAGTAACGCATGCGATCTTCAATCTCTTTGAGGAAGCCCTGCTCGCTGATCCGCGTCGGCGGTTCGGTTGACTCAGCGCGGTAGAACTGAGACGCGTAGGCGCGAATCGCACTCATCTTACTTTCCGCGAACTCTGAAACATCAACTATAAAAGATGGGATGGTGAGTCGCGAATAAACCGCGTGGGCGATTGACGGCATCTTGATCGCCGCCGTGCCCGCTTGTTCATCATAGCGTCGTATCGTCGCTAAGCGAGCGGCCTCGCGGACGATCCGGGCGGTCGCCGCATGATCGGGATGCGGATCGTCCCAATGCGAAGTGAAGAGCACTTTCGGCGCCCGGCCCCGCAGAACCCGAACCATGGCGCGGCGCGTCTTTTCATCGATCGTGATATGGCCGTCGGGTTGTTCCAGGTTAAGACGCGCCTCCAAACCCAGCACGCGCGCGGCTTCCAATGCTTCTTTCGCGCGAATTTCCGGGGTGCCGCGGGTGCCCATCTCGCCACGAGTCATGTCGAGAACGCCAGTGCGATAGCCGAACAATTTCAGCTTCAGCAACGTCCCGGCCATTGTTAACTCAGCATCATCAGGATGCGAGAAGATCGCGAGGACATCGAGTTGAGTTTCTGCGGACATGATTTTCTGGTTACTGCTTGCTGCTCACCGACCCAATCTGGATCATCCCATCACCAACCGTAAATGTCAGCATCGCACCGCCGCTGCCGGCGCGAGCGCGCACCGTGCGCGGCCCGATACTCGCGCGGTCCCGCGGCTCGAGGCCGGGAAACGTGCTCCTGATCTCGCCGGAGCGCACGACTTGAGCATCGATATCGCCACTGAACCCCGGCATCAGGTCAACACTGAGGTTGCCGCTCGCCAACTTTATCTCAGCTCGCAAACCATGCCAGGCCCGCACCGGAATCGTAAGGTTCACTGCTCCCTTTTGAATAATAACGAAAACGTCGCTGCCAGTAAGCGACAGGTCGGTGATGCTTTCCAGCGCGTTGATACGGATGGAGCCTTCGACCCCCGAGAGTTTGATTGGGCCGCTACCTGCGTCGATCGCCAGATCGCACATCGATGGCACCTTGATGTGATAATCAATCTTCCACGGCAGGCCAATCAAGTTTTTCGGCAGGTCTTTGGCGACGAGTTTCAGAAACTTCTTGTCGTGCGTGCCGGTCGTAATGATGCGAATGTGATTTGCGTCTTCGTCGACCGCAAAGCCATTCACCGCCGCCAGCCGGTCGAGGTCTGCCGCAGAAGGTGCGCTCAATTCCACCTCGGCGCTGACGTCAATTTCGCTTCGCTGCCAGCCCTCAATCGTAATGGAACCTACCGGCGCTCCGACGATCGTGACCGCGCCGCCATATCCCAGCCGGCGGCTATCGTGACGCATTGTAGTGCGCGTCATGAGCGGCGTCGCCGGGATAATCTTTTTGTCTTTTTGCGCCGCGACCGGAGCGTAGAGGCTGAGACTGGAAAGTAAGACTATGACAAAAGCAGGAACAAAGATTGCGCTTCTTTTCACTGCGTAGATTGTGAGGGAGAATAGTAAAGGTTGTCTAGCGACGATAGAACTTTATCTCGCCCTGATAGTTGGTGACGGTTACTGACGCGCGGCCATCGCCGACGTCGCCGGTGATCCGGCGGCCTTCACCGAGCAGCTTCATACCAGGATTCCAAAAATCACCCATCGAGATCTTCTTGGCCGGCCCGGTCGCCACCAGACGGAAGCCGCAATTTGCCGGCAGCCGCAGCGAGATGGTTCCCTGTCCTGACTTGAATTCGTAGGTGCCGCCGGCCGCAAATTCTCCGTCGAAGAAAATGTCGCCGGTGGTGTTTTGGGCAAACACGCGGGCCGCGTTCACGCCTGAGAGGGTGATGTCTCCTGAAGTCCAGACATGCGCGCGAACCAGATCGCCCTGGATATTATTGACAGTGATTTGGCCGGTCCGCGTTTCCAGATCTACCGACGATCGCGATGGTACCTGGATCTTGAAATTCACATCGCCGACATCCCGGCGATCACGATTGTCGCCGACGATGTCGATCACCAAACCCGCATCGGTTGGCCTGGGGTTGAAGTGTACTGCGGGGGCTTCCATGGTGGCGGTAATGCGAATTTCATCGCGCGCCCAGGTTTCGACGGTGATTGTGCCTCGGAGGTTTTTCAGCTCAATGCGGACGTTTTTCCCGGCAGGATAATTCCGCGACACTCGCTGTTGGCCGAATGCGCTGGTGGTGATAGCTAATACGAGAAAGAGGGCAGGAAATGCTGCAAAACTTACTCGGTTTCTGGTGGCGGGCAAATGTAAGTTCATCGCTGTCGGATTTATTTGGTCGAGAGCGTTCTCGACTTTTTTCGATTTTTACAGGGCAGCAAACTCCTTCAACAATTCGACCTTGTCGTTCATTGCCGCGTTAAGAATCTCTTCTGACACTTCATCGTGGGGATTCTGACTCAATTGACGCATTGAATCGTTAACCGCGGTATCGATCACGCTCATGTTCTTATCGAACGTTTCGCGCATCTGCGGATTCCAACGGGCCTTGTTCAGTTCCACGCGGTCGTTCCAATAGGCGATCACTTGCTGCTGCTGGCGAAAACGATCCTGCATATTTCCGTCGCCCGGCGTGGGAATGAAACCTGCTTGATGAACTGCACCGCCGGCAAAGTTGAACCCACGTACGCCAACGGCGGTAAACACCGCTACGAGAATGATGATGACGGTCGCTGCCGCGGCTATCTGCGGGAACGATAGTTGCCAGCTGCGGTTCATTAAGCGAAACCACCAACCCGAGTTCGCTGGAATTGCGCTCTCTGATGGGGCCGGTAATTCCGCCTCAATCAGGTTCGTAATCCGCAACCACAGAGCGCGTTCGTTCGGCACGGCGTCGTACTCGCCCTGATGCTCAAGACAGTAAGCCACGATGACCTCAAGGTCATTTCGTGATTCGGTGCAGACGCTGCAAACACCCAAATGTGCCGCTACTGTCTGGTGATCTTCGGGAGCCAGCAACCCGTCAATAAAATCGCTCAGTAAATCCTGATACTGCTCGCAGTTCATTGTTCTAACCTCTGATGCGTCGCGCGCATACTGAAAAGCCCCGGTCTGCGCAACTCTCGCGGTCCAAAGCAATAAAGGGGAGACTGCTTCCTTCTGTGCTTTCCAACCGGCGTATCTCTCGCCGCAATGTCAAAGTGGCCCATCGGGGAGCGTGGACAGGCTGTCCACAGCTTTTAGAGGCCCTCTCTTGGTTGCTGACGAGGCTTGTTCTGTTGCCTGAGAAGGCCCCGTAATTTCATTCTGGCCTTGTGTAATTGGGACTTTGAGGTGCCTACAGAGCATCCCAGCATCCGCGCAATCTCTTCGTGCTCGTGTCCTTCGATATCGTGCAGGGTGAAAACCATCTTATACCCGGGCGGCAATTGAGCGATTGCCTTATCCAAAGCAATGCGGTCGACGACCGGCATTGCATTCGGGTTCTCAGTTCCCTTGACGATTTGAATCGGTGCTTCGCCGTCTTCAGTCGTCTGCTCGAGACGGACGCCCCGTTTGCGAAAGTGCATTAGAACCTGGTTGACGGTCAAACGATGCAACCAGGTGGTGAAAGCCGATTCGCCGCGAAAACTGCCAATCTTGCGAAAAAGCTGAATGAAGACTTCCTGGGCCAGGTCTTCGGCCTCAGTCACGTTGCCCGTCATGCGCAAGCAGAGTGAATATACCCGGCGGTTGTGGCGCTGGTAAAGCTCTTCGAAGGCTTTCATGTCGCCTTCGGCGGACCGCTGCGTCAATTCGTAATCCGGGGTTCGCGGTGTTTCCGTTTCGCTGACAGCCACTGGTTCCTGTGATTGGCGAGCAAAGCTGCAACGCCCTTTTTCAGTTTGAAGGGACTCCTTGCCCTTGCCCGTTCGTAACGTCTAGCCGTTCGTCTTTCACTTTTAGTATCCGATCATAGGGGGGCGCTGACAAGTTGAGAAGCGTTACGATGTCTACGAGACGCGACCAGGGACCTGGCCGTCGCGTGATAGACGAAGCGGTGTTCATCCTGACGCGTGAGGAACCCAATAGCCTTCTAATCAACCATAGTCAATGAGAGGTTATTAAATTGTTCCCTTACTAAATCTTATTGACAAGCAATTATATTGACTATAATCTTGCCGCGCTTACTTAGCTGTTTTGCTCTGAGCTTTATCCGAGGGTTCTCTTCACTCTTAACCTGCGATGGCTTGCCCTGAAGAACCCTCGCCTAGTCGTCACATTTCAAATCTTTGAGTTCCGGGCAAGTCCGAAATTTTCGGGTCGCGATGGACGTAAGAC
Source organism: Pyrinomonadales bacterium (assembly GCA_038210455.1). Taxonomy (GTDB): domain Bacteria; phylum Acidobacteriota; class Blastocatellia; order Pyrinomonadales; family Pyrinomonadaceae; genus UBA11740. The sequence goes on along the minus strand of JBBQWP010000034.1, from coordinate 42,075 downwards.
TGCGCCTCGGTAAGCGGCCGTTCACTCTCACTCTTCAGTCAAGGAGAAATGTCATGTCAGCAGGTTTATCGAAAAAAGATCCAGTGGGAATTCCCGCAGGCATTCCGCCAAAACCGGATCCGAAGAGCTTTCTGCCTCCGGTCGCCTGGCTCTTTGGGCGCCAGCTACTCGCCAACATCAAATGGTTCGCGCTCTACGCCGCATTCAAGGGTAAGCTCGACCCGCGCGACTGGATGAAGCCCAATATCATTCGCGCGAGTCAGTCTGAAAAATCACTTGATGAATCGGGGTCCCCGAAGGAAGCAGCAGAAGATGAGGCGTTTTGGTTCGATTATATCGCTGACACTGGAGACGGACAGAAGGCAGTATATACCATTGCCTACTTGTGCATGAGCGACCTCGCGCTGACCCAGTCTCAACTTGGTGCAGAGGTTGGGTTCGTTTTGGACGCCGGCGCGGGTGGTTTGACAACAGACGACCAGTTGCTCCTGCCGCGTGGCGCATTTCTATTCATTGGAGGCGACACCAGCTATCACATTTCCGACTATGGCAATCTGGCTGCGCGAGTGCAGAACCCATTCTGCTGGGCCGCCAGGGATCTCTCAGCTAGTGGGGCCACCAGCATCAATGAAGGCCATCCACGTATGCTCTTAGGAATTCCCGGGAATCACGACTATTACGATGCACTGGACGGGTTCAATCGACAGTTTCGCAAACCTGCTCAGGGTGATCAGACGCCGGGGGCTCCCCGGCAACCGCTGCTGACGCTTCCCACATTCAAACGTGTGCAGGAAGCCAGCTTTCTCGCTCTTCATCTCCCTTACGATTGGTGGTTCTGGGGTTTGGATACAGAGGGCGGCGAAATGGATTTTCGTCAGCAGGAGTTTTTCAAGAATATCCAGGCGCAGTATGGGCCCCGGCGGCTAATCGTCGCGACACCGGAACCCACAACGGTATTCGGTAAATATGCCAAAGAGGAAGAGAGCCAATCAAAGACATTCGCGGCACTCGGGCTTGAGCGCCCTTTCCTGGAAAAGCCCGAGCCGATCGGCGAGGGCAAGTGTCGTCTGGATTTGTCCGGTGATGTTCACCACTATGCAAGACACTGGGGCGCTCCGAAAGGAGAAGATCGGGCGAGCAATTATGCTTCGGTCGTATCAGGCTCAGGAGGAGCGTTTTTTCATCCCAGCCACACCACGATCAAAGAGGTAATCCCAGAGGTTATCTATCCGCTGCCACAGGATTCGCGTCGCGCAGTTGCGAACCAGCTTTTTAAGTTTACTAATATTTGGCGGGGCGGCTATGTCTGGCTCTTCGGTTTTGTAATCGCGTTCTCAATCTTATTCGCCGCCACTTTTCCGCAAAGCAGCAGGGACGCTATTGATAAGTTCCCGCCGTTTGTGAACTTGAAAATTTCGCCCCCGCGCGCGCAATTCGAGAAGCCCGTTCCATCCTATGTGATGCAAATGCCCAGCGATCCCTGGTGGAGTAATCCGCAGACCGCTCCGCCGGTATATTGGCTGGCGGCGATTTCTTTGGTCCTGGCCGTTATCCTTCTCGGCGCCGCGCTAGCCTATTCGTCTAAACTCTTTGCAGTGGAATACGACCCCACGTGGTCCAAACCTAAGAAGAACGTAACCCAGGGACAGCGCATAATTCTCTGGACGCTGGTGTTCGCATCTTTCGCGAGTCTGGCCGTCGGCATCTGGGGTTTCCACTTGCACGATGAGATTCTGACGCGCTTCGGCCGGAGCCTGATTGTCTTTATCGCCCTGGCATGGTCCGTTCTGGCTATCATCGCGAGTGTTAAGTACTCAGCCTGGCTCTTTGAGGCCGTCTATCACGGCAACCTCAAGTCTTGGCACTACTGGCCCGTCTGGGTTCTGAACATTTTCTCGGCGGTTGGGTTCGGTGCGGCTCTGTGGTTCTTCGGAAAGCAGGAGTCCGCTTTCCTTGTATCTGATCTTGCTCTGCTGCTGATTCTTCTGGCCGTAGGATTGGGCTTAACGTTTTTTGCTTTCTCCACCGGCGGCGACCTTCAGAAAGGAGCAGGTAAAGTTGGTTTCCTCCTGCTCGGAGCAACTCACGGTTTTCTTCAATTGCTGGTTCCTTTTCTTCTGGTCAGGAAGGGTCACCTGCTCTGGGCGCCGCTGGCTGTGCTTATTCTGGTTGTTATCTTCAAGTACATCGGAAGCAGCTTGGCCAAGCTGGAGAATGGTTGGCCGCTGGCCCTCACGTGGCTCGTATTCGGCGCGCTGCTGCTCGTCACGCCTTTCGTCCTCGATGCTACAAACCAGCCCTTTATCTTCAATGACGGGGGGTTGAATATAGCTAACACTCGATGGCTTCAGTTCCTTCTTTGTGTGTATGCCGGCGCAATCGGCGCCGTTACGAGTTGTGTGCTTTTCGGTTGGTATCTGGCCGTCTCTCTGGCATTCAACGGGCACAACAATGAAGCGGGCGGAGCGGCCAGAATAGAAGGATTCAAAGAGTTCATCCGTTTTCGCATTGATCGAAACGGACTCACCGGCTATGTGATCGCGGTAGATGAGCCCGGGACACAGGGAGGCACGGGCAAACTCCATCCCAAACTCGTCGATGTTTTTCGGATATCCGATCATTAGGTCCCACATCCAAAAGGAGATTTCGAGATGACCGACCAAAAGGTCCCCATCGTCCTGGTTCACGGCATTGCGAGGTTCGATATCCTGCACGAATCCTTGAAGAAGAAACTGAAGCTGCCCGAAAACCAAATCGACGATCGGTTCGAGTATTTCAAGGGCATCAAGACTCTTCTCGAAGCCAATGGTTTCAAGGTCTTTCATACTAACCAGGATTTTTCCGGACCAGTTGACCTCAGAGCCGCGCAATTGAAGACCAGAGTCAACGAGATCATGGCGGAGGAAGGAGTCGACCGTGTTCATCTCATCGGCCACAGCATGGGTGGCCTGGATTCTCGGCACATGATAGTTGACCTGGGTATGGCGGATAGCGTCGCCAGCCTGACAACCATCGGCACACCTCATCTGGGTACCGTCCTCGCGGATCATCTGCTCGATAGCGGCGGAACTTTACTGGTGAAAAGTGTACGGCAGGTGATCGATCTGGACGGGTTCACCGATCTCCGAGTTGACGTCTGCGACCAGTTCAATCGCATCGCTGAAGATGAGGAAGCGAGAAACGGCGTTTTCTACCAAACGTACGCCGCCGCGGAAGATCTCAAACTGGTCTTTCTGCCGCTCATGCCGTCCTGGGTGTTCATTCAGGAGCATGACGGCAGAAATGACGGGCTCGTATCTGTTAGATCGCAGCAATGGAAAAACGAATTGATCGGCAACGACGGCACTCGAAAGACAGTCGTTCAGAAAGAATTCCCGTTTCCTGCTGATCACCTCAATGAGTGCGGATGGTGGGATCCTCAGGAAGCTTTGACTTTCAGTTTCGCAGGTTTTTTCAAGCAGGCTGGTGGGTACGAGAGCAAGGTCAGAGATATCTACCTTGAGATAGCGCAGAATCTGCCCTAAGGGAACCTCCGTGTACGGAACCTAAGTCCAGTACGTGCGGTCGAGCGATCGATAATGCACCGCCTCGGAAACGTGGGCTGACCGAATTTCGTCTGAGTTCTCCAGGTCGGCAATGGTGCGGCTGACTTTGAGAATACGATCGTAAGCGCGAGCGGATAACCCGAGGCGCGTCATCGCGCGTTCGAGCATGGTCTCGCTTTCGGTGTCAATCCGGCAAAAGCGTCGAATCAAACGCGGCGTCATGGCGGCGTTCGAGAAGATCCCCGCTGCTTCCAGTCTTTTCCCCTGACGCTCGCGCGCATTTATTACCCTCCGGCGAATCGCCGCCGAGTCTTCCGCGTCCGGCGGTGGGTCTCCTGCCAGATCGCGAAAGCGCACCGCCGGCACGTCGATATGAATGTCTATGCGGTCCAGCAACGGCCCCGAAATGCGGCCGACGTATCTCTGAATCTGCAGAGGGGTACAACGGCATTCGCGAGTGGGATCATTCCAGAAGCCGCAAGGACACGGATTCATTGCCGCCGCCAGCATGAACGATGCGGGAAAAGTCAGCGACATGGCCGCCCGGCTGATGGTCACCTGCTGATCTTCGAGAGGCTGGCGCAAGACTTCCAGCACGCTGCGATCGAACTCCGGCAGTTCGTCCAGAAACAAAATGCCCTGATGCGCCAGCGAAACTTCCCCAGGGCGCGGCAACGCACCGCCGCCAATCAAACCGGCATCGCTGATGGTGTGATGCGGCGAGCGAAAAGGTCTTTGAGTTACCAGTCCGGCGCGACCCGTCAGGCCGGCGACTGAATGAATCTTGGTTAACTCAAGCGCGGCTTCGAACTCCAGCGGCGGCAGAATGGTCGGCAGACGCTTTGCGAGCATCGTCTTGCCTGATCCTGGCGGACCAATCAAGAGGATGTTATGCCCACCGGCCGTGGCTACTTCCAGGGCGCGCTTGGCGGCTTGCTGGCCGCGCACTTCGCGAAAGTCAACGCTGTAATGATCGTCGGGGACGAGTAGGTGAGCCGGATCCACGACGATTGGCGCGGGCGGGTTTTCCGACCTGATAGCCGCGATCATTTCAACGGCGTGACGCAGATCGGTAACCGCATAAACATTCACCTCTGAAACGACTGCCGCCTCTTTCGCGTTCTCGTCCGGCAAAAGTAGATGTTTGGTTTTCGACTGTCGCGCGCGCAGGGCAATCGGTAAGGCGCCTCGGATCGGGCGCACCCGGCCATCCAGAGACAATTCGCCTACCGAAAGAATGTCGGTCAAGTGTTGCGCATCGCCGAGGTCGCCGTTAGCCCCGAGAATCCCAAGCGCGATCGGCAAGTCGAAACTCGCGCCCTCCTTCCGCACATCCGCGGGCGCCAAATTGATCGTGGTCTTGTGAAACGGAAAGAAGAATGCGCTGTTGTTGATGGCCGCCCGAATACGCTCGCGAGATTCGCGGACCGCGAGGTCGGGTAAACCAACAATCGTCACCGATGAGGGTTGATCGGTTTCATTTCGCACCGGAGTGAGATCGACTTCAACATCGACCAGGTTAGCATCGATTCCATAGACGGCAGCGGATTGAGTGCGGAAGAGCATGGGAGCCTTATTAACAGATTCAGTCTGTGTTTTGACTCGTAGTCATAGTCGGATTTACACAGACCGAAAGTCTGTGCCGCTTAAACGAGCACGAGCGCGCCTCAATCGAAGCGCGCTCGCCATTTCTTTATCGGTCGCGGAGAAGCGACCACTTGTCAGTTACTTGATCAGCTAACTAAGTCTATCTCTGTTTCGAAGTGCTCGGACTGCCCGGCAACTTGATCTCCTGGCCAGCCTGCAACTCAACATTTGGTCCGATGCCGTTAAGATGCGCCAATTCATCGACAGCCAGCTTTCGCGCGGCCGCAATTTTGGCGATCGTATCACCCTTGCGCGCCCGCATTTTCGTCAGCGTCGAAGAACTGCCCGCGTCGGCCGCGCCAGGGGCACGCCGCCAAGTGGTCAGCCGCATGCTGCTGTTCGGAACGACCAGCTTGTTTGTCGTTTTCAAGTCGACTCCGGCATTCATCGCTTGCAGCGTCCCGACGCTTACTCCGGTGCGATTGGCAACCGATTGCAGATCTTCTCCGGGAACGATGGAAATTATCCGGGCCGAATCAAGCCGATCACCGGGGACTCGTTTCAGCACCGAAGCCAGTTGTTTACCCTTTCCAGCGGGCACGCGAATCGGATACGACTCGCCTCTCGGTGTGGTGTCGCGTTTCAGCTCCGGATTCAAATTCGCGATGTAATCGATGCTCGTATCCGTAGCTTCCGCTATCAAACGCAGACTGGTGGCCGAAGGAACGAGCACCGGCTCAAAACTCATCGGAGCTTCCGGACGGATACCGTGGAAGCCATACTTCTCAGGATTCTTGGCAATCAGGATTACGGCCAGAATATTCGGTACGTAGTTCCGGGTTTCTTGCGCGATGTACGGATAAATCTGCCAGTAATTGGCAGCCCCGGCTCGTGAGATACCGCGGTCGACGTTTAGCGCACCGGTATTGTAAGCAGCCATTGCCAGCAACCAGTCGCCGTTGTAGCGCTTGGCCAGATCCTTTAGATAACGTGCTGAAGCGGCAGTTGGTTTTTCGATTCCATTGCGCTCATCGACCCAAGCCGTCTGTCGCAAACCGTATTGTGCGCCGGTGCCGCCAACGAACTGCCAAAGGCCGGACGCTGCTGCCCACGAACGAGCCCTCGGACTCCATGCGCTCTCGACCTGACCTAACCAGGTGATGTCTTCCGGCACGCCTTCCCGGCGAAACGTCTCGCGCGCGATCTTCATGAAACGGCCAGAGCGGCGCAGACCCGCCTCCATCGTGGACCGTCCACGTCCCTGATAATAGTTAATGTATTGTTGAATCAGCGGATTGATCGTGAAATTGAAATCAAGGGAGTTCTTTGCCTGTTCGAGGTCATTCAGTTGCTCGCCTGAGACCTTCTGCTCGGTTTGGGTGAGAATCAGCTTGCTGAGCGGGTCGAGCGGCGAAAAATCAAAACCTTGCTGTCTAAAGCCAATCACAACCTGCTTCGGTTGTTTTACCTGAGCAACCTCTGCCGTTTCGGCTTTCGGATTTGCCGTCTGTTGAGCAACCACTGGGGTGGCATTCTGTTGCGGCGAGACCTGAATCAGTGGCACCTCTTCACGATAGATTTTCTCTACCAATTCGAGGTAACCGGTCTGCAGCCGCTGACTGGCGCGCACGTCCAGGCCAGACGCCAAGATCTCGTCAACCGCCTTGTCGAACTCGTCCCGGGCCTGCTCGCGCTTGTTGTCTTCAAGATTAAGCTTGCCCTTACGGAAATGATCGTTAGCCCGTTCGAGAACCTGGTCCACACGCGGATCGGTCTTCTGGACTTCAGTCTGAATATCACGGGCCGAAGAGCCGCCAGGGATCTGGGCTTTAATGATTGCTGGAATAAAAAGGACTACGACGGACAGAAAAGCACTTGCAGTTAAACGAAGAGGGCTACGGGTCATCAATCGCTATTCTCCTCTGGTAATACTTTGGGCGAATCCACGACTGCGACTTACACGTTTGAGTCGCACAGCGGCATTCACTACTTAAACAATGCGGAACCGGGAAAAGTTCCGAATTTGCGGCTCATGAACGAGCCACTCGAGCCCTGAGGTTAGCACACGAACCAGGGTGTGTCAAACTCGTGATCCTGCGAAAATCGGCCTGAAGTCTCGGCTTTTTCCGTTAACGCGAGTCCTGCGCCCGACGAAAATCGACAGTCATATTCCGTTTCAGGATACGCTCAATAAAATCGGGGATCATTACTATCGGCGGACCGCGCGGTAGTTAAAGGCGTCCGCGTCCGCTGGCTGCCTGCGGCATGCGAGCCGGTCGGGGGCTCGATGTCAGGGCCGGCGGGGCCTTCTCTTTCAAGGCCTCACGGAACACCTGTCTCATGTTTTCAACAAATACGAAGCGAATATCCTTGAATAGTTCCTTGGGCACTTCGTCGAGGTCCCGACGGTTCTGCGCAGGCAAAATGATCTTCGTCACTCGTGCTCGTCGGGCGGCCAGAACTTTTTCTTTGACGCCTCCGACCGGAAGGACGTTACCACGCAGAGTAATCTCGCCGGTCATGGCTACATCCTTGCGCACAGGCCTCAGCGATAAAGCCGACACCAACGCCGTGGCCAGAGTAATACCGGCGGATGGACCGTCCTTGGGGATCGCACCCTCAGGAATATGAATGTGCATATCAAAGTTACTGAAGTCATCCGGGTCGATCTGAAGTTCTTTGGCGCGCGACTTGGCGTACGAGTAAGCAGCCTGCGCCGACTCGCGCATTACTTCACCGAGCTGGCCGGTCAGGACCAGATTGCCCTTACCCTTCATCCGCAGTGCTTCCACAAACAGCACATCACCACCGACCGCAGTCCAGGCTAAACCGGTCGCGACACCGATCTGATCTTTCTTCAAGACTTCCTCAGGAATAATCTTCGGTGGGCCCAGAAACTCGTGGAGGTTGTTTACTGAGACGCGCACCGCACCCTTTTGCCCCTCGCCCATTCGCCGCGCCACTTTGCGGCAGATCGAGCCGATTTCGCGTTCAAGCTGGCGCAAACCGGCTTCGTGCGTGTAGCGCTGAATCATCGCCGTCAGGGCGGTGCGCGAGATATTCATGTCGCGAGCCGTGACGCCGTTCTCGTCCATCTGCTTGGGCAATAGATGGCGGCGAGCAATCTCGAGTTTTTCCTCTTCGGTGTATCCGGCCAGCCGGATTACCTCCATGCGATCGCGCAAAGCAGATTGCACCGGATCCAGAATGTTCGCGGTCGTCATGAAGATTACGTTCGACAAATCGAACGTGACGCCCAGGTAGTTATCGCGAAAGCTGTTGTTCTGTTCCGGATCCAGGACTTCGAGGAGTGCCGATGATGGGTCTCCGCGAAAATCCGCGCCGACTTTATCGACCTCGTCGAGCATAATTAAAGGGTTGTTCGTCCCAGCTTGCTGGACAGACTGGATAATACGGCCCGGCATTGCCCCGACATAGGTGCGACGATGACCACGGATCTCTGCTTCGTCGTGGACTCCGCCCAGACTCAACCTCATGAACTTACGGCCCAGCGCTCGCGCGATCGACCGGCCCAAACTCGTCTTGCCAACACCGGGAGGGCCCACCAAACAAAGAATCGGCCCTTTTGGTTTCTCTTTCAGCTTGCGCACGGCCAGCGCCTCCAGAATTCGTTCTTTGACTTTCTCAAGGCCGTAATGGTCTTCATCCAGGATTCGCTGTGCCTTGTGTAAGTCCAGATTATCTTTTGAAGACTTTGACCAGGGGAGGTCAGTGATAATCTCCATCCAATTCCGCAGAGTCGCCGTTTCGGCAGCGTCCGGGTGCATTCGTTCGAGCTTCTTCAGTTGTCGCAGCGCCTCCTCTTCGGCGGGCTTCGGCATCTTTGCAGCCTCAATTTTGTCGCGGAACTGCTGGACTTCTTCGCCTAACTCGTTACCTTCACCCAGCTCGCTTTGAATCGCTTTCATCTGCTGGCGCAAATAGAACTCTCGTTGCGACCGATCGATGTCCGCCCGAGCCTGGGTGTTGATTTCCTGCTGGACTGTGAGGACTTCGATCTCTTTGTTCAGCAGCTCGTTCACTCGCCGCAGCCGGGCCGTGGTATCCGCTATCTCAAGCACAGACTGCGCGTCTTCAACTTTCAGCTCCAGGTTTGAAGCGGAAAGGTCGGCCAGCCGTCCCGCGTCGTCCAGATTCGCAATGATCGCCATCACCTCAGGCGAAATGTTCTTGCCGAGAGTCGCCGCCTTTTCCATCGACGCGCGCACATTGCGCATCAGGGCTTCAACTTCCAGCGAGCGCTCCGGGGCCAGGACTTCCGTCATCACAGTCAGTCGTGCATGTAAACAGTCGTCAGTGGCGTTGACCGATTCGACTTTAGCGCGCGAAACTCCCTGGACCAGAATGCGAATGCGCCCGTCCGGCAACTTCAGCATTCTCATAATCACCGCCACCGTGCCGACGCTGTAGAGATCATCCTGCTGCGGCTCTTCCTTATCGAGATCCTTCTGACACGTGAGCAGGATCATCCGGTGCTGGCCGAGGGCCTCGTCAACGGCCCGGATCGATTTCTCGCGAGAGACAAATAGCGGCACGATCATGAACGGATAGATCACAATGTCGCGCAGAGGCAACACCGGCAATTCGTCGGGGATTTGTAGCTGCTGCTCGGCTTCGGTCGGTTCCAGCGCTGCCGAAATATCGTCGCTAATAGTGTCTGTCATTCTCTGTTCTCTTTTACCCCGGTTCCCTGCTCAGCTATTTCGGTTCTCTTTCAAAAATCGGCACTTTGAATTCTGAGCCGCGACGGTCCTTTATCTTTGGCAGATTAATTGAGAGCATGCCGTTGACAAACTCGGCCGTCGCGTCCTGCACACTGATCGTCCACCGCAGTCTCACAATTCGATTGAAAGGGCCATAGTTGCGCTCAGAACAGAAATGCGAAACAACTCGCTGCCGCGGATTTCGTTTCTTTTTCTCCCCGTAAATACGCAGCTTATTGCTGCTCAATCCAATCTTGATTTGGCTGGCACTGACACCCGGTAGTTCGATGCGAATGCAGATCGCGTTGGCTGTCTCACAAACGTCCACCGGAGGCGCCCAGCCACCGGCGATTTCCGGCATTTGCTCTTCCGCTGCTTCCTGCAATACTGAAAAGAGTCGCCCGACCCGTTCGGTCAGACGCTTCAGCTCGATTCGCTCGAGACCCGCTGGCCCTACGTTCTTGACCATTTGATGCTCTCAACGAGCCCGACCGCCAATTGACCAGCGGCGTAGGGCCACCAGGGCCCAGACAAATTCAACCAACCCGAACGGCCACGCTCCTTGCAGAAAGCCATAGACCGATCCCAGGACACAGGCCAGAGCAAACCCCAGAATGAACCAGCGGCTGCGATCTTCAAAAGCGTAGCAGACAAGCATCGCCGTCACCGCGAAGAGGCCAAACAGCGTCAGTGGGTTTAATAACTTCCAGTCAGTCAATTCCAAACCTGCGCTATTAGACACCTAGGCCCGCTTCATCATCCCGCCCTGGCGCGCGCGCACCAGCGTCTTCAGCTCATTCATGAACTCTGAAACATCTTCGAACTCAAGATAGACCGAGGCAAAACGCACGTAGGCTACCTTATCCAGTTCCTTCAGACGGCGCATAATCAATTCACCGATCTTAGTCGTCGGGCGTTCGCGCTCCTGAGACTCCTGCACATACTTTTCAACCGCGTTAACGATGCTGTCGAGCTTAGAAGGCGGCACTGGTCGCTTCTCACAAGCGCGAAGGATGCCGGACATGACCTTGTTGCGATCGAAGGTTTCGCGACGGCCATCCTTCTTGATTACCATGTACGGTATTTGGTCGATCCGTTCGTAAGAGGTAAAGCGCCGCTCGCACTTCAAGCACTCGCGCCGCCGGCGAATCGCATCGCCTTCGCGCGATTCTCGCGAGTCAACGACTTTGTCTTCAAGAAAAGCGCAAAAAGGACATTTCATAGTTTGATCCTCACTAAACTAAATCTTGCTTTTCAGATTGACCATCACGTCTGTCAGGCGCCCTCAGCCAGCACCACCTTTTCATCTTCCACCGCATGTTCGACGGCGGTCGTCGACGTCAAAGAACGCAAGCGAGCAACATTGATATCACCGCGAAGAAAGTAGAAGAGACCGAACAATGCTGCCGGCGCAAAATCCACCAGATGCAAAATGATCGCGATGGCCGCGGCCTGATCGCGCCCAACTCCCAGCAGAACCAGCGCGGCGCCGGTGGCCGCATGAAACGCCCCGGCAGCTCCACCGGGCGTCGGCACTGCTGATCCCACCATCGACCATCCCAGCACGAAAAGGACTTGTGACATGCCGAATGGCAATCCAAAAGCTCGAAAAACAAACAGATTGCCCAAAGCTACGGAAACCCACAGCAAGACTGTCCAGCCAATGCTTATGGCTAACTGCCGCACGTCAGACAGAACGCTCAACGCGGTAGCCAGTTGTTCGAGCGTACTCAATAAAGCCCGCTTCAACCTGCCCCGCAATCCCAAAGTGACGGTTATCCGCTTATCGAGCCATCCAACGACGCTCTGATGGCGCCGCTTGAACCAAATCAGCAGCGCGATAGCAGATCCCAGAAAAGCTACCAGCAGCCAGCCAACTGTACGGGCGCGACTAAAGTCTGCAGCGGTGCCCGCGGCCGGTCTAAACCACAGCAAATTCACGGCAAAGAACAACACTACGGCCATCATGTCGTATAGCCGCTCAACCATGATGGTTACGAATGAAGCTGCCGGACGCACGCGTTTGTCTCGCATCGGGAGCACGGCCGGGCGCACAACTTCCGCTATGCGTCCAAAAACCAGGACCGCGCCGAACCCAACTGTGGTTGCGATCCATACTTCGCGCAGGCTGGCCTTTGCCAGTGGCGCAAGGAACGCCCGCCAGCGCAACGCGCGCCAGAGATAACCCAGCAAGACAAAAACGATGGCGAGAACGATTAGTCGCCAGTCTGAATTCTGGACTGAGAGTTTCACCTTAGGCCAGTCCAGTCCACGGCCCAACCACCAGATAATCAGGACAGCCAACAACAGCAGTCCGGCAAACTCAAGATACTTGCGATATTTTCCCAAAACGTTTCTTAGAAAGTCCTTTGAACCTTAGTTTGTCGAGCGGGCGTCCTCTGGGATCCAGCAATTCTTCGTCAGCGATGACAAAACCAAGGCTTGTCGCGCGGCGGAGGACAAACTTGACTAAATTCCTAACGCGACCACAAGATATGGGGTGGCCCAGCAAAGCCTACAGCAGTTTAATGTTGTGCGCAAGAATCCCGATCGAACGGCCACAAGCTCCAGCTCTGGCCAATCAGCGATGACGGGAACTTTGTTTCGTGACGGGACGTAAGACGCCCCGGTTGGGCAATTGGCCCGAAACTGCTGTCAGTAAGACCACCTGAATCGGAGACGCAAACAGTGGGAGCCGCTAATAGCTTGGCTACCAACGAAGGCGCTGAATTAGTCAGGCGTTGCCGCACAGGCGACGGCGCGGCTTGGGAGGAGATTGTCCAGACTTATACGCGCCGGATTTACAATCTTGCTTACCGCTTCACATCACGGGCTGACACTGCTGAAGACCTGACTCAGGAAGTCTTTATCCGCGTCTATAGATCACTCGAACAATACAATCCTAAGCAGGGCGATTTACAGAACTGGCTGATGCGGCTGGCTCGAAACCTGGTAATTGACGACTACCGCAAACGACAACGGGCGCCGCAAGACGAAGCCGCCGACGACCTCGAAGATCATCAATACCATTTGCGAGCCGCCGGCGGCACGGTCCAGCGCGAGATGGAACGCCGCGAGTTGGGCGTCCAGGTGCAAGCCGGGATCGACAAGCTCTCGCCGGATTTGCGTACCTGCGTCATTCTCCGCGACATCGAAGAATTGAGTTATCAGGAGATTGTTGACCTGTTGAAGATACCGGAAGGAACTGTTAAGTCTCGAATCAATCGAGGGCGGATTGAACTTGCGAAGATTCTGCGTCGTATGCGAATAGTGGAGGCTTAGCGCGCGAGTCTTCTCACAGAGAGTCGGAGAGAAAGAGCAAACCAGATGCTTTGCCACGAATTTGAAGATCAATTGACCGACTATCTCGACGGAGCGCTCGAAGTCCAGGCGAACCGGCAGTTTGCCGAGCACGCCATGCGCTGTCCCGTCTGTCACGATCTTCTCAGTGAAGTGAAGAATACGCTGCTCGCCTGTTCCGCATCCGAGGCGCCGATTGCCGGTACAGATCTGGAAGCGCGCATCCTGCTGAAGACAATGCCGGAGACGGCCCTCAACTGCTCTGATTTCGAAACATACCTGACCGACTATCTCGACGGGTTTTTGATGGCGCCGCTTTACCACCGCTGGGAACGCCATGCCGCGCTCTGCGCCGGTTGCAGCGAGTTACCGGGCGCCGTCGTCCGTACTATCGGCGCCTGCTATACGTACAAGCAGAACGAGCTGACGGTGCCCGCCGGCCTCGAAGCCCGCATCTTACAAAGCACGATCGGCAACGTTCTCCCGCGGGAAGTACGGGCGCCATTGAAATCTCGTTTGGTCGAGTGGCTGCGCGGCACTCTTGATCCAATCGTTTCGCCACAACTCGCGTCCGTAGCCACTATGCTGTTGGTTTCAGTATTCGTCTTGACGAATACCGTTTCGACCGACGGCTCAGTGGGTGGCATCTATCATGCCAGTTTGCAGTTGGCTGAACGCACGGCGGGTAGCGCCTCAAGTTCGGCGCTGCCGAACGAAGTGAAGCAATTGGCTAACGATCTAATGCGTAGTGAAGAAAACTCGGGAAACGCAAATGATGCGAACCACAATCAGAATACATCGAATCAAAACAACGCTGCGCAAGGCACGAAGAATAGCGCCCCGCAAAACAAACCGAAGGGCGGAAGCTCAGAGCAGAAGAACCGTTGAGACTAGTGGCACAGACATCAGTCTGTGTTTGCAGCACCCGAAATCACAGACTGAAGTCTGTGCCACTCAAAGATCATGAACTGCGCCTATCACACAAAGAACCCGGCCGCCGTGCAATGCAACCAGTGCGCGCGGCCGCTGTGCGCCGCTTGCGATCACCGGATCCGCGGGTTTGCTTTTTGCCAGGACTGCATTGTCGCCGGGGTCGAGCTATTGCGTTATCAGCAGACACGTAGCACCGACTCGCAGGTCATCCGCCGTAAGACATCGCCTTTTATCGCAACATTCTTATCATTTTTTGTTCCCGGTCTGGGGGCCGCTTACAACGGACAAACCTCGAAAGCAATCGTCCACTTTGCTATCTTCGCCAGCTTTTTTCAGATGGCCGTGGTGACTGACGGAGTGATGTTCTTTGTCCTCGGGGTAGGCGCCACATGGTTGTTCGCGGCGGTCGACGCCTGTCGTACTGCGCAACTGATGCGCGCGGGCCTGGCGCCTGATGCAGAAGAAGACGCGATTACCCGTCAGCTCTACGGCAATCCGGTCGCGTGGGGCGTGACCTTAGTCGCGCTTGGTTCGATCTTTCTGGCGCGCACTTTGCTCGGCGTTCAGTTTCCAGTGCGACGCGCCTTGCCGGTGGCGCTGGTCATCCTCGGTGCATACATGCTGTTTGATTATTTGAAGCGTCGGCGCCGGCGTGAAGAGATGCGCGCCTTCGACACGAATAGTCCGCCGCCTTCGGTCGTGGCTAGCTGGCCGTCCGGATCAGGAAGAGTCGGCACCGGTGACTTTCCGCGCCAGCTTGGGTCAACGAGGTTTAGGTAGACAGGTCATATAGGACGCATAGGTCCTATTTGGTTCTCAAGTTTCAAGAGGTATTATTTTCATGGCAATCCTGGCAGCATTCGGTCGCGGCGGCGCCGTACTAGCACTCATTCTCCTGGTCGTAGCCTTACTCAAGCAACTAATCGTTCTGGTTGCCTTTCTGTTGGCGCTGATCAAGTTCGCCATCGTTGTAGCTTTCATAGGAATTTTGGTTATGATCGTGTTCGCAATCTGGCACGATCGTTCACGTCGCAAACGCGAAGCCGAAGGACTCTAATCGGGGCCTCAGTTCCCTCCGTTAACTCTCAGCCCGCGCCCTAAATAATTCTATTTCAGCAGTTCCGTCTGCGCGCATTTTCGGCGTTTGCCTTCTCCGGCACCGTGTGATAGGGTGTCGCGCTCAAGCAGCATCCAGGATGGTTCGCGCTGAATCCCAGCACTACCGCGATTCAGGCATGCCCTCCGCTGCTAATCTGCAAGCAGGGTTTTTTTGAGATCTTCCGGCAGGTTCTTTTTTTAAGACCCTTCCAAATTTGGTTTATCAGTCGCCGTCGTCGGCGTCTGTTACTTTCGCGGTCGCCGTGCGGTCCCTGATTTACAAGCGCGCATGGCTGATCGACAGGAGCAGAATTGATGACCCGAGACGACCGTTTTTACGCCTTTGTTGTCGCCCGTACTTCCCGTTCCCGAGCCCATATTCGTCGCATTTGCGTCCACAAACGCTGGCTGAAACTGTCCGCGGTGGGGATGTTTGCGGTTATGTGTGGCCTGGTCTACGGATTCTATGGCTTAACCCAGCAGGCAAACCATTTGCGCATCGACCATGAGAATCAACGACTGCGCGCCGAGAATGACAAGCAGCGCCAGGAACTGCAAAACTTGAACAATCGCGTGGACGCGGTTGAGGACGCCTCGCGAAAGCTGGCGGCTGAGGTTCCCGGAGCTCAAACCGATGCTCAGACCGCTCATGGTCAGGGCGGTCCGGCACGTCCGGTCGATAGCGCCGCGGCCCTGGCATCGCTGGAATCAAAGACGGCCAAACTCGAGCGCGAGATGCGTATGTACGAAGCTTTCCTTCGGCAACACGGCATGATTCCCTCAATCTGGCCGGTGATCGGCAGGCTTGAAAGTGGAGTGGGCGGCCGTCGGAATCCGTTCGGAGGCCGTGGCTTTGAATACCACGAAGGGCAGGACATCGATGCGGCCAAAGGCACGCCGGTCCTCGTCGCTGCCACCGGGAGAGTGATTATCGCCGGGCGGCAGAGGGGCTATGGCAACGTGGTGTATGTCGATCATGGCGCGGGATTATCTACGCGTTATGGTCACCTCTCAGAGATTGACGTTACTGTCGGCCAGACTGTGACCCGTGGACAAACGATTGGATTGGTTGGCTCGACGGGACGCTCGACCGGTCCGCACCTGCATTACGAAGTCCGCATTAATAATCAACCAGTCGACCCGCGACCTTATCTGCCCGGAGCCGACAAACAGTAGAAAGGCTAAGAGTACCAACTTCAGTTGGGTTCTTCCGATAGATACGACCCCGACTAAAGTCGGCACTCTCAACCTGGTTTGCAAATCGCATCGCCCCTCCCTTTCTGATCGCGAGAGCGTCTGCTACTATCCCTCCAACTCTTCGATTTTGATTAGCGATTAAGGAACAATCCGAATGACGTCGACCTATTCGCGCGCCGCCGCTCTGCTGCTTTCATTCCTGCTCTTTGTCAGTCTCGTACCTGTTTCAGTGCTGGGTGACGAGGGCATGTTCATGCCCGACAAGATCAGTCAGCTTCCGCTGAAGAAACTACAACAACGCGGACTCAAGATACCGATCACCGACATCTACAATCCTAATGGCCCCAGCATCAAAGACGCCGTCGTAATCGTCGATGGCGGCACCGGCGAGTTCCTCTCTTCCGAGGGACTGCTGCTGACCAACCATCACGTCGCGTTCGATGCGCTGGCCTCTGCCTCGGATCAGTCAAAGGATTACGCGTCGAATGGTTATCTGGCAAAGAAACGCAGCGAAGAATTACCCGCCAAGGGCTATACAGTGCAGATTACCCAGGAATTGAAGGACGTTACTGCGGACGTTTTGAGCGGCGTCAGCGATATGATGTCGCCGGCCGAACGCAATGCCGCGATCGCCGCCAAGGTTCGCTCGATCGAGGCTGCCAGTACAAAGCCTGAGGCGGGATTTAGCGCGAACGTGCAAGCGCTCAACGAAGGTTTGTCGTATTACCTGTTCACCTATCTGGAGCTGCGCGATGTGCGCATTGTCTATGCGCCGCCCAAGAACATAGGTTTCTTCGGAGGCGACCCCGACAATTTTGAATGGCCGCGTCATTGCGGCGACTTCACGTTCATGCGCGTCTATACCGGCGCTGATGGAAAACCGGCAGACTACTCGGCGAAGAACGTGCCCTACAAGCCAAAGAAGTTCCTTTCGATTTCGATGGGTGGCGTCAAGGAAAACGATTTTGTCATGGTCATGGGATACCCGGGCTCGACGCGCCGCTATCGCGAAAGCTATTCGGTCGCCTATAACCAGGATGTATTCATGCCGTTCCTGATTG
The DNA here is from genome assembly GCA_038210455.1 of Pyrinomonadales bacterium. Lineage (GTDB taxonomy): Bacteria > Acidobacteriota > Blastocatellia > Pyrinomonadales > Pyrinomonadaceae > UBA11740. The sequence goes on along the minus strand of JBBQWP010000034.1, from coordinate 24,630 downwards.
AGATATTCAACAAGCAGATCGAAGTTCTGCAAGGCCTGGGCAAGAACAACCGCGATCTCCAGATTAAGCTACAGAGCCAAATCTTTAACATTGCCAACACGGTAAAGGATTTCGAAGGGTCAGTGGTAGCCATGCGTCGCTTCGGAGCTGTCGATCAGAAGCGCAAGGACGAAGCCGCCTTCACCAGTTGGATCAATGCGAATCCGGAGCGTCAGAAAAAATACGCCGACGTGTTGCCATCGCTGCAGAAGGCCTACAACGAACTACAGAAAACGCAGCCACGAGACATTTTAGTTCAGCAAATCGGCGGGATCAGCGATTTCTTTGCGGTCCTCGGCCTAATCACCTCCGCGGCCGCTGACAAGGAAAAGCCTCAGGCCGAAAGAAATCCGAACCTCGGGATGGCGGCTCTCCGCGCGCGCGCGGCGCTGGCGGATGTCTTCGCCGAACGAATGCCCGGTTTCGAGCGCCAGATGCTGGCGTTCTTGTTGCGAAAAGGAGCCGAACTGCCTCCGGAACAAAAAATCGAAGCGATTGAGAAACGCTTTGGCAATCTCAAAGGTGACGATCGAGTTCGAGCTGAGGAGGAATTTGCCCGCACGGCAATCGAAAGTAAGAACCTGAGCACGGCGGAAGCGGTTTCCAAGTTATTCGAGATGACGCCGGCGCAGTTGCGCCAACTTAATGATCCGCTACTCGATTTCGCTGCCGATATTACAGCCCTCAACAGCCAGGTAGCCGTTCGCACGCGTGCATTCAATGCAACCGTGGGCCGACTGCGGCCGAACCTCGTGCGCGGCTTGGGTGAAATGCATGGCGGCCTTCCATATCCCGACGCGAATCGGACGCTGCGTTTTACCTATGGCGACGTGAAGGGCTATGTTCCACACGACGCGGCGATTTACGATGCGTTCACAAATCTTTCAGGAGTGATTGAAAAGGACATCGGCCGCGAACCTTTTGACGCGCCTGAAAAACTCAAACAGCTTTATCGCACTCGTGACTTTGGTCCGTACGCCACGCCTGATGGACAAAACGTGCCGGTTGATTTTCTTTCCACAACCGACATCATCGGCGGTAATTCAGGCTCGCCGATCATGAACGGACGCGGAGAACAAGTGGGCATCATCTTCGACGGCAACTATGAAGGTCTCGGCAACGACTTCTTTTACAACGATGCCAAAGGCCGCGCGATCTCAGTAGACATTCGCTATGTGCTGTTCATCGCTGATAAGTTCGGAGGAGCCGGCTACATCCTTAAGGAACTCGATATCAAGAATGCGCCCGCGGCATTGCGCCGTGCCGCGTGATGGTCTGATCAGAAACTCAGAAGCCTAATCTACACTGGAGGAAAGAATCTTGAAGAAGTTGATCATCAGTCTGTGTCTGGCGAGTTCAATGCTGGCCGGTATTTGCTCCGCAAAACCCAGAGCCGGAATGAGTGCGCCGGTGAGCCAGGAGAACCGGTTCTTCACCCACAAAGAAGCCGGCGTGCAATTCGAACTGCCGAAGGGCTGGAAAGCAAAGCCGGATGGCGAGGTGATAACTGTCTCAACCGCAGACGACAGTTTGCAGATGGTCTTTTGGGTGCCCGATGAGGATACCTTCGATGCAGCCGTTAAGGACCTGGATAAGGAACTGGGCAGCACGATTAAGAACATCAAGACCACAGATAAGGGAACCTCAGACACTCATAATGGCATGCCGCACTTCAGTACAGGCGGCACCGGCGAGGTCAACGGGGCGACTATCGAGTGGAGTGTTGACGTGCTCGCAGCCAAAAAGGTAGTGATTATTTTGACCTTCGCCGCCCCCGGAATTGCGGAAAAGCATGCGGCCGAAGCTCTGAAATTCATCACCAGCATTAAGAAAATCGAGTAACTGGCGCTGGTTGACGGCGTTTGGTCCGCCGGGACTCCCGGCCGGCGGGCCGGATTTTTATGTTGACAGGCCAAAACCGCATCGTTTAGGATTCGCCGTCGTTTCAATCAGTGCCGAGGTTGGCTACACCCGCCCTTTGCATTTCGATTTGCAAGCGCAACCAGACAAATGAAGTTTCGGAAGTATGTGCACGATGATCGCTCGCTCCGGCGTGGGGTTGCGTGTGCTTTGTTCGTTGTGTGTTTCCGTATTGCGCCCCAAACAGAAAGCGCGTCCGGCTCACAGCATTAACCAGTAAGAGGAGAAGTAGCACATCCTTCAGTCGTGTTACTTGTGCTCGTTTTGCCGAATCGTTAGGAGGATTCGTTTGTATGTCTAGAATAACCGGTAAGGTCAAGTGGTTTAACAACTCGAAGGGTTATGGTTTTATCGAACAGCCAGGCTCTTCGGACATCTTCGTCCACTATAGCGCCATTCAAGGTGACGGCTTCAAAACCCTCGAAGAGGGTCAGGAAGTTGAGTTTGAAGTGACGCAAGGCCCGAAAGGACCTCAGGCCGAAAAAGTGACAAAGGCGTAGGTCTCCCCGGCTTGCTTTTAAGCAAAGCCACTGACCGCTTCCGGTCGTGAGCCCGGAAGACGCGAGAAAGAAAAGGCGATCTCGGTTAACGAGATCGCCTTTGTTCTTTCTCTCGATCACTTCGTTTAGAAGCGGGGTACCGCCCGCTTGGTCGGGCAGTACCCCGACTCTAAACCTTCCACTCACTTCTTACTTGTCTGCTTTTGCTTTGAAACTCACGTGGCCGCCCTCCACATCAACCGAGAAAACTACGCGGCCGGATCCAATCTTCTCTTTTAGATTCTCGCTGCGCTCCATTATCAAACGGTGAAACTTTGCAAAGGAAAGGTCTCTCGTCGTTTCTCCGCAACTTCGTTTCGCTTCAATCAAAGCATCATAGACGCCTTTAACGGTGCGAACGTCGTGACGTACGTCGGTGCAGGCAAACTCGGAACGCTTGAAAGGAGCCGCGGCCTCTCGATTGTGAGCTCGTGCAGCTGCTACGGCGTCACGCCCTTCTTCCTTCCCCTGCAGCATACGCCGCCACAACTCGCGGAAAGATGCGTACCTGGTGGCCAGCGAGTTGTAATGATAACGCTGTGCGAAATTGAGCGTGCGGTCGTCACCCAGGCGCTTCAGATGTGACTCAACGCGCATCCGGGTGTCATAAGGTGGCCGTTTTGTTCCGCCATTAAAATAAACGTCGAACTCGATCTTGAGACGACGAATATCTTCTTCGAGTCGGGCCAGGCGATCCTCGATAGTCGGCTCTTCATATAGTCCGGCTATCCTGTTCTTCTCGCGGCGTTCTTTCGCCAGCCGGGCTAACTTGTTATCTTTTAGGGACACGTGCGGAACTCCTATCGGGCAGCGCAAGCAGGGTCGCCACCGTTGATCTCAGTGTAGGGGGTCGGTTCAGTGCGTGTCAATATTGTTTTTCGCGATTGCCTCGGATGGGTGAAACAGCATATTCTGCTGGGACTTACCGGAGTGGCACCCTAACGTTCAAATGGCCAAAACTCAGACCAAGACTTCGTTGAGCTCACTGCCATCAGTCGATTCTCTGTTGCGGACTGAGACGGCGCAATCGATACGACCGCAGATCGGCTCTAGTCATCTGACTGCCCTTGCCCGCCAGATTACCGACGAACTTCGGCGTGAATTGCTTGCGTCAGATGCAGGCTCGCCATCTGCAGAGAATGGATCGCGCGCCAGCCTTCTGAGGAAAGCCGAAGAGCGCCTCGCCGCCGCGCATCTGGGTGAAACCGCGAGAGAACTGCGATCGGTAATTAACGCCACCGGGGTGGTGTTGCACACGAATTTGGGGCGGGCGCCATTGTCCGAAGCGGCGCGGCGCGCGCTCGCCGACAAAGCGGCGGGTTACTGCAATCTGGAATATGACATCGTCAACGGTGAGCGGGGACGCCGCGGAGCGCGGGCCGAAGATCTGCTCGCCGATTTGAGCGGGGCCGAGGCTGCCCTGGTGGTGAACAACTGCGCGGCCGCCGCGCTGCTGGTGCTAACCGTGCTCGCGCATGAAGCTGAGACGATTGTTTCGCGTGGCGAGCTCGTGGAAATTGGTGGCGACTTTCGGGTACCGGATGTGATGGCCCAATCAGGCACGCGAATGATTGAAGTGGGCACCACCAACCGGACGCGCCTGTCGGACTATCGAAACGCGATTGGCGACAGCACCCGACTGATCATGCGCGTGCACACCTCGAACTATCGTATCGTCGGCTTTACAAAAACACCGACGCTCGAGAGTCTCGCTGATCTTGCTCATGAAACGGGTTTGACGCTTTACGAAGACGCCGGCTCGGGCGCCTTGCTCGATTTCACTTCATACGGCATTGACGGCGAACCAGTTATTCGCAGGTCAGTCGAAGCCGGCGCCGACATTGTTTCTTTCAGCGGCGACAAACTTCTCGGCGGGCCGCAGGCGGGTCTGCTGGTCGGCCGTTCAGAGATCATCGAACGCATGCGAAGTCATCCGCTGTATCGCGCCTTGCGGTGCGACAAACTCCGGCTGGCCGCACTCGAGGCGACGCTCGAGGCATACGCTCGTGGTGTTAGTGACCAGGAAGTTCCGACGCACCGCTACATCGCACTCTCAGCGCCCGAAATCAAGAAGCGCGCTGTGAAACTGATCAACCGGCTCCTAAAACATCATGAGTCAGTTGAGCTGGAGACTGTCGCCGGCGACTCGGCCTCTGGAGGTGGCTCAGGCCCAACTTCACGTTTGCCCACCGTGCTCATCTCGATGACGCACCCGCGACTAACGGCGAATCAAATTGAGGCCATCCTACGCCGGTCTGCACCACCGGTGATTGCCCGGATCGTAGGTGACCGCGTGCTTCTGGACCTGCGAACCGTTGCCAAAAGTGAGGAGGCGGACCTCGAGCGCGCGATTCTCGCCTTGCCGGCCTGAGTCAGGAACAACTCGAAATGGGGTCAGGATCTGACGGCTTTACTTCCCACAAACCCACGACAGCCCAGTAATTTGGTCTTTGATTCTTGCGCACAGCACCGCGCGTCAGTGTATAATCGCGTTGGCACTTCGCTTCGCGACGCCTGCGAGCGGCCTGCACTAAATCACTTCGCCTCACGAGATCCCGCACACCTTGAAAGCATTTTCCTGGAAATCCCTAGTTGTCTCACTCGGCCTGGCCTTTTTGGCTGGAGCAGGTACCTGTGCCGTCTGGCGCGCCGGCTTGATCGATTCGTTACAAGCAGGCTTTGTCGTCAATGTGGCGCAGGGCGAGGCCCCGCTCCAGTCACCTCAGACCTGGCTCGGATTGCTCCTCATCGTCGCCATCAGCACCAGCGCCGGATTCTTTGTCAGTCGCGCCGGCGCCCGCCGTTCATTCCTGATTCTCGGTGTGGGTTTTCTGGCGACAGCCTCGGCCAGCCTTATCACTTCGCGGTATCTCAAGATCGACATTTTGTTTGCCCCCATGGCGCTCGGCGCATTTGGCGCTGTCTTCCTGGTTCAGCTTCATCGGCTTTGGTTAATCGACCGGGTACTCACCGAGCACGTAAACGCTACGACGATGAGGACCGACACCGTGGAAGCAAGTCTCGCGCATAACCGACTGACCAGCGGTCTCAAACTTTTGCAAACAATTCTCCCGCTGGAAGAAGCGGTTGTATTCGAACGGAATGACCTCAGCGGGTTGGTTCCGTGCGCTCGCCTGCGCTCGAATAGCGGTGCACTCGACCCGGGACGCAACACCGTCTGGCGTAATTTGATAAAACTTTGCGATCGAGCTGTTGAGTCCAGCGAGATCGTCCTGGCCCCGGCGGGACAAATCGATTCCCTGGAGAGCGTCGCGATTCCTTTGCGCCATGAAGGGCGAACCGTAGGAGCTCTGCTCTTGCGCCTGAGAGAGAGTTTTGATCAGAGCGATCGCCGGCTGCTGTCAGCCGTCGGTGGTCAGGTGGCGCGCAACCTTCAGCGCGAAGAGTCGCGCAAGCTAAAGCTCGACGGCAACCTGCCGGCGTTCGTTTCGGCGCGCACTTCGAGTCATCGCCTGCACGCTTTTGATGTCATCAGCGGGGTCCTGACTGAGAACCGTTTTGGCGCGCAGGTTCTGGCCGAAGCGGCGGATGGTTATGCGGTCGCGTACCTGGACGGAACGCTCGGGTTTGTTAACCCGGCAATGCTTTGGGCAGCGCGGTTGAATCAGTTTGAAGCGCAGACCGTTGATTTGTTCGGCCTGCTGGATCGATTTCGCTCCGGCGTCTTCGATGAGCCTTCGATCGCCGTGCGTCGCGTGTTGCAGTCTGGCGAGCCCTACCAAACCGAATTGAAATTTTCTGATCGCAATCAAACTCTCGAGCTGCGCATTGCGCTCGCTACCGACCATGACGGGAACCATTCGAATGGCAATGGCGCCAGTTCGAGCCCGCTGTGCTTTGCCATTCGGGTTCGCGACGTGACCAAGATGAAGGAGTTTGAGCAGTTAAAGAGCGACATGATCTCGTTGATGTCACATGAACTCCGAACACCTCTAACCAGCATTAACGGTTTCGCCGAGCTGTTGGTTCTGGACGAAAAGATTCCTGAGGAATCGCGCGAATTTCTGCAGATCATCACCAACGAGTCCCAGCGCATGTCGCGCATGATCGATACGTTTCTTTCGGTAACTCAACTCGAACGCGCCGACAAAAAAGAGGTAACCAAGACCGCCTTGCGTCTGGACGAAGTCGTTCGCGACGTGCTCAACACGGTGCAGCCCGTCGCGAAAAAGAAACGTATTCGCCTGATCGAACAACCCAACGGGAGCATTCCTCCGGTGGCTGCGGACAAGAGCCTGATCACGCAGGTCCTTATCAGACTGCTCGAGAACGCCATTAAGTATAGCCCGGAACGGACTGCGGTAACTGTCTCGACATTGCTGGAAGCCGACGCCGTCCGCATTGTTGTCGAGGACCGCGGTTACGGCGTGCCCGCGGAATCAATCGATCGGATCTGGGAAAAGTTTTATCGCGTCGCCCGCGACGGACAAGAGAAAGACGAAGAGTCAACCGGCCTCGGCCTGGCCTTTGTGAAGGAAGTGGTCGAGCAACACGGCGGCTCAGTCGCAGTCGAATCGGAAGTTGGCCGCGGATCGAAGTTTAGTTTTGCGCTGCCGCGACTCTAAGGATCGGCAGCACACTTCAGTCTGGTCTGATCATACTGTCAACTCAATCCCTGGGCTGCTCCTCGCCTCGTAGAGGCGAAATATTTATAGCACCGACTGATCACCTTGACCTCGCTCCGGAGGAGCGTAGTGTTTGGGCGTTGTGCTGCTACAGAGTGCCGGAGAAAAATTACTCGCCGGGGCTTTAGACATTTGGATCCTCTGGAGCCAGACCACACGGTACTGCTGCCTACTGTCTGGTACTCGAAATCAATTCCAATTTCGCGGTCTTAACATCCAGCAACGGCCCCAGCTCATAAACGTTTCGATAACCGTAGCTATACAGCGCAATGTAAGTCGAAAGGTTAAGCGAAGCGAACGCGGCCTTTGGCGGGAATGCTTCCTTCGCGCCGACGAAATTGTTGTTGCAGTAAATCAGAATGCGCGCGTTCTTGTCCGGAAACCTGGAGTTTAGACTGTCAACGGTGATGTCGGGAAAACTCAAGTTGATCGCGTCTTTGATATGCAGCTCATCGTATTTTTCGTGGCTGCGGGCATCCAGGATGACCGTGCCAGGCTCGCGACTCATCCGGATGAAGTCTTCTTCGGTCAACCGGCGTGACTCTCGGTATTCCGCGGCCTCAGCTGAAACACGAAGGTAAGCCTGCATATCAATCGCCGGGTTGGGTATGCCGGCCTTACGTTGGGCGCAGGCAATCGGCGCCACACAGAAAATCGTCAGCGTCAGTAACAATAGTCGTTTCATTCAGATCGTCCCCCTTTGCCACCCTGAACGATCCGCAACTCAGACTCTTGCGTACAGACGAAATAGTTTTCTTAGGAGAGATGCACGATGCAGCGACGGAGGAAGGCTACACACCCGGAATCCTATTGATCCGGCCCCGACAGCTCGCCGCTCCACAATAACAACGCTTCGAATCGGGATGCAGCGTCTGCTCATAATCCACAGTAATTTCTTCACCCGGACGGATATCGCGGAGGGCAAAGAACAACACGTGACCATAGACTGTGCGCACATACGCGTTCGGCTCGCAGGAGTGGTTGATGTAGTGGGTCCCGTTGCCGCCACGGCTGCCATCGATGCTCCACGTGCCGTCGACATCACAGATGCGCAACTTGGCTCGATGGGCGCGGCGTTGAGCTTCGCGATCCGGAATTCGCTCGCCGGTGTACTCGCCAATCTTGCGACGGCGCGGAAAGCGAACCGTGGCAAAACAGCCTCTGCCGTTGATCGATGATTTTTGGATCGAGAGACCGGGAGCAAGTTTCAGGGTCATGTGGAAGTATTGTACGCCAAATCTTCCGTGCAGACGGTTCACGCCAGCAAAGGCAGACGCAAACCAGTCACGTGGGAACCTTAACGATTGGGAGCGTTCCTGCTCTGACCGGCACGAGCACGATGACGAGGCGGCGTCGCTGGGAAGTCGCCCATCACGAGTCGCCCCTCTTCAGCAATTGGTTGACCCTGGATTGGAGGCTCAAAGCGTTCCACCATGACTCCCATCGTTCTCTCTGGTTCGAATGGAGCAATGATTGTGAAGGCCTCGTGAACGCCCAAGCCGGCAAATAGTCCGAGGACCATAGAACCTATCGCCCTTGCTGCGTAAGATAAGCGGCGACGGATCGCGCGCAACCCAACCGGACAATCTTTGGTAATGATCGATCCGTCGTGGCGACGATAAAACCTAACGCACAACCTGCCTTCGTTCCGAGAGATCAAAGACTCGGCTTCGGATCTGGTCATGCTGGACAGGTTGTAGACATTCAGACTGCATTGACCGCAGAAACGCATCCGGTCGCTGCCGATCATTTGGTCCCAGTCAGCCCTGCATGGTGCGGCAACCCGCACATGATCGAGTGGATTACTGAATCGAGCCATGATGTTTCTCTGTCCGACAAACTTCAGTTTGTCGATGCCCCTGACATTCTTTCACCTCTCCCATTGGGGAGAGGGGCCAGGGGTGAGGGCGCGCAGCGTACGACAACAAAGAAAAGAAATGCGCCGTGCTCCATAGTCCCTCACCCCAACCCTCTCCCAAAGGGAGAGGGCGAAAAAACTTCATCGCGCTACATCTGCGGGCCCACATATCGAACAAACTTCAACTCAGCGAGCGCCGCCAGCTTTTCAATCGAAATGCGACCGATGACAAGCTTGGCAGTCTTCGGATCGAGCACGACTTCAAAGCCGAGTTCTTTGAGTTTGGCCATCGTCTCGTTTGATTTGTCAGTTAACCAGACTTGAACTTCGGCTTTGCCGTTACGAACGAACCTGGCTTCGGCTGGATCCGGACTCAGCTTGCTGTCTTTCAAACGATCGACTACCGCAAGGATAGATGGGTGCAGCTTTGACTGTAATGCAGCCCGTTTCTTTTCTTTTGGTGTGCGACTTCTGACGTCAATGTTGTCGCTAATCCCATCAATCTTGAAGTCGTTGCTGGTCCTGGCTGGGGGCGCCACGCCATTAACAGTGCTGGCTTGCCCGCTACCAGCGCGACCGACTCCTCCCGCAGCGCGCTTTGGCTTATCCGCGCTGGATCCCGTTATGGTGACCACTTGCGCGGCGGGCGACAACATACTCAGTGACTGAAAAGCGCGACCGTTCATTGGAACATTCCTGAACACTTCGCCTTCCTGGCCAAACACCATCGCGCGATTGACACCTTCCGGCACTTCCACGGGCACATCGATCCGACGCGGTTGACCGCCGTCGGTGACCACCATCTCTTCGACTGCCACGAACGACGTGAACTGCGTCATCAGCCGATAATCCAAACCAAGTTGAGTAATAGCCTGCTGCACATCGTCCTTCATCGCGCCCTGCTGCGCGCCTTTGAAGTCCTGGCTCATCAAGTCATCGATGCGCGTCCGCGCCCACAGCGTCGCCAGCACGTCGTGTTGCTGGGCAGTAGAGAAATCGACCGGAATCTCGCGTACGAAATCCTTGCCTGCCATTTTCCCCTTCAGCCGAATCGTGCCGCGGCCAGTTCCCGTGTAGCGTCCGCTAAGGATGACGGGCTTGGCACTGAACAAATCGGGCAAGGTCTTCGGATAGACATCCGCGACCGGCAACCCGTTCCAGTCGATCGAAATATCAGTCAGGAGCGGGTTCCGGACACGTTCGTGCATGCGCCGCGCTGCTGCTGACCCATCATCGTTGAGGCCGACGTACTCAACCTCACCGCGACCGTACTTAGCCATACCGTCGAGCAGGAAGCGGTTTACGCTGCTGCCAATCCCGAACGCGAACACGCGCGCGTTGGGATGCTTCTGCACTTCGCCGATGATTTCCATGTCGTTGCCGACATAACCGTCAGTCATGAAGACCACGATGCGCACGTGGTTCTGGGCGTCAGACGGATCCATCGAGGCTCTGATGGCCTTCATCATTTCGGTGCCGCCGCCACCCTGTCGCGTCTCCAGAAACGCCTGTGCCTTTGCGAGGTTCTCTTTCGTAGCCGGCACCGGCGCGGGAAACAGAATGTGTTCGTCGCCGGAAAAAGTGATCAGATTGAAAGTGTCGTACGGATAGAGGTTGTCGAGCGCCAGCTTCATCGTCTCTTTGGCTTTCTCGATCGGAAAGCCCGACATGGAACCCGACGTATCAAGCACGAAAACCAACTCCTTCGGCATGACGTCGGCGGGCATAACTCGATCGGGCGGTTGCAGGATCAAGGTGAAGAAGCCGCCTTTATCTGTTGAGTGGGTAAGCAGAGCATCTTCGATCTTTTTGCCGGCCACGTCGTAGCGAAAGATAAAATCCTTGTTGGGAATCGCCGCTTCGTCCTTCAAGCGGATTACGGCGCGATGTTCGTCGGGCCGCTCGACCGTTACGTCGTGTGTCTTCGAATTCAGCGCCTCAATCGGCACTCCTGCATCGAGCGAGATCTCAATCGACACATCGTGCCCGGCCCGCATTCCTTCGGGCACCGGCTGCGGCGTGATCCGTGAAGCATCCGGCACCTGAGTTGTGTCCGGTGCAAACCCATTCCCTTTCGCCCCGGTCGGCGAGCCCGGAACGTAGCGTGGCCCAACCACCATCGGGAAAACGAATTCGTACGAACCATCTTCGTACTTCAGCGTCTCGACGTAGCTGATCGTGATTTTGATTTGTTCGCCGGGAAGAATATTGGCCACCGACTGCGTGAAGATGTTCGGACGTTCCTGATCCAGCAGACTGGCTGTTTGACCGTTTGTCTTCGCCGCTTCATAGACGGCCTGGGCTTCTTCGCGGCGCAGAATTTTTCCGCGCACCGTCCGGTCACCGACAGTCATGGTCATGTCGTCGACGGCGGCGTTCTGCGGCAAAGGAAACGTGTAAACCGCTTCGATCTTTTCTGTGAAAGGGTTTTCAAACTCCTGGGTGACGACGACGCGGGAAAGAAAGCCGCTAATCTGGGCTTTCACATCCGTGTGCTTCAGCGGGCACAACGCTTTCGGTTTTCCGTTTGGATCAACGACCCGAAGCGCTCCCTGCGTCACGCCGCTCTGTGCCGAGACGACACCGCCTGAACTTCTTAAAGCGGTTGCCCCAACCATCGCACCTATTGAAGCTGCTATCACCAACAAGGATTTGAGAAAGAAAGTTCTGCGCATCGTCTCCTCCACCTCAGCGACTCTTTCTGAAACACCGCGACCGCCGGAAAGTTGCAGAAAATCCGCTGTGCTGTTTGGTTAGAGACCCAAGTTCGGCCTCTGGTTCCCGGTTACTTCCGGGAGTAGAACGTAAAAGGAGGGGAGACCTTGCAGATAATCATTTCCATAGATGCAAGCCGACCGCCGCGCGATAGCTCGACAATTTCGAGTGCGCCGTCAGAGCGCAGCGGCGACGGCGCTTGGGCTTGATTCAGAACCAAACCAAAGCGGTGTCGCGCTTCGCTTGCCATCGCACTCCAAGAAAGGCAGCTCTGCTTCAATACAGGTTGAAGTTGTACTGCAACTCCATATACATCGATACGGGTTGACCGTTTTTTCTGGCCGGCACAAATTTGATCTGTCGCGCCGCGGCAATCGCCTTCTCTGTCAGACCACCGCCCAGGGGCTGCATGGCGCGGATGTTGGTCACCTCACCCGTGCGCGAGAACACGACGCGTAAGACCACCGTGCCGGTAATACCATTGCGCCGGGCTTCCTCGGTGTACTGGGGTTCAGGCTTGGAAAGCACGCGGGCGCGTTCGTTGACCTGCGGTGCCGAATAGACCGTATCGGGATTCCCGTTTGGATTATTCCCGTTCGATCCGCCGTCGCCGCAACACCCGGGTTTGTCATCCCCACCACCTATGTTGCGTTTTCTTCCAGGACCGAATCCGGTTCCGTCTCCTTCGCCGATGCCCGTCCCTTTACCGGTCCCGACTCCTCCACCGTCGCCGGATCCATTCGAAGGCGCGGTCGATTTGGATCGCGGATCACCATAAGAAGTGAACGAAAGGTTCTTCCAGAGCGCTGGATCGATGTCGATGCCCGCGTCCGGTAAAGCCTGTGGCAGGCGAGCCATCGTGGTTGAAATCGGCGCCGGAATTATTGATGGAACCGGCACTCTGCCTTGTGACTGTTCAGTCAGGTCGTGATTGCCGCCACCTCCGCCGCCCTGGGAGCGCGCGGGCACGGGACCTGACCCTTCGCCCTTGCCTTTCCCAAAACCAACCCGACCTTTGTCCCCTGCTCCCACTCCTGGATCCTTCTGTGGCTCGCTGCGCAGATCGATCTCGACTGTTCTCGAGACTTCGTCGCGGTCGTCGATCAAATCGGCTTCGGCCACTTTGCGGACGTGACTTTCCAGAACGAACACGCTTAGGACAACCGCCGCCACCACAAGCAACGCAGTCGCCGCGCCTGATAGCACATGCGGCCGTGCCACGGTCTGCTTGAGCACTTGTCTTGCGCCAACGACTTGTCGTCCCGCAAAACCGATCGGATCGTTCCTGAAGGAAGGCCAGGCTTGTTTGGCTTGAGCGGTGACAAACGCAAGCTGGTTCGCCAGGCGGCGCGCCAGGCCTTCGTCGCCGATCAAAGTCAGTTGGAATTCCACCGGCGCGAATTGAGCGCCCGGGCCAATTGTTATTGGTGCTATTTCCGTCCCCTCGAGCGGGCAAAACCGAAAGTCATCTGTGAATTCTTCTCCGCACGCTTTGCATCTCTTCATGGCAATCTCCTGGTTCTTTGGCAGGCGTGAACTTCGGACGGGGAGAGCTTGCTGGAAAGAAACATCGAGCCAAGTGGCACAGACTTCAGTCTGTGATTGAACCGAGCATAACGAGCAACCACAGACTGAAGTCTGTGCCACTTATGCGAACTGGGGAGTCCTAGTGTGTATTACGGGAGACGCGTGAAAAGTTACGGCAAAAAACAGCAAAGTTCAGAGTTCAAGCTTCAGCTTGTCTTCCGAGCCAGGCATCAACCTGACGGTTGAAATCTAAAACTCTGTGCGAAGCTACTTCAATCTGAGACTGCGAGCGATCAGGTCTGTCTGGTTACGAATGCGTGCGAGTTTGTCGCGCATTCCGGTGAAGCGCAGCACGTACACCTTACCGCTCTCGCCCTGGAGATAGTAGCTGCGCCCGGCCATCGGTTTGCCGTTCTGGCTGAACTCATACGAAATGGTCCAACCGGTCAAGCGACCGGCAAAAGTTTCCTCTTTGCCGTCGAGGTAACCGGGGCGGAAGCGTTCCTTCTGATCCTGATCGCGGCGGGCAAACTCTTTGACGGTAAGTCCGGGCTCCAGCGTTTCCTTGCGAATGCGGAGATAGCCATCATTGCGATCGCCATAGACAAACTCCGCGTGCTGGTGCACTTCGTCCGGCTCGTCCATCAAACGCCAGGTCGGCGACGGAAAATCAACAATGTAGTTGACCTTCGCGCTGGAGTAACTGTGTTCCTGGGCAGCCGCATTCAATTGCAGAGCCGTTGGCGCAACTGCCACGAGCAGGACGAGTCCCAAAAAAGTGTTTACTGATCGCACTGTCTAACTCCTTGTCATTGGCGGGCCGGCTTCATCGTGGTCAGATGCCTGTCCCGCCGGCGTTGTTGTCCAGGTGGCACAGACTTTAGTCTGTGATGGCTACAAGGCACCCACGTGTGATTGCCCTTAAAGAGGAATCGTCATGCCGCTTGAAATCACAGACTGAAGTCTGTGCCACCACCTACATTTGCGCCTGCTCAATTGCCTGTCGCTGGAGCCGCACCAGTTGCCCGATTCCCTTCCGGCCCAACTCCAGCAGGTTATCCATCTCCTCGCGCGTAAACGGCGAGCCTTCGGCCGTGCCCTGCACTTCGATAAAGCGAGCGTCGCCGGTGCAGACAATGTTCATGTCGACCTGGGCCCGCGAATCTTCATCGTATTTCAGATCAAGCAGCGGCGTGCCGTCAACAATGCCGACGCTGATCGCGGCGACTTCACTGATGATGGGCGACTTTGTGATTCTTCGTTCCTTCATCAGGCGCTTGCAGGCAATCGAGAAGGCGACATACGCGCCGGTGATCGCCGCCGTGCGCGTGCCGCCGTCAGCTTGCAGCACATCGCAATCCAACGTAATCGTGCGGTCGCCCAGCACTTTGCGATTTGAAATCGCCCGCAGGCTACGGCCAATCAGGCGCTGGATCTCGTGCGTGCGCCCTGAGGGTCCACCGCGGCCAGTCTCACGTGAGGTTCGCGTTTCCGTCGAGCGCGGCAGCATTGCGTACTCAGCCGTGACCCAGCCTTCGGTGCGCTGGCCGCGCAGGTGCGGCGGCAATTTGTCTTCGACTGAAGCAGCACAGATTACGCGGGTATTGCCCATCTCGATTAAGGCCGAGCCTTCGGCGTTGGGCACAAAGCCGGGTGTAATGCGGACCAGTCGCAACTCGTCTGCGGCGCGATCGTCAGTGCGTGTGAAGGTCATAAGTTCCTATTGCAGGCTGGAAGCCTGCGAACCGCCCGCAGGATGCGGGCGCTCCTTTGAGCGCTCCTTGGGCTCCCTCAGCTCATCGTGTCCCCAAACCTCAACCGCTTCCAAACGGGCCGGCTTGCTCCCCAGAAATCGTTCGGCGACGCGGGCGAAACGCTCTGCCGCGTCGGTAACATAAAAGTGGTCCAAATCATCGCACAGATGGCGTTCGAGCGCACCAGCGCCCGACGGTGCCCGCCCCAGGTCTTTCTCTGCCAATAAAGATTTTACCTCGCACGCCGTAGCTTCGCCTGAATCGATCAAGATAATTTCTTTGCCGACAGCGCGCTGGATCACTTCCTTCAAAATCGGGTAGTGAGTGCAGCCCAGAACCAGCGTGTCTATATTCGAACGCAAATCTTTGAGATAAGTTTCGGCCACCTGCCGCGCCACATCCTCGTCCGCCCAGCCTTCTTCCGCGAGTGGCACAAACAGCGGACAGGCTCGTTCGATCACCACCGCACCGGAATCGACTCTCTTAATGGCTGCCGTGTAAGCACCGCTCTGCACCGTCGATTCGGTAGCAATCACTCCGATGCGCTGCTGGGAGCGCGGACGTGCGGGGTCCCCGGCGGGGCAGCCCCGCTGGGGTGCTCGACCCGTCCGCTCTTTCGCTTGAATCGCAACCGCCGCGCGCGCTCCTGGACCTATGACCCCAACGACATCGACGCTCAACGCCCGCCGAATCGCTGGCAACGCCAAAGCTGAAGCCGTGTTGCAGGCGACGACCAGCAACTTGATTCCTCGCGCAGCCAGGAACTGAGCATTTTCGACGGCATAACGCTCGACAGTCTGGAGCGACTTGGTCCCATAGGGGACGCGGGCGGTGTCGCCGAGATAGACGAAGCGCTCGTTAGGCAGATGCTCGTGCAGCGCCCGATAGACAGTCAACCCGCCTACGCCACTGTCAAAGATGCCGATGGGAAGTTGACGATCCAAAATGCCTTAAGCCGAGAGCTCCGGAAAAATGAAACGACCAGGTGCGATTGAGATTATATCATCCGCACCTGGTTCGTTGAGGTCGTTCCGTCTGAATGTGGCACTAGCGCTCAGATGTTGCCACCAGTGGTGGACTCTGTTTACTGATGCCTGGTGATGATCAAGGGCCGAAGTGCTGTCGGTATTCGCCAGAGACAATGAACGCCTTGACCATGTCGGCGCTGACGAAATTGCCGTTGAATTGGTTCAGCTTCGTCAACCAGAAGTCATAGCCCGTGTAGTCTGTGTCCTGCGGATCGTTCGGATTGCGGCGCATGTATCCGAAGTATTGCATCAACACGAACGCGCGGTTGAATTCAGCGCTATTTAAATCGGCGTCTTCAGCTACCTGGCGTAGCGCTTGCGCGCGCGCCGTTAGGTTGCTCGTGTTCGTGGCGCTCCCAAATAATCCCACCGCCGTCGCCTTCTCGCTGGCTGACAGCACAGTGCCGGCATTCGCATTCAGCTTGTCGACAAATTGGGCCGGCGTCATCGAGGTTGGGAGAGCCGTAGTGAACCGCGTCCGCTGTACGAACGCTGTAGCGAAGGCTTGCTTGTTATTTTCCAATTGCAGTTGCCAATTGCCCTGTCCCACGACCACGCCCTGGCCAATCTCCTGCGTGTCGGGCAGAAACTCGTTGAAACGCACGATTGGCACCGGCAGTTGATGCGCACCGCCAAACGTTGACATACCGCTGGCATCGCCGTAACTCGTCTTGTAAAGACGTTCGACCAGGTAACCGGTGTCCTGGAATTCTATCGAGAGAAAGAAGGCCGCCGAGACATTGATGCGCTTTAGATCAATGCACGCCTGGTCCGAGCCGCAGGACGTGATCTGGTTAGTCCAGAAGTCCAGACCACTCGCATCTGGTTCGCGATTGAGAAAGTCATGATAATTCTGGCGCACAAAATTGCTCGGGTCATCAATCAGATTGGCAGGTGGGCCGGCTGGGCCATCGGTGATCGTCACGGTCGCTGCTGAAGGAGTAATCAAGACTGCTCCTCCCGTCGGATTCGACAAGTTGACGGTGAACATTTCCGACCCTTCCACGTACGAGTCGCGATTAACCAGCACGATGAAAGTCTTTTGCATCTCGCCCGCCGCAAACTTCAGCGTGCCCATTGCCGTGGTGAAGTCGCAACGCGCCGAAGCCAATCCGTTAACGGTGCCGCACGCAGCCAGTGACCCGGTGTCATCAGTCGCGTAATCAACCATAGCTGCGCGTGAAATATCGTTCGTGCGATTGACCATGATCGTCAGGGACCCCGTGCTTTCGCTCACGCTGAATGTCGCGGAGCTAAAGCTAATGAATCCGCCCTGCGCGTCGTCGTTCAGAATTGTGCCGGTGCCCTGGGCTTTGCTAATCGTAGCATTGACCGGACTCGATAGATTCACCGTAAAGGTCTCGTTAGGTTCGAAGCTCGTATCCCCGTTAATGGTCACACCGATGGTCTTCGTCAAATCACCCGGATTGAAAGTCAACGAGGTCGTTCCGATCGCCGTGTAATCAGCAGGCGCAGTCGCCGTGCCGTTCGCCGTCGCGTGGTTGGCAGTCACCGTCAGACTACTGGCGGCAGAAAGTGTGACGGTAAAGTTCAGCGTCTTCGTGCCGCTGTCGCCTTCGGTGATCGAGACATCGTTGATGGAAAGCGATGGTAGGTTCTTGACGATTTGTCCGCCTGCAAGCGTCCCGGTGCTCACGTTGAAATTTGTTCCTCCGCTGTAATCGGCCGTAATAGTGTGTGGGCCGCTTGTCAGGCTGGAAGTCGCGAACGTGGCAACTCCGCCGGCACTCAGAGATGCGGCAGCACCCAGACTAAATCCGTTATCCTTGAATTGCACGGTACCCGACGGCGTCCCCGCTCCCGAGGTGGCGGTCGCGGTGAAAGTCACACTCTGGCCGAAGTCAGATGGATTGACCGAGGAGATCACGGCCGTATTAGTACTCGCTTTCGCGATGCTGAAGGTCTGCGGAACATTAGTGGCCGCGTTGTAATTCGCATCGCCACTCTGCGAGGCCGTGATCGTGCACGAGCCGGCGCCAGTAAGATGTCCGGTGTTGCCGCTCACCGCGCAGTTGCCGCTGGCGGCGAAACTCACCACTAAACCGGAAGATGCTGTCGCGCTCACCGCGAAATCGGCATCTCCAAACGTCTTGTTCGGAAGCGCGCCGAAAGTGATCGTCTGATTCGCCTTGGCTATGGTGAAGGTTCGTGGAACATCGGGCGCCGGGTTGAAGTTCGTATTGCCACCCTGAGAAGCCGTGATGGTGCACGAGCCGCCGCCCGTGATGTGCACGGTGGTACCGGCGAGAGTGCAATTGCCGCTGGCGGCAAAGCTCACGGCTAAACCGGAACTTGCCGTCGCGCTCACCGCAAAGTCGGCATCTCCAAACGTCTTATTCCCCAAGGCTCCGAAGTTGATCGTCTGGTTCGCCTTCGCAATGCTGAAGGTCTGCGGAACATTTGTGGCCGCGTTGTAATTTGTGTCACCGGCCTGAGAAGCCGTGATCGTGCACGAGCCCGCGCCCGTTATGTGCACCGTCGCGCCGCTCACGGTGCAATTGCCGCTGGCGCCAAAGCTAACGGCTAAACCGGAACTTGCCGTCGCGCCCGCCGCAAAGTCCGGATCGCCGAACATCTTATTCGGAAGTGAGCCGAAAGTGATCGTCTGATTCGCTTTAGCGATATTGAATGACTGAGGAACATTGGGTGCCGGGTTGTAGGTGCTGTTACCGGACTGAGACGCCGTAATGGTGCACGAGCCGGCGGCCGTGATGTGCACTGTGGCGCCGCCGACAGTGCAGTTTCCCGAGGCGGCAAAATTTACGGTCAAGCCGGAACTCGCGGTGGCGCTCACCGAGAAGTCCGGATCGCCAAACGTCTTGTTCGACAGAGCGCCAAACGTGATGGACTGGTTTGCTTTGTTGTTGGTTAATGCAAATGCCGTAGACGGCGAGCCGTTGCCGATAATCGCCGTTACCAGGTAGCTGCCACCAATCGCATTAGCGGTAAACACCGAAGTCGTCCCTACCCCGTTGCTGTCCGTCATGACTGACTGGATCGCAGTCCCGGTTCCGGCAAAGGTACCGCTTGCTCCACAGGGGGGCGCGGTAAATGTCACGAGAACCCCGCTCTGGGGCACACCCGATTGTGTGACCGTAGCTTGCAGTTGCGAAGCGAAGGCAGTGCTAACCTGAGTGCTCTGGCCGTCGCCGGCCGTGGCGCTGATCACATTGTCGCCCGGCGCCGAGGCGCTAGCTGTCGCCGTACTTGTGACGGTGGCAAAATTACCGCTGTCGTCGGCAATCTGAATGACGACGCTATAGGTTCCGTTGACTGCATAGTTGTGCGTCCCGGTGACGTTGAAACCGCCGCTGCTATTCGCGACAACCGTACCCGGCGTCGGTGCGCTCCCGTCACCCCAGTTAATGTTGGCCGTGAAACTACAGGCAGTTTTGCTGGCGTCGTAATCGATAAAGGTTGCGACCAAGACGGTCGCCGCCGCACCGGCGGTGGCGTTGATGGTGACGCTGTGCGGCGACGGGGAATTGAGCCGGACATCAACCACGTCCAGGGCATTATCCATAATTACAAGATCAGGTTTGCCGTCGGCGTTAAGATCGGCTACTACTGGCGTGTATGACCCAAATCTCACTGGGGTGGTGATGGCCGGTTGGAAGGTGCCATTACCATTGCCGCGCAGGACACTCAGCGTGTTCGCGTTAGTGTTAATGGTGACGAGGTCAACCTTTCCGTCACCGTTTAGATCGGCAAGTGACAGTTCTTGCGGCCCGTCACCAACCGGATAGTTCACCGGTGGTTGGAAGGTACCATTGCCGTTTCCAAAAAACACGAGCAGCGCATTTGAGCTAGCAGCCGCAATCACCAAGTCCTGCTTGTTGTCTCCGTTGAGATCGCTCGCTACTATGCCTGCCGAGTAAGAACCCGATGAGAAGCTTACTGCGCCCTGGAAGGTACCATCGCCGTTGCCGAGCAGAACGGCGGTCTTGTTGTCATTAGCACTTGTCAACGCCAGATCAAGCTTTCCGTCTCCGTTAAAATCAGCTACCGCAACATGGGCAGGCTGAATGCCTATCGGATAGGACACAACTGTCTGGAAGGTTCCATTGCCGTTGCCGAGCAACACGCTAGCAGCATTGGTGCGGTTAGAAGCTGTCACCACGTCGAGCTTTCCATCGCCGTTGAGATCCGCGACCTCGAGCCCCCCGGGATTCGAAACCTCATAATTTACAGCGGCCTGGAAGGTACCATTCCCATTTCCCAACAGGACACTGATACTTCCGTTGGATAAGACGCCACCCCGTAGATTTCCGGTAACCAGATCTAATTTGCCATCCTGATTAAAGTCAGCGGTCGCAGTCCTGACTGGGAAGATATCGGTTGCATAAACAACCGGATTCTGAAAAGTTCCATCGCCGTTGTTTATCAGCACGGCTATATTCTTACTTTGGGTATTTGAGATTGCTAGATCGGGCTCGCTGTCCCCGTTAAAATCACCAACCGCAGCGAAAGCAGGGTTGCGACCAACGGAATACGAGGCGGGAGGTGAGAAGGACTGGGCCTTGCTGGTTGTGACGGTCGCGAATAACACCAGCAAGAGCAACGATAGAAGAGTGATACTTTGTCTCGCGATAAGAGCCGCAATAGTGCTCGTGCGAGAAAAAGGGCATGACCGCATAGGGTTGCTCCTCAAGAAATGGCGTGCCAGCCTCAGGGAGCCGGGGAAGTCTGAGGGCAAGGCGAAAATGCAAGTGAAAGGCATCAACTAAGCTCTGCCAAGCTAGGGCTGATAGCGTGACATTACGCGGTGAATCAAGCGCGAGTAAATTCGGTTCGTCCGCTAACAACGTCAGGGCGGGACTATAAAACAGCCCCGCCCAAAGTTGCAAGGGTGATCTCTTAAGCCGCCCCCGTCAGAAACCAGCGACTATGCCGGCTATCACGGCCCGAACCGGCCGCGATACTCGCCGGAGGTGATAAACGCCTTGACCATGTCGGCTTTGACAAAGTCGCCGTTGAATTGGTTCAGCTTGTTCAGCCAGAAGTTGAACCCGGCCTGATCAGGATCGCGCCGCAGATAACCAAAGTATTCCATCAGCACGAACATCCGAGTGAATTCCGCGTCAGCAAAGCTCTGCTTATCGGAAATCTTGCGCAGCACCGTTGCTCTGGTCTCGGTGTGGTTCGCCAGTCCATTCACCAGCGCGTCGCGTTCCGGTTGCGTGAACGCCACGCCGGTATTGGAGATAAGCGTATTCACGTACGACTGATCACTCTCTCCGTTGTAAGTATTCATGAACTCAGTGCGGGCGACGTAATCATTAAAGAAGGCCACCTTGTTCGCTTCCAGCACGGCTTCCGCACCGGGCTGGCCAAATACGTAGTTCTTGCCAATCGCCTGTGAGTCAGTCTCGAACCGCAGATAGGTTGGCAAGCCGCCAAAGGCCACCTTGTTGGTCCGATAGGCCGTGCCGCCGGTCACCTGGAACTCGATGGACAGGAAGAACGCGGCTGAGACGTTGACGCGTTTTAAGTCGGTGCATTGAGCGTCGGCGCCGCAGGAAGTGATCTGGTTAGTCCAGAAACTAAGTCCGGCTGCATCCGGCTCGCGATTGAGGAAGTCGTGATAATGCTGACGGACAAAGAAGCTGGCGTCGTCTATCAGGTTGGCCGGCGGCCCGCCGGGACCGTCGGTGATCGTGACCACGGCCGATGATGGCGCAATCAACAACGCCCCACCAGTCGGGTTCGACAGGTTGACCGTGAACGACTCTGGCCCTTCTGCATAGGCGTCCCGGTTAACCAGCACAATGAACGTCTTCTGTGCCTCGCCCGCGGCGAAACTCACTCTGCCGGAAGCGGTGGTGAAGTCGCAACGCGCGGAAGCCAGACCGCTGTTAAGCGTGCTGCACGCCGCCGGCGCTCCCGTGTCATCGGTCGCGTAATCGACCGTCGCGGCCCGTGAAATGTCGTTCGTGCGATTGACCGTGATAGTCAGGAAACCCGCGCTCTCATTCACAGAGTAAGTCGCCGAGCTAAAGTTGATGAATCCGCCCTGAGCATCGTCGTTGAGGATCGTGCCGGTACCGGACACTTTGCTGATCGTGGCATTGACCGGAGTCGACAGGTTCACAGTGAAGGTTTCGTTCGGCTCAAAGGCCTGATCGCCGTTAATCGTCACCCCAACAGTCTGAGTTACCTGTCCCGGAGTGAACGTCACGGTGCCGCTGCCCGATTGATAATCAGACGGAGCTGTGGCAGTCCCGTTCGCGGTCGCATAGTTGGCCGTCACCGTAATATTGCTGGCGGCGGAAAGCGTGACCGTGAAGGTCAGTGTCTTGGTGCCCGTGTCGCCTTCGCTAATCGAAGGATCGTTTATCGAGAGAGAGGGCTGCGACCTCACTACCTGCCCGCCCGAAAGTGTTCCGGTGTTCGCCAGGAAGTTCGCGTCGCCGCTGTAATCCGCGGTAATCGTGTGCGTTCCGGCTGTTAGTGATGAAGTTGTCAGTTGTGCACTTCCACTCCCATTCAGAGTGACTGGCGGTCCTGAAT
Organism: Pyrinomonadales bacterium; assembly: GCA_038210455.1. GTDB lineage: Bacteria > Acidobacteriota > Blastocatellia > Pyrinomonadales > Pyrinomonadaceae > UBA11740. Next base: position 2,073 of record JBBQWP010000034.1, on the reverse strand, counting down.
TGACGCCATCGATCTTGAACTGCACGGTTCCCGTCGGCGTGCTTATGCTGGAGCTGACGGTGGCGGTGAACGTCACACTCTGACCAAAGTCAGATGGATTCGACGACGACGCGACTGAAACTGAAACTGCAGCCTTGTTGTTGGTTAAGCTGAAAGTAGCCGGAGACGTGATCCCGGTCGCAGTCGCCGTGACGTTATAGCTCCCGGCAGTGTTGTTGGCGGTGACGGTCGGACTCGTGGCCGCGCCACTCCCGTTGATCGACGCGGTCGCTGTCGTAACTCCGCCAGTGAATGTACCGCGAGGGCCGCTCGACGGCGCAGTGAACGTGACAACGCCGCCCGTGACTGGCTCACTGAAGGCGCTGCTAACGGTCGCGACCAGGGGCGACGCGAAAGCCGTCGTGATGGTCGCGCTCTGCGGCGTGCCGCTGGTAGCGGTGATCGTAAAGCCGCGCGACTCAAACGCGCCGATGTCTACCGTCGTGTTGACGATTCGGTTGAAGCCCGTACCGCGCTGATCCGTAAACGGTGGGGCGCTGAATGGCGGATTAGTAACCAGAGCATTGCTACCGGCATCGATCGCCGCAGAGCCCGGCAACAGCGTGTGGGTCTGGGTCGGGCCACCGTTGTTGGCGAGCGTCCCGAGCAACGCATCGCTCACCCCGACTTGATTGTTGTTGACGCCGTTATTTAATCCACCTGATCCGCCCGTGCCGATCAGATTGAAAGAACTGGAGACGACAACCAGGCCGGCGATGTCATTCGCAGTAGTGCTTGAGAAGGTCAAGTTGCCTGCCACTATCGTGTTACGCAGGTTGATGGTTCCCCCACCGTTGCTGATACCGCCGCCGACCGGTGAGCGGTTGTTGGTGATCGTCACGTTGGTCAGACTGAGCGTTGTTCCGCTTGCAGTGAAGACGCCGCCGCCACCATCGATGCCTCCAGCACTATTGTTGCCCGAGAGGGTACTATTGACCACGGTTACTGAGCCGCCGCCGGTTGTCGAAATGCCTGCTCCCCCTTGAGCACTGTTGCCGGCGATTAAGCAGTTGGTGACAGTTGCAGTTCCGCCTGAGACGCTAATACCGCCTCCTAATGGGTTGGCTGAATTCGCCTGGCCAGCGGACGTTCCGCCAATAGCGCAGTTGTTGAGGCTCAGCGACGGGCCACCGCTAAAGATGCCCCCTCCGCTGTTTGCTACGCTGCCGTAGAGATTGCAGTTCGTCAGCGTGAGCGTCCCATTGTTGAGCACTCCGCCGCCATTGTTTGCGCCGGTCGCCTTACCGTTAGCAATCGTCAGGTCAGTAATGGTGACCGTATTGCCGGACTGAATGTTGAAGACGCGGCTCGTGTTGTTGCCACTGATCGTCAACAGGTTCGCACCTGGCCCCTGAATCGTCAGATTCTTATTGATCAGCAGTTCCGCTGAGGTCAAAGTAATCGGACTGGTGACCTTACCGGGCGTCATATCAAACGTGATGGTGGCGCCAGAACAGGCATTGAAAATGACCGTTCGCAACGATCCCGCACCGGTGTCGTTGCTGTTCGTAACTATCGTGGGTCCACAGTTGACAGTGATCGTCGCGATGGCCGTGCTGCCGCCCAAACCGCCATTCGTGTTACTCAACGAAGCCTGCACCTGGAAGGTACCGTTGGCGGTGGAGTTGTTCGCGGGCGTGAACTTCAATCCCGCATTGCCTTCAGCAACCGTGATGAAGTCGTTGTTGTTAATCTGCGTCGTGCCGTCGTTTTTGAACAACGTGCCGTTGGTGATGCCGGTGATCTTGAAGTTAGTTACTTCCGCGCCGTCTACCGGATTCGTAGTGATGACCAGTCCCGACGTGGTTTGAGTGTTGACGGTAGTTGTGGCGCCCGTGACTGACGGTGTATCGGCCACTGGATTGACCGTCAAGACGAAGGTGTCGGACATGGTTTGGCTGTTGGCGCCATTGACCGTAACGGTAATGGTTGATGTGCCAAACAGATTGGCCGCCGGATTAATCGTCAAGGTCCGCGTTGAGCCTGAGCCCGTCACGACGATGTTCGCCGCATTGTTAGGCACCAGCGTGGTGT
>JBBQWP010000033.1:0-56939 GCA_038210455.1 Pyrinomonadales bacterium | reverse complement strand
GAGCTGAGAGTGGCACAGACTTCAGTCTGTGATTGTTTGTTTGGAAGGTCATCACAGACTGAAGTCTGTGCCACTACTTCTGCCGCCGCTGCCCAAGAGGAATTTCCACCCACTGACCGTTTTGTTGCACGTAAGCCCGCGTTCGTTTGATTGGAAATCTGCGTGCAAACCCTGGATTGCTTTTTAGAAAACGATCGATCGTGGCGTTATCGCCGGTGGCTACGCGCCAGCTTCCATCCTCGCGCACCAGGTACTGCTGGACAACCAACCTGCCATCACCATCAAAAGGCTGCTGCATGTGCGCGTACATGGTTGTATCGACGACGGCCAGATCTCCCGCCACTCGCGGAATGCCAATTTCGATTCGCTGAAGTTGGTACATATTGCGCGTGCCCTGAAGTCCCTGAACGAATTTATCGCGCGGCACTCGTGAACGCGTCGATGACGGCAGCGAATCGTAGAGCGCTTCGTACTGGCCCCCTTTGAGTTGATCGAAAATGCGTTGCACCGCGCTCCGCACTTCCGATTGATCGGAGGGCGCCGCGCTGACGACTCCCGCCGCTACGGTAAAGATCAAAGACAGCCCAAAAATTATCAGCTTACTTTTCATGAGAGTCTTCATTGGTTTCCAAGTCCCCAGGATCCGTTTCGGTCGCCGCCAGTCTGGCACGTATCTGCGCGCGATAACTCAAGAACCAAGCGACTGCGCCCAGAGTTGCTGTAACGAAAGCGGCCGACACATTGTTCCGCCACAGGAACCAGGCCGCTACGATGACCAGCGCAGCGGCCACGACGATCCAGATGCGTTCTATCATCATCGCGTCATTTCACGGTTACTGAAATTGTTGACTTCAGTGGGGCCGGTGGAAAGCATTGTTCTTCATCACAGGCTTGCACCGTAACGGTGATTGGCAATGATCGAAGTCCGGCTGCCGCATTAGTTGCGGCGCGCAGATTGAGTTTAATTGGCGCTTCACCTTCGTACACCGCGAGGGGTTGGTCCGCGAATTGAAACTTTTTCTTTGCCGCGGCCGGATAGGCTGGTTTTCCAACAATGATTCCGTCCACTTTGCCTGCGGCTACCTCGGTAGCAATCAGATACGGAAAGGTCGCCGGGTTGGCATTGACGTGAAAACCGGGAGAAACTGAAACAAGTATTCTCGCATCAATATTTCCGCCAGCCGGAAGTGACACCTGCTCTACATAGAGCTTCACCACGTCGGCTGAAGATCTAATCTTCGCAGCCGCCGAAGTAGCGGGCGAAGCGGTATTCGCTGGGGCCGAAGAGCTGGCGTTTTCCTTTGAGCAGGCCGTAGCCAGGATAAGTTGGCTGAGAAAACAAACAGCCAGGATTTTCATTTTCCGCTCAGAACATCTATTCATCTTCACCGTCCTTGCCATCCGTGTCCGCTTTCTTAATCCCAAACTTTTCCAGGCGATACTGCAGAGTGCGAAAGGAAAGACCGAGCAGCTTCGCCGCTTTGGTGATGTTGTAGTCCGTCTGATCCATGGCCTGGAGGATCAGGTTCTTTTCGACTTCTTCAAACGAAATTCCCTCGGGCGGCAATTTGAAGCTACCGGTGGCCGCCGCCTGCGATTCCTGGCGAACTTCCGTGGGTAGATCGTCGGGAACGATCATGTCGCCTTCGCAAAGCAGGATCGCGCGTTCAATCGCCGATTCGAGTTGCCGCACGTTTCCCGGCCAGCCATAGTCGAACAGGATTTTTTTGGTTTCCGAAGTCAGCCCTTTCACCAGGCGCGAAGTATTGCGCGTATGCTTTTTCAGGAAGAAGTCGATCAGGACGGGAATGTCGTCGCGCCGCTCCCGTAGGGGCGGCACATCAACCGAGAGCACGTTGAGACGATAGTACAGGTCGTTCCGAAAACGGCCGTCGGCGACCATCGCGCGCAGATCCCGATTGGTGGCCGCGATGACGCGAACGTCCACGGGGATTTCATACGTTCCGCCCACGCGCCGAACCCTTCGTTCCTGCAAAGCGCGCAGCATTTTGGCCTGCATGCTGACGTCAAGTTCGGCAATCTCATCGAGGAAGAGCGTGCCGCGATCGGCAACTTCGAACAGGCCTTTCTTGTCCGCGTGCGCGCCCGTGAACGATCCCTTTTCGTGCCCGAATAGTTCCGACTCGAGCAGATTTTCGTTGATCGCGGCGCAGTTAACGGCCTGGAACATTTCTGAAGAGCGCGGCGACTGGTTGTGAATCGAGCGGGCGATCAGCTCTTTGCCCGTGCCGGATTCGCCGCGCACCAGCACCGTCGAGTTTGATCGCGCGACCTTCAGGATCATTTTCTTGACTGCCTCCATTTTTGGAGAAGCCGAAATGATCTCCACGTCGATCTTGTCGAGGTTACCCAGCGCGCGTTTGATGGTTCCCAGCAGCGCGTCGCGTTCGAAAGGCTTTTGCAGGTAATCGAAAGCGCCGCGCCGCAAGGCGTCCTTGGCTGAATCGATAGTGCCGTGCGCGGTGAGGAGGATGACGATGATCGAAGAGTCGCCGGCCAGCAGTTGCTGCAAGAGCTCGATGCCGTCCATGCCGGTCATCTTCAGATCCGTCAGGGCGAGATCGAAGCTGCGTTCTTTGGCAAACTTGAGCGCGGCCTCGCCAGAAGCGGCCGATGTGACATCGTATCCGGCGCTGGTCAGGATTTCCTGGAGAATATCGCGTTGCGGCTTTTCGTCGTCTACAACGAGTATCGTTTTGCGTGCCATGATTTTGGGGTGCGGTGACTTATCATCGCTTTCTTTTTGTCAGCAAAGGCGGGCAGTAGCCCGCCTCTAAACTTTCGATCCGGGTTCAGCCGGCAGCGTGATCGTGAACGTAGTTCCTTCGCCCACTTTTGATTTTGCCGAAATCGTTCCGTCATGATCGTCGACGGCCTTCTTTACGATCGCCAACCCGAGACCGGTGCCCGTCTCTTTCGTCGAATAGTAGGGTTCAAACACTTTCGAGATGTCTTCTGGGGCAATGCCGCGACCGCTATCGCTGACCTCAATGCGCGCCCGGCCATTATCTTCGCTCGACAAAACTACCGATATGTTACCACCGTTGCCATCCATCGCCTGGAAGCTGTTGATAATCAAATTAGTCAGCGCGGACCGCAACGATTCGGGATCAGCCATTACGCGCGGTACTTCGCCCTGCTTTTCAACGCGCGTGACGACATTGCTGTCCGCGGCCTGGACCTCAAAGATCTTCATCGCATCACTGGCGGCCGCGAACAAATCAATGGGCTGCGGGTCGAGTTTCACCGGACGAGAATAGTTAAGAAACTCTGTGATCCGACTGTTGATGCGGGCCACTTCCACCTTTAGCTGTTTAGTCAGGCCGTCGAATTTCTGCTGCTTTTCCGGATCGTTGGGCGAAAATGTCGCGCGCAAATGATCGAGGGTCAGATTGATGTAGTTGAGCGGATTCCTGATTTCATGCGCGATGGCCGATGCCAATCGGCTGACGACCACAGCCTTCTCGGCATTGTAGAGTTGCGCTTCGAGTTCGCGGGTGCGACCCAGCTTTACCGTCATCTCGTTGAAAAGCTCTGTGAGCTCCCCCATCTCGTCGGGGCGTCCACTGGTGGGCACCTGAAAAGAAAAGTCGCCGCCGGCGACTCGACGCGCCCCGACCGACAAAAACTTGATCGGACGCGTGAAGCGCCAGACGACGATTGCGGTCAAGCAAGTTGTGACCAGCAAGACCGCGAGCGTGTACAGCAACGATCGTCGCGCTTGTCTTCTCAACAGCGCCTGCAGGGTGTTGGCTGAATCGAGTACCACGACCACGTAACGACGCCCCAGGTCGGTTTCGACCGGGAAATAAAATGCGCCGCCGCTTCCCGCGCGGTTATGTGGACTAAGTGTCATGCCTTCCGGCAGAGGCGTGTTATCAAGCGGAAGTTCGATGGCGCTGTTCAGCGGTGGCAACGAAATGTCTTTCACATTCACAAACCGAACCGACTTGTCGGGATTCTCTCGGGGAACCTGGTTCTTATCCAGGCTGTCCTTAATGTTGCCCTGCTCGTCCACGATCAAAACGTTCTCGACGCGCGCAGCTTGCTCGCCCAGCAGCGGCTGCTTCATCTTGTCGCGCATCTGGTCCAGATACTCACCACTGGAAAGACTCTTAATACCGAGGGTGACGCTGGCCATGATTGCTTGCTGCTGCTCGACGATGAATTGGGTGTTACTGCGAACTGAACGGAGATTGACGTAGTACTGTGCGCTCAGAGTCAGCATCAGGAGTGCTGCCAGGAGTAGCAGCAGTCGAACGCGAAAGCTATGTAGCAGTCTGGACAAGGCCTTGTGACGTAAGCAAAGTGCGCGCCAAACACGACGGTGGCGCTCATAATTTCGGGTTGCCGTTTACTTAAGCCGATGTTATAGTTGGGCCGGCCTCAAAGCAAACCCCAGTGAGGCTGCCCGCGGGAGCAAATCCCGCCTCACCTTTAAGGCTGGCGGCAGAAGTAGAACTTGGAAGTTTGGTTGCGGAAGTTGAGCGCCCTTAACGGTTTCTAACTACTAGGACGAACACGCACGTCGCCCCTCGACGCGCAAATCAAAAGCAGCGAGAGTTTCATTCAGTTCTGCTTCGCTTAACTGCGATAGTTAATTCTTTGACGAGGGAGTTGCCGATGAATTTTAAAAGTTCCCCCAGGGTCGCACATGTTGTATTTAGCCTCTTCATCCTCTTCGCAATAATTGGTTCAGTTACAGTCGAAACAGCGGCACGCGGAAGGCGTTCGCGAGGCCGAGCTGCGCGCGCATCGGTAGCGCGCGGCGGCAGAATGTCCAGGCGAGAGCGCCGACAATTGGCGCGCTCGGGCGGTCGTGGCGCACGGGTGCACTTGTCGAAACGTGAACTGCGGGCCGAACGCCAGCGCGACTCGCGCGAACAGTCCGCATCTATTGCCAAGCTGGAAAAGCGCCTTGGTCACAAACTCAGCAAGCGCGAACGGGCCGCAGAAATGCGCCGCGGCGGATCAAGTCGCCGGCGCGCTCTGGAAGAGGCCCGTCGGCGCGCGGAAGCTGCCCGGCAGGCGGCGATTGCGCGACAACGTGCCCTTGATGAGGGAATGCGCAACGAAGTCGAGGCAAATATCGCCAAAGACAACACCGTGGGCGAGGATCTGGAAGTGCGCAAAGCGGCGATCGCGGCCCTCGGGCATCATGCCGGTACCGTGGTCGTCATGGATCCAAAGAACGGGCGCATCTATACGGTCGTGAATCAGGAATGGGCGCTGCGTCGCGGCTTTAAGCCCTGCTCAACCATCAAGCTGGTGACTGGCGTTGCCGGTTTGTGCGAAAAGGTTATTCAGCCTATCGAAACTGTCAGCGACGGCAGCAATTACCGGATCGACCTGACAGACGCCCTGGCCTATTCAAACAATCAGTACTTCCAACAGGTGGGCGGCCAGGTCGGCTTTGATAAGATGGTCTCGTACGCGCGGGAGTTGGGCCTGGGTGAAAAAACCGGAATTAATTATGTGAACGAATCGCCCGGCCGGGTGCCGCTATTCAAATCGGGGTACGCGGTAAACCATATGAGTTCACATGGTGACGATTTCGAGGTGACCGCGATTCAGTTGGCGGCGCTCGTTTCAGCGATGTCGAATGGGGGCAAGTTGCTGGTACCCCACGTACCGCGAACCGTCGACGAGAACGACAAGTTCAAGACCGAGCTGCGGCGCAGGATCAACGTTGAAAATGAAACCTGGAAGCGGATGGTTCCCGGAATGATCGGAGCAGTCAACTACGGCTCTGGCAAAAAAGCCTATCGTCCCGAACAAACCGTAGCCGGAAAAACCGGTACCTGCATTGGACAGGGAGCCTGGTTGGGTCTTTTCACTTCGTACGCTCCAGTCGTCAATCCACGCTTGGCGGTAGTGGTAATCACGCGTGGAACTGATGCGCACGGGCACTTACCCGCAGCGGTCGCGGGCAACATCTATCGGGCGCTGAGCCCGCGGTTCGGTACCCTGATCAACTTCCAAATTGCCGAAGGTCCCGATGATGAAGCGACGCCTAACGGCGCGAAAGACAAGAAGGCCGCCGCCCTGAACGAAGAGGCCAAGGAAACAAAGGCCGCTACAGAAGCCGAGGAAGCCAAGGACGCCAAGGAAGCCGACGCGGCAGCCGACACGGCAAACACCGGAAATGCTAATACCAACGCTAACGTCAATAGTGCACCGGCAAACGAAAAGAGTAGGGTGAAGACGACTTCGATGCCTATCGAAAACAAGCCCCGGACACCGGCCAAGGCTCCGGGCAAAGCATCGGCAAAGGCTCCAGCCAAGACGGGCGCAACTGGTAGCAAAGACGGCCGGCCGAGGCGTATTCAACCCAATCAGCAGTGACTCTTAGGAGTTCAGTAACTAGCTGCGTCACAAAAGCATTCGAGCAATGCCGAACTCTCGTGATTCTTGCGAGAGTTCGGCTTTTTTCATGCGATGACTTAACGGTAGTCATGGAAGTGCATTAAAGCTTGACACACGACCGTTGTTGCACGATTATTGCCGCTTCGCTTGGTGACATATGACTCGCGGGGGTGATCGCGCTCGGATGTGACAACGAGCGGCTTGGGAATTGCATCTCATGTTGGCGCGCGAACCAGCGCCACGCGACTGACCGACACGTTGCGGTTGTGAATTAGGACTAGCGGAAGGAATCAACCAACCAATGAAACGAACAATCATATTATTAGCAGTTGCCGCCATGGCAGCAGCATTCGCTGCGCCTGTGTTGGCGCAGACGAAAGAATGCAACGATGAGTTCAAATCGAACACCTATCAAAAGTGGTATGACAACCGCGTAAAGGATCAGGATACCGCAGCTCAGGCGGCGAAAAATTATTTGGCGACCTGCAAGGAAGAAGATCAATACTCGACGGCTCTGAAAAAATTCGTGAAGGCCTGGGATGAAATTCACGCAGCCGCCGAAGTCGAGAAGCAGTTCGACGCCGCGTACAAGGGAAAGAACTATGCTGAGCAGCTCAGATTGGGAAAACTTATACTCGCCTCCAGTCCCGATAACTCGGCCGTCACCATCATCATGGGTCTGGCCGGTTTGGGTGATGTAGCTCTCATCAATGACTCAACCGAGTATGCGAAGAAGGCGATCGCGATGATCGAGGCGGGAAAGCCTTTCGCTCCGATGTTCGCCTCCAAAGATCAAGCGTTGGCATTTCTGAACTACGTAGTGGCAAAGTCCAGCCTTAAGAGTGCTCCGGCAGATGCAATTCCTTACTTGTTGAAGGTGGCTCGCTATGACAGCGATTTGAAAAAGAATGCGCAACTCTATCTGGATCTTGCGGCGGCTTACAACGATGGTCCGCGCGCTAAACAATCCAAAGACTACGAAGTGTATCTGGGCAAGCCCGAGTCGCCTGAGAGTAAGCTCGCGCTCGCGAACATAAATCAAATCATCGACCGGCAGATAGACGCCTTGGCGCGGGCCACTGCTCTCGCGGACGCGGCTAACAAAAAGAACTTCATGGATGCCCTGACCGAGGAGTATAAGGGTCGCAACAAGACGGATGCCGGCTTGAACGAGTTAGTGGCGAAGGTGCTGGACAAGCCCGTGCCGGATATTCCGACGCCGTTGACTTCACTACCGACCCCGCCGGTATCATCGACTCCGGTGACCACCCAACCTACGACGAATGGCGGCGCGCAAAATGGGACAACGGGAGTCCCCAACAAAACCGGTGTAACGAGCCCGCCAGCCAAAACAGGTTCGGCGACTGCCAGCGGAACTGGTAGCGCAAAGCCCGCTCCAAGTCCGACGCCGGCGAACAAGAAGCCGCGCTCGAATCATCGTCCTGGATGATTCGGACTGAGTCGGTGGTGGTAAAGCCGAGCGCCAAACGCTCAAAACTCTAATGCCGAACGCATCGTCACTTCGACGCTGCGTTCGGCGTTTTGCTAGAATCACCTTGCGTGCAAACTTCCGAACTGCAACAGCCGGATGAACTCGAGGAGATCCTCGGCTATCAATTCCACGACAGTGCCTTGCTGGCGCAGGCGATGACCCATCGATCATGGGCGCACGAACAGGTCTCGCCGCGCGCCCAGCAGGACGCGCGCAATCTGCACAATGAAGCGCTGGAGTTCCTCGGCGATTCTGTTCTCGGCCTGGTCGTGGCTGATTATCTTTTCCGGGCGTCTCCGGGAGCCAGCGAAGGCGAATTGTCGCGCATGAAGCATCGGCTGGTGAGCGAGCCGACCCTGGCCCAGGCTTCAACTGGCTTGCGGCTGGGCGAGTTCGTGCGGTTCGGCCGTGGGGAAGAGAAGAGCGGCGGCCGCCGCAAGCACGCGCTGTTGGCGGATGTGTTCGAAGCGGTCACGGGTGCGATTTTTCTGGACGGTGGATTGGAAGCAGCGAAAAACTTCGTCGAAATGGCGCTGGGCCAGGAACTGCGCAACGCTGATCCGATTGCTGCTGCTGCGGCCGATCCCAAAACTAGTTTGCAGGAGAAACTACAGGCGACTCATCAGCCTGGGCCGCAGTACACAGTGATCGAAACCCTTGGTCCGCCGCACCGGCGCATGTTCCATGTCGAGCTAAAGTGGAATGGCGGCGCCGCTCGTGGTGAAGGACCGACTATCAAAGCAGCAGAAGCAGCCGCGGCGCAGGCGGCTCTGAAACAAATGAAAGCGAGTGACGATCCAAAGCCGGCTTGACCACGGCGCTTGGCAACCTCTACGATGTCCGCAATGAACGAATCAGCCGTCACGACTGAAGAAAAAACAACTGCAGAGCCGAGCGCGTTTACGCCTCGCTCAGTTAAATCGAATGGTCGTGAGCGCGACGCGCAGGTCGAGGCTGAGCCCATTGGGTCGCCCCGTAGCGTCATCCGCGAATACTTCGAATCCGCCGTAGTTACCGTGATCATGGCTTTGTTCGGAATGACGTTCATCGTACAAGCTGTCAAAGTTCCCACCGGCTCGATGCAAAACACAATCGTCGTTGGCGATCACCTGCTGGTGAACAAGTTCGTGTTCGCGCCGGGCCCGCGGCTGCCCCTGCTGCCCCAGCGTGAAATCAAACGCGGAGACATCATTGTTTTCAAGTATCCCGGTAACCCATTCGATCCGGAACGCGACCGGCAGGATGACAACATTCCCTTCAAAGTTAATTACGTGAAGCGAGTTATTGGTTTGCCCGGCGACTCAGTCGAAGTGAAAGGACTGCGGGTGTTCGTTAATGGTCAACCACTACCGGAACACATCATCGTGGCGCGGAATATTAACGACAAGGCGCCGCTGGAGATCGTCGAGGACACTCCGCGCCAGGGCAACGAACTCTACAACGTCTATTACTTTCCGGAAAAAGTAGCGGCCACGCGCCAGGGCCAGGACACCAACGCCAGCCCCGATTTTCACTTTGCAGTCAATGGCAAGCCCGCGAAGGTTCCCGATAACTCTTACTTTGTGATGGGCGACGATCGCGACAACAGTCTGGACAGCCGGGCCTGGGGTTTTGTGCCACGCGAACTGGTAATCGGCCGCGCCATGTTCGTCTACTGGTCATACGACGAAACCAGAGAGTTCGGTAGTCCCTTCGATTTCTTCACCAACACTCGTTGGCGCCGCACGGGCACGATGGTGAAGTAGTCTTCCGCACGAGACTCCTGTGTTCAGGCGATTAGCTTCAAAAGAATTTCTGTGGCAAGTTTGGGCCCGAGCTGAAGAAGACGAAATCCTCGGCCGCGCCGCGCAGTTGTCTTACTATTTCCTCCTCGCGCTCTTTCCGCTCCTGCTTTTTCTAATCACTCTCTTTGGCTATATGGCCGGCGCAGGTTCGAGCCTGCGTCAGAAGCTGATTACTTATCTCGGCAACGTGATGCCGTATTCAGCTTTTCAGTTGGTGGTCGCGACGATCGATCAAGTCACCAACGCCCGTGGCGGAGGCAAGCTATGGCTTGGGTTACTGGCGGCTTTGTGGGCAGCGTCGAGCGGTGTGAATGCTCTGGCTCAGGCGCTTAACGCTGCTTACGATGTGCCGGAAACCCGATCCTGGTGGAAAGTTCGCCTGATTTCCATAGCGCTGACGGTGACCCTTGCGGTGCTGATAATCTCCGCGTTGCTGCTCGTGCTTTACGGCGGACGGCTGGGCCAATTTCTGGCGACGCTTGTGGATGAAGGGTACGTCTTTACGGTCGTGTGGAAGATTTTGCAATGGCCAATTGCGCTGGCATTCGTCTTCATTGCTTTCGCCCTGATTTACCGCTTTGCTCCGAACGTAGGCTCCAGGCGTCGCGGCAAGCGTTTACCCACTGACGATCTACGGCGCCGCTGGCTGTCACCCGGAGTCGTGGTCGCGGTCACTTTGTGGTTGCTGGTCTCCCTCGGCTTCCGACTCTATCTGCACTTTTTCAATTCCTACAGCGCGACCTACGGATCGCTGGGTGCCGTGATCATTCTGATGTTGTGGTTTTATCTGACCGGGGCTGCGATTCTGTTGGGCGGTGAAATCAACTGCGAATTGGAGAGCAGCGAGCCGCCGCAAAGCTGAATTCCCTCCATTGTCCGGTCAGGCAAGGTTCGAGATCGATGCACTCACCTCGTTCTGTTTTAGTCCAAGCGCACACTTAGCTGGGGTTTAGAATACCAATAACAGCTAACGGCACGAGCCTTGCTCCCTGCCCAACTGAAATCGCAATCACGTTTCCGAGAAAGGATGGCTTAAGAGCATGCTTTGGACAATCTTAATGGTTTTACTAATTCTGTGGTTGTTGGGTTTGATCGGCGGCATCGGCGGCAGCTTAATACATTTGTTGTTGGTGATTGCGTTGGTCGTATTGATTATTCAACTGATCACGGGACGACGCGCGGTGGTGTAGCAGTTTCGGGCTTCGATGCCCCCAACACAGCACGCTTTACTTTAAGGGGATTCGAACAGAGGAGGCAGCAATGCGATACGAAGACGAAGTCAAGGGCAAAGGAAAACAAGTTGTCGGCACGGCCAAGGAAGAACTTGGTAAGTTAGCCGGCAACCGGCGACTGGAAGAGAAAGGCAAGCAGGAACACTTCGAGGGAAAGGTCCAGGAGAAGGTTGGGAAGGTCCGGAGAAAGGTCAGCGCGGCCCTTGAAGACCTCGGCGACCGAATCGCCAGCAAAGGGTGATGCCTTCGGCTATTGCCGCGGACAGTCGAGGGCTGAACCAGGAACGACGTTGTTGATGAACGCGCGCGCCGATTGGTATTCAACGCGCGAGAGCGGCCCTGCGAGTGGCCGCTCTTTGTTCGGTACGAATGAAACGGATGGGTTTCCACCAGACACGACGTTAGTGAATGACATCAGTCGAGGTCTCCGAAGTCTTAAATTCTTGAGGAGGAGTTGTTCATGGAAGGTCCTTTACGCGGATGTCTGGCGGGCGCGGGTGCCTGGAAGTTTGGCGGCGGCTGTTTTTCAACGATTGTTATTTTCATCATCCTCTATGTGCTCCTGGGCCACGTCAAGTGTTGAGGCGATTTCACGTCTCTAATTCACCAAGTGTTTTATTAAGAATTCTGATTCCCAAATCGACCGGTTTTCGTGTAGGCTTATAACCCGCACATGACCGACAAGATTCGCAAGGTCCTCTCGTTCCCGTCCCCTGTTCCGGCTAAGGCGGACTATCAACGCGTCAAATCCAGTTACTCGGTTCGTGAAATCAAACAACTCTTTGGCTTGAGCGAACGCACGGTGCGGCGTTGGACCGAAGCCGGAATTATTTTCGGCACGCCGGTTGGTGACAGCGGAGACTTCACTTACGATTTTCAGGCGCTCACACTTTTCCGCCGCGTGCGTGAAATGCGCACGCAAGGCCTGACGATCAAGCAGATCGAAGCTGAGTTACAAGGCCAGATGAGTTTGTTCCGAGCTGAGGTGAGTCAGGTTCAGGTCGCCCGGCTGCTGACGCCGTTTGAAGAAGCGCTCTTGCTGCATGAGCAAGGCGACCAAAGGGCGACTGAGTTTTACGTCGAAGCGATCAACCACGGCGACAATATCGCGGAAGCTTACTGCAACCTGGGAATCATCGAGCTTGATCGCGGCAACACGAAGGGCGCACTCGATAACTTCACTCAATCTTTGAAGAATGATCCGCGCCACGTTGAGGCGCATTACAATCTCGCCAATCTTTATTACGACGCCGGAGACTTTCCGCTGGCGCGTCTGCACTACGAAGCGGCTACCCAGATCGAGCCGAACTTTTCACTCGTCTACTACAACCTCGCGCTGGTTTATCACCGGCTCAACAACGTCCAAGCAGCCACTCAGTCCCTGAATCGATACAAGGAACTGGAACCCAGCGACGAAGAGATTGAGTTGGTCGATCAGCTTTTGAAGGCCCTGGAAACCGGGCGGCCCGGCAATCAGATCTAACTCTCTAACTTATTGGAAGTGGTTGCGCCTACCTGCTGGCGGCGACGTCGAACGATCAGGCTGGGGCCGAGACGGCTGCTTATCCTTCGCCCATCTCGTCGGTGATCGACTTCAAGGCGCGCTCAAGCATAGTCCGGTGGGCCGGATTAGTTGCTCCGTTCAGTTGACCCATAATCCGTGAACGTGAGAGTCGTAACGTTTCAAACCTTGCGCTGCGGGCGCGCTCTTCAACGGTTGACGTGCCCCGGTGTGCCCGGGCGTCCGCCGCTGCCTGTTGCCGTTCGAATACCTCTTCGGCCTGTCCGGCCAGATCATCGCCATCCCATGTCATGAACCCACCTCCTGAAAATCGTGCTTCATCGTACCACCTATTCCGCTAATCATGCACTGCTGGCTTGCTCTTTGCGCGTTCTGTTGAGACGATTGGTTCATTCCATTAGTTCCGCGCTTACGCGAGGCGACCGTCGAGAGCGATCCACTGATTAATCGTTCCCACGGTTTCCAAATAAAGTTCCGTGAGATCCAACCGGTGTTAATGGGATAGCGCCTGGTATTTCCCCTATCGCTGAGCGATTAATCGAGAGACGAACAGACTTATGGCTGAGGACAGACTCAAAGCGTTGCTCGCAATAGCCGAGGCGCAACCAGATGAGGTGATGATCCAGTACGGTTTGGCGAACGAGTATGTGAAGCTCGAACGCTGGCCAGAGGCGGTGGATGCCCTGCGTCGCACCGTTGGGCTCAATCCCGATTACACCTCCGCTTATCAAATGCTGGGCACGGCGTTGATGAATCTCGGCCAGCGCGAAGAGGCGCGACTCGCGTGGACTGAGGGCGTCGAGGTTGCCGGGCGTACCGGAGCCTGGAAAGCGCGCGAACACATGGAGCGCTTGCTGGCAGACAGTCCCAGCGAGGGAAGTGGGCTTTGCGCGGAATGAAGAGAAGGAACCGAAGCGTAAAGCGGTCTTGGATCTCGGCGTCCTTTTCATTAGCACCGTGGCTTTAGCCCGGTGATTACCGGTTGAGCTCGGATCGGGAAACCGTCTAAATGGTTTCGGCGTTTATATGGGGACAGCATTCACCGGGCTAAAGCCACCGTGCTAATGAGAGCAGAACCAGACCAGGCTATATGATCCGCTGACATCAGCAGTCATGAGCACGACGATTACCAATCCAAAGAAGAAAAAGCTAAAGCCGCAGGATGCCTGGCGTGACGCCCGCGATCTGATTTGGTCGCATCGCTATCGCCTCGCGCTGGGAATGCTTTTGATGATCGTGAATCGTTTAGTTGGCCTGGTGCTGCCGGCCAGCTCGAAATATCTGATCGATGACGTGGTCATCAAACATCGCAGCGAGTTGCTCCTACCTTTGGCGCTGGCCGCTGGTGGAGCAACCCTGGTTCAGGCCCTGAGCTCCTTCGCCCTCTCGCAAATTCTCGGCGTGGCGGCGCAGCGGGCCATCACTGAGATGCGCAAGAGCGTGCAGGAACACGTCTCGCGTCTGCCCATCCGATACTTTGACTCGACGCAGACCGGCGTGCTCATCTCGCGCATCATGACCGACGCTGAAGGCATTCGAAATCTCGTCGGCACCGGCCTCGTGCAACTGATTGGCGGTTTGGTAACGGCAGTGATCGTTCTGGGCGTCC
The DNA here is from genome assembly GCA_038210455.1 of Pyrinomonadales bacterium. Taxonomy (GTDB): domain Bacteria; phylum Acidobacteriota; class Blastocatellia; order Pyrinomonadales; family Pyrinomonadaceae; genus UBA11740. The sequence goes on along the minus strand of JBBQWP010000033.1, from coordinate 42,913 downwards.
TCTTTTATTTGAACTGGCGTTTGACTTCGATCACGCTGCTGGCTCTCGGCGCGTTTGGCGGAGTCATGGCATTGGCGTTTAAGAAGCTGCGGCCGCTCTTTCGCGAGCGCGGCCAAATCAACGCGGAAGTTACCGGCCGCTTGACTGAGGCGCTGGGGGGAATTCGCATTGTTAAAGCCTACGCCGCCGAAAAGCGTGAGGAGCTGGTCTTTGCCCGCGGCGCGCACCGGCTGTTTCGCAACGTCGCCCGGTCGATGACGGCCGTTTCCGGCGTCACGGCTTTTTCTACGCTCATCATTGGAATGGTCGGCGTCATACTCATTCTCTTTGGCGGACGGGCGATCCTCGCGGGCCAGATGACGCCTGGCGATCTCGTCTTTTACATGATCTTGACCGGATTGGTGGCGATGCCGCTCATCGAAATCGCCAACATCGGCACGCAGATCACTGAGGCGTTTGCCGGCCTCGACCGCATCCGCGAGATAAAGGGGATGACGACGGAAGATGACGAGGACGCAAACCGCGAACAGCTAAGGAGAATAACCGGTGAGATTGAATTCGACGACATCAGTTTTGAATATAACGACGATACACCGGTCTTAAAGCATGTTTCTTTCAAGGCGCCGGCCGGTTCTACGACTGCGCTGGTCGGTTCGAGCGGATCCGGCAAGAGTACGCTGATTAGTTTGGTGATGGCTTTTAACCGGCCGCTGGCGGGTAAGGTGACGGTGGACGGACGTGATCTGGAATCGATTCGGCTGAGAGACTATCGCCAGCAACTCGGAGTGGTGTTACAGGACAACTTTCTTTTCGACGGCACGATCGCAGACAACATCGGCTTTTCACACCCGCACGCCACTCGCGCGCAAATTGTCGAAGCCAGCCGCATCGCGCATTGCGAGGAATTCATCAATGGCTTTGCCGATGGCTATGACACCATCGTCGGAGAACGTGGCGTGAAGTTGTCCGGCGGTCAGCGTCAACGCGTGGCGATTGCTCGGGCAATTTTGGCTGAGCCCAGGATTCTGATTCTGGATGAAGCGACCTCCAGTCTCGACAGCGAGAGCGAAGCGATGATTCAGGATGGACTACAATCGCTGCGTCGCGGCCGCACAACCTTTGTGATCGCTCACCGTCTCTCGACAATTCGCAGCGCGGATCAAATTCTGGTTTTAGAAGGCGGCGAGATTGTCGAACGCGGCACGCATGACGAACTGCTCGCCGCCGGCGGTCGCTATAAGCAGTTATATGATAAGCAATACCGGTTTGAGCGAAACCAGTTCATCAATCCTGGTGAGGATTTCACGCCCGAGCCTGAGAAGCCCAAAGCAGTCGGGCGCGGCGCTGCGGGTCCGCTGATGCCCACGAATTTGTGAGGATTAACTCTGTCAGAAGCCCGACCGTGAGGGAGGGCTTTCGCGGCATTCCCGGTGGCCCTCCCTCACGGTCGGGCTTCTGACACTTTGGATAATAAGGAGATCAACATGTCGACACCCCAGACCTTTGCAAATCACACCCGCTGGCAACCACCTCTTCATTTTTTTGTCCTGCCGGTGATGTTGATAAATGTCATCTGGTCCATCGTGCTATTCGTCAAAGCGCCCGGTCCGACTTCGGGTTGGTGGATCATAGTTTCGCTGGCCCTGCTGGTGCTGGTGTTCTTTGTGCGGCTGAATCCGCTGAAGGCGCAGGATCGACTCATCCGGCTCGAAGAAAAACTTCGTTACCAGCAAATTCTTTCTCCGGCGCTGTGCCAGCAGACGAGCACGCTCACGCCGGGACAGATAATCGCCCTGCGGTTTGCCGGCGATGACGAATTGGAAGAGTTGGTGGGCGCCGCGCTGACGGGCAAGTTTGCCAAGGACAGCGACATCAAGCGGGCGATCAAACATTGGCGCGCGGACACGTTTCGCGTCTGACGGTCGAGTGGAAAGCCACGCAACCAGACGCCTTTTCAAGTAGAATCAAGGACACACCTTAGCCGAAGGAGATCTAGTGAGCCAAAAAGAAGCTTTACAGAGTGCGGCCGATGAAGCGCGAAAAGCAGCCCGCGCCGCCCGAGAATTTGCCGGTATCCTGGACGAGTACGCAAAACTCATCACCCAGCCAAACGTGCGCCAACGCGCGGACGATATACATCTTTCGGCGATGAATAAACTGCGAGTAATAAATGACGGCCTGGCGGTTTGCCAAAAGTGGGGCGAAGAAGCCCGCACTGCACAGGTAATGCAAGTCGCCGAACCAGTGAAACCGGCAACCAACCACGAAACCCGCGGCAATCGCGAGCCTCCGGCGCCGCCCACAAGGGTCCACCAACGCTCTGTCCGCGTCCACAAGCGAAACAATAACCGTTGAGCCATCATCCTGATGAAGTCATGGGAAGCAGCCTCGTTACACAGCGCCTCGGCTGTTCATGCTGACTCCGATTCCACAGCCCTTCATGGGGCCATAACTATCACCGGATCCCGGGACGTGGATCGCGAAACTGCGCGCCACCTGTTCGAACAACATCTTTCCTCGCATTTGCATCAAGGCCGTACGTGGCTGGTCGGAAGCTCTCGCGGGATCGATCAGTGGGCCATGGAATGGTTACAAGAGCAGGGTGAGATTTGTTGGGTGGTGGTTCCCTATACTATGCGCGACCAGCCTAAGTGGGCGCAGCTATGGCTGGAGCAGATTGATCGGGTCATCGAGTTACAACTTCCACGGCGCAAGAGCGCCGGCGCTTTCCGAAGTCGCTATATGGTCGATCTATCGCAAATCGTATTTGGCTTCTGGTCTGGCAAGGGTGGCGGAACAATAAAGACACTCAGACATGCCTTGCGAAAGCGAAAAGAGGTGCACGGCATTCCCGTGCCGGAACCGGAATAACCAACGGTACGGAACCGCTCGCGGTAGCGAGCGGGTGGAGTTAACCTTAGCCGCTTGTGTGTTGAGTCTCTTAACCCGCTTCCTACCGCAAGCGGTTCTGTACCGAAGGAGAAAATCGTGACGCCTAAGATCATGCTCGTGCTGGGAATACTCTTTATGGTTGGTGCGGCTACCGTCGCGGTTCTCAATCTGCACCGGGTGGCCAATTTGGGCCTGCCCTGGGTAACGTTTTTGCTTTTCGCCTTCGGTCTGGTTTGCTTCGGACTTTCAAGACGATTGAAAGCGTAGCGACTGTTTCTTCGGTTCTGCGTCTCGCTTGCAAGGCTCCATCTCCAAACCGGATGTCATCATTATCGGCGGCGGCGCTGCCGGGTTGTTTTGCGCCATCGAAGCAGGGAAGCGGGGACGCAAGGTTTTAGTCCTCGAGCACTCAGATCGCGTCGGTAAGAAGATTGCCATCTCTGGCGGCGGCCGCTGCAACTTTACCAATCTGTATACCCGGTCTGAGAACTTTGCCTCTGCGAACCCGCACTTCTGTAAGTCAGCACTCGCCCGCTACACCCCTGCCGACTTCATCGCACTCGTCGAAAAACACGGCATCAAGTACCACGAGAAAAAACTCGGCCAACTTTTCTGTGATGAAAGCGCGCAGCAGATTATTGAAATGTTATTGCGCGAGTGCGCCGACGCGAACGTCGAGATTCGTTGTGGATGTCAGGTGCGCAGCGTTAGCCAGGAAGATGGTTTCATCGTCGAGACAAATCAGGGAAGTTTCGTCTCGGCTTCGCTGGTCATCGCCTCTGGCGGTCTGTCGATCGCGCCGCTGGGGGCGACGGACTTTGGCTATAGCATCGCGCGGCAATTTGGCCTGGAAATCGAACAGCCGCGACCTGCCCTCGTACCTTTCACTCTGAATGCGAAAGTGCAAAAGGAACTAAGTTCTTTGAGTGGGATTTCGCTCGACGCGTCGGTTGCGTGTGGGGCCACAGAGTTTCGCGAGAACATCCTGATTACCCATCGTGGCTTGAGCGGCCCCGCGATTCTCCAGATCTCTTTGTACTGGGAGCCGGGCGCTGCCATCGTCATCAACCTGCTACCCGACGACAACCTTCGCGAACTGCTGAAAGACAAACAAAGTTCCGAGATCGAGCTGGCGAATCTCCTCGGGCAGCACTTGCCGCGGCGCTTTGCCCAGGCGTGGTGCAATCTTTACGCTCCCACGCGGCCGCTCAAGCAATTCAGCGACAAGCAGATTTCCGGCATGACCGAAATGATTCATCACTTCCAAATCACACCGGCGGGAACCGAAGGGTTCAAGAAAGCCGAAGTGACCGCGGGCGGCGTCGCTACCTCGGAACTGTCTTCAACGACGATGGAAGCCAAGCGGGTCCCGGGACTTTACTTCATCGGGGAAGTCGTAGACGTAACCGGCCAACTGGGCGGCTACAATTTTCAATGGGCCTGGGCTTCGGGGTATGCGGCTGGGCAGCATGCGTAGAGTCAGAACCGCCTGCGGTAGCGGGCGGGCCTACAACGTTAATCAATGCTGTGAGCGATGAAGGAACGCCCGACCGATACCGCAGGCGGTTCTGACTCCGCGTTGCTGCATGATGCAGCTTCGAAGCTAGCGGCGCCAAAACTGTGCGCTAGCCCGACCGTTAGGGAGGGCTCAGGTGTCAGCAGGGTGAAATGGTCGAGCCCTCTCTGAGGTGGGGCTAGTGCCATCATTACACCATGACCCCGCAGCGTCAGACTCACGATCCCTCTTCAACAACACGTTGCGCGCCCTCGCTTCTTTGCGTTAACCTTTGCTCCGCATTCAGCTGTCACAAAAAATCGCTCGCCCTGGAGGTCCCATGCAATTTCGTCTGTTCCGTCTCGCCCGCCTGATGGGCGCGTCCGTTTTGCTGTTCGCCTTCTTGTCTTCCATTGCGACGCAGACAATGCCGCCCGCCGATCGCCCTTTGCTTGGTTTTGATCGCGCCTCCACAGCAGCGGAACGCGCGCTCGAAGCCCGCTTTGACGCGACGCTCCGCGCGGAAGACTTGCGCGCCTGGCTCAAGCGCCTCTCCGCCCGCCCACATCACCTTGGTTCGCCTTACGGCAAAGAGAATGCCGAGTTCATCGCCTCGCAATTCCGCGCCTGGGGTTTCGACACGCAGATCGAAGAGTTCAGCGTGCTGTTCCCCACGCCAAAGACGCGGCTGGTTGAATTGTTAGCGCCGGAAAAATTTACCGCGGTTCTGTCGGAACCGGCGATTGCGGAAGATGCGACCTCCAATCAGGCGGCTGAGCAGTTGCCGGTCTATAACGCTTACTCAATTGATGGCGACGTGACGGCGCCACTGGTTTATGTGAACTACGGCGTGCCGCGCGACTATGACGAGCTGGCTGAGCGCGGCATCGACGTCAAAGGCAAGATCGTGATTGCCCGTTATGGTGGCTCGTGGCGCGGCATCAAGCCAAAGGTCGCCGCCGAGCATGGCGCCGTTGGGTGCCTGATCTATTCCGATCCGCGCAACGACGGCTACTACCAGGGCGATGTCTATCCCAAAGGACCTTGGCGCAACGAAAACGGCGCGCAGAGAGGCTCGGTCGCCGACATGCCGCTCTTCCCTGGCGATCCTTTAACGCCCGGCGTCGGCGCCACCGCCAACGCTAAGCGGCTCGCTATCAAGAATGCTCCGACACTAACGAAGATTCCCGTGCTGCCGATTTCTTACAGTGACGCCCAGCCGTTGTTGCGTGCGCTCGCTGGTCCGCTTGCTCCCGATGCTTGGCGTGGTTCGCTGCCGCTGACTTATCACATCGGCCCTGGCCCCGCGACTGTTCATCTCAAAGTCGAATTCAACTGGAACATGGTCATAGCGCGTGACGTGATCGGGAAAATTCGCGGTGCTGAGCGCCCAGATGAGTGGGTGATTCGCGGCAATCATCACGACGCCTGGGTTAACGGCGCGGACGATCCGTTGAGCGGGCAGGTCGCTATGATGGCAGAAGCGCGTGGGTTAGGCGAGCTAGTGAAGACGGGTTGGAAGCCAAAGCGCACCATCGTCTATTGCGCGTGGGACGGCGAGGAGCCGGGTCTGATCGGTTCGACCGAATGGGCTGAGACGCACGCCGATTTGCTACGCAAGAACGCGGTCGTTTACATAAACTCGGACACGAACGCCCGCGGCTTCTTTGAAGTTAACGGATCGCACACGATCGAGAAGTTCATCAATGACGTAACTCGCGACGTCACCGATCCGGAAAAGAAGATTTCAGTTTTCGAACGCTCTCGGGCGGCGCAGATTATCCGCGGCACTCCAGAGGCGAGACGCGAGGCCCGCGAACGCACCGATCTGCGCATCGAGGCGCTTGGCTCAGGCTCAGACTACACGGTCTTCCTTGATCATCTCGGCATTGCGTCACTGAACATTGGCTACGGCGGCGAAGGCCAGACGGGCGGTGTCTATCACTCGGTTTACGACTCGTTCGATCACTACACGCGCTTCGGCGATCCTGATTTCGCTTATGGCATCGCCCTGGCCCAGACCGGCGGGCGGGCGGTGCTGCGTTTTGCCAACGCCGACGTGCTGCCTTATGCGTTCAATAACTTCGCCGACTCGGTCGGGACTTATGTGCGGGAAGTCAGCAAACTTGCTGACGATATGCGCGAAGAAACTAAAGAGAAGAACCGCCGCATCGCCGACAAGACTTTCGTGGCGGTCTTTGATCCAACTGAGACGTACGTCGTGCCAACGGCCAACGCACCCGTGCCCTATCTAAATTTCGCTCCGTTGCAAAATGCGCTGGCGCGTTTGCAGGAGAGCGCGCACAAGTATGATGCTGCGTCGCGCGCCACGGATCGGAAAATGACCTTGCAGACACAACAAGCACTGGACGAGGCGTTGATGCAGACCGAGCGGGCCATGCTGCGCGACGCGGGCCTGCCGCGCCGCTCCTGGTTCAAGCACCAGATTTATGCGCCCGGCTTTTACACCGGTTACGGCGTCAAAACGCTGCCCGCCATCCGCGAAGCCATCGAGCAACGCAACTGGACCGAAGCGGAACAACAGATCAACCTGGTCGCCGAAACGATCACGCAGATCGCCGCCGCGATTGATCGCGCAACCGCGCAGATGAGGTAGGTCCAACGCGTACCAAGGCGGTAGCAGCAGTGAGCCCGCGGAGTGGGCGACGGCATAAGCCTGAGGTAAAGCGAAGCGGAACCCCAGGATCACGACCGGTAATAGCCCGAGCGCGTGGAGCGTGCGATAGACGACCTGGAAAGACCATGAAGCAATTAACCAAAAGTGCCGCAGTATCGGCGTTGCTGTTCTTCCTGGTGCTGCTACCAATCCGCCTTACCAGTGCGCAAACCGGACCCACCGATGATGAAATCAAAGCCATTCTCCAGCAACGAATTGACGTAGCCAAGAAAAGCGTCGGCATCGTCGTTGGCGTGATTGACGACAAAGGCGTGCGCATCATCAGCTATGGCAAGCCAACTAAGAATACCGACCAGTCAGTTAACGGCGATTCGGTCTTCGAGATTGGCTCAGTCACCAAAGTCTTCACCGCGACACTGCTCTCCGACATGGTTGAACGCGGCGAAGTGAGCTTGAATGATCCCATCTCAAAATACCTTCCCACGTCCCTCAAGACGCCCACTCGTGACGGCAAAGAAATTACTTTGCTGGATCTTTCCACTCAGACCTCAGGCCTGCCGCGCCTGCCTGACAATTTCGCTCCGAAGAACGGCCTGAATCCTTACGCCGATTACTCGGTCGAGCAGATGTATGCGTTCCTGTCGGGCTACACGCTGACGAGAGACATCGGATCGAAGTACGACTATTCGAATCTGGGCGTAGGCCTGCTAGGCCATATTCTCGCGCTGCGAGCGGGCACTGATTATGAAACGCTGGTTCTCAAACGCATCTGTGCGCCGCTCAAGATGAACAGCACCCGCGTCAAGCTCATGCCCGAGATGCAAGCGCGCCTGGCGGTGGGCCACAACCCGGCGCTGCTGCCCGTCCCGAATTGGGATCTGCCGACACTCGCCGGCGCGGGCGCATTGCGCTCGACGGTAAATGACATGCTGAAGTTCGTCGCGGCCAATCTCGGCTTGAACAAATCGCCTTTGCTCACGGCGATGCAGAAGGCGCATCAATCTCGCCACGACACAGGCATTGCTGATCTCGAGATTGGTTTGAACTGGCACATCCTGAAAAAATTCGACACCGTCATCGTGTGGCACAACGGCGGCACGGGCGGCTATCATTCATTCATCGGTTTTGATCAGAAGCAACGCAAAGGTGTGGTTGTCCTCTCGAACTCGGCCAACGACATCGACGACATCGGCCGCCACCTGCTGGTCAGCCAATATCCACTGGTCAACTTTGCAGCTCCGAAAGAGCATAAAGCGATCAGTATGGATGCAAAGATTTTCGATGCCTACGTGGGTGATTATCTACTGGTGCCCGGCTTTGTGATCACCATCACCCGTGAAGGCGAACAGTTTTTCCTCCAGGCCACCGGCCAGCCCAAATTCGACCTGTTCGCCGAAACCCAAACCGACTTTTTCCTCAAAGTCGTAGACGCCCAGATCACTTTCGTCAAAGACGACAAAGGGCAGGCAACTCAACTCGTGCTGCACCAGAACGGCGTCGATCAAGCTGCGAAGAAGATCAAGTAACTAATCAGCCTGGTTTCAGCCGCGTTCACGCGGCTTCCCCGAATGGGTTACTAGCCCAGCCGTTTTACGGCTGGGTTACGACGCCGAATGAAATTCCGTAGCCCGTTTCAACGGGCTTCTGCCGAGTGGCTTTAGCCGCAATGCTAAAGCGGACTGTGGTAAGCGCGCTGAAGCGCGCTAATTCTAATTCGGCGCGCTGCCCCCAGCGCTAAAAGCGCTGGTCTATGAACCCTTCGGGGAAGCCGGCTGAAGCCGGCTGCTGCAAGCACCTCGCGGCAAACGACAACCATGTCCGACTCTGGCATTTGATGGCTCTTTGAATTCTTCTCGACGTTTAATCCGCGCAGGTAGTCCTTGACGCCGGTGAAAGATGACTGACGATTTCTCCTGCGACGTCCTTTCTTAATCATAGTTGGGAGAATCGTCTTGAGCATGCGTCTTTTTGCGGCGCTGCTCTTGTGACGATATGAGTGCCAAACGTTTCCGCATCGCTTTCTCCTTCGCCGGTGAAAAGCGCGACTTTGTCGCGAAGGTCGCCGCGATTCTCGCCGCACGCTTCGATGCAGATAAAATCCTCTACGACAAATTCCACAAGGCCGAATTCGCGCGGGACGACCTCGTCGCCCATTTGACGAAGCTCTATCGCGACGAGTCTGATCTCATCGTCGCGGTCTTATGCCCCGACTATGACAAGAAAGAATGGTGTGGCCTGGAGTGGAAGACCATCCGCGGCCTGCTCAAACAGCGCAAAGCAGATGAAATCATGCTCACCCGCTTCGAAGGCGTTGAGCCCGAGGCGCTCGAAGGCCTTGCCGGATATATCGATCTCGATTCTGAAACGCCTGAATCAGCCGCCACGTTAATTCTCGAACGTCTTGCGCTCAATGAGGGCAAACCAAAGGATCATTACACCGTCAACACAACATCGGGTCGAGCGGCCCCGAGCACGACCATACCCAACAACCTTCCGCGCCTCCAGTCCTTCTTTGGTCGCACAGAAGAATTAAAGCAGATCACCGAAGCTCTCGATCCCGAGTCACGCACCTGGGGCGCGTTAATTGATGGCCCGGGTGGAATGGGCAAGACGTCGCTGGCGGTGCGCGCCGCATATGACTGCGAGCCGGGGCAGTTCCAGCGCATCATCTTCGTCTCGGTCAAGGATCGCGAGATGGATGAAGATGGCGAGCGCACCATCGGCAACCTACTCGTCCCCGGCTTCCTTGAGATGCTTAATGAGATCGCCCGCGAGCTGGGGCAGGCGGACATCGCGAAGTCGGCGGAGGACCAGCGCATCCGGCTGCTGCTCGATGCGCTTCGCTCGGCGCAGGCACTCCTGATCCTCGATAATCTCGAATCGATCCCCAAGTCCGACCGGGACCAGCTCTTTAACTTCGTCAAGCGTCTGCCGCAGGGCTGCAAGGCGATCCTCACCAGCCGCCGCCGCATCGGCTCGGGCTCGGAACTCGTCCAGCTACCCATTCTCGATCAAGACGCGGCGCTGGCGACCCTCGCGGACCTCGCCGAGCACAACAAACTTCTCGCTAAGACCAGCGAAGCTGAACGCCTGACCCTCTGGAAACAAACCGGTGGAAATCCGCTGCTCCTGCGCTGGGTGGCTGGACAGATCGGTCGCGGAAGCTGCCGTACCTTTACTGATGCGCTGCACTTCCTGAGCACCTGCCCAGAGGGAAATGACCCGCTAGAGTTCATCTTCGGCGACCTCGCTAATGAGTTCACCCGCGACGAGGAGTGCGTACTCGTCGCCCTCACCTATTTCGCCCTGCCGGCGAAAGTGGAGCACATCGCTATCGTCGCCGGGCTGGGGGAGGAGCCAACCGGGATCGCGCTCGATACGCTCGCGAACCGCTCCCTCGTCGTCCCCGATCAGGAGGAAAAACAATACGCCCTCGTGCCCATGGTCGCCGAGTTCTTGCGCAAGCATCGGCCGGAAGTCGTGCGCGAAACAGGCGACCGGCTGGAGCAGCGCGCCTATGCGCTCATCGTCGAGAACGGACGGGATAAACACGACCGCTTCCCGGTGCTCGATGCCGCCTGGCCCAGCGTGGCCCCCGCCCTGCCGCTCTTCCTCGCGGGGCCGAATCCCCGGCTGCAAACCGTATGCGATGCGCTCGCACAGTTCCTCAACTTCACGGGCCGCTGGGATGAAAAGCTGTCGCTCAACCAGCAGGCGGAAGCCAGGGCCGTCGCGGCGGGCGATCCCGATAAGGCCGGCTGGCGGGTCAAAGACGCGGGCTACATTCACTACCAGCGACGGCAGGCAGACGCAGTACTGGCTTGTGCCGACCGCACGGCCGCGCACTGGAAGGCGGCGAAGGCCGGTGCCCGCGAGCGCGCCATCGCCATCCAGCTGCGCGGCCTCGGGCATCGGTTGAAGAAGGATTACCCCGCCGCGATCACCGCCTACCGCGAGGCGCTCGATCTGTGTCGCAGCTTGTCCGCCGAGAGCGTGGATGTGGCCACCGTCCTGAACGCCCTCGCCAGCGCCGAGAAGGACTCCGGCGATCTTCCGGCGGCGGAGCGGGATTATCGCGAGGCGCTGCGCGTGGCCCGCGCGGTCGGTGACGCCGAGGGCGTGGCCATCTACACCGGCAATCTGGCTGAGCTGACGCTGGAGCGGGAAGACTGGCCGGGGGCCGAGACCCTGGCCCGCGAGGCCCTGCCCTTGTCCGAAAAGGTGGGCCGCCAGGAATTGATCGCCTCGAATTGCCAACGTCTCGCCAAAGCCCTCGTGCGCCAGAGCAAAGCCGCCGAAGCCCTGCCCCACGCCCGCCGTGCCGTCGAAATCTACACCAAACTCGGCTCGCCCAACCTCGCCGCAGCCCAGGCGACGCTGCTGGAGTGCGAGAGCTGACTTTTGTTTGAGCGGTCGCGAGTAGGCCCACTTGGGTGCGTCTGCTGCGCAAGCCGCGAGAGACCACGAGCGCCGGGGACTCTTTTAAGCTAGTCATCGATTACGTTACTATGGACCGTGATCAGATCGTTCAAGTGCTCCGACACGGAGGCCTTGGCCAGGGGTGAGCGCGTCAGGCGATTTGTAAACATAGCCGTCGTTGCGCGACGCAAGCTGAGGCAGCTTCAGATCGCCGGTCACCTTGAAGATCTTCGCGTTCCGCCCGGCAATCGCCTCGAGGCATTGAAGGGGAAGCGACGGGGACAGTACAGCATCCGCATCAACGATCAATGGCGCGTTTGCTTTCGTTGGGTCGATGCAGGCGCTGAGGCTGTTGAGATTGTAGACTACCACTAGAGGAAAGCGATTATGAGAAAGCTCAAGCCAGTAACGCCGGGTGAACTGCTCCTGGAAGAATTCCTACGGCCAATGGAGATTAGTCAGTACCGGCTCGCCAAAGAGATCAGCGTCTCGCCCCAGCGCATCGCGGACATTGTGGCTGGGCGACGCGGTGTCACGGCCGATACTGACCTGCGTCTGTGCCGGTTCTTTGGCCTTTCCAATGGATATTGGTTGCGCGCGCAGGCCGCCTACGATACCGAAGTTGCCGAAGTAACGATGGGGGCGAAGCTCGCGAAGATCAAACCCTGGGTTCATACTCGTGCTGCCTAATCGGAATCTCTCTCTCTTGTCCTTCTCCCAGGGTTAGCTACAGCGAACAATCTTAAACGGGTCTCGAACAAGTATGTGATGATCGAATCTGTCTTCCAGAAATTGCGCGCGGGAATCATAGGCGTTCTGCTGGTGTTGACGATAGCGGCAGCGTCATTTCTAGCGCGAAATCTAAACCGAACAGTCGCGTCCGGAACGCAGCAAACTCCAAAGCCCGCATCTCATGCTGATATCGTCCGTGGCGAGTACGGCCGGTATCGCGCCAACAATGATCTGCTCTTCTATGATCTCGACATTCGCGTCGATCCGGAGAAGAAGTTTGTCAGTGGCAAGAACACGATCCGGTTCACGATGCTTAAGGACGACACGCGGATTCAGCTCGACCTCTATGACAATCTGAATATCGATAAGATCGTTTTTGATCCGACTAATCTAATTGGTCCTAACGGGAAGACGGATCACGGGCTCAGGAAGCGAGAGGATGCCAGTCCGGCCACTCTGCTCAAGTTCGAACGCGACTCTGGTGCGGTCTTCATCGATTTTCCGATAACCCTCAAAGCCGGGCGCACTTACACGATCTATTTCTACTACTCCGGCACTCCGAAGACTACCGGTCGTTTCGGTGGTTTCACTTTCGGTAAGGATCCGGCGGGGCGTCCGTGGATCTTCACTGCTTGTGAAGGCGAAGGCGCCAGCATCTGGTGGCCCAACAAAGACCAGTGGAAAGACGAACCGGAGTCGATGAAGATTAGCGTGGCGATACCGAACAATCTCACTGATGTGTCCAATGGCAAGTTCATCGGCAAGACTGATCTGCACGATGGGTACACGCGTTGGGATTGGCTGGTGCAGTATCCAATTAACAACTACGACGTCTCAGTGAACATTGGGAACTATGTTCACTGGGGCGATCGGCTCGGCGATCTGTCGCTGGACTTCTACGCGCTGCCGGAGGATTTGGAGAAGGCGAAAACGCAATTTGCCCAGGCGCGAGGGATGCTCGAAGCCTACCAGCATTACTTTGGCGAGTATCCGTTCAAGAAGGACGGTTACAAGTTGATCCAGGCGCCGTACGCGGGCATGGAGCATCAGTCCGCGGTCACTTACGGGAATCATTTCAAGAACGGCTATCTCGATCGCGATTGGACCGGGGTCGGCATTTCAACGCGGTTCGACTTCATCATCATTCACGAAAGTGGGCACGAATGGTTCGGCAACAGCGTTAGCGCCGCCGACCGATCCGACATGTGGATTCATGAGGGATGGACGACGTACCTCGAGTGCCTCTACGTCGAATACATGTACGGGCACGAAGATGGTTTGAAGTACACGAACTCCTTGAAGTCTAAAGTCAGGAACCAGCAACCGATCATCGCGCCGCGCGGAGTGAATGCCACGCCGCCGCAGGACCAGTACTTCAAAGGCGCGCTCTTCATCAACACTTTGCGCAGTGTGGTGAACGACGACAAGAAATGGTGGGCGCTGCTGCACGATTTCTATCAGCACTTCAAGTATCAGAACATCATGACTGAGGACATCGTCGCGTACTTCAACCAGCAGACCAAAATGAACCTGACACCGATCTTCGATCAGTACCTGCGCCACACGGCAGTGCCAGTCCTTGAACTTCAATTCGAAGAGCGGGCTGATGTGGTTCATTACCGTTGGAAAGCCGACGAGCCTGGCTTTGCGATGCCCGTGCGGGTGGGAACAAAGGACGATTGGCAGACCATTCAACCCACGACTGAGTGGCAGTGGCTAAAGTCGGGGTTAACGAAAAAGAATTTTGACGTCGCGACGGATTTGTACTATGTCGAAGTGAAGAAGTTATAGTTGGTGGCACAGACTTCAGGAACCCTTGATTAGGTGGCAGCGCCGCGTAGCGGCAGCTTGAGTTTAGCCCGGCGTTTCAACGCCGGGGAAATAGTCGAGTCAGATTCTCTCGTCGCGTAGCGACGGTTGAAGCCGTGCTTTTCAAACGTCGCTACCCGACGAGGGCGCCCTCGCTAATCCTTCCCGGCGTTGAAACGCCGGGCTAAACTCAGGTCGACGCTACGCGTCGAAAGAACTTGTTCAGAGCTTCCTTCAGTCTGTGATTGAGTCTTGGGCTACCTCTCATAACAGACTAGAGTCTGTGCCACTGAGGTAAACATGACGACGATGAGAAACTTCTATTGGCCCCTGGGCCTGGCCGTTGCCGGCATGCTCTTCTACCACCTCGGACAAAAGTCCATCCCTCGTGGGATCAATCCGTTCTATGCGACGATCATCGCATACACAGTGGGCATTGTGGTGCTGGCCGTTTGTGCTTTGACGCTGCCGGGAGACAAGTCTTTTCTCAGCTCTGTCAGGGAATCAAACTGGGCTGTCTTCGTTGTCGGAGCCGCGGCGGCCTGTATTGAGGTGGGTTTCCTGCTGGCTTATCGATCGGGCTGGAAACTTAGTGTGGCGGCGGTGGCGACCAACGTCGCGGTAACGCTGATGTTGGTTCCCATCGGCATTATTGTCTTCAAAGATCATTTGTCGCTGCGAAATGTGATCGGGCTGATGTTCTGTGTGTTGGGATTAGTCCTGGTCGTGCGGGATTAGCTTTACGAATCCGGGGCACTAGCCCGACCGTCAGGGAGGGCTCAACGATCTTAGTAATGAGCCCTCCCTGACGGTCGGGCTAATGCCCCGTCGCGCAGGGGTCGCAGAATAATCGCACAGAGATATTTCAAATGAGGAATTCCATGCCGCACCAAACGCGAGTTCTGAAAGTCGTCGGGATCTCGATCATCTTTGCAGCGATCGTTGTCACGTTTGGCGCTGACCGGCTCGTCGAGACGGATGGTCACGCCAGCTCACGACAGATTGCGGGCGACAGTTCGCGGTTCGACAATTTCTCAGAGGGCAGTGACAGCAAAATCACAGTTCACCGGGCCGTCAAGAACGATGTCTCGCAGCCGCTTGCGCAACTGAGAAACTCGAGTGCTGTGACCGCCAACCTCGATGAAGAGGCAAGGGAACTCACTCATGCCCTGAGTAGTGATGCAGCGCCCAGGCCTTCGCCCATATCGGCTGCCAGTGCTGCGGTTGAGCAAAAAAGCCAGGGCTCGCGCGAGCCGGCCCAGTTGATTGAAAGTTTCGATGGCCTCGGCGTTGGGTTCGAAGGGCCGCAGGGAAAGGCCAACGTACGTAACCCTTCAGACAACAGCCTCGCCGTCGGCCCTGACCACGTCTTTCAAATCGTGAATACGCGCGTGGCGATCTTTACGAAGAAGGGCAAGCGCTTCAGCTCGACTGGAAAAGTTTTATATGGCCCGGTCGTGACCAACGCTGTGTTCGCGGGGTTTGGTGGTCAGTGCGAGACGCGCAACAACGGCGACGCGGTCGTTCGCTATGATCAGTTGGCCGGGCGCTGGCTGATCGTAATGCCGATCTTTGGTCGTGGTCCTGAGCGAGCGGACCAACCGAAGCCCGGAATCGATGGGCAGCCGGCGCAAGTCAGTCCGCCCGGGCGACCGTCTCAACCTGGGCAGCCGATTCAGCTTGTTCCGCCCCGACAGCCGAACCCGACGAACCCGAATCGCGCGGCGCCGGCGACGGCAGGGCTGGGGCCGTACTCGATGTGTTATGCAGTGAGTGTCACCTCGGATCCGTTGGGACAATACTATCGCTACGAATTTCTGCGACCGTTCTTTCCGGACTATCCGCGGCCGGCGGTTTGGCCCGACGGTTACTATCTGCCGACCAGCACCAGCGATGATCTGATCCAGAAACACGCGTGCGCGGTCGAGCGAAACAAAATGCTCAAAGGCCTGCCGGCCACCGAGCAGTGCTTTGTTATTGACGGCGTTAATTTTCTGAACAACGCCGACATCGACGGAAAGGGATTGCCTCCTCCGGGCGCGCCCAACATCATGATGGCAGCCGGCGGCGCGCAACTGAAAAACATTCTGGCTGACGACGTGATCTTGGCCTGGAAGTTTCATGTTGACTGGAAGAATCCGGCCAACACTCGGCTCGTCGGCCCCACGAAAATCGCGGTGGCCCCATATCAATATCTTTGTGGCGGCCAGCTAACCAAGTGTGTGCCACAACCGGGAACCGACTGGCGACTGGATGCGCAGGGCGACAAGATCATGGCGCGCCTCGTTTATCGGAAGGTGAACGGTCACGAATCGATCGTGGCAGTGCACTCAGTCAACACGTCTGCCGGCGGAGGCGGAGTGCGCTGGTACGAGTTCCGGCTCTACAAAAACCGTGAGCCGTTGCTCTATCAGCAGGGAACCTATGCCCCGGATAACTTCTATCGCTGGATGGCCAGCCCGGCGATGGATCGCAAGGGCAACATCGGCATCGGATATTCATTCGGCGGCACGCCAAACTTTTCCGGGCAGAGATTTGCGGCGCGACTCGCAAACGACCCGGGCGGGCAGTTGACGCTGCGGGAGACGGTTTTGATCGAGGGTCAGGGAGTACAGAACGTCACGCGTTGGGAGGACTACACCCAGACCGCGATGGATCCGGGCGACGACTGCACGATCTGGTACGTGGGCGATTATCTGAAGAAGGGCGAGACGAATTACTCAAGCCGCATCGGCGCGTTTCGGCTGCCTGGTTGTCGTTGAGCCAAGCGGCTAACGGTTTGATTCCTGAACCGACGCACGTAAGTAACCAATAGATTAATCTCCGCGCTCCCAGAATCAGGCTACTCGCTTCTCAACTTAGCTTTATCAATCAATTCATTGTTTCGCTCGTAAGAAAGGCTCGTGTTCTCGTCGCCCAGCTTCGGCGGGTATTGATGACGCTGATAGACGGGATACGCTTCTGTGCGGAGATGCGCCGGCATGTGATGCCCGCGGCGCGTGGCCCGCTCATGACGCAACGCGGAGATGTCCAACGGGGCGACGACGATTCGCTCGCCGGGTCCCGGCGATGCTTCGGCCAGCAAGCGGCCATCAAAGTCCACCACTTGACTGCCGCCCGGCCAGGAGTATGGCGGATAGTGTTTCAGACTGGCGCCCTGATTGGCGGCGACGACGTAAGCAAGATTCTCGATGGCGCGCGCGCGATTGATGACGGTCCACCAATCCATCGGCGGCGTCGCTCCCCACGGATCCATGTACGCGGAAACGCGCACGAGGATTTCCGCGCCATTCGCCGTGAGTTGCCGCATGGCCTCGGGGAAGAGCCAGTCATAACAGATAGCGCAACCGATGCGACCGATGGGCGTGTCGGCGACGGGAAACAGCGGCTCGTCATAGCCCGGCAGATCGTGCGGGCTGGTATGTACCTCGTACGGAATCCAGGTGTTGACCTTGCGGTACTTGTAAAGAATTCCCCTCGGACCAATCAGGCAGGTTGTATTGAAAACATGGCCGGGCCATTTGTCGTCAACTTCCAGCATCGAGCCGCTCTGGATATAGATGTCATGCTCGCGCGCTCTTTGCTCAAGCCGATCGGTATGTTCATTTGGAATCCTAATCGCCAGCTTCTCGATCAACTCGGCCGCAGTCTCAAACACGGGAGCTGAATGAGCGAACTCAGGAAATACGACCAGACGCACCGGCAGGAAAGGCGCCGCGCCCGCTACCGCCGAGTCGATCATTGAAAGCATGCGATCAGTGTTCCGGCGCATGTCCGCGCGCTCGATCGGATTCGCCAGGTCCGTCTGGCACGCAGCAACTGAGTATCTGATGTGTTCCATAAGAGGCTCCGGAGTTATCCGCAGATTACGCAGATTACACAGGAAGCTAGATCAAGTCTTTGTTTAGACGGTGCACTTGTGCGCCGCGCATCGTGGCGGGACAAGTCCCGCCTCTAAACGAATCTCAGTTCTTATTATTGTCCGTGTCACCCGTGTTCATCTGTGGCCAATCTCTGCATCGATGAGCGACACCGGCGACGCGACCACACGCGTGTTGTATTTCTCGATATAAGCCCGACGCTCTTCGGTCATCGGATAATGCTCCGGCCAATGGTAGGGATAAACGTTCATCGCATGAAAAGGCAATGGTGCCAGTTGCGCGGGACTAGCCGAATTGATGTCCATTTCCTTGCTGAACCCGTCGGCGTACAGCAGAAACGTGCGCGTCCAGCCGGCCGGCAATCGCGGAAACGCGCGCGCGTCAAACGAGAGATTGATCTCGTCACCGGGTCGAGAGATGACAAACATGTCATCTGTTTTTAAGAGCAACTCGCGCACGTCGCCTTCGCGAGTGTAGTGACCGGTCATCACTTTCCACGGCGAAGCAAACGAAACCTTCTGGAAATCATAGACGAAAGGCTCGCGGCCATCAGGAGTGACTTCTGCCGAGAAACCTCGCCAACGTAAATCGGCTCGAATCGGATCGAGATGAGTGACCGTCGTCGGAAAATCGCCATCTGAAGTGTCGACCAGAATCTGGTCCCAATAGACACGCATGTTGGTGACTATGCGCACTTCCCGATCGGCGCTCAGAAACTTTCCGGTGAGATCGACCGTCACCGTCTGCGGCCGGCCGACTGGGATGCCGATGTCTTCGATGACGGTGCGCCATTGTCCTTTCTGATCCTTAACTTGCAGTGCCGGTGGCGTCATCGTCTTCCCCGCCTGCGCAGCCGCCACGTTATCGCTGGACCAGGCATAGTCGGTCCAGCCGGTTAATAACAGGATAGTCCGTGCGTTACTGCCACTACTTGGAAGCCGCATCGTCAGACTATGTTCTGCCCCATAACCACGAATTCGATCAAGTGTGAAATCATCGGGCCAACGCCGATCCATGCGCGCTATGCGATCGAGGACGTCGTGCCCGTGATCGTCAATGGCGCTCAGTGGAGGCCGCGCGTTCTGAGTAAGGAAAAGCTTGAAAGGCTTCGGCGGATCACTCATGCCCTCGTTAGGATAGACTGCGGTGTTTTGCGGATGGCCCACGGCAATTAGCTGAAGCCGATCGACAAACATCGCCTCCTCGAGCTCGTTGGTTACGCGCAATTCATAGCGCCCGTCCTTCTCTTTCAACTGATCGCCGCGAATGCGCACATACTCGACGGGGTCCGGCTGGTTGTAACGGCCCGGCTCTTCCAGATAACCCATCTCGCCGCCACCCATGAAATCGGTGACAAACTCGAACTGCTTTCCATTCCAGGTGTAGAGGTAAGGACACGACGACGGCTTGCGATCCAGTTCGGTAAGGTTGAGCGAGATCAAGCCGAGCCGACTCGCCGGAGGAAACTCAGTTTCTGATTGCACAATTCCAGCGGGCCAAAGCACGCGAACCGCATCCGGCTTTTCACGTTTGCCCAATCCGAAAATCACATCGGCAGGCGCCGGCGCCGGCGATGCCGAGTAAGTTTCAGTCTTTTGCCAGAGACTTCCGGCGCGCATTTCGACTTTGGCTTCAACCGCGCTCTTGTTACTGACGCGGCCGTGCAGAGTCACCGTGATTGAGTGATTGCGATTGCCGCCGTCGTTGCGCAAGATGCGCAATTCGCCTCCCGGCCCGCGCAGAATGAAGTCGATATCGCCGTCGCCATCGAGATCGCCTGACGCAAAGGCTGTTTGAGTCGAAACCATGCCGCCAGAACCAAAAGTCCCGTCGAGATTTCGCAAAGCAAGTGGTAAGGCCCGGTCACTGACATCGACGAAAGCAGCGCCGACGTTACGCCATAAACGCAGACCTCTGGTCGTGATCGCGACGAGGTCAAGCAGCCCATCGTTGTCGTAATCCAAAAACTGAGCAGCCATTGTCTCAAGCGTTTCAGCAGGCGCTGGGGTAAGGCGGAAACGGCCACGTCCGTCGCTCAGCGCAAACACTCCGCGCTTATCTTGTCCGAGGAAAAAATCCGTAAACCCATCTTTATTAATGTCACCGGCCGCGGCGGACCGAAAAACACCGTGGGTGTCGAGGCCGACTTCATGCGCGACGTTGCGAAAGGTCCCGTCGCGCAAGTTGCGATAGAGCGTTGGCGGACCGTCGTGGGGGAGCAGGAACAGATCAATATCACGGCGATTGTCGAAGTCTGTCGGAATAATGGCTGAGGCCATCGAGAGTGCATTACGGGCACCCACCTTTGCGGGCTCAGTGATGTCGGCAAAGGTCCCATTTCCATTATTGCGAAACAGAATGTTGGTCGGGCCGGTAATGAAGATGTCCAGATCACCATCGTGGTCGACATCCACGAATGCCGCCGAGAGGTATGGCGCTCCTTTGGCTGATGGCACTTTGATCGCGGCCGCTTTCGTTCTGTCAGCGAAATGCCCGTTGCCATCGTTGTGATAGAGCACGAACTGATTGTCCAGGAAACGCACGACAAAAAGGTCTGGTTTGCCGTCATTGTCGACATCGCCGGTGATCGCCGCAAGGCAATACTGGCTCCCGCTGAGGGCCAGCCCCGAACCAGCCGTCACATCAGTAAACCTGCCGCCATCGTTGCGCAACAGCCGCTGTGAAGATGAGCCATCGAAGATGTCCAGATCTCCATCGCCATCATAATCACACAACACGATGCCTTCTGAGCGATACTGCGGCTCAGGCATTGCCGACTCAAACTGCCCGAGAACTCTAGGCATGGTTCGCGCTGCTCTGGTATCTTTCGGAAGAACTTCCTGAGTCACGTCCGTGAAGGTAACATCAGGGATTTTGCGATCAACCAACTCGGCCTCTGCACCTGTCGAAACAACCGCTTCCGCATATTTGCCCTGCTCGAGATAGTTTGTGCCGATGCTCGTACCGGCGCCGCTCTCGCGCAGTTGCTGAAACTTCTGAATTAATCTCTGTCCGGCTTCCTTCTCGGCAGTGCGGCTTAGCAGCAGCCCGAGGTTATAGAGCGCAGTTTCGTTGTATGGCTCCTGCGCCAGTGCTTTAGTAAATGCGCCTCGCGCCTCGGCGTGTTTTTTCTGCTGCGTGTAGAGCTGGCCCAAGTTTACATTCGTGGCGACATCGTCACCGTCAACCTTTAATACTTCCTGGAATTCCGCGATCGCTTTGTCAGTGTCACCCTGCGAACGGGCGATGAGACCGAGGATGTAATGCGCCCGGGGCTCGCGCGGGTTCTGCGCCAAAACTTTCGCGGCCTCGCGTTTTGCGCCGTCGGCATCGGGGAGATAAAAGAGCGCGATGCTCAGATTGGTTCGGGCCATCAGGAGATCCGGCTTTGTTTGCAGAGCCAGAATGAATGACTCGACGGCTTCTTTGGCTTTGTATTGTTCGAGCAACGCCGCGCCCAGATTGTTCGCCCGATAAGCGGCTTCGCGTTTGCTGTCTAATGAGGATCGGCCGAGATCAGACGTGGAGTTCATCGCGTCTGAACGATTGATTAATGTGGTGGCAGTTAAGAGAAGACAGAGCGCCAGAAGCGCGAAGCAGGTGGGCGACGATTTCATGTTGAAGTCAGGATGCCACGAATCCATGGAAAGTTTCTAATTAAACCAGCGGCCACTCGTCAAAGACGGTGTCAGAAGCCCGCGCGTAAGCAAGGGCGACGCTCGTATTCGTCGTCCTGGGATCTGCCGAGGCGCTTCGACCCCGTTTCGCTTAGCGGTCCTTCAAAGCCACCTCGCCCTCCGGCCGGCACGGTGGTCTGCCCTCGTACTGCTTCAAACCCGCTCTTAGCTTTGTCAGCAGATCAGTCTTGCGCTCTTGCTCGCCGGTGGCGATCAGTTTTCGTTGCCACTCTGCGGCTTCAACGCAACGTCCGAGTTCGGCGAGCGCCATCGCGACGATCGCACCGTGCTGCAAGGATCCAGTTGCTTTATAAACTTCCTGGCCGAGTTTGAGCGCCCGGGCGCCATCGCGCAAATCATATTGTGGCGACGCCGCGAGCAGATAGGCGAGCGTTGCAACTGTCTGCCCTTTTTGTGGGTTTCGCGCGTGGCCCTTTTCCAAACTCTCCAGCGCCTGTCTGTACTCTCGCTTTCGTTGCAGAAGTTTCACCTGTTCCAGCAGCGCCTGTTCGTTATCCGGGTCAGCCTGCACGATGCGCGTAAATTCCGGCAGCGCTTCTTCGGGACGGTTGGATTTCATTAACTCCTGGGCCAGCAGGAATCGAGCGCCCAAGTCGTTAGGTTCAATGCTGAAGACGGATTGCAGGTGGGCGATCGCCTGCTCGTGGTTGTTCTCGCCGGCCAACAGCACTGCCAAATTGTAATGCGCGATGGTGTTTGTCGGATCGAGGCGCAGCGCTTCCTGGAACTGCGCCATGGCCTCTTTTGTTTCGCCGGTCTGAGTGAGCGCCGCTCCCAGATTCAGGCGCGCGCTGAGGCTGTCGGGCTTGGCCGCGACGGCCTTGCGAAATTCCGCCGCTGCTTCGGCATAACGCTGCGCGCCGAGCGCCAGCCTGCCGCGAATCAGATGGACGCGCTCTCCGGCAATCAACTCCTGCAATCCATCCACGAGAGGATCTGCCGTCCTCACTCCGACCGGGCCCTGCAGGGAAAGATGTAGCTTTGCCTTCTCATCGTCACGGAGCCCGCGATAGGCCAACGCCAGGGAATAGTGAATCCGGTTTGCATCGGGCGCTTGCGCCAGTGCTTTTTCGAAATAGGCGGCCGCTTCGGCATAATTTCGTTTCGACAGCGCCGCCTGCCCAAGCCCGTACTGGGCCGCCGCATTGTTTTCCTCAAGCGCTAAAGCCCTCTTAAAACTTTCGCCGGCGTCGTCGAGACGATCTAGCTGCAGATATATATTGCCCAGATTCACCGCGACCGCGACATACTCAGGACGCAAGGAACGGGCGATTTCGAAATGGCGAATCGCATCGTCGAAGAGATCCTCCTGCTGATCCAGCTTTCCGATTAGATAGACCCAGCGATAATCTTTCGGCGCCAGTTGCGCGGCATTCAGGTAGCACTCGCGCGCCGGAGACTTGAGGGAATAAGCCTGGTAAATTTCTCCCATCGTAGCGTAGGCCTCGCTGAGCGTGGCTGGCGACGTCGCCGGATCTTTCACCGTGGTGGAAAGCGAGTTCTGGAAAGACGTCAGTTGCTCGCGCACTTCTGGTTCGAGCTTTGATAGGTCGGGAAAGTGGACGGGCACGAGTTCTTCGCGAGGTGGCTGGAGGACGTTCGTTTGGCAGCGAACGACAGCTGCGTTGGGGATCGCGCTGATGAGTACGAGGTAGAGCGAGTATCTAAGAAGTGTCTTGCCCATGAAGGTTCTGATTTACCTCTTGGTCGGTGATGAAACGCTCGGGGCTCCGCAGGAGCCGAATGTTTATAGCACGGTCGCCTCACGCGCGATCTTTTAGCTCCGTCAGGAGCGGCATGTCACCCCGCTGGGCTAAGAGAATCAGGGAAGAGCTTGGAGCTATAAACATTATGTCCCTACGGGACTCCAGGAACTCGCCGCTCGCCTCTGACTTACGTCGGGCGAAGGGAACAACCCATCATTTCTTCGGCGGCGGCGTGCCTTCTTTCCAATTCGTGTATCGATCAATTGGCGGATCTTTCCATTCGGCGATTGTGCCATCCGGCCAGTGGACGCGCACTGCCTCGACCGAAGCAGCGGCGCCCAATCCCGCGAGCACGCGCGGGTCGTTCGCCGAAAGATAACTGCCGTCGGTTCGGGCGCGCCGCCACAAGATATTGTTTCTCGAGATTACGATTTCTACCTGCGCCCCCAATGCGTCACGGCCCTCCTTGCCGATCAGCCGCAATCCCAACCAATGATTTCGGTTGCCGACCTGGTTGAGAAACAGTCTGGCCGGCCCGTTGTTATTGGTCACCAGCACGTCGGTATCACCGTCATTATCGATATCGCCAAAGGCGGCGCCGCGGCTGACTTCGAGAAGTTGAAACGCGTCACCCGCTTGATCGGACACCTCGACGAACTTGCCTCTACCATCGTTATGAAAAAGTTGGTTCGGTTGACCGAGCGGAAATGGATCGCTCTTGCGCATAAGTTCCGGCAGCAGTTGCACTGCTCCGTTGGCGACCAAAAGATCCGGCCACCCGTCGTTGTCATAGTCAAAGAACAAAGTACCGAAGCCCGTCAGGCGATGACCGGGCATGCCCAAACCGGTTTCGCGCGTGCGGTCCTCAAAAATTGCTTTGCCCAGATTCGTGTAGAGCGTGTTGGTTTCGTCCATCAGGTGCGTCACAAAGATATCTTCGGTGCCGTTACGATCAAAGTCTCCGGCATCCACACCCATGCCGGCTTCGGGCTTTCCGTCGCGGTTAACCGCGGCGCCCGCCAGTAATGCTTCGTTCCTAAACGTGCCGTTCTTCTGGTTAATCCAGAGTTGATTCGGATCGCCATCGTTGGCGACATAGATATCCAGCCAACCGTCGCCGTCGAAATCCGCGGTGACGATTCCCAACCCGTGGCCGAACTCTTTGTCGACTCCCGCCGATACGGTTACATCTTCAAACTCTCCGTTGCCTTTGTTATGAAACAGGCGGTTACCAGGAGCGCGAAAAGCGCGTGGCGTGCAATAGTCCTTTGCGGTGCTGGCGGCGTAACAAGTGGGACTGTTGGCGACGGAAAAATTCGCATAGTTCACTACCATCAAATCAAGCCAGCCGTCGCGGTCGTAATCGACAAAGGCGGCGCTGGTGCTCCAACGCGGATCATCAGTACCACTCTTTTTCATCACCTCGACAAAATTCCCGTCGCCTTTGTTGAGATACATCTGGTTCGAGCCCAGATTTGTAAGGTACAGATCCGGCCAGCCATCGTTATTGATGTCGCCTACGGCCACACCCATCCCGTAGCCTTCGGCGACAATGCCGCTCTTCGCAGTTACATCGGTGAACTTGATCGTCCGGCTGCCGTCTTTGCCGATCATCAGGTCGTTGCGGAAGAGGCGGCCGCGTGGCGGTTCAGGACCGCGCCAGGGAAACTGCGTGTTTCCCGGTTTGCTTCCCGGTTCAAGTACATTGCCCTGCACCAGAAAGACATCCAGATCACCATCGTGGTCAAAGTCGAAAAGGGCTCCGCCTGCGCCCATTATCTCCGGAAGATAAAGCTTTCCGGTCATGCCGTTGTAATGCTGAAACTTGAGTCCGGCTGCTTCAGCCCCTTCTTTGAAGATCGGGACCGCCCGTTGCGGCTGGCCCTCCGCGCAGAATGCTAACGAGAGCGGCAGGTAATTCAGCGCAACAATTAGAACTATCAGGCCTATGAGCTTTGTTCGCATCAGTGGGTGAACCTGATTATTAACTTGATTGAGTGAGGGCGCAATTGACTTAAGTCGAGCTCTGAACGAATTCTCCCGACGCGTAGCGTCGACTTGAGTTTAGCCCGGCGTTTCAACGCCGGGCAAGATTCAGCGAGAGCGTCCACGTCGCGTAGCGACGCTTGAAAGATAAGCAATCGTCGCGATGCGACGAAAGATTCTGACTCAACCGTTTCCCGGCGTTGAAACGCCGGGCTAAATTCAACCGGCCGCTACGCGGCAAACCTCAACGACCTACGGACCTTTGGAATCAGGGGACCTCGCAGAGTTCGGAACGATGTAATCAAGCCAGCCAATCATCATCTCATCCGTCGTTGGATCACCCCAGCGGACCGCCCGCGTCGGATCAGGGTTGTATTTGTTCTGTGCCGAGTTATCGAAGTGGGCCGTGATTATGATCCGGGTACCGCGGGGCAGCGTCACCGGAGTCTGCAGCCGGTACATCGTCTGCCAGTTGAAGTTGAACTGCGGTACCCACAGCAGGGTTTCGCGTTTGCCGTCGGGATAGACGGCTTCATACTTCATGTCCTTGCCGCGCATGTGCATGTGCGGCATGTAGTCAAGCAGTTTCACTTCCCGATCAAAAGTGTACGCCGCAGTGACTCTTTCATTCGCCGAACCCGCCGGAATTTTAAAGAAGTGATTCGGGATCGTGAGCGTGACTACGCGCTGCTCAGGAGGTTCCTTAGCGAAGACCAACGCCACCGCGGTCCGATCCTTCTCAGCCTGATGCAGCATTCCATGGAAGCTTGAATAGTGGATCTGCAAAATAATCTTCGAGCCGGCCGGAATCTTCTTCGCTATGCCTGGCGGATAAACATCCGGACCTTTGCCGGGAGCGTACGACGCCAGCAAGATGCTGAAAGGGCCGCTGTCTTCGCCGCCGCTTCGCGGTTTGAAAACGGCTCCACCATTTGGCGTGTTCGCGCCGTCGTTAATAACCGGCGCATCCATCCGGACCCGCGCCAGCGATCCCTCTTTGTAGAAAATGGACTGAGCATCTTTTGTTTCTGAGAGAGATTCACCGCCAACTCCGCGAACCTCAGCCGAACTTTGCGGCGGGATTACGTGGGCGATCACGTGATGCACCAGTTTCCGGTTGCCCGGACGAATCTCGGCCGCCTGAATCCACTTGTCCTCGGCAAACGTCGTATTGAAAGTTACATAGACATACTGGTCCGGAACCTGCGGCTCGATGATGTAGTCCTCCGACATCACGAAGATCCGATTGGGGCTGCCTATCTGCCATCCATCGACAAAGTTGGGCGCCGGCGGCAAATCATTCGCATCGCCTTCCTTCGCGCCGTGGCGCACCCAGGCGGCGATCGTGTCGATTTCCTTTTGACTGAGCCGCGCATCATTTTGGAAATCACCGTAGCGCGGATCGGCGTGCCAGGGCGGCATTTCGCGAGCGGCAACCTTCGCGCGGATCGCCGAGACCCAGGGCTGCACATCTTTGTAAGTCAGCACCGAGAACGGAGCCATGTCGTTGGGCCGGTGACACTCAGCGCAGTGATTGAAGAAGATTGGCGCCACCTCCCGGCTGAACGTGATCTCGTCTGCGTGGGAACTTCCGGAGGTCTTGATGGCGAGCATCAGGCCGGATGCAACCAGGAAGAGCGAACAGATCAGAATCTTGTTCGAAGCCATCCAAACTCTCCTTCACACACTCTTCGCTCGAGTCCGCGGATCTCTTGATGAATCTTCTCCCGCAGCGTGGCGCCATCGATGAATTCCATGGCGATGTAGTTCACGCCATCGCTCTCGCCGATTTCGTGGATGGTGGCGATGTTGGGATGACTGAGCGCCGCCGCTGCCTTCGCTTCCTGCACAAACCGCCGCCTCCGATCCTGATTGGCGGCGAGATCCGACGGCAGAATCTTCAAAGCGCCTTTGCGATCCAGCTTTGTATCCTGCGCCAGATACACTTCACCCATTCCGCCCGCGCCAATCTTTGAGCGGATTTTCGTAGCGACCGAGTCTTGTGCCTGCTCTAATCACCACCAATTTACTGGGGAAATCCGATTCGGCGCATCAGATCTGGGAAACGCGGATCGGAACGTAAGCTGTCCACCTGCGGGTCCATCTTGATCCAGAGCAGAAAGAACGAACGCTCCTGGTATGCTTTCTCAAGCCACGCGAACGCCTCGTCTTTTTCATCCAGGCCAGCATAAATCATGGCGATAAAATAGGGTGTCACGTAGTGCTGTTTTGATAGCTCTTTGAGTTCGGCGAGCGATTTACGCGCTTCGTCTTTGCGCCCTGCTTTCGCATAAGCATAGCCAAGCACGCTGATGGTAAGCGGCCCCGTCTCCATCGCCTTGGCTTTCTGTAATTCTTCGAGGCCCGTCGAGTAATCACCTTTTTGTAATAAAGCCTGGCCGAGCGCCATGTGCGCCAGAAAGACGTTCGGAAACATCTCAAGGGTTTTGCGCGTCTGCGCGATACACTGGTCGTACTGCCGCGCGAGGTAATAGGGCAGGCAGACGTCAACATTGATGATTGGATTCACGGGGTCAAGCTGTTGCGCCAGTTTCATCTCCGCCGCGCCTTCCATCGAGCGGCCCATCAACGCGAGGTAAAAAGCATACTGATGATGCGCTTCAGCGTAATTCGGATTCAACGCAATGGCCTGCTTGAAATCTTCTCCCCTGCTGGCAAAATCCCAATCGTACTGAAACTTAATCTGTGCTTGACTCGTGCGAGCTTCGACAAGTTTATCGTCTATGCTTAACGCCGCCGCAATGTCCTGCTTGGCTTTCGGCCTCGCTTCGCTCATAGGCAGACTCAAGTCGCCCATGACAAGGAAACTCTCTGCGCGCGCGGCGTAGGCGAGAGCATAGCGCGGGTCTAAGGCAATCGCCTGATCGAAGAACGATATCGCGCGGTTGAGGTTTTCTTCCGAAACTTGGTTGAAATTATAACGGCCCTGAAGATAGAGCCGGTACGCGTCCGCGTTTTCCGTATAACGCTTGGTGATTTGTTCCTGTTGCCCGCCGGTGAGACGCACGCGCAGCGTCTCGGTAACTTGCCGCGCAATCTCGACCTGCACGGCGAAGATGTCCGGGGCCTTGCGCGTGTAATGCTGTCCCCAAAGTTGGGTGTTGTTCTGCGTGTCAGTCAACTCGACGCTGATGTTGAGCGTGTCGCCTTGCGCAAGGACTCTGCCGGTCAGCACCGCTTGCACGTTGAGCTTCCGCGCCACCTGCTGCAAGTCCGGTGTCTGATTCTTGTAACTAAAGACTGAACTGCGCGCGATGACCTTGATATGCGGCAACTGCGACAAGCTGTTAATGAGCGACTCGGTTACGCCGTCCGAAAGATATTCTGTGTTCGTGTCGTGCGTCATATTTTCAAAAGGCATCACGGCGATTGAATCAATCGTTGTCACGTTTGAGGAACGATGGATGAAAAACCAAGAGCCGATGCCGATAGCCGCGAGCAGCAAAACCGACAAGACGATAGCGGCGCCGCGCTTGTGTTGTTTGATTTCGCTCACGATATATTCCACGCTTGAAACGGAAGCCGTGCCTGCGCTACTTGCGGGGACAAACTCGCCGTTCGTACTCGCGGGCGAGGGCAAAAGTCGAACGGTTGGTTCCGCGGCTTGACTCGTCGGCGCGCCGGCTTCGGCTCGCGGCGGCACGGAGCGTTCCAGCTTTTTCTCGAATTCCAACTCTTGCTTCAGAGTCTTCAAATCGAGCAGCAGGTCTTTGCTGGTTTGATAGCGCTCGTCACTATCTTTGCGCAGTGCTTTCGAGACAATCCGTTCGAGTTCGGCGGGCACTTCTCTCGAATAACGGGCTAGAGGTTGAGGCTCTTTCTCGCTAAGTATCGAAGCGAGCACTTCGCTCGATGTCGATCCGGTAAATGGCAAGTGTCCGGCCACCATTTCATACAACACGACACCGAGACTGAAGATATCTGTCCGGGCATCTACTTGAATCCCGCGCGCCTGCTCTGGTGACATGTAGATGACCGTGCCCATGATCACTCCTGGCTCAGTGTTGACGGCAGCGCGTGTCGGCGCCTCGGTATCAACCGAGTCTGGCGGCAATCGCTCAGTTAGTTTCGCCAGTCCGAAATCCAAAACCTTCACGATGCCGTCGTGCCGCAGCATGATATTTTCCGGCTTAATGTCGCGGTGCACGATCCCGCCGGCGTGAGCGGCCGCGAGCGCACTGGCAACCTGTGCCGCGACCTTAAGCACTTCACCGAGCTTCATCGGTGCGGTTCGCATGTGCTCGCGCAGCGTTTGACCGTCAATGAACTCCGTGGCTATGAAGTGACCCGAATCGGTCTGATCGATCTCGTGGATAGTAATGATGTTGGGATGATTCAGCGCGGAAGCAGCCTTTGCTTCCTGCACGAAGCGACTCATTCTGTCACGATTGGTGGCCACATCGGCCGGCAGAATCTTCAAGGCAACTTTGCGATCGAGTTTCGTGTCCTGCGCCAGGTACACCTCACCCATGCCGCCCGCGCCGATCTTCGACCGGATTTCATAACGGCCCACTCGTGTGCCTGCGCTAGGTGTCATTCTTTATTCCAGAGACATCAACCAGATGTCCGCTTCGTTGGCGTTAAGGTTAAAATAGATCATGCGGTTATCACGAGAGAGCGCGAAATTACCTAAAGTATGCGGATCGACGGACAGCAGCTCCTTAACTTTTTTTGTCTGGCTGTCGACCATCCAGAGCTTACCTTCATTTTGAAATAGCAGCCTGCGGCTATCACTCAACCAGACGGGAGTCGACCCGGAGTCCGTGAGTTTCTCGTATTGCTGAGACTCGAGAGAATAAACAAGAATGCCGGTGCCTCCAGGAGGCTTTTGCCAACCGGCAAGCTTCCGCCCGTCGGTGGACCACGAAAACGGAGCCCAGTCACTTGAGCCGCCGCTGATTGAGGGTAGTACTTGCGGCGATTGTTCGGTCCAGGACTTCCCAACTTGTATAATGAAGGGGTTACTCCCGGAATTACCGTATGCGAGGCGAGTGCCATCCGGAGACCAAACGGGGTTGATAACTGGCCCCGAAGCGTAAGTAATCTGATGGAGTCCGCTGCCGTCCGCATTAATTGTCCAGATCTCCCACTTGCCGCTTCGATCTGAGTAAAAGGCGATCCGTTTACCGTCAGGCGACCAACGCGGTACACGGTCTTTGTAGAGGTCATCGGTCAGTTGGCGCAGGCCCGTGCCGTCGCGCCTGATGATGAAGAGGTCCTCCTGTTTTTCCCCTTGGGAGCTAAAGGCTAACCATTCACCGTCCGGTGAGAGGTCTGGAGTGTTTGCGCGCCTGGAGCCCTGAGTGATCCAGACCGCTTGACCCGTGACAGTTTCCTTATCCGGATCAAACCCGACTTGCTGGATGTTGACTCTAACGATCAATTGCGCATACACCATGCGTCGCCCGTCATGTGAAAAGCTCAGATGCGCGCTGTAAGGGGATGGGGTCGTTACAGGCTCGGGTGGCCCAAGCACTTTCCCCGATTGTTCCTCAATTGGTACTCGCCACAGGTTCATGCTGCCGCCGCGGTCGCTCGCGAAATAGAGGTACTTCCCGTCCGGCGACCAGACCGGGTTCCAGTCCAGGGCAGCGTCATTCGTCACTTCCACTGGTTCGCCGCCTGCTGCAGTAATGGTCCAAATGTCTCGCTGTGCGGCATTTCGTCTGGCCCAGTAGGCGATCCTATGGCCGTGCGGAGACCAGTTGGGTTGCACCGGATCCTCTTTCGTGACGAGCCGCCTCTTCTCCCCCGTGCCGACATTCACCACCCACAGTTGGCTGTTTGGGTTGCCCCGGCTGTCGGGGCCCACGAAAACACCTTCGTCGGCGCAGGCGATCTCTTTCCCGTCCGGTGACCAGGCCGGATTGTAACCAAAATCAGTCAGGCGCTTGACACTCTCTCCGGTTGCGCCCATCACAAATATGCCTCCGCCTTCTCGCGCCGAGCGAAACGCGATGCGTTCGCCGTCAGGGGAAAAGGCCGGCTGCCTGTCTTCAAAGGGAGAATCCTTCGTCAAGTTGATGGGATTCTTTCCGCCCACACGCTGCAGATAGAGGTCCCAGTTGCCAGAGGCATAGCTGGCGTAGACGAAAGACTTGCCGTCGGGTGAAAGACTGGGGAAATATTCCAGTCCGGGCTGATCGGTGAGCTGTGTGAACGTGGCGTTTTTGAGTGGGGTTGGCGCTTCTTTAGTTCCCCCTCCCGGTCGCACCAGCAGAAACCACAACACCGTCAAGACCACCGTCGCTCCCAGAGTCAGAGCCACTTTCACGCCCCACCCACTCCACCATGATTGAGGAGGCGTGTAGAGGGCTGGTAATGTGGCCGCTGCCTCTTGAGCAGAATCAAGCATCGCCTGCTCGCCGCTCTTCGCAACCGTTGCTCCGCCGCTCGAATCTCGGTCTTTGGAGCGTTCTAGTTCTGCCTCAAACTCCTGCTGGTGCCTCAGGCTCTTGAGATCAATCAGCAGGTCCTTGGCCGTTTGATAGCGCTGCTCCCGCTCTTTGCGCAGCGCCTTACTTACGATACGTTCCAGCTCTACCGGAGCTTCCCTTGAGTAGCGCGCAAGCGGCTGAGGCTCTTTCTCGCTGAGAATCGAAGCCATCACTTCGCTCAATGTTGATCCTGCAAATGGTAAACATCCGGCTACCATCTCATACAGCACGACCCCGAGACTGAAGATGTCTGTCCGCGCGTCTACCGGCATCCCGCGCGCCTGCTCCGGTGACATGTAGACGACCGTTCCGACCACCGTGCCTGGATCAGTCTTGAATAATGTTTTCGTCGGCGCTTCGGTATCAATAGTTGCTGAGTCATCTATTGTGAGTTTGGCCAGTCCGAAATCTAGTACCTTCACGACACCATCGCGCCGGACCATGATGTTCTCGGGCTTGATGTCGCGATGAATGATGCCCGCCGCATGAGCAGCCGAGAGCGCACTTGCGATCTGTGCAGCGACATCAAGCACTTCACCGAGCTTCATCGGTGCGGTTCGCATGTGCTCGCGCAGCGTTTGACCGTCAATGAACTCGGTGGCTATGAAGTGACCTGAATCGGTCTGGTCAATTTCATGGATGGTGATGATGTTCGGATGGTTCAAAGCGGAAGCGGCTTGCGCTTCTTGCACGAAGCGTCGCATTCGATCCTGATTTGAGCCAACTTCAGGGGGAAGAACTTTCAACGCGACCTTGCGATGGAGCTTCGTATCCTCCGCCAGATACACCTCACCCATTCCGCCTTCGCCAATCTGCGAGCGGATTTCGTAGCGCCCTAGTCGTGTGCCCGCAGTCAAAGTCATCGCCTATTTTGGAGTGCGGCGGCTTGACGCCGACTTGGAAGTCTCTTCATAGTTCGACCCAATGGTCAGTCAATGATCTCGCTCCTTCATCGCGGCCGCGGACTACCATAGCGGTGACAAGTCCGCCCTCTAAAATCACTTCACCTTTTCGTACTCTTTCTTTGCTTCAATCAGGATGGGGATGTCCGGATCGGCGTCTTTCCAGAGCGCAAAGAAATCCTGATACTCCTTGCGCGCTTTCGATGTATCGCCACTCAGAACAGCAGCACGCGCGAGGCCGAGATGTGCGAGCGGATACAGAGGTGACAGCGGAGCCCAACCGCGATGGTCGAGAATCGTCTGGAACTCGGCGGCGGCTTCCGCACCCTTGCCGAGTTTCAGATCAGCCTGACCCCGCAGGTACTGTGGCCAGAACTGGGCAATAGCATCGGACTGCTTCACACCGGCGCCAGCTAATGCATCGAGCGCCTCTGCCGCATGATTGCTATGCAGCGAGATCCGGGCCCGAAGGATCGGTAGCCACAACGTCTTCATCATGGTGTCCTTCGGATACCGCTTGGCAAACTCATCCCACAGTGCCTTCGCGGGCCCGACGTCGTTGCACTCGCCCAGCGCCTGCGCCGCCCAACCGTACCAACCGCCGATGTCTCGAAGGGCGACTCCTTTGGCCACCTCCTCTTTCGTTCGCGCGCAATCCCCCCACACCGCATCAGCGAGTGCCTGGTCAATCGTATAAGTGGCGGCGACCTCTTTGAGGTTGCGGCCTGCTGCGGCATCAAAAGCCTGGATCGAGAATGCGCGCGCTTGACGCCCCTGGCCCGCGAACGCGGCCGTCGCCGCCTGCCAACCCAGATGGCTGAACTCGCCTGGCCTCGCACGCGCCCAGTCAATCTGCTGCTTCATCTCCGCACTATCCCCGGTGATGAAGGCAATTGCATAAAGGCTGTCGTGGTATCGAGCAATATCGAGTTTCCGGGCCAACGCCTGCTGATACGTCTCTTTGGCCTCGGCGAACCGGTTGAGGATCATGAATGTTATTGCCACGTTGTAATAAGTAATGGCAATGGGGTAAAGCCTAAGTGCCTCGCGATATTCTGCAATAGCCTTTTCGTATTGCCCGGTGAAGACGTATTGATTAGCCAGATTGTTGTGGGCTGGGGCAAAGCGAGGATAGGTCCGCGTCATCGTTTCCAGCACTTCAGTGGCTTTGTCGTGTTCCCCTGTGACAAACATGTAGTGCCACGAATCGATTTCGAGCCGCTCCAACTCGCCCACGCGACCCCGAAGCTCAAACGCCTTGTTTGCGAATTGAATGGCAAGCTCTGGCTGCTCGCCAATGATAAAGTAATTGGTTGCCAGCAAGATGTAAGCGAGGGCGAAGTTGGGATCAAGCTCGACTGCGCGGTTTGCGAGCTTGATCGATTCTGCATAATTGCCGCCGAGGTTCGCCTTCCACGCCAGAGAGTATGCCTTGAGAGCCTCCAGTGAAGTAGTTGTGGCCTGCTCAATGGGCGCGTCAAATTTTTGGATCGAGGTGAGTGATTCCCCGAGTTTCTCTCGCAGCTTAGTCGCGGCCTGCCCTAATGTCCGCAGCAGCAGCTCCTTGCTCTCGGCCTCGTCCTGTTGGCGGGCCAGTACCTCGCCGGTCTGCGCATTGATCGCCTCCAGCGTAATGACGTAGTGGCTGCCGAGGTTTGACACCGATCCCGCCAGCAAGGCCTTGAGTCCCTGGCGTTCGCAAATCTCGCGCGCGATCTCTTTCGTCAGGCGCTCGTCGGGCGAGCGTCCCATGTAGGCCAGCGTTTCGCGCACTCGCTCGTCCGAGAAAAAATTCAAGAAGGGTGATTGCTCCAGTTGCAGAGCCAGTGCAGTTTTCAGCGTGCCGTCAAGGACAGCGTCGCCAGTGGTGTTGACGAAATCGGCCAGCAGGATCGTGTCCTTGTCAGTCAGCGGCGGCTTGCGGTTGAAGTAGAAGTAAGCCGCTACTGAAGCCAGCACCAGCACTGCGAGCGTGATTGCCGCGCCGCGCTTGTGGCTCTTGATCTGGCTTACGATGTACTCCGCGCTTGAGGTAGTGCGCGCCATCGCGTCGGCGCCGGTCTGCACCGCTTGCATCTGTTCCGTCTCTGCAATCGCTGGCTCGCTGTTCCTGCTAGCGGTCGGGCGATCACGCAACTCTGGCGGAGCTGAGCGTTCCAGTTGCGCCTGCAGTTCGAGGTCACGCCTGAGGTCTTTGAGATCAATCAGCATGTCCCTGACGGTCTGGTAGCGTTCCTCGCGATCTTTGCGCAGCGCCTTGCTGACGATGTGTTCCAACTCGCGCGGCACGTCCCGCGCAAAGCGCGCCAGCGGCGGTGGCTCTTTCTCGTTGAGTATCGCAGACAGCACCTCGCTGGTTGTCGCGCCCTCGAATGGGAGGCGTCCAGCCACCATCTCATAGACCACGACGCCAAAACTGAAAATGTCCGTGCGCGCATCAACCTCCAGCCCGCGCGCTTGCTCCGGTGACATGTAAGTGGCGGTCCCCATGACTATCCCTGGATCGGTTTTGAATAACGTTTTCGTTGCTGCCTCAGTATCAACCGCCGTTTGTTGAGGGGCTGTGAGTTTAGCCAGACCAAAATCCAGAACCTTCACGATGCCGTCGCGCCGTAGCATGGCGTTCTCAGGTTTGATATCGCGATGCACGATGCCGGCAGCGTGCGCTGCGGAGAGTGCAGAAGCGATCTGAGCGGCGACATCGAGGACTTCACCGAGCTTCAGCGGCGCGTTTAGAATGCGCTGGCGCAGCGTTTCGCCGTCAACGAACTCGATGGCAATGAAATTCACCGAGTCGATCTGCTCGATCTCGTAAATAGTGATGATGTTGGGATGGTTCAGCGCCGAAGCGGCTTTCGCTTCCTGGACAAACCGCCGCATGCGTTCCTGATTGGCAGCGACCTCCGCAGGCAGAATCTTCAGCGCGACGTTGCGATCCAGCTTGGTGTCCTGCGCCAGATACACTTCGCCCATTCCGCCCTCGCCGATTTTTGAGCGGATTTCGTAGCGACCTAGTTTGGTGCCTGAGGCGAGAGTCATTTGCTGTTGGCGAATCCTTTAGACTCACCCTTTGGAGCCTTGCGGCGACACGAGCACCCCAGCGCGGCTGCCGCGCCGGGGACCCCGCTTGTCGCCGCTTTCTGGGTTACGCGAGAGATCGAGTTCCAGTGTGACGCATATTTGACGAAAGACGAAAAGCGGTGACGAGTCACTTCACTCCAAAGTCACGGCCTGAGGCCCATGCGACGCAGCAAATCGGCATAGCGTGCGTCGCTGCGGAGCGTGCCTAAGATTGTGGATCCTGTGATCTGGGCCAACGGACCACTACGGTCCTGGAAATCTTTTTCGAGCCAGGCGAACGCTTGGTCCTTATCTCCGAGGCCCGCATAGACCCCAGCAAGATTGGCCCCCGTTGATTCCCGTCGGGCGTGTTTTTCCTCAAGCTCTCTCAGTATCGCGAGCGCCTCAGAGCGCTTTCCGGCAACTGCGTAACAGTATCCGAGCATGCCGAGTCCGGCCGTTCTTCTCGACAGCTCGACTCCTTTCTGAGCCTCTGCAATCGCTTCCTGATAACGTCCCTGCCTTTGATAAGCGACAGCCAGAATTCCATGCGTCTGAGGAAAGTTCGGATCGAGTTCGATGAAGTTCTTACAAAGGGCGATGGCCGCATCAAGATCACCTCTTCGAATGTAGGCACCCGCCACATTGACGGCGATAACGGGCGAAAGAGGATCAAGCTCCTGCGCACGCTTGATCTCCGCCATCGCCTCATCGAGCCTCCCCATAGAAGTGAGCTCGCCGGAGTACCACTGGTGTACTGTCGGATAATTTGGATTGAGCTGAATCGCACGTCTGAACTCTGCTTCAGCATCTCCCCATTGCCATAAAGCTACATAGATCTGTGCGAGGGAGGCGTGCGCTTCCGCCAGTGAATCGTCTATCTGAAGGGCGCGGAGCGCGGCGGCTTTTGCTTTCGGAAGCACTTCGCTCGTGGGAGCGCCTGCGATATCTTGCATCACCAAGTAACAGTCGGCGAGTCCGGCGTAAGCGAGAGCGTAGTTCGGGTCGTTATCTATCGCTTGCTGGAACTGCTCTATAGCTTTCTGCAATCCTTCCGCCGTTCTCTTGTTCCAGTAGTAGCGACCCTTCAGATAAAGCTGATACGCTTCGGTATTCTCGGTGTAATGCTTCGTCACGCGCTTCTGCTCTTCGCTCGCCAGTCTCAATCGCAACTTCTCGGTGATTTCCAGTGAGATCTCCGACTGTATGGTGAGCAGGTCGGCAAGCTTCCGGTTGTACTGCTCGCCCCAGAGATGAGCGTTGTTTTGCACATCGACCAACTCGACGCTGATTGAGAGATTGTCACCATGCTGCACGACACGGCCGGTGAGGATCGCTTGCACGCCCAACTCGCGCCCGGCCGCCTGCGGGTTTACCTCTTTCCCTTTGTAACGAAAGACAGAACTGCGCGCGATCATTTTTAGATTAGGCAGTTGCGAGAGACTGTTGATGAGGCTCTCGGTGATCCCATCAGAGAGATACTCCGTCTCCGCGTCAGCGCTGACATTGACGAAGGGCAGCACGGCGATGGAGTTGATCGTCGTCTGCTGATGGCCTGCAAAATAGAAGTAGACGGCTGCTGTCACCGCCAGGATGAGGACTGCCGCAGCAGCCAGGAACACACCTTTCCGGCGCAGCTTCAGCGCGCTGGTCAGAGGCTGTAGCTTCGAGGTCGAATGTGCGGTTGGCTGCGTAACCGTCTCAACTGTGCCTGGCTCGGGTACAACTGCGGCAGTGCTCTGCAACTCGGGCGGCACAGAGCGTTCCAGCTTTCTCTCGAATTCCAACTCCTGCTTCAAACTCTTCAAATCGAGCAGCAGATCTTTGATCGTTTGATAGCGCTCGTCTCGGTTCTTGCGCAGCGACTTCGAGACAATCCGTTCAAGTTCGGCGGGCACTTCTCTTGAGTAACGCGCCAGTGGCTGAGGCTCCTTCTCGCTGAGTATCGAAGCCAGCACTTCGCTCGATGTCGATCCTGCAAATGGTAAACACCCGGCCACCATCTCATACAGCACGACACCGAGACTGAAGATATCTGTGCGCGCGTCTACTGGTATTCCACGCGCCTGCTCCGGCGACATATAGATGACCGTGCCCATGACCACTCCTGGCTCGGTGTTGACGGCGACGCGCGTCTGCGCCTCGGTATCAACCGAGTCTGGCGGCAATCGCTCGGTTAGTTTCGCCAGACCGAAGTCCAAAACTTTCACGATGCCATCACGCCGCAGCATGATGTTTTCGGGCTTGATGTCGCGATGCACTATCCCGGCGGCGTGAGCAGCCACGAGCGCACTGGCAACCTGCGCGGCGACGTTAAGCACTTCACCGAGCTTCATCGGTGCGGTCTGCATGTGCTCGCGCAGTGTTTGACCGTCAATGAACTCAATCGCAATGAAGTGGCCTGAATCGGTCTGGTCAATTTCATGAATGGTGATGATGTTGGGATGGTTCAACGCGGAAGCGGCTTTCGCTTCTTGTACAAAGCGCCGCATCCGATCCTGATTTGCTGCAACCTCCGCAGGCAGAATCTTCAGCGCGACCCTGCGATCGAGTTTGGTGTCCTGCGCCAGATACACCTCGCCCATCCCGCCGGCGCCGATTTTCGAGACGATGCGGTAATGCGACAGAGTTGTGTTGGCTGAAGGGTCTTTATTCACTCTGGTTCAAATTCACCGCGACAACCCGATTCGCCTGTGCCGACTGGAACGAGTATTTCCTGGGGACTCAGCAGCGTGTACCGTCAGGCAATGATAAATCACGCCGCGAATCCCACCTTCTTCAGGAAAGGAGCCCATCTCGGATCGCCGTGAAGAGCTTGAAAACGCGGGTTCACCTTTGCGTGAGTCACTCCAGAGTCGCGTTTCTCGTAAGCGCGCTCCAGCCACTCGAACGCCCGATCTGCCTCGCCGCGCGTCGAATAAACCTCCGCGATTTGATAGGCGTTCCCAGCGGCGTGCTCAACGGTCAGTTTTCGAAGTGCTCCGTCAGACTCAGTATTGCGGCCCGCACCATGGTAAATGATCGCCAGAGCCCAGAGCTTCCAAAACTCATCGGGCTCATGCATAGCCTGCGCCAACGACTCCTCAACTCGCCCCTGATCCATCAGCACAGTCGCAAGCACCGCGTTAGAAACAATTCTCTGCGGTGCAAGCTCCAACGCCCTCCGGAATGCTTTCTCCGATTCACCGAGCCGCCCGGCCGCAAGGTACGTTAAGCCAAGGTTCTGCCACAACGCAGAACTCAACGGATCCTGAACCAGTGCGCGGCGGCTGAGTTCGACAGCCTCGTCGAACCGGCCCAGTTTGTAGAAGAGGACAGCCGCACCGTCCAGAACCGACGGACTTGTTGGCGCCAGATCCAGCGCCCGTCGATACGAGACTTCCGCCCCGCGCAGGTCCAGGTCGTGGGTTGCTTGAATCCTGCCGAGTAGTGCATGCCCCTCCGCCAGATCCGGATCGAGCGACAGCGCATGCTTCGTTGCCGCTCGAGATTGATCGAAACCCTCGCCCTCCGGAACCCATGCCCTGCCTGCCTCGACAGCATAGGCGCGGCCGAGCTCTGCCCAGCAGAGTGCGTAGCCCGGATCGAGAGCCAGTGCCTGCCGGAAATATTCAATTGCTTTCGCTGTGTCCTCGCGTGTAGTCCGATCAAGAAAGAAACGACCTTGCAGATGAAGGCGGTATGCCTCGGGATTTGTCGTATAAGTCTTCCCTAACTTCTGTTCGTCGGAGCCCGAAAGTTTGGTTTTGAGTTTGGTTGAAACATCGCGGGCGATCTCGTTTTGCAACGAAACGAGGTCGGTTTGTTTGCGATTGTATTGCTCGCTCCAGATGATGTTTTCCGTCTGCGCGTCAACCAATTCCAAACCCAGTGTTATTTGATCGCCACGTTGAACGACACGCCCATTCAAAATCGCTTGCACGTTTAGCTCTTTGCCGATGGTTCGTGCCTCTATCGCTTTGCCTTTGTAACGAAAGACTGACGAACGCGCTTTGACACTCAGATTCCGCAACTGCGACAAACTGCTGATCAGCGTTTCGGTCATGCCGTCCGAGAGATATTCCGCATCCGCATTGCCCGTGGTGTTGACAAACGGCATCACCGCGATGGATTTGATTGTGACTTCGGCCCTGGGCGCGCGCAGATAAAGACCGAGAGCCGCGATGCCAGAAACCAGCACCACCAGGGCAATGGCCGTCGCGAATTTGTGCTGCTTGATTCCAGAGACAACGTACTCGGCGCTGGAGAGAGGCTGCTGGCTGGCTGAGGCAGTACTTTCGGTCATGCTCAAAGGCGGTGCCACCGAGCGTTCCATGTGGGGCACACCCTTCAACTCTTCGATTAGTTCTTCGAGGTCGTTGGCCGTGTCGCGGATTGTCTGGTAACGCTTCGCTGGTTCCTTTGCCAGACACTTGCGGATGACGCGCTGTAATTGGGATGGCGCGGCCGGACTAAGGTCGGTGATGGAGGGGGCGGGGTCATGAATTATCTTGTGCAACGTGTCAACGGTTGAGTCTCCGACAAACGCCCGGTGCTCAGTAGCCGCCTCGTAGAGCAGACAGCCGAAAGAGAAGATGTCAGAGCGCTGGTCCACAGGTTTCCCTTGCGCCTGTTCCGGCGACATGTAACCGACGGTGCCCAGGATTGTGCCGGGCCTTGAGTATTGCGGGATTACTGCCGTTGCCGCCTCGCTGGAAACCTGGTCGTCCGGCAGGCGTTGCTCGATCAGCTTTGCCAAACCGAAATCGAGAATCTTCGCGTGGCCATCGCGGGTGATCATGATGTTGTCGGGTTTCAGATCGCGATGGACGATTCCCAACCCGTGCGCTTTCGCCAACCCTTCGGAGACCTGGAGCAGGTTTTTCAGCAGAACCTTCAACTCACTCTTATCTGCGTGAATCTTTTCGCGCAGAGTTTGGCCATCGATGAACTCCATCACAATGAAGTTCGTCTCATCGCTCTCGCCGATCTCGTAAATGTGCGCGATGTTGGGATGGTTGAGCGCCGCCGCGGCTTTCGCTTCCTGCACAAACCGCCGCATGCGATCCTGATTGGCAGCGAGTTCCGCCGGCAGAATCTTCAATGCGACTTTGCGATCCAGCTTTGTGTCTTGCGCCAGATACACTTCGCCCATCCCGCCCTCGCCGATTTTGGCGATGATGCGGTAATGCGAAATTGTGGTGTCGGCCGATAGTTCTCTGTTCATTTGTTCAAATCAATCTCGGGCTGATCGCCAGCGATGCGCTCGTCGGCCGGATCCAGATTGATGGTCACCAGACCCGAAGCGCTCGTATATTGCGGATCTGACTCCGTGACCCATCCGAAATTATTGAATCTCTCAGACTCGAGGTAGCGCGGGCTCTGACGATACCAAAAATAAAGCGGGGACGGCTGGGCCTTGATTAACTGACTCCAACGATCTCTGGATCGGCCATTCCTCTCGGCCCATTTTAGAAAAGACGAGTCAGATTTGTATCCAGATGCGCTGCCCATGGGTGGGTCGGCGTAGCCCAGCCGCTGAATAATGTCCTGCGCCTTATGTGTCAGCGTGTCCGGCGAATTCTTACGCAGCATCTGCGCCTGCCAGTTCACCTTGTTGCCCAGGACAGCAGTAATGACAAGTCCGACAATGATCGCGGCAAGCAATGCGACGGCAATCGCCGAACGCAAGCCGGTCTTTTCTCCCGACGCCGCGACCATCTCGGGCGATGGCGTCTCGCCTGCGGCCAAAGCCGCAGCTAGCGGATCACCGCCGGGCAATGCCGCCGCAACCTGGATCGCTGATGCGGGCCGTTTCTGCGGATCCTTTTCCAGACACCGCAGGATCACTTTCTCAACCAACGGGTCGATGTTCTTTACATGGCTTGAGGGACTGGTGGGCGCTGAACTCTGGTGCAGCTTGAGCAGGTCGTGGAGATTGTTTGCCTCGAACACTCGTTTGCCGGTAAACAATTCATACAGCACCAGACCGAGCGCATAGATGTCGCTTTGCTGCGTGACCTCTTTACCAGTCAATTGTTCCGGCGCCATATAGCCCGGCGTGCCGGCCATCGCTTCTTCACCACTCAGCTCCGCCGCCACGACGGCCACGCCAAAGTCCGTCACTCGCGCTTTGCCCCGGCCATCGATCATCACGTTGGCCGGTTTCAGATCGCGATGCAGCACGCCATTGTCATGCGCGGCGGCCAGTCCCGCGCAAATCTGCCGCGCGATCTCGGTGGCTTTGTCACCGGGAAGACGTCCGATGCGCCGCAGCAGCGATGACAAATCCTCGCCGTCGATAAACTCCATCGAAAGAAAGTGCAACCCAGCCACTTCGCCGATGTCATAGACCCGGCAAACATTCGGGTGCGAGATCTGACGCGTGATGCGGACTTCGTTGTGAAAGCGCGCCAGCGCTCCACCATCCAGCGCGATCGCTTCGGGCAGGAACTTGAGCGCGACGATCTGTTTGAGTTTGAGGTCTTCGGCCCTATAGACTTCGCCCATGCCGCCGCGACCTACCAGGCTGACGATGCGATAGCGCTGGGTGAGCATCGTGCCCGGCGCGAATCTGGCGCCGTCCGCGGAGTCCGGGGCAGAGCGGGTGGATTGTTTCTCAACGTCGTCAAGCCGCGTCGCCTCACGCTGTTTGGACGGCGGCAGCACAGCCGTCGGAGCTGAGGTCTCAGCCAATACGGCTCCGCAGTGCGGACAAGACAGCGCGTCACTAGGGACTGAGTGTTTGCAAGAGAAACAAGTTGTCATGGTCGGCGGCGTCGGCTGTCACTGTTTGAGATTCGCACCTCACCCATCCCGCGCTCGCCAATCTTCGAGCGGATCTCGTAGTGTCCAAAACTCGAGCCGCTTTCCAGTTTCATTATTTGAAATTCGTAGAAAGCAGCACATCGCTGGTGGTGGTGCCGCGGGCGAAGGCGATCTGTTTACCATCGCGGCTGTAGTCAAAGCCGTTGATCCTTTCTGATGTAAAAGCGGTCAGCTTTTTCGGTTCGCCGCCGCTGATCGGTTGAGCCAGCAGATTGCCGACGCCGTCTCTTGAGGTGTCAACATACACCAGGAAATGTCCGTCAGGTGACCAGCGAACCGGACGACCGCAGGTTTGGCAAAAGCTTGGTGCCTGGGGTAATCGTCATCGCTGCTTCAAATCCACCGTCCAATTCAGAATCACAGTCGGCGGCTGCGCTTTCGTGTCACCGATGAGCGTGCCGATGAGAAATTTTTGACCGTCGGGCGAAAC
>JBBQWP010000032.1:0-57125 GCA_038210455.1 Pyrinomonadales bacterium | reverse complement strand
CCGCCGCCAGGTGTATCTGGTTACGAATGTAACGATCAAAATAGTCCCGCATCCAGAACGCTCCGTTTCGTTCCAAGAGTTTGTTGGCCTCGTTTGCCGTATATGATTGCGTGATTCTTCCGCGAAGCTGAGCGGGCTGCGCCCGCTGGCGGACAGGATGTCCGCGATCCGCTTTTTTCGTCAATCCAACAAAGTTTGCAACACCGCCGGTGATCTATTTCCCAAAGCTGCGGCGGATCAGGTACGACATCTTGATGAAGAAGGTGCGGCCGTTGCGACGAAATCCCGGCTCGAGCTGGCCGGTGAAGGGACTAAAACCGTTGCGGGTGAGGTCGTCGTTGTAGCCAAGGTAGAATGATGTGCCGGGATTTGGCGTCCACCCGAAAAGCAATTGTCCCCGCGCGCCCGACGACAACGTCTCATAGTCGATTCGGCCGCGAAAGAAAACAAAACGCGTAAACTGGTAGGTCGCGCGAAAGGCGTAGATATTGTCATCAAACGCCGTCAG
The DNA here is from genome assembly GCA_038210455.1 of Pyrinomonadales bacterium. Classification (GTDB taxonomy): domain Bacteria; phylum Acidobacteriota; class Blastocatellia; order Pyrinomonadales; family Pyrinomonadaceae; genus UBA11740. Next base: position 56,617 of record JBBQWP010000032.1, on the reverse strand, counting down.
GCGGGTGTCGCGTCTCACCAAACGGTCCTTGTTGTAATCGAGCGACAGGCTGAGAGAGTTCGTCGGGTGATAGGAAAGACTGAGGTTGGCGCCGAATTCTTTTCCCGGACCGGGATCCTGCAACCCCAGACAAACTACCGGCAGCGGATCCTTGTTGCACTGTCCAGCCAGCGTCGCTTGCCGCGCCGCAATCGCCGCGGGACTAGCACGCGCAAATTTCGGCTCAGCGCCAAAATCAAAATCGAACGAGTTCACACTGTATCCCACAAAGTAATTGACCGAATATTTTTTGCTGGGGTTCGAGCCGCCGAACATATAGGTCGAGTATTGGCGGGTCGAGCGCTCCGGCCCACCAGCGAATGCACCGAGTTGCGTAGCGGTTCGCTTGACGCCGAACTCCTGCTCAAACAGCCGCTCGTACCCGGCGCTAAGTCCAAAACCCATGTAGGTGTTGTGCTGAAAATTGAAATTAGCGTTGACTTCCTCGCCGAGACTCTGGCTCAGGCCCTGCCAATTGAAGTCGATGTTCGATGAATTATTAAAGTGCCACCTGATCAACCTGGACTTAGGTTTCGCTTCGGAGTTGTAGCCAAAGTAGATGCCCTCGTTGTTGATGTTCGTTCGTCGGGTGAAACCTACGTCAGCGCGATAGTCGCGTGTTCTGCCATTACCGTTTGCGCCGTAGTAAAAATGACGTCCGTCTTTGCTGTAGCCGAATTGGTAAGCCAGGCCGGTGCCGGTGCGATAACTACTGCGCGAGCTGCCTCCGTTGTAGCAAGGCGCGCTGAGCAACGTTACATGGAGACTTGCGCTGGGGTCAGAGAAGCAGCGACGCGAAGTCGCGCCCAGAACTTGAAAGTCAAAGGTGGTTTGCTTGTCGAGCTTGAAACGACCATCGATGCCGGCGAGCTGATTGTGTTTCTCGATAAAGTTGTAGCTCGTGCCCAGAAACCCGATGCTGGATTGTGTGCCCACGTCGTGCTTCAGACGGACCACCGCGATGTAGGCGTTCTTATCGAGAAAGCGAAAGTTCACCCGACTAGTTCTCTCCTCCGCTGAAAAGTTACCGGGAGCATTGTCACTCGCCAGCATCACCCCAAAAGTGTTCCGGCCCAGCTTGCCTGACAGCTTCACGGCAATGTCCGGATCGACGATAGCCCGCGTGTGCACGGCCTGCAGCCGCGTTTGAAAAATGTCGATTCCCTCAAGAAAGAAGGGACGTTTCTCTTCAAAGAAAATCGGAAAGCGTTGATTGGCCGTGACCACTGTTTGATCGGCTTCAACCTGGGCAAAGTCCGGATTCATCGCCAGATCGAGCGTGACCGTTGGTGTGATCGTATATTTCAGGGTCAAACCCACATCGGCTTTGATGGGCTCGTTGAGCATGCGCCCCGGATCGAGCATTCCGGCGGCTCGTTGAGCAGGCGTGAGCGCGCTGACTCGCTTGCCGGTTTCCGAAAGAGTGAGACTCGGAATGATCTCCAGCGTGCGCTCAGTCGAGATGCCTTCGAGTCCCGTCAGGTGTCCTTCCTGCGAAAGCAGCGACGATATGTCGCGCGAATTCGGCATCCATGAGTCTATCTCGTCATTGAAGCGGAAGAAGTTGCGCCAGATGTGAATGCCCCACAGCTTTCCTTTGCCCGCTTCGTAGCGCAGTGACTTAAACGGAATAGCAACCTCAACCGTCCAGCCATCGCTGGTCATCATGCCCTTGGATTCCATCACGATGTCCACGCTGAAATCCGTGCCCGAACCTTCGGTCATGATTCCGTCCTGCTGGATGCCCAGCGGATTCCAGCCAAGCACATACGCGCGGCGCTGATCATTAAAGGTATCCAGAAAGACCCTGACGTTGTCGTCGCCAAAAACTTCGTCGCGCTTGGCGACCGTTGCGCGCACTTTGTCGGGCTCGTCGTAACAGTGAAAAGCGAGGTAGAAAAACTTTGAATCGTAACCGATGAAAGCCTCGGTCGGTTTCGCCGCCTCGATGTTGTCGCCGGGGTTTCTTTGCAGGAAATCCTTGAACACCGCCGCCTGCTTCCAGACTTCATCGTCCAACTTGCCATCGATTACTGGTGGTTTATCGAAACGTGGCACGACGATGGGTTTGGCCTTCTCGGGCGGAATGACGGCCCGCGTCTTCGCGTCAGTCCTGTTGGTCTGCTGGTTCGCCGTAGCATTCGCAGCTGGCGCTGGCGCCGGTGTTGGAGAAGCGGAGGCAGAACTGGTCTGCGCAGCGACGGCGTTGCAGAAGAAAAGGAGGGCGCATATCAGACAGAGCAGAGGCTTTGCAATCATCGATTACTTATCCGTCAACCAACGTAGCGCTCGGTCTTGTTTCTGGCGATCTTGAACCAAACCTGGAATGCCGCGTTTTGATGTCAGAAGGTTAGACGGCGATGCCCGCGTGGTTCTTCCACTGTTACGTATGAAAGAGCAGGTTTGTTCAGCCTTGAATACTGATCTCTCATTGACTCGTCTCTCGGCTGGACACTCTCGACTCGTTTAGAGGCGGCACTTGTGCCGTCGCGAGGGACAAGTCCCTCGTCTAAACGGTCACTGACACTCCCTCGGCCAAACGAAGCGGTTGCTTCTGATAAGGGCGCTGCTTAGGATCAACCAAAGCTCTTGCGGAACAGGTATGACATCTTGACGAAGAAAGTTCGGCCATTACGACGGAACCCGGGCTCTAACTGGCCGCTAAAAGGATTGAAGCCGTTGCGATTCAGATCGTCGTTGTAGCCTACATAAAAAGCCGTCCCGGGATTGGGAGTGTAGCCGAAGAGAAACTGAGCCTTAACATTCGAAGCCAGGGTGTCATAGTCGATTCGTCCGCGCGCAAAGATAAAGCGGGTGAATTGATAAGTGCTGCGGAGCGACACGATATTTTCATCAAAGGCCAGCAGGTGCGTGTCGTCCCGGCGCAACCTCTGTTTGGTAATACTCAGCGTTATGTTGAGCGGGTTTGACGGCTGATACGTGATGCCGACGTTCGCGTTAAAAAAGGATCCCGGCCCCGGATCCAACGGCGCGCGGCAAACTGCCGGGACCACCGGACCGTTGCACTGGCCCGCCGCCTTGGCATTCCGAGCAGCGACTGCCGGTATGCTCACGCGGGGGAAACGCGGCCCAGCGCCAAAATCGAAGTCCAGGTTCCCGTGGGACTGATTGACGAAAAAGTTGAAATTGACTTTTTTCGCTGGCGTCGAGCCTGCGAAAACATACATGCCCCAGTTGGACGCTGATCGTTCGCTGTCTCCACCCCAGAAGGTGCAGGTGTTGGTGATTTCGCAATTCGATCCCAACGCTTTGCGCGTCGGTCCGAACTCTTCTTCGAACACTCGCTCGTAACCCTTGTCCAAACCGATGCCGAGATAAGTCTGCCGCCTGAGGGTCAACTGAATCTGCGACTCGTTGTTGAAGATCTGCGAACGAGCCTGCCAATCAAAGTTTGTGCCGGCGGCATTGTAGACTCGCCAGGAAATGAGCCGGGCTTTGGGCTTGGGTTCTGAGCTATACCGGACAAACAGATTATGATTGTTGGTATTCTTGCGGCGATTGAAGCCGACGTCGGCGCGATAGTAGCGGGTGCGGCCAACCGTCGAATAGTCATAACCAAAATGACGACCACTCATGTTGTAATCGGTCGCGTAGATAAAGCCGTTCTCTCGTCGATCCAGCGTCTGGCCCTGATCAGGATAGAAGAAACGATTGCGCGAGCGCGTTACGAGTGCCTGCGCGGTAAACGTGGTCTGCTTATTGATGCGAAAGCGGGAATCGAACCCGCCGAGTTCATTGTAAACGTCAACGAACCTGCGGTACGTCCCGAGAAATCCAATGAACGAATCCTTCTTGCCGATGTCATGCTTCAACCGAAGAATCCCAATCGAAGCATTCTTGTCGATGAAACGCGGATTCGCGGTGAGCCGCTCTTCCGGACTGAAATCTCCCGGGCCGTTATCTGAGGCCAGCAGTAAGCCGAAGGTATTGCGATTGACTTTGCCCGTGAGCTTAACCGCGAAATCAGGATCGATGATCGTGCGGGTGTGAACGGCAGCGATTTGGCTGTTGAAAATATCGATGCCCTCCAGAAAGAACGGACGTTTCTCTGGAAAGAAAATCGGAAAGCGCTGGTTCGCCTGCACCACCAACTGATCGGATTCGACCTGGGCGAAATCCGGATTGATCGCAAAGTCTAGCGTAACATTTGGAGTGATGCTGTATTTGCCGGTCAGCCCGGGATCGAACTTGATCGGCTGATTCACCATCCGGCCTGGATCGAGCATTCCCGCCGCCAACTGTGCCTGGCTCAACGTGCCCTTGCGCTTGCCAGTCTCAGACAAGGTCAGACTGGGGATCAACTCCAGCGTGCGCTCAGTCGAGATGCCGTCCATTCCCGTCAGATGGCCTTCCTGCGCCAGCCAACTCGAGATATCTCGATTAATCGGCATCCACATGCTGAGCTCGTTATTGAATCGCTTGATGCGCCGCCAAAAGTGAGCACCCCACAACTTGTCCTTGCCCGCTACATAGCGCAGCGACTTGAAAGGAATAGCGACCTCGACGGTCCAGCCATCGGAAGTCAAAATGCCCTTCGATTCCATCACTATGTCAGGATTGAAGTCTTCATTCTGGCCGTCGGTCCAGATGCCGTCCGCCTGCACGCCGAGCGGGTTGAAATCAAACTCGTAAGCTTTGCGACCGTCGTTGAAAGTGTCGAAGAGTATTCCCACATAATCATCAGCGAAGATGTTATCGCGCTTCGGAATGTTGGCGCGCACCTTGTCTGGCTCGTCAAAGCAATGAAAGGCGACGTAAAGAAACTTGGTGTCGTAACCGAGCATTACCTCGGTCGGCTTGGACGGAGCGATGTTGTCGCCGGGTTGGACCTGGTAGAAATCCTTGAGCACAACTGCCTGCTTCCAGATTTCATCGTCGAGCTTGCCGTCGATCACCGGAGGCTTGTCGAACTTCGGCATCTTGATCGGATGGGCCTTCTCTGGCGGCAAGACCGTTCCAGGTTTTGCCGGAGACCCCTCGCCTTTTGCGTCGCTTGACGATTTAGCGTTTGTGGCGGGCGACGGTTGAGCCAAAGCCGCCATCGTACTCAGCCCCAGGATTAACAGAAGAAGAAGCGCATTTTTCATGATGACCAGTCCTCACCAGCAAGTAGAGACAGTTCCTCGTACGATCAAGCAGACTCCATTGGGCTGCTTCTCGTCATTAACGGAACGGACCAGAGTCGGTGCCGTAAGTAGGACGTTACAAAATGGCTAAGTGTTAAGTAGTTCGCGCTGGGGTTGTCGCGAACGCAGAACAAGTGTGAACTCTAAAATCCTAGATGGACGTCTAAAACTTCAGATACGCTTCCAACCGCCGATGAATTCCAAACTTCAAGCCGCGGGGCAAAAGCTCACGCTGCTCTTTCACGGCTGGCGATGTCTTTATCGGTACCTTCGGCATAACCATCGCAGCGAATTCGATAGCGTTTGATTTTCGCATTCAAGGTCGTGTGCTTGACGCCCAGCAGGCGGGCAGCGCGGGCCTGATTGCCGCCGGTTTTCTCCAAAGCGGTGCGAATCAGATCAGTTTCAAATCGTTGCACTTCGTCCTGAAGCCTGATGTTGTGGTCGCGGGTTGGCTGAGCACTGCGAAGCGAGTCCACCGCGCCCAGCAATGTCAGCGCCACTTCTTTCAGGGCGTCGAGCCGGCTGTCGATAGTCGCTTCACGCAACAGCATGGGACCCTGAGCGGCCCTTGCCGATGACAGCGCTGACGAAAGCACTTCCCCTCTCCAAATAGCTGCACTACTCATTTCGTCACCTCCCTGGTTTCGTTAGCTGAAAACACCGTGCTCTGGGGATACGATCTAAGTACGATTCATTTGCCGAGCAGTTCCCTGAAGAACGCCACCGCCCGTTCATCCCCGGTTTGGCCGAGCACCTGGATCGCGACCTTGCGCACCTGCATTTTCGGATGGCTGCGGGCCGTACGGATCAGAATCGGAATGGCTTCATCTTTCGGGCGGCGGCCAATTGCGATCACCGCTTGCTTTTGGATTTCAGTTTCAGGATCAGAGTCGAGCGTGTTGGTTATCGCGCCCAAACTTTTCTCGCCGGCAATCCGGCCCAAACTCGAAATCGCGCTCTTGCGCAAATCGAGTTCTTTCTCTGTTTCGGCCACGCGAATCAAATACGTCGCAGCGCCGTCGCGGTTGTCATTACGGGCAATTCCGCTCAACGCTCCGCGCTTTAACTCCTTCGCGGTCATCGTCTCGAAAAGATTTTCGAGCAGCGGCAAGGTCGCAGCGGCACGGCTCACGCCCAGCGCCGACATCGCCTGCTTGCGCGCCTCGCTCCCCTCCTGATTGTTGCGCACGATTTCGGTTAATAGATTATTCTTTGACTGGCTTTCAGGTGTGTAACCAAGCCAGCTAATCGCGCGCGAACGAATCGGTTCGACGACCGGCCGCCGGATCATCTCGGTAAGAACCGACTCAACCCGCGCGTCATCGTGCAGAGCAATCGCAAACGTCGCGCGATCCGCGAGCCGGTTAATTTCGGGCGCCCCTGAATCGATAAACGATTTCAGATAATTCAGGCTCTCTTCATTGCTCGCTCGCCCCGCCCAGTAAACCGGATAGCTGCTGAACTCGTGCGTGCGGCGCAGGTTGTAAACTTCGGCGCGCGTAAACAAATTGCGCTGCGTGTCAAAGAGCAGAAACAGTCCCAACTCCCGAGTCTCGTATCGCGAATCGAAACTCATCGACATACCATCTATCGAAAAATAAACGCCGCCACTGCTGTCGACCACTTCAAAGTCAATGGCCACGCCCGGCCGCGCTTCGAATTGATACCCGACCCAGAACCGGCCGCCCTGCGCCGCGCCGGCACGTCCCTGGGTGACTGCGTTATCAATCTTTACTTTAAGACTGGCGCCATCAACCGGTATGAAATTCTTCGTCTGTCCCGTGACAATGGCCCCGCCCGCTACACCGATAGCGATAGCAAAGACGATTTTTACTAGTTTGTTCACGACGTTACCTCCCTCAAAGACTGCCTACTTCAGTAAGTCTTCAAGGAACTTAAGGACTTCGGGATCCTTGCTGCGGCTGAGACAACCGATTGCGTGTCGGCGCTGATCGAGCGGCGTCTGTGTGTTTCTGGCAACTTCCATAATTTTCTTGGTAACTCGCGGGTCGTTTGAGCCGCACAGTGCGTTGAGCATCTGTCCCTTCAACTCAACATCCGTCTCGTGGTCATACAGACCCAGAATAATATCGACCGCCTGGTCGCCGAATTTCCGGGCAATTCCGTGAATCGCGGCTTTGCGAAGCTCGACGTTACCGGAGCCTTTGGCGATCGCGATCAACTTATCCCCGGCACGCTCGCTCTTCCGGCGAGAGAACGCGGAGATGACAGCCGTCTTAATCTCAATATTCTGATCGGTGTCATAAATTTTGAACAGAGCATCGACCGCTGGTTCACCCGGGCGGCTCGCAATGCTCGAAATCGCGGCCCTGCGCAATGGGACCGGACGGCTACTCATGGCGATTTCACTGAGGACGGTAATTGCGCGTTCGCTGGTGTGTTGACTCAAAGCGTAGAGCGCTGCTTCAGTAATCTCGCTCTGCGGCGAGTTAAGGGCGAAGTCACGGAGGGTATCGATCACCGACTCGTCATTGGTCGAGCCCAGAACGGAAATCGCTTTTTTCCGAATATTCAGATCGGGCTCGTTCCGGGCCACGTTCAAAATCGTCGGCGTAACCGCCTTGCCACCGTAATGCGCCAGCAGTGACAGAGCTGCTTGCCGGCACCGTACAGTCTGGGCCGATCCCGGCTTGAGCCACTCAGTCGCGGCGGTGATGCCGCGCTGGACGTCACTATGGAATAGCGCCTGGAGTACCTCGATCTTGAATTCACAATCCTCATCTGCCGGAGAAACCCCGGAGCCGACACCCGATCCAACGCCGGCGCCTCGGCCCTGCTGAGTCAGCTTTTCGAACTTGTCGAAAGGCTTAAATTTATCGAGAGACTTCAACTTGTCGAGTGACGAAAGATCCATCTTGTCTAGAGCTGAAAAATCCATCTTGTCGAGGTACGAGAAATCCATCTTGTCGAGGTACGAGAAATCCATCTTATCGATGAACGAAAAATCCATCTTGTCGATGAACGAAAAATCCATCTTGTCGAGATAGGAAAAATCCATGTTGTCGACATCCGAGAGGTCCACGTAGACCTTGGGCACTGGCTTCACCTCCACGCGCGGGGCCACGACGATGCGCGGCTCCGCCACCTTGCGGGGCGAAGGTTCCTGAGCTGAGCTTTGGCGGAACATCCCGCCGGCCAAAACCGTCAACGCGACCAGCAGCGCCAGCGAAAGAATCCTGCGGGGGATTACGTTGTAGTTGTTTACTTTGCTATTCATGGTCTGAAGTTCAAACATAGTTTGCCTCGTGTTTTTGGACTGTTATTGGTTCGAGTGTTTAGTAACTGACCTAATAGCTGACCAGGGCCGCGACGATTTCCGTTTTCTGCACGCGATCCTTAATCGCGCGCAATTTATCCGGAGTCGCCTTGTCCGGCAGGTTGGCGATATCGATCAGGAACGGCTCCAGATCTCCCAGCAATTCCTTGGCAGGAAATTTCCCGGCCGCCTCTGCATCCCGGCGTAACACCTGGTTCTCGCTGAGCAAGCGTTGCGACATCGCCTTCTCGTAGGACACATCGATCTCGCCAACATCGTCCGACGACTGCAGACTTCGTATCGAACGAAGCAGATTCTCGGCCTGCTGAATGTGCGCGGCGGTGTCGCGCTCCGTCAGATCGGAATAAGCTACATCCGCGAACAGCACGCCGGGATCATCGGACTTCTTCAGACGGGCAGCCGTTTTCGGCGTTGTCCTATGCGACGCGTTTTCTCCAACGGGTCCTTCGACCGAAGCCGTGGGATTCACAGGTGGGACTGCGCCACCGCCTTTATTTACGGGCCGCAAGATCGGCTCGTGATTTCCGGCAACTGTCTCAGGTGTGGCTGTCTGTTGATGCATTTTCAAATACAGGGCCCCAACTACGACCGCGATAATTACGACTGCCAACCCTCCCGAGAAAGCGAAACCCAAACGGGGCACCGCGAATAGTCCGGCCAACGACGATCGCAGATTGAATTTCGGACGCGAGTCAACCGGGCGGCGCTCAGTAACTGTCCGCGCCTGGATTGCGCTCCACATCCCCGGCGAGATATCCAGTTCGCGATCATAACGGGTGAAGATCTCCTGTTCTGCCGTCAATGACTCGAATTCGCTGCTACAACCGGCGCAAACGATCAGGTGCGCACTAATTCCTTCGGCCTCGTGTGCGATCACTTCGCCGTCGATGTATTCTGCCAATAGATTCAAACAGTCATCACACTTCATATCTAAAGCCTCACATAAGGACTAATTCGTCGTCGCATTTCCGATCGCGCCCGGTGCAAATCCGTCTTCAACTTGGAGATCGAAAATCCGGTAATGTCCGCGATCTCTTCGTAACTGCACTGCTGAAAAACTTTTAGCGTAAAGACCAGCCGCTTGTCGTCATCGAGCATTGCGAGCGAGCGCTGGATCAGCTCGTTCAATTCTTTATTGAGAAGCTGGTTGACCGGCACTGGCGCCTTGTCGCTCAAGTCGAGCACCGACTTGTCATCAAGTTCGACCCGACGGCTGTCCCTGGCTCGTGCCCGCAACGATTCCCGCGCGACGTTCTTCGCGATTCCAAACAGCCAGGTCGAAAGTTTTGTTTCGTGGCGAAGGGCGTGCAGATTGCGAAAGGCCCGGACAAAGGTTTCCTGGGTCAACTCTTCCGCCAGGCTTCGATCCGAAACCAGATCGTAGATAAAACTAATTACGGGTCTGGAGTACCGTTCAAAGATCAGGCGGAAGGCCTCCTGGTCGCCCGAAGACGCCCGCGCAACCAGGTCTGCTGAACTATTCATCAGAGATGCCGCGAACGCTCCGGGCTGCCCTTCAAGGCTTAACTCATGGGCCAGCCGTTTCATCATGTTCCGGTGTGTTAGTGAGCCGCCGCAACAAAAGGTTTCAGTTTTTTCGACGAAGTATTGGACTTAGGATACTACAACGGATTAGGCGCGGTGAGAGTTCCGATAGTTAAGCCGCAAACCAGCCCCTGGCGCGCAGAGACATTCGAGCCGGCAAGACTGTCCGTCTGCGCCAAAGACACAGCGCAATACATTGAGGAGACCGCCCCAGGCCTAGTTTGACGGAGCCACGGTCGTTGAGGCGAACGGAGGATTCAACGTCCACGTAGATACCGCCGGGTAAGGCGTGCCAGGATTACCGGCGGACCAATTCTGATTTGACGTTGGCCCTAACGGGATCGTGCCGTAGAGCGTCGCTACCTGGCACCCCACATCAAAAGTCAAACCTTGAAGAGTGCCACTTCCTACCTCATACGTCGGTGCAACGCTGTTGACCTGCATCGGGTATGCATCGCCGTGGCTGCCCTTTGGCTTACACGAAGCTTCGCTTCCATGATAGTAAGTCCATCCCAGCAGCACCGATAGATCAATTTGGATCGGCAACGTGCCGCCGTTGTATTTCTGCCGAACTGCAGGCAAAGCCTGCCACACCCAAGTGTCCACCGGGGAGAAGGTGCTGTTAGAGATTATGGGCGGCAGAGTGGCGAAGCCTGGTCCGCCACACAATCCATTCGTAGGTTGAATCTTCTGATGAACATAGTTCCACGAGTCATAGGTCCAACTCGCAGCGTTCGGGGCTAGCGATGACGCGCCAATATTGGGTTGGACTTGTAGCGCCTGATAGGTAGTGGTGTTCGAATTGTTGAATTGAACGCCCGCAGTGAAAGCAGCCGTACTGCCCTTCATTCCGATATTGCCGGTCCCAGACAGATTCCAAGTGGTCCCAGTGGTGACAGTCGTGGCCGGGTTGGCTGCCTGCGGCGACCAGCCGTTGGCAATATTCAGATCTGCTATTGACCAATTATCTGCAACCGCCGCGCCTAGATTGTATTGGCGCGCCCAGTAAGCCGAAATTCTGTTCGGATGGCTCTTGTTGTAGAAACCGAAACATCCCGACGAGTTTAGATTTCCCGAAAGCTGCATGATAAAGAAATCGATTGGCTGTTGTTGGGAGGATGGATTATTCACGTTGATCTGTGCGTTGCTTTGCGAATACACCGGCCATACGTTGACCTGAAGCTGGTAGTTATTCGTACAGCTATAAGTCGGCGTACTACAACTCGCCCAATAGTATTGCACCGGCTGATTGAAAGTAGCCTGCCACGAGTTGCTGTTGTTGATTTGGACCGGATTGTTCTGCGAAGCATGCGCCATGCGCCGGCCGCCCGATTTCGCGTCGCGAATCCATTTGAGAAATTCCTGCGTCCGCGAATAAAGGTCTGATCTACTCTCCGCCGGATTAACTTCATCCTGATCAACCGGCAGGGAAGGAGCCATCAGGAATGAGCGAAAGCCGCCACGCGAAAGAGTCGAAGCGTAAAAGTCGAGATACTTGAGCCCCGTTGGAAGGTCTCCTGTCTTAGCGATTCCCAGCGCGCTATTCAGTGCGTCGATATGATCCTGGCTCGCGTGAGTAATGACAACGGGTAATCCTTTGCGGTGCAAAGTTGCTAACGCTTGTTGCTGTGCTTTCGTCAGCGTTGCGAGCGCGGACGCCGGCATCAGGACGACACCATCTGTCTGGCCCTTCCAGGGCAACGGATGGATTAGCGCGAATAGCGGTCCCGCCAATGCACCATCGAGCCTGCCCAGGGAATAAACTTTGGTTCGGAGACCCGCCCGTGCGCTTGAGGCCTTGCGTGTCTTCGCACCTTGCCTGGCTTCGGAGGTTGCCGGCAAGTTGAGTAGTAGGAAAACCAATGTGGCAGCTGTCAAAGCTGCTCTTCGCACTAGTGCTTTTGTCATTTGAGCCGCTCCGGTTGTAACGGTAGATTGATTACAATGCCGGGATTATCAGCCGGTTGCGCGCTCAATACTCTTCCTGCTCAAACTAATCGACCGCGTCTTCGGTCCGTGGTTTACTCAAAGAATGCGCGTACCATATGCCAAGGTTTGTTCAAAGTCAACCATTCCCTTTGTTGCTAACGTTTTAGTCTTGCGTAATCGGATTTTGATGAGGCTATCCAGACGGGGGTTTAAGGAACCGTAGTGGGGGCCGTAGCGCGCGGCGAGACTGTGGTTGTTCGACGGTGCTACGCCGCTTTCATTGTGCCGCGGTCGCTGAGCAAGCGGCGGACGGTGGCGAGAAAATTCTGCGAATTGATCGGCTTAGGCTCGTAAGCGTTGGCGCCAAGTTGCAGCGCAAAGGTCGCAGTTCCGTTGCCGAATGCGGTAGTTACCAGGATGGGTATCTTTTCAAGGGTCGTGGTGTCGCGGACGCGGCGCACTACGTGGACGCCATCAGCGCCGGGCATTTGAATATCGGTCACAATCAAATCGGGCTTCAGGAAAAGAGCAGTGTCATAACCGCGCACTCCGTCCTCAGCCACCGTCACCTGATAGCCGCGCTTCTCCAGCGCCATGCGCAATAGTTCGCGCGTTTCATCGTCGTCTTCGATAATCAGAATTCTCTTGGACATGCGTATACCCGAAGTAACCCTTCACCTGATGTTTTTCTGTACCGGTAAGAAACGGCTATTAGGCCGCGGATTCCGTGATTCAAGCCAATCAATTTCTAGGGGCGCGTGACGGTCGTCATAAAAGGAAAAGCGGGAGCAGAAACCCAAGGTCTCTGCTCCCGCTCTCTTCTTCGGCTATGCGTGCCGCTGCGGTTTTAGTAACCGTTGTATCCGTCCGAGTAGCCATTCTCAAACGCAGCTCGGAAATACTCTTGGTACGCATAACGATCTCCCATCCGCGAATTGTAATCCTTCATCGCGTTGCGATATGCGCTACTGCGCGTCGGGTCATAACGGCCACTGCGACTATCATTTCGGCCCGCCTTACGGCCTTCATTGTAACCGGCGTTCAGCGCCGTTTGCCGCAGTTCATATGAGCCGCCCTGGTTGCCGTAACCGTCCCCGTTCCGTCCGCGACGGCCATTATTGTTTCGACCCCACTGATCGTTGCGATTCCACTGATCGTTGCGGTAGTACTGATCATTCTGCTGCTGGCGTTGTCGCTCGATCTCAGCCTGTCGTTCGCGTTCACGCTGAGCGCGTTCGTAATCACGCTGGCGGCGGTATTGATCCTGGTTGGGATAATACTGTGCCTGGGTCGTAGTGCCCGACACCATTACAATGCCCATTAACATTACGAATCCCAGGAGTGCCCCTCCAATATTCTTTGTGCTGAAAAGTTTCATGTTCCCTACCTCCGCCGGACATTCTGGCAATGGATATGCCACACCTGCTGTGGTGGTGAAAACAATCCAGTTGATGCGGTTCTTATTCCATATCGTGTCAACTTGTACGACATGGGCCACGAAAAAATGTGTGAATCCAATCCAGCTTAATCGATAGAAGGACAACGCGATTAGTGGTAATGACTGGGAATTCCCTTTACAGCGGCCAGATTTTGAATTTGACTCTCGCCCTCGATCTGGCGTAGAAGCCTGTTACCAACGTTCTCCGACAAGGATCCGTTAATGGACAGTTCAGACCAAATCCAGCATCCACCGATTGAAGTCGAGCAGCTCATCCGGCAGCTCAATGATGACTGGGTGAAGGCAATGATGCGCGGCGACAGCGCGACACTCGACCGGATCATGGCGGATGACTTTTTCTTCACTTATCCGCTGGAAGGCGATGACAAGGCACAATTCATCGCTGACGTGTCTTCAGGTGATCTTAAGATCGAACACATTACCCGCGAACAGGTCAGCGTCAGGGTGTTCGGCAGCACCGCCGTTTTGACGGCGCGCGATTCCGCGACCTGGCTTTATCACGGACGCGAACTCTCCGGCCAATATAAGATCATCATGGTCTATATCGAGCGCGCCGGGCGCTGGCAGTTGTGCGCCATCCAGGCCTGCCCCATGCAGGAACTTTAGCTCCCGATAATCTACAAACCGATAATGTCACTTTCGCCGGCACGTCGCACCGCATTCGAAATTTTGCGGCGAGTTGAGAATGAAGGCGCTTACGCGTCTTCCTTGCTGGCCACGATGGATGAACGCCTGCGAGGCGACGACCGGGCCCTTTGTCACGAGCTCGTATTGGGTGTTCTGCGGCGACAGTTGTGGCTGGATCGTGTGCTCGAACACCTGGCCAATCGGCAGATGCAGAGCGTCGATTTACCGGTCAGGCTGGCTCTGCGCCTTGGACTCTACCAACTTCGCTTCCTCGCTCGGGTTCCGCCATCTGCCGCTGTTAATGAATCGGTAAATCTTGTGGGCGCGGCGGGTCTGCGTTCCGCGGCCGGTTTAGCGAATGCGGTCCTGCGCCGAGCAACCCGCGAACCGAATTACGATCCGGCAGCGAAGACTACCGATCCCATCGAGAAGCTCGCAATTGAAACTTCTCATCCTTCATGGCTGATCGAACGATGGGCCAATGTTCTGGGTCTCGAAGAAGCAGGCGCTCTCGCTCTGGCAAACAACGAACCCGCGCCGGTGGCTTTCCGTCTGACAAGCAGAACGATCGAAGACACTGATCAGGCACAACGGATTATCGGTGAGCTAACCGCAGCGGGTCTGGAAATGCGGCCGTCGCAGATCGCGCCCAACTCCTGGCGAGTGATCGGACACAAGCACGCGCGCATTCGTAAGCTGACCGGCGACGGTCTGATTTACTTACAAGACGAAGCTTCACAATTGGTGGCGCACCTGCTTGACGCTCGGCCGGGTGATCGAGTGCTTGACGTTGGCGCAGCCCCTGGCAGCAAGACCACTCTGATCGGGGCTCTGGCGCCGCGCGCAATGATTGTGGCCGGCGATCTACACGAGCATCGGTTGCGGGTTCTCCGCGAACTGGCGACGGTCCAGGGCAACGACTCGATTCAAGTGGTGGTCGCTGACGCTACCAGCGTTTTGCCTTTCGCTAAGGCGTCGTTTGATCGTGTGTTGGTGGACGCACCATGTTCGGGAACCGGCACGCTGCGCCGGAATCCTGAGATTCGCTGGCGCCTTAAGGCTTCCGATGTAGTCGAGCTGTCTGCTAAACAGAAAACCATTCTCGCGCAGGCCGCCGAGGTGGTTCGGCCTGGCGGGAGACTCTTATACTCAACGTGCTCGCTGGAAAGTGAAGAGAACGAAGCCGTGACCGCGGACTTTATGAACACCCATGCGGAATTCGATCACTCGCGACTGGACCCGCGACTCTTGGGTGGTCCGGCGGATTTAGCGACCGCCACCGGCGCAATTCGCACCTGGCCACACCGCCACGATGTAGACGGCTTTTTCATGACCGCGTTTCAACGTCACGCGTAGCACGGCCCGGTTGCGGGTGTTTGCGCGTGGGTGTTAGACTTCGCCCTGACCTGCACCGGGATTGATTTGCGCCGCGAAAAGAGACTAATTCCAACGTGTCGTTCATAACTCAAGCACTTACTTCGGTGAAACGCGTCCTCATCGTAGTCGGAATCGCGATCGCGTTTACCTTCGGGCTACTGGGCGCCATTTACCTCTCTCTGCGAAGTTCTGAAACTCGCGTGCCCGACATCATCGGCAAGGATCGAACATCCGCGGAAGACACGATTAGCTCAGCGGGTTTGAATTTTCGCGTGCGCGCCACGCGCCCAACCAGCGAAGCAAAACCTGATACGGTGCTGATCCAACTCCCGCATGCCGGCGAGGTCGTCAAAGTTGGACAGACAGTCGCGGTGGACATCAGCCGTCCCACCAAAGATGGCGAGAGTTCAACTTCAACTAATACCAACGCAAACTCAAATACCGAGAAGAAGCCGGAAAACGACAACGCCACGAGCTCCAACACTAACTCAAACGATAACAAGCCGAAAAAGAAGCCCGCGAACAAAAACGCGAGCGCTAATTCGAATGCGAACTCGGCCAACCGAAACCGTAACAGCAACGGCAATGCTAACCGCGCTACGAATGGGAATGTGAATGCTAATCCGGCGGGAACTCCTGTCCATAGCAGCCAGAATTCGAACAACGTACCCAAAGTCAACGTCAACCGCCGTCCGCCCGCGACTGCGCCGACTCCACGACAGCCTTAAGACTTCAACGTGATGATTGAGATTGCCCCATCAATTCTATCCGCGGATTTCACCTGCTTGGGTGAACAAATCAAGACTGTCGAGCGCGCGGGAGCCTCTCTGCTCCATGTTGACGTCATGGATGGGCGTTTTGTGCCGAACATCACTGTTGGCCTGCCGGTAGTAAAAGCGATTTCCCGTGCAACCCGACTGCCCATTGACGCGCATCTGATGATCGTCGAGCCGGGACGGTACGCCGAACAGTTCGTAGCAGCAGGCGCGCGAATGGTTTCAATCCATATCGAAGCCGACCCGCACGCGCACCGCACGTTGTCTGCAATAAGAGCCGCCGGAGGGTTGGCGGGCATCGCCATCAATCCCGCGACGCCGCTGTCCGCGGTGGACGAGGCTATTAAGTTTGCTGATTATGTGTTGCTGATGTCCGTGAATCCCGGCTTTGGGGGCCAGGAGTTTATTCCAGCCTCGCTCGACAAGGTCCGCCGTTTGCGAAAGATGATCGACGAACGCGGGTTGAAAACTCGCATCGAGATCGACGGTGGTATCGATAGCGATAACATCGCTGAGGTCACCAGCGCGGGAGCAGAGATTATTGTTTCCGGTTCGGCAGTCTTTGGCGCCCCCGACCCAGCGGTTGCCGTACGTAAGTTGCGCGAAGCGACGGTTCTGTGGGTCTAGCCGTCACTGATGACGGCATTCTGATTTTGCGATTTTCGGTGGCGATGCCGGTCTTGATCAAGAGGTCGCTTTCGGGTGGTAACTGGATGGTCATCAGTTTACAATCCGAGCGATCACGAATTGTTTCTGGAGGGTTTTTCATGTCTTTTCCTTTTGTGCAAAGAGTTATTCCCCGCCGCTCGCGTGGTCTGATTTCGTTGGCTTTGCTGACGATGGTTTTTTTGACGTCCGGGGTCGCATTTGGCCAGGACAAGACCCAATCGGGCCAAGCCGGGCTAACGAACCTCCAGCGCATCGACATCATGCGTTCCAAGCTCGAATCGATGCGTCGCTCATTGGATAGCGCGATTGCGGCAGTCAACTCCAAAGACACCGGCAGCAAGACAAAGAACCCTGACGATCCGCGCGAACGTCTCCGCGGGCTGGACAAGGAAGTTGGTTCGGTGCTGAGCGAGGTCAACGATCTGCGTAATAAGGAAGAGCGCGCGGATAAGTACGACACGTCCAAACTCGATGGGCTGGAAACTTCGATTACCGAACTAAATACGCGTGTCCAGGCGGCCCTGCAATCCACGGCCTCGTCCCGGACCGCAACCAGCGAAACGTCATCCGACTATCATCCGAAACCACAGAAGACCAAGCGCCGCATGTTTGGTTTGCTGCCCGGCAAGAGCATTGATAAGTACACCGAGTTGACCGGCACGGTCGCCCCGGGTCGTGATCGCGTCCTGTTCGTCGAGGCCGCGCGCGAAGTGCGCAAGGGCAATCACGAAACCGGGCGCTTGCTTTTCACCACGATCATTACGACTTATCCCGACTCGCCTTACCTGCCTATGGCCAAGCTGGCAATTGCGGATTCCTTTTACCTGGAAGGCACAACGAGTTCGCTGATCCAGGCGGGTCAGGCTTATCAGGACTGGTTGACCTTCTTCCCCACTGACGCGCTCACTTGTGATGCCATGCTGAAGGTTGCCGAAACCGAAATGCGCCAGATGGGTCTGGCCGATCGCGACATCACGCACGCGCGCAAAGCCGAACAGCGTTTGAAAGTAATGCTGCAGCAGTGCCCGAAATCGCCGCTGAGGGCGGAAAGCGAAAAGCGACTACGCGAGAGTCAGGACATCCTGGCGAATCACAGTTTTGCGATTGCCGAGTTCTATCGCGGTCGCTACATAAACCAAAAGGGCGGCCTGAAGGGTGCGCAGGATCGTTTGAGAGAGATCCTCGACAAATATCCAAACTACTGTAGGGAAGATGAAGTGCTGTTCCGTTACGCCGCGACTTATCAGCTGGAGGAAGAGCCGGATGAAGCCGCCAAGTATTACCAGCGACTGGTTCGCGATCATCCGAACAGCGAATTTGTCGACAAGGCGAAAGAACAACTCAACATCATCGGCGCCGCCATCCCCGAACCTGATCCGATTAAGAAGGACCTGCCTGTCTGCGAGAAGCCCACGTTCACTCAGAACATGATGCAGCAGATCAGCGGCAACCCGAACATCACCACCAGTCACGACGGAATTCTGATTAGCAGAAAAGGCGACGGCAACGACCTGATCGACAAGGCTATTCAGAACAACGGTCAACTGCCGGACAGCGCGTTGCAGCCGGTGATTCAGAGAGGTCCGGCGCGCGCTCCAGCGCCCCAACCAACACCTGCCACTTCACCTGCGCCCGTTCAGGCTAATCCCGGCGCGACGCCGAATACTCGACCGCGAGCGGTTCAAACCCCGACTCCGAAACCTTGATTCATCAGCCCGGAATGCGCGCGAGCTTGCCGCTCTGATATGACCCTGAACTCCGCAGGCCTGCAAAACGAGCTGGTGCGGCGGCATCGCACCGCCACGCTCGTCGTCGCCGCTTTTCTGGTTATGGATATTGTCCTGCTGGCGATCGCCTTCTTTGCCACCGATCGCATTTTTCGACCTGGCGATCCAGTCCGGGACTCCAAAATCATCATGGGTCTATGGATTGCCGTGCTGGTGTTTGGCCTGGGCGCCTTCGTGATCAGACGGACGAAGTTCTCCGCGATGCGCTTGCAGGACATTGCGGCCCTCAAAGGCGTCTCGGGTTTGTTGAGGACACTGCGGGACACCACGGTTCAGCTGGCCTGCATCGGCGGTGCGATTGCGCTGATGGGGTTCGTGATTACGATCTTGAGCGGCGATTGGACCAACATGCTGCGGGCCGTTGGCGTCTCGGTAATAGTCCTTATTTACTGCTTTCCTTTTCGGAGCGCGTGGGAACGCGCCGTGAGGCAACTCGGGCGAGATGAGTAATTGGGGTTAGACCAAAGCCGGACTGTTCGCTAGACGCATACCATGACCGCTTGAGCCACTGAGTTGTTTGCCCGCGCTGCGGCGACGTAAAAAGCTGAAGCCGTCTTCTTTCGAAATCAGGTTCTTCTGAATTAGGTCGTGAACGGCCCCGTCAAAGGTGACCATGCCGTGCGCCCGTCCGGTTTGCATGACTGAGGCGATCTGGTGTGTTTTGCCTTCGCGAATCAGGTTCGCGACGGCTGGGACGTTGATCAGAATCTCAACCACCGGCACGCGTCCCTGGCGATCGGGTCGCGGAAGTAACGCCTGGGCCACGACGCCTCGCAAACTCTCAGACAACATAACGCGAATCTGGGCTTGCTGACCTTCAGGAAAGACGTCGATGACGCGATCGATGGTTTTGATCGCGCTGTTGGTGTGCAGCGTGCCAAACACCAGGTGACCGGTTTCGGCCGCGGTGATCGCAAGTGAGATCGTTTCCAGATCGCGCATCTCGCCCACGAGGATGATGTCCGGATCTTCTCGCAGCGCTGCCCGCAGAGCGGCTCCGAACGATTTTGTATGGCTCGCCAATTCTCGCTGGCTGATCAAACAACGGTTATTCTCGTGCACAAATTCGATCGGGTCTTCGATAGTGATGATGTGTGCCTGCTGTTTCTGGTTGATGGTATGAATCAGAGAGGCCAGGGTCGTGCTCTTCCCTGAACCGGTAGGACCTGTAACCAGAATCAGTCCTTCGGAAATATCAATTAATTGGGAAAGCTGTTCGGGGAGATCGAGCTCATCGATGGTCTTGATATTCTCGGGAATCAGCCGAAAGACCGCCGAGGCCCCGTTTCTCTGCATGAATACGTTTACGCGAAAACGGCCCACTCCGTTCAGCGGATAACTCAGATCCAGGTCCCAGTCTTCGGTGAAAAGCTCTTTCTGTTTCTCAGTGAGAATTTCAAAAAGCAGACTCTGGCAGGTCTCTGAGGTGACGTTGCGGTAATTCAGCTTCACCATGTCCCCGTGGATCCGCATGTAAGGAGCGGAGCCCGACGTCAGGTGGAGGTCCGAAGCACCATGCTGTTTCATCTGCCTGAGAAGGTCATCAAGTCTCGCCATTATGAAAGCCTCAATCTGCACCGGAGATCGATCCGCTCCGGAATAGTCAGTGCTGCTACGCAAAGTTGCTTGTCGGATTAATCATCGCGCTCCAGCAATCATTGTCGTGTGAAACCGAGGAAGTAGGACGTTACAGTCCCTGGGAAAGGAGCCGAGTGGACTCATCGATCGACTGTCAATCGATTTGTGGTGAGTCTCGGTCTTAGTTGTCAGCTCCGGCGAAATGGCTCGGGAGCTGAATTGACTATAGCAAAAAGATCAGACCCGCGGCTAGCTTCTTTTTATCGCGAGAGATCGCCCTCCACAAATCGAGGGCTGTGTAGGTCACACAAGTCTTCCAACCTAGGTAACGCTGTTCTCTCCCCTGTTACTCAAGGTGACAAGAATCCCATGTCTCACCAGCGAATCGTCTGATTTCATTAGCAAACGAGGGTGGCATCGTCCTTGCTCTTAGCAGAGGCTCGGCCATCACTGGACGGCCCGGAAGAATTGGCAGAGCAGCAGCGAATCGAGGTTGACAGGTGATAACAATGAAAGCTCAGGTCCCCGCCGGAAAAGCTCAAAGTTGGCATTCGCACAGCGGCAGGTCATTGGTCGAAGTGCTCGCCGTGGTCGCGATCGCTTCGGTTCTGACTGCCGTAGCTGTGCCGCAGGTCATTTCAGCGCGGCGCATGATTCGCTCGGCCGCGTTGCCGCGCGAGATCTCCACTCAGTTGCGATACGCCAGGCAACAAGCCATGTCGCAGCGTCAGGCGTTTACTTTCGTGTATGACGACTCGGCGAAACAAATCACGATTATCGATCATCAAGCGACCGGATACGCTCTGCTTAGTGCTACGAACTATCCCAACACAGCAGGTAGCATCACCGCCTTAACGGTACCAGTTGGCGGTGGCGCCGGTCTCCCCGCTTCTGAAATCACTTTCGGCGTTCCGAATGGCCTCGGCACCCCGACCCTGGGTGATACCAGCACCCAAACTTCGCTGGCATCCAACAAACTGACCATAACGTTTCAGCCGGATGGTACCGTACTGGATGCCAACGGCAACGCTGTTAACCGCACTCTATTTTTCTATAACAACAAGATTCCCAACCAGACGGCGTGCGCGATCTCTGTCCTCGGATCCGCCGGGAGAATCAAAATCTGGAGGTACACACCCAGTGCAAGTCAATATGTCGAATAACCAATCCCGCCGCCCGCTGCTGCGAAAGAAACTCCATTCTGAATCAGGTGTCACGATTCTTGAGATGGTCGTCGCGATGCTGATTCTGACTGTAGGCCTGCTGGGCCTGGCCGCATCTATCGGCTATGCCGTGACCGTCAGTAACAAAGGTCGCAATCTGACGAACAGTAAGCTACTGGTGGTCTCGCTGCTCGAACAGATGGAGACGTTGAGAAACACCGAGCAGCTTTCGTTTGGTCAAATTGCCAATCAGGGACTGGTCGACAACTCCGCCTCGACCCGAACGTTCATAGGATTTCCAACAGCGTTCCAACCCCTCTCGATCAATCCCGGGCCGGACGGCATCTTTGGTACCGATGACGATTTGATCAGTCCCGGGCCAGACAATATCTATGGCACTTCTGATGACACGATTGACTCGACCTGGGCGGTGCCCGGTTACCAGAGGCAGATTTCGATAACCAATCTGAGTGCGAACCTGAAGCGGATTCAAGTGACGGTGCGTTATCCGGACGCGGCCGGCCAGCTTCGCGACATGGTGGGAGTCAGCTATCTGAACAACGACACGCGCAGCAACTTTCGCTAAGCGTCGCAGAAAACAGCGCCCCGCGCTCAAACCGAAATTCGGAGGATTACATGTCTTCTAATCGCAAAATCAATCGTCACGACGGCTTTTCAATGATTGAGCTGATGATCGCACTGGCGACCATGACGCTCGTCGTCGGCGCGGCCTTCTCTTTAATTGGCAGCAGCATCAAGTTCTCAGCCGCCACCTATCACACCACCGACTCAGAGCAGGGTCTGCGCACGGCTCACGAGATAGTCAATCGCGATCTAACGACTGCGGGAGACGGTCTTAGAGGCATCGGCACCATTAATGTGCCCAAAAGTTTCGTCCAGAATTATCTGACTCTTACGCCCGTCGTCGAACCACCGACTTCCAATTATGTAAACCTCTCGCTGGTTAACTCGGACGATAACATCCCCGCGAGCACCGCGGTACCTCAAGCTAGTCCGGCGGCGAATTTTCTGCCTGGCTGTGATCGGATAACCTTGCTGACGCAGGACACTTCGTTCAATAACGGCGCCGGCTCGGTTTCGCTGCCGGCTAATAAGATTACTATAGCCTCCCCCAACACTACTCTTCTGCTGACCTCCACCGACATAGGGAAATTCCAGGCGAACGAAGTCTACGCGATTATCTCTCAGGGCAGTGCGGCTTTCGGGATCGTCTCGAGTGTTAACTCATCAACCAACACCATCGTAATGACGAACGGCGACACCTACGGGCTGAATCAAACGGACACCACCTCGCCGATCTATATCGCCACCAGCAACGGAGCCAAACCGGCATCGATAGTCAGGCTCCAGATAATCCAGTACTTCGTGAACGCCAATAACCTGCTCATCAGGCGCGTGTACGGAGTCAAAGGAGCCACCTTCGTCGACAACGTTATTGCCGAGCACGTCACCAACGTGCAGTTTCGTTATCTGGTCAATCTTACCGATGCCAACGGCTTCGTCCCGCAACCGGTCCGGCAGCTTTCGACTTCGCAGCAGCAGCTGGCCGTCCGCGAGGTTGAAACGACCATCGCAGTTGAAACCCTGAGGGCCGTAAATGCAATCACGGCCAACAACAATGGCAAGCAAGTCATTTCATCGACGACGGCTACGACGGTGCGCAATCTGCAATTCCGGCAAGCGCTCTAGCCACGAGGAATTCAAGAGTCTCGGTAGATCCAGTCATTATCGATTTCATGGAAGGAAGCGTTATGAGTAAGAACTCTAAAACAAATCACCCCGCAATTCAGGTCGTTGGCCAAAAGGGCGAGCGAGGCGCCGCGCTGGCTACCGCGCTAATAGTCATGTCTCTGCTCTCGGCCATCTCGATGACGGTCCTGGCGGTGGTTACGCATGAATCAAGAATTGCCGGCAGCGATTTGCAGCGGACCCAGACTTTCTATGCTGCAGCCTCCTCGATCGAGAAAATGACCGCGGATTTTTGTGCGCTGTATGCCCGCACTTCGCGGCCTACGACGGCGGAATTCAACGCCATCGCGGCTGCTTATCCAACTGAACTGACCGGCGAGGGCTTTGCGTTTAATAACCAACAGCTCATAGTCGATCCAAGCGGCTCGACCGGCACGATCACTATTCCCAACGGCCCATTCGCAGGTCTGGTGGCAGCAGTAACGCCATACTTGTTGGAGACCACGGCGACCCAGGTGGCCACGGGAAGCCAGGTAAAACTGCGACGCAAAATCAACAACTATCTGGTGCCGATTTTCCAGTTTGGTATGTTCAGCAATGAAGACCTCGAGGTCCACCCGGGCCCGCCATTCGCCTTTAACGGACGCGTCCATGCTAACGGAAACCTCTATATCAGCGGCAGCATGACCTTTCTTGCCAGGGTGACCACCGCAAACGAACTAGTGACGGACCTGGTGCGCAACGGCAGCACGCACGCGCAGTCGATGTCGGTTAAGGTAGGAGCGATCGACGTTCCCCTGACCGCCGGCAGCGTGGTCAATGGTCCAAACTTTTCGGGAGCCACGAGCGGCCAGCGCGGTTACTTTCCCGGCTCACCGTCGGGAACGGCCAGTACTACGTGGGACTCCAATTCCATCGCCACCGCCTCGTCCGGCGTGGCCAACAAATTCGGCGGCCAGGTGCTGACCCGCACCACCGGCGGCGTGCCGCTGCTGCTGCCAATGCAGATTGAAGGAAACATGACGCGCGAACTCATCAAGCGCATTCTGCCCAGCGACAGTCAAATTCTCAGCGAAGCAAAGTACTCCTCGAAATCCCAGATCCGAATTCTGATCGACGATGAAGACCAATCCGCCACTGACGCGGCGGGAATTCCCACCGGACAGGGTGTTAACCTATCAACGTTTGATCCGATTCCGCTGCCCAACTCAACGCCGAATTCCACGCCCACAGCCAACGGCGGCGGGCGCGCACTGTGGCGCATAAATGACAACAACACCAATGTCAGTAACACCTACAACGAGACCCCAAACTCTTTTAACATGCAGCAGCAGAACGGCACAGCAGTTCAGGCCGAGACCGTCCGCGGCATCAAGAAAGGCCCGTTGGTAAACGACATTACCGGGGCTACTAACGCCAACCCGATCGTGATCACCTGTCCCGCTCATGGATACTCAAACGGAAACAAGGTTTTCATTTCCGGCGTGGGGGGCAATACCAACGCTAACGGCGGTTATACGATCACCACTGTGGATGCCGACCATTTTAGGTTGAATGGGAGGAGCGGGAACGCAAGCTACACGGGTGGAGGTCAGGTCTATTCATTCACGGCCATTCCGAAGACCTCGAACGGCACCGCCATTGCCACCGGCTCTGGCATCACCGGGCATATCGTGATTCAGATCATCGACTCGAATGGAGTTGTGCGTGACGTTACCCAGCAGATTCTGAGCATGGGAATGACGGAAGGCGAACCGAATGCGATCATTCACTTGCAGCGTCCGTTGTGGGCCGCTTACACGCAGGGCAGCCGGGACGCAAGTGGGTTGAGCAACCCCGGTATCAATGGTGATCCGCCTTATACAAACTGCCTGACAGATATTCTATCCAAGACGCGCAAGGGAGCGGATGGCGAAATCCAAACCACACCCGGTCCGGTGATGAACGCGACCTATGGCTATCTCACCGGAATCCTTGATGACACTCCGGCAGGATCTCAGCCTGTACGCTCGGACATCCCGGGCGGAACTACGATCGGCGCGTCCTGCATAGACAATCCGCAGCAGGTGCTTTGTCAATTGTTAACGGACTGGGGCACCACCGCCTGGACCAACAACAAGGATTGGAACGCGATCGTTCCGATCAACGTCTACAATGTGCGCGAAGGCCGGATCAATTCTTCGCTGAGCGCGACGACAGTTTATGAACGTGGTGTCACGAATGTGGTGGAACTCAATATGCGCAACCTGGCCCGCTGGCTTGATGGTGTCTATGACAATAACCTTCTGGCCGGAACCGCGGCTGTCAGCACCAACGTCGGCAGCCCCGATGGCTACACCGTGTACATCTCAGACCGCCGCGGCGACGTAATCCATACTTACACCAGCTCCGGCGTCTCACTCAACGCGACGAACGGCATGGTTGATAACGAAGATATCTACGGACCGAATAACGCGCTTGACCCAGGCGAAGATGTGCAGGCCACCGGAGTGCTGGTGAAAGACACAAGCGAGCTTCCCGATCCAGCCGCTCTGCCCGCGCCGTCACCCGGTTATGGCACCGACGTTAATAAGCGGGCGCTGGCGGTCAATGGCTGGACAAATCTCGATAGCGGCGGGATCAATCACAAGATGTTCCGCAACGCGGTTCGCTTGTTCAATGGCGAAAACCTCCAGGTTACCGGCGGTAGTGGGAAACTATCGACGACCAAAGGCATCACTGTCTCCAGCGAAAACATGGTCTACATCTGGGGCAACTACAACACCACGGGAATCAATTTGGCGCCGCCGACAGGAACCTCATCGCTGAATGACAACACCACGAGTTTCTACTATGTCGGCAATCAGGTTCCAACTTCGATCGTGTGTGACGCTTTCTTCCCGCTCTCGAAGACGTTCTTCGACAGCGAGACCGCGATCTATCCCGACGATCTGAGCAAACGACCGGCCGACAACGTGCCTTCGTTTTCACAAGAAACGTCTGTCCGGGCGGCAATCATCGCGGGTAACAACTTGTCGGCCTTGACCGGCAATCCTGATGCGGGAAATGGTAGCTCGAACGAGTCGCGTCTTAACGGCGGCATGCACAACTTCCCGCGCTTCCTGGAGAATTGGACGGCTCGCTGGAATTTTGTGGGCTCTTTGATTCCGCTCTATCACTCAGTGCAGGCGCTCGGTCAATACAACGCCAACAGCACGATTTACGGCGCGCCCGTTCGCAACTGGGCGTTCGATATTACGTTCACCGATCCGAATCGGCTGCCGCCGGGAACACCTTTGTTCCAGCACATCGAACCGACCGGCTTCAAGCAGATTCTTTAGGAGCTGTTGCTCGTCAAGCAGCGATCAGGCTGCGTCTGATTCCAGTCCCCGGACTGAAATCAGGCGCAGTCTTTTTGTTTTGCCGGGAGCGCGGACTTCCCGTCCGCATTGAGCGCGAAGCGCGAACAGCATTCACGGTGAAGAAAAAATTGAGCGTTGCGAGGGCTGTGCGGACGGGACGTCCGCCTGCCCAGCATTAAGCGGCCTTCTCAGCGACTAAAGCCGTGCCAGTGTTCAAAAATCTCAGCCCCCATCGCGGTCATCATCTCCGCGGCTTTGGGGCCAGGATCTCCATAAACCTCGAAGCCGCTAATCGTAGACACCTCAAGGAGCTTGGGGACAAGCTCCTTGACCACCGGGCCCGTCAGGTGAGCCACGGTCGCATCTGCGTCAACGTACTTCTCAACCAATCGACACCGCTGGCGATCATTGCTCAAGCAGAACTCGTATACGAGAGTGCCCGCCTCTGACTCGCTCCCTGCCACCATAGCCTGCGCGATGGATTCGAACGCCTCGAGTTTTCCCTCGGCAATCGAAAGCGCCACGGTGAACCGCACTGTTTTATCATTCATGTTCGGCTGGTCCCATTCTGCGTCTCGCGGCAAAATTTGCGTAACTTCGTTCTACCGTCGAGCCGGGCTCGATACATACAGATCACTAAGTTGCTTGCGCAGGTTTTCTACTTTCGGGAGGTCGTTGATTGCGATATACGGCTCATCGGGATGATTCATGGCATAGTCCTGATGATACGCCTCGGCCGCATAGAAAGCTTTGAGCGCGACCACCTGTGTAACGATCGTCCGCGGAAAGACTCTGGCCTTATTGAGCTGCTCAACATACGCCTGGGCAATGCGCTTTTGCTCTTCGTCTGCATAAAAGATCGCCGAACGATATTGAGTGCCAGTGTCGGGTCCCTGTCGATTGAGTTCCGTGGGATCGTGGGCCACGGCAAAAAACACTTTGAGCAACTGGCCATAGGAAACCTGGGACGGATCATAAGTGATCCGGACCGATTCGGCGTGCCCGGTATTCCCTTCGCTGACCATTTCGTAGTGCGCAGTATCAGCCGCCCCTCCCGAGTAGCCGGACCTCACCGAGATCACTCCCTTAACGTGTTGGAAGACCGCTTGAATTCCCCAAAAGCAGCCGCCCGCGATAACGGCAGTTCGTTCGCCTTTCGCCGCCGTCAACGGCGCGTCAACAGCTGGGTTCGGAAGTGCGCCGACGGGGCTGGCAGTAACCGCATGACAACCTGCACTAGTGCCAACGAGCAAGATCGAAACAATGCAAGAAAGAAAACGCGACATCAAATTAACCTCCAAAGATCCGATACGTTATCGCTCACTTCGACGAGCGAAGTCCAGGGCGTAATGAATGTACGCATCCGACCTGCGAGTTGGATGCACGAATCAAAGAAGAACGCAGCGTATTCATTGTAACTCTCCGGAAAACTGCTTAAGCAGGCGCAAAGCTTCACAGCAAGCCCGCAATCGGTACAATAGTGGTCAATCGAAGGCCTTGGATGTGCGCAGACAATCGGCGATGCTTAACACTCGCTTGACGCACTTTCACCGTCATGTTAGGTTTGCGAATCTAGCAATTACACGCTCTTAAAGCTCCAACTTTTTGGAATTTGCTCAGGCTGAGAAACGGATTTGTCTGCGCCCGCTCCTAATCTGAAACGCACTTCGCTCAACGATCGGCATGGTCGTCTGGGCGGGCGCATGGTTGAATTTGGCGGCTGGGACATGCCGGTCCAGTACCCCGCCGGCACCATGACTGAACATCTGCGCACACGCACGCATGCGGGATTGTTCGACGTTTCGCACATGGGTGAGATCGATGTGCGCGGCCCTGACGCTATTCCTTTCGTCAATCGTCTGACTTCCAACGACGTCTCTAAACTGATTGACGGTCAGGCTCAATATTCGGCGCTGACTACTCCAGAAGGAACTGTCATTGACGACCTCCTGGTCTATCGCTTTGCCGAAGATCGTCTGCTGCTGGTGGTAAACGCCGGCACGA
The DNA here is from genome assembly GCA_038210455.1 of Pyrinomonadales bacterium. GTDB lineage: Bacteria > Acidobacteriota > Blastocatellia > Pyrinomonadales > Pyrinomonadaceae > UBA11740. The sequence goes on along the minus strand of JBBQWP010000032.1, from coordinate 28,165 downwards.
CTGAGAAGGATTGGGATTGGATCAAATCACATCACGGCGATGAAAACGTCGAGTTGAAGAATGTCAGTGAAGACTACTGCCAAATCGCGATTCAGGGTCCACGTGCGCTTTCGATGCTGCAAACTCTGACCGCTGTACCGCTCAACGAGATTAAGTATTATCACTTTCGCGAAGGCGAAGTGGATGGCGTGCCGTCGATTGTCTCGCGCACCGGCTACACGGGCGAAGATGGCTTTGAGGTTTATGCGGCTGCTGACAAAGCCGAACAGATCTGGAACAAGACTCTCGAGGCCGGAGACTTTGGCGCAGACGACGGCGTCCTGCCGTGCGGCCTGGCCGCGCGCAACACGCTGAGGCTGGAGGCGGGCATGTGTCTCTACGGTCATGAGATCGACGAGACGACGACGCTGTTCGAAGCCAATCTCGGCTGGATTTGTAAACTGAACAAAGGTGAGTTTATTGGCCGCGAACGATTGGCTGCTCAGAAAGAAGCAGGCATCCAGCGAAAGCTGGTGGGTTTTGAAGTGACTGATCGCGGCATCGCCCGAGACGGTCAGGATGTTTTGATCGGCGGCCAGCGCATAAGCCAGGTAACTTCCGGAAGTCCCGCGCCTTTCTTAAAGAAGAACATCGGCATGGCGTACGTTCCGGTTGAGTCGGCGATTGAAGGCGGCACGATTGAAATCGACGTGCGCGGCCGGCTGGTCGGCGCGCAGATTGTGCCGCTGCCGTTTTATAAGCGACCAAAGAACTGATTTCTTTGCGGCTTTCGATTTATCTTTGCGCCTTTGCGTGAGACCAAAGTTGACGCTGGATCATTTCGCGCAAAGGCGCAAAGGAAGTGAGCGCTTCCATTCTGGATTGAAGGTCTGCGGATGGTTGCGTTATAAACTAAGATCGAAATCTTAAGTCAGCAATCTGAAAAACTTTTAGGAGCATCATGGCCAACGTTCCAGAGAATCTTCACTACAGCAAAGACCACGAATGGGTGCGTGTCGAAGGCGACACCGCCGTAGTCGGCATTACGGATCACGCGCAGGAGCAACTCGGCGATGTAGTTTATGTCGAACTGCCGAAGGCCGGCGAAGACTTTGCCGCCCACGAGTCTTTCGGCTCGGTCGAATCAGTCAAGGCGGTTTCGGAAATTTTCACGCCGGTCTCTGGCAAGGTCGCCGAGGTCAACGGATCGTTGAATGACGAGCCTGAGAAAGTTAACCACGATCCATACGGCGAAGGCTGGATGCTCAAGATCAAAATGAGCAGCCCGGGCGAAGTCGACAGCCTTTTGACCGCGGCCGAATATGAAGACTTTACGAAAGCAGAGAGTGAATAGCATTGCGTTACATTCCCAACTCGCCCGGCGAGCGCGCCGAGATGCTGGAACAACTCGGCGCCGCTTCAATTGAAAGTCTTTTCGATTCAATTCCAGAAGATTTACGCCTGCGCCGGGACCTGAACGTGCCGGCAGCGATATCTGAGATCGAGCTGCTAAACGCGTTCGACGAAATGGGCACGCGAAACCAGGCCGCGCGCCGCATCAGCTTTCTTGGCGGCGGCGCATACTCGCATTACGTTCCCACGATCGTCGATCATCTAATTTCGCGTTCAGAATTCTTCACCGCTTACACGCCTTACCAGCCGGAAATTTCCCAGGGCACGCTGCAATCGATTTTCGAGTTCCAGACTTTGGTCTGCCAGTTGACGGGGATGGATATCGCGAACGCGTCGATGTATGACGGCTCGACCGCGATGGCCGAAGCCGTGCTGATGGCAGAGCGAGTGACCAGGCGTTCCAAGGTGGTGGCATCCGCCGCGATCCACCCGCAGTATCTGGAAGTCGCGCACACCTACGTACAACACGCGGGGATTGAATTACAGCACGCTCAGTTTGATTCGAATACTGGTCAAACCCTGGTTGATTCAATCGACGATCAAACCGCCGCGATCGTGGTGCAGTCGCCAAACTTTCTTGGCTGTATCGAAGATGTCGAAGCGCTCGCCGAAAAAGCGCACGCGAAAGGCGCGCTCTTAATCGTGGCGATAACCGAAGCCATGTCGCTCGGCTTGCTGCGTTCGCCGGGCGCATCCGGCGCGGACATAGTCGTCGCCGAGGGACAATCGTTCGGCGTGCCGCTTTCGTACGGCGGCCCTTATGTGGGGTTGTTTGCGATCCGCGAGAAGTACGCGCGCCAAATTCCCGGCCGTCTGGTAGGCGAAGCTTATGACAAGCAGGGCCGACGGGGTTTTGTGCTGACTCTAGCGACGCGCGAGCAACACATCCGTCGCGAAAAAGCTACTTCAAACATCTGCACGAATGAAGGCCTGATCGCTCTGGCTGCGACTATTTACCTGGAAACGATGGGGCGCCGGGGAGTCCAGGAAGCCGCGCGCCAATGCGCGCAGAAAGCGCACTACGCCGCGCGCGCGATTGCGAAGGTCGCCGGCTATTCGCTTCCCTTCTCTGGTCCGTTCTTCAATGAATTTGTCGTGCGCGCACCATCGCCGGCCGCGCCGCTGCTCGACACGCTGGCGCGAGAAAAAGGAATTGACGGCGGCATTGCTCTTTCGCGTTTCGATGCGAACCGGCCCAACGATTTTCTGGTCTGCGTGACCGAGACAAACAGCCGCGCGCAAATCGGTGCGCTGGTCGAAGGGCTTGCGGATATATCGAAAGCCAGCTAATGAAAGGTTTATTTACCACAGAGACACAGAGGGTTCACAGAGAAGAACTCTGTGGTTCTCTGTGTGACCTCCGTGTCTCTGTGGTGAATCCTGTCCAATGGACTCAATAGCCAAAGTAACCACGCACATCAGTCACAACGAGTCGCTGATCTTCGAGCGATCACAGCCGGGCCGCGCGGGTTTCATGCTGCCGCAGCTCGACGTCGAAGAGACGCCGCTCGACGAAATTATTCCGGCTCAGTTTCAGCGCGAAGACGATCTCGCCGGCATGCCGGAAGTAACTGAAGTCGACGTGGTTCGGCACTTCACGCGCATGTCCACCTGGAACTATTCAATCGATCTAGGCATGTACCCGCTGGGTTCGTGCACGATGAAATACAATTCGCGTCTGAACGAGAAGGTTGCGCGCATCGCCGGCTTTGCCAATCTGCATCCTCTGGCAGCGGAAGGCGAAGCGCAGGGCGCGCTGCAAGTGGTTTACGAACTCCAGCAGCATCTTGCCGAAATCACCGGATTGCCCGGCATTTCCTTACAACCCGCCGCGGGCGCGCACGGCGAGATGACCGGCATCATGATCATCCGCGCGTTTATCGATGTCCGTGATGGAAAGGAAAAGTCAGCCCATCGCCGCACGATGCTGATCCCTGATTCCGCTCACGGAACCAATCCAGCTTCGGCCCATCTTTCCGGGTTCACGGTCAAAACAATTCGCTCAACGCCGCAAGGGCTGACCGATCTGGATCATCTTCGCGAACTCTGCGCTCACGGCGACGTGGCTGGCCTGATGTTGACCAATCCCAACACGCTCGGTTTGTTCGAACGAAACATTCAGCAGATTTGCGGCATCGTGCATGACGCCGGCGGTCTGGTTTACATGGACGGCGCCAACATGAACGCTTTGGTTGGCGTCGCGCGGCCAGGCGACATGGGCGTCGATGTGATCCATTTGAATCTGCACAAGACTTTCTCGACGCCGCACGGCGGCGGCGGCCCCGGCTCTGGTCCCTGCTGCTGCACGAAAGAACTGGAACCATTCCTGCCCGTGCCAAGAGTTGTCAGAACCCGGAGCGGTGGCGACGGGGTTGAAGAGGCGCTAAACAATTTCAAACTCGACTTCGATCAACCTCAATCGATCGGTCGCGTCAAAGCTTTTCTCGGCAACTACGGCATGATGCTCCGCGCGTTGTCTTACATCCTCACGCATGGCCGCGACGGCTTGCGCGAAGCCACTGAGGCCGCGGTGCTCAACGCGCGCTACATTGCACACGGGTTGATCTCAGACTACGAAAAGCCCTTCGACGCGCCGCCGATGCACGAGGTGGTCTTTACCGACAAACGCCAGGCGCGCAAGGGCGTTCACACCCTCGACATCGCCAAGCGCCTGATCGATTACGGCTTCCATCCCATGACGATCTACTTCCCTCTGATTGTTTCGGGCGCGATGCTGATCGAGCCGACCGAATCAGTCGGTCGCCAGGAACTGGATCAGTTCATCGACGCGATGCGCTCAATCGCGCGCGAAGCAGTCGAAGATCCTGAATTAGTCTTGAACGCGCCGCACACAACACGCATCGGGCGATTGGATGAAGCTGCGGCGGCGCGCAAACCGGTGCTGCGATGGAAACCGCAGCAGGCCGCCAGCGCAAGCCTGGATTAAACCACACACGCCGCTCTGAGGATTCGCGAACTACCAAAGCCGTGTCAGACAAAGAGTAGTGTCCCTTCATCAGGACCATACCTGATGAAGAGACACGAGATCATTCACAGCGACGACGAATTTAAATTCCCAGAGCCTGCCGCGTTCGCGGTCCAACCACGCCGTCAGGAGTCAATCCATTCTTAGCCTGGAAAGCGACGACGGCCGCATGAGTAGCGGGTCCGAAGACACCATCGGGGGTCAAATTTGCGCCCAGGGCAGTCAGCTTCTCTTGTAGCCGCTTCACTGCCTGTCCGCGATCACCCAGACTGAGCGTGCCTTCGGGTGGTGGTGTCCCGGTACTTCCGAAAATTCCGCTGTCGTGCAATTCGCGGATTTTTTCATCGCTCAACTCGAAGTGCATTCCATCTTCGGTTGGAAAACCGGCGCCCCAAAACCAGTTGTGCCGATTAAAGATCGGCGCAATGCGGGATAAGCCGACCTGGACTTTATTGTTGCCGCGCTCGTCAAGGTTGCCATTCAGGTTGAGGTCAATCGCGGTCCCCCACGAGTGATTGCTGATTGAGACGTGGGACCCTCTAACGAATCGAGCGCAAAGCATTCCCGATGAGCCCAGGCCGGCAAAAACTTCTGGTTCCTCCGTGCGAATGTCGGCAATAACCTGTTTCAAAGACTCAACCGCCGGCCCGAGCCCCGTAACTTTAAACGGGCCGACATCGTCCGTCGTCACCAAGTTCTTGAGCACGAGGTTGGTTACTGGCTGGCAATCTTGGTTAAAGTTCCCTCTGGGAATACCCAAAAGGGTTTTCATGGTCAACTGGCGCGCGGGGCTGACTCCAGGATTGATGTTGTTGGGAATTGAGATCAAATCAGTGATAGCCATCGGTCTTCCGTCCTTTCTACGGTGTGTGAACTGAGGTCTCTCATTCGAAGCACGAACAGCAAGCTTTAATTTCTGCGATGCCTGGAGCTTGTCGCTGGGACAATGTAAAGCTGGGATGTCGAGCGTCCCCAGACATAAGTGGCTAACTCCGGCTAATGAACGAAAGCGAACATACGCCCATCAGCAGAGTCAGTGATTTTGGCAGCCTTTACAATGAGGCTGCCGACAAACTACTTCTAACCACACTTCTTATGTCCAAAACGCTGGATTCGTTTCAGCGCTTCACGCTTTCTTGACCACGAACGGGTGGAAGCACCACAATCAACGCGAAGCATGAATCTCTTTGAAAGATCAGCGGACCAGTTCTAACCGCTTTCCCTTCCAACAATGAAAACAAAAGTCACATCATTACTTCTCTCGTTACTGTTATTCCCCTGTACCTTAAATGGGCAGCCAAGGGCTTCCGCCTTCGACGTTCTCATTAAAGGCGGCACGATTTATGACGGCTCGGGCGCGCTCCCCATCACCGCCGACGTCGCGATTACCGGCGATCGAATTGTGGCCATCGGAAATCTGAAGGACGCCCAGGCGCGCACGATGATCGATGCGCGCGGACTCGCCGTCGCGCCGGGGTTCATTAACATGCTTTCGCATTCGGAAGGCTCGCTGGTTGCCGATGGGCGTTCCCAAAGTGAAATTCGGCAGGGGGTCACGACCGAAATTTTTGGCGAGGGCACGTCGGCCGGACCGCTCGATGCCGAGATGAAGAAACGGGCGCTGGCCCAACAGGGCGATTACAAATTCGAGATTCCGTGGAACACGCTCGCCGAGTATTTGACTTACCTGGAAAAGCGCGGTGTCTCGCCCAACGTGGCCTCGTTCATTGGCGCGGGCACAGTGCGCACTTACGTCATCGGCCTGGAAGACAAGAAAGCGACGCTCGAACAGCTTCAACAGATGCGCGAAGTTGTGCGCCGTGAGATGGAAGCGGGCGCGCTGGGCATCGGGTCGTCCTTGATTTACGCGCCAGATACTTACGCCTCTACCGAAGAATTGATCGAGATGTGTAAGGAAGCGGCGAAGTTTCAGGGGAAGTACATTTCGCACGTCCGCGACGAAGACGATGGTTTGATTCAAGCCGTCGAAGAGTTGCTGCGCATCAGTCGCGAAGCCGGCCTGCCCGCCGAGATTTATCACCTCAAGGCAGCGGGTGAAAACAACTATGGCAAGATGGATCGCGTGATTGCGATGGTCAACGCGGCGCGCCGCAATGGCTTGAAAATCACGGCGGATATGTATGTCTATACCGCGAGTTCGAACGCGATCGACTCGCGCATTCCCGCGTGGGCGCACAGCGGCGGTAATGAAGCCATGTACAAGCGGCTGGAAGATCCAGAAACGCGCAAGCGGATCAGCGACGAATTGCATCGAAGAGGTCCAATGCCGAAGACTTTGTTGGTGGGATTCAGGCCCGCAAACCTCAAGCCGCTGATTGGGAAGACGCTGGCAGAAGTCGCCGCGATGCGTGGCAAAGACGAAATTGAAACGATGCTCGATCTTATCCTCGAGGCGCGTTCGCGTATTCAAGTCGTCAGCTTCACCATGAGCGAAGAAAATATCAAGAAGGAGTTGCGCCGGCCGTGGGTTTCGTTTGGCTCTGACGCAACGTCGATGGCCGCCGAAGGCATCTTTCTGGAATCATCGACGCACCCAAGGGCCTACGGCAACTTTGCGCGCGTGCTGGGCAAATATGTACGCGATGAGAAAGTAATTACGCTCGCGGAAGCTATCCGCAAGCTAACCGGACTGCCCGCCGCCAACCTCGGGCTCGATCATCGCGGCTTGCTTAAAGAGGGTTACTTCGCCGACGTGGTCGTGTTCGATCCAAAAACGATCGCCGACAAAGCGACTTACGAAAAACCGCACCAGTACGCAGTCGGCATGCAGCAAGTCTTCGTCAACGGAGTTCAGGTGCTAAAGAACGGCGAGCATACGCGCGCCAAACCCGGCCGCGCGCTGTGGGGACCGGGAAAGATCAAATAGCAGGCGGTCGAACGGTTGAATCAAAATCACACTTTGACGTTGATTTACGGGCCCTTTTTGATGTAGAAGCATCTGCCCTGTTAGAGGATGTGATTGGATCGAGCGAAGGAGATAAGGGATGGCAACGCCACAACCCTGGACCGGGATTCAAGTAGAAACAAGCTTCTTCCCCCTCTCAATTTTTCTTTATCTCTGTACGCCGACCATCGTCATCGATGGCGTCGCGTATAGAAGACCATGGGGCACGCATTCGTTTCAACTGCCGGGAGGAATGCACAACGTCAGGGTTTTCTTCGGGTATCTATTCATGTCCACCTGTGGTGACAATTCGATTAATGTGGTGGTCCAGCCGAATTGCATTCACCGGATTAAATTTGAGATGCCGGGGTGGATGTTTTCGAAAGGGGCCATGAGAGAGTTGCCGCCATATATCTTCGCTCGGCAATAAGGGAGTCGCGAACCATGAATAAGAACAGGCTGACGCAGACAATGAAATGAAGCGCACATCGCCAACGATTGGACCCACTTCATCGAAACAAGGAAAGCCATAGGTGCCGTTGGTGGCACGCGCATCTTGCGGGTGATTCTCACGGGCGCGACGCCCGCTCCACTTTTATGCCCGGGCAATTTTCATCCAGACAAGGGAGACTTACGATGCTCAACACATTCAGGCTGACCCGAAAGCCGCGCCGCATGTTGGCCCTCGCGTTCATTTGCGCTTTCGCTTTTGGTTCTGTTTCGGCGGACGGCGTAAGGAAGAAAGTCAGGTTTGCGCCAGGTACGTCGTCGACAACGATCAGAGGAGCGGTGGTTCGGGGCGACAGAGATCGTTATTATGTTGGTGCGAAGGCCGGCCAGACGATGTCGGTAAAGGTCACCTCAACTGAGAAGAACGCCGTCTTTCAGATTTATTTCCACGGCGAAGAAGAGTCTTTGCCCGGCGCCGGTGACGGAGACGACACGATGACATGGTCAGGCAAACTGCCCATCGACAATGAATATGTGATCGTGGTTGGCGGCACGCGCGGGAACGCGACTTACGCGCTGACGATCTCGATCAAGTAACTACGCTTCCCAATTCCCCTCTGGTGTACTTGCTTCCGGCTTCGAGTCCTCCGCTCGCCCTCCAGACGGAAGTTTCAAGAGGGCGAGGCGCTCGACTAAGTTACCTTTCAAGAGATGTTCTTCGATAATCTCGGGCACATCCGCGGCCCGGACCTGCGCATACCAAACGCCATCCGGATAGATCATGACCGCCGCGCCGACAGCGCAGAAACCCACCGAAGCGCACTCGGTTAAGACTACGCTGCCCTTCGGGTTCTTGCCCTTCGCCTCTCTACCAAAAAGAATTCCGCGCTCTTTCAACTGAAGTTCAAAGGCCTCGATTACTTCGGCGCTGCCAACCGCCGAGCAGGACTTTCCCGAGCACACGAACACGTGATGCCGGATTGGCGCGGTCGTCACCGGCGCGAGGACGCACAATTCTTCGGGGTCGGCGATGAATTTGGGTTCGGCCACGTTCACATGCTAGCACGAGCTCTTGAGAAAGATTATCTCTGAGTGAGACGTGGCACGGGCGTCCCGCCCGTGAATCAAGCGCAAGATGCGCGCGCCAAAATCAAACTATCGCTCGCACATTAGACGAAGAGTCTTTGCGCGCACGCGATTCCATTGTAAGATTGACGGGAACGGGCGACCGCCTGAATGACCGCATCAAGCTCGACGGTGGTCTTCAAGTCGGGCGCCTGATTTGCTCTAGCGGAGCGGAAACTTTCCGAAATTATGGCGGAACCACAAGTAAATGGGTTGGTAATTCACGTCTCGTCGCTGAACGATCGGTCGACGGAAGTCGTCATGCGCGAACTGATTCGCATTGGCGCCTGCGAAGACTGCGATGTGAAGATCCGCCTGCCCCAGGGCGCGAGTAACGCCGGACCCGTGATCGAGTTGGCCCGCAAGAATGGTATCTACCGCATTGGTTCCATCGATCCGAATCTGGAAGTAAAGCTCAACGGTCGCTCAATCAAACCTGACAAAGGCATTCACGACGGCGACGAAATTTGGATCGGCCCTTCCGGTCCATCGATTCACTTTTTCCCGATCGCCCAGACACCGTCGCTGGTGCCCGGCCGCCGCGATGGCGCGCACGTAGCGCCTTTTATCGAACAGGCGGCGATGGAAGCCTCGGCGACGGCGCGGCGCGACGACGCGAAAATATTTTTGCGAGAGTTCACCCGCGAATTGGTACGCGAAATCAATCCCAGCACCAAGATCATCGCTTTCGCAATCCTGATTCTGGCAGTAGTCGGCGGGCTTTATATTGGCTTCGCCCAATTCAATGAGGCGCGGCGTGGTCGCCGCGTCATCGCTGAGCAACAGGCGCAACTCGTCGCCCAGCAACAGGAACTAAAACGCGCTAATGATCAATTAAAGACGGTCATCGAGTCTACACAGCGCATTCAAAACACTATCTCGTTGGGCGAAATGCTGCGCGCCACCTACGGCGATGGAGTCTGCTTGATTTACGGCTCGTTTAGTTACGTCGAATCAGGTACGGGACGCCCACTTCGTTATCCGGAAACGCAGACCGATGAATCAGGCGCAGTGGTACAGAACGCTAATGAACAGCCGGTCCTGACTCCCGAGGGCCGCGGGACCATCGCCGAGTTTCCCTTCGCGGGAACGGGCTTTCACGTCGGCGACGGATTTGTGCTGACGAATCGTCACGTGACTCAACCATGGGAAGCAGATGAGCGAGCGCAAAGCCTGGCCAGCACCGTAAAAGGAATACCGCGGTTGCGGAGATTCATGGCTTTCTTTCCCGGCAATACACAGGCGATTGCTTTGAAGGTCAAGCAGGCAACGAAGTCAGAAGACGTCGCCGTCTGCTCGGTTGACGTCAAAGATTTACCGCCAAAGCTTCCCGTGCTGCCGCTGGAAAAAGATCCTGGTTCGGTCGCCGTCGGCAAGCTGGTCGTGACGATGGGCTATCCGTCAGGACCGGATCGGTTGCTGGCGATGCTGGATGAAAGCGAAGCCCGCTCGATTCAACAACGATACGGTTCGGTCGAGGCGCAGCTCAGCTACCTGGCCGAGAAAAAACTGATTCAGCCATTAGAGACTCAGGGCAACATCACGGATCTCAAAGCGCGGCGAATTGTTTACGATGCGCGGACCGGCGAGGGTGGTTCAGGAGCCCCACTTTTTGGGCCATCTGGCCGAGTCATAGGAATTACGTTCGCGATCTTCACTGAGAACTCGGCTTCAAACTTTGCTGTTCCGATTGGGTATGCGATGCCTCTGTTAGAAAAATCCGGGTGGACAGGCCCGGCGAATTCAGACGCCGAGCCAAAAGAAACGGCCGCTGCCAATCCGGCCAAGCCATAAAAGACTGTGCCGGAATGGCTCGACGATCAGTCTACACAACTGTAACAATCCTTCATACATCTGAGAGAGATTGCTGGTACGTTGATTGCGAAGGGTGTGCAGCAGAGTAAGCAAATCCGGCAGGAATTGATCGTCATACATTAAAGCGGCAGGAACATCGCTCCTTTCGGAGCGTTTTTCAAAAGGATGGACGGAAAAACTGATCGCCCCACGAGACACTACGGCCGCAGAGTCGGTGGCCGTGGGTCTTTGCAACTGATCTTCCTGGTGGTCTCAATTGCGTTTGCCTGTGGCCAGGGCGCGGCGCAGTCATCGACTCCGTTTGCCGTCAAGCCCGATGCGTCGGCCAAGCCCTCTGAACTTGAGCGGGCTGTGACGACGCCCATAGCGAAAGTCTCCGACTCAAAAGAAGGCGAACCCGCCGCCAGATCATCAATAGAGACCGGAGCACCAAGTCCCACTCAACCACAGTTCAGAATTGAACGACTGCCGATGAGCGGCGGCGCCGAGCTGCTCACCATCTTTGGCCGGATGGATGGAATGCGGAGCAACGGCCAGCCCCCGCCTGAGGTGCCGCTGGTTAGCGTGGTGCGCGACACGCTGTCCGACAACGATCCGGAAAATGATCGCCTTCGTTATGTCTGGATGCTTACCTATACGCAACCGACGATGCTGAAGCGAATCGCATCCGCGATTCCCTTTTTCTATCAACGCGTCGGTAACCAGAAGCAGGCGTCGCCGGGCCCGCCGTCCCCGATTCTTGATCTTGCCAACACCCGCCGCCAAACGTGGAATTATTTTTTCTGGACGGGACTACAAAATGTTTTTCTGGATAGTTATGGGATCCCGCTGAGGGCCGCCAGTCGCACCTACCGCCGCAATGCCGCTGATTATCGTACCGCGCATGTGACACAAGCGCTGTCGATTCTCGGCAACTATGAAAACCTGCGCCGGCGAATGCGCGACGAAAGCGAGCTCCTCGCCTTCCGTCAGAGTAGCGATGCGAATGCGACGGCGGCCAGCGACGGAGCGATAAATGATACGGCTACGCCCCTGCTGCCAGAGCGATCACCTGCGTTCACTCCGGGCGAGATGCTCGAGTTGCGCGCGCGCCTGATCCTGTCCGGAAAATCATTCGGAGGGCTTTTCGGGCCGGACAAGTTTAGAGACACCGTAGAAAAACGCTCGATGAGTTCGGTCGATACGATGGGGCACAACTGGGAGATGCTGCGGCAACGAGCTGAAGCCGAGGGACTCTATTTCCAACCTCTGACAATGCCGGATGGTAACGCGACCCACGTATTACTATGGGTCGCCAAATCTGATCTGGTCACCCAGGCGAATCGCTCCTTTAACAAGCGCTTTCTAAATATCTCGAATCCCTGGCGTGATCCCCGCTTGCGCAACTGGAACAGCTATACACAGACGCGCTATTTCGATCAGGATAATCGCCCGACGACGGCTGAAAATCCGGGCGCCCGCTCGCTGGAAATGATTCCCTTGGCGCTTTACGGGCTCGATCATCCGAAGATTCCGGCCCTATTGGTCGACTTTCGTGACGAGCTTAATCCCAAGGGCCGCGAGATCTCACGGCGCGTGTTCAGTGATCTGACCGGGAATATTTTTTCACTCTCGAGCTTTGGCAACATCCCATACTTCCTGGGCCGGAACGCTTACAATTTTGTGACGGGTCGCCGCGGGATGGATGTGAATCAACCGACGCGGGTGAACAGCTACTCGGAATTGAAACTGCTGCTGTCCTTCAACGGCTCGCTCGATCCGAAACTCGAACGCGAGATTGAGCGCCGGCTGGAAACTGTTTCAATGAACCCGCTCAGCAACGATAGTCAAACCGAGATTCAACTGGCGCGCCAGCAATACGATGCTTTGGTCGATTTCGCTCGCCGGCCCGATGGCCTGCCGGCGAAAATCGAACGCGATCGGCGGGCCGAGATGGTTCCGCTCAAGCACGGATCGTTGGCTCGTTTCTTCATCGGACTCGGCAACGTCGTAACATTCGGCCGCTATGTTCATCGTGAAACGGAGACGCCCGAGCTGTCCGCGCGTCTGGAAATGGCTCGACGCGTCGAACGCCATACGATCCTGCTAAACGAAGTCGCCAAGTCATCGCCGCAAACCGAAGTCGCCTGGGAGATCAGCACGGTGAAACAGTCTCTACAGTTTTTGGCTGATAGCGGCGCAGGCGCGCATGGCTCGGCAGCGCGAGCCGCAGCGCTAATCTTTCAGCGGACCAACGACATCGAGGCGCGCCGGCTATGCCTGGACGCCCTTTTGAAAATTAATAACCAGACTGCAAAGAACGAGCTCTTGCGCCTTTATCGCAAAGAGCAGCCCAACTCAGAGTGGCGTGTCGCGATCGCAGAGCGCCTCCGTAAAGCTCTCGCCGATGACCGATCGCTGAAGCCAGCCGAAGCCCGAGCATTCCTAAATCAGGTGGTCCAGCGGTGATGCAGTTTTTCGCGGAACATCGCTGGCGCAAGAGAGTTCACAGCGCTGCCTTCAAACATTTATCGCGCATCCTGATTCAAACAATAGCCCTGGTGCTCATGACGGTTGTCTTTTCCGTTGCGGCAATCGCCCAGCCGCGCACGAAGCGCGTGGTGATGATCAAAGTCGACGGCCTGCCCTATGAAATGGTTGAGCGTTTCGCTCGCGAAACCGACCCAATCACCGGGAAGAGCCGGTTGCCGTGGTTCGACAATGTCTTTTTCCATAACGGCACCCGCATAATCAACTTCTATGTCCGCGGCATGAGCCTGTCGGCGCCCTCCTGGTCAACGCTGGATACGGGGCAGCACCTGCAGATCAAAGGCAATGTAGAATTCGACCGCGACACTCTGCACACCTACGACTATCTGAATTTCATCCCTTTCTATTTCAAGCAGGCCACCGGCGCGGACGTGGACATGCCGGGTACTGAAGTACTCGATTCTCTGGGCGTGCCCATGCTGATCGACGTTTTTGACAACTACCAACGTTTTCCCGGCCAGCAACTTTACGGACGTGGAGCGCGAGTAGCGACCTTGCAGCACGCGGGCCAGGCCACGTTCCTGAAGAATCCAATCCAACTAGCGGGAGAATTCTTTACCGGCCTCGATCTGCGGGACGCCGTAGTCGATCAATTTGAGCGGGAACTTATTGACCGACTCAAGGACCCGCGGGTTCAATACCTGGATTTCTATACGACCTCGTTCGATCATGCGGCGCACCACAACAACGACCGTGAATCGCACCTGATCGCCCTGCGAGAAATTGATGGTCTGGTGGGTCGGGTTTGGACCGCGATTCAAAAAAGTTCCCTCGCCGCGGAAACCGTGCTCGTCGTTCTTTCCGACCACGGCTTCAACACCGACGAGCGTGTCATCAGTCAGGGATTCAATCTGGTAAAGTTGCTGGGCAGTTATGCCGGCGGCGGACATCACGTGATCACCAAACGGCGGCTGCTGATGGAATATTCGCTGAAGAGTATCAACCCCCTCGTGCCGCCCATCACTACCACCACCTCGCAGTCTTACTATCTCAAGAAACAAAGCGCCGAATACCCGACCGCCCTGCTGGATTTCGATGGTAACGAGCGCGCCGGACTGCATCTCCGCAACAGCAATCTTAATTTGCTGCATATCCTGCTGCTGCAATTGCAGCGCAGAGACCTTTCGCCGAAATTGCGAGAGGCCGCCAAGGTCGCGTTCTTTGGCGCCATTGCCCGCGACAAGATTCAATGGCAGGTTGAGCTGGATCAACTCGAGGAGGAACTGGGTGCGTTGCGCCGGGCGACTGAGAAACAGCGCGCACTGTGCGAATCTCAGCCGCAAAAGTTCACCGTAGCCGATCGCGAAATGGGTCGCGACGATAATGCCCGGCGTGTCTGTGTACTAGCAACGCAATGGGGCGTGCAGGCGAAAGCCTACAGCACCTACGTCACCACGATGCGAAATCTGTTAGGCCTGCGGCCGGAGAGCTTCGACCCATTCAAACTCAAGATCGCGGCAGTCATTCCCGAAGATTCAATGGGCCGGCGCAACTCAATTTACAATCTGCAAAACTATGTAGTGGGTCCGGGACCTGACGGGCTGGTCTTGAAGAGCGATGGCACGCTCGATCTCGACCGCAGCTTCCTGCGCATCAATTATCTGACTCTGATTCACGCCCAGGAAGTGCGCAACAACGTGCAGCAAGGCATCGCGAATCATCCGGTGGATTTCATCGCCACCCGAATTCCGCGTGAAGCGATGGCGCCGGCATTGGGCCGGGACTTGCAAACGGATGACGACGTGGTTTGGCTCTACGGGGGACCGGACCGTCAGGCGCTGCTATTGGCCCGAGGCGAAGCCCAGGGGCAATTGCGGCTGCGCTACCTGCCAATCTCCCGTCTTACTCAAGATGAGCAGGGCGTAATCCGCTTTGATCCTGCCGCATGGCAGCCAGGTTTGCCGCTACGTCTGCTGGACGATCCGCGGCTGGCTGTTGCGCTTGAAGATCGCCTGGCGTGGCTGAACGACTGGCACACGGACATCGAATGGTTGCATGCGGTGCACAAGACGCAATACTCTAACGGGCTGATTGGGCTGCACGAACAATTCACTCTGTTCCCCGCGCCGGCGATGGATCTAACCACGGCGGGGCTGTCCGATGATGAAAGGCTGCTGCATCGTTTTCGCCGGCGTCAAAGACAACTGGTGGAAACGGATATGTTGATTTTAGCCAACAATCATTGGAATTTTGATGTGCGCGGTTTCAATCCCGGCGGGAATCACGGATCGTTCTTTCGCATCTCGACGCATGCAACCCTGATGTTTGCCGGCGGCGACGGCACGGGCATTCCGCGCGGATTGGCTGTGACTGAACCATACGATAGTCTGAGTGTAATGCCGACGATATTGGCATTGACCGGAAATCTGGAGAGCGACAATCGGCCGGTTGAGTCTCTGGCAAAACGCGGCTTTACCGTGTTCCCCGGCAGAGTAATTCACGACGTCGCCGGGGCTCGCAGTGGTCAACCCGCGCAATAAAAGGGTAGTAGGCCGGGTTTGGGTTCAGAGTTCAACCTTTAGGTTGCTGATTGCAGGAGCAAGCTAAAGCTTGAACTCTAAACTAGCCCACTTAATGATAGTAGGCAATGGAACGTTCACTCGATGATCGCGCGCTGATGGAGTCAACCGATTCACAGTCGGTCGCCAAACCGTCAAACGCCAAACGCTCGATCGCCTGGCTGCAGGCGGTTGCGTTTGTGCTTGGCGCGATGCTGCTCGTCTACGTCATTCGCAAAGTTGGCGTCCAGCCGATCTTCTCCGCGTTAAGCCGCGTCGGCTTCTTTGGTTTCCTTTTCGTCGTCGCCGTCAACGGCTTTCGGCATGTGCTGCGCACCATCGCGATGAGCATGTCGGTGCCGCCTGAGCATCGACGCTTTACTTTCCTGCAAGCATTCGCGGCCCGCCTTGGCGGCGAGTCAATGGGCTTCCTGACCTTCGCCGGCCCGCTACTTGGCGAAGCGACGAAAGTGGCGCTGTTGCGGAAGCGCGTCCCGCTGGTTCATGGCGTGCCGGCGCTGGTTGTGGATAACCTGCTGTATAACCTTTCGGTGGTGCTGCTGATCTTTGGCGGCGCCTCTCTGATGCTGTTCGCGTATCCCGTGCCGGCGGTGGTGCGCGAGGTGCTGATCCTGATCGCCTCCGTGGCATTCCTCGGGCTACTCGCGGCTGCCATGGCAAGTCGACGCCGGGTCACTGTGCTGACCAACATCATTGACAGCCTCGGGCGTCGCGGTTTCAAGCCGAAATTTCTACGCACTCGTCGTCATCACATCTATCGCGTCGAGTTGACGGTCTATGGCTTTTACAAACGCCGGCGCGCCGCCTTCTTCTCGATGATTGGGCTCGATCTAACCGCGCATGCGACCAGCGTCCTGGAAGTCTATGTGACCCTGAAAATGCTCGGCCTGGTTCCCCACGTGGGCGCCGCCTACATCATCGAGTCCCTGACAAAGGTCATTAACTTTGTGTTTGCTTTCGTGCCGGCGACAATTGGCGTTTACGAAGGCGGTACAGAAATCATTCTCAAGAGTTTGGGTTTTGCGGTTGCCGCCGGCGTCACTTTGGCCATTGTGCGGAAGGCCGCAATTATCTTCTGGACCGTAATTGGTGTTTTCATCATCACGTGGCGCACCGTGCCCAATGCCTGGCGGCGCGTGCTTGATCGCAGTCCGCGACTACAAAAACTTATGGACAGTCTAGTACTTTCAAACCTTGCGCATCGTCCCGCGCGTACTGCCGTCAGCGTTACCGGCATTGCGATCGGAGTCCTGCTGGTGGTCTTCACCGTCGGTCTAACCCACGGCCTGCTGCGCGAACGCGGCAAGCGCGAAGCGAATATTGGCGCGCAGATCATGCTGCGGCCCGCGGGCGCGATGGGCCTGAGCGGAAGCCAGTCATTTGCGATTCCCGTCGCCCACGCGAATGAAATCGCGCGCATCGACGGCGTCCGCGCGGTCGTACCCATCGGCCAGATCCTGGATAAGAGTGACTCAGGTTTTGGCTCGCGCTTGATCGAGGGAATCCCTTTCGATCAATACGCTGCGATGAACGGACTGGCGATCAAAGAAGGCCGAGGACTCCAAAGCGGCGACGAGGTGATCGTCGACTCTGCCTGGCAGCAGGAGCAGAAGATCCCGGTCAGTGTCGGCTCGACCATCGAAATTTTTGAGCGGCCGTTTAAGCTTGTCGGCATCTATGAACCCCCAGGCGGCGGCCGGATCAAGATTCCGCTGGCCGCAATGCAGGATCATGTGGGCAGTGAAAATCGCTGTAACACAATCCTGGTCGCCTGCGCCGATCCCGCGCAACAGGAGCAAGTCGCCGCCCGGATTAAGGCGCAATTCCCTGACGATCAAGTCATCCTGACGCGCGAACTGCCCGAACTCTACATGTCCGGTGTGCCCGCGCTGAATATCTTTCTCAAAGTCGTCGTGGGTGTCGCCACGACGATCAGCATGTTGGTAATTCTGTTGGCCATGTACACGACCGTGACTGAGCGCACGCGACAAATCGGCATTCTAAAATCACTCGGCATGTCCAAGCGTTCTATCGCCTGGGTCATCGAGCAGGAAGCGATCTTCGTCAGCGTGATGGGAGTCTTTTTCGGAGTGTTGCTGACCTTGCTGATCCGCTTCTTCGTGATGCGCTCGACCACTCTGGTTGTCGACATAGACCTGAAGTGGATTGCGATCTCGCTGATAGTTGGTTTGATTGGCGGCTCGGTCGGCGCCCTCTATCCCGCAATGCGCGCCGCGCGCCAGGATGCGGTTGATGCGTTGAGTTATGAATGAGGGTTGTTATTCGAAGCTCTCACGACTTTAGCCATGAACCAATCGAACGTCATCGATCTTCAAGCTCGCGGTATCGATGAAACCCATGCCGCTGACCTGCGCGCGCGTCTTAGTACTTTCGCTGAGGATTGGGATCGCCCCGAGGCAGACATATACGATGACGACCCGCGGGATCAGATTGTGACTGATAGGTAGTGAACTCAAGCGCGGGATACCGATGCCTCGAAACAAATTCGCCACCGCCATCACCTGCATCGACGGACGTGTACAGCAACCCATCGCTGATTGGATGAAGCTGAACGCGAACGTGCACTATGTCGATTTGATCACGGAACCGGGACCGGACAAGGTGCTCAGCCGCGGACCGGCTCACCTGATCGATGAAATCGTTCGCAAGGTTTCGTTTTCACTACATCATCACGAGTCAACGGTCGTGGCCCTGGCGGGACATCACGACTGTGCCGCGAATGCGGGGGGCAAGGAAGAACACGTCGAACAGATACTCGAAGGGGTGCGGGTCCTTCTGTCGTACAACCTCAACGCGCGCTTGCTGGGGCTTTGGCTGAATGAGTGGAACTCAGTTGAGTTGGTTTGGGACACGCAGGAACGGGAACCAGCAAGAAGCTATTTGTGAAGTGATTGGTTACGGAACCGCGAGCGGTAGCGACCGGATGCTACGCTCAAATCGTCCTCATAATTCACGATTCCGAACCGTTGATGCTCAATTCTCTCGTCGAGCCTGGCATCCGGTCGCTACCGCTCCCGGTTCTGTAACCAGCTCTTCCGAGCTCACGAGTCTGATGACGCCGGCAGCGCTTCTAATCTCACCAGCTTGACGCCCTTTGCCAAACGAAGCCGCTGCAAAGTCCAAATACCCCACCAATTGAAATCGACCTCGTACCAGGCCAGACCGTGACGAGCTGAGGTTGGATGTGCGTGGTGATTGTTGTGCCAGCCTTCACCCCAGGTCAGCAAAGCTACCCACCAACTGTTTCGCGAATTGTCGCTGGTTTCAAAGCGCCTTCGGCCCCAAAGGTGAGTGGCGGAATTTACCAGCCATGTCGCATGCAGGCCAAATGTCACCCGCAGGAAAATGCCCCACAGTAGCAAAGGCCAACCGCCGACGACCAACAGCACAATTGCCAGTAATATCATGGGCACAAAGTACACCCGGTTCAGCGCCACAATGAAACGATCCTGCATCAGGTCGGGGGCGTAACGCTCCAGCACCTGGCGGCTATGTTGTTGCGCTGTGCCCACCAGGATCCAGCCGATGTGCGACCACCAGCGACCATCAACCGGGGTGTGGGGATCGTCGCCGTGCTCGTCGCTGTGCGCGTGATGTATGCGATGCGTGGCGACCCAGTTGATTGGCCCACCCTCAAAGGAAAGCGTCGCGCAAATAATCAGGAAACGTTCCACCAGCTTCGGCACTCTGTAACTCCGATGCGTCAGCAGGCGGTGATAAGTCATGCCGACACCGAGGCTTTGGGCCACCCAGGCCAGCAGCGCGCTGACAATCAGAACTTTCCAACTCCAATAAAAAAGCGCCGCAACGGCGCCCAGGTGGAATACGATCATCCATATTGTCGTTGGCCAGCGAACGCCCTGATGACGGCCGGCGTCGTTTATTTCGTTATGCATCGATAATGCCTTTGTGACTCTGATCTCAAAATTAGAGACGCAAGCTATACGGCAGTTTGCGAGTGAATCAACCGGCGCACTCGATCCGAAAAGAGCACGTCGATCTTTTGTGGTTCAATCACCGCCGTGACTTCACCGGGGCCGTAGGTTGGATGCGTCAGGTGTTGGCCGGTGCGATACGTGCGCGTGCGATCGTAAGGAGCGCTGGCCTTGGCGCTGGCGCTGGCAGAGCGAGGACCAGCGGCGGGCTTGAACGAACTGCGAACACCACACTTGGGACAACTCACCCGAGAGATCTGGCCGCGTTTGGTGATGGTGGCTACGATGTGGCCGCGCTCTTCCTGACACTTGGCGCAGAACTTGTCAACGCGATCGCCCACCGCGTAGGTAGGCTTTTCCACCTTTGGTTCTTTCACTGCCATGAAGAACAAACGCGATGTGCCCGCCGCACGGACGCGCCCCTTATTTTGATTAAGGATGATTGAACTTGATTGGAGTGCAGCAGAAATTTGCTGCACTCCTAAAACGAGAAACTGATTCGCTGGTTACCAGCGCGGCGGGCGATCGTTGTGACCGCCACCACCACCGCCACCGCCATAACCTCCGCCGCCGCCGCGTCCACCGCCGCCACCGCCACGGTTTCCACCATAGCCGCCGCCACGTCCGCCGCCACCGCCGCCGCGTCCACCACGGTCTTCCCGGGGCCGGGCTTCGTTAACGTTGAGGTTACGGCCGTTGAATTCTTTGCCGTTGAATTGCTGAATGGCCGCTTCGCCTTCTTCTTTGGTGGCCATTTCCACAAAACCAAAGCCGCGCGAACGGCCAGTTTCGCGATCCTCGACCACGCTGGCTGATTCGACCGTGCCGGCCTGCGCGAAGAGCTGTTGCAGATCCTCACTCGAAGTCTGGAAGGACAAATTGCCCACGTAAAGTTTCATTGACATGTAAGTTGAACTCTCCTTTTAGAGCTTGGGCGAAGAAGCTTCGAATCGAAGGTGGCTTCGTAGTAACGGCTGCAGCGAAGGCTTGCGTTTCGGATGCTCACCAAAATGAGCGGCTTCTCTTCTCCGGTTGAAAAACAGCCTGCTCTCGAACTATCCGTAACGCCGCCGCCAATCCAGTAGGCGCGGGGCGCATCACCGTTGATGCGCGAGAGAAGGAATAACTGCGATACTATGCCCTATTTTGGGGCAGAGTGGCAAGGATAATCGGGGCCAGAATCCCCACCGCCCCACCAAATTTTCCTGCTCCAGCTTTTGATCCTGTTTTCGGCCTAAGTCGAATAGAAGTTTGGAGTTCCGCCTTTAGGCGAACCTTGTTACCCGATCATCACACCGCTCAAGGCTGAACTCCAAACTCTTCAAGACTTCACAGCTTTGGCCAGCGATCGCCACGACTCTTTCAGCAGCTCGTTGATGTGGATCCAGTCTGCTTCGGTGACGCCGCCGATCTGTGCCTTCGTATCACGGATCGTCATAGCTTCGGCCCGCAAACGCCCATGCTCCAGCAGACGTTCAATCGGCACGTGATAGATTTCGGCCTGCAAGTCGGCCAGGGCTTTTTCCAAATCGCCCGGCGCGTGCTGGGCCCGCTGACGATGAATGATCCACCACTCCAGTTCCAGGTGCGCGGCGCGATCTACATCGAACGGAATATCGCTCAGCTTGCGGATGGCGCCATAGAAGTTCACCAGATCGGGCAGAGCTTTTTCGTAATCGGATCGCTGTTGGCCCTGCTTGAAAACAAAGGCAGCATTGGCCCCATCGTAAGCAACTTGATTCGATCTGAGCGCCGACATGTGATATTGCGTTCGCAGCAGCTCAGCCAGTTGATTGAACAATTGCAGCCGTTGCTTCTCATAGTAAGAGCGCCACATCGCAGTTTCCAGGCGCGCGACCTCATCCGGGTTGAACTCGCGCATTTGCGTCGTGTGCGGATAATAGAGATCGTAAAGCGCGCCGCAGATAAGCAACACGAGTACTAAGGCGATTACGCGTATTACAATTTTTTTGGTGCGCGTCCGCGTTTGACTCGACATTCGCCGCCTCGTCGTGTTATCTCAGACATCACTCGTAGGTGGACTATTGTAAGCGCGAAAGACGAACCGGAACAGCCCAGATTCATCTTCGTTTGGTGGCGGGCAGTCTCGGGGGAAATGCGGCAGCGTCGTCGCGATCGAGGTAATCCGATGGTGAACCAACCGGTAAGACCTGTTTTCGGGTTGCTGTTGCTGCTGGGAATTTTTTCGATGGCCCCGGGAGCAGCACGCGGCCAATGGAACAGCAAGCCATACCAACAGTGGACTGCGCCAGAAGCGAGAGCGCTGCTCGTGGACTCGCCATGGGCTCAGACGCGCGAGGGGCTCATTAAGGGCGGGAGTCTCCGGCCACCCGACGCAGAAGTCGAGGACACAGCCGTTACCGTTCGGCTGTGCTCGGCGTTGCCGTTGCGGCAGGCATTGGCCCGCCTCAAGCAACTAAAAAATCAGTATGACAAGAAGAGCAAGAGTATCCAGGGCGCGATTGATGCAGAAAACAAACCGGTGTTGGAATGCCCTGCTTGCGCCGATCAGTATGTGGTGACGGTAAGTCCAGGCCCGCACAGCCGCAACAGCGCGAACATGCGTTTCCAGACGATGTTGCTCGCTCAACTCAAGCTTAACGTTTTTATCAAGAACGAAAAGGGCGAGACCCGTGAGTTAGTGGATTTCGTCAAGCCGCAGTCCTGGGACGGTGACGCAATGTTCTTTTTTCCGCGCCTTAACTCTCAGGGCGAGCCCTTGATTAGCCCGTCTAACCGCACGCTGATCATCTCGTTTGACCCGCGCCTATTTGGTAGCTTCCCGCCTATACTCTCGAGATTCGAGTTTGACGTCGCTAAAATGACAATCAATGGAAAGGTTGTTTTCTAATCGGCCGCCCCAGGGGGGCGACATTTTCACGAAGGACAAACTATGGCGTACACACACAATGAACTCAAACACAAAACCCTGGCTGAGCTGCGCGATATCGCCAAAGACATCGAGCACGAGGCCATACAGGGTTACACCCAGCTAAATAAGGAGCATCTGGTAGTAGCTCTCTGCAAAGCCCTTAACATCGAGATGCATGAGCATCATGAGGTGGTGGGCATCGATAAGGCCGCGATCAAATCGCGGATTAAGGAACTAAAAGGGCGGCGCACCAGCGCCATCGCGGCACACGACCACGCTCAACTTAAGGCCGTGCGCCGTCGCATCCATCGGCTGAAGCGACAAATTCATAAAGCCACGGTCTAAGGGCGACATACTGATATGGAACCGCTCGCGGTAGCGAGTGACCCAGCTCGTGAGACCCGCTTGCTACCGCAAGCGGTTCCGTAGCGATCTGTAATAATTTAACAGCGGACTACTGCCCGCCTTCCTCTAAGACCCAGTCTTCGGCGGGCAGTACCCGCCGCTAAGCCACAATCGCTGTCTTCAACTCGCGGTTGACTTTAGCCTCGAACTGGCTTAGAACGAAGCCTCAAAATATTTCCAACGTTATCGAAGATCAAGAAAGGTAGCTTATGAAACAGGCTATCAGTATCAACGTGAATGGTGCCGATCACACTTCTGAGGTCGAGCCGCGCTTATTGCTCGTACACTACCTGCGCGATCTGCTGGGTCTGACCGGGACGCATGTCGGCTGCGAAACTTCGATCTGTGGCGCCTGTACGGTGCTACTTGACGGTCAGGCCGTTAAGTCATGCACGATGTTTGCTGTTCAGGCTAATGGCACGAACATCACGACGATCGAAGGACTGGCTGCCAATGGCCAACTGCATCCGATGCAGGAAGGGTTCTGGGAGAAACACGGGTTGCAATGCGGTTATTGCACGCCGGGGATGATCATCGCGGCGACCCAATTAATCGATCGCAATCCTGACCCGTCGCGCGATGAAATCCGTCACGGACTGGAAGGAAACCTGTGCCGTTGCACCGGCTACCAGCATATCGTGGAAGCCGTCGAATATGCGGCGAAGAAAACGGCTGCCGGAAAATGAACGGATCGTATTCCCACTCATGACGCGTTTAGACGGCGGACTTGTCCGCCGCGGTCGATACGGCCGGACAAGTCCGGCCTCTAAACAATTGGGCAGTTATCTCGGAGGTCTTGAATGAGCAAATACGTCGGAAAGAGAATTAAGCGCACCGAAGATCCCAGGTTAATCAAGGGCCTCGCGCATTATGTTGATGACGTCCGGCTGCCCGACACGCTGCACGTCGCGTTCGTGCGCTCGATCTATGCGCACGCCCGCATCGCCGGAATTGACGTGACCGAAGCTGTAAAAGCCCCTGGCGTGGTGGCCGTGTACACCGGTAAAGACATCGCCAAGGTTGGCCCGGTGCCCTGCGCCGCGGCGCTTCCCGATTTGAAGGTTCCCGACTATCGCGTGCTGGCGACGGACAAAGCTCTTTTTGTCGGACATCCGATTGCCGCAGTCGTGGCCACTGACAAGTATCTCGCGCGCGATGCAGCCGATCTGATTTCAGTCGACTACGAAGAACTGCCCGTCGTGGTGGATGTTGAAGCAGCCGCGAAAGGCGGCCCGGTAGTCCACGAGCAGTTTGGCAACAACGTCGCGTACACGCTCACTTCGGGCGAGGGCGACATAGATGCGGCGATGAAATCCGCGGACACAACTATTACCCAACGAATGGTCCACCAGCGTCTCGCCCCGATCGCCATGGAACCGCGCGGCGTGCTGGCGCGCTACTTCCCCGGCGAAGAAGAATTGACAGTTTGGTCTTCGACGCAGATTCCCCACCTGCTGCGCACCCAGCTCGCCATAATGATCGGCATGCCGGAAAACAAGTTGCGCGTGATCACGCCCGAAGTCGGTGGCGGCTTTGGCTCGAAACTAAATGTGTATGCAGAAGAAGCTCTGATGGGTTGGATCTCGATCCAACTCGGCAAGCCCGTAAAATGGATCGAGTCGCGCCGCGAAAATATGCAGGCGACAATTCATGGACGCGCCCAGGTCGGAACTATTGAGGTTGGCTGCAAGAGCGATGGGACCCTCACCGGCTTACGCTATAACGTGGTTGCCGATCTTGGCGCTTACCATCAACTGCTGACGCCTGCGATTCCGACCTTGACCGGTCTGATGCTCTCGGGCGCCTACCGGATCCCGGCGATCCAGATGAACGTCACCGGCGTCTTCACCAACAAAATGTCAACGGACGCTTATCGCGGCGCGGGCCGGCCGGAAGCGACATACGTTGTAGAGCGCGCGATGGACATTGTCGCCGCTGAACTCAAAATCGATCCGGTTGAAGTGCGGCGCAAAAACTTCCCGGGCAAAGATGAATTCCCTTTTCATACCGCCACCGGATTGGATTACGACAGCGGCGATTATGAAGCTGCACTCGACAAGGCCCTGGATATTTCCGGCTATGCCAAGTTGCGCGCGGACCAAACAAAGGCGCGCTCTGAAGGCAAGATAGTCGGCATCGGCATGTCGAGCTATGTCGAGATCTGCGCGTTGGGTCCATCGCAGGCGATGCCCGCCGGTGGTTGGGAGAGCGCCACGGTGCGTATCGAACCCACCGGCAAGGTCACGGTGATGACCGGCGCCTCGCCGCACGGACAAGGACAGGAAACCTCCTTCGCGCAAATCGCCGCGGACGAACTCGGCGTGGACCTCAACGACGTGACCGTGATTCACGGCGACACTGCGATCGTGCAATACGGCATAGGCACTTTTGGCAGCCGGGCGACGGCAGTCGGCGGCACGGCCGTACTGGTCGCCCTGCAAAAACTGAAGGAGAAGGCGGGCAAAATCGCCGCACACATTTTGCAAAGCGACGCCGCGAAACTTTCATTCGAAGGCGGGCGATATTCTTTGCCGGCATCGGCGGCTGCGCCCATAACTGAAGACTCTGAGCCAGAGGTAGGCGAGGCGCCGGCCGGAGCTCTGCCCGACCCGCACACTGAGGGCAAGACCAGCCTGACGATTCAGGAGATTGCCTTGGCGGCGCACATCGCCAAAGAACTTCCTCCGGATATGGAACCGGGCTTGTCCGCAACGTATTTTTTCGAGCCCAAGAACTTTACCTTTCCCTTCGGCACGCACATCTGCGTCGTCGAGATCGACAAAGAAACCGGCGAGACAAAGTTCCTGCGCTATGTCGCCGTGGATGACTGCGGCAAAGTGATCAATCCCCTGCTCGTCGACGGACAGTTGCATGGCGGCATCGTGCAGGCGATTGGCCAGGCGCTGTACGAAGAAGTCGTCTACGACGAACAGGGACAACTGGTCACCGGCGAGCTGATGGATTATGCGATTCCCAGGGCTTCGCAAATGCCCTGGTTTGAACTCGATCGAACCGAAACACCTTCGCCGTCAAACCCTCTGGGCGTTAAAGGCGTGGGCGAAGCCGGCACGATCGGCGCCACGCCGGCAGTCGTCAACGCGATCGTGGATGCCCTTTCGCCGTACGGAGTGAAGCATCTGGACATGCCGGCGCGGCCCGAGGCCGTCTGGAAATTGATCAACGGATAGTATTTGGAGTGCGCCGACTTGTCAGCGCTTTGGAAAGCGGCGACTAGTCGCCGCACTCCAAAAAGGAGAACTAATGATCTCAGCACAATTCGATTACGTTCGCGCCCAGACACTCGACGAAGCGCTAACACTGCTGGCGCAAAACGAAGACGCGAAAATTCTCGCCGGCGGGCACAGCTTGATCCCGGCGATGAAGTTGCGCCTCGCAACGCCGCCATTGCTGATCGACATCGGCCGCATCCAGGATCTCGCTTACATTCGCGAAGAGGCTGACCAGATCCGCATCGGCGCGATGACTTCTCATTATCAAATCGAGTCGTCTGACTTGCTTAAGAAGATCTGCCCGCTGTTGCCTGAGTGCGCCGGACATATCGGCGATGTGCAGGTAAGAAACAAAGGCACAATTGGGGGCAGCGTGGCCCACTCTGATCCCGCTGGCGACTGGCCGGCCGCGGTGATTGCCCTCAACGCCGAATTGGTCGTGGCCAGCAAGAGCGGGGAACGTTCGATCAAAGCCGACGATTTTTTTGTCGACCTAATGACCACCGCTCTGGAGCCCGGCGAAATTCTGCGCGAGCTGCGCATCAATAGATCCAGCGGCCGCACGGGCCAGGCTTACGTTAAGATGCATCATCCCGCGTCGGGCTTTGCAGTCGTTGGCGTCGCGGCCAATCTCACGCTTGATCAGAACGGCGCATGTCAGAAGGCGAGCATTGGAATTACCGGCGTGTCCTCAAAAGCGTACCGCGCCAGTGCGGTTGAGTCGGCGCTGAATGGCACCGTCGTCGACGAACAAACAACGGCGAACGCGGCTGCGCATGCTACTGACGGCGTCGATATCAATGGCGACCTGTTTGCTTCAGCGGACTATCGCCGTCACCTGGCCGCGGTTTATGCAAAGCGAGCAATCGCGGCTGCGAGTGAACGCGCTGGATAAGAATCCTATCCGCAGATTCCGCAGATGACACAGATAAGCAGCCGATATTCACAGATCCCGACAAAAGTCTCCTTTCTGCGCAATCTGTGTAATCTGCGGATAGACCACTGATGAAAATCGAAGGCACTCAGAAGTTACACGCCGCGCGCGAGCGGGTTTACTCTGCTTTGACTGATTTCGAAATCCTCCAACGCTGCATTCCCGGCTGTGAGTCACTTGAAAAGACCGGCGAGAATATTTATGCGGCGACCTTGAAGGCCGGCGTCGGGGCCATCAAAGGCAAATTCAAAGGCGAAGTGCGTCTGGAAGACATGCGACCACCCGAGCATTACCGCATCGCAGTTGAAGGTAAAGGCGGAGTGGGATTCGCGAAGGGCTCAGCGGATTTCGATTTGGAAGACGACGACGGCGCAACCCTGATCAAGTATTCGGGCGAGTTGCAAATTGGCGGTACGATTGCCGGAGTCGGACAACGGATGATCGAGGCAGCAGCGAAAATGATGGCCTCGAGATTCTTCGCCGCGTTAGAGGCTGAGGTAATCGTTTCAGCGGTTTGAAATCACGGTCCATAACTCTGCAGCTTCTCTTCTCGGCTTCGGTAAGTTTGCTGCAACCGTATATGCACTTCCCGGGTGCCGTACATTGCCTTGGGCAACAGATGAAACGCTTACCAAATTGATCGGAGTAACGGTCCTTGCTATCAAGTCTTAAAGCGTTCCAATATTCGCGGCCATGGCCAACCCTCTAATACATCTCCGGTTTTAGTCTACTTGTGTAGCCTTTGGGGACCCTCGTTATCTAACAAGGTTGAGGGTTGGGGACTGATGTTATAACGCACAGACGAAATGCTCTTCAGGGTGATCAAGTATACTGTTCCATCGCAACCTGGCGGAAGCTTGACGCGTTAAAGAGGGTAGTTTATCGTCACACGCGCGCGCCACGATGTGCAAGTGAGCAAGACCGAAGTGACAAACATTCATCTAGCGGAGAAAAGGTCTATGTCTACTCTAAAACAGATCGTCAGTGCTTCCCTTCTGCTGCTGTCTGTGGTTGGCACAGCCGCAG
>JBBQWP010000031.1:0-60754 GCA_038210455.1 Pyrinomonadales bacterium | reverse complement strand
CTTTGCCAAATATCTCAGCGGTCGCTATCAGGAAGATATGAAGCCTGAAGTCGCGACGCGGCAGAAGGAGATCACCGTCGATGTAAAGACTGTGACGGTCGCAAAGAAAGTAGAAGCGGCGGCCGGATCACCGAAGCCCGTCGCCGATCTCAGCGCCGGGAAATTCAGCTACAAGGCCACCATCGTCGCCGGCGCACAGACTATTCCGTTGACCACCACGACCGAAATCAAGGAAGACGGCGGTTCGTGGGTGGCCACCGACATTGCCGATACGCCGTATGGCAAGATCATCGATGTGTCAACCATCGAGAAGGGCACCCTGATCCTGAAGCATCGTTCGATCACGCAGGATCCAGCGGTGGTCGAACTTGATTTCAAAGGCAACAAGGTCACGGGCACGATGACCACGAGTGGCCACGCAAAACCAATTGACGTCGATCTCGGCGGGATTGTGTTTGCTGATGGCGGGGGAGCATACGACGTGCTGGCAAGACTGCCTTTGGCGACAAACTACAGCACGACCTTCCGCAACTTTGACGTGCTCAAGCAAAAGACGCAGATCAAAAATTTGAAAGTAACCGGAAGCGAAAGCATCACAGTTCCGGCCGGTACCTTTGAGGCCTACAAAGTCGAGATAGTAGACACCAACGACGAAGCGGACAAGCAAACCATCTGGATCGCGAAGGACTCGCACAAAGTCGTCAAGATCATCGCCACGCTGCCGAGTTTGGGTGGAGCGGTGCTGACTTCGGAGTTGCAATGATGGTGGGATTGACAGGCGGGGTATTATGACTTGATCGTGCGGCTCCGCCGTTTGATGTGCGGAAAGGCTCCGCCGGGTTTCGTCCCTCTAGGGACGAAATGTTTATAGAACCGACTACTACTTACTATACCTCGCCCCTTTAGGGGCGAGATGTTTATAACACGCCGCCTTTTCACCCCCCGTTTAGAAGGGGAAATTGAAACCGATGGCAAACACCTACTCCCAAATCTACATTCAAACTGTCTTCGCCGTTGAGGGCCGCCTTTCTCTGATTCGACCGGAGTTCAAAGAGGACCTCTACAAATACATGACCGGAATCGTCAAAAACCATCACCAGAAATTGCTCCAAATCAACGGCATGTCGGATCACGTGCACATTCTGATCGGCTTAAGACCTGCGATGGCCCTCGCTGATCTTGTTCGAGAGATCAAGGCTGACTCAACCAGCTTCATCAACAAAAAGAAATGGGTCCGCGGAAGATTCAATTGGCAGGAAGGTTACGGCGCATTCTCATATGGTCACTCTCAATTGGACACGATCATTCGCTACATTCAGAACCAAGAAAAGCATCACCGACGCCGATCATTCAAGGATGAGTACCTGGCATGGTTGAAGAAGTACGAGATTCCGTTCGAAGACAAGTATGTTTTCAAGTTCATTGGATAGCGACCCATAGTGTTCGCCCTGCTAGGGGCGAAATGTTTATAGCAGCCGCTCTGATTAGAACGAGAGCTCCGTTAGGAGCGCAACATGTATTGAGTCAACGTTGCGCTCCTAACGGAGCTTGTTTGACTTAACAGAACTCGGTGCTATAAACATCTCGCTCCTAACGGAGCGAAGCAGCGCGCTTGAGAACGTAGAACCGCGAGATCGATCAGTCTATGTCATCAGACGAACCCCGCTATCAGATCGGCATATGCCCTGATTGCGGTCCCGGAGCAGAGCAAAGGTTATTGTTTGCGACCGAGGACAGCTACGGGGCGATCGCTGAGCAAGGGAAGATAGTTGCCTACGAACTAGTTGAGACGCTTTCACTCTTTCAGTGTGGAAAATGCGGAACTAATCTTTTGTATTCCACTCGGTCTGACGTCCCAGTCTCGGTAGATCAACTAGACTTTCATAGTCCCGACGAAGTTGCTGAGCTCGACCCGAATCAATTCCAGGAGCTCTCGACTCTGGAGTGGCCGACGAAGAAAGAACCGCATCAGCTAACAGCGAGCGTTCCGGAGAATATTCGAAAAATCTACGAGGGAGCTCTTAAAGTAAAAGCTCTTAATCCTGACGCATTCGCCGTGCAGGTTCGTCGGGCCATCCAAGCTATCTGCATCGACAAAGGTGCTAGCGAATACGATAAGGACGGAAGGCCGGTAGACCTTTTGGACAACCTAAGAGAACTTTCAGCGAACCGGGTCTTTGCGGCAGACCTGACTGACGTTCTTCACCAATTAAGGTATTTGGGAAATGTTGGCGCGCACAGTACAGATGAAACAGTAAAACCCGGAGTCGCTGACCTCGTGGATGAACTCTTCAATTTACTGGTTGAGTATATCTATGAGATCCCTCACAAACTTGAGAGACTAAAGCACGAAACACAGACTCTTCGGCTGAAGACAAGGCCACGGCAAAACCAACAAAATGAGTCAAGTTGAATTGCTAGCATTTGCCCGATAAGGAGCATGTCTCATGAAAACTCTTATCAAAAACGCCCACATCGTCACCGCCACCGATAACTACCACGCCGACATCCTGATCGAAGACGAAGTCATTTCCGTCATCGGCGCAAAGCTTGAAATGGAAGCTGACGTCACGATCGACGCGAAAGGGAGATTGGTTATTCCCGGTGGCATCGATCCGCACACGCACATGGAGTTGCCCTTCGGCGGCACCACGGCGGCGGATGATTTTCGCACCGGGACGATCGCGGCGGCGCATGGCGGCACGACTACGATTATCGACTTTGCCGTGCAATACAAGGGCGAATCGCTTTTACAGGGCGTCGATAACTGGCACAAGAAAGCCGAAGGCAAGTGCGCGATCGATTATGGGTTTCACCTGATCACGACCGAGCTCGAAGACCGCCAGATCGAAGAGATGTACACGGTGATGGACGAAGGCGTGACCAGCTTCAAAATGTTCATGGCCTATCCCGGTGTGTTTTTGGTTGACGACGCGACCATCTTTCGCGCGATGCTAGCCGCGGGCCAGCGCGGCGGTTTGATTTGCATGCACGCGGAAAACGGCATCGTTATTAACGAGATCATCAAACACGCTCTGGCCAAGGGTCACACCGCGCCCAAGTATCACGCCCTCACTCGCCCGACGATTGCCGAAGCTGAAGGCGTCCATCGAGCAATTGCGATTGCTGAGATGGCTGAGTCGCCAGTCTATATCGTTCATCTCTCCTGCGCCGACGCGCTGAACCAGGTGCGGCAGGCGCGTGATCGCGGAATTCCGGCTTTTGCTGAAACCTGTCCGCAGTATCTCTTCCTTTCCATCGACGATTACGGCGACGATTTTGACGGAGCGAAATACGTCATGACGCCGCCGCTGCGTGATAAAGCCAACCAGGCCGAACTCTGGAAAGGTTTGAAGATGGACGATCTGCAAGTCATCTCCACCGACCACTGTCCCTTCTGCATGAAGGAGCAGAAGGAACTCGGCAAGAACGACTTCACCAAGATTCCCAACGGCGCGCCCGGCGTCGAGCATCGCGTGTCCCTGATCTACAACGGCGTAGTTGAGAATCATATTTCGCTGAATCGCTTTGTTGAGCTGACTTCGACCGCGGCCGCGAAGATGTTCGGACTGTTTCCAAAGAAAGGCACGATCGCGGTGGGTTCAGACGCGGACATCGTGATCTTCGATGAAAACAAGGACCAGACGATCAGCGTCAAGACGCATCACATGAACGTCGACTACAGCGCTTACGAAGGTAAGACAATTAAAGGAACGGTCGACGTAGTCCTATCTCGCGGCAAGGTTGTCATCGACAACGGCGAGTTCAAGGGTAAATCCGGCGACGGCCAGTTCCTGAAACGCGGGGAGTGCGTAGCGATATAGATCCGTCCACCGTGGTGGAGCGCGGACATCCTGTCCGCCAGCGCGCGCAGCACGCTCAGCCCTGGTGTTTTGCCCAACTCTCGCTCCGGAGAGCTTGTTCGCGCTACGCGCTCAGGCGGACATGGATGCCCGCGCTCCATTAGCCACGACATGATCCACTAAGTCCCACGTAGCTGCACGAAATGATAAGCATTCCTCTCTCATGACTGGTATTGTCATTCAGGTGACCACGGAATCTGATCAAACTCCAAACTCGACGCGACAAAAGTGTAGAGACTGCGGGTTAGTTAACGCAGGTACCGATGTCGTTTGCCGCCGTTGTGGCAGCCCGTTGGACGAACAGCATCCGGCACTCCAAACAGAATCCTCGGAAGGATCGAATCCAAACAAACGCAGCCTGCTCAAGCGGCTCACGTGGATAGTTGGAGCTACCCTGATCGCGCTGCTGATCTGTTATGTGTCTCTGCTGATTACTTCGGATGGACTGCAACCCGACCAACGCGAATCAGTGCAGAAGGCAATTGCCGTTTTAGAGCAGCACGGCTTTAATCGTGAAGCTTTCATCCTCAAGCATCTGACGGTCTTTCGTGGTACGGACAGTTGGTGGAACCGCTACATTGGCCACCGCGATGCTTACGCCGCTACCAATTTTCCTTTTGAGATAGTCACCTTGTATCCGGAGTTTTTTACTGTTCCAGTCGACGATACAGAACGCGCTTCGGTTCTGCTGCACGAGTCCAATCACTTGATGGGTGGTGGCGAGGAAGCGGCGCTCGGTTACGCCTGGCGTAACAAAAGACAGTTAGGGTGGACTCTGGACAAATACAAACAGACGAGGATTTGGAACGCGACTGAGCAATTGACCCGAGCGCAGTTTCCGTACATGTTCAAGTGTGGGTCAGATAGCCAGTCCGATTGTTTCTGAGAGCCGGGGCTTCGCGTTCGACATTCTCCTGTTGTATTTTGGCTTCGAAGCCGCAGCGCCCGGGTCAGAAGCCCGACCGTGAGGGAGGGCCTGGTTGGCTGAGTAGCCCTCCCTGACGGTCGGGCTTCTGACACTAAGTTCGCTAAGGTGAAAACAATGAAGAGAACAGCCCTGCTAATGATGTGCGTCTTGATGAGTGGCTTCGCAATTGCCGCGCAAGGCCCGAAGAGTCCTAAGCCACCGCAGAAACAAATAGTCACTGCCGCCCAGGTGAACGGTGTGTATCGTTATTACAAGAGCGAGTTCCGCATTCTGGCTCTGGGTCACAACAAGTTGAAGGTGCAATTCGATGGCATCTATGTGACTTTGGCGAAGAGTCCGAACATGGGCTATGCGATGGGTGAAGCAATCATCGACGGCAACATCGCGAGCTTTAAGCCGCCGGACACCGAACGCTGCGAGCTCACTTTGGTTTTCCTGCCCGGCAAATTGAAAGTGATGCAGTCCGGCTCAGATTTCGAATGCGGTTTTGGTCATAATGTAAACGCAACCGGGACCTATAAGAAAATCCGCGGGGGCAAACCAAAATTCGAATCGCCGGGATAGTGGTGTCCAGAGCACCAACTCTAGCTCGGCTTTTCGTTTGTAAGCCAAAAGCCCGACTGAAGTCGGTACTCTAACGCTGTTGGAAGTGAGGAATTTTGCCGTTTAGGTCGAAACTCGTATGAAGAAAGTTGTTGTACTTGCCCTCTGTCTTGTCGCTTTCAGTCTATCGACCAGCGCGCAGAAACCTGTGGTCACAAGCAAGGCAGAACCGCGGCCGCCTCGGCGTGTCGTCACTGCCGCTCAGATCAACGGCCTCTACCGCTATGACCGGAACGATTTTCGTGTTCTCGCTCTCGGCCATCACAAACTGAAAGTGCAATTCAACGGCGAGTGGATGACGCGCGGTGGGTATCCAAACATCGGCGAGGCCATCGGCGAAGCCGACATCGAAGGCAACGTCGCCATCTTCATCCCCGGGGATACGACCAAGTGCAAAATCACCATGACGTTCCTGACAAACAAAATGAAAGTGACGCAGGAAGGTTTTGATGCTGATTGCGGCTTTGGTCATAACGTGATGGTTACCGGAACGTACCGCAGAGTTAAGGCAGGCAAACCGAGATTTATTCCGATACCCAGATAAACACCAACGGATAGGTAGTGGCCCAATTTGATCGAGGAGGTCAGTACCGGGAGCGACAGCGACCGGGTCTCAATCAGAGGGGAATCGAGATTACGGAATCATTAACCCGGTCGCTATCGCTCCCGGTACTGACTCCATGACAGTCATCGTAAATTTGGGCGCCACCAACGGGTGCGCAAGCTGCCATCTTGCGCTACAAAACACTTGTAGCCCCACTCGTCTTTGTCTTACTATGACCGCCTTGCTTTTACCTTCAAAACCATTCTTGCGGAAAGGTTAACCAGATATGCTCGCAGCCACTCTGCTTTGCTTCGCGTTGTTGTCTTTCGGACAGGATCCCCAGGGACGCCGCCCGGCCCCGGCCCAACAACCGACGCCGGCGCCCCAAACAACGTCGGCGCCTGGCGGCTCAGGACAACCGCGCCCACCGCAGGAACGGCCCACCCCGAATGCCGAAGAGATACCCATCGTTACCAAACACGAGATCACGGTCGGCGGCAAGACGCTGCATTACACGGCGACGGTCGGCATGATGCCGCTCAAGAATCGCGAGGGCGAAATTGAAGCGCGCATCTTTTTTATGGCCTATACGCTGGATGACGCCGGTCCCCGCGGCAAGCGACCGCTCACGTTTTCATTTAACGGGGGCCCCGGTTCGGCTTCGGTGTGGCTGCATCTCGGCGCGATTGGGCCCAGACGCGTGCCCATGAATCCCGACGGCACGATGCCACCGCCGCCGTACGCTTTGGAAGACAATCAATTCACCTGGCTTGATCAAACGGATCTGGTTTTTATCGATCCCGTCGGCACGGGCTACAGTCGCGCGGCGCGGCCCGATCTCGCGGCCAAATATTTCGGTCTGAGTGGCGACATCGAATCAGTCGGCGAGTTTATCAGGATGTACCTGACGCGCTATGAGCGCTGGACCTCGCCGCTGTTTCTGGCCGGAGAGAGCTATGGAACGACCCGCGCTTCAGCTTTGTCCGGATACCTAATCGGCAAAGGGATTGCTTTCAACGGCATTGTGCTCATCTCGACGATCATGAATTTCGAGACGACGGACTTCGCGTCGGGGAATGATTTGCCTTACGTGATGTTCCTGCCGTCGTATGCGGCCACCGCCTGGTATCACAAGAAACTGCCGCGCGATTTGCAGTCGAAGTCCGTGCAGCAAGTGGTCGCGGAAGCCGAGCACTGGGCCGCTAATGACTACACTCTGGCGCTGGAAAAAGGCGACCGCTTAACATCGTCGGAGCGTCAGGACGCGATCGCGAAGCTGGCTCGCTACACCGGGCTCTCGGCGCAGTTCATCGACAATGCCAACCTGCGGGTGTCTTTGAACTTCTTTCGTAAGGAATTGTTGCGTGACGAAAAGCGATCGATTGGACGTCTAGATGCCCGGTTCAAAGGTTTCGACTCGAGCTAT
Organism: Pyrinomonadales bacterium; assembly: GCA_038210455.1. Lineage (GTDB taxonomy): Bacteria > Acidobacteriota > Blastocatellia > Pyrinomonadales > Pyrinomonadaceae > UBA11740. Next base: position 53,390 of record JBBQWP010000031.1, on the reverse strand, counting down.
GTCTCGGCCGGCCCGGATTTTGACGCGAGTGAGGCAGCGATTCGTCCGCCTTATACTTCGACCTTCAACAACTACATTCGTTCCGAACTCGGCTACAAGACCGACGTTGAGTACTACATTCTCGGCGGCGGCATCACCAGCCCCTGGAACTGGAATACCAACAACGGCTATGTCGACACGAGCGTCGCCTTGCGCACCGCGCTCGCACAGAATCCCTATCTCAAAGTTTATGTCGCGATGGGATACTACGACATGGCCACGCCCTACTTCGCCGTGCAGTACACGCTGCATCACATCAGTCTCGATCCGGTGCTGCTGAAGAACATCTCGAGTGGTTATTACGAGGCGGGGCACATGATGTATATCGATGAGAAGCAATTGAGTAAGCTGCGCGCGGATGTTGGAAAGTTTATCGATGAATCACAGAAGAAGTAGTTACTTTATGGAGCGCGCTTCGCTAGCAGACTTCAAAGACCAATGTGAACGCAGCCTGAAGCGGAGCGTCCAGGAACGAATGCGTTATGGATTCAATTACGTTTACAAGCCCGTTCTCGACGATGCAGAGTGGCGTTCCTTCAACTCAACCGCGGAATATCGCAAGTGGTGTCGCGATAATTTGCCGGAGTACCTTGGCTACGGCGAATTAAGCGATTTGCAGCGACGGGTGCTTAATGAAACGTGAGACGTTCAACCCGGCCCAGGCACAACAGGTCGCCGCAGCCTTCGCCAAACATCAAGTTGACTACATGTTCATTGGCAAGAGCGGTGCGATTTTGCTCGGCTATCCTGGCACGACGCAGGACGTTGATGTCTTCCCGCGAAAAGATAACGAGAACGGGCGGCGGATCGTCTCAGCCTTAACCGAGTTGGGGTTTGTAGTTGATGGCCCCCTGGAGGCTGAAATTATTCGGTGCAAGGACTTTGTCCAAATCAAGAATGGCCCATTCGATATTGATCTCGTTTTCGCGCCCGATGGGATTGAGAGCTACGACGAAGCTAAAGCACGAATCGATATGTCCAGCGGTTTTCCGGTTGCAAACATCAGCGACATTATTGAAAGCAAGAGGGCCGCGAACCGGCCCAGAGACGCGGTCGATCTACCCCTACTTCAGGCGTTTCGCGAAATGTACGAAAAGAAAAACTCATAGGATACGTCAGATTGGAGTTCCGCTCATTGGTGAGTAACGGTTCAGAAACAGTGATGTATCCAGACGGCCGCGTCGAGCTTAAGCCCGAGGCGTTCGAAGAGATAAGTGCGAGCCCGCTCTTCAATCGCGACCTCGCGCCCGTCAAGGTCGCCGATCGCAACTGGACGACGTACAACTATGCCGCGCTTTGGATCAGCATGGCGCACTGCATTCCGACTTACATGCTCTCCTCGGGTTTGATCAGCGCGGGCATGAACTGGTGGCAGGCGCTGATTACAATTCTGCTGGGCAACACGATCGTTCTGATTCCGATCCTGCTCAACTCTCATCCCGGCACTAAGTATGGAATTCCCTTCCCGGTTTTCGCGCGCGCCGCTTACGGAACGTACGGATCGAATTTGCCGGCGCTGATGCGCGCGATCGTCGCGTGTGGTTGGTTCGGGATTCAAGCATGGATCGGCGGCGAAGCTCTCCACACTCTCTTTAAGGCAATCTATCCCGGATGGCCGACTCTTTTGGGCGGACCTATCGGCGGACACAGTCCGACAGAATGGCTTTCGTTCCTGCTCTTCTGGGGCCTGAACATCTACATCATCTATCGCGGCATGGACCTGCTGAGAAAGGTCGAGAACTGGGCGGCGCCGTTTGTGCTGGTGATGACTGCGTTGCTGTTAGGCTGGGCGATCTGGAAAGCCCACGGGCTCGGTTATCTGCTGAAGCAGCAGAGTAATTTTCACAGCCTCAGTGAATTCTGGCCGGTTTTCATTCTGTCCTTAACCGGGATGATTGGGTTCTGGGCCACGCTGTCGCTGAACATGCCGGACTTCACGCGGTTCGGTCACAGCCAACGCGAACAAGCGGTCGGTCAGATTGTGGCCTTGCCGACAACGATGACGGTGTTCGCGGCTATGGGAGTAATGATTACCTCGGCGGCTGTGGTTATCTATCCGCACATGAAAGCCGACGAACTCTGGGACCCGATGAAACTGGTGGGACAATTCAACCAGGTTGCGGTAGTTGCGATCTCGATGTTCACGGTCGTGGTCGCGACTCTCGCCGTGAATATCGCGGCGAACGTCGTCTCGCCGGCAAACGATTTCGCTAACGCCCTGCCCAAACTAATCTCGTTTCGCACCGGTGGTTTGATTACCGGCATTATCGGGATCTTGATGCAGCCCTGGCGCCTGCTCGCGGATCCTTCGGGCTATATTTTCTCGTGGCTGGTCGGCTATTCCGGCGGGTTGGGTTCGATTGCCGGGGTGCTCATCGTTGACTACTGGCTGGTGCGGCGCAAGGATTTGGTTTTGGGCGATCTGTATCGCCGGCGCGGAGCCTACAGTTATCTTGGCGGATGGAACGTCCGCGCCGTCATTGCCACCTTGTTGGGTTGCGCTCTCGCTTGGAGCGGCCCGATACTGAGCAAGCTCGGGATGTCAGTTTGGATCTTCGACAAACTCTATAGCTACGCTTGGTTCGTCGGGTTTGGCGTCGCTGGGCTGGTGTACTTAATCTTGATGATGGTGGCGCCACCGCAAACGTCGGTCGAGACTTATAATGAAGCTCGATGATTTCACGCAAAGGCGCTAAGAAAGAACTCAAGGCGCGAAGAATGCTTTCCTCTCTTTGCGTCTTTTAGCTTTCTTTGCGCCTTTGCGTGAAATAGACTCTCAATCCAGATGAATCGACAACAGCGGGAAGACTTACAGGAGCAAATATGCCACGAACAGTTAAATGCGGATTGATTCAAGCAAAGAACGCTGGGTCCACCGATGGGCCGATTGAAGACATCAAGCGACGCAACATCGAAAAGCATGTCCAGATGATTGCCGACGCGGCGAAGCAAGGCGTCCAGATTCTCTGCATGCAGGAAGTTTTCACCACCCCGTACTTCTGCGCTGAGCAACAGGTGCGCTGGTACGACGCGGTCGAGAAAATTCCGGACGGCCCCACTACAAAGTTGATGCAGGAGTTGGCGAAGCAACACGGCATGGTGATCATCGTGCCGATTTACGAAGAAGAGATCACCGGCATCTACTACAACACCGCTGCGGTCATCGACGCCGACGGCAAGTACCTCGGCAAGTACCGCAAGAACCACATCCCGCACGTCAACCCCGGCTTCTGGGAAAAGTTTTATTTTCGTCCGGGCAATCTGGGCTATCCCGCATTCGACACGGCTTACGCGCGCATAGGGGTTTACATCTGCTATGACCGCCACTTTCCCGAAGGCGCGCGCGCGCTGGGATTGAACGGCGCTGAGATCGTCTTTAATCCATCAGCCACCGTCGCCGGACTTTCCGAATATCTTTGGAAGTTGGAACAGCCGGCACATGCCGTGGCCAACGGTTACTTTGTCGGCGCGATCAATCGCGTCGGGCACGAACTGCCATGGGACATCGGCGAATTCTATGGCCAGAGTTACTTCTGCGATCCGCGCGGCCAGATCATTGCGCAGGCGCCGCGCGACGAAGACGCGATCGTAGTCGCCGATCTGAATCTGGATTTGATTCGCGAAGTGCGCAACACCTGGCAATTCTTCCGCGACCGGCGACCCGATAGCTACGGACAACTCGTGGCGGATTAATGACGGGGCAGTTCGCCGATCGTGAGGAGGGCTCTCGGCTTGGAACGGGGCAGTAGCCCGACCGTTAGGGAGGGCTTGAGTTAGTAATGCAAGAACGCGAAAGAATCTCTTCAGGCGCAAAGTGGGAATCAATCGTCGGTTACTCACGCGCAGTCCGCGTCGGCAATCGCATCTACGTCACGGGCACCACTGCGCTTGGAAATGACGGTGAGATTGTTGGCATCGGCGACGCCTACGCGCAAAGCGTTCAATGTTTGAAGAACATCCAGAGCGCGCTCAACCGCCTCGGAGCTGAAATGGAGCACATCGTGCGCACGCGAATGTTCGTTACCGACATCTCGCGCTGGGAAGAATACGGACGAGCCCATGGTGAGTTTCTTCGCGACGTCATGCCGGCAACTTCAATGATTGAGGTGAGCTCGCTGATCGACAAACGAATGCTCATCGAGATCGAAGCAGACGCGGAACTGTAGAACCGCAGTAGTCCGGTGTAGAAAAATTAGAGTTTTTGACACAAGGAAGAGGGAGAGACCGTGAGAGCGAATTACGCAAGAGTGTTTTTGACTACGCTGCTGGGGTGCGGTTTTCTTTATTTGACGGGGACGGCAGCTGGCCAACAGGCGAAGGTTTATCGCGGCTCGGTTGGTGGAAGTCACTTTCAGATGCGTTTGAATATCCAGGGCAACAATGTCTCAGGCACGTATTCATACGATTTGATCGGAGAAGACATCAAGCTCACTGGCCATGTGGGCAGCGAGGGCCAACTTGAGTTGGCTGAATTCGATCCGAAAGGTAAACAGACCGGCAAGTTCGTCTGTAAACGCCAAATCGTTGACGGCATAGAGTCCGAATGCACCTGGGCCAGGCCCGATGGAACTCGCGAGGCTTACGCCACGATCAATGAGCAGTACTTTGCGTTTGCCAGTGGGCTGCAGATCGTGCCCAAGACAATTGCCAATCGAAGATCCGGCGTTAAAGTTTCCTATCCACAGCTTACCAGCACCGGTAAGCCGTTAAGTCCCGGCGCGGAGAGTTTCAATCGGCTGATTCTCGCCCGGGTGCAAAAGGCCATCAAAGAATTTGAGCCCGGGCCGCAACCCGGTCGCAATAGCTTCGAGACAAACTACAACGTTCTGCTGGGTATCGATGATCTGATCAGCATCGAGATGACGGTATACGAAGATTCAGGCGGCGCCCACCCCAACTCCGAGTTCTGGACGCTAAACTACGATCTATCGGGGAACAAGGAGCTGAAAAACCTGGATGATCTTTTCAAATCAACCAGTGACTATAAAACCGCGATCGCCAAGTACGTGGTTGCCGATATTGACAAGCGCGCGGTCGCGATTGAACTGGAAGACGCGAAGAGTGAGGGACGCAAGCCCAACCCTCGAGACGAACCCGTAGTAACGATTGACCAGTTGTCCGAAGTATCTGATTGGGCGATGACCTCGAAAGGGCTGGTGGTCTATTTCGATTTTGCACATGCGATTGCCGTGTTTGACCGCACCTTTATCCCTTACAGTGTCCTCAATGAGTATTTCAAACCGAATAGTCCGACAGCTCGCTTCAATAAGCCCTAGCGTGCGGGCGCAAGTTAGCAAGGTCTGGTAAGTTATCAGGAGCAAATCATGGATCTATCAATCACAGTTAACGGCATCAAGTTCCCCAACCCATTCCTGCTCGGTTCTGGCCCGCCGGGAACCAACGCGCGGGTAATCGCCAAGTCATACGACGCCGGCTGGGGTGGCGCGGTGGCCAAGACTGTCAGTCTTGAGTCGAGCAAGGTCGTCAACGTCGTGCCGCGTTACGGCAAACTGCGCTCGCGCAACAACGGCGAAGTCATCGGCTTTGAAAATATCGAATTGATCTCCGACCGTCCCATCGAAGTGTGGCTCGAAGAATTTCGCCAGATCAAGAAAGATTATCCGGACCATGTTCTGATCGCTTCGATCATGGAAGAGTATGACAAGAGCCGCTGGCAGGAATTGACTCGCGTCGTTCAGGAAACGGGCGTGGATGCTTTCGAACTGAACTTTTCGTGTCCGCACGGAATGACGGAACGCAAGATGGGTTCAGAGATGGGCGAGCATCCCGACCTGGCCGAAGAAGTGACTGGATGGGTGACCGAGGTCGCCAAAATTCCCGTCTGGGCCAAGATGACCCCGAACATTACCAACATCAAAGAACCGGCGCTGGCCTCAGTGCGCGGCGGCGCTAACGGCATCTCGGCCATCAACACGATCCTTTCGGTCATCGGCGTCAACCTCGACACCTTGCGTCCGATGCCAACGGTTGAAGGCTACACCGTTCCCGGCGGTTATTCTTCGCAGGCCGTAAAACCGATTGCTCTGCGAATGGTCAGCCAATTAGCTTTGTCGCTTCCCAAAGAAGTTTCGATCAGCGGTATCGGCGGAATTGAAACCGCTCATGATGTGATCGAGTTTATGTTGCTGGGCGCTTCGACGGTGCAAATCTGCACCGGCGTCATGCTTAAAGGCGTCAAGATGGTCGACGAACTTCAGGATGGCCTGGCAAAGTTCATGACCGACAAAGGCTTCAACTCAGTGCAGGAGATCGTGGGAAAGAGCTTGCCGTACTTCTCGACCCACATGGATCTCGTCAGTCGCATGAAAGACGCCAAACGGCACAAAGCGGGCGAAGCTTCCCGCGATAACGAGTGGGCGCAGAAAGACATCACTGAGAAGACCGCGGAACTCACTTCGAATTAATTGTCTTCAATTACTTCGATAGTGACTTCGGTGAAAAGAATTGTTAGTGATTCCGAGCAACCTGCTATAGAATGCGCGCCCGATGTCATCTGTGACTGTCTTTTCTCCGATATCCACGATATTGCGTGATCGCAGATTTGGGTTCGTCCTAATTGGAGCCCTGAGTTTCCACATCGGCCTGGTGGCGCTGCATCTGCCATCCTGGGAATGTCCTTTTTTTAGATTGATGGGCGTACCATGTCCGGGCTGCGGGTTAACCAGGGCGTGTATGTTGTTCTTGCGCGGTGACGTACAAGCGTCACTTAGATTTCACGCGTTTGCGCCAATCTTTCTCATTCTTATTTCGATTTTGATCGTCGGCACGCTGCTGCCGAGATCAGTGGCCGAGCCCCTGATCTACAAAGCAGAGATACTGGAAAGGCAAACCGGACTAACAGTAATAATTCTAGGCGGTCTGATTCTCTATTGGCTGGCGCGAGTACTATTTTTTCCAACCATGTTTGCGCTGCTCATTAGAGGTTGAGGCATCAGTTTTCTAACTAACTGCTCGTGTAGAGGAGAAACCGAATGTTGGGAATACTTGCGTTGGTGGCGTTGATTGGCTGTGTTATCTGCTGGATCATCGTATTGATTAAGATTTTCCAGAACGATGGTGCGCTAAAAGGAATCCTTGGACTGATCTGCAGTCTGTTTGCTTTCATCTGGGGCTGGATGCACTCAGGCAGATTGGGCGTTAAGAACATCATGATGATCTGGACCGTGCTGCTCATCATCTACATTATCCTCGGTGCGCTGGGTGGTTTCAACTTCAGCTACAGTGCGGGGACGCCATTACCCACTCCATAGTTCTATTCTTGGGCAGCTAATGGCATGGCGACTTGGCTCAATCCGAGCCAAGTCGTCTATTACTTTTTCAACGCAAACTCCGCAACGACCGGCGCGTGATCCGACGGTCGCTCCCACTTGCGTGGTTCTTTGTCGATTACAGTTGTCCTGCTGCGCGCAGCCAACGGCGCGGATACCCATATGTGATCGATCCGCAAGCCGAGGTTGCGACGAAATCCGCCGGCCCGATAATCCCACCACGAGTAATGACCACCCTCTTCCGTGTGTTGGCGAAACGAGTCAGTGAAGCCCCAGTCCTTGATGTGTTGTAGCGCCGCTTTTTCGGGCTCACTAAAGAGGATACGGTTCTGCCAAAGGCGCGGGTCATGCACATCGCGCTCTTCGGGCGCGACGTTGAAATCACCGCAAAGCAGAACTGAAGCTGACGGGTCATAGCTCTGATCGAGAAACTCGCGCAGCCGCTTCATCCACCCGAGCTTGAACTGATATTTTTCCGAACCCACCATCTGGCCGTTTGGAATATACACATTGACGATCCGAATGCCGGCGATGTCTGCTGAGAGCAAGCGCGCCTGGCTGGACGGCTCATCATTCAGATATCCCCGCTGAACATTGGCGCACCCGGCCTTAGAAATGATTGCTACGCCGTTGTAACTCTGCTGGCCCAGCATGACGCAGTCGTAACCCAGCGCCTTTAGTTCGAGCGAGGGAAACTTGTCATCGGTGCATTTGGTTTCCTGGACGCACAGAACGTCGGGCTGCTCAGCTTCAAGCCAACGTGTGACGTGAGGCAACCGGGCAAGAATTGAGTTGACGTTCCAGGTAGCGATTTTCATTTTTGTAGCGCAAGTTGTTAACTTGCGATTGGTTTAGAGGCGGGACTCGTCCCGCCCACGCCGGACAAGTCCGGCGTCTAACAGGGCCAGTGTTCAAAGCGAAGCGATCAATCCCGCCAGCAGCGCGCCGCGCAACGCAATGTTGTCGACGATGATGTGTTCGTGATCAGCGTGCGCGCCGTCGCCTTCGATACCCAAGCCATCCAGCACGGCCACTCCGAGTGCGCCCACAAAGTTTCCATCTGAAGCGCCACCGACGCTGGCTTCGCCTAAGTCAAAGTCGAGGATGCCGGCAATCTGTCGCGCCCGGGCGTATAGCTCCAGGACTTTCTCGGTACGTTCCATTGGCGGACGATTGATACTGCCGGACATGACCACCTGTGCACGCTCGTCGAATGGCTTGAGATTTAATATCGCGCTTTCAATCCGGCGGCCTTCCGCAGCTGAACTAAAGCGCATATCAATTTCAGCGCGAGCTTCCGCCGGCACGACATTCGAATGCGTGCCCCCTTGCACGACGGTGACTGTAACCGTGGTTCCTGCGTCCGGCGCATTCAGATTAGTCAGCCGGATGGTCTGGCGTGCAAGTTCGAGCACCGCGCTAACTCCCTTTTCGGGCTCCAGACCAGCATGAGCCGCCCGCCCGTGGACTTCAATCGCGAAGATTCCAGTTCCCTTTCGCCCCGTCTTAACGCGGCCACCGCTTGCCGGAGGTTCCAGCACCAAGACGGCACGCGCGTTCTTTGCTTCCTCTTCCACCAGACTGCGGCCACTCGGGCTGCCGCTCTCTTCATCGCACGTGAGCAGAATAGTGATGGGTGATTTCGGCAGCGTGTTGGTCGCTTCACACGCGCGCAGAACCTCGAGCGCGAGGGCGCAGTTGGCTTTCATGTCAAAGATTCCCGGACCATAAATGCGATTGCCGTCCGCGCGCCAGGGCCGTTCCTTAATCGCGCCGCGCGGGTGGACCGTATCGGTGTGCCCAAGTATCACGATCGGCGGCGCGTTGTTCTCGCCGGCAAATGCGCGGATCCGCACGTGCTCACCAAAGTCTTCGCTGGTTATTCGCTCGACTGAGCTGACCGAGCTGATACTGCCGGCGGCACTACCGATCAAAGACACGACTTCACTGCTGCCGTCTTTGTCACCCGAAGGCGATTCGGTTTCAACCAGAGCACAGGTCAACGCCAGCAGTTCGTGCTGGCGAGCTAAGAAATGATCTCGGAGGGTTATTACTTGAGCGGCTGACAGTTCATTCGGCATTTGTTATCCACTGGTGATTCGATCACATCTCATCGTCAGGCTGTCGATGCGTGATCGATTTATGTCAAACCCTATTCCTGGTTGGCTGGGCGCGGTAATCGTTCCCCGCTCGCTGACAGTTACGGGAGGTTCGATGATGTCCTCTTCCCAATAACGCGAACTGGCCGACACATCGCCAGGCAGAGTAAACCCCGCCAACGTAGCCATCGCAATATTGTGCGCGCGACCAACTCCTGATTCCAACATCCCACCGCACCAGACGGCGACATTGCGATCGCGACACATAGACTCAACTCGTTTGGCTTCAGCATGGCCACCAACGCGGCCGAGCTTTACGTTGATGATGCCACAGGCGCTCATTTCAATTGCGTGCAGGGCATCCTCGGCGGAATGGACTGACTCATCGAGGCATATCGGGGTCTTAATCTGTTTCTGCAGTTCAGCATGATCAAACATATCATCGTGGGCCAGAGGCTGCTCGATCATCATCAGCTTGAATTCGTCGAGGGCTCGAAATAGCTCAACGTCATTCAACGTGTATGCCGAATTAGCATCAGCCATCAAGAGAATTTCAGGGTAACGTTCGCGCACTCTGCGCACCACATCGAGGTCCCATCCAGGCTTGATCTTAATCTTGATCCGCTGGTAACCGGCGGCCAGTTCTTTTGCGATCTTCTCCAGCAGTTCATCGGGCGAATCCTGAATTCCGATCGAAACACCGCAGGCAATTTCCCGATGCACGCCGCCCAGATGCTGCCATAGAGGCACGCCCGCACGTTTGCTTTCCAGGTCCCAGCACGCAGTTTCAATTGCCGCCTTCGCCATGCGATGGCCGCGCACCTTTTTCATTAACGCGTTGATGTCGGCTGCGGCTTCAACCTTCTGACCGACAACCATCGGCGCAAGAAAGTCTTTGATCGTCGGCCAGGCTGTCTCGGTCCACTCGTCAGAATAGAAGGGCCCTTCGCCAGCGGTGCACTCACCCCAGCCTTCGGCGCCATCTGCGTCGGTGACTCGAACGAGAATGATCCGGCGCTCAGTCGTGCGGCCAAAACTTGTTTCGAAGAAATGAATGAGTGGCAGGCGAATCTCTCGCAGCTCAATCGAAGATATGATCACTAATTTAGTCGCTCCCGCAATGTTTGAAACTCATTATGCCTTTGGTATGAAGGTTTGTCAGCCGGACAGGACTGAGGCTCAAGTCGAATACGTTCCTGATCACGAGTCCTCAGAGCCTCCCCATTTAGATCCACACTGCGAGGTCACGCAAAGGCCGCATTAAAAAAGCTTGCTTGATGGAGTTCTTGGTTTGACGTGCGCCTAGTTTTTCACTAGACTCGCCATCTTCCCTTGGGAGAGTCTTTTGGCAAGTGCAAGAATCTTGCTTCTGAGTCAATTCAGGCGGTTACCGTTTCCGGCCGAATTGTTCAGCCAAAACTGAAGTCGTAAACCACCACCACGAGAGGAAAGTCTATGTCTAGGATTGTCCGCCAGTCTGTACTACGGTCACGCTTCGTTCTTCTAATGGTAATCGCTTTGTTCGGCGTTGCCATATTGTTGCAGCAGATTTACTTCGCTTCGCGGGTAAAGGCAGCCTCGTCCACAATCGTCATCAGTGAGGTTGATGCGGACACTCCGCTAGCCGGAACTGACACGGCCAACGAGTGGTTCGAGTTACAAAATGTCAGTGCGTCAAACATCACGCTGACCAATTGGACGATCACGGACAATACAGCGACCGACACCATTCCAACTGTCACCATTGGGCCAGGAGGTCACGTAATCGTTGCGGCAACGGCAGCCGGCTTTGCGTCAGAGCATCCTGGTTTCACCGGAACTGTCCTGACCATCGCCGACGGCGCCATCGGCAACGGACTTGCGAATGGCGGCGATGTTCTTCTTTTGAAAAACTCAAGTGCGGTGGTGATTGACAGTATTAGTTGGGGCTCCAATACGAGTGCCCTGAACCCGTCAGCGGGCGTTGATAGTCCGACTAATACAAACCAACGCAACGCGGCCGGAGCGGATACCGATACGGCCACTGACTGGACACGCGCTGCCGAAACTCCGAACGGCAATACGAACGTCTCAGCCACAACGAATCCTAGTGGTGTTGGCGCTGCGAATCCGACTTCCGTCGCGCCCACCCAAACAACGCTCCTGACCGTTACGGTGACGCCCGGCACTAACCCGCCCAGTGTGACGCACACTGTCGTGGCCGATCTTTCGGCTATTGGCGGCTCGCCCACTCAGTCTTTCTTCGACAACGGCTCGAACGGTGATGTGACGCCGAATGATAACGTCTTCTCGTTCACAGCCACGGTTGCAAACGGGACGAGCGGTGGCAATAAGAATCTGCCTTTCACCGTCACGGAAACAAGTCCGGGATCCCGCACTGGTACCGGCTCGATTTCTCTGAGCGTTCTCGCTTCGACTGCTCCAACGGGTACCGGAACTGCGAATCCGAACGCAGTACTGCCAGGCGATTCTACGCTTCTGACCGTGAACGTTACTCCTGGGACAAATCCGCCGAGTACGGGCCTCAGCGTGGTTGCTGATCTTTCAACCATCGGCGGTTTAGCGAACCAGGCGTTTTCCCCCAGCGGGAATACTTTCACCTTCAACGCTACTGTTACGAATAGCACAACGCCGGGCCCTAAGACTCTTCCCTTCATGATTGGCGATGCCCAGTCGCGTTCGGGCGGAGGTTCGATTAGTCTCACTGTCCAGACCCCCCCACCCCCGGCTAACCATGTGGTTATCAGTCAACTCTATGGTGGCGGAGGTAACGCCGGGGCTCAGTACACAAACGATTACATCGAGCTTTACAACCCCACCGCTAGTTCAGTTTCGCTTACCGGTTGGTCGGTGCAATATGCGTCAGCCGCCGGCACCAGTTGGACGAACAACCAAACGCTCGGAGGCTCGATCGGTCCTGGTCAGTATTACCTCATAAGTCTAGGGTCGGGGGGTGCGATCGGTCAGCCGCTTCCGCCCGCGAGCATCACCGGCAGCATCAACATGAGCGCGACGACCGGTAAGGTTGCGCTCGTGAACAACTCGGACCCGCTCACCGGCGGCTGCCCCGTGGGAGTTGACGCCGATATCGTTGATTTTGTCGGCTACGGGACTGCGACCTGTCATGAGGGCAGCGCCAACGCCCCCGCACCGAGCAGTAGCACCGCGCTCTTCAGAAAGACAAACGGCAGCACGGACACTGACCAGAACGGCTCCGACTTCTTGGTGGCTGCTCCAAACCCACGTAGCACCTCGCCTGTCGTTGAGTTTGGACCTTCGGTCACAAACACAGATCCAACAACCAACGGAACGAATGCACCACATGACGCCAGCATTACGGTCAACTTCAGCGAGCCCGTCGACGTCGTAGGCGCCTGGTATGACATTAGTTGCGTCAATACCGGTTCACACAATGACGCGACCTTCGCGCATACAACTGATTTCAAAAGCTACGCAATCACTCCGAACTTCAACTTCCAGTTCAGTGAGCAATGCACCGTCACCATCAACAAGGACCAGGTACACGATCAGGACACGAATGACAGCGCGCCTAATACTGACACCTTGTCTGCTGATTACACCTGGTCATTTACCGTTGTCGCTCCCGGCTCTCCGGCTCCATATCCGCCGAGCGTCCACCTGACGATGGGTAACCCGTCGAATGCGACTCCGTTTGTGACAAACCCTAATAACTACTTAATGGAGAAGCCGACTTACACGCTGTCTTACAACAGGGACAAAGGCACGCCGAACTGGGTTAGCTGGCATTTGGATAGCTCGTGGTACGGCTCGCTGGCGCGCGTCGACACATTCCGGCCTGACCCAGCAGTTGACCCGTCCTGGTATCGCGTACAGGCGTTTGATTTCTTTGCCACGGGCTTCGACCGAGGGCACATGACGCCGAACGCTGACCGCGACCATCAGGATCGCAGGCCAATCAATCAAGAGACCTTCCTGATGTCGAACATGGTGCCCCAGGCACCCGACAACAATCAGGGTCCATGGGCCAGTTTTGAAAGCTACCTCCGCACACTGACGGACGCCGGGAACGAGATCTACATAATTTCCGGCCCGGCGGGCGTCGGCGGCACCGGCAGCAATGGATTCATGACGAGTGTCGCCAATGGCCACGTTACGGTTCCGGCTCAGACCTGGAAGGTTGTTCTTGTCTTACCGCAGGGCGAGAACGACATCTCGCGCGCCACTTGTTCATCGCGGACGATTGCCATTCTGATGCCCAACACTCAGGGAATCAGAAGCGACGCGTGGCAGAATTACCGGACAACGATCGACGCAGTTGAACAGCTAACCGGCTACGACTTCTTCTCAAACTTGCCGGACGCGGTTGAGAACTGCGTGGAAGCAGGCTTCGACGGTACCAACGCCCCGGGCACGGCGAATCAGTCCGCGTTGACCCTGGAAGACACACCGGTAACGATCACTTTGCAAGCCGTGAGATCGAACAACAATACGCTCACGTTTAGCATCGTCGGTCCCGGTCCGTCGCATGGCTCACTGGGCAGCATCAGCGCGGCCTCGTGCTCGGGTGGCGATTGCTCGGCAACTGTTACCTACACGCCCGGCTTGGACTACAGCGGGTCGGACAGCTTCAACTTCAGGGCCAGTGACGGAAGCATAAACTCGAACACATCGACCGTGAGCATAACGGTTATGGCGGACCAGGACGGTGATGGTGATCCCGATGCAACCGACTGTGCGCCCATGAATCCGGCGGTGCATCACGGTGCGCCCGAAATCTGCAACGGTATTGATGACAATTGTGACGGAAATATCGACGAAGGCGTCACGACCACGTTTTATCAGGACGCGGACGGTGATGGCTTCGGCAACCTATCCGTTTCGGTCCAGGCCTGCGCTGCGCCCACCGGCTACGTGGCGAACAGCACCGACTGTGATGACACTAAATTGTTATATACGGACGCGGATGGCGATGGCTTTGGAGCCGGCTCGCCGGTAGCTTGTGGTGTAGCCAATAACTCTGACTGCAATGATGCCGACGCCACCGTGCACGCGCCTCAGACCTATTACCGAGACGCGGACGGAGACGGCTTCGGTGATGCAAACAACTCGACTACGGTGTGCTCTTCGACTCCGCCGGCCGGTTACGTCACCAACAGCAGCGACTGTGACGACACCAGGTTGCTTTACACGGATGCGGACGGCGATGGTTTTGGATCCGGTTCGCCGGTAGCTTGCGGTGTAGCCAACAACACGGATTGCAACGATGGGGATGCCAGTGTTCATTCTCCTCAGACCTACTACAGAGACGCGGACGGAGATGGTTTCGGTGATTCAACCAATACTACCTCGGTCTGTTCTTCAACTCCGCCGGCTGGTTACGTAACCAATAACACCGACTGTAATGATGCCGACGCCAGTGTTCATTCGCCGCAAACCTATTACCGAGACGCAGACGGAGACGGCTTCGGTGACGCGAACAGCCCGACATCGGTATGCGCTTCGACTCCGCCGGCTGGTTACGTCACCAACAGCAGCGACTGTGACGACACCAAGTTGCTTTACACGGACGCGGATGGCGATGGTTTTGGATCCGGTTCGCCGGTAGCTTGCGGTGTAGCTAACAATACGGACTGCAACGACGCCGACGCCAGTGTTCATTCGCCCCAGACCTATTACAGAGACGCGGACGGAGACGGCTTCGGTAACCCAGGTAACAGCACGACAGTTTGTTCTTCAACACCGCCGGCTGGTTACGTCGCCAACAACACGGATTGCGATGACACCAAGTTGCTGTACGCGGATGGAGATAATGACGGCTATGGAGCGGGCGCACCGACAGCTTGCGGTGTAGCGAACAACACGGACTGCAACGATGCCGACGCCAGTGTTCATGCGCCCCAGACCTACTACCGAGATGCGGATGGAGACGGCTTCGGTAATCCAAACAACAGCACCTCGGCCTGTTCTTCTACACCGCCGAGTGGCTACGTCACCAACAACTCGGACTGCGATGACACTAAGCTGCTCTATGCCGACGCGGATCACGATGGTTATGGAGCTGGTGCGCCGGTAGCTTGCGGGGTCGCCAACAACACGGACTGCAACGACGCCGACGCCAGTGTTCATGCGCCGCAGACCTACTACCGAGACGCGGATGGAGACGGCTTCGGTAATCCAAACAATAGCACCTCGGCCTGTTCTTCCACTCCGCCGAGTGGCTACGTCACCAACAACTCGGACTGCGATGACACCAGGCTGTTGTATGCGGACGCGGATCACGATGGTTATGGAGCTGGTGCGCCAGTAGCTTGCGGCGTCGCCAACCACACGGACAATTGTCCGACCACATTCAATCCGGATCAGCGCGACACCGATGGCGACGGCGTGGGAGACGCCTGCACGTCGTTCCAATTCCCGGCTGGCGGGATGTTGGTAATCGGCAACAACGTGAGTCTGACTAACGGCGCCACAGTGTACTTCTGGGGTTCGCAGTGGTCGCAAAACAACCCGATGACTGGCGGATCAGCACCGAACTCGTTCAAGGGATTTGAAGACGGCACATCGCAGTCGACCTGTGGCGGCACCTGGTCGAGCAGCCCGGGCAATAGCTCGAACCCACCGTCAACGGTACCGGAGTACATGGCGGTGATCGTGTCGAGTTCGATCCAGAAAAACGGTTCAATAGTCACGGGCGACATCAAGAAGATCGTGATTGTGCGGACCAATTCCGGCTACGGCCCGGCACCCGGACACGCGGGCACAGGTCAGATAGTCGCAATTCTCTGCGCTCCGACTCAGTCAGCGAGTCTCCTGGATCTGCTTCGGAATCCAGCGGAGTCTTTGAGGTCCCTAGAGGGATTCGAACGGCTTGGTGAGAGGGCGGGAGGAACCGAGACGTCAGTTTTACTGTACGGCTACGGTCGTTAGCTCTAGCACGACCGTTCAGCGGTCAGATCAGAAAAGGCCCGCCCATGAGCGATCATGAGCGGGCCTTATTAATTTACTTCGCGAATGAATCCCTCTCAAAAAATACTGCATTTCAACTGTCTCGATCTTAGCTGCGACTCATTCAGTAGAGACTTTTTCCTGCTCGTTCAGCGCCGCGTGCATCGTATGCCATGAGAGTGTCGCGCACTTTACGCGCACCGGAAACTCTCGCACGCCGGAAAAGATTTTCAAGCGGCCGAGACTGTTGGGCTCGCTCTCCTCATCGAGCTGACCTGTAACCATGCGATGAAATTCGTTGAAGAGCGATTCGGCTTCCTGCTTGCTTCTACCCTTTAGCGCCTGGGTCATCATGCTGGCCGAAGCTTTCCAAATCGCGCACCCGGTACCTTCAAAGCTGATGTCTGTGACCGTGTCGTCTTCAAGTTGCAGGTAGAGTGTGAGCTGATCGCCACACAGCGGATTGAAACCTTCGGCAGTGTGATTCGCAGTTTCGAGCTTACGGAAATTACGAGGCTTCTTGTTGTGATCGAGGATGACTGCCTGATAGAGCTCGCTTAGTTCTGACATCAGCCAAACACCTCAATGACCTGCTCAATCGACTGCGCCAGCGTATCGATCTCTGCTTTGGTGTTGTAGAAAGCAAACGATGCGCGCGCGGTGGCTGGCACATTGAATCGTTTCATCACAGGCTGGGCACAATGATGGCCGGCGCGGATCGCGATGCCCGCCTGATCCAGAATGGTGCCGATGTCGTGCGGGTGGATGTCGTCAATCACGAAAGATAACACGCCGAGTTTCTCGCGCGCAGTGCCGATGATCCGCACTCCTTCGATCGCGGAAATCTTCTCCGTGGCATAAACCAGCAGCTCATGTTCGTAGGCTGCGGCTTTTTCGCGGCCGATAATACTCAGGTAGTCGACGGCGGCGCCCAGACCTATCTGTGATGCAATCGCGGGTGTGCCCGCTTCAAACTTGTTCGGCAAGTCGGCATAGATGGTCTTTTCAAACGTGACGCTCTTGATCATGTCGCCACCGCCCTGAAACGGAATCATCTCCTCCAGCAAAGCGGCCTTGCCATAGACGACGCCGCTGCCGGTAGGCGCGAACATCTTGTGACCGGACAGCGCGTAAAAATCGCAATCAAGATCCTGAACATCAATCGGCATGTGCGGCGCAGCCTGCGCGCCATCGACCAAAACCGGCACACCGTACTTGTGCGCGCGCTCAACGATTTCCTTTACCGGATTGATGGTGCCCAGCGCGTTTGAAACGTGGCCGACGGCGACCAGCTTCGTTCGTTCATTCAACAAAGCGTCGTACTCGTCCATCAGCAATTCGCCGGCGTCGTTCATTGGAATCACGCGCAGCTTTGCGTTCTTCTCTTCGCAGAGCATCTGCCACGGCACAATGTTCGAGTGGTGCTCCATCGCCGAGATAATGATCTCATCCCCCGCGCCGACGAATTTTCGGCCATAGCCGTACATCACGAGGTTGATGCCTTCGGTGGCGCCGCGCACAAAGATGCACTCTTTCGACTCGCGCGCATTAATGAACCGCTTCACCTTTTCGCGCGCGCCTTCATAGGCCGTCGTCGCCTTCATGCTGAGATAGTGGACACCGCGATGAATGTTGGAGTGTTCCTGCTCGATGTATTGAGCGCCGCGTTCGATCACCATCACGGGCACCTGCGAAGAAGCAGCGTTGTCGAGATAGACCAGCGGCTTGCCATTCACCGTCTGGCGTAGCACGGGAAAGTCCTTGCGAATACGCTCAACGTCCCAGCCTTCGCGCGGCTTGGGCTTAATCGGAATTAGTTGCTCTAACGTGGCCATCTCTTATCTCGACGTGTTGTTACTGGTTTGATTTACGGGCTCTGGGATTAGCTTCCAGGAGAAAGTACAAGAGTCACCTTTCTCGAGTGCCTCTACACGGAACAAAGCGTAGAAGTCGCGCGTCTCATCCACCACGTGAATGACATACACGTGCCCGAGCAAGGCTTTCGCGAATATAGGATCAATTCTTGGCTTGCGGTCTTTTCTCGGCGGCAAAGGCTTGGTACCCGGTCCGCCGCCGGCCCCATCAGCGCCAGACGTGTCGACCGTGATTTGCCTCTGTTCGCCGGATTTTAGTTTCGGAAACGGATCGACGACCGGAACCTCAAACCATGTCGACCAATCGTGTTCGCCGAGATCCTTAATCACACTGCGACTGTCCTGGGCCGTCGCACTCTGGAACCAATCGAGATCGTCGCCGAGGTACATCATTCCATAGCTCACGTCGCAGTCTCTTCGCACCTGCGCCTTCGGGGCGATTTTGAAATTGAAGCAGAATTTGCGTTGCTCACCTGCGTGCTTAAGTGTCGAGTACAAAGTGACGCCTGAGTCCTGACTCTTAGGCTGTTGGGCCAGGACCCGCGATGAGAGATAGAGGCATGAAATCGCTATCGACGCGCACATGAAAACCAAACGTGCTCTCTTCATAGCAACCTCCAGGCGCATAGCTACTAGGCCTGCAATTGAATCTGCAACCGATTGAGCACCGCTGCATCCAGTTCCCGTCTGATTGATTCGATCCCGATCCTCTCGATCACTTCCTCGGCGAAACCATAGGTCAGCATGTTCCGCGCGAGGGCTGGATTGATGCCGCGGCTCTCCAGATAGAACATCTCTTCTTCATCGATCTGTCCCACGGCTGCCCCGTGTGTGCACTTCACGTCGTCGGCAAAAATCTCGAGCTGCGGTTTCGTGTCAACGCGCGCGTCGGTCGACAGCAGTAAATTCTTGTTCGTCTGCCGGGCGTCGGTCTGTTGCGCGCCGTGCCGCACAAAAACTTTGCCGTTAAAGACTGCGCGCGACTTGCCGTCCAGAATGCCCTTGTAAAGCTGATGACTGCTGCAATGCGGCTGCTTATGATCGATTACTGAATGCGTGTCGGTATGCTGCCGGCCGTCGACCATATAAAGCCCGTCAACCGAGCATTCAGCGCCCTCGTGATCCATCTGCACGTGAATGTCGTGGCGCGAAAGGGCCGCGCCAAAGTTGATCGCGGTGGTGTTGTAGACCGCGTTCCGACCCAACTCGGCCCTGGTAGTAGCGATATGAAATGCGCCCATGCTTTCGCGCTGAATCTTGTAGTGCTGCACGCGCGCGCCATCACCGAGACTCAAGTCGACGATTGCATTAGTCAGGTACACGCCATCATCGTTCGGACTCGCGTAACTCTCAACGATCGTAACCGAACTGTTCTCTTCCGCCAGCACCAGGACACGAGGAAAGGCAGCCGGTGGCGGATTTTCAGCGACGCCTTCACCAATAAATAACAAGTGGATTGGCGCCTCGACGCTGACTCCACTCGGAATCTTCAATAATAGTCCGCTCCGAAACAAGGCTGTGTTCAATGCAGCAAACCCGTTCGCCAACACGGGATGTTCCAGATACTCACGCAATGTTGATTCGTACTCACCGCCGCGCAGTGCTTCGCGCAAATCTATCGCTACGACACCTTCGGGTAGCGCTGCTAACGACGACAGATCCCAGCGCAGCATGCCGTTGACGAATACCAGCCGGCTCTGCCGGGCTTCTTCGTAGATGAAAGACTGTAAGCCGTCGTCTTTGGTGAGCGCCGTTCCGTTACTCGCTAGCACGGGCGCAAAGTTAGCTTTAGCAATCGACGAAACGTTGGTGTACTTCCACTCTTCCTGTTTGACGTCGGGAAAGCCTGAGTGCTCGAACAGCTCGAAAGAATTCTCGCGGACGTTCTGCAACCATGAGGGCTCGCCGGCGCCAGGATCCTGCCGGGCCTGATGAAACGCCGCTTGATAACGATTTGTTTCTTTGACTAATTCCGTTGACATCTTTGATTCACAAACTAACCAGCCTGAGGAGCCACCGTCGCGCTCTTTCCGTTCGCGCTCTTCAACCAGTCGTAACCTTTCTCTTCCAACTCGAGCGCCAGCTCCTTGCCGCCTTCCTTAACGATGCGGCCCGCTGAAAGCACGTGCACAAAATCCGGCGTGATGTAGTTGAGCAGTCTTTGATAGTGCGTAACCAGAATCACAGCCTTGTTTGGATCGTGAAGTTTGTTGACGCCTCCGGCGACGATTCGGAGCGCGTCAATGTCCAAACCCGAATCAGTTTCATCAAGCACTGAGAGCTTGGGATCGAGCACAGCCATCTGCAGAATCTCGTTGCGCTTTTTCTCGCCTCCGGAAAAGCCTTCGTTGACTGAGCGCGACATAAAGCTCGCTTCCATCTCAACCAGTTTCGCCTTTTCCTTGAGCAGATCCTTGAATTCCAGCGGATCGAGTTCCTCTGCGCCATGATGCTTTTGCTTTTCGTTATAGGCCAGACGGAGAAACTGTGCATTCGAAACTCCGGGTATTTCGACCGGATATTGAAAGGCCATGAAGACACCTTCGCGGGCGCGTTCGTCGGGCGTCATCTCCAGCAAGTTCTTGCCGTCGAAGATGACTTCGCCTGCGGTCACTTCGTATGAAGGATGGCCGGCCAGCACTTTCGCCAGAGTGGATTTGCCTGAGCCGTTCGGGCCCATGATGGCGTGGACTTCGCCTTTATTAACTTTGAGGTTGATGCCTTTCAGAATCTCGTTGCCGTCAACCGATGCATGAAGATCGCGGATTTCTAACAACACTTATTGCTCCCTCTTTTTCCTTCTCAATATCAAATCTCGGATCGGGGACCGGGAGTCAGCCTGCAAAACGATTGACCGTCCCCTGGCCCCCAGGTTTACCCAACTCTTCTGATCACGCCACCGCGCCTTCGAGTTTCATTCCCAACAAGCGCGTCGCTTCAACTGCAAACTCCATCGGGAGATGCAGGAAGACATCCTTACAAAAACCGTTGATGATCAGCGAGACTGCGTCTTCCTGCGAGATCCCGCGCTGCATCAGATAGAACAACTGCTCTTCGCTGATCTTTGAAGTCGATGCTTCGTGCTCAACGCGCGAGGTGTTGTTCATCACTTCGATATAGGGAAAGGTGTTCGCCCCGCAATTCGAACCGATCAGCATTGAATCGCACTGGGTATAGTTGCGCGCGTTCTCGGCCTTAGGCATGATTTTCACCAACCCGCGATAACTATTGTTCGCTTTTCCGGCAGCGATACCTTTGGAGATAATGGTCGAGCGCGTGTTCTTGCCGAGGTGAATCATCTTAGTGCCCGTATCAGCCTGCTGCGCGTGATTAGTCAGTGCGACAGAATAAAATTCACCGATCGAATTGTCGCCCTGCAGAATGCAGGATGGATATTTCCAGGTAATTGCCGAACCCGTTTCCACCTGAGTCCAGGAAATCTTTGAATTGCGGCCCGCGCACTTGCCTCGCTTGGTCACGAAGTTATAGATACCGCCTTTGCCGTCCTCGTCTCCCGCGTACCAATTCTGCACGGTTGAGTATTTGATTTCAGCATCGTCGAGCGCGATTAATTCGACCACCGCTGCGTGCAGTTGATTGCGATCAAACTTCGGCGCGGTGCAGCCTTCGAGGTAAGAAACATAGGAGCCCTCTTCAGCAACAATCAACGTCCGTTCGAACTGGCCGGATTCTGAGTTGTTGATTCTGAAGTAAGTCGACAGTTCCATCGGACAGTGCACGCCCTTTGGAATGAAACAGAAACTTCCATCAGAAAAGACCGCGCTATTCAGCGCAGCGTAAAAATTATCATTCGTCGGCACGACCGAGCCGAGATACTTCTTCACGATGTCGGGATGCTCGCGGACAGCTTCACTAAAGGAGCAGAAAATCACCCCGACCTTCATCAGCTTCGCTTTGTACGTGGTCGCGACTGAAACCGAATCAAACACTGCGTCAACGGCAACACCGGACAACTGTTTCTGTTCAGAGAGAGGAATACCGAGCTTTTCAAACGTCTTCAGCAACTCGGGATCAACTTCGTCCAGGCTCGCCAGCGCCGCCTTCTGCTTGGGCGCGCTGTAGTAAATCATGTCCTGATAGTCGATCTCAGGAAAAGTAACGTTGGGCCAATGGCGCGGCTCTGTCATCGTCAGCCAATGACGATAGGCCTTCAAACGAAACTCCAACATCCACTCCGGCTCTTCTTTTTTCGCGGAGATCAGGCGCACCGTATCTTCGCTCAATCCGCGAGGAATGGTTTCCGACTCGATGTCTGTAACCCAGCCGTATTTGTATTCCCGATTTGCGAGTATTTCAGCAGTACTCATAGTCCCTCTTTAACTTTCGTCAAATCCCTGGTTGACAGGATTCACATGATTTAGAGGATGAAACCAAGCTGCTCATGTAAATCTTGTTAATGCTGTCCATTTGTTTCTTAGTTCGCAGAGCGCATCGGCCTGAGATGGCTTTGCAGTTTCGCGATTTGATGCAAACGAGCATCCACCTTCTCTTCGCTTCCGACCAACTGAGCGAGCGTGATCTCAGACAGCGCAGTCTGCACTACCTCATGCAGACCGACAATTACCGGCCGGATGCCGCAATCGCTCGTGTGAATACAAACATCCAGCACGCCCGCGTGCGTCTTGCAAAAATGGTCCACCGTGTCTTCATCGAGAATGCGAATGACTTCGTTCAAGCGAATCTCTGCCGCGGGCCGGGCCAGCGAGTAGCCGCCCTTGGTGCCGCGTTGCGCGCTGGCCAAACCGGCCTTGCTTAGAATCCACATCAACTTGCCGGCATTCGCGACCGACAATCCCTCCCGTTCGGCGAGCTGAGACAAGGTCAAAGACGCGCCCTCGCCTTCTGCGCGCGCCAACTGAACCAAGCACCGCAACCCATACTCTTCTTGAGCTGATATCTTCACTTCTCTCGGATTTCCTTAAGATTCGTGCCGATTATAGCATTCCTTACTTTTTCGTCAAGTATAGAGAGAAAGGAAGATGGATCGGATAGTACCTATTCGACCTATACTGCCGGGAGCATGGACTTGCCTATCAGTATCGGACGCGCTTATGACGATCTGGCGAATGATCCAAAGTACCGGCACTTTGTCCGCATTCCCGATCGGATCATTCAGTGCATCGATTATTTTGGAATCGCGTGCGACCACACGGCCGTCAGAGCGAAGCTGCATACCTACTATCTCTTCATTGGAATCGTCGACGACGCCATCGACTCTGGCAGGATCGACACCGGCAAATTGATACTGGATTATCTAAGCAACCCCGATCCCGAGTTCAATGAAGAAGTTCGGCGCTCAAGCGTCAGACTGATGACGGAGCTTTTGAAGTTTCACATTAGTGATCGAATCTACCCGGTGATGATGGATAGGCTGCGACGGCTTTATGAAGAAGTTATCAGTGAGCGAGCCGCAAATTCGATTGATTCGTACATCGGCCATCGAGAATGCGTGGGCGCCCTCACCGCGGAATTGTCTTTTTTGCTGATTCATTCTGGCCTAAGCGAAGACAATGACGGGCTCTGCGAATTCATGAAGCAAGTCGGGGCCATTGGCTGTCTAATTGACAGCTTGATCGATCTGAACAAGGACCGTCGTCTTGGCTTGCTGGCGTTTCAACCGGGAATGATCGACTACAGTAAGCTGATTGTCTCTATCCTTAGGAAGGGCGTGCGAGTATCGCTCAGGCATCCCCGACTCTATGGGCTATTCTTTCGCGCAGTCATCGATAACATGCGCGATCCCTTCCGTGCAGAACGGACCTTCCCGCGAACGCCTTTCACTGCTGACAGAAAGGACGAGGCCGCCAGTGTGGCCTAAAATCCTGGGCAAAGTCTGGGTAGGTTATGGCACTGCGATCATTGGCGTCGCGGCCACAACGAGTTTGCTAAAGCTCTTCGGCGGCCACGTCAATCCAACGACGGCAGCACTCGGATTTGTTTTGGTCGTGCTCTTCGTGGCCACAACGTGGGGTTCGCGACCGGCAGTGTTTGCTTCTCTGCTCGGAGTCGCCTGCTTCAATTTCTTTTTTCTGCCGCCGTTCGGCACCTTCGCAATTCGCAATCCAGACAACTGGGTTGCGTTCTTTGCTTTCTTAATCACGGCGTTTACTGCCGGACAGCTTTCGGCGCGCGCCAAACGGCGAGCCGAAGAGGCCGAGTTGGCTAAGCAAGAGATTGAACGGCTCTATTACGAACTTCAGGATACTTTCGAACGTTCCAGCCATTCCAAAGCACTCAAGCAAAGCGAGCAGTTGAAGTCGGCCCTCCTCGATGCGGTTACTCATGACTTGCGCACACCGCTGACATCAATCAAAGCATCGGTGACGACGCTTCTCTCGGAGTTATATGCCATCGAACGTAACGAATCCGGCGCGTTCCTCGGCAACGAAGGCCGCAAAGAACTGCTCGAAATCATCGATGAAGAAGGAGACCGCCTGGACCGGTTTATCGAGGGCCTGACGAACCTGGCGCGGATCGATGCCGGCGAGATGTATCTGCGCCGGCAGTTTTGCTCGATCGATGAAATCATCATGGCGGCGCTCAAACGCGCCGAGCCGCGCACCCGGGACCATCAAATCGAGCTGTGGATTGAAGATGAATTGCCTCCGATCAAAGTCAACGAGCCCGCCATTGCTGCAGTCATCTACACGCTGGTCGATAACGCCGCAAAGTATTCGCCGCCCGCGACGCGGATCAAAATTACGGCAACTCCGCAGGCTGACAGTACCATCCTGGTAAGCGTCGAAGACCAGGGGCCGGGCATTCGCGAGGAACTGCGGGAACGAGTATTCGAAAAGTTCTTCCGCGCTATGCGCGATGGAGACATAGGCGATCGCAAGTCCGCCGGCATCGGCATGGGACTGGCGATTGCGCACGGTATCATTCAGGCGCACGGCGGCCGGCTTTGGATCGAAGACGCAAACGGCCATCGCGGATCGAAGTTTGTCGTGGCCTTGCCCATTGGTGATGATGGCAACTAATGGGCGCTAGCCCGACCGTGAGGGAAGGCTCCGACAACAACCGTGATTAGCAAGGGATGAGCCCTCCCTGACGGTCGGGCTAGTGCCCCGAGAGTGACAGATCATGGAAGTAAAGCAGCGCATCCTGGTTGTTGACGACGAACCGCAACTCACGCGGGTTCTGCGGCGCAGCTTGATGGCCAAGGGTTATGAGGTGCGAATCGCCGGCGATGGCGAATTCGCGCTCCAGACTTTTCGCGACTGGCCCCCGGCACTAGTGATTACCGATCTGGCAATGCCGAATATGAGCGGGCTGGAGTTGTGCCGCCGGCTGCGCGCGATTTCAGAAGTCCCGATGATTGTGCTTTCGGTTCGAGGCGAAGAAGCGACCAAGGTCGAAGCGCTCGACGCGGGCGCCGACGACTACATCACGAAGCCCTTCGGCATGGATGAGTTGCTGGCACGGATTCGCGCTACCCTGCGCCGGAAACCAGCCTCGGATTCCCAGTCGCAGGTGCTGGAAGTTGGCGACTTTGTCGTCGACCTGGAAGCTCACACCGCCAGTCAGCAAGGTAAAGGGCTGCGGCTGACGCCGAAGGAGTTCGACCTGCTGGTCCATTTGATCCGGAATGCCGGGAAGGTGCTTACTCACCGCACTTTGCTGGGCGCGGTCTGGGGCGGCGACTATACTGAGCAGACTGAGTATTTGCGCGTTCTCGTCGGACAACTGCGAAAGAAGATCGAACCCGATCCTGCCACGCCCCGCTACATCCTGACCGAACCATGGATCGGCTATCGCTTTAATTCCGAGTAGTAAGTGGCACAGACTTTAGTCTGTGATCAGTAGCAGCCAATTGATCCTCCAGATCGGAATCACAGACTGAAGTCTGTGCCACCTCTTTACGAATTCCTTATAAACCTCTTACTCCATCCTTACGAATCCCGGCCTAAGCTAATCAAGGTGAAGCCGAATGCCTGGCCGGCTCGTGTGATCGAATGGCGGTTAAGAGAGAAGATCTGGAAGTTGAGACTGCGACGGCGCAGGCGAGGCCGATTCAATTGCTTACCGAAAACGGCTTCAGCATTGTCCGTGCTGCCGAGATCGGTGGGGCCAGCCCGTCCCCGCCTGGGACATACGTCTTTGTGGTGCGCGACCCCCAAGGATCCGAACTCGACGTCATAGTCGGAGTCGATCGTGCTGCTACCAACGAAGTCACACTCGCCAGCCGAGGTGTGATCTCAAGCGAAAGCACTTACTGGATCGTCTGCGCTGAACGTCATCTGGCCGACTATCTTTGGGCAAACGATGACTACCCACCGGGCGCAACTCTGCGTGTCGAGATGCTGACTCCGCGGGATCTGAATTTGGCTCATCGCTGGAAGATACACTGAAGGATTAGGGCTCGGAGGCGCACAATGAATGATCATATTAGCGGCGATGATTGGGGAGAAAAAGCACGTTGGCTACAACGCTTAAACGCCTGCTCGTAGGCCGGGCGAAGAAAACAGACCAGGCTATCCATGAGCGTCTAACTAAGAAGACGGGACTGGCAGTGTTTGCTTCCGACGCGCTCTCCTCGACAGCTTACGCCTCTGAAGAAATCCTGCTGGTCCTCGCGGTGGCCTATGCCGCGGGCCAGACCAATTCCTTTAACTATGTCGTGCCGATCACGCTGGTGATCGCGGTCGTGTTGACGATTGTGGCGATCAGCTACCGGCAGACCATTCAAGCGTACCCATCAGGCGGCGGCGCCTACATCGTCGCCAAGGAAAACCTGGGCACCACGCCCGGCCTGGTGGCAGCTGCGGCCCTCCTGGTTGACTATATTCTCACCGTCTCGGTTTCGATTTCGGCGGGCGTAGCCGCGATTACGTCGGCGGCGCAGGGAACGAGATGGGAGTGGCTGGATCACCACAGGGTCTTCTTATGTCTCATTCTGATTGGGTTCATTGCGATAGCGAACCTCCGCGGCGTGCGCGAATCCGGCGCCCTCTTTGCCGCACCAACCTATGCTTTTGTCGTCAGCTTTCTGTTCATGATCGGCTATGGCATCCTGCATTACTTTCTTAATCCGCATGCGGTGCCCGTAGTCGCGGACACCGTGAAGGTGGCCGAAGGATATCACCTCCAGCCCATCACCCTCTTCCTGCTGCTCGGCGCGTTCGCGAATGGCTGCGTCGCGCTTACCGGCATCGAGGCAATCTCGAACGGCATTCCGGCTTTCAAGCAACCCGAAGCGCGCAACGCAGCCACGACGCTCACCTGGATGGCCGTGCTCTTGACGACAATGTTTATTGGAACGAGCCTGATGGCCTACTTCTATCACGTGCATCCGCATGAGAACGAAACCGTCATCTCGCAGTTTGCGCGCATCATCTTTACCGGGCCGATGGCGTGGTTCTATTACGTGCTCCAGGGTACGACGGCTCTAATTCTGATCCTCGCCGCGAACACCTCATTCGCCGACTTTCCACGTCTCGCCAGCCTCCTGGCGCGCGACAGGTTCATGCCGAGGCAGTTTGCGACGCGCGGCGACAAATTGGTTTTCTCGAATGGGATCATCATTCTGGCAGTCTTCTCGGGCGTGTTGGTGACGGCCTTTGGCGGCGACACCAGCCGGCTGATCCCGCTCTATGCGGTGGGCGTGTTTCTCTCGTTCACGCTTTCACAGGCCGGGATGGTGCGACACTGGCTCAAGGTGGGCCGGGCGCTGAAATCGGCGCGCGAAGCTGAGCCGGATGATCGAGGGCAGGCGTCAGTTAATGGGAAGAGCGGCGGCGCCGTTTTGTCAAAGAATGGCAGGGCGACAAATGAGATTGATCGGGCTAGCGATTCAGAGGGGGCCGCGCACTGGAAGAAATCAATTGTCGTCAACGGCCTGGGCGCCTTCGCCACTCTTATCGTCCTCATAGTCTTAGTCATCACGAAATTCATTCACGGCGCCTGGATCGTGGTCGTGCTCATTCCGCTCCTGGTGGCTCTGTTTCGCGGAGTTCATCGGCATTATCTCGACGTGGCGAAGCAATTGACGACGGAGGGAATGGTAGGATCCCGGCCGATTAGACACGAGGTGATCGTGCCCATTTCGGGAATCCACCGGGGCGTGCTGAAGGCACTTGAATACGCCAAGGCAATCGCGCCCGAACACGTGACGGCTGTTTACATCAACCTCGATTACGAGGCGACGCAGAAACTGCGCGCCAAGTGGGGTGAATGGGGACAGGGTGTGGAACTGGTAGTCATCGCATCACCCTACCGCTCCCTGGTAGGTCCGCTGATTCGCTACGTTGATCGAAGAATGAAACAGCATGCCGATCAGATGGTCACCGTGGTATTGCCAGAGTTTGTGCCCGCCAGGTGGTGGCAGCATCTCCTGCACAACCAGAGTTCTCTCATGTTGAAAGGTGCACTGCTGTTCAAGCCGAACGTCATCGTTACCAGCGTGCCGTACCACCTGAAAGGTAGCCGGCCTAAGTGATGACTGGTTATCGGCGGCGATTCCTAAGGCCGAATAACATAGTCCGGCCAACACGTGCCGAGTTGTTCCGGGTTCCCGGAGAATAGATCGAAACCTATTCGAATAGTGCTACCCGCGCCGGATGAAGCGGAGGCGAACTTCGGATCCAGGATCTTGGCGATCTGGTCGCGCGCGCCCTCCAGATGAGCGCGGGTCGACCGATCCACAGTCTTTGCCAGCGCCGCACTGATCTCCGCGTTTAGCGCTCTTAGCTGCGCCCGGTATAACGGCCTTTCGTCACCGCTGGCAGCAAAGAGAGCCGTTGGGAACCCTGGCGGTAATCCCGCCGGCAAAGTTGTTGCCGCACCATTCACCTTGTTGTTCACCAGGTCGAGATAAGCGCGCTGCAAATTGCGGCGATAGGCGTCGATCTTGACGTGCGGTGCAGCCAACTCCTTCCAAATGCCACCGCGCACGTCGTTCAGGAAATCAGCCGGAGCATATGAACCCGATCCGTCGATCGCTTCCTGCTCAACCAGGCGCGCGAAGCGAGAGCTGCTCATCAGGTTATTCAAGACGCTGTCCTGCGCATTCCGGATCCGGTTGAGCGCGCCGATCGCCTCGATGCGTCGCAGGATTTCCGGATCGATGGCCCACGTAGGTGTGGCGAAGGCGTTGTCGTTAAGAAACTTCACTGCCTCGATCTGATGTGCCCGGGGCAATGGTTTAAAGATGACCCCTTCCTGACCCACGTACTTCTCCTGGGTATTGAAGCCACCAACAATCGCGGCCACGTGATTCATTTCCAGCGTCCACTGCCCCAGCATTCGGCCGTAGAGCTCGGCAAGATCTTCGTAAGACTCGCCTTCCTTTGTTGTGGTAGCCGGAACCAAAAGCTTGGCCACGCGCTGCAGATTCTTAAGACCCAGGCCCGTAGATTTGACGGCATCGGCATCACCAACTGCTTCGGTCAACTCCCCTGAATCCGAACCGCCTGATCCAGGAGTCGAAAAGCGATACCAGGGGGTTTTGTCCTGTGCGCGGGCCCACTGGTTAAGCGTGGGCTTTTCCTCTTCCGAAGTCTTCGCGCCCGGAATCGGTTTGTAACCCCACATCGTGGCCCACACGTCATAAGGGCCGATGCCCGGCACCAGGTCTTCGACGGGAATTTTGTCTTCGGGTTGCGCCACATAGTTGAAGCGCGAGTAGTCCATGATCGAAGGCGTGTGCCCCATCTTCCTCAGCCACTCGGGATTCCTAACCATGTCCTGAGGGTACATGGAGCTGGCCTTCATGTTGTGCTGGAAGCCCAGCGTGTGGCCGACTTCGTGTGCCACGACGAACTCGAGCAAACGGCCCATGAGATCGTCAGGTAGTGGAAATCTTTGCGCGCGAGGATCGAGCGGGGCAACTTGGGTGAAATACCAGTCGCGCTGGAGATTCATGATGTTGTGATAGAAGAGAATGTCCGCGTTTAGGACTTCGCCGGTGCGCGGGTCGTGAATGTTTGGACCGACGGCGTTCTCAATAGTGGATGGCAGCCAGCGGATTACGGAATATCGCACGTCCTCCGGGGTAAACTCGGGATCCTGCTCCTTAGTCGGCGCATCTCTGGCGATGATGGCATTCTTGAAACCCGCTGCCTCAAATGCTTTTTGCCAGTCCTCTACACCCCGCTTCAACCATGGCGCCCACTTCGCGGGAGTGGCCGGGTCAATGTAGTAAACGATCGGCTTGATCGGTTCGGACAGCTCAGCATTGGGATCTTTCTTTTCCAGACGCCACCGGTTGATATATCTGACTCGCTGCGCACGGTGCACGTCGCGGCCATAATCAATCGTGCTGGCCGTGAAATAACCCACGCGGTCGTCGAACAAGCGCGGCATCATCGGTTTCTCTGGCAGCTTCACCATACTATGGTGCAGAACTACCGTAGCGCTGCCCGGGCGCATGCCACCGGGGGCCGCAGTCGGCGCGGTCAGGCCGGCGGGCGCAGCCATCCTTGTATAGGTGTGGGTGGCTTCCGTTTCGATGTTCTCGGGATAAGGCGAAATGCGGTCGATAAATGAGCGCGTCGGATCCATCGTCGTAGCATTGAGGCGCTGTCGCGCGCTGAGCTCGAACACGTCGGTCGTGAACAGCCGCGTAACTTCGATCACCGCTGAGCCATTTGGCCCAAACGCTGCCACCGGAAACGACATGATTATCGAGTCGTTGTTGGCCGCCTTCACCGCCAGTGAAATTGGCATTCTGGGATCCGCCACGACGCCGTAATCGATCTCCCGCAGGAACAGCTTGTTTCCGTTAAGCTCCCAGCGCACGACGCTCTCGTTCAATTCGTCGCCGCCATAGCCTACGCCCAGCGTGGTCTTGGCAATGCGGGTAACCCAGAGGAATTCTTTGTCGAACTCGGTCTTGGGGATTTCATAGTAGTACTTGTCCTTAATCTGATGAACGGTGAACACACCCTTCTTCGACTTGGCTTCCTTCGTGATCACCTTCTCGTAGGGTTGTGGATCCGTCGACGGCGGTGTTAGGCCAGGTCGTGAGGGGCCAGCCTGCGTTGGTGCTTCCGGTGTGGCCGTTGGCTCCTGGCCAAAGCACACTGTAAACGCGCAGAGACAAAACAGAATGATCAGGGGGGTTCGATTCATCATTTCTTTTCTCCTCGCGGTCGATCTTTGGTTGCGGCCACCTGGGTGGCAAATGGCGGTGTTCTCGTGGGAGACAGTGTCACAATTGAGCAGATCGATCAAGGGCTTTGTGACAATTCTTCGGATATGAGGCTCGGCACTCGCCCGTCCGGATTGTGACTCGCCCGGAGAACCTCTGATCGATTCAAATTCTGTTCTTATTAAGGCAGTGTCTTCGCGCCCAGGCTGCTGATGATCCGCTCGCGGAAACGGCGCGCATCGGCCTTGATCGCCCCTTCATTGAGCGTCAGCAGGCGGCGGTCGCGCATGATCACGCGGCCTTCGACGATCACGGTGCGCACGTCGGCAGCTTTGGTCGCGTAAACGAGATCAGAGTAGATGTTGTAGTAAGGGGTCTGATTCAGATCATCCAAATCCACAACGACAAGATCCGCGCGCTTCCCTTTCTCAATCGACCCGATTTCCTTTTCCAGATGCAGCGCGCGCGCGCCGCGAATCGTGGCCATCTCGAAAACCTCGGCGGCAGAGACAACCTTCGGATCCTTGCTGATCAATTTGTGCAGTTTCGCCGCCGTGTCCATCTCTTCCCAAAGGTTCAGGTCATTGTTTGAAGCAGCACCGTCGGTGCCGAGGCCAACCGGAAGGTCATCCTTCAGCATCTCCGGCACCGGCGCGACGCCGGAAGCGAGCTTCATATTCGACTGTGGATTGTGAACGATCCCGACGCCGAGTCTCTTCAGGAGTCCCAGCTCTTCTTCGCTGGGCCAGACCACGTGCGCGGCAATCACGCGATTGCCGAGGAAGCCGATGCGATTGAGGTAATCGATGGGACTGGCGCCTTTGGCCTTGATGCTGTCGTCCACTTCCCGCTTTGTTTCCGAGATATGCGTGACGATCGGCGCGCCGGTGCGATCTGAAAACGCGCGCACAGCTTTCAAGTGATCTTCGGACACTGTGTAGGGCGCATGAGGCGCAATCGCCGGCACA
Organism: Pyrinomonadales bacterium; assembly: GCA_038210455.1. Taxonomy (GTDB): domain Bacteria; phylum Acidobacteriota; class Blastocatellia; order Pyrinomonadales; family Pyrinomonadaceae; genus UBA11740. The sequence continues at coordinate 21,083 of JBBQWP010000031.1, read as the reverse complement.
ATCAGCGCGTTACCTTTCCAATGACTGACAAACTTTTCAACATAGGCCATCGCCTGCTCGTTCGTCTTGTTATCGGCAACTGGAAAATCGATCACCGTCTCGCCGAGAACGCCGCGCATGCCGGCTTTGAAAGTCTCGTCGGCGATCGCGTCTTCGAAGTAATACATGTCGCAGTAGGTCGTGGTGCCGCCGCGAATCATTTCGGCGAGCCCGAGACGCGTGCCTACGCGCACAAACTCTTCCGTGACGTTCTTGGCTTCGGCAGGAAAAATGTATTTGGTCAGCCACTCCTGCAAATCCAGATCGTCGGCCAAACCGCGAAACAGCGTCATGGGAACGTGAGTATGGCCGTTGATGAGGCCGGGGATGACGACTTTTCCCGCGGCATTGACCACCTCGCGCGCAGCGTAATTCCGGTCGATCGCGGCCGTCTTATCAACCGCCACGATTCGCCCGCCTTTGATCGCCACGCCGCCGTTTTCAATCACGCGACGCGAGCCATCCATCGTCACAACGGTTCCGCCGCGCACGATCAAATCCACGACAGTCTTCCCCTTCTGCGCGTTGATTTCGGATTGCGCTGCTGGGATAAGCAGTATTAGCGAGATAAAAGCAAAGCGTTTCAGCATATTGGTTCAGCCTTATTGAAGCGGCCGGTACAGAACCGCTGGCGGTAGCCAGCGGGTACGTCAGCGGGTAAGACCCGCTTGCGAGTGCAAGCGGTTCCGTATCCAGCTCGGCCCTGGGGAGCCTACTTCTGTCCGCTCGCTTCTTTCAAAAACCGCGCATCAAACGCTCGCGGCAAAAGCTCTCGGATCGACACTTCTTCTCGCTGGCCCCGCAGATTTGCTAGAACAATCGTCGCGTGTTTGGCAAACTCCCAAATGATCTGCCGGCAGGTGCCGCACGGCGGAGTCAAGGTTTCGGTATCAGCGACGATCACGAGGTTGGTAAAATCTCGCTCGCCTTCTGACAGGGCTTTCCAGATCGCCACGCGCTCTGCGCAAACCGTCAAGCCGTAGCTGGCGCTCTCGACGTTGCAACCGGTGAAGACTTTGCCGGCTTTGGTTTGCAGCGCCGCGCCTACAAGAAAGTTTGAAAACGGAGCCACCGAGCGCGCCCTCGCGGCAGTGGCTATGGCAACTAATTGCTCCTCTGGTTCGGTCAACTCTGGCCTCCGACTGAATGTAAAGCACTGGCCAGCTTCTCGCGAATCTTTCCGCTGATCAGATCAATGCTCACGGTATTATGACCACCTTCGGGAATAATAACATCCGCAAAACGCTTCGACGGCTCGACGAACTGCATGTGCATTGGCCGCACGGTTGCTACGTACTGTTCGATCACTGAATCAAGTGTGCGGCCACGCTCGGCAATGTCCCGCTTTAAGCGGCGAATGAAACGAATATCATCGGGCGTGTCGACAAATACTTTGATGTCCATCTGCTCGAGCAAGCGCGGCTCGGCAAAAATCAGGATGCCTTCCACGATCACGATTGGCTTGGCTTCAATCGGAGTGGTGTCGGGCAGGCGCGAGTGCGTGCGAAAATCATAGATCGGAAGTTCCACCGGCTCGCCCGCGTTAAGCTTCTTCAGATGATTAGCCAGCAGCGCGTTGTCGATCCCGTCTGGATGATCAAAGTTGGCCACATTACGATAGTCCAGTGGCATGTCCTTAAGATCGCGATAGTAAAGATCCTGCTGGATGAAAACGACTTCGTCGGCGCTGACGGATTGCAGAATACGATTGGCGATTGTCGTCTTGCCTGAACCGGTGCCGCCGCAGATACCTATAATCATAATCAGTTGTTAGTGGTCAGTGGTCAGTGATCAGTGGTTAATAGCAGAAACTATCAGCTCGGTGTTTTTACAACTGACTACTGACTATTGACCACTGACAGTCTACCGACGACTCGCCTTAACAGTTTTGTAAAGTCGCCGCGCACTCGTTCACCGATCGCCATGACCTGGCTATGATCGATGGGTTTATCTGAGACGCCGGCCGCCAGATTCGTGATGCAGGAAATGCCCACCACCTGCATGTCCATATGCCGCGCCACGATCGCTTCGGGCACAGTGCTCATCCCGACCACGTCAGCGCCGAGCAAGCGCAGCATGTTGATCTCAGCCGGCGTTTCGTAGCTCGGCCCGGCCAGCGCCGCGTAGATTCCGCGCCGCACTTCGAGTCCCAACGCGTTCGCTTCGTCGATCACAATGTCCTGCAGCCGACGCGGGTAAACAGAAGTCAGATCGGGAAAGCGCGGGCCAAAGCGTTCGTCATTTTTGCCCCGCAGCGGATTATCGCCGAGCAAATTCAGGTGATCGCTGATGACCATCAAAGAACCGGGGGTGAAATCTATTTTCAGTGTCCCGGCCGCGTTGGTGAGCACCACGGTCCGCACGCCCAGCAGCTTTAGCACCCGAATCGGAAACGTAACGTCCTCGAGCGAATAACCCTCATAAAAATGAAACCGGCCCTGCATGGCCGCGACGGTTACTTCGCCCGCCTTTCCGATTACCAGACGTCCGGCGTGGCCTTCCACCGTCGAGCGAGCAAAACCGGGGATATCGTCATAACGAATCTCAGTCGCTTCCGTAAGGTCCTCAGCAAAGCCGCCGAGGCCGCTGCCTAGGACGATCGCCACCGGCACCTCAACAGCTGTGCGCGTGCGAATCAGGCGCGCGGCTTCCTGAGCACGCTCGTACAGCGTCGAAGATTTCGATGTTGATGGCATTTGGATTTTCGCTGCAGACATTACAACACTAAATCTCGCCGGCTGTCATCCGCAGTGGCACAGACTTCAGTCTGTGGCTCCAACGGACAAACCACAGACTGAAGTCTGTGCCACTTACTTTTCTTTTTGATAAGGTGTGCCGAGTGCGCGAGGGGCGCGGGACTGGCCGATGAAGCCCGCCAGCACGACGATGGTGACCACATACGGAATCATTTGAATGAATTGCACGGGGATGTCTTCGCCTGAGGGTAGCTTGGCTACGCCCTGCATCTGAATGGTCAGCGCGTCCGCCAAACCGAACAGCAGACACGCCAGCATTGTCTGCACCGGCCGCCACTTGCCAAAGATTAGCGCCGCCAGCGCAATGAACCCGCGACCGGCGGCCATGTTGCGGGTGAACAGAGACGACTGCCCAATTGAAAGATAAGCGCCGCCGATTCCAGCCAATGCCCCCGACAGCACGACGCCGACATAACGAATTCGATTTACGCCTACGCCGGCGGCATCGGCCGCTTCGGGGTTTTCGCCCACGGCGCGCAGACGCAAACCAAACGGCGTGCGGTACAAAACATATCTGGTGAACAGAACCAGCACCAAAGCCAGCAGGGACATCACTGAGACTTCAGTCAGAATCCGCCAGTGCGGCATGAAGCCGGGTAAGAGGCCGGAGATCGTTGGCAACAGATTCTCTTTCGGAATCTGCGGCGTCGAACCGGAAGACAGAAAGAGCGCGCCGCTAAGCACTGCCGGCAGGCCAATGAACAAAATGTTGATGCCCGTGCCCGTCACGACCTGATCGGCCCTGAAACGAATGCAAGCGACCGCCAGAATATAAGCGACAAAGGCGCCGGCCAACATCGCCGCGATCAGTCCGACCCAGGGGCTGTGCGCATAGTAAGTTACCGACGCCGCCGTAAAAGCGCCCGCGAGGAGCAGGCCCTCGAGAGCGATATTGATTACACCCGATCTTTCAGAGTACAAGCCGCCCAGCGCCGCCAGGACGAGCGGCGTCGCCAAACGGATGGTGGAGAAAACGAGTGCTAGAGTAAAAATCTGGCGCATTGATGGTTAGTGGTCAGCTACTGGGAAAATGAGGTCAGTACCACCTGCGCGAGCAGGTGGGATGAACCTCCGACATTCAAGTTGAGCGCTGGTCCCACCCGCTCACGCAGGTGGTACTGACCTCGTCTACGACTAATCACGCTTTCGCCCTGCTCAACTTCTTCAGACTTCCAAATATCGCGTCGGGCCGCAGGGCCACGAGAATGATCACGATGCCTTGCAACATGTCGACGATGTCTTTCGAAACATGGATCGTGTAAGCATCAACGAAGATGCCACCGCGTAATAGGATTGCAAATAGAATCGCGGCCAGAAAAACTCCTACCGGATGATTACGGCCCAGCAACGCCACGGCAATGCCTACGAATCCGTAGTTCGCTGAAAAACCATCGTAGTATCGATAACGATAGCCGAGCACCTCGTTGATGCCGACCATGCCGGCCAGCCCGCCAGAGATGGACATCGCCAGAATGATTTGTTTGCGAATCGAAATGCCGCCGTATTCCGCCGCGGATGGATTTGCTCCCGTCGCCCGAATTTCGTAACCCCACTTCGTCTTCCACAGCAGCACGTAAACAAACACGCAAGCGAGGATCGCCAGGATAAAAGCAAAGTTTAGCGGAATGCGTTCGGGCAACCCGGGAATGAATTTCCCTAAACGTGCAATGTGCGCGCCCGGCCCAATAGGAACAGTCTCAAGGATCGGATCGCCGGGAGTCTTGTAGTGGTATTGCGTGAAGTAGCTGACGAGCGCGATCGCGACAAAGTTGAGCATGATGGTGTTGATGACTTCATGCGATCCAAAGCGCGCCTTCAGCAGTCCGGGAATTCCACCCCAAATTGCTCCCGCCAGAATCGCGGCCAGGCAACACACCGGCAGCAGAATCCACGCGGACGCACCGGCGAACTTTATCCCGAACCACGCCGCCGCAAATGCGCCGATATAAAGCTGGCCCTCCGCGCCGATATTCAGCAGGCCACAACGAAAAGCGACCGCCACTGCCAACCCGGTGAAGATGAGCGGGGTCGCATAAAACAGCGTGTAGCCGATTCCGTCCGGCCAGGAGAAGGCACTGCCAATCAGCAGGCGATAAGTCTGAATCGGGCTGTCGCCGATCAGCAACACCACGATGCCCCCGATGACAAAGGCAGCCAGCACGGCGACCAGCGGGAATAGAATTTCGCGATACAGTTTCATCTCAAGCAGATGTACTAGCTCTTCCTCCCGTCATCATCAATCCAATCTCTTCGTTGGTTGTCACCTTTGGATCGACTTCACCCACGACCCGGCCGTTGTGAATCACCAACAAGCGATCTGACAACGCGGTTACTTCTTCCAACTCCGCCGACACCAGCAAGACGCCACAGCCGGCGTCGCGCATCTCCACAATCTTTCGGTGAATGAATTCGATCGCGCCGATGTCGACGCCACGCGTAGGTTGAGAAACCAACAAAAACTTTGGCGGCAACTCGAATTCCCTGCCGATGATCAGCTTTTGCTGATTACCTCCCGAAAGCGCGCGCGCCGGAAGCTGCGGATCCGGCGGCCGCACATCAAAGTCTCGGATTACCTGTTCAGTGCGGCGCTGAATTCCTTTCTGATCCAGAAACACCGAGCCGGGACCCGTGACGGCAGGCTTGCGATAATGAACTCCCAGGATCGTGTTCTCAGCCAGACTAAAATCCAGCAGCAGGCCGCGCCGATGCCTGTCTTCGGGAACGTGCGCGATGCCCAATTCCTTTCGCGCGCGCGCATCGAGCCGCGTGATGTCCCGGCCTTCGAAAGAGATCGATCCGGAAACGTACGAGCCCGGGATCAGTCCCGCGAGGGCTTCAATCAACTCAGTCTGACCGTTGCCTTCGACGCCGGCGATGCCGACAATCTCGCCGGCGCGCACTTCAAAAGAAACCCTGTCGACGCGTTTCGTGCCGTCCCGGCCGGCAATCGAAAAATCCCGCAACGAAATCAAAGCGCCGCCTGGTTTGGCGTCAGGCTTTTCCACTCGCAACAACACTTCACGTCCGACCATCATGCGCGCCAACTCGGCCGCATTCGTGGCACTGGTTTTCACATCGCCAACTACGCGGCCGTCGCGCATGACCGTAACGTTGTCCGAAATCGCCAGCACTTCCGAGAGCTTATGAGTAATGATCACGATGGTCTTTCCCTGGTCGCGCATGCCGCGAAGAATCGCAAAAAACTCTTCGACTTCCTGAGGCGTCAAAACCGCGGTCGGCTCATCCAGAATCAAAAGCTGGGCCCGGCGATAAAGCGCCTTCAACAGCTCGACCCGTTGTTGCTGGCCAACGGAAAGACTTTCGATGGTTGCGTTTGGATCTACGGAGAGCTTGAATTCATTCGAGACCTTGCGGATTTCTTCGGCGGCCTTTCGCAAGTCCAGAGAGGCGGCGCTTCCCGGCTCAGCGCCGAGCACGATGTTCTCAGCCACGGTCATCGGCTCAACCAGCATGAAGTGTTGATGGACCATGCCGATGCCCAGCGCGATCGCGTCGTGTGGCGTGCGAATCGCGCGCACCTGACCGTCGATTACGATGTCGCCGCTATCAGCCGTGTAGAAGCCGTAGGCAATCCGCATCGCGGTGGATTTGCCCGCACCATTTTCACCGACGATCGCGTGGATCGTGCCGGGCTCGACTTTGAAGCTCACGCCGTCATTGGCAAGCACCGCGCCGAATCGTTTGCTAATGTTCCTTAATTCGAGCATCTCTATTGCTGGGAGCGCGGACGTCTCGTCCGCATTGAACGCGCAGCGCGAACAGTTTGGGCGTGCTGCGCACGCTGTGCGGGCAGGATGCCCGCGCTCCACTCAGTTAGCCATTGCGTCCGTGACCTTGATTTGGCCAGCGATTATTTTTTTCTTCGCGTCCTCGGCGGCCTGGATGGCGTCGGGCGATACTAGCTCCCGATTGTAATCATCGATCACGTAACCAACGCCGTCGCTCTCCAGTCCAAACACATGAAAGCCAGCTTCAAACTTGTGCTCCGTTACCAGCTTCACGATGTCATAGACCGCGTTGTCGACTCGCTTGACCATGCTGGTCAAGACATACCCCGGCTTGACCATGTTTTGGTTTGAGTCGACTCCGATCACGAAATGAGTCGCGCGGCCGTTCACCTTCCCATATTGCTCGACCGCATCGAACGCTCCTAGTCCGGAATTGCCGGCCGCGGTAAAGATTACATCGGCGCCTTTGCCGATTTGGGCCAGCGATAGTTCTTTGCCCTTGCCGGGATTGTTCCAAGCCTGATCAGTCACGCCAACATAGTTCTGAACTATCTGAATGTTGGGATTCACTGACTTCGCGCCTTCTTCAAAGCCTTTTTCAAAACGATGAATCAACGGAATGTCCATGCCGCCGACAAAACCGAGTACGTTGGTTTTCGACGTCTTCGCGGCAATGATTCCCGCCAGATATGAACCCTCGTGTTCTTTGAAAACCAGCGAAGCCACGTTTGATTTCGGTGTCTTGCCGTCGCCTTCAAAAATCACGCCGTCAATAATCGCGAAATGAATGTTCGGATAATCCTTCGCGACGCTTTGCATGATCGGGCCCTGAGCAAAACCAACCCCGATGATCAGGTCATAGCCACGCTCGGCAAATGCGCGCATCGCCGGCTCGATTGAAGTTGGATTTCCGGGCTCGACATCACGGAGCACGATATCCAGCGCCGGCTTGCCACAGCTCGTCTTGCCGTCCGGCAAGGTCCCCGATTCGGCACATTTCACGCCCGCCCAGGCAGCCGCATTGAACGAGCGATCATCCTTGCCGCCGATGTCAAAGACGATGCCCACATGAATCTTGGATTTGTCGTCGGCGCCATAGCTGGCGCGATTGCACGCCGGGCCGATAAAGACCAGAGAGGAGAGCAAGAGTAGGGCTAGCAGAGCTTTGTATTTCATTGGCTACCTTTTGGAGTGCGGCGGCAAGCGTAGCGCGACGCCGCTTTGGATCGCGTTAAGAACCAAACTCAAACCAAAGCGCCGTCGCCGCTGCGCTCTGCCGGCGCACTCCAAATCACTTGTCGATTACTTCCTTGATGAGCGCAGGCAGTTCCGCTGGAGCCGCGTCACCTATTTCGTAGGCCGCCTGGATTCGCGCGGCCGCTCGCTGGCCACGATCAGTGTCGTCGCAATAAACCACTCCGATTTGATCACCGGCGCGCAGCTCATCGCCGATCCGGGCTTCGCACACAAAACCAACCGCTGGATCGATTTTGTCTTCCATGCGCACCCGGCCGCCTCCGGCCTCGGCTATTGCATGGCCAATCTCTTGGGTTTCAACCCCAACGATAAATCCTGAGCGCCGCGATTCTACCTTAATCGCCTTCGCTGTCAACGGTAGAATGCTCGCCGGATCGTCACAGACCCGCGGGTCTCCACCCTGGGCCTCAACATTCTTCCGGAAGCATTCGAACGCAGCGCCTGATTGATGCAGCTTCTCGACTCGCGCTCGGGCCGAATTGAACGTGGCTTCGAGACCCGCGAGAACGATCATGCGCGCCGCCAGTTCGATAGACAAATCAAGCACTGGACGGGCGCCCTCATGAAATTCGCCGCGCAGCAGTTCGATGCATTCCTGGACTTCGACAGAGTTTCCGACGGCGCGACCAAGAGGTTGATTCATGTCGGTAATCAGGGCCTGCGATCGCACTCCCAGCGAATTCCCGGTCGTCACCAACGCTCTGGCCAGGGCGCGCGCTCGATCATGCTCGCGCATGAACGCACCGGATCCGGTCTTAACGTCAATGACCATCGCGTCCAGCCCGGCCGCGCCTTTCTTGGAGATGATCGAGGCCACGATCAAAGGAATCGCTTCGACCGTAGCGGTCGCGTCCCGCAGCGCGTAGAGTTTTTTATCAGCCGGAGCAATCTCTGCCGTCTGCCCGTTCATCGCAAAGCCCGCAGTGTCCAAAACTGCGCGAAACTCTTTCAGAGAAAGATCGACGCGATATCCGGGAATCGACTCGAGCTTATCGAGCGTGCCCCCCGTATGACCCAAACCGCGTCCGGAAATCATCGGAACACACACACCCGCGGCCGCCGCGAACGGAGCGATCAAGAGTGAGGTCTTGTCGCCGACGCCGCCGGTTGAGTGCTTGTCGGCTTTGGGTTTGGGAACGTCTGAGAAGTCGAGAATTTCGCCCGAGTGCAGCATCGCTTCGGTCAAAGCCGCCTGCTCTGTGTCGGTCATTCCCTTGAGAAAGATCGCCATCAACAAAGCCGTGCTCTGGTAGTCAGCGATTGACCCAGTGGTGACTCCGCTGACAAAGAACTCGATTTCGTCGCGTGACAATTCGGCGCCGTCACGTTTTTTGCGAATGATGTCCTGAGGTCTCAAGTTTCAGCTCGCTGCGCCTTCGCCGTCTGGTTCGCTGCGGCTCTGCCGCCTGATGTACGGAAGGTCTCCGACCTTCCGTGGACACTCGTGTCATCTTCGGGCTGTGCCCGTTCGTTATTTTGAGCGCATTTCAAATCGCTTGATCAGTCGGGGCGTAGCCCCAACCTGATGACGACCTATCCGGAAGGTCGGAGACCTTCCGCACATCAGGCGGCAAAGCCGCGAAAGACGTGCCATCTGATCAACCTTGCTGCAGCAACACCACTGCCTGGACCGTCACCGCTTCGCCACGCCCCACCGCATCCAGACCCTCACCGGTTTTAGCTTTGACACTTACGCAACTAATCTCAACCTGTAGCGTCTTTGCGAGAGTCTCGCGCATTGCATCGATATAGTCGCGCAGCTTCGGCCGCTCAAGCATGACGGTCGCGTCGGCATTCACCAAATGGTAACCGCGCTCCCGAGCCAACCAGCAAACGCGAGCGAGCAACTGCAAACTGTCGGCATCCTGCCATTGGGAATCGCTATCTGGAAAATGGACGCCAATGTCGCCTTCGCACAGCGCGCCCAGGATCGCGTCGGCCAGCGCATGAGCCAGGGCGTCGCCATCGGAATGCCCGTCGGCCCCGCGATCGGACTCAACGAGCACGCCGCCCAACATCAAAGAGCGTCCGGCAACTAATCGATGCGTGTCGTAGCCTGTGCCGATACGGAACATAGGTATTGTCAGTTGTTAGTAGTCAGTGGTCAGTTGCTCCGGCTTATGCCAGGGACCTCTCTCTAAAAGCAAAAAAACCAACTACTGACTACTGACTACTGACTTTAAGAGCGCTTCGCCCAAAACCAGATCTTCTTCCCGCGTAATCTTGATATTCCTGGCGCTGCCTTCGACCGTAACGATCTCAACGCCCAGACGCTCAACCAGCAAACTGTCGTCAGTCACCTCGACACCCTGTGCTTCGATTTCAGCCAGCTGATCGTAGGCCCGGCTGAGAATGTCGAAGCGAAAACACTGCGGCGTCAGAGCCCTGCGCAATTGCGAGCGCGGCAGAGTACGAACTACGCGATCGTCGTTGATCTCTTTGATTGTATCAGCGACCGGCGCAACCAAAATCGCAGCGCCGGTTTTGCGCGCGGCCGACACCACCTGATCAATTTCTTCCGCAGTCACAAATGGGCGCGCGCCGTCGTGCACCGCAACCATTTCCGCTTCGCCGACAACGCTCAGGCCGCGTTGCACTGATTGCGCCCGGGTTGCGCCACCCGCAACCGTCCGCAGGGGCTTCCGCACACCGAACTCGTTAGCAACGGAAAGAAACACATCTGTTTCTTCTGCTGGTAAGACAACGACGATTTCATCGATCTCGCGGCTGCGCTCAAACTGTCTGAGCGTGTGAATGATTACCGCGACGCCGTCGAGTTCGAGGAACTGCTTGGGGCGGTTGCCGCCCAGCCGAGTCCCTTTCCCGGCGGCCACAACTATGGCGACGTTCATTCGATTATGATTCGGTGTCGTTGATGCGCGTCATGGCAGGAGCGGTTTTCACTTCGCGCAAAGGCCGGCGGGTGCGCTCGCCGTTGCCAGCGCTATCGGTTTCATCCCAGAGCCGCCCAAAGATCATTTTGCCCGCGGTGGTCTGCAAGACGCTGGTCACGGCTATGTCGGTGGTCTTGCCGATCAAACGCCGCGCATTGTCGACTACGACCATCGTGCCGTCGTCGAGATAGGCCACTCCCTGGTTGTACTCTTTTCCTTCTTTCAGGATGAAGACGCGCATCGCTTCGCCCGGCAGGACTACGGGCTTTAGCGCGTTGGCCAGTTCGTTGATGTTCAGCACGTTGACGCCGCGTAATTGCGCGACCTTGTTCAAGTTGAAGTCATTGGTGACAATGACCGCGTCGATCTGCTTCCCCAACTCGATCAACTTTAGATCGACTTCGCGCACCGAGGGGAAATCGGTTTCGACAATCTGAATGTCGAGCGAATTGTTGTTCTGCAAACGGTTGAGCATGTCCAGCCCGCGCCGGCCCCGTTGCCGCTTGGAAGAGTCCGGAGAGTCCGCAACCTGTTGCAGCTCGCGTAGGATGAACTGCGGCACGATCATGGTCCCGGTCAGGAATCCAGTCTCAGCCACGTCGGCGATGCGGCCATCGATGATGACCGAGGTGTCTAGAATTTTGAGATCGCGGCGAGAGGCCTTGTCGGTAAAGATACCGCCCAGCGCCGATAGTTCGAGGTAATCCCCTTTGGCCGCGCCCACCATCAGACCGATGTAGGCCATGAAAACGATTAGCGCCAAGGTCAGAAACGCCCTGGTTTCCGGCGGGACGGCCGCGGACTCCTGACTGGCGATCAGCGTTCCGATCAGGTAAGCGCCGATAATGCCGAGAATCGATCCGACTGCTGCTCCGATCAGTGTCTTCAAAGACGCGCGCCGGATGCGCATCTCGAATAACACGATCGCCACCGCGATAATTGCGGCTCCGGCGGTCGAAAAGAGTCGATGGCCCGGGATCGGGTGCAGAACGTAACCCGCGCTGATCAGGAAGGCAGCGAACACCAGCCTTAAAATGATGACATCAAACCGCATGGCGGCCCATATATTATCACGACGGGAGGCGCTCGTCATTAAGACGTCAGCGTTGGCTGTAGTTCATTTCCAGCGGAGTCAACACCAGTTTATTTCTTCGCGCTCACGTAGCGCCGTCGCTGGAGTTCCGCAATTAAGACAAAACAAAACGCGAGCCAGGCTAAGCCCTCCGCGATCGCAGCCAGCACATCGCTCAGATAGTGTGCTCCAAGGTAGATGCGACTGAAACCAACTAGAAGGACCAGGAACACAGCAACACCGATCGCCAGCGCGCGCCACCACCAACCACGCACGCTCGAGACAATTAACGCGCACAGCGTGCCGTAGAACACAGTTGCCATCATCGTGTGGCCACTGGGAAAGCTGTAGGTTGTGAGCGTCAGCAGGGGTTTATCGAAATGCGGCCTTTGCCGCACAAAAACTTGCTTCAACAATAAATTGAGGCCCATTCCGCCAAATACCGCCAGCGTCAATGTCAGAACCCAAACACGCATCCGTCTAATCCACAAGTAAGCGGACGCCGCCAGCGTCATCCCTGTCACACCTAACAGAGAATGAAGCCGTGTAATTAGCAGTAGGCACTTTGTCAGCGAATTAACCGGGTGGGTCTGCAACCAGGCACTGAATCTAGCATCGACGATCGTTAATGGATCATGCGTAATGACGTCCTCGGCAATCGCGCCAAACACCCAGGCGGCGACTACCAGCGTGAGGAGTATCAGGGTCAGATTGAGGCCGGACGACCTTTTCGAGGAAAGCCGCGCTTGAATAAATTTCTTCAGTGAATTTGATTCTTGTTGCACTCTTGATCTCTGTGCTCAACGCCTCTAGTCCGTGGGCTCTTCGGACAGTCGTGTCCATCCTTCACTCGTATGGCGAAATTTTTCTTCGCCTGAAATCGCAAAGGTTGAGCTGGCTGGCTGCCACGTCAGGCGTTCCACTGTGATGTCGGGACGCTTGATCCGAATCACATTGAAAGAGTTCGCTTCTCCGCGTGAGCGGGTTGATGATGCGGTGCCTGCTTGCACGACGAGCGCTGAATGGCCGCGGATCTTATAGCGCTTTGCAGTATGCCCCGTATGACTGACGTGCAAGTGGCCGGCGAGGAACAAATCAGCGCCGCAGTCAGCCAGCCCCGTCATTGCCATTTTTGCGCGACCCACCAAATCGCCGTCGCCATATCCTTCCGGAAGGTCAAAGGGATGATGCGTCACGATCGCTTTCACCAGGTCGTTGCCTAAGCCACAAAGCTTTTCCCGAATGCGCCCAAGCTGATCTTCGTTAATTCGTCCGCCTTTGATCGTCAAAGATCGCGCGGTATTCACCCCCACGACAACTATCTCGTCGTCAACATAAACCGGCTGCAGGTCTTCGGTAATGTACCGCTTGTATTTCGTGAGCGGTTGCAGAAAACGCGTGAAGAGATTGTGAAGCGGAATATCGTGATTGCCGGGAACAATAATTTGCGGTTGCGGTAGCGCATCAAGAAAGACACGTGCTTCACGGAACTGGTGTGACCGAGCGCGTTGAGTCAGATCGCCTGAAACCGCCACCAGGTCCGGGCGGATCTCAGCCACGGCGGAAATCAACGGACCTATGACCTGCGGGTCGACGCGCCCGAAATGCAAATCGGAAAGATGAACCAAAGTGCGCATGCGCTTATTTGCTTTCGTCCATGGGTACCATCACGCGCAAGCCGGCGGGTCGGCTCTGATAGTGAAGGGGCGTTTGCATCACGTCGACTTCCCCGTCGAACGCTACTCGCATGCGCCGGTGTCTGGTCTCTATTTTTACCTCGTTGGTCAGCAACGCCAAAAAATCTTTTTCTTCCCGCAGTCGTCCGACCAGTGCTCGCAAGGCTAAACGAACCAATCCCCATCGACCAGCGCGGTTCGTGACATACAAACTGATTAATCCTTGATCCAGACGTTCGCGCCCGCCAATATTTAGCCCCTCCCTGACATATTCGTTATTGCCGACGAAGACGAACGGGGTTTTGAGATCCAGTCTCTTTCCGCCGACGACGAGGCGAACATTGAGAAATGGATATCTCCGGAATACCGCCATTACTGCCCGGACAAACGCCGGCCATTTTCCGGACCCGAGTCTCTGGTTCTTTTCCCGTTCACGGACAATCGTGGGATACAGGCCCAGGCTTGAGTTGTTTAGAAAGATTCGGCCATTGACTTCGGCAACATCAACCTTGACGGCGCGACCCGATATCGCGGTCTGAGCCGCGGCTTCGAGGTCGAGCGGAATCTTTAAGTCCTTGGCGAAGTGATTGAGTGTCCCCAGCGGCAGGACGCCGAGAATCTTGTCGGCGCCAATCAAATGCGAGGCGACTGTATTGATCGTGCCGTCGCCGCCGCCGGCCATAACCAATGTCCAATGCCCCTGGGCAGCTTCTTTGGCAAGAGAAAGAACCTCGCCGCCGCCTCTGGCTAAAGAGATGTCACAGTCAACGTTGCTGGCATCAAAGATCTCAATCAATCGACGTCGCACCTCATCTTTGTCGCCAATTCCCGACTGAGCACTGATGATAACTTTGATGGATTTAATTGTGGGCATGCTTCCTGGAGTATAAGAGCTGTACTGCAACTTGAGTACCCAAGCGGTCGAGTATCGCGTCGGATCAGATGTCTGCTGGATTTTCTTGAGTCTTTGCCGTAAACAAGTATCCATGACCCAACATAGGTTCGACTCAGGCGCGGTCGATCTCAACGCGATTGCGCACCAGGCGATGATTGACAACGGCTTTGTACCGGACATGCCTGGCGCTGTGCTGGACGAATTGCGGTCGATCCAGATGAAGCCGGAGCCTGAGACTCTGGATCCCTCGACCCGAGATCTGCATTCGTTATTGTGGTCGTCGATAGATGATCGCAAGTCCCGCGATCTCGATCAGGTCGAGTACGCCGAAAGGTTAGCCAGCGGCGACATTCGCGTGCTGGTGGGCATCGCTGATGTCGACTCTATGGTGCGGAAGGGATCGGCAATAGACGAACACGCGGCAGCCAATTGCACTTCCGTTTATACCGGCTTTAGGACCTTCCCAATGCTGCCCGAAGAACTATCGACCGACAAGACATCGTTAATATCCGGCGGCAAACGAAATTCAATTGTAATTGAAATGGTAATCGCGCCGGACGGCACAACTAGATCGAGCGACGTCTACCCCGCATTGCTGCAGAACTACGCCAAGCTCTCGTATGAAGCCCTGGGCGCCTGGCTCGATAACAAGGGTCCCATGCCGCCTGAGGTTGCTCGCGTTCCGGGCATGGACGTCCAGATCCGTTTACAATTTGAAGCCGCACAACATCTGCGCCAAATGCGAAGAGAACACGGCGCGCTGGAATTAGAGACGATCCAGGCCTCTCCCGTCGTGGACAGCGCCGGAAAGGTCATCGACTTTGCGGTGACCGAAAGAAACAGCGCGCGAGACCTCATCGAGAATTTCATGATTGCCGCAAACGTCGCCATGGCGCAGTTTCTGGAATCCAAAGGCGCAGTCTCGATCCGAAGGGTTGTGCGGACTCCGGAACGTTGGCCGCGCATCGTTGAGATTGCTGAGTCGCTCGGCGAGAAACTGCCCACCCAGCCTGACTCTCGCGCCCTCGCTGATTTTATGGCGCGTCGCAAAACTGCTGACCCGGCTCACTTCCCGGATCTTTCTCTGTCAATCGTAAAGCTTCTGGGTCCCGGCGAATACACGGTGCAAAAACCGGGTGACCCAGGCGAAGGACACTTCGGCCTGGCGGTTCACGACTACACCCACTCGACCGCACCCAATCGGCGTTATGCTGATTTGACGATTCAGCGTTTGGTCAAAGCAGCCATTAGGAACGCGCCGGAACCTTACACAGAAGCAGAGTTGACGAATGTCGCTGCGAACTGTACGGAACGTGAAGATGCGGCGCGCAAGGTAGAACGGAAGATGCGCAAGGTCGCCGCAGCCGTCCTAATGCAAGACCGAATCGGTGACGTTTTCGATGCCATCGTGACCGGTGTGACACCGAAAGGCGTCTTCGCGCGCGTCCTCAAGCCACCCGCAGAGGGACGCGTTGTACGCGGAGAGGGCCGGCTCCGGGTTGGAGAGAAGATTCGCGTCCAATTGCTTTCCGCTGATCCGGAACGCGGCTTCATCGACTTCGGGCGTAGCTGATGGCGGCCGCGATCTTCTTATCGTTCGCTCGGCGGCTTCACCACTATCGCCGGAACATTCTGATCGCGCACCAGTTGATTAAACGCCGGCAAATCAGTCTTCATGATCTGGGCCAGCTTCGATAGTTGCGCGTTTATCTGTGCGGCCAGCTCTTCATAGACGGCGTACGATTGTTCGTTGGGCGCCGCCTCAGATTGCGACACCACTCCGCCCAGGGCGGCAAGTTTGTTGTTAAGCCTGATCGGAAAGTTCAGAGGATCCTGGCTGCTCTGGTTTTTGGTTTGATAGAGCGCCTCTTCGACCTCGGTCATTTTCTTAATCAGGGCAGAGCCCGCATCGGCGATCGGCTTCGCACCTGTCTGGCCGGCTACGCGCTTAACCAGATCATCGATCTGTTTTTTCACATCGCGAATCTGAATGATCGCGTGGTGTGTTTCGTTTAACTTGTCCCGAATTTTCAAAGCCAGATCCAGTTGCTTCGCATAATCCGACGCGGTTGCCGTCAAGCGTGGATCCGCTCTAACTTCAAAGCTCTCGGTCATCGTTGAGCCATCGACCGTAAGTTTTACCTGGTAAGTTCCCGGCACGATCTTTGGACCACGTGTCTCTCCCGACCATAGGATCATTCCTGGAAAACGCACACTGTCGGCGTAGCGCATATCCCAAACAAAGCGATTCAAGCCGGCGTCCATCGGTACCGGCGCGGCCCCGCCGCCCCCAAAGCCTTCGCCCTCGCCGGCTGGAGCTGGTGTTGCCGCAGGAGCACCGCCCGCGCCTGGTCGCAGCAGTCTTCCAGTGAACTTACGAATCGACTTGCCGCTGGAATCAAGGAATTCGAGCACCACATCTGTGGTTGGCTTTGCCTTAAGAGAGTAAAACACGACCACGCCGCTCGCTGGATTCGCGCCGAAAGTCGCCGTCGGCGGCACTGGGAATCCGCCGGCGCCCGGCATGCGATAGGCCTCCTTGGGTTTGAAGAGCTGAGTGTCAGAGATTGCTTTGAATCCACCGGCGTCCATCGTCTGATGCAGCAGAGGTAGATTGTCGAAGATCCAAAATGAACGCCCCTGCGTAGCCGCAACCAACTCCTTCTCGCGCTTATGAATTGCGAGATCGGTGATCGGAACTACGGGAAGATTCAACTGCATCGATTGCCAGTTCGCCCCGTCATCGAACGAAACATACATGCCCGTCTCAGTGCCGGCGTAAAGCAGGCCGCGCTTGTTCGGATCCTCGCGCACTACGCGGGTGAACGCGCCGTCAGGAATGCCGTTGGTAATCTTCTTCCAGGTCTTGCCATAGTCGCTGGTCTTGTAGAGAAACGGTTTGTAGTCGTCATACTTGTACATCGTCGCCGCGACATAGGCCGTGCCCGGATCGAATGGCGAAGCGTCGAGCGAGTTAATCTGAATCCATTCCGGCATGATGTCTTTCGACGGAGTGACGTTCGACCAGTTCTTGCCACCATCACGAGTTAAGTAAACGAGCCCGTCATCGGAACCGCTCCAAATCGTTCCGGCCTGGACCGGCGATTCCATCACGGTAAAAATAGTGTCGTAGTACTCAATGCTCGTGTTGTCTTTCGTGAGCGGCCCGCCCGATGGGCCCTGTTTTGTTTTGTCGTTGCGCGTCAGATCGGGACTGATTATTTCCCAGCTCTGTCCTTCGTTTGTAGACTTGAAAAGAACGTTAGCGCCCGCGTAAAGCGTGTTGGAATCATGCGGCGAAAAAACGATTGGAAAGTTCCATTGGAAGCGATACTTGATATCACCCGCTCCCCAGCCCATCGGATTATTCGGATAGGGATTCACATCGCGCAGTTGACCCGTATGATGATCGTAGCGCGTGATCAATCCGTCGTAGGAACCCGCGAAAATGATCTCGGAGTCTTTTGGCGAAGGTGCAATCCAGCCTGACTCTCCGCCACCGACGTCGAACCAGTCACTCGTGGTAATTCCTGAATCGTTGGTGCGGCTGGCGATGCGGACGGTCGAGTTGTCCTGCTGCGCGCCATAAATGTGATAGGGAAAATCGTTGTCCAGCGCGACCCGATAAAACTGCGCCGTCGGCTGATCCTGTTCACTCCAACTCTTGCCGCCATTAAACGAAACATTGGCGCCGCCGTCGTTGCTCTCGATCATTCGGTTCGGATCTTCTGGAGCGATCCAGAGATCATGGTTGTCGCCGTGTGGCACCCCGATACCAGTAAACGTGCGCCCACCATCATTCGATCGATAGAAGCCGGTGTTCAGGACATAAACCGTTTCGGCGTTTTTCGGATCGGCATAGATGCGCGAGTAGTACCAGGCCCTCTGGCGCAGGTTTCGTTGTTCGTTCGTCTTTGACCAGGTCTTGCCGCCGTTATCCGATCGAAAGACGCCGCCGTCTTCGGCTTCGACAATTGCCCATAAACGATCTGGGTTCGCCGGCGAGACCGTCACCCCGACAATGCCAATCGTGCCTTTCGGCAGACCGGGATTGCGCGTGATCTCAGTCCACGTGTCGCCGCCATCCGTCGACTTGAAGATGCCGCTGCCGGCGCCGCCGCTCTCGAGGTTCCAGGGCTTCCGATACACTTCCCACATCCCGGCGTAGAGCACGCTCGGATTCGTCGGATCGATGATCAAATCGCAAGCACCTGCTTTGTCGCTGCGAAATAAAACCTTTTCCCAGGTCTTGCCGCCGTCCTTCGAACGGAAAACACCGCGCTGCTGATTTGGCGCCCAGACGTGTCCCTGCGCCGCCACGTAAACGATGTCCGGATTTTTCGGGTTGACGCGAATCCGCGAAATCTGCCGCGTGTCTTCCAGCCCGACGTGCTTCCAGGTCTTGCCGCCATCCGTCGATTTATAAACGCCATCGCCGTGCGAGACGTTGCCACGAATCGGCGACTCGCCCATGCCTACGTAGATCGTGTTGGCATCGGAATCCGACAAACCAATCGCGCCGACTGAGCCAGTGCCAAAAACTGAGCCGTCACTGATCGGTTCCCAGTTGATCCCGCCGTCCGTGGTCTTCCAAACGCCGCCACCCGTACCGCCAAAATAAAAAACCATCGGCTGCGAAGCGACCCCCGCCACCGCGGTGGACCGCCCGCCACGGAAAGGGCCAATTTGGCGCCACTGAAGCGCTTTGAGAGGATCCGCCGACGTTGATGCCTGTGTCGTAGCGGGTTGTCGCCGTTGGGCGCTCGAAGAAATTTCCGAGAGCGAAACGAAAAGCAAAAGCGATAGAAAAAAGAAAAGGCTGGACGCACGAAGAATCTTGAACATTCTCTTAGACTCCTTCAACTGAAAATGGACCTTTCAACCAGCCTGCGAAGCAGGCAGAAGAATTTAGCCCAGGGTGTAG
The DNA here is from genome assembly GCA_038210455.1 of Pyrinomonadales bacterium. Taxonomy (GTDB): domain Bacteria; phylum Acidobacteriota; class Blastocatellia; order Pyrinomonadales; family Pyrinomonadaceae; genus UBA11740. The sequence goes on along the minus strand of JBBQWP010000031.1, from coordinate 1,821 downwards.
CGAGCAAAGCGAGCGGAACCCTGGGTTAGTCGCCGGAAATGTAATCGAGCCTGCTTTAGCGGGCGACAGAAGTTCTTTCGCCCGCTAAAGCGGGCTCTGGATATCATTAGGGCCGCGATCCCAGGGTTCCGCGCTTCGCGCTACACCCTGGGCTAAACTCTGCCGCCGGCTACGCCGGATCATCGAACGGTACTGTCTGAATTGAATTTGCTTAGAACAATTCACTCAGCGCTTCATCCACCGATCGCACCCCTACGACGCGCAAGCCCAGCAGCTTTTCCAATCCCGCGGTATTCGAAGACGGCATAACGATCTTTTTGAATCCCAGAGCCTGGACTTCGCGCGCGCGCACGGCGGCTTGCATCGCACCGCGTACTTCACCGGTTAGTCCGACTTCGCCGAAAACGGCCGTGTGCGCATCGATCGGTTGATTACGAAAACTCGAAGCGATGGCCGTCACCAGACCAAGATCGACCGCAGGCTCGTCAACTTCCAACCCGCCCGCGATGTTGACGAAGACGTCGTCGCCGAGCAACTGCATGCCCGCACGCTTCTCGAGCATCGCAATCATCAACGCGACCCGATTCTGATCGACGCCTTGCGTCATGCGCCGGCCGGTGCCGTACTTGGAACTCGAAACCAGGGCCTGGATTTCAACCAGCATGGGGCGCGTACCTTCCATGCAGGCAGTGACGACTGAACCGGCAGCGTCAGCGGGACGCTCAGCCAGAAACATCTGTGAAGGATTCGCGACCGGCGCCAGTCCAGTGCTGGTCATTTCGAATACGCCGACTTCATTGGCGGCGCCAAATCGATTCTTGGTCGCGCGCACGATGCGATGATTGTGATGACGCTCGCCTTCGAAATACAACACTGTGTCGACGATGTGTTCCAGCGCGCGGGGGCCGGCAATGGATCCTTCCTTAGTCACGTGGCCAATCAGAAAAACGGGAGTTCCCCGTGTTTTCGCCAGCAACAGAAACTGTGCGGCCACTTCACGAATTTGCGAGATTGATCCGGGCGCTGATTCAATCTCCGAAGAGAAGGTCGTTTGAATTGAATCAACGATAATCGCGCCGGGCTTTAAGCGTTCGATCTCTCGAAAGATATTTTCCAGATTCGTTTCCGGGAGCAGCAGAAGATTTGGCGCCTGGACCCCCAGACGCTCGCCGCGCAACTTGATCTGCCGTTCCGACTCTTCACCTGAAACGTAGAGCACAATCGCACCCGACGCGCTCAGCTTATCGGCAACCTGTAACAGCAGCGTGCTTTTGCCGATTCCCGGATCTCCGCCGAGCAAGACCAGCGTTCCAGGCACGATACCGCCGCCCAAGACGCGATCGAATTCCGTCACGCCCGAAGAAATGCGCACGTCGTCCTGTGACTCGATCTCGGTGTACGGAACTGCTTGCGCTTCGCGCATGCGAAAGCTGGCGCGGCCCTTTTTCGCGATGACGACGCGCTCTTCGACGAGTGAATTCCACTCGCCACACTCTGGGCACTTGCCCAGCCACTTGCGGGATTGATAGCCGCAACCTTGGCAGATAAAGGTGGTGTTGGATTGTTTTGGCAAGAATTACTCTCTATGTGGAGTGCGCCGGCAGAGCGAAGCGGCGACGGCGCTTTGGATTCTCATTTGTAGCTGAGTCGCAACAAAAGCGGTGTCGCCGCTTCGCTCTGCCACCGCACTGCTATGTGAATGTCCAGTCGGACTGAACAAATGATTTTAGCTGCTTCGACCTTAAGAGAGACTGACTGCTATTCGTGGCACGACTCTATGGTGCGTCACACTCTCGCGCATGCGGCCCACTCAAGGGCAAA
>JBBQWP010000030.1:0-64745 GCA_038210455.1 Pyrinomonadales bacterium | reverse complement strand
AGACTGGAGGCAGAAACTTTTGGCTAGGTATAGAGATGCGGTGTGCCGTCTGTGCCGCCGCGAAGGCGCAAAACTTTTCCTCAAGGGAGACCGTTGCTACAAACCTTCCTGTCCGATTGAAAAGCGCGGCACTCAGCCGCCGGGACAGCATGGTAATTCCATGCGTCGCGGCAAGGCGCTGGCCGGCTATGGCCAGCAACTTCGCGAAAAGCAGAAGGTCAAACGGATCTACTTTATTCTCGAAGGACAATTTCGGAATTACTTCGAACGCGCGGCGCGCCAAAAAGGCATCACCGGCGAGAACCTTCTATTTCTGCTCGAGCGACGGCTGGATAACGCAGTCTATCGCGCAGGGTTTTCGACTTCGCGACGGCAGGCGCGCCAACTCGTGAACCACGGGCACGTGCTGGTCAACGACCGCAAGGTCGATATCCCGTCCTATCAGGTGAAGCCCGGCGAAGTGGTGACGATCAAGGACGCCAGCCGCAAGAATGTGCACGTGGAAGGCGCGTGGCAGACGGCGGCGGGACGTGGTCGCCCGTCGTGGATTTCAGCCGGCGCCGAGATGAGCGCGACCATTACGGGGCTGCCGACGCGCGAAGAAATCGATCGCTCGATCAACGAGCAACTGATCGTGGAACTTTATAGTAAGTAATCGTGACGCGCCCTGGAGCGGGCCACAACCCGCTCCGGGCTGCACAACTTTCCTCAAATTTTCTAACGGTACGCTATGGATCAAAATAATCTTTGGACAGGTTTTCAGATGCCGCGCCGCCTGGCGGCCGACGGCGAGACTTTGACCGAACGCTATGGCCGGTTCTCGGCCCAGCCTTTCGAACGCGGTTTCGGGACGACAGTAGGCAATTCGCTACGGCGGGCCCTGCTGTCTTCGATCGAGGGCGCGGCCATCACAGCGGTCAAGATCGAGAGCGTCGAGCACGAGTTCTCTTCGATCAAGGGCGTCGTCGAAGACGCGACCGACGTGATCTTGAATCTCAAGCAGGTGCCGTTTACGCTGCACGGGAACGAGCCCAAGACTTTGACGATCTCCAAGACCGGTCCGGGTGAAGTCACCGCCGGAGACATTCAGGGAGACGCCGACGTCGAGATTCTCGACCCAGCTCTGCACATCGCCACTTTGAGCGATGGCGGAACGCTGAACATCGAGATGCGGCTGAAGCGCGGCCGCGGTTACGTGTCGGCGGATCGCAACTTTGACGAAGATCTATCGCTGGGCTATATCCCGATTGACTCGGTGCACACGCCGGTCAAGAAGGTGAACTACGCGGTTGACGCCGCGCGTCTGGGCCAGAACACCGAATACGATAAGCTGACTATCGAGGTCTGGACGGACGGTTCGGTCAAGCCCGACGACGCCATCGGTCTGGCCGCAAAGTTGATCAAAGATCACATGGCGATCTTTATTAACTTTGAGGAAGACACCGAGGATTACAGCTACCAGCAACAAGAGCGGGCGCCTTTGCCGCGCAACGATCAACTGGATCGTTCGGTGGACGAGCTGGAGCTTTCGGTGCGCTCTTATAATTGCTTGAAGAACGCCGGCATCAAAACGATTCGCGATTTAGTGCAGCGTTCGGAACGCGAGATGCTGGCCACCAAGAACTTCGGCAAAAAGTCTCTGGGTGAGATTCGCGATATTCTGCGCGGCATGGGCCTGGATTTTGGCGTGCAGTTTGACGAACAAGGCAATCCGATTCCCGGCACCGGTGGCGGTGAAATTGAAGACGACGGGGGCGATGATGATGAATTTGAAGCCGCCGTGCAGTAGGATAAAAGACAATGCGTCATCTTAAGGCCCATCGGAAGCTCGGGCGGACCACAGAGCATCGCATCTCTATGTTGCGGAACCTGGCGACCTCGCTGATAAACTCACGCGAAGATCGCATCGTGACCACTTTGCCTAAGGCGAAGGAGTTGCGCCCATTTGTTGAAAAGGCAATCACTCTGTCTCGCCGCGCGGCCAGCCTGGAAGGAAATACTGCCGAGGTCGGCGGATTGCATTTGCGACGACAGGCTGCGGCTTTCTTTCACGCCGGGAATTACCGGCGCGCCATCACTACCGGGCGCGGCCAGACTCCGCCTCCGCGGACCGCCGGCGTCGCGGCAATTCGCCGGCTGTTTGACGAATTGGGTGAGCGCTTCAAGGATCGGCCCGGGGGTTACACGAGAATAATCAAAATGGGACGGCGCACCGGCGACGGAGCTGAACTCGCGATCATTGAACTGGTGGACAACGCGCGCGAAATCGAATCTCAGGCCGCGGCGCGAAAACGCACCAAGGGATCAACTAAGAAGAAGGCGGACGGAACGAAAGCGACTGAAACCGCCGCGGATAAGAAGGAAGAGACCGGAAGCGACGAATAGGAAGACTCTCTGGGTGGGCTCCGATCGGCTAATCTAGTCGTGATCGGGGCTCTTGCTTTTAGGTGGCTGCAGTCGGCTACGCAACGACCGGGTGCGAAGATTACCGAGGAGCATCCAATGTCAATCGGAGTCAAAAGAGCGATGAGTGATCAGGAAGAGAAGCAAGCGGAAGTCGTGCCATCACCGGAGGGGCCGGCGGAACGCGGACCACGCGATCGCGACCGTGATCGAGGAGGGCGGCGGCGGCATCGCAATCAGCCCAGACATCTGGAAGCTTCGATCAACATGACCGAGCTCCGCGAACTGATCGACCTGATCACCGAAAATGGCCTGACGAGTTTTGAACTCGAGCGCGAAGGGTTTCGCGTCAGGGTAGGCCGCGGTACGTTCATCGAAGATCAAAGCGTGACGCCACAGCTTCAGCCGGGTGGCCCCGAAAAACAGATTGCCGGGGCGGCCGCGCAGACCGGTAGTTCTGTTCAGAGTATTCCCACGTCCGCTCCACCACACCCGGGCGCGCAAGCGGAAGAGGCCGCCTCGGTTGATCAGGATCTGCACATCATAACCTCGCCTATAGTCGGCAGTTTCTACCGGTCGCCATCGCCCACGGCGGAAAGCTTTGTCCGTATCGGCGATCAAGTCGGACCCGCGACCGTGGTGTGCATTATCGAAGCCATGAAGTTGATGAACGAGATTATGGCAGAGTGCACAGGCGTAGTTTCCAAGATTTACGTCGAAAACGGACAGGCGGTCGAGTTCGGCCAACCGCTTTTCGGAATCAAACCTAATTAGCGGTAAGCAGTAGGCAGTCAGGGCTGTACCTGCTGACCGCTAGCTGCAGACCGCTCACTTTTATGACCACCGAATCAAGACCATTCCGCAAAATCCTGATTGCTAATCGCGGCGAGATTGCCTGCCGCATTATCTGGACTTGCAAAGAGATGGGTATTCGCACGGTGGCGGTGCACAGCGACGTCGATCGCGACTCGTTGCATGTGCGGTTTGCTGACGAGTCCGCCTGTATCGGGCCGGCGCCCTCAGCGCAAAGCTACTTAAATATTCCCGCGATCATTAGCGCCGCCGAAATTTTTAACGTTGACGCCATTCATCCCGGCTACGGCTTTTTGGCGGAGTCGGCTTACTTTGCCGAAATCTGTGAAGCCTGCAACATCAAGTTCATCGGCCCGCGTCCGGGCGTGATTCAGTTGATGGGCGACAAGGTTGAGGCGCGGCGGGCCATGAAAGCAGCCGGCGTCCCTATTACACCCGGCAGCCCCGAAGCGTTGGATTCGGAAGCAGAGGCGATCAAGATTGCGCGTGAAATTGGATTTCCGATAATCGTAAAGGCTTCGGCGGGCGGTGGCGGCCGGGGCATGCGGATCGTGCGGTCTGAAGAGGAGCTGGGGCACGCACTGGAGACCGCGTCCAATGAAGCCGCTGCCGCTTTCAAGAACGGCGACGTTTTTATCGAGAAGTTCATTGAACGTCCGCGGCACATCGAAATTCAGGTGCTGGCCGATGAATACGGCGAGTGCGTCTATCTCGGAGAGCGCGAGTGCTCGATCCAGCGGCGGCATCAAAAGCTTTTGGAGGAAGCGCCGTCACCGGTGATGACACCGCGGCTGCGTCAGGAGATGGGCGACGTGGCCGTGGCCGCATGTAAGTCGATCGGTTATTCCAGCGCCGGCACTTTCGAGTTTCTGCTCGACGAAGACAATCGCTTCTATTTCATGGAGATGAATACGCGCATCCAGGTTGAGCACCCAGTGACAGAAATGATCACGCTCACCGATATTGTGCGGAGCCAGATTCGCATCGCTGAAGGCGAGCCACTGGGATACAGTCAGGACGACGTGATTATTGTCGGCCATGCGATCGAGTGCCGCATCAACGCCGAAAGTCCGGACACCTTCATACCTTCGCCGGGAACGATCACAACCTTCAATCTGCCGGGTGGCCCTGGCGTGCGCGTTGATACTTATGTCTACCCCGGCTATCGCGTACCGCCCTTTTATGACTCGATGATCGCCAAGGTAATTGTCCACGCGCGGACCCGCGAATTGGCCATTGCGCGGATGCGCCGGGCGCTGGACGCGATGGTCATTGAGGGGATCAAAACCACGATCCCGCTGCACTTAAGGATCATGGATGATCCGGACTTTCAGGCGGGAAATATCTCGACCCGCTTCATGGAAGACTTTCTGGCAGGCAACGCAGTGAAAGAGAGACCGGTGAGCGCGGCATCTGCCGCGTTGACTGGGGGCTCTGCGTGAATTTATAATACTCGACTTTTCGATAGCGAGTTGGGCTCGCTGACAGGTGTGGAAAGATTATGTCAATTGCAATCGTCAGAGCAGGCGGAAAACAGTTTAGCGTGGAAAAAGGCGCCAGTATTCGCGTCCCTTCGCTAAAACAGGATGTCGGCGCTTCGGTTGAGCTGGAAGTGCTGGCCGCGACCATAGACAACGAGACGAAGGTGGGCACACCGCTGGTCGATGGAGCGAAGGTCACCGCAACGGTGGTCGACCACGGCCGCGCCCCCAAAATCGTCGTGTTCAAGAAAAAGCGGCGCAAGCACTACAAGCGGACGCAGGGTCACCGGCAGGGATATACGACATTGAAGATCGACTCGATTGGATAGGGAGGCGATTTAGATTTTTGATTTTGGATTTTTGATTGAAGGCCATGGGTTTTCAATCCTATTAAATCGCAAATCAGCAATCGCAAATCGAAAATCAAGATATGGCTCATAAAAAAGGCGTAGGTTCTTCGCGGAATGGACGAGACTCGAATTCGCAGCGGCTGGGCCTTAAGAAGTTTGGCGGCGAGCGCGTGCTGGGCGGCAACATTCTGGCCCGCCAGCGCGGTACGCGTTGGAAGCCAGGCAAGAACGTCGGCCGCGGCAAAGATGATACTTTGTTCTCGTTGATAGATGGGGTCGTAAAGTTTGAAGAGAAAGGCCGGTCCGGCAAGTTTATCAGCGTGTATCCAGCAGAGGCAGCCGCCGCCTCGGTATCTTAGAAATCAAAGTTGTACTTAGAGCATTCACCTCAAATGCGACGCCCGCGCGGAACGTAAGCTCAGCGGGCTCGCATTTTTGATTTTAGAATTGACGAGATTTCAGATCTGAAGTCTCAGATTTCAGATCTCAAATTTGAAATTTCAGATTTGAAATCCAAGAACTAAAGTCGCATGTTCATCGATCGCGTAAAGATTCGCATTCAGGGAGGGCACGGCGGCAACGGCGTGACTGCCTTTCGGCGCGAAAAATTTGTTCCGCGCGGCGGACCGTCGGGCGGGGATGGCGGGCGCGGCGGTGACGTCCGGGTCGTCGGAGACGCGTCGTTGAATACGCTTCTGCACTTGCGCTTCAACCCTTTGCACATTGCCGGTCGAGGTTTGCACGGAGAAGGCAGCAACCGCTCAGGTAAAGAGGGAGAGGATGTAATTGTCCGCGTGCCTATCGGGACGCAGGCGTTTGATCCTCAAACGAACGAACTCCTGTTTGATTGTGTCGCGGACGGAGAGCGCTGGCTGGCCGCGCATGGCGGGCGGGGAGGCTTTGGTAACGCGCACTTCACCAGTTCAACGAATCGCGCGCCACGCTACCATCAGGAAGGCAGCGAAGGCGAAGAGTTTGAGTTACAGCTTGAGCTGAAGTTGCTGGCCGATGTCGGTCTGGTGGGCTATCCAAACGCGGGCAAGTCGACTTTAATCTCAACTGTTTCGGCCGCGCGGCCAAAAATCGCGGATTACCCATTCACCACTCTCGAGCCGCATCTCGGCGTAGTTGATCTCGGCGACTTCCGCACTTTCGTAATCGCGGACATACCCGGATTGATCGAGGGCGCGCACGAAGGCCACGGGCTTGGCGATCGCTTTTTGCGGCACGTTGAGCGGACCAAACTGCTGCTGCACTTGGTTGACATGTCATCGGTGTCTGGACGCGACCCGGTGTCTGATTACGAAGTCATCAACCGCGAACTGGCGGCTTACGATCCGCGGCTGGCGGAGCGGCCGCAGATTGTGGTGGCGACGAAGATTGACGCGCTCGACGAGCCGGACCGCGTGGAACGTTTGCGCCTACGCGCGAGCGAGGATGAAAGAAAGTTCTTTGCCATCTCGTCTGTGACGGGCGCGGGAGTGCGCGAACTCATCAATGCCGTCGGCCATGAGGTCGAGGAACAGCGAGCGGAGGCGGCGGCTCGGGTGACTCTGGATGCCGATGACTCGCTCCTGGTCGGTAGTGGAAACTCCCGATCCTGGTAGTTTGGTATAGAGCATTCAGGGTTTTGGCTGATGCCGGGCACAAGCTAAAGCTTGAACTTCTAAACTGAGATGACGTTGCCGCGCACAGCAATTTACGGGGGCACGTTTGACCCCGTGCACAAAGGCCATATCGAAGTGGCCCGCAGGGTTTTGGAGCTGTTTGAGCTTGAGGAAGTGCTATTTGTTCCGGCGTGCGTGCCGCCACACAAATCCGCTATTTCCTCTGTATTCCACCGGTTTGCGATGTTGGCGCTGGCCACTGACCAGGATTCGGCCCTGCGCATCTCGACCGTCGAACTGGACGAACCCGAACGGCCGTACGCCGTCGACACGGTCGAGCGCATGCAGGCTCAGATCGGTGCGCATCGCCGGCTCTTTTTTATGATCGGAGCTGATTCCTGGTGTGAGATTACGACCTGGCACGAGTGGCAGCGACTTTTGAAAATGTGCGACCTGATCGTAGTCGCGCGGCCCGGATACGAATTAAGCGCGAGCATCCCAAGCCGATCCGCGCAGGTTGTCGATGTCAGGGGAATGAGCCAGACGCAACTTTCTGAAGTGCTTGGACGCGACAGCGGGCCACGCACTTTCTTGACGGACACGGTGATGATGGATATTTCCGCGACTTCAATTCGCGCGGCCGCGAGAGCCGGCGACCACGAACGCTTGCGCGAGATGGTGCCGCCGCCGGTCGCGAACTACATTGAGAAATACGAACTGTATAGGAACTAGATGAGTCAGAAGCTAAAAGACAAACCCCTGGGTCCGGAAGTCGAGGCGGCCGCGCTCGGCGCGCGCACGGTCACCGGCTCGCATACCACCACCGCTGATCTGTCGGGCTTTGATGAGCGCATTCAGCAAACTTTGAACGCGGCTTGGGAGAAGAAAGCGCTCGACTTGACGGTCCTGGATCTGCGCGAAATCGCCAGCTTCACAGATTTCTTTGTGATCGCGACGGGAACAAACAAGCGACAGGTACAGGCCATCAGCGATGAAGTAGTCGAGCAGCTGAAGCGCAACGGCACCCGCGCGGCGCGCGTCGAAGGCTACCGGAACGCCGAATGGATCCTGGTCGATTATGGTGATTTCGTCGTCCACGTTTTTGAAGACAAGGCGCGGCGCTTTTACGATCTCGAGCGCTTGTGGCGCGAAGCGAGCCGATTCGATGTGCTGCCGTCCGGATTCGAGACCAGGGACCTCAAATCTGAGATTTCAAATCGCAAATCTGACGGTTCAGATCTCAAATCTGAAATCGCCGGTGAACCGGAGCGCGACGGACCGCGCTCATCAACTGATCTTTGAGACAAACAAAGTGATCGAGATGGTGGCGTTGTCAGAGGCGATGCGCGAGGTGGTTGGCCTCGCCGAGCGCGTAGCCACGACCGACGCCAACGTGCTGGTGTGTGGCGAATCCGGCGCCGGCAAAGACGCCCTGGCATGGTTCATTCATTCGCGTTCACGCCGGGCCGAACGACCGCTGGTCAAGATCGATTGTGCGACGCTCCCGGCCGATCTGCTCGAGGCTGAGCTGTTCGGTTACGAGCGCGGCGCCTTTACCGGCGCGACTGAGGCGAAGCCGGGCCGTTTGGAGGCCGCGCATGGCGGCACCCTGGTGCTTGATGAGATTGCCCATCTGTCGCTCGAGGCGCAGGCTAAACTCTTGCGGGTGATTGAGCATCGCGAGTTCGAACGGCTGGGCGGGCGGCAAACGATTGAAGTTGATGCGCGGCTGATCGCCCTGACCAATGCCGATCTCAGGAACGCGGTTGAGCGGCGCGCGTTTCGCGACGATTTGTTCTACCGGCTGAACGTGGTGCAGATTCAACTGCCACCGTTGCGCGAGCGAAGCGAAGATCTGGAAGAGCTGGGCCGGGGATTCTTGAAAGCATTTGCTGCGAAACATGGCCGGGCAGCGAAGCAAATCTCGGCCGAGGCGTGGCGATTTTTGCGGGCTTACGATTTTCCCGGCAACGTTCGCGAATTGGCAAACATCATTGAGCGCGCGGTAATCGTTTCGACCGGCGCGGAGATTGAAGCGGCCGATTTGCCGGAGAGTATGCGGGTGGCCGCAGCGCGACGAGAGCGTAAGGCCCAACGGCCGTCGCTGGCCGAAGTTGAAAGCGAATATATTCGCGAGACGTTGGCCGCGACCAAAGGCAATAAGACAGAGGCGGCCCGGATCCTTGGCATCAGCCGGAAGAATCTTTACGAGCGGCTGGCGCGGGAAAAAGTGGCACAGACTTCAGTCTGTGATGCTCCGGAGAAAGAAATCTCAGACTAAAGTCTGAGCCATTAATGCGATTACGCTTCATTTGGCCTGGCAAGACGAAAGACGAGCATCTGCGGGCGCTCGTCGAGGAGTATTTGAAAAGGCTGACCCGGTTCGTGCGTTGCGAAGTGATCGAGACCCGGGAAGGCACGAGCGCGGACCCGGCCAGCGTAAAAAAAGAGTCGGAGCGAATTCTGGATGCGATTCCGCCGGCGAGCGTGGCGCTGCTGTTGGACGTCAAGGGCCTCGAATGGGATTCGCCGGAATTGGCCAATGAAGTGCGGCGTTGGGAGCACGATGCGTTCAAGGAAGTGGCCATCGTGATTGGTGGACCTGACGGAGTCAGCGCGGAGGTTGTCACCCGCGCCCAAAAGCGTTGGCGCTTAACTCGCCTGACGCTGACTCATGAAATGGCGCGAGTCGTGGCGATCGAGCAACTTTATCGCGCTTACACCATCAATCGCGGCTTGCCGTATCAGAAGTGAAAAAGAGTTGGAGGATTGAACAAAAAGAATGGACAAGAGGAAATCAACAAAGTATCGGGACAAGTTGCTGGTTCGGCGTGAAGGTTTAGTCGGCCAGGTTCAGGCTGCCGAGGCTTACAGCCGGGAACGTGACGCGGAAGCGACCCAGGATCCGGCGGACATGGCCGCGAACGCCTATACCAAAGAGTTGATGATGTCGATGTCGACCAACGATCGGCAATTGCTGGAATCAATTGACGCCGCCCTGCAGCGGATCGCCGATGGCGCGTACGGTAAGTGCATTCATTGCGGTGAACCGATCCTGGAAAAGCGCCTGGAAGCTGTGCCGTGGGCCAGGCATTGTCTGCGATGCCAGGATCTGAATGAGCGCGGGCTGCTGCATCGAGATGACGATTGAGCGCTGAGACAAAGGCGATTTCAGATATGAAATTTTGAGATCAGAAATCCGAGATGACATAATCCGAAGCCTCCTGGGAAACCGGGAGGCCTTTGCATTTTTGAGCGGCCCGCTTTCGGGGCATTAGCCCGACCGTCAGGGAGGGCTCCTAACCAATCGATCTATTAACGCAAAGGATGCTAAGTACTCCGCAAAGGTACGCAAAGTAGTTTTCCTTCGCGTCCCTTTGCGAAGACCTTTGCGTCCTTTGCGTTGAAAAAACCTAAAGTGTCTGCCACGATCCAACACCTGAGTTCTCTCTATGACGCTGCGCTGGCGCTCGTCTATCCGCAAGCCTGCGCCGTCTGTGGTGCAAGCGTCGAGTCGCGTCACGACGGAGTCGCGTGCGCCGCGTGCTGGCAGGCGACGCATGTCTTCAAACCAGATGACACGTTGTGCTGGAAGTGCGGGGCTTTTACTGAGGCCGCGGTTAGCGAAGATAAGCGAAAGAATATCCGTTGCGGCAACTGCGACGATGACGCGTTTGACGGCGCGCGGGCTTGCGGGTTTTATGAAAGAGCCTTGCGGGCTTCGATCCTGCAGTTGAAGCGTGAGCCGCCCGTCCCCGCTCGGCTGGCGCGTCTGCTGTACACAGCGCAACAGCGTGAACCTCTCAAGCGCGCCAACTTGATCGTGCCGGTGCCTCTGCACCCTGAACGTGAGCGGGAACGTGGTTTCAATCAGGCGTTGTTGCTCGCCCGCGAACTCGCTCGCCTTAGCGGTTTAGCGCTCGATGAATACAGTGTCGTGCGCCGGGTTCATACTGAACGTCATCGGACCGGGATGGATGCGAAGTCCCGCCGCCAGAGTGTGACCGATGCTTTTGCCGTCCGTCACTTTCAACTCATCGCCGGCCAACGCGTGCTGTTGATTGACGACGTATTCACCACCGGCGCAACTGTTGCCGCGTGCACGGCCGCTTTGAAGGCTGCCGGCGCGGCGGAAGTGTTTGTGCTAACAATCGCGCGAGCATCCTAACTATGCGGATTGCTGGTGATTGGACTCTTATGAGGCTCCCCAACAAACATGCTGGGGCGTTGGTCTCTAGTGAATGGTGAGGTAAGATCATGTCATGCGGATCCGCGAATTCCTCTGACCGCGGGATAGGATCGATCATATTGCCCGGCACGATGTGACGCCCGAAGAGGTTGAACAACTATGTTTTGGTCAGTCACTGGTCCAGCGCACGAAGTCTCATGGTGAGAACCCAGTCTATTACGTTCTCGGGCAAACTGATGCGGGTCGATATTTGTTCTCAGTGGTCATCCAGTTTCCTGAGGGCAAAGGATACGCGGTGACCGCGCGACCTATGACGGACAAAGAGAAGCAGCGATATCGGCGATGGAGGGACAAATGAGAACCGAAGCATTACCACAGACTGATTCGATTCAAGAGCTGGCTAAGTTTTGGGACACGCATGACCTGACGGACTTTGAAGACGAGTTGGAGGAAATCACCGAGCCAGTCTTTGAACGGACCAGAGTAATCCCCTTAAATCTGGAATCGAAGGAAGCCGAAGCCGTAAGAAAGATTGCCGAAGCCAAAGGCGTTCCAGATGCAGAACTCATTCGCGGATGGGTTCGCGAGAAAATTGGCGCGAGTTGAGCAAATGCGGAGACGCCCTTGCTCACGCTCGACGTGATCATTTCGCCAAGCTCATGCCACCAGCCACAGTTCGCCTTCTTCTTTCAGATACCGCTTGAAGGGTGCGCTTTATCCAGGTCAACCAGGTCCAGCAGCCGCGGCGCGATACGGGCCGACGCGAAAATATCAGGTAGGAGCAAAACATGGTATCAGTCGGTCTTACCCCGGATGATTTCAAACGACTACCGCAAGATGGTGCCCGATTTGAATCCTTAATCTGCCAATTGCTTGAGGCAATGGGCTACCGCATCCTAGAGAAGCCGGCGATCGGAACCGAGGGCGGGCGTGATGTGCTTGTCGAGCGTACGCTCAAAGACGTTATGGGTGAGCGGCGCGAGAAAGTTGTCGTTCAATGTAAACACCATTCTCATAGCGGGAAGGCAGTAGGGGATAAGGATATCGGCGTTTGGGAAAACGCCATGAAGCGTTACAAAGCCCGGGGATACCTTTTGGTTACTGATACTAGAGTTACAGAGAATTTGAGCAAGTCGTTTCGTGAATTTACTGAGGATGACGCGAACGCTCCGAAATGGGCGACGTTTTGGGACGTTGACGACGTAATCTTACACCTGAATAAGTATCCGCGTATTCGCGACAACTTCCTGCCGGCGATATCGGTTGCGCTGAGACCTCTGCCTGAATTGGCTAATGAGGTTCGCACATGGCTGCAATCAATTCGTTACGAAGTCAGTGATCCCCGACCGCAGGACTCCAGAACTATTGATATGGTGGCTACACTGGAGCAGGGGACAATCAAACAACACGTACTCATACGCTGTGTTGGCGGAGAAGTTGACCTCTCAGATGTTGATGAGTTGGAAGCCAAACTAAGTCGCCGCACACCGCAGGGCTGGCTCATCAGCGACCGACGTGTATCCGAACAGGCTCGCAAGCGAGTTGAGGAGGATGATGCGCTTAGGGTCTTTAATCTATCGGAACTCCTCCAAACGATGATTTGGGGGCCATATTTTGAAGCACTCAGTGAACTCATTGCCAAGGACCGAATCCCAGATCTGTATGTCGACCTGAATTGCTACAAACTGCAAATGCGTGAGGACGGCACAGTCCAGGATACCGACAAGCACGACAGTTTGGATTCTTATATTGATGAGTGGCTGTCAGAACGTGGAAAGATGCACATCTCCCTGTTGGGCGACTTTGGTGCCGGAAAAACTTGGTTCTGTAGACACTACGCCCATCGTCAGCTACTCCGCTTCTTGAAGGATCCTGCCAAAGAGCGCCTACCCCTATTAATAACCTTGCGAATGTTTAGCAAGGCGACAACCGCACAACAACTAATCAATGATGCCTTGCTTGAGCAATATAAGCTTCCATTCATTGGCAGTGCCTATGAAGTTTTCCAACGCTTGAACCTCGACGGAAAACTACTTCTCGTTCTGGATGGTTTCGACGAAATGGCACGCAAGGTCGACTATCAAACAGTCGTCGATAATTTCTGGGAGTTGGCAAGACTCGTCGAGGAGAGTAGCAAGGTAATTCTCACTAGCCGGACTGAATATTTTCGCTGGGCCAAAGAGTCAGAGAAGATTCTTGGTGGTGAGGAGTTTGGCCGGCGAACGATTGTCTTGCAACCGCCGAAATTCGAAGTCGTCTACTTAGAGCCCTTAAGCGACCAGCAGATCAGAGACGTAATTCTCAAGCGCGTGGGCCAAACTGACGGCGCGATCGTTGCGGATAAGGTCATGGCAGTAGAGAACGTCGCTGAGATGGCTCGCAAACCCGTCCTGCTTGAACTGCTTCTTGTCGCGTTGGACGAAGTCAGTGCTGATGTGTTAGACAACCCGACCCAAGTTTATTTGTACGCCACTAACAAGTTGCTTCTGCGAAACATTACGGCTGAGAAGACATTTACTTCTACGGCAGACAAGGTCTATTTCCTATGCGAGCTTGCGTTCGAGATGATCAAGACGGGTCAGCTAAGAATGCACTACATGTCTATCCCGGAGCGAATTAAGTCTTATTTTGGAGAACGAATTCAGGATCAACATGAATTGGATACTTGGGACTATGATTTGCGAGCTCAGACTCTGCTCCATCGAGATGCCGGGGGTTACTATGAATTTGCACATAAGAGCTTGGCTGAGTACTTTGTCGCGCTAAAATTCGCCGCCCAAATAGGGTGCTTGAGTTCTGGATTTTCGCATGCTTACTCTGAAGCGGGTGAACAGTCAAGTGAACTGCTGTTTATGAAACAGTCACCTGATTTCTCTCGATTTCCTCTAACGAACGTGAACTATGAAATTGCGAGCTTCTTTGCGGATATGGCAGGCGATACTTTATCCAAGGCTCTACCAAGCTACATGGGCTCAGATGCTAAGGCTGTCAAATTTCGAAAGGTGACTAAGCAGCTAATGGGTCAGGCCCACGTCAAGGGCCGGATCGATCCGGCAAACGTGCTGAGAGTTGTGCTGGAGGCAATCTCGAAGCGTATGAAGGCGAAAACCAGAATATCGATTCTTTTTGGAAATGAGATAGTCGATATCTCTGAAACTAAGGGTGACTCTCCTCGCAAAATGCGGTTACAGGTAGGTGAAGGCCTAACCGGTCGCGTTGTAGAGACTAAAGAAACATATGTTGTCTCGGACTTTGGGTCCGACCAGTTCTCAAAGGATCATGGGCTCCCAAATATTGTGATGGGAGGTTCTATGCTTGCAATACCGCTCCTTTACAAGGACACGACCATAGGTGTTTGTAGTTTGGTATCAACGGAATCACGAGAATTCGAAGAGTGGGATGTGATCAGTATGGAGTGTCTGTGCGAACCGTTGATTCAATATCTCGTATTGTGGGGCAGTTTCAGAGAATCTTGGAAATCTATGCGAGCGGGTGAGCGGTATCGTCTAGTCCTCAGTCTTTGTCTGTGATATTTTTGCCGACTCTTTCAATATGGCTGTTGTATCCAAACCAGCCGCGAGGATGGAATCCTGACACCATGACAGAACGCAGAACGCTATACGATCCAATCGAGCCTTACGACACCGGCCGTCTGAAGGTGTCGGACCTACACGAGATCTATTACGAGCAGTGCGGCAATCCGAATGGGAAGCCGGTGGTGTTTCTGCACGGTGGGCCGGGCGGAGGCATCGTGCCTGAGTACCGGCAGTTTCACGATCCGGCGGCATATCGCATCGTGTTGTTCGATCAGCGGGGATCGGGACAGAGCACGCCGCATGCTTCGATCGAAGAGAACACTACCTGGGATCTGGTGGCGGACATTGAGAAGCTGCGCGAGCACCTGGGCATTGAGAAGTGGCAGGTGTTCGGCGGCTCGTGGGGCAGCACGTTGTCGCTTGCTTATGCTGAGAAGCATCCCGAGCGCGCGACCGAACTCGTCTTGCGCGGAATCTTTCTTTGCCGGCCGAAGGAGATCAAGTGGTTCTATCAGGAAGGCTGTAGTTGGATCTTCGCGGACGTCTGGGAAGAGTTTCTGAAAGTCATTCCCGAAGCCGAGCGCGGTGATATGGTGAGCGCTTACTATCGGCGCTTGACCAGCGATGACAAGAAGGTGCGCGTCGAAGCGGCGCGCGCGTGGTCGATTTGGGAAGGCAGCACTTCAAAGCTCCTCTTTGATTACAAGTCGATCGAGAAATTCGCCGACCCGGAGTTCGCGCTGGCCTTTGCCCGGATTGAATGCCATTACTTCATGAACAACTGTTTCTTTCCGACTGAGAATTACCTGGTTGAGAATATTGGGAAGATTCGTCATATTCCGGGCGTGATCGTGCAGGGACGGTACGATGTGGTCTGTCCGATGACCAGCGCCTGGGACCTGCATTGCGCCTGGCCCGAAGCGGAACTGTTCATCACGCCGGACGCGGGACACTCAATCATGGAGCCGGGGAACCTGAGTGCTCTCGTCGAAGCGACGGATCGGTTTAGAGGGGCGTAGCCCATACCTAACGCCTTGAGTCCCGGAAGGTCAGAGACCTTCCGCACATCAGGCGGCAGAGCCCCAAACTCACGGAGCCCTCCCTTACGGTCGGGCTACTGCCCCGGACTCACGTGGGCGTGATTAACACGCTGCCCTCCCTCACGGTCGGGCTTCTGACACGGTCTCGGGCGTGGCGCCTCCGCCACATTTTTGACACTTTCCGCCGGGCTCGCGTAATATCACCAACGATCATGAATGCGCGCGTGCTAGTCTTAAATGCTTCCTTCGAGCCGATCAATGTGTGCACTGAGCGGCGCGCGGTGGTCATGATCTTTAAAGGCGTGGCGCGCATGGAAGAGCACAACGGTCACATGCTGCATTCGCAAAAATTCACGTTTCATGCGCCGTCCGTAATTCGGCTGACTGAATATCGTCACATTCCGTTTGAGCGCCGTTCACTCTCGCGTAAGAACATCCTGCTTCGCGACCATTCGTGCTGCCAGTATTGCGGCAAACAATTCGCGCCGTCTGAGCTGACGCTGGATCACATCGTGCCGCGCTCGCGCGGCGGAGAGTCCGCGTGGGACAATCTGGTTGCCTGTTGCAAGCGATGCAATCACCGCAAGGGCAACCGCACGCCGGAAGAGTCGGATATGAACCTACTGCGCCGGCCGCGCGCGTTTTCACTGCACGTCAATCGCCAGATCATGCGCTATCTGGGCCGAGCCGATGAAACCTGGCGCAAGTATCTTTTCTATGAGTCCGACGGCGGCAGCGACTTGTGCGTCCACGCGTGACGCTTGAGCATGAAGGCAGAAGGAGACCCCTATGAATTTTGTGTTTTTGGAAGTATTGGGAAGTCCGATGATCATCGTCCTGGTGATCGCGGTGATCTTTCTGTTGTTTGGCGGCAGCAAGCTGCCGCAACTGGCGAAGGCGCTCGGCCAAAGTAAGAAAGCTTTTAAAGAAGGACTCGACGACCTGGATCACCACGATGAGAAACCGAAAGGGGATGCGCGCGCCAAGCTGGACGCGGTTGACGACGAGGCTTTGTTTGAAGAAGCGCGTCGCCGCGCTCAACAAATGAGGGCCGAGGAGAGTAAGAAGCTGGAGCGCTAACCTAAGCGTGGAGCAAGTTCTGGGGCGCGGTTAGGCGCGCGATATTTATAGATAGGCGAGCCTGATCAGCACATCCAGGAGGGCAGGGCGGTGCATATAAAATATTTCGTGCTACAGCACTAAGAAACTGGCTGCTGCGTCCGGGTTACTGCACTCGGCTTTTTCTGCCAACCACCAGCGTTGCTTTCAGCGTCAACAAAAATTCCCCTTCGTGTCGCTCTTCGTCGATGATCCCGGCTAATTCCTGGATTACGCGGTCCCGGCTGTCTTCAGGCACGCGCTGGAACCAATTTTGTAAGAGGAAATCCATGATCATAGGCGACGCCAGGAACTGCTCGCCAGAATCGTAGGTGAATTCCTCAACCGCCGTCGTGGTAGTAACGCTCTCTAATCCCATCTCATGGGCCCAGCCTTCGGCAGTCGCAACCGTCGGCAATTCATTGATCAGATTCTCGACGGCCGCACTGTGATCTCCGAGGCCTGCCCGGGTTAAGGCCTCCCAGTAAATGGAAAAGACTTCGCCGAAGCTCGCCGCCGTAGGGAACCATACGGCTACTGTAGCTGCGGGTTTGGCGACGCGAACCATCTCCGCCAACATCAACTTCAACTTAGTAGGTGGCGTCAGAGAGGCATCGCCCAGAACCAGATCAAATTGATCGTCCTTTAGCGTAAGAGCCTGCGGATCTTCAGGTTGAAATTGCGCTTCCTGATGCAGAGCGATGGCTTTGGTCCGCGCGATTTCGAGAGACTCAGGGTTCTCGTCCACGCACAGCAGGCTGAGTGCCTCGTCGCGTTCCTTCAAGGCGAGGGCGTGGCCTCCAGTGCCTGCGGCGATGTAGATCGCGCGGCCCTCCTTGGGTAAATGAACGTGTTCGTCAACCAACGCGGCAAACCGTTCAGCCCAGTCGGTGCCAATGTAAAGGTCATACAGGAACGCGAGTTCCTTTTGTGATTTGGTTTCCATAAGGAATTTTCACCACAGAGGACACTGAGAAAAAGCGAAACCCGGATGACTTCTCATCGGTGTTTTGATTCCTCCGTGTCCTCTGTGGTTCGATCGTCTGCGAAATAGATTCTGCCTTTTAACTTCTCTGGCAGACACGACATTTCCTCTTTCGCTTCGGCATCGCTGTGAACGTAACGGTAGTCCTTGCCATAACCCAGGTGCTTCATTAAAGGCGTCGCTGCGTTTCTGAGGTGCAGCGGCACTGGCTCGCGCGCGGTTTCGGTGGCGTCGGCGTGTGCCGCTGTGTAAGCGCGCAGCACTGCGTTCGATTTCGGCGCGCGGGCCAGATAAATCGTCGTTTGCGCCAGGGGAAACAACGCTTCGGGCAAGCCGATTAGTTTGGTGATCTCTACGGCCGCGGCTGCCTGGACCATGGCCTGAGGATCGGCCAGGCCTATGTCTTCCGAGGCCAGGATGCAGAGCCGGCGCGCGATGAAGATGGGATCAGCACCGCCTTCGATCATCCGCGCCAGCCAATAGAGTGCCGCGTTTACATCAGAGTTGCGCAGCGACTTGATCAAAGCCGAGGCCAGGTTGTAATGCTCTTCGCCGCCCTTGTCATAAGCAAACTGCGCGCGGCCCAATGCTTCGATCAGCGTATCGTCGGTAATCGAGCGCACGCCGAGTTCGTTCGGCCCGGTTGCCGCAACCGCAGCGTCCAACGCGGCCAGGGCCATGCGCGCGTCGCCACCCGCCGAATGCGCCAACCGCGCAATCAATTGATCAGAGAGTTCGGGACTAAGACTTCCGAGTCCGCGTTCATCATCGGTCAGCGCGCGTCGCACGATTGCTTCTACCTCGTCTTCGCTCAGAGGATTCAGCACCAGCACCCGGCTGCGCGAGAGCAACGCGCTGGTTACTTCAAATGAAGGGTTCTCAGTCGTAGCGCCAATCAGGGTCACGGTGCCGTTTTCGACGGCGGGCAGAAGGGCGTCCTGCTGCGCTTTGTTGAAGCGGTGGATTTCATCGATGAACAGAATCGTACGACGTCGACGTTGGCGATCGAGGCGCGCTTCCGCGATGGCGGCGCGCAGGTCCTTGACGCCGGAAAACACCGCTGAAAGGGCTACGAAGCGCGCGTCAGTTTTCTCGGCCAACAGTCTTGCCAGCGTAGTTTTGCCGGTTCCGGGCGGGCCCCAAAGGATGATCGATGGCATGGTCCCGCCGCTTTCGATCAGGCGCCGCAGGACTCGGCCCTGGCTCACCAGATGTTCCTGGCCGACAAACTCAGACAAGGTACGCGGCCGCATCCGATCAGCGAGCGGCGCCGCCGTCAAAGAACCAGTGGTGGCGTCTTCGATCTCAGACATTTCCGGGAACAGAGTTGTCGCGTTTCGATCCGGCATTCGTTTTTGCCAGCGTACCACAACCTGATAAGCGAGGCACCTGCCTGGTTAGCGGCACGCGCGTGAATCACGGGCAAGATGCCCGTGCCATTGAAAAGTTTGGCTTAGGGGAATTGATAGCGGATAATGCAGCGGCTCGATTCACTTCTGGAGGTCACGGATCAAATGGCAGACTTCGGCTCAATTTCTCGGCGCAGGTTTGCGCACTTACTCGGCGTGGGTGCGGCATACGCAGTTGCTCAAAACAGGATCTTACCCGCCACTCCGCTCAAGGCGGCGGAGTCCTGGCTACCTTTCAAACCAGCTCCAGGCGCGGTGAGGCTGAATTCAAACGAGAATCCTTATGGGCCGTCACCAATGGCGCTCAAGGCGATGACCGACGCGTTGGGCCTGTCCTGGCGCTATCCGGACGAACACGCAGACGCGCTGATTGAAACGTTGGCGAAAGTTAACAGCGTCAACCGTGATCAGATTTTGCTGGGAGATGGATCAGGCGAGATCTTGAAAATGTGCGCGTCCGCATTCACTGGTCCCATGTCCAATGTTGGCAATCGACCAGTAACTCTCGCCCGCCCCACGCGTGGCGGAGCGCTGGAATTTGTTCCCGGTCGCGGGAAGATGATTGTTGCCGATCCAACCTTTGAAGCTATCCTGAATCATGCCCGAGTCAATGGAGCCGAAGTGGTGAAGATTCCGCTCAACCGCAGTTTTGCTCATGATCTCCCGAAGATGCTCGCGTCCGCCAGCGAAGGCCTGATCTATGTGTGCAACCCAAACAATCCCACGGCCAGCATTACCCCAAAGAACGAAGTGCGCGAGTTCATCGACAAAGCTCCGAGCGGGACGATGATTCTGGTGGACGAAGCTTACCTGCACTACGCGGACAGCTCGGACTATGAAAGCGTGATAGCGATGATCAGGAACCATCCGAATCTGATCGTGGCGCGCACCTTCTCAAAGATTTATGGAATGGCCGGATTGCGTTGTGGCTATTGCGTCGCGCACGCAGAAACGATCCAGCGCCTGCGGCCGCATCAAACCTGGGACAGCGTCAATATCATGGCACTCGCAGCGGCCAACGCCAGTCTCGATGACGCCAGTCACGTAGCCAACGGTCGCCGGCTGAATAGCCAAACCAAAAAGTTTGTGATCGCTGAACTGAATGCGCGAGGTTACCAGCACATTCCTTCGCAGGCGAACTTTATGATGATCGACGTGAAGCGTCCGGCGCGCCCGCTCATCGATGCGTTGAAAGATCGTGGAGTGCAGGTTGGCCGCCCTTTTCCAACCCTGCCGAACCACATGCGCGTAACCATCGGCAAGCAAGCAGAGATGGAAACATTTCTATCAGCGTTTAGACAGGTAGTTAGCATTGCTGCCTGACCCCGTCATGGCTCGCAAGGAAGCCACTCATCTGACAACCGACCGCTGACCAACTAGAATGCCTCTGATGATTTCCGCGCAGACAGCACGACGTGCCGTGTGGCGACCGCTGTGGCAACTGCCCCGGCGCTTTGATCTAATTCTGTCGCTTACCAAACGCGAACTGGCCGCGCGCTATCGCGGCTCCATGTTGGGATTTGTTTGGGCGATTCTGACCCCAGTAGTGATGATCGCGATCTTCACGATCATCTTTTCGGGAATCTTTAAGGCCAGATTCGGCGCTGCCAATTCACAGTGGGACTATGCGCTGTATCTTTTCTGCGGGCTGCTGCCATGGAACGCGTTTCAGGAAGCTTTACAGCTTTCTGCCGGTACGATTGTTGGGCACGCGAATCTGGTTAAGCGCGTCGTATTTCCGCTTGAGACCCTGCCGGTTTCGTTATCGCTGGCCGCGGCCGCGAACCAGATGTTTGGCACTGTCGTCCTAATTCTGGCTGCGGCTCTTTTGCGACGTGAACTGCATGCCACGGTCATTTTCCTGCCGCTGCTCCTTATTCCGCAGTTGCTGGCGACGTTTGGCGCGGCTTGGCTGATAGCGTCACTCGGAGTCTTTGTCCGCGACATCGTCCAGGGAATTACTCTGCTGCTGATGGCGTGGATGTATCTCACCCCGATCATTTATCCCGAATCCCTGGTGCCAGAGACCTATCGCGGCATCGTAAACCTCAATCCGTTCACGCCCCTGGTCCGAAACTACCGGCGGATTATTTTGGAGGGCAGCCCTCCCGACTGGCGCGGCCTCGCCTATTTTACGATCTTCGGTTTAGTGAGTTTTGTGGTTGGATACTGGTGGTTTGCGAGAACCAGAAAGAACTTTGCCGATGTCATTTGAAACATCATTCCGAATCCGCGCGGTTGGCCTCCGTTTATTGTAGAACAACAACGTTGACAGTGCTGAATTTGCGTGTTAGCGTAGAAGGGCCGCTGAGCTCCGAAGCGGTTTGAACACTAAGGTTCTTGTTTCCCTCAACGGCGCTAGGCACCCGACCTCGCCTTATCATTTTCCAGTCCTAAGAGCTTCGAAAACATGGCGTTCGACAAGGTAAAGACTCTGCGTGCGGCCGAGAAAAACCTCGAGCTGGGAAAGATCCCCGCAGCTGTCAAAGAATACTGCAAGATTGTAGAGGACGACCCGAACGATTTCACCACGCTGAACATGCTGGGTGATCTATACGTGCGCGTCGGCAATCCGCCGGCAGC
Source organism: Pyrinomonadales bacterium (assembly GCA_038210455.1). Lineage (GTDB taxonomy): Bacteria > Acidobacteriota > Blastocatellia > Pyrinomonadales > Pyrinomonadaceae > UBA11740. The sequence goes on along the minus strand of JBBQWP010000030.1, from coordinate 43,251 downwards.
GGTCGCGTGTTTCCGCCGCATCGCCGACCACTATCGCGATCAGGATTTTGCCCTCAAAGCGATCGCGATGTTCAAAAAGATCGATCGCTTGCAACCTCACGACACTGAGATTTCGACCCACCTCGCTGACCTGTACGCGCAACAGGATCTGGTCGTCGAAGCGCGCGCGCATTATCTGGCAGTAGCGAATGCTCATAATAAGGCCGGCGCAACTCAGGCTGGTCTCGAGGTCCTCCGCAAAATTGCGGATCTGGATTCTCAGAACACTGACCTGCGCATCAAGCTGGCTGAAGGATACTTCAAAGAAGGCATGACGCCGGAGGCGGCGGCGGCGTTCACTGAAGCCGGTCAGCATTTGCTGGCGCGAGGCGCATTCGACGATGCACTGGATGTGTTTGCCAGGGCGGCCGAACTTCGTCCCACCGATCAGGTCGTGTTGAGAGGTTTGTTGGAGGCTCACAGTGCCCGTGGCACCGCCGATGAGGCTGCTGAGCAGATCGCACGCGCGGTGGCTGACAATCCTGATGACCTCGATTTACTTTCCATGCTCGCCCGGGCGCATGTCCAGGCTGAAGATGCCGCACAGGCTGAAGAGGCCACGGCTTTGCTGGTGTCGAAGGAAACATCGGCGTACTTACAGTACGTTGAGGTCGCGCGGCTGTATCTAAGACTCGACAAGGTTGATGACGCGGTCCGGGTCGTGGCCGGGATCGCCGAACAAATGCTTGCCGAGCGCGAAGACAATCAATTGCTCGAGCTGGTCGACGAGTTTCTGACCTGTGATTCCGACAACGTGCACGCTCTGCGCTTGATGGTCCGGGTCTTTTGGTGGCAGCGCGACATGGAGAAATTGAAAGCCGCGCTGGAAAGATTGGCAGAAGCCGCTGCGGCGGCGGGTCTGGTGAAAGACGAGCGCTATGCGCTCACGCAGTTGACGCGACTTGCTCCCGATCAGTCGCATTATGCCGAGCGCCTGAGAGAGCTTGGCGGCGCTGAAGAAGAAGCGGCGGCCGAAGTCTTGCCCGTAAGCGAGCCAGTGAGCGAACCTGAAGCAGTGTCAACTCCGGCGACTAACGAAGGGTATGCGTTCGATTCGCCGGTATCGAACCCGGGCGAAAGCGAGTTTGAGTGGAATCCAGTAGAGGACATGGCTGAACTGAAGGGCGAGTCCGTTGATGAGTTTGAAATCGAGAGAGGCTTTACCTTTGAGGCCGTCGTTGCTGAGGAGCTTCCGTCGACGGCTGACGCGGAGATCGCAACTCCGGTTAGTGACGATCGGGTGAAGGACGCGCGCACGCAGGAACTTGAGAGCGTGGACTTTTATATTGCGCAAGGTTATGCAGACATAGCGGTCGACACGCTCGACTTGTTGGAAAGGCAGTTTGGAGCACATCCGGATATCGATCTGCGCCGGCGGCAACTCGAAGGCGGAGCTCAGGCTGGCGAGTCAGCGGCAAACGATTTGGCCATCCCGATTGAGTCTGGCCTTCCTGAGCAGCAGCCGCAGGAATTTGGCGAATTTGAATTTGCGACCGCCGGGAGCTTTGTGTCCCCGGAGGTTTCCGTCCCGATACAGCATGCCCCGCCAGTCACTCTGCCTGTGTCGCAGAGCTATCAGGGAATCGATCCGGGTCTGGCCGAGATATTCGAAGAGCATCGAGTCTCCGCGGAAAGTGAGGCCGACGCAAATGGCAACGGTGATTACGAAACACACTACAATCTCGGCCTGGCTTACAAAGAAATGGATTTGTTCGAAGAAGCCCTCGAAGAGTTTCAGTTTGCCGCTGGCCTGGTTGACCCGGCTGACGGCACGCCGCGCTATTTGCAATGTTGCAACCTGCTGGGACATTGTTTCATGGAGAAGGGCGTGCCACAGCTTGCAGTAAAGTGGTTTAATAAGGGATTCAATACTGCGGGCGCTTCGGAAGATGAGCGTCAGGCTCTGCGTTACGAACTGGCCGCGGCGTACGAGCAGGTTGGTGACTTAGATCGCGCCATCGAACTGTTTACTGAAGTCTACGGCATTAACGTTTCTTATCGTGGTGTTAAAGATCGTCTGCGAGAGCTGAAAGCGCGCGCCAATGGAGAGAGTGGCAAAGTCGCGCCGGCGTCCGAACGAAACAAGAACCACGAGCAGCGCGTAAACTAAATCTCAGAATTCGTTTTAGCCTTTATCGTCGGGTAACATAAGCACGTTTTTGTGGCTTGCGCGAGTCAGTCTGTTCGAGGAGTATGACGAGTGTCTTCGCGGCTTTCGGTCATTTTTTACATCATTCTCTGCCTCGAAATCGGCATCGTGCTGACGGCCCTGCCGTGGGTTCCCCATGGTTGGCTGGGGCTGAGCGATTGGGGCAACAATTACTTTTTGCTGTTGGCGGCGCACAAGGCCGGTTATGGCGTGCAGCGATTTGTCGCCTCAGGCTGGGTCCGTGGAGCCGTCTCCGGTCTCGGTCTTTTGAATATTGGCATGGGTGTTTGGGAGATAATTAATTTTCGCCAGACAGTGCGAGCGCTGGACTCTGGACAGGCTTCTGTGGAAAGCTCGCGCCGGAAATCGCCCGAACGCGTTGCGACCAATGACGCTCAACCTGCCAAAACCGATCCTCTATCTGATTACCCGCGGCGCAACCACTGAAACCACGACGCCGGACAGCGCAGAGTTTCAGAGTATCCTGCAGCAAACGTCCGCGGCCGTGACCGCCGGCATTGAATTAATCCAAATTAGAGAGAAGCAGCTAACGGCCCGGTCGCTCTTTGAGCTTACCGCCGCTGTCACAGCTATCGCCCGTGGAAGTTCGACGCGAATCCTGGTCAATGATCGGGCCGACATCGCTGCGGGCGCTGGCGCAGACGGCGTACATCTGACGACGCGTTCACTCGCTGCGGATGTGATCAGAAAAACGTTTGGCGCGAAATTCCTGATCGGCGCTTCGACACATTCGCTGATAGAATCTCGCGACGTTTGCAGACAGGGCGCTGACTTCGCGGTCTTCGGCCCGGTTTTCCCCTCCCCTGCGAAAGAGAAGTACGGCCCACCGCTGGGTCTGATGAAGCTAAGCGAGGCCGCGCGTGACTTGGCTCCGTTTCCCTTGATTGCGCTCGGTGGCATTTCGGTCGAAAACGCAAGAGAGTGCTTGCGGGCTGGAGCCGCCGGCGTCGCGGGGATTACTCTGTTCAGGGAACTGAACACTCTGTCGACCACGGTTGAGACGATAGAATCTGCGCAATGAAAAGCAAGAGCCTCTCGCACATGCCAACTGACTCAAATCTATCTCCAAGCGTGCTGACCATCGCAGGCTTCGATCCTTCCGGTGGCGCCGGAATTATCGCGGACGTCAGAGCTTTCGTGTCGTTTGGTTGCCGGCCAGTGGCGGCGATGACTTCGCTGACCTTCCAGAACTCCGAAGGGGTCTTCGGGGCAATTCATCAGCACGCAGAGTCTCTCCGGGCCCAGATCCTGCCGGTCGCCAAAGAATTTCGCATCGCGGCGGTGAAAATCGGCATGCTGCCGACGCGAGAACTGGTGTTGGAAGTTGCGCGACTGGTGCGCGAGACAAGCGTGCCCGCGCCGGTCATCGATCCGGTGCTGCGCTCGTCTTCGGGTTACGAGCTGATGGAGCCAGACGCTAGGGAAGTGTGGTTGACTGAACTGATGCCCCTGGCGAGGGTGATTACGCCGAACATTCCTGAAGCCGAGACGTTGACTGGTTTAAGAATCAATAACGAAAACGAAATGCGTTTGGCGGCGCGCAGGCTACGCGAGATGGGCGCGCGCGCTGTGCTGGTGAAGGGCGGTCATCTGGCTGGAGCGCGGGCATCTTGCCCGCCTTCGAGCGAACCGGACGAAGCGGGCAGGATGCCCGCGGTCCCATCAGAGGCAATTGATCTACTGGATGACGATGGAACAGTCACAGTCTTTCGCGGGGAGTGGATCGAGGCACCTCCGGTGCGCGGCACAGGGTGCAGGCTGTCAGCCGCTATCGCTGCGGGCCTCGCGCGCGGCATGCCTTTGGCCGAGGCTGTGTCTGCTGCGAAAGACTTTGTCGCTGAGGTAATCTGCAGCGCGCTATGAGGTCAGTAACCGGGAGCGATAGCGACCGGGTGGCATACCACACGAGCCAACATCACTAGGTAGGGACCCGGTCGCTATCGCTCCCGGTTCTGACCTAATCCCTCGCTGGTTTTATTCCACTGAAACTTTTTCCATCTTGACGTCTGACGTGGGCTTATCGCTCCGATCAGTTTCGGAAGTCGCGATCGCGTCGACGACGTCCTGTCCTTCGGTCACGCGGCCAAAGATCGTGTAGCTCGGCGGTAGCGCATAATCGACGTGCATAATAAAGAATTGCGAACCATTGGTGTTCGGCCCGGCATTGGCCATCGCGACCGTGCCGGCTTTGTAACCACGCTTGTACACTTCGGATGAAGGATTAATCTCGTCGGCAAATTTGCCGCCCCAGGCCGATTGCCCGCCGCGGCCGGTGCCGGTGGGATCGCCGCCCTGAATCATGAAACCCTTGATGCAGCGATGAAAAATCACGCCGTCATAGAAACCCTGCTCGGCCAGTAAGCGAAAGTTCTCAGTAGTCTTGGGCGCATCGGCTTCCAGTAATTCAAATTTGATTGTGCCTTTGTTTGTTTGAATCGTTGCGGTTCGATTGGGCATCTCGTCTTCTCCTGTTTGATTTGAATGTCGCTGGCAAGCTTAACCTCATCAAACGCAAAGTGCACGTCAGCACCGGCTGCGTAGCGGGCGGGCAATGTTTACCGATTTGAATGCAGGGTCAACGGAATGACCCGCTCGCTACCGCAGGCGGTTCTGACCGCAAGATTCCCGCTCCACCTGACGCATCAGTCCACAAACAGCTATCATTATCGGCTGGCACTGTTTTCGACGGGCTTATCAAAACTTCTGAAAGGGATCCAAAGAAACTCAATGAATGTCACTCATCTTGAATGCGCCGCCTGCGGCACTGAGCACGAGGCACGACGGTTGCACAACCTTTGCACGCAATGCGGAAAGCCTCTGCTGGTTCGTTACGACCTGAAACGCGCGGCGGCTTCTTTGACAAAAGAAAGTTTGAAAGGGCGGGCACCGGATCTATGGCGCTATCGAGAGGTTCTGCCGGTAGAGCAGGACGAGAACATTGTGACTTTAGGCGAAGGATTCACGCCGCTCGTGCGCGCATCGCGGCTCGGCGCGCAGTTGGGGTTGGGCCGGCTTTACATCAAAGACGAAGGCCAGAATCCAACGCAGAGTTTCAAAGCGCGCGGGATGGCCGCCGCGGTTTCGATGGCCAAAGAGTTGGGCGCCCGCAAATTGGCGGTGCCTTCGGCGGGTAACGCCGCGGGGGCGTTGGCAGCATACGCGGCGCGGGCCGGTTTGGAAGCGCACATTTTTATGCCCCGCGACACGCCGCGCGCGAACGTGATCGAATGCGAACAGACGGGCGCGCAAGTGACTCTGATGGATGGGCTGATCACGGACTGTGGCGCGGAGGTCGGTCGTCGCAAAGAAGCCGAAGGTTGGTTTGACGTCTCGACCCTGAAAGAGCCTTACCGGATCGAAGGCAAGAAAACGATGGGTTATGAGTTGGCCGAGCAGCTCGATTGGGAGTTGCCTGACGTGATCATTTATCCCACGGGCGGCGGCACGGGACTGATTGGAATGTGGAAAGCGTTCGATGAAATGGAAGAGATGGGCTGGATTGGATCAAAGCGGCCGCGAATGGTGACGGTGCAAGCAGCCGGCTGCGCGCCGATAGTGCGTGCGTTCGAGGAAGGGAAGCGCTTTGCCGATGAATTTCCCAACGCGCGTACGACCGCTTCCGGCTTGCGCGTACCGAAGGCGATTGGCGACTTTCTGATCATCGATGCACTGCGAGCATCGGGCGGCACTGCGATAGCCGTAACCGACGCAGAGCTGATCGCGGCGACGAAGGAGATTGGCGCGGTGGAAGGGATCTTTTGTGCGCCCGAAGGCGCCGCCTGTTTGCCGGCGCTAAGGAAATTGCTGGCGGACGGTTCGGTTAAGCCTGACGAGCTCGTCGTGTTGTTCAATACTGGCAGCGGAGTGAAATACATCGAGAGTTTTTCGAGTTAGGCTTATGTGTGCGGCTTTGCCGCCCGATGTGCGGAAAGGCTAATGCCTTTCCGACTGAAAGTGGGTGGAGGCTAAGCCTCTACGCAGAAGAGGAGGCATAAGCCTCCCAAATCAAAGATGAATTGTAACGGTAAGGCATAGCCTTACCGTACATCAGGCGGCATAGCCGCACAGGAATAAAAGTTATGAAGAAAGTTGTGGTAACGATGTTTGGGGCGCTGTTTATGGCCTTCGTTTGCGTCCCATCGATCTGTTCGGCTCAGCAGCCGTGGCTAAGCGATAGCGAGCGCGCCAAGTTTGAAACGCTCCGCATCGCCGGTTCGGAAGCGCTGTTCAATCTCGACTACGACGCGGCGCGCAAGAGCTTTAAGGAAATGGCGCAGGCCTTTCCGAACTATCCCGCCGGCCCGCAGTTCCTGGCGGACAGCCTCTGGATCGAGACGCTTTACCAGACGCGGCGCTTGCAGTCTTCGCTGTATGGCGGCGACGACACGTTTTATTCGACCAGCGACGACAAGGTCGATCCGGCCATCATCGATCAGTTTCGGACGTTGACGCGCCAGGCACGCCTGCTGGCCGAAGCGCGCTTCAAACAATACCCGCGTGACGCGGAAGCTCTCTATTTTCTCGGCGCGATTGAAGGTTTGAAGGCTTCGTTTGAAGAAGCAGTCGAGCGCCGACACTTTGCCGCTTTGAAAGACGGCTCAGACGCGGTCGATCGACATCGTGAGGTGCTTAAGATCGATCCGGCGTATCGCGACGCTGAGATTACGATCGGTCTCTATGATTTTACGGTAGGCTCTCTGCCTTTGCCGGTTAAGTTGATTGCTGGAGTCGCCGGGTTTCGCGGTTCCAAAAAGCGCGGGCTGGCAACGCTCGAGCGCGTGGCCAAGGAAGGACACTGGGTGCACGACGAAGCAAAGACCCTGCTCATCGTTTTATACACCCGCGAAAAGCGCTATGCCGAAGCTGCCGCGATCGCGAAGGAACTAGCCGCGAAGTATCCGCCCAACTATCTCTACCGGCTGGAAGCTGCCGACGCCCTCGTGTCACAGGCGGCGGTGGAGCGCGCCGCGAACCAGAATGCCGCCACTGCGCCGACGGCGGTTGAAAACGAAGCCCTGGCTACCTTCGACTCTCTGTTGAAAGACAAGGCGGTGCGCAATACGGCCGCGCGCGCCTTCGATCTGATTCATTTCAAATACGGCGAGGCGCTGATGACTGCCGGCCAGTACGACCGCGCGGCGAAAGAATATCTCGCGGCCGCCGAGGTGCCCGGCGCCCAGCAGGGGTTGGCGACGATGGCCCATCTGAACGCGGCCCGGGCGCTCGATTTAGCGGGCAAGCGGAACGACGCGATGGCCCAGTATCGCGCGGTGCTGGCCAGGCCCAATGCCTACGACGCCCACAACCAGGCGCAGGCGGGGTTGAAGGAAGCCTTCAAGAAGAAACTGATCTAGGAGCCGGGAGCGCGGGCATCCTGCCCGAAGTGAGCGCGAAGCGCGAACAATAGTTGCTCTGCTGAAGCGCCGGAGGCGCGGAATATTTATAGCCCCGTCGCCAAAATGAATTAATGAGCTCCGTTAGGAGCGAAATAATATGTCGCTCCTAACGGAGCTGGATCGATCAGCTAACGTCTGAGCTATAAATATTCCGCGCCTAACGGCGCTCCAGAAAGATTGGGCTAAGTATTCCGTACCCGCTCAGTTTCTTTCTCAAACACAAACGCCAGCGTCTTGTAGATCAACTTCGCGCACAGAAACGCCGACGCGCTCTGCCCTTCGACGTACGAGTACTCGGTCAAGTCCATTCCGACGACGTTTCGTTTTCTGGCGAGCGTCCTTATCAGTCCAATCGTTTCATACCAACCCAGCCCGCCCGGTTCAGGGGTCCCGGTGGCCGAAACCAAAGAAGGATCCAACCCGTCGATGTCGATCGTCAGGTAGACATTCTCAGTCAGCTCGTCGACTGCGTCGTCCCACCAGTCGTCGCGGCCGACGATGTCCCTGGCCCAAAAGATTCGCGTCGGCAATTGATCTAGGTTCCGCGCTTCTTCGGCTGAGATGGAACGAATGCCGCACTGAACTGCCGGGATTCGCAGGTCTTTAACGACTCTGGCCATGATAGACGCATGAGAGTGCGGCGTGCCGTCGTAGGTGTCGCGCAAATCAGCATGCGCATCGATCTGTAAGACGGAAATGTTTGGATATTTCTCAGCATGCGCGCGAATTACCGGTCCACTGACTGAGTGTTCGCCTCCAATCATCGCGACAAACTTGTCGCTTGAAACCAATTCCTTCGCCCGATCATAAAGCGCAGCCATCATCCGCTCCGGTGGATCAATCGATGAAAATTCGTCGAGGGTGTGAATGCCCAGCTTGTAGACTTCCGCGTCGGTTTCGTCGTCGTAGAGTTCCATGTTACGCGAAGCGTCAATTATCGACTCGGCGCCGCGGCCGGTGCCGCCACCGTACGAAACGGTGCCTTCGTAAGCGATCGGCCATACGAGAATGCGAGAATCCTCGAAGCTGGAAAACTCTTCTTCGGCGATGCCGCCGAAGTTCATGGGCAGGGACTGTGACTCGGTCATGCGTTGGAGTTTAGCGAAGGTGGCGGCGAGAAGCCAGAACGATTGTGCCGCGGATTAACGCGGATAATAAGAAGACCAGACCCACAGATACTCTGACCCTCTCTGGCTCTTATCCGTGCGAATCCGCGTTCATCTGCGGCTAATTATCTCTAAGGAACTTCGATGATCAGGTCTTTGCCGCCGAACGTGAAGTTCGGGCGGCGGCGGCCTTTCATGTACTTCGCGGCTGTTTGCGAAAGCGCGGTGATGATGATTGGCAGGGCGATGGTGGCGTCGCAGTTGACGTACGAAGTCAGCGCGCCGCGACCGAGCTTGCCATAGACCAGCGATTCATCGAAGGCGACAGCGCTACTGCGGCCGCCGGGATGCGGCGCGTCGGCGGCGATCTGAATCGCGTATTTGTGGCCGTGGATCTGTTGTTTGAAGATGTGCGCGGACATTTCGGTCTGGCGCAGGAAACTCTTGGTGATGCCGCCGCCGATATTGATCACGCCAGAGACGCGGGCGCGAATCGCGATCTGGGCCATGTCCAGAACGTCCTGCACGATGTCGAACTGAAAGTTGTTCTTCTTTTCAAATCTCGAACCCGCTATGCCTACAGCGATGCCGCTGTCGGTGATGCCGGGACAAAAGACCGGCACGCGAGATTTGTAAGCGGCAGTCAGCACACCGTCTTCGGCGGCGATCTCTGCGAGTTCGCGGCCGAGCAGATGAAGAAACTCGCGGCTTGAATACGGGCGCGTCTGGTCCAGTTGGCTCGCAAAACCACCGACCCACTCTTCAGCTTCGTGATATTCCTCTTCACTCGCCAAAAGGTCCCACATCCGATTGATCTGGGCCGACTCAAGCTCGGCGTCAGTCATGTTTGGGTGGGCCTGGAAATGATGACGGCCGAGCGTCTCGTGCAAGTCGTGGAAAATCACTGAGCCCGAAAGCACCAACACGTCGACGAAACGGTTCTTCACTACATAGGCCAGCAGCCGACGCATGCCTGCGGGGATCAGCGCGCCCGAGGCGGCCATCATGATGGTCGTGTTGTCGCCCAGCATGTCCAGCCAGATGCGATGCGCTTCGGCTAATTGGCGACCGCCGAACCCGGTGCCTTCCATCTTTTCCAGCAGGCCGGCCACTGAGCGGTCCCTGTCGACCTGGACCGGACGCGTGGGAATAGTCAGGTATTTGCTGGGTTTTGGTTTACGCTGTGTCACCATAAGCTTGTCTGAACCTCTTTCAAAATTGTCCGGAGTGGCATAGGCTTCAGCCTGTGATTTCCCCGGACGCGATCACAGACTGAAGTCTGTGCCACTTGTTAATAATTATGACGCCGCCGACCGGTGGTTTGGTTACCATTAAGTGTAATGTAAGTGTAGGCATCGAAACGCGATTCGTAGAAATTGACCAACTCGGCGCCTTCGGCCTCGCTCAATTCCTCATTCTTGATTCGCTGCGTTACCTGGCGGCGAAAACCATCATGGAGCAGGCCGCGCTCGTAGCGCGCCCGCCCGGCGGCCTCGCCGACAGTAGTGCCGCGAATCACCTTCTTGATGAGATAGCCTTCTTCATCAATATGGATCTGGGCCTCGTTCGGCGTGCCGAACAGATTGTGGTTGTTGCCCATCACTTCCTGATAAGCACCAACCAGCATAAAAGCGACATAGTAAGGTTCGTCCGGATCGATCTTGTGCAACTCAAGCACCTGCTTTACGTCGTGCAGATCGACGAACTTATCAACGACACCATCCGAATCACAGGTGATATCACAGAGAGTCGCGAATTCTGTCGGCGGTTTATTCAACTTTTGAATCGGCACAATTGGAAACAATTGATCGAGCGCCCAGTGATCCGGCAGCGACTTGAACACGGAAAAATTGGCCAGGTATTTCGCGCACAGCAGGCGTCGAAGCTCGCCGAATTCTTCCGGGATATATTTGGCCTGCTGCGCGTAACGATTGGCGCTCTCGCAGACGTCCCAGAAGAGCACTTCGCCTTTCCCGCGATCTTCCAGCGAGATCAGCCCCAGATTAAAAAGCGTGAACAGCTCCTCGCGATGTTCGAGCGCGTCGTGATAGAACTCGCGAAAATTCTTGACGGTGATCGACTCGCGCAGGTCGCCGAGTTCAATCACAACTTGCGGATCGTCCTCGTCAATTTCAATGGGGGTGATATCTTCGACCACCGTCTCGATTTCATCGAGTATGTTGGTCACCAGAATCGCGTGATAAGCGGAGAGAAACCGGCCCGACTCCTGGATGATCGTCGGATGCGGAACGTTTTCATCATCGCACACCTGCTTAATCGTGTAGATGACATCGTTCGCAAATTCCTGCGAATTGTAATTTGCCGAAGAATCAAATGCCGTCTTCGAACCGTCATAGTCGACCGCCATGCCGCCGCCAACGTCCAGCAGCTCAATCGGCACCTTCATCTGATGGACCTTCGCATAGACGCGCGCCGCTTCCTTCATCGCGTTCTTGATGCGCTTGATGTCGGTCAGTTGCGAGCCGATGTGAAAGTGAAGCAAGCGCAACATGTCGATGCGATCGGCTTCTTTCAAACGATTGATGACTTCCAACAGCTCGGTTGTCGTCAGGCCGAACTTGGCCGCTTCGCCGCCCGACTTTTCCCACCGTCCCGAACCTTTTGAATAGAGCTTGACCCGCATCCCGATGATCGGCATCGCGCCTTCAGTTTGATCGGCTATCCGTAGAATGTGATCCAACTCGCTGAGTTTTTCGACGACGATGACTACGCGTTTGCCGGCTTTCGCACCCGCGAAAGCCATCTCAATGAATTCTTCGTCTTTGAAACCATTCAGCACCAGCAAACTGTCGGGCGTTTGCTCGAGGGCCAACGCAGCGTACAGTTCCGCTTTCGATCCGGCCTCCAGGCCAAAGTCATAGCGCGACCCTTCGCGCAAATACTCTTCCACCACCGAGCGTTGCTGATTGACCTTCATCGGATAGACGCACATGTGCGCGCCCTGATAGTCGTATTCGCGAATCGATTTGCTGAAGGCGCGCTGAAGTTTGCGCACCTGGGCGGCCACGAGTTGCGGAAACCGCAGCAGGATCGGGGCCGTAATCCCGCGGCCGGCCAAATCTTCGACAATCTCTTTAAGATCGGCAGCGCGCGGGTCACCCTCGGCCGGGCGCACGATCAGGTTACCCTTCCGATTAACGTCGAAATAGCCAGCTCCCCAGTTCTCGATCCCGTAGGTTTCGACAGTCTGTTCGATCGCGGTGGTCAACTAGCGGTCTCCTGGATGCCCTTTCAGCAAGCGTTCCGCCACGGCAACCTTGGCGTGGCTGCTATTTCCGGCCGGATAGCGGATTTTAGGGGTGTAACCTTAACGCCAGAATGTAACAGAAAACGCGGGGTCGGTCTATCACTTTTTTGTGGCAAGATAGAGAGGGAGCGTGTAGGCAGACAGGGATTAAACCCCGCTCTACTGAGTCGAAAAGAGGCTTCGGAACCGGCCAAAGACCGCGAGGTTATGACGAGCCCTGCAACCTTCCATCACTCTTGGAAGGTGCTTCGCACAAAGAGAGAGCTTAAGTTTGTAGGGCCCGGACTCGTGCAGCTATCCGCGTTTTCAGTCTGCGGGAGGAGGACAGCTAGCTTTGTCTGCTGCCGCGCAGCATCCGGCTACACAGGTAATGCAGCTAGACACACTATCGCCGCTGAACTCGGAGTAACAGGTGTGAGTAGAGCAACTCGTCATGTAACAGACGCAGCTACATTCTGCCTTTGCCGTGCGAATCGAACCAATGGTTGAGATGGTAACAAGAATCCCAAGAGCGGTGCTTAGGAATACCATTCGTTTTCGTTTCATCTTCATTCTTCTCCTATTAGCGTTGTCGAAGGTCGTGAATATCAGCTAGAAATCTATCTACCACAAGGAACCCCGAGCTTCATCCACTTCCCATTTCTTTCCGTCCTCGAATTCGACCATTCCGATTCTGAAAACCAGGTCGGTAGCTTTGGCGCCACCTGGCCACCACATTCGCGGCAAGTCGAAATCTATCGCCTTCGAAGTTGCGGGTGTCGGGCTGGCGCTCACGCCATTAGCGGGTTTGTCAGGGCGCCAATCGGCGGATGTCATTGAGAAAATTTGCTGAGGAGCAATATTGGCTTCACGAAAAGTTACAACGTACCATTTCTTTGTCTGTCTATTGCCAGCCATCACCATCAACTTCGCTATACGTTGGTTAGCGCTATTCAGCAACGTGATACTGGGAAAGGTTGCGAATCTATCCGCCGTCGAAGACTCCCCGCCCGTCAGCTTTTGATATTCGCTCGCCGAGATCTCTTTTGTAACTGCTTTCTGAATAATTATTGGAACGCCGTCGAAATTGTTAAAGTTTATGGCAATATCGGGCGATTGCTTGACTCGCTGAAGTATGTCGTTCTTCTGTGGTGCACTTGTCCGGTTCGAGGATCGCCCTATGACGATTATGATGGATGCCAAAGAAACAGCCAGCGCGACCATTACTAAGATAGACTTTGTCCCGCGTCCCATTGCGTTCAGCTTCCCTCTCTGAGTAAGTCAGTTATTGCTGGCGAGCCTTTTTACTTCAGAGCGTGTTACCAGTCAACGTAAAGCTATTGGCGAGAATTCATATTCGTTAGCGGATCTTAAGATCATTCAAAGAAGGAACTTGATCCCCTCCCGGTTTTTTGACATAAGAGGTCTGCTCGGAAACGATTTTGTTCTTAGTCCGGAGATAAATATGAGCGACGTAACCATCAATCGGGGTCTCATTGCGTTCCTCTTTCTGTTGTTTGTCATTTCTGTGAAAACCCAAACGACCTTGCTGCCGCAAGCCTCGGGCTCAGCGACAACCAAGACGGACAACTCCGCGAGAAATGGCGAGGCCGAAAGGCTCACAAGAGAACGCCGAGCATCGGCGCTGTCGCTCTTGATCTCATTGGCAAGCGATGCGGGTAAGTTTAGTGACTACGTTTTGCGGGCTCGCACACAAGCCCGTATAGCTGATACGTTGTGGGAGAGCGACGCGGAGCAGGGGCGGGCCCTTTTTCGGAGAGCTTGGGATGCAGCCGAAATCGCCGACAAAGAAAGCGGGCGCGGTGCTGTGAGTAGTGCCGCCTCCTCCTCCTCAAGATCGCGCGAGGAAGTGCTTCGGCTAGCAGCTAGAGACGATTATCTTCTCGGTGAAGAGTTCCTCGGAAAGCTCAATGAAGCGAAGAAATCAGATGCGGCCGAGGCGTCAAGACGTACCAAGTCCGGTCCCTTTTATACACCTGATGAGGGCACCCGGCAGAGACTGAGCTTAGCCCGACGGTTACTGGATAGTGGTGATACTCAACGGGCCATTCGATACGCTGATCCTGCTCTCGGTTTCGTGTCCATCGAAGTTGTAGATTTCCTGTCCTCCGTGCGAGAGAAGAACCAAGCGGCAGCTGATCAACGCTATGCGGTTATGTTGTTGAATGCCCAAGCAAATGTACAATCAGATATTGACACTGTATCACTTCTTTCATCATACATTTTTACTCCCCACTTATATGTGACATCCCAAGGACGCGGAGGGTTAAACCTCCAGTCGATGCCCGGCAATTTAGAACCACGACTAACCGCTGCATTTTTTGGCACCGCAACAGACATCCTGTCCCGACAGTTATCCTTGGTCGGTCAGAGTCAAGACACATCTGCCCTTGAAGGCCAATATCCGGTGATTAATCATTTGCTGCAATTGTTCGACTCGTTTGGTCCGAAGGCTGTCGCCGATGCGTTACGCTCACAACTCGACAAGCTAACCGCTATCGTGCCCAATGCCGTCCGCCAACGCGATGATGAGTGGAGGGCAAAATGGCTCAGCCCCGGGTCAAAAGCGGAGGATCGCGAACAGTCTCTGTTGGATCAGATCGGTCATGCCAAGACTTCTTCCCAGTGCGACCAACTCTATCTCAAGTTAGCTTTGATTACTGCCGAGAAGGGCGATCTACGTGCCCGCGACTTTGCCGAGAAGATTGAAGAGAGTGAATTGCGGAAGGCGTCTCGTTCTTACATCGACGCCGATCTGGCGATACGATCGATTGAGAAGAAAGAGCCCGAGCGCGCTCTCGATCTCGCTCGAACGGGGGAGTTGACTCACATTCAAAGGGTCTGGATCCTGATCCAAGCCGCCAAGCTCCTGGCTAAGTCTAATCCCGAGAAATCAATCGCGGTGCTCAACGACGCCGCGAAAGAAGCTCGTCGCGTCGATGAATCGGATACGGATCGCCCTCGGGCTCTAATGGCCGTCGCTAATGGCTTCCTGGTAGCCGATCGCGAACAGGCATGGGCCGCCACATTTGACGCTGTCAAAGCGGCGAAGGTTGAAGGGTTCACAGGGGAAGACGGTCAAGTGACGATTAGCATTTTTGCGGGAGGAATCAATTCGCAACGAAATATTTCAGCGCCGGATTTTGACTTAACCGGAATCTTTACCACGCTGGCGAAAGCTGATTATGAGCGGGCCGTCGATTTGGCCCGAATGTTTACGCAAGAGGGGCCAAGAGCGAGCGCAGTAATTGCCATCGCTCATTCAGTGCTTGACTTCAAGGACCCGCAAGAAGGCGAAAAATTGAACGAAAAAAGAACCAAAGTGAAGTCCATGAGCTAATCAACTCTGAGGGCTTTATAACGCGCCGGTGACGAACCAAATCGGTCTTCGAAGTCTCGGACGAAGTGGCTCACATCATAGCCGACACGGGCAGCCACCTCCTTAATACTCAAGTTGGAATTCTCGTGGTTGTGTAATAACTTGCGGGCCTTTTCCAATCTTAACCGCCTAAGACAACAGATCGGAGTTTCGCCAGTCTCCGCTCTGAATAACACACAAAGATGCTGCGCGGTCACACCGGCCCTATGCGCGAGGTCTTTCTCCGTTAGCCTGTGACTAAGATTTTCCTCCATGAAGGCGATTGCGCGCCGAATGCGGGAGTCCATGAGACTATCCTCCGGGATAAGGGATTTTCCTCAGGGTCTGACAAATCGCGAGTTCGTCACAGACTATAGTCCCGCCCCTCGTTCGGAGGCAAGTAACTTATCTTGCTAACAAAAAAATCTGCGCTTTGGGATTTGTAAGTGAAAACAGCTTGACATCGCCCACTTCGCGTTTATAATGCCTGTTTTTATTGCGCGCCGTTACATGCCGTTTACGCGCCCCGCAGACTGTTCGTTCCACAATCAGGCTTCGCACCAAACACCGCTAGGGGCGAAGGTCAACCACATCACTCACTTTTTTTCCTACAGGAGACTAAATGAACGCTAAAACCGTGTTGAAGTACGCCTCCGATCAAGGCGCCAAGTTTGTTTCAGTTCGCTTCACGGACCTTCCGGGTTCGTGGCAGCACTTGACCTTTCCCATCGGCGAACTGGCCGAAGAGTCGTTTGAAGATGGGTTTGGTTTTGACGCGTCTTCGATTCGCGGCTGGGCCGCAATTCACGAATCAGACATGTTGCTGGTCCCCGACGCTACCCGGTTCTGGATGGATCCATTTTCCGGCGTGCCCACGCTTTGTCTGGTCGCCACGGCTGTCGACCCGCTCTCGCGCCAGGGTTATGCCTTTGACCCGCGGAACGTGGCCGTACGCGCTGAGAGCTATCTCAAGAGCACGGGTATCGCTGACGTCATCAACTTTGGACCCGAAGCCGAGTTCTTCATTTTCGATAGCGCCCAGTTCTATAACGAACAATACAGCGCCGGCTATTCCATCGATTCAGACGAGGGACACTGGAACAGCGGCCGCGACGCGAGCGAGTCGCAGGGGCCAAATCTCGGGCATCGAATTCGGCCTAAGGAAGGCTATGTTCCGACGGCGCCGACCGACACGCTGATTGACATACGTTCGGAGATTTCGCTGACGCTGGGCGAATGCGGTATCAACGTCGAGTGTCATCATCACGAAGTCGCTACCGCCGGCCAGTGCGAGATCGATTTTCGCTACTCGACAATGTTGGGTACGGCCGACAACCTGCAGATATTTAAGTACGTGGTAAAGAATACCGCCCGCAGCCACGGAAAAACGGCGACGTTCATGCCCAAGCCGCTGTTCGGTGACAATGGTTCGGGCATGCATTGCCATCAGTCTCTGTGGAAAGGTGGCAAGCCGCTTTTCGCGGGTGACGGTTACGCTGGCTTGTCAGAGACGGCGCTGCACTACATTGGCGGACTTCTAAAACACGCGCCGGCCATCGTGGCCTTTGCGGCGCCGACGACCAATAGCTACAAACGTCTGGTGCCGGGCTTTGAGGCCCCGGTCAATCTTGCCTACTCAGCGCGCAATCGTTCCGCCGCGATTCGCATCCCGATGTTTTCCACGAACCCCAAACTAAAACGGCTCGAGTTTCGTCCACCTGATCCGTCCTGCAACCCGTACCTGGCATTCTCCGCAATGCTGATGGCCGGACTCGACGGCATTCAGAACCGGATCGATCCCGGCTCGCCGCTGGATAAAGACATCTACGATCTGTCGCCGGAAGAGCTCAAAGACGTACCGAGTCTGCCGGGTTCGTTGGACGAGTCGCTCAACGCCCTCGAAGGCGATCATGAGTTTCTGCTGAAGGGCGACGTGTTCACTCCCCAATTGATCGAACGCTGGATTGATTACAAGCGTGAGCGCGAGATTCAACCACTGCGCCTGCGGCCACATCCGTTGGAGTTTGCGATGTACTACGACGTTTAGGTTGGAGCGAAAAGAAAGACGGTAACTACTCTATGGGCAGCGGACTCCGGAGCCCGCTGCCCTTTTGTCTTCGTAATGAGGTCAGTACCGGGAGCGATAGCGACCGGGTCTCGACCTGCCACAACTAAAGATCGTGAACTGGAGACCCGGTCGCTATCGCTCCCGGTACTGACCTCATACCTCGCGTCCCTCTCACGCGCCGCGTAATATATTCCGGTGCCGGCCGCCAATGAAATGATCGACCAGTTGCTGCTTCAGCTACCTGAAGCTCATGCGGCGCAACTTCTCTTCAGTCGACTGGTGGACGGGCACGCTTCTATTCTTAAATTGTTTCAACGCGGGCCGGGACTGCTTTCAGATGTGCTGTCGCTGGCTGCATGGAGCCCGCTCCTGGCCACTACGCTGGAACAGAATCCCGAATACGTCACCTGGTTGCAGCGGGAACGCGCCAGCACACGGGTGCGCAGTCGCGAAGAGATGGGCGAATCGCTGGCACGATTTGCGCTGACCAACTCGCAGCTCGATCCGCATGTGCTGCTGGCGCGCTTTCGGCGCCGCGAGCTGTTGCGGACTTACCTGCACGACATTCGCCGCTCGCGCACGATTGTCGAAACGACGGAAGAGTTGTCGAATCTGGCCGACGCGATTCTCGATTATGCGCTGAACCTTTCCCGGCAAATGTTGGACAATCGTTATGGTTCACCGCAACTTACCGACGAGCGCGGTCGCATAGCGAACGCAGAGTTCTGCATCCTGGCGCTGGGCAAACTCGGTTCGCGGGAGCTGAATTACGCGTCAGACCTTGACCTGGTATTTCTTTTTTCGGATGAAGGCCTCACTTCATCCGGCGGATCGCGCGGACAGCTCACCAATCGAGAGTACTTTGTTAAGTTAGCTGAATCTCTTTTGCGCATCGTCAGCGAGCCGACCGGCGAGGGCGCCGCCTATCGCATCGACGTGCGCCTGCGTCCGCATGGCCGCGATGGAGCATTGGCTTGCTCGATTGATGAGGCCGCGCGCTACTACGATCAGGCGGCCCAGGATTGGGAACTGCAAGCGCTAATTCGCGGGCGGACGGCTGCCGGATCCCAACCGCTCTATGCGCGGTTTGCGCAGCGCGTGATCGGTCGCGTCT
Source organism: Pyrinomonadales bacterium (assembly GCA_038210455.1). GTDB lineage: Bacteria > Acidobacteriota > Blastocatellia > Pyrinomonadales > Pyrinomonadaceae > UBA11740. The sequence continues at coordinate 24,732 of JBBQWP010000030.1, read as the reverse complement.
TTCGATCTGATACTAGTGTCAGCACCGCGCTCCGGAACGTGCGCATCGCCAAACAGAAAATTGATCGCCAGCGCGAGCGGGACGAGAAGGGCTTTAACGTCAAGCTGGGTCGCGGCGGCATTCGCGAGATTGAATTCATCGCGCAAGCGCTGCAAGTGGCTTTTGGCGGCCGCGATCCCTGGCTGCGGACGCCGCACACTTTGATCAGCCTTGGCCGACTGGCTGAACGCGGGTTGATTAGCGAAGCTGATCTCTCGCAACTTTCCGACGCTTATCATTTCTTGCGCGCGCTCGAACACCGTTTGCAGATGGAGCAGGGACTACAGACGCATTCGGTGCCTATCGATCGGGCACGCCGCGAGTTGGTCGCACGGCGTATGAATTTTGCCGGCGATGACGCGCTTACCGACTTTGACGGCTCGCTTACTGTCCACGTAACCAATGTTCGCCTCGCGTTCGATCGCGTTTTTGCCCAGGCAGATGCCGCGTCAGAAGCAAAGACAGCGGGTGCGCAGCCTGCGCCGAGTGCCGAAGTACTGGCTGATTCCAATGAAATCAATCTCCGCCTGGCGGCGTCGATCTTCTTGAAACATCTCAAGACAGCCGGCAACGAAAAGCGAAATGTTGAAGCGCTAACCGGTACGTTGGCGACTGCAGCCAATCAGTCGCTGAATTCTCGCCGGGCTCTTTCATTCGCCGCCCGCGTAGCCAGTTCGCTCGGCAAAGAGAGCGAGCCCGAGGCGACTACTGAGGCGGAGATTCGTGACCTCGTACGACTCTGTGGCGTGTCGGAATTCTTTGGCGAGATGATCGCCAGCCGGCCGACACTCATCCATTCATCGATCGTAAACCCGCCGATAGCTCAACCGCGCGACTATCTGCGCGAACTTCGCGGCGGCCTTGACGAACAGCAAAGCTTCCGCGCGGAACTGCACGCTCTCCGCCGCAAGTGGTCCGCATTGCTGGTTGAGATTGGCGCGCTCGATGCCGCGGGGGTCTTGTCGCTTTCTGAAGTGAATCGCCTGCTGACTAATCTGGCGGTGGCCAGCGTGAATGCGGCGATCGAGACAGCGCGACGTGAATTCAGGCGGCGTTATGAAAAGTTGGCGAACGAACCCCGTCTGGTCGTGCTCGGCCTGGGCCGGCTAGGGAGCGGCGGCATGGACTATGGCTCCGATTTGGATGTCATGATGGTTTACGACTCGGGCTCGCCCTCACCCGTTACCGGGTTGACGCATGACGAGGCTTACGCGCGTCTTGCCGAATTGATAGTTACGGCCCTGTCCAGCATCACACGCGAAGGTTATCTCTATCGCGTTGATCTAAGACTGCGGCCCGACGGACAGAAGGGTCCGTTAGTCACCGGATCCGAAAGCTTCATCGCTTATCTGCAAAAGCGCGCCGGTTTGTGGGAATGGCTGGCGTACGTAAAACTGCGAGCGGTGGCCGGCGATCTGGAATTTGGCGGCGCCCTCGAGGCCGCGGCTCGAAATTTGATTCACGACCTGGCGCTCAAAACGGATCGCGATCAACTATGCCTTGAGACGCGCCGCGTTCGCGATCGTCTGGAGAAGGAAAAGGCCTCGCGGCGCCACGGCGGTCTCGACATCAAGCACGGCGCGGGCGGCATGCTCGACGTTTACTTTGCTGCCCGCTACTTGCAGTTGCGCGACCGTGTACAGGATGATGAAGAGGATCGAACTACACGGGCGACGTTGCGGCGGCTTCGTGATGCCGGTTCCCTGAGTGAGGTGGACGTTGTTGCTTTGGACGAAGGTTACAGGCTGTTGCGGGCGGTCGACCATCAACTTCGTTTCATCCTGGGGCGGTCGGCGCGCCTGCCCTTGCCTGAGCATCCAGCGTTTCGCGATATTGCGGCCCGTTTGGGTTACGACAAAGTGACGGATCTAACGCGCGAGCTAAGTGAACGCATGACTGGCATTCGCAGCGCGTACGAGAGAATCACGCGAACCGAGACGGATCGAGATGGAAACTAGCAATCAGTGTCCGCGCTGTGGCGCCGGGCGCCTGCGAGGATTGAACGAACTGACCGACGAAGAACGCGAAGTAGTACGGCGTCTGCCCGCCTCGGCTGACTATTCTCTCGAGGTGCGCCAGAGCACTCATCGATGGTGTACGAGGTGTTGGTACGAAGAGCGCTCGGGAGTGGCACACCTTACGTAGCTGGTTTCCAAAGGTAAAGCCGTGCGGATCGAAAAATGGCAACGTTGATATCGAGTCAGACTGACCGCCCTACGTTTGACTCCTGAATTCCCAAAAATGTTTCGCGTCAAATCTTCTTTCAAAACTCAATTTGAGATCCAGGCTCCGGTAAACAGGGTGCGCGATTTCTTTCGCAATCTATCTAACTTTACCGATCTGCTCGGCGGCGTCGACAGCATCCGGCGCGAGACCGGCGGCATCGCGCGCTGGACGATCGCGACCGATACACCGGTTGGCCGCGTCCGCCTTTCGTTGCCGGTGCGCGAGACCTCGCCGCGCGCCGATATGATCGAATGGTCACCCGCAATCAGTGAGAATCAAAACCTGCTGCGCTATCAAATTAAGTTTGAAGAGCAGAACGGTGGGACGCTGGTGCGCGTGTCACAGCAGGTCGAACTACGCCGAAACCGCGCCTGGGATCTGCATCCCGGCGTAGGGTTGATGGGTGAAGCCCGACTAAGTGCGGCGCTGGAGCGACGCATCAATGAAGCGATCGAAGGATTTCTGGGTCGAGTGAAAGAAAAACTGGAGAGCTAATTCGGAGCGCGAACATCCTGTCCGCCAGCGTGCGCCAGCACGCTCAATCTTTTCAAAGCGGTTCGCGCTTCGCGCTCAATGCGGACGGGACGTCCGCGCTCCCAGCATTTAGTTGAGCTACCGGCCGTAGCTAATCATGTTCGCCAGCATCCGGTACGCGCCGGGCACGCCGCCGCGCAGCTCGCGATACCAAACCATGCTGGTATAGATGTAATGCCCGCGCCCGTAATCGGCCACCAGCAGTCCGCCCTTCAAAGACGCCTCGCCGGGATCATTCGATTGCAGCAGCGCGTGAAACTGCGGGTCCCAATCCTTCGGATAGTAGAGCCCGCGCTCCTGAATCCAACCCACAAAATCTTCCTGCCCCATCTTGTTGGGAGAGTTAAGCAACGGATGCTGCGGCTCGATGAAAGTGATCGGCGCATTCTCGTCCGTGATCCGTTCGTCGCCGAGAATCAGTTTGTAAGGAGCAAGCTGCGGCCGCTTGCGGCGCTCGTCAGGATTCCACTCGTTCGACTTGTGATAAAAAACGATCAGCGTCCCGCCGGCGTTGGCGTAATCCAGAAGCTTCTGATTCGCCGCGATCAATTCCGGCTGTGATTCATAGACGCGATTGTCGACGATGATGGAAGTGTATTTCTGCAAGTCGGCCGTTTTCACTTCGTCAACGCTCAACTCTTTGGATTGGACGCCCAGCGCGTTGAGGGCGGTCGGCAGACTGAAGTCAAAGCCGCGCACATATCCGATCCACAGGCCGCGTGCAACATGAGCGTTCGCCCGGACAATCGGGACTTCGCGCGTCGTTATGTTCTCGCGTGAATTGGTCGCTCTGACGGTAACCGTCAGGGCTTCTCCGGAATCAGACGATCGCGCATGTGCCGCCGTATTCTTTTCCGGGCTCGGCATCGGCAGCGCGATCGTCACAATCTGGTGTGGCAGCAACTCGATCTTGCGCCGCGTTTGTTCGCGCTGATTCTTCAGGCCGAACAGCACCTCGCCGTTAAATCGCTGATCGAGATAATTGATCAGTTCGATTTTCAATTCAGGAAGCTTCGCGGGAAAGACGTCCGCACCGGCGCTGCTCACGCCAACTTCGTCCGGCCTAATGACAAGGGGCAATGGGCTGATGTCGGCGATATCCACAGCCGGGGCCACGTCAACGCGAAGATCGTAAGGTACGTTAACGGTTTTGCTCGCTCGCTCAAATAACACGAAACCCCTCAGTCGGACACCTGCGTAACCTCCGTCATAAAGGTGCACGGCGTGCGGTACTGTTAGCGTTTGGGCGTTAGGTATCAGACTTGTTACCCGCACTTCGTCCGTTTCGCCCGGCTTCAACTCAGATTTGGTTTTTGCCAGGCTGAACGTCGTCAAACCGTAAAGACCAGCTCTCGAAATCTTCACAGTTTGGGATCCCCGATTTGCGAGTTTCAGAACAAAAGCTGGTTGAGTTCCGGCGACAACAATTCCGTTCTCTGAAGTAAGAGTCGCGGTTACGCCAGCCGCGAGCGCCAGTGCCGCCTCGGTTCGCTCACGGATCCTTTCGAGGCGACTATCGTATGGCTCGCCGGGAGAATGCAGGCCTAGAGATCTAAAAGGTTCAGAGCGCATGACGGCTGCGAGAGCGTCGAATACCCGGTCTGGTTCCGCAGCAAATTCTCTCAAAGGCTTGCCGTCGATTGTAGGTACTTGAAGTTTGGCCACTTCAGCCGGAAGTCGTAAACCGTCCAGGAAGTTTTGCGGAGATTTTGGTACTGCATCCGCGCCCTTCGCTTCGCGCGTTAGCACATAACGAGTCAATGGCAGCTTGCCGTCCTGAGCATTCCGAAAACGCAGCATGTCCGCGAATGTCTTAGGCCACGGACCCTGCGTCGCGTGCTTTTGCAAAGCTCGCAAGGCTTCTTCGGCATAGACCACGCCACGAACTGGATCTTGCTCGTTCGGATCGATCGTCACCGTCGGGCGGGTCTCGGCTTGTGCCTGATTAGACCTGCCGCCGCGCACAAACAGTCTCTGCACCTGCCAGGTCGTCACACCATCTTTCAACTGTTCCGGAAACCGTTGCGGATCCGCGGCAGCGTCGAAGGCTTCGAGTTCGAGCCGGGCAGTCGCCTGATGGTGACCATGGTCGTTGTTGGTGACTGAGTGATTGGTGATGATGACGTCGGGGCGCAGCTTTCTGATTTCCAGGACCATGCGACGCAACGCTTCTTCATGTCCCCAAAACTTGAACGCTTCATCCGCTGATTTCGAGTAACCGAAGTCTTTCAGGCCGAGGAAATGCGGCTCCGAGCCCTGGATCTCAGCAGCGGCCATCGTCTCGCGGGCGCGAATCGCGCCGAGTTCTTCGTAAAGCTCCGGCCCGATCGCGTTCTGTCCGCCTTCACCGAATGTCGAAAACAGACTGACCGTGTGCGCGCCATACTTGCGGCGCATGACGATCAGCGAAGTGCCGTCTTCGTCGTCCGGATGGGCGGCGATGCACATCACCGTCCACGGGTTGGTGAGATCGAGCAGGGCCTGATAAAGCGCGACTCGATCTTCCGGTGAGTTTTGCGTGACCAGCGCTGCTTGTGGCGCGCGCGGCGTAGTCAACAGAAAGGAGACGACCAGAAGCGCAAGAGCGATTTGAATAAGTTTTCGGTTCATAGACGTTTCTCGGATTGTGATGGATAGTTTAACCGCAGAGGCCGCCGAGGTCACGCAGAGCGGGCTGTCTTTCCGCGGATGAGGTCAGTACCACCCGCGTGAGCGGGTGGATCATCCGATCAACCTGCGTTGGTCGAGCGCTTGACCCACCCGCTCACGCGGGTGGTACTGACTACTCGACAAGCGGCCGTTTTTCGCGTAAAGAATCTGGCAAATGGCGACACAGACAGAACTGCCTTCGTCCCCTTCATCCGTTGATGCGAACGCCGCCGACTCGGAACTGATCCGCGGGGTCGGCCTCTGGGGCGCGACGACGCTAAACATGATCGACATGATCGGCGTCGGGCCGTTCATCACCATTCCGCTGATCATCGCGGCGATGGGTGGGCCGCAGGCGATGCTCGGCTGGATCCTGGGGGCCTTGTTGGTCGTCTGCGACGGGCTGGTCTGGGCCGAACTCGGTGCAGCATTGCCTGGTTCGGGCGGTTCGTATCGCTATCTTGCGGAGATTTACGGCGCGCGAAAGTTGGGCCGGCTGATGTCGTTCCTCTTTATCTGGCAATTGACCTTCAGCGCGCCACTCTCGATTGCTTCGGGCAGCATCGGGCTGGCCCAGTATGCAACGTACATTTTCCCCGGGCTCGGTCACGAAACGAAAGTCACGCTGCCAATCCTGGGCAACGTGGAGATTAACGCGATTCCGGTCGCGCTCGTGGCAATTGCCGCCGTCAGCCTGGCCGTCTTCCTGCTCTACCGTCGGATTACGCTGATTGAACGGTTCTCAAAGTTTTTATGGGTCGGCGTGATGTTGACGATCCTCTGGGTCATCTTCGCCGGTGTCACACACTTTGATCCGAAACTCGCGTTCGACTTTCCACCCGGCGCGTTCACGCTGCGGCCAGAATTCTTTACAGGGTTAGGCGCGGCGCTGCTGGTTTCGGTTTACGATTACTGGGGCTATTACAACGTTTGCTTCTTTGGCGGTGAAGTAAAGGACCCTGGACGAACGATTCCGCGCGCGGTGCTGTTATCGATTCTGTTCGTTGCGATCATCTACATCGTGATGAACATCTCGATCCTCGGGGTCATTCCGTGGCGCGAGTTTGCGGGCACCGCCAACACGCCGGCGCAGCGTTACGTCATCTCCTCGTTCATGGAAAGACTCTACGGGCCCAGGGCCGCTCTGATAGCCACCGCGCTGATCATATGGACGGCGTTCGCGTCCGTCTTCTCTCTGCTGCTGGGGTACTCGCGCGTGCCCTTTGCCGCTGCGCGTGACGGCAACTACTTCCGTGTTTTTGCGCGCATCCACCCGCGCCATCGCTTTCCTTATGTCTCGTTACTGGTCATGGGCGGCATCGCGGCACTGTTCTGTTTCCTAAGGCTCGCCGACGTGATCGCGGCGCTGGTCGTGATTCGCATTCTGGTGCAGTTCCTCGCGCAAATAGTCGGGGTGATTATCCTGCGCGTGCGTCAGCCCGGGCTCGCGCGCCCGTTTCGCATGTGGCTTTACCCGCTGCCGGCGTTGGTCGCGCTTTGCGGCTTCGTGTACGTGCTGTTTTCGCGCCCGCACTTTCTGAAAGAGATACGATACGCCGCCGTCCTAATCTGCGTCGGTCTCGTCGTCTACTTCATTCGCGCCCGCACGCGCGGCGAGTGGCCATTCGAACGATTGTCAGAACCGCCTGCGGTAGCGCGCGGTTGAATGGCGAAACCAACTCTAAATCGTAAACTCAAACCACCCGCTACCGCAGGTGGTTCTGACTAGTCTCTAATCTCCAGATCAGCTACGACCGGCACGTGATCGGAAGCGTCCGTGTCGACAATCCACGCGCGTTTAGTTCGCACCCGATCGGTCGAACGAAAGAAAATGTAATCGATTCGCTTCGACGGCTTGTCCGTAGGATAGCTAAAGCCCTCATCGGTGCTGCGACTCTCAATCCACGCGTCACCGAACTGATAACGCATTAGCTGATAAGCGTGGCCCGCGGGAATATCGTTGAAATCGCCGACGACGACGAGCGGCCCTTTAACATCTTTCAGCGCGCTCAAAAGTTGTTGCGCTTCGAACAAGCGGCCGTCATCGTACTGGTAATCAAGATGAGTGGTCACAAAATTCAGGACATGACCATTAACGATCACTTCCGCGCGAATGAAACCGCGGCGCTCGGCTTCGCGCCTGTTTTGATAGAGGCGGTGATCGGTGGCCATGATCGGCAAGCGAGAGAGAATCGCCACGCCATATTGCCCGCCCTGATAATGAAGATTGAACGCAAACGCATACTCCATTCGCGTCAACTTTGCCAGTTCGGCGATTTCATCGATGCGTTGCGTGCGGGTGACGCCGCGATCGACTTCCTGCAGGCCGACCAGGTCGGGATGCTGCGCGTTGATGACTGAGGCGACGCGCGGCAAATCGAGCTTCTTGTCCATGCCGACGCCGACGTGAATGTTGTAAGTCATCACGCGCAGCGTTTGGCTTGAGGGAAGTGGCGTGGCAGAGATTCGCGCTGCCGGCGAGCTAAAAATAACACCGCCGGACACCGCGATCAGCAACGATAGATAAACATACTTGCGCAGCATGAAAACTGCCCGGTCTTATTCGGCTGGTTCGGCGCTCTCGGGATTAATGGTTTCGGCGGCCTGAAATCCGATCTTGCTGTGAGTGCCGTCGCAGAAAGGCTTGTTCGATGAGGCTCCGCAGCGGCACAGAGCGATCTTCGGCCGGTCGTCGGTGGCAATCTTATTTCCCGCCGTGTCGTAAATGTCTACCGGACCCTCAACGAGATAAGGACCATTTGGTTTCGGACGAATAGATACGTCTGCCATTTTTCACTCCTGATTGGTTTGTTTTGAATTGCGAGGACATTCTAACACGTCATGCTGCGAGAGCGGGGGCAAGCCCACCTTCCCAACCTCGAGCTTAATCAGTTCGAGCTGCTGATTCTTGATTGAAAGGCTTTCAACGCCGGAGGTGACGAAGCAGTAGGAGCGTCTCTCACGTTAGGAAGGGTGCTTGCGCCCGCCTGTTGGTCCAATAGTCTTTTTCTTTTACACTGTCGCCCACCGTTATGACCCTGCTCCATGTCGCCCTGATGTTCGTCGCCGCTTTCTTTGCCGGCGTCGTGAACTCGATCGCCGGTGGTGGCATGTTGCTGGCATTCCCGCTGCTGATCTGGTTAGGGCTTGATCCCAAAGTTGCGAACGCAACGGGCACGGTCGCTTTGTTGCCGGGATTGATGGGCGGCTTGTTTGGTTATCGCCGCGATATGACTGACACCTCGCTGATGCTGATGCGTCTGGGTGTGATCAGCGTAATCGGCGGAGGCTTGGGAGCTTGGTTGTTGATTGTCACGCCGTCACCGGTGTTCGCGCGTCTGGTTCCCGGGTTGATCCTGTTCGCCACGGTCCTGTTCATGATTCAGGGCACAGTGAATCGTTGGCTGCGTGTGCCGGCGCCTGGAGTTAGGCCGATCACAACTGCGTGGTGGATCGGGGCGATGGTAATTCAGCTCTTTTCGGCAATGTACGGCGGCTATTTTGGCGCCGGCAACGGAATTCTGATGCTGGCAGTGCTGGGTTTGATCGGCTTACACGACATTCATCGCGCTAACGGGATCAAAAATTTTCTGGGCATCTGCATTAACAGCGTCGCCGTAGTTAGTTTCTCGGTCGCTCACATGGTGGCGTGGCCGAGGGCTCTGATAATGGCCGTCGGCGCGACACTCGGTGGGTATGTCGGCGCCCGCACCGCGCGACGCGTCGGAAGGACTTTCATTCGCCGCGCCATCGTCGTGATTGGGTTTGCGATTACCATAGTGCTGCTGTGGCGGATGAGGTGATTTCATCCGCAGATTACACGGATTACTCAGATTGTTCTGAGAAAACTCCAGCCTCATCTAGCCGGTCCTTTTAGTTTCCTTTTTTATCGGTGTAATCTGCGTAATCTGCGGATTGTCATCATAGCTAATGAAAAAGCTTCCTCGCGATTTCTACACCCGCCCAAACGTCCTCGAAGTAGCCCGCGATCTGCTCGGCAAGAAGCTGGTGGTCCCAACCCGGAATGGTTCGCGCGTGGCGGGAATCATCGTCGAAACCGAAGCCTATCGTGGCCCCGAAGACCGGGCCTCGCATGCTTACAACGGCCGGCGCACCAATCGAACCGAGACGATGTACGGGCTCGGCGGCACGGCTTATGTCTATTTCGTTTACGGAATGTACAACCAGTTCAATGTGGTTACGGGTGTTGAGGGCGTCCCGCATGCGATTCTGGTGCGCGCCGTCGAACCAGTTGAAGGATTGGACATCATGCGACGTCGCCGCCGCGGCCGATCCGAATATGAATTGACCAGTGGTCCTGGACGTCTGTGCCTGGCGCTGGGAATCGATCGCAAACTTGATCAGGCAGATTTGCTCGGCGAACGTGTCTGGATCGAAGAGGGTGTTTCGATCTCACCTCGCCAGATCGCGCGCGGGCCACGGGTTGGGATTGACTATGCGGAAGAGTGGATAGAAAAGCCCTGGCGGTTTTGGGTTCGGGATAATCCCTTTGTGAGCCGGGTCAAGAAGTCCTAGTTTCCTCGGTTGAGCGCCGGGGAAAGTTCTCTTCACCACGGAGACACAGAGGATCACAGAGAAAAACTCTGTGGTTCTCTGTGAGACCTCTGTGTCTCTGTGGTGAATGTTTCTGTGAAGCTAAGTCGCCGCGAGTTTCTTCCACACGCTCGCCTCGCCGCCATCCCTGATCAGCTTAAGCACATCGAAGTAGGCCTGCGCGTAGAGCGTCCTCATCTCTTCCTGTGAGCCTGGTCGTTCGAGTCTCTTCTCAAGTTCTGCTGTCGAAAGCACGCCGCGACCGCGGTAACGCGAAATCATCGAGCCCTCGCCGGCCAGATAAATAGCGAAACCTTCTTCCAGCCATCGCGGCGCGCGGTTGTTGCTCGCTTTGTCGATCACGACGTGCGCTAGTTCGTGGCGTAGCGTAGTGATCAAAGCTCCGCGGCGTTTTAAGATGGCCACCGGCTGCAGTTCAATCCGATTTCCGCGCGTAGCGGCCGCGGCCCACCACGGTTGACCAGTGCGAGCCGTGAAATCCCCCGTGCCGCCGTTGAGACGGATTTCAAGCAAACCCAAATCGCTGATCGAGACCGAGGCGGCATTGGCTCGGCGCAGGAAATCAGCGCGCGCACTGTCGAGCGTGCTCAAGACCTGATTGGCATCGCGGCGATCGGCGTCTGCGGGATAGGTCACGCGGAAGTGTTCACTGGAGATGGTGAGAAACTTCGGACTGGTGTTAAGTCCCGTAGGGACGGAATGTTTATAGAACGCTCCCGTGAAAGAATTAACCAGCTCCGTAGGAGCGGAACACAGTTTTTGATTGTTCGATATCGTGGAAAACATTTCGCTCCTACGGAGCTTACTCTTCACTCTTAACTGCCGGGCTATAAACATTGCGCCGCTACGCGGCGGTGAATTCTCAACATGGCCCGGCTTGCCGGAGCGATTCAGAAGATCCGCTTTCCAAACGTGAGTTGTGTGATCATTGAACGAAGCATTTGAACGCAAAGGACGCAAAGGTCTTTGCAAAGGAACGCCGAGGTTTTCCTTTTCGTCCTCAGCGTTTCGATCCGTGCGTTTGCCTTCACTCGATCCGCTGACAACTCGATCTTCCTTCCTCACATTCGTCCCCGGAAAATACTTCTCCAGAATCCGCTGGAAACTCGCGCCGCGCGCGGCCATCACGTGCGCGCCTTCCTGACAGAGGCCGAGGCCGTGGCCAAAGCCGCTGCCGCGAAAGACAAAATTTGATCCGGCGCGGGTGACTTCGAATCGTGAACTCTTCAGCAGATTCCATCCCAGCACCCGGCCAACGATAATCTTGAAATCCCAACCGCGCACGGATTTGCGCTGCTCGCCCTCCAGAGTAATAAACTCCGCCCGCCCGGTTTCGTCGCGCTTGCTCACCAGAACCTGATCGAGTCGGGCGCCGACGTTGGTGCGGGCATCGCTTTGCAGCGCCCGCAGCAAATCCGCTCGCGTGATCGTGTCGGTCCAGTTCGCGTGGGGGCCGGCAACACAGTACTCGTCGCGTACCCCGCGCAGATAGTCGGGCGGAGTCACGCCCCAGAGCGTGCCGACGTTTGCCGTCTCGCCTCCGCACGACGCGCCAAAATACGCATCGACAGGTTGACCACGCTGGTCCCTTAACATCTGACCCTCAGTTGATCGCACCGCGGCAACAATAGCGTCAGAGGCCCGACCGTCTGGCAGGGTCTGATCCGATAGAGAGCCCTCCCTGACGGTCGGGCTTCTGACACTGAGAAACCTCTGGCAATGCGTGGTCGAACAGAAATCAAAGCCGTCCTTCGCATGCCGTCCACGATTCTTCAAAGCGTAAGTGCGCACCGCGATCGCCAAAGCCTTTAGCGCTTCGGGTTCCGTCTCCATGCTGCCTTCGGCGCGCATCACGCCGAGGACATAGTCTTCCAGAGACAATTCCTGCGTGACATTCTCAGTCACCAGGTGAACTCGGATGTCGGATTTCGAATCGCGGGTTCCGGAATCATCATTTCGGGAAAGTAAGGCAGATGCAGGCTTGGGCGTTTGGGAGCGCGCACTGGCGTAAGCCTGAAAGATCGATCTTGAGAGCGCGGCTGCCTCAGCTCCATGCGAGCGGTCGAGGAGAACCAGTACCGCGAGATCGATTTCTGCGGGTTTCGGCTCACCCTGCGGTTGTGAAGCGGCAGCAAATCCCACAAACCAGCCTCGGGGGCGAAAGCCTTTGGGCGGCATCGACGTTCCCGTCTTCCCCATAACATAAAGTGGCAGCGAATCGAGATGAGCGCTGCGCGCCGTGCCGTAACGCACAGCTCCCGCCATGCCTTCAGTAATAATCGCGCGGTGCCGCGAAGAGATTTCGATCGTCGCGCGTTCGATTGGATCGGGCCGGCCGTCCCCCGCGAGCCGAGGTTGCAACAGATGGCCGCCGTTTACTAACGCCGTGTAAGCAACCAGCAACTGAATCGGCGTGACCTGGATGTGGTCGCTTTCGCCAACGGCCTGACGCGCGGCGCAGTCGCTTTGGGTCAATCCGTAGTGGCCGTCATGGCCGTGATGAGCGACCCGAGCGCTGTTCCCCGTCTCGCATGGCCGCAATGTTCCGGCCGCATCTTCCTCAAGTCCGGTAAGCTGACCAAAACCAAACGGGCGCAGGGTCTCGGTCAGGTTGTCGCGCCCCAGGCGTTGACCCAGCGTGGCAAAGTAGTAATTGCACGAATAGGCAATCGCCTGTGCGGGAGTAAAAGGCGGCAGATGATCCGGGTGCACGCAGGGCAGAGAAAAGTTGAGACCAGTGAATCGTCCGGGACAAACTGTGCGCGTGTCCTGATCGATCAAACCGGCCTGCAACGCCGCCAATGCAGTGAAAGGCTTCATCGTCGAACCCGGCATGGCCGCCTCAGCGAACGCGACTTTCGGATTCAACAGGGCGCGCACGCGGCCGGTTTGCGCATCCATGACGATGATTGTGCCTTCGCGTTGGCCGAGCGCGAGGGTTGCGGCTTCCTGCAGGGCTGAGTCGATTTCGGTTTCGTCCGGTCGGTCGTTGGGCTGCGCGCTCGGCGCCCAACCTGAACGCGGAACTGAAAAGTTTAGCAGCAAAATTGCCGCACACGCGCAGGCGAGGAGCCAGGCGTGCTCGCGAGTCACGCGTTCCAAATAGCTAATCAGGATCAAGGCGATCTTCACGCAGGCGCCTCAGCGGGAGCATCCGCGATCGCGCTGACGGGCACCTCCGGCGAGCTTTCGATTTTCGCGAGCGTCGTCAAGGTCGCGATCCAGCCAATGAGTGTGAATAGAAAAGCGAACAGCAGCCGGGCAATGAAAACCGCAAAGTCCGTCTTGTTTCCTTTGGGTGGTTTCCCCAGGAAAAGGATCGCATAGGGAGCCAGCACAAAAATGACTAGGCCCAGCGCGTAAGTAAAAACCGAATCAAATGCGAAGGCCCGGGCAAACGCATTGGCGATGCGCATCAGAACTGACTTGCCGCCATGCTCGTCGCGAGCGGCGGCTTCGATCCACAGATGGATAGTCGCCAGCGGCAACACAACCCCCAGCAGCAGCAATCGAGCGGTGGCGAACAACACCGTCGCCCAATGGAGGGGTTGAGGTGCGGCGACGCCGTCGCGCGGCGAGATAGCTACGGGGCCAAGTGGGGGCGGATAGTGCGCCTGCCACTTGTTAAGTAAATAAGCGATTCCAAAACCCAGCAGGACAATAGGGATAGTCACGACCGCGAACTTAATTGCATCACGCAGGATTTGCCCCCAATGAAATTTCTGCGCGCGCGCATGTTGCAGGATTGCGGCTTGCAGAACAAAGAATTCCACGGGTATCAGCACGAGGAAAACGAACGTGATGGTCACTTGCCATACGGTGGCTACGCGAGTCGCGATAAAGCCGTAGAGCGTCGCGAGCAGCAGCGCATACAGAACCGCCAGGATGGCGAGAGCGCGGGCGTTTGTGAGGAGGCCTTTTATTTCTCCAGCCCATGTCTTCAAGGTTTCATTGATCATAGTTGCCTCTTAAAAGCTGAAGTTGAAACGTTCAAAAAAACTTTAACCGCAAAGGACGCAGAGGGGTTCGCAGAGGGACGCAAAGGTTTTTCTCTGCGACCTCTGCGTGAACCTCTGCGTTCCTCTGCGGTTAATCGATCGTTCATTGCCACGCCTGAGTGGTTCTACTTGTTCGTTGAGCAAATCGAGCCCTCCCTGACGGTCGGGCTAGTGCCCCGTTCGAGACCGCGAACGGTTCCGTAACTACTTCTTATCCAGAATCCGCAGCCGATCATTACTCGTATTCGCCTGGACGGTTGGCTGGTACATCAACTCGGCGCGTGAGGGCGCGACGCGAAATTCGCCCGGCACCTCAACGCGCATTGCATACTGGAACGTTGCGTCTCCATCAAAATAGTTCTGGAAGATGACGGTGCGGTTGTCGCGGAACTCGCGGTTGCTGTACCAATCCGACCAGGAGCCGGTGGAGTAGTTCAAATAGATTCCACTGACCGACGCTAGCTGTTCAGCGCCTGCGGGGATTGGATCCTCGATCATCACGTACTGCGCGCGCGCGCCGGTCAGGTGCAGCCTCACGACAATCAAATCGCCCGAGCGCAGCTCGCCCGTTAACGGCTCGACCTTCCAACTTGATTTGCCGTTTTCGTTTTCAGTCACATGCAGGCGCAGGTACTCGCGCGTGAGCTTCAGACTCGGTGACGACTGGGCTGCCACGTTTTCGTCCGCGGTAAAGTATTCCAACGCGGTCGAGAGATATAGCGCGCCGCGCCCGTGCTTAACGATGCGAATTTGATTTGTGTTGTTGACCTCACCGCCTTTTTTGGTGATAACGAGCGCCTGTGCGTTCGTCGCATCGCTCGCGCCAACGTGTTGCGCGGCCACCTGCGTGCCGTTCAGATAGATCTCGAACGAATAGTCGGGCGACAGTTCCTTGCTGACTTTCAAGTAGTCAGTCAATCCATAAATCGCGAACGCTGTCTCCTTGGTCGAGAGCCAGTAGTAACCATTGCTGCGGTTCTTCACCAGCCAGCGCGCTACCTTTGGCAACAACGCATTGCCCGGATCGATTTGTGACAGCGCCTTCAATGACAGTGCCGTGGCTTCTGAATCCAGATAGACGTCGCGCCCATAGTCGTTGACCCGCGCCGTCTGCCAGTGCGCTTCGAATTCATCTTTCTGCGCTGCGCCGGCGATTGTGTTTGCGATTTCCTTCGCGCGGCCATCTTTGCGCTCCTGCAATGCCAGAGCGAGCAACGCGCGGCCATACGGCCCAAGACTGCCGCGCTTTGCGTAAAGCTCTTCCAGGTAATGACCGTCGCTGTCACCGCTTTCGGTGAAGGCATAGATCATATAGGCGCGGGTTTCATCGTCGATGGGATTGCCGTCGTCGCGCTTGCCGGCCGTAAGCATCGCGGAAAGCTTCTCGCGTCCTTGATCGCGGCGCCAGCTATCAATCTGGTAACCCGCGCGCGCGGCGATGGTCAGTCCGTCAACTACGTAAGCAGTCATGAACGGATCGGTCTTGTCATCCTTCCACCAGCCCCAACCGCCGTCACCGTGTTGATAGGCGTAGAGGCGATCCATGCCGCGCTGAACTTTCTTGTCGAGATCGTTCGAGGCGCGAAGTTTCGCCGTCGGCACGTCTTTCAGCGCCTGCGCTACGATCACGTTCGGCAGGAAGCTCGACATCGTTTGTTCAGTGCAGCCGTACGGAAAGCTCGTTAAGTAATCGAGCGCCCCGAACAGCGTGCCGGCAATTGATGACGACGCTTCAATGCGCAGTGAACGGGCCTGCACATTAGGATTGACCGGAATATCAAGCGAGACCGTTTGTTCCGCGTCGTTCTGTGTCAGGGTGGTCGTGTTGCCCATCGTCTGCTTCAAACCGTGGGGCACGATTTCCATGGTCATCTCGACCGCGTCGGATTCGGTATCGGTCAATGCTTTAGCCAACAGCGTCAGCTTGCCGACTTGATTTGCCTGCACGCGCCAGTCGACGCGATGCTCGCCGTTTTGTTTGATCGTCACGGTTTCACTGGGCGAATCCAAAACCTGCGCGCCGTTGAGTTCGAGCGAGATTTTGGTCGACTTGTCGCTTTTTAAGAAGTTATGCACGACGCCCGAGATAGTTACCGTGTCGCCTTCAGTTAAGAAGCGCGGCATCTCGAGACGCATGATCACATCCTTGCGCGCGATCGTTTTTTGCACGGCCGAGCCGACGCGTGTATCGGCCGTGACGGCGCGCGCAGTCGCTCGCCAGGTCGTCAAATTGTCAGGCAACTTGAAACTGACGGTGGCTTTGCCGTCGCCGCCGGTGACGGCGTCCGGTTGCCAGAAAGCGGTGTCCTTGAATTCGCGCCGGATCGTCGGTTCGGCGTACGAACTCTCGTTCTTAAAGTCAGCGAGTTGATAGCCGGACTTGTTGCGCGCCAGGTTCGCCGGTTTGTCGCCTGAGAAACCGGTAAACGTGTAATGAATTGCGAGACTGGTCTGGACTTCGTCGAATCGCTTGCCGTAAAACTCGCGTTTGATATTGGCCGCGGTCTCAGGCTGAATGCTGTAGATTGCTTCGTCAATAATGCCGAGGCTGACTTCAGCATTGGCGGCGGGCGAGCCGTCTTCGTTGCGCGCCAGGATTGTGTAGGACGCCAGGTCGCGCGGCTTGAACTCTTTTTTGTTCGGCACAATGTCGAGCTTCAACATTTTGTCGCGCGCGGGCACGGCCAGCAGTTGGCTCTGGCTGTACATGTCGCTGTCCTTGACGAACGACACGTCGAGATAAACGTTTGGTTCATACTTGCGATCGATGGGTACGTCGATCACTATGCTGCGGCCGGTCGCATCGATCTGCCGCACCGTCATGACGTGAGACAGTTCGGTGGTTACTAATAGGTGTGCTTTATCCGCTGGTAGCATTGCCAGCACGTGCGCCGTCTCGCCAGGTTGGTAAGATTTCTTGTCGGGCACAAGTTTGATCGTCTTTTCGTCAAAGTCCCGGTACTCGAAATCGGCCCATTCGCCCTTTTTATCGGGCGCCCAGAACGATCCGCCGCGATTCACGATCTGCTTGCCGTTCTCGTTAACGATCGCTTTCACATAAATGCTGCCGGGAGAGGGAACGGTGAAATCGTACGTCGCATTGCCCTGGTTGTCGGTGTTCACGTCGGCCGACCCCAGCTCGCGTTCGTGCAGAATGTATTCGGTGGTCTTGTACTTATAGCCGTTGTTCTCTTCTTCCTTCTCGACCTTTTCATACTTCTGCTCGATGAACTTGAGCGTGACTGTCTCAGACACTGCTTTGCCCGAGTAGTCGGCCGTCTTAACTTTGACCCTGGCCGCATCGCCCTGGAAATAGATAAA
This sequence comes from Pyrinomonadales bacterium, assembly GCA_038210455.1. Classification (GTDB taxonomy): domain Bacteria; phylum Acidobacteriota; class Blastocatellia; order Pyrinomonadales; family Pyrinomonadaceae; genus UBA11740. The sequence continues at coordinate 7,390 of JBBQWP010000030.1, read as the reverse complement.
ACGTTCCGGATAAGCATCGGCCACGGTCTTGCCGCGAGTGCCGATGAACGAAGCCGCGCCCTGCATCTCGCGACGTGAAGCGTCAGTGACCTTGGCCTCAAGGCGATACGAATAATCCCATTCGTCTTTCTCTTCGGGCTTTGGCACCTCGAATTCGACCACCGCTTCGCCGCGCGAATTAAGAGCGGCGTCGCCTTCCGCAACCACATCAGTGCCGGAGTAGCCCGGATCGTTTTCGTCGCCGCCTTCGTTCTCTGGTCCGGCCGCGTCGTCGAACTCATCGCTCGAATCGCCGCCCCACCACCAGTGGTAATAACGCTGTTTGTAGACGTAGTAATGCACGTCGGCATTGGTGACCGGCGCGCCAAAGAAGTAGTTGGCTGAGACGGTGAACTTCACCTTCTCGCCCACGGCCGCAAATTCTTTCGGACCTTTGACCGTGACTTTGAATTCAGGCTTTTTGTATTCCTGAACTTCGAAGTAGCCGCTGGATTTTGCTTCGCCCACCGTGGCTGTGATGTTGTAGCTGCCCAGCGGCGCTTCGTCGGCAACGTCGACGTCGCCGCTGAAGGTGCCGCGACTTGAAAGTGGCAACTCCTTCTCGAATATCTTGCCGTTGTTGGGATCCTCGATGGTGACGTTGACGGTTTTACTATCGACCAACTGGTACCCATTACGTCCCCATTGACGCAGGATTCCTTTGAAATAGACTTTCTGAGCCGGGCGATAGATGGGGCGATCGGTATAGATATAGCTGGTGAGCTCGCCGCCGGAGAGTACGTCGTCCTCGCCACCTTCGCCGCCAAAGTAAAACGATTCGACGTCCGAGATGACAAAGTTGTCGCGCTCGTGCGCCATGATCAGGTACGCGTTTTTGGTGCTCGCTTCAGGATCGACATCTTCTGGGGCCGGCTCATTTGTTTGCGGCGACTTGATCTCTGCTTTGAAGACACCGGTCTTGTCGGTTTGGCCAGTGGCGAGCGTCGTCTTTGCTTTGCTGACTTCGACGCTGACGCCCTCGTGCGGCGCTCCGGTTTTGCGATCGACGACGTAGACCGTGACCTGCCCGTCCTTGGTCGTTTTTTCAATCATCGTGAGATTGGTAACGATCGCGATTGAGTAAGCGCGCAGGTCGCCGTTCACGGCCTCGACCAGATAGACGCCCGGCTCTTGTTTGCCGAGCGAGACCATGCGGCTGTCGTATTCGTTCTCAAGCGGCGGCAGCTTCTCACGCCAATCCTTGACCTTCTGATCCGGATTCAACAAAGGGACGCGGGCATAGTCGGCCACGTTGAGCGGCGTCTGTTCGGGCGCCGGCTCTTTACGGTATTTTTGATTGAAGGTCTCGCGATGTTCTTTCAACAGATGCGAACGCACGTAGTCTCGGACCGCCGTGAAGAGTGAAGTTTTCAGACGATGCGTGCGCTCCAGAATTGAAACGCGACTGCCATAGCCCTGCGAAACCGCTTCCTTTTCCTTCTCACCCATTTGATGCGGGTCGTCGAGTTGCTTAAAAAACTTCGACGGGTCTTTGACGCGATAGACACGAAAGTCGAGATAGTCGACGTTCTGATAGCTGGCCCACATCCGCGCCGACTCGTTCGGCGAGTAAGAGCGATTGGTGGTCAGCGAGAAGTATGGCTTGGTGCTGACGATCGCCGGTGCGGGCGCCGGGGCCTCTGCGGCCGGCCGCGCGGCGCGCGAGCGAAGCACGTTGAATCCGAAGACCGAGGCAACGACTGCCAGATAGATCGCTGCGGTTGCGAGATAGCGGGGTAAACGCGAGTTGGTTTCAGACACTGTTGATTGCCTCCGAGGAGAGCGGGAATCCAGGAACGGACGAGCGCGGCTTTGCCGCTTGATGTGCGGAAAGGCTCTGCCTTTCCGTAAGTTGATATTTGGAACCGGCGAGGCTGCGCCTCGCGCGGTCGTTAGGAGGCATAGCCTCAAATGAAAAATGGAAAGCGTCGCGGAAAGGCAGAGCCTTTCCGCACATCATGCGGCAGAGCCGCAAGAAACTAGCGCCACAAATTTGCGAAACGTACTTCATTGAAGAATCTTCAATCGATAAAATCCCAAAAAATTCTTATTGCTTTCGACTGGCCGCCAACGTGGATCGGGATGATGATCAAGGACTGAAAGCTGGACCTTTTTTACCGTCCCCTGGTCCGTTGGCGACGAGCCCGTGTGATAAACCACCCAGTCCTGAGCGCCGTTCGGCGCGATGTGTGGCGAGCCGAGCAGAACCATTACGTGATAAGGAAACTTCTGCACCCAGGGTTGATAGAAGAAGAGCAGATCGCCGGGCTGAGCTTCGCGTCGATCGCGGGTGATAAATACGCTATTGAAATTCTTCAGCGAGCGGCCGTCGGCAAACTCGGAAAACCTGCCGTTGCGCAGATCGCTTTCATGAAACGATCCAAAGTCGGTGCGAAAGATTTTCTCGCCCAACGGGTTCTGGTCGAGATCAAACCCGGCCACGTCCGGCGCCACGGTCTCGTATCCTGGCCCCATTTTCTGGAACCAGATCCGATCGTGGCGACGCAACGCTTCGCGGATCGCGAACCGCGCCAGCCCGGCGCAATCGCGTTGCTCGGCGTTCCATTGATCACTTAATTGATAGAACTGCGTTTCCGCAATCGTGCTAAACCAGCGGCGAAAGTTGTCGCGATCCTGAAAGGTGCGCAACTCGGCCGGGTCCGGAATTCCGTCGTTGTCCGAGTCGATCATTTCTGCTTTCGCAGTCGGATCGAGTTGGCTGTTTTCATTGTCTGCCTTCTGCTTTTTGGCTTCTGCCCTCTCGCCTGCCAAGGCGGGCGCCCCTTCGAAACCACGCGCGCGCGGCAGCAAACGACTGAAGCTCCACGCGAGCGCCGCGAGCAGAATTAAAAGGATGCTCGCCGTCGTCACCAGGCGTTTCGAAGGGGTGCGCATTTGATAGGGGCTCAGCATTGCTGACTACTAATACGACGGATATCGATCAAATAGTATGCGGATGCTATCACGGATCCAACAGGCCAACCACCGTAATATTCCGGCCCGTACGTCGCGGGTGAGTGTGGATTCCCTCAGTCGCGCGTCGCGTGCTAAGCTGCGAACAATCCGAAGCGATCGCAATTCTGAAAGCGCTGCGGCGGACCTGGTTCATCGAAGGCATGCCAAAAGAGAACACCAACCCTGAGGCCATTCTTGAAGCCATCAAGAAGGTCGAGATCGTCTCTGAACTGCTCGAAGAAAAGAACAAAAACAATCTGAAAATGATTGCCGAAGGGAAAGTGTCCGGAGGCAAGCAAATCGGGCCATACGCGCGCTTGCTTACTTACTCGCCGGCCGAGGTGATCATGAGCCAGGGCGACTGGGGCGGCAACACCTTTTATGTTTCCGTCGACGGAGAGTTGCACGTCTATGTCACCGATGACGAGGGTGAGAAGACGAAAGTCGGTGTGGTTCAGCCGGGCGCGTGCTTTGGCGAGATGTCGATTCTGGCTGGAGTTCCACGCAACGCGACCATCGTCGCGTCTCCCAGCGGCGGTGAGGTAACGGTTTTGGAAATGGTCCGGCCGGCCCTGAGGCTCTTGCGGTCTTTAAAGAAATTTGCCGAGAGGGTCGACGCGACCTATCGCCTGCATGGTTTGGGAAACGCGATCACCACAATTCAGGAAGAGGCCGGCGAGGCTTTGAGCGCGGTTGAGCTGGTAGCGCTCGGCAATCTGGCCCAGTTCAGGGCCTATGGCAAGCATCACGTGCTGGTTCAGGAAGGGAAGCCGATTGATAGATTGTTTCTGATTCGCAACGGCTGGGTCAGACGGGTGCGCGGGGTCCCGATCTACAAAGACATCACTGAAAATCCGGGGCCAATCGTGCTGGTGCCTGAGGATTTCCTGGGCGCCGGCAACTGCCTGGGATTAGAGGCGCTCAGTGGTCAGGCAACCTGGCAATACTCGGCAGACCTGATGGCGCGGACTGAAGTGATGGAAATCCTCCTGACGGATTTGCGGGCCGACCCCCAACTCTGCGAGCGAATCAAAAAAGCGTTCGCTGATTTCTCTCTTGCAGATGACGATACGAGCTTGTCGGCCCGCAGTGATACAAACGCTCTGGCCGCAGCCGAGAAAGAGATCTCCACGGGGATCGTCGACGCAGTCAATCTGCTGGTAATGGACATGGACCTGTGCGTGCGCTGCGGCAACTGCTCGCTCGCTTGTCACAAGGTGCATGGACAATCGCGGCTCCTCCGTCGCGGCATACACATCGAACGACCGCGGCAGATTGGATCGAAATCTACGCAACATGTGCTGGCACCCTCAGTGTGCATGCATTGTAAAGATCCTGAGTGCCTGACTGGCTGCCCAACCGGGGCGATCTTTCGCGATCCAAAAGGCCAGGTGGACATCAACATGCTCACCTGCATCGGCTGTTTCGATTGTGCGACCCAGTGTCCTTACAACGCGATCACCATGGTCCCGCGCGAGGGAGCGCACACCGTCCCGCTGGATATTAAGACGCGGATAAACAATCTGTTTAGTTTCAATGTCGCGAAGCCCGCGGCGGCCGTCGAAAGCGACGACATGGTGGCGATTAAGTGCAATCTTTGCGAAAGCACTTCGTTGAATCCGGCCGGCGCCTCTCGTCCGGCTTATTCATGTGAAGAGAACTGCCCCACGGGAGCGCTGGTCCGGGTCAACCCGCAGGAGTATTTCGGCGAGATCGAGAAGACGCTCGGCCTCGTCTTTCGCGATCAAACGCACGCCATCGGGCGCAATATTCATAAGAGCGATCCCATCGCCAGGCTGTGGCAGATCGGCGGCTCGCTGATGACGATAGCCATCGCCGGCGTGATCGGCTGGGCGGCTCTACATTACGGATTCACGGCGCACTTGCGCGGAACATGGCTGACGATGCGTTGGGTGACGGGACTGGTTGGTTTGGTGGGCATCGCTGGAGTGATGACTTATCCGGTCCGCAAACCAATCTATCGCAAGCGCGTGGGCGCTTTGCGTTACTGGCTGCTGGCGCACATTTATCTGGGGGTTCTCGCGGGTATTGTTCTGTTAATGCACGGTGGGAGTCACGGCGGCGGCTGGTTGACCTCGGCGCTGATGCTCTGGTTTGACGCGGTGATCGTTACCGGCCTCTTCGGTTTGTTTTGTTACCTGGTTGTTCCCCGCATCATGACGAGCATCGAAGGCGATCCGTTGCTGATCGAGGATCTGGAAGGACGCCGAGCTGAACTACGCGCAGATCTGGCAACGATCGAAAGCAAGGTTGACGAGGAACTTCGTGATTTGATTAAGAGAAAAGTACGGCCGCACTTTTTTTCGGTTTCGTATCTCATAAAGCAGTATCTGAAACGCGAAGAATTGACCGCATCATTGGCAAAGAGCCGTTTGATGTTCAAGAACGTCCTGGCGGCGGTAGATGACAAAGAACAACGCAGTTTGCTTTTGAAAGCAATCGAGCGGACGGCCACACTGCGGCGAGTCGATTCGCTGATCTATCTCCACCGGCTCCTGAAGGTGTGGCTGGCGCCGCATGTTGTTTCGACTTCGGTAATGCTCGCCCTCTTAGTGGTGCATATCATTCAAGTGGTGTTTTTCAAGGTGCGATGATCATTCTGATCGGTCATGAAGTCAGTACCGGGAGCGATAGCGACCGGGTTCCGACCCAACCGACGATCGAGCCTGCTTGCACGAGACCCGGTCGCTATCGCTCCCGGTACTGACCTCATGGCGGAAATGACAAATGGAAAATGAGCCTTAACTACTGAGCCCTGACTCTCGTCGAGATGGAAGCAACCTTCATCATCATCCGCGAAGACCTCCAGGTTGATCCGGTTACGATCGTCGCCGAAGGCCTGCTCGTCGGCCGTCTACCTGCCTGTGAATTGCTGCTGAACCATCCCTCAGTCTCGCGCCTGCATGCCGGCATTACCTACGCCGAAGGCGACTATTACATTCGTAATCTTCGACCGGGCAATCCGATCATGCTCAATGGGGCTCGCCTCGAAGATTACGAAGCGCTGGCTGACGGCGACGTCATCGGAGTTGGTCCCTTCGCCCTCAATATCCACTGCCTGCAAGGCAAGTTGGTGATCAAGATCTCACTGCAAATCGCCGGAACGGCGGGCGATGCGATAACTCGCAGAGAAGCGTCCGGCGTTTGGGAGATGGCGACGACCGTGAATTTGGAGGAGCCGAGTACGCCACCGGCAGGGGAACCATCAGCAGGCGCTCAAAAAAAAACCGCGCCGCGAAAAGCAAAGCCTGCAGCCTCCAGCTCCAAAGCTCTCGATGTTTTTTGGGACAAGCGGATTACGAATGCCACCAAGACAATCAAGCCGTCACCGCTTTTTCCGCTCAGCGGCCGGCCGAGCGGCAAGGCGCAATCTGTCTGGGCGCCGACTACGGACCTCAGACGGCGCTGGCCCGCCTCGATGATGCTGTGGGGAGCGATTCCAATCGCCTTGTTATCAGTGGCGGGTGCGCTCTTTTACGCGTCGGCGTTTTCTCCGGCGCCCATCTCTGACGCGCACACTCGATCACGCATGATGCGGTCGCCGCCAGTGGCAAATCATGCGAACGCCGGCTCGTGCACTTCCTGTCATGCTCTCAGAGCGAGCATGGAATCAAAGTGCGCCTCGTGTCATTCAACTGATGCTTTCGTTGCTACAGTGATTCAACCGCACATGAATGCGGGAATCGGCTGCATTGCTTGCCATGCCGAGCATCGCGGCGCTGAATTCAGCGCCATAGACGGAGCCCTGCGATCGTGCGCCGAATGCCACAACGACAAGAACAAAACTCTATTCAACGGAAAGAAGGTGGGCACGCCGCATGGCGGCACGCTCGGCTATCCGGTGATCAATGGTGAATGGAAGTGGGCGGGACTTGATCCTGAGGAGCTGAACCAAAGAAAGACGACGCTGAAGCTCGAGCGGCTATCGAGCGACAACGAGAGTCAATGGCGCAGCAAACAGTTTCATGCGATCCACGTGTATCGAGTGAAAGCCGTGGCCGGACTTCCGGGTAACAAGCAAGGTGAACTGAGTTGCTCGAGTTGTCACAATTCCTTCAGTCCGCCCGACCTGACGACGCCGCGAACGACGTGCGCCAAGTGTCACAGTGGTCAAACTGATCCTCGGGCCCGGCATCGGGTGATCGCGGCCGACAAGCCGAATTGCACCTCATGCCACATTCAGCACCGTCAGGACAAACGTCATTGGAATCCGAGTTTGCTGGCGAAGCGCTGAGTTTTGGAGACACGTATGCTGAATGTCAGGTTGGTTCGATAAGATGTAGTTGATTTAAGAGCTGCATCCAGGAGCAACGACGATGACGATTCAGCGGACCAGATTTATTCCCCGCGATTACGACGTGTTTGCGGGGCTCGA
>JBBQWP010000029.1:0-67738 GCA_038210455.1 Pyrinomonadales bacterium | reverse complement strand
ATCGAGCCCCGCAAACACGTCGTAATCGCGGGGAATAAATCTGGTCCGCTGAATCGTCATCGTCGTTGCTCCTGGATGCAGCTCTTAAATCAACTACATCTTATCGAACCAACCTGACATTCAGCATACGTGTCTCCAAATAGGAACATGACTCCTCAAGAAGCAACTTTGGCAACAGAAGATCTGTCTCGTGAATACTTTGAGCGCGCGCTACGCGTATCGCCCGGCGGTGTGCACAGTCCGGTGCGCGCCTTCAAGGGAGTTGGCGGCACCCCGATCTTCTTTCGCAGCGCGCAGGGTGGGACGATGACCTCGGTCGATGGACGCGAGTACATAGACTTTTGTCAGAGCTTTGGTCCGCTGATGTTGGGCCACCGCGATCCGGACGTCGCCGAGGCAGTGCAAGAAGCGATCGCAACCGCATGGAGCTTTGGCGCGTGTGAACCTTATTCGCTTGAGTTGGCGGAATGGATCACTGCACGACTGCCGTGGGTCGAGATGCTGCGGTTTGTCTCATCCGGAACCGAAGCGGTGATGAGCGCGCTGCGAGTGGCACGCGCCGCGACCGGCCGCAATCAGATCCTTAAGTTTGAGGGTTGCTATCACGGTCACTCGGATTCTTTGCTGGTGAAAGCAGGAAGCGGTCTGGCCGGCGCGTCCGCGAGTTCCAGTGCCGGGGTCCCTGCCAGCGTGGCCAGTGAAACTTTGGTGGCGCCGCTTGATGATGAAGACGAGGTGCGCAAGATCTTTGCTGAACATGGCAAAGACATTGCCGCTGTTATCCTTGAGCCATTACCCGCCAACTATGGTTTGCTGATCCAGCGGCGAGAATTCATTGAAGAGACGGTGAAGATCGCTCGAGAGCACGGGGCGCTGGTAATCTTTGATGAAGTGATTTCAGGGTTTCGTGTGGCGCTGGGCGGCATGGCAGAGGTGCTCGGTCTGCGTCCCGATCTGGTGACCTATGGCAAAGTGATCGGCGGTGGTTTTCCGGTTGCGTGTTACGGAGGCCGAAGAGATTTGATGGAGTTGGTCGCGCCGGCCGGGCCCGTCTATCAGGCGGGGACGTTGAGCGCGAATCCGGTGGGAATGCGCGCGGGGCTGGCGACGCTGCAAAAGATCGAACGCGTCGGGGCTTACGCGGTGCTCGAAGAGCGGACTGGCCGATTTTGTGATCAACTAAATGCTGAGATGCAAGCGCGCGGCTTGCCGTTTAGATTAACGAGAACTGCTTCGATCTTCTGGCTGCACGCCGAGACGAATGATGTGATCAGGCGCATCGGCCAAATTCCTGAAGCGCACTCAACCGCGTTCGCCAAAGTATTTCACGGCGCATTGTCACGCGGTGTTTATCTGGCGCCGAGTGGATACGAAGTGGGTTTCATGTCGCTGGCGCATGACGACGAGTTGCTTGAAAAAGCAGGCGCGGCAATTTTGGCAGCAGTTGAAGAATTAACATAGGACGTATAGGTCGAATGAGTCCTATAGGTCCTATTCAATTATGAGCACTCAAGGGAAGCGCAATCGAATCGCCATCGCCCTCGTCGGACTGTGGGTTGTTTTCACAGTGACGCTGGCCGGTTGGTGGTTGGTGTTTGGTCTGCGTCAACTTGATTTGCTAACTCGCCTGAACCTCGAAGGCGCCGCTGACTTCCATCGTCATTATCAGATGCTGCTGTGGGAAGGCGGCATCCTGATCGTATCTTTGATCGGCGGCGGCCTGGCGCTGTTCTACTATGCGCGGCGGGAACAGAAGCGGCACGCGCAGGTGGAGGAGTTCTTTGCCGCGTTCACCCACGACGCCAAGACTGCTCTGACCAGCTTGCGTCTGCAGGCAGAAAGCCTGCGTGAAGATTTTGCCGACGCCGGGCCCAGTCCGCTGCTGGATCGGTTGTTAAGCGACACATTGCGCCTGCAGCTACAGTTGGAGAATTCACTCTTCCTGGTAAATCTGACGCGGGGCGCTTTCTTTCTCGAACCGATCAGTTTGAGCGACCGGATCGACACGTTGCGTCATCACTGGCCGGACTTGCTGATCGCCCAAAGTGGGGATGGCGTGATTATGGCTGATGCGCGGGCGCTGGAGAGTGTGCTCACAAATCTGGTCCAGAATTCCGTCACCCATGGGCAGGCTACTGAGGTTGACGTGTCGGTGCAACGCAACGGCGATGCACATTTGATTATACGCGTTCGCGACAATGGTCACGGGTTTCACGGCGACCTCAACCGTCTGGGCAAACTCTTCGTGCGGCACACTCGCGGCAGCGGCAGCGGCGTGGGACTCTACATCGCGCGCCAACTGGTCAAGCGAATGAACGGCACGATCAATTTTGCCGACTCGAGCTCGCACGGGTTTTTGGCTGAGATGGTTTTTCCCAATGGGGAAAGTGCAGATTCGATGCGCACGGAGCGGAGCGGCTATGAAGCGACTGTTGCTGGTCGAAGATGATCGCTCGCTGGGCGCGACCTTGCACGAGCGGCTGTTGCGTGAGCCATATGACGTGGCGTGGGTCGAGACCAAACAGCGGGCACTGAAAAAGCTGGACGAGGGTCTGTGGGATCTGGTGATTCTGGACATTGGCTTGCCCGACGGATCGGGCTTTGAGTTGGCGCGCCATATTAAGCAGAGCACTTCGGTGCCGATCATGTTCATGACAGCACTGAGCACCGCCGAACATCGTTTGGAAGGATTTGAGATTGGCGCTGAAGAATTTGTTCCCAAGCCGTTTCACTTGCGCGAGCTGTTGTTGCGCGTCAAGCACGTGCTCGAACGTCATCCAGTGCGTCATCGAATTTCGTGCAATGGCCGCGTGATTGAATTGGAGGGCCGGGCGATTGTGCAGCCCGATGGCGGCCGCGAACATCCGGCGGCGCGCGACTTTGATTTGCTACAGCTACTTATCAACAGCAGCCCCGGGGTGGTCAGTCGCAATCAAATTCTGGACGTGCTGTGGGGCGAGGACAAGTTTCTGAATCAGCGCACGATAGACAACATGATCGTGCGGCTGCGCCAATCGCTTGGCGACACCCAGAGCACGGCGATCAGATCGGTGCGCGGCATTGGGTATCAATGGTGTGGTGATGGGGGTAGTGGCACAGACTTCAGTCTGTGATCACCCTGAAGAAGAATCACAGACTGAAGTCTGTGCCACTTATCATCTGGAAATAAAATGAGATCATCCGCATTCATAGAAAAGATCGGCAATGCGCGTTTTCAAAACGCGCTCGCGCGACGCGAGCAATCCACGCCGCCGATCTGGCTTATGCGGCAAGCGGGCCGTTATCACCGTCACTATCAGGCGCTACGGCAGAAGTATTCGTTCATGGATTTGTGCAAGCAACCTGAGCTGGCTGCCGAAGTCGCCCTGGGCCCGGTCCTGGATTTTGATTTTGACGCCGCGATTCTATTCAGCGATCTGCTTTTCCCGCTCGAGGCGTTGGGCATGGGACTGGACTACACGGATCGAGGGCCACAGCTCGGCTGGAATCTTAATGAGGAGACTCTGCCGCTACTGCGTTCGATCGAAGAAGCGTGGCCTCAGCTACTTTTTCAGGGCGAGGCGATGCAGGCGACACGCGAACGCATTCCGCCGGATCGCAGTCTGATTGGTTTTGTCGGCGGGCCCTGGACTCTATTTGTTTATGCGGTCGAAGGCTCACATAAAGGATCTCTGCTCGAATCGAAAAAGCTGATACAGCTGTTTCCGCGATTCTGCGCCACGATGGTGCCGCTGCTGGCGAGAAACATCGAACTCCAGTTGGAAAGCGGCGCGGAGGTCGTAATGATCTTTGATACCGCTGCGGGAGAATTAGCGCCTGAGATCTTCCGATCTGAAGTCGTACCCCAACTTCAGACTCTGACGGCGAAGCATGCGGCGCGCATCGGTTATTACTCAAAGGGCACCCAACTCGCTCACTTGCATGATGCGCTTTTCAGTGATGGCAGATTGGCGGGCGTGGGAATTGACTCTCGCTGGAACATGACGGAGGCACTCGATCTCTTTCCAAAAGGTTTTGTTCAGGGTAACTTCGATCAAGCGTTGTTGTTAGATGAGAGAAGCGAGCTCAAGCAACGTCTGACTCGCTATCTCGCGCCGCTGGCGAATCAGTTGACGCCGGGTTGGATTTGCGGTCTGGGTCATGGAGTCTTGCCGGGCACGCCCGAAGACAATGTAAGACTCTTTGTCGATACGGTTAGAGAGGTGATGCAGTGACTGATCTTTTTGCCAAGTACGACGTCCCGGCGCCGCGCTATACCAGCTATCCGACCGTGCCTTTCTGGAGCGAGTCTCCCAGTCCTGACCAATGGCTGGACGCAATTCGCACCGCGTGCGATGACGAGAACGCGAGCTGGTCGCTGTACTTTCATCTTCCGTTCTGTGAAACGCTCTGCACTTTCTGTGCGTGCAACACGGTCATCACGCACGATCATGGACGCGAAGAAACTTATATCGAACTGCTTCATAAGGAATGGAATCTTTATCGCGAGCAGGTTTCCGAACTGCAACGCCGGCCGCTGCGGCAGTTGGAGCTTGGCGGCGGCACGCCGACATTTTTCTCGGCAGACAACTTAAAGCGAATCCTCGAACCGATTCTCGCGGACGGTCAGGTTGATGCTGAGCAGTTCCGCGCTTCAGTCGAAGTTGATCCGCGCCGCACCACCCGCGAGCACCTGGTAACCCTTCATTCCCTCGGCTTCAGACGCATTTCCCTCGGCGTGCAGGATTTCGATCCGGTGGTGCAAAAGCTGGTCAATCGCGAACAGCCGCTGGAACAAACAAAGAACGTCACCGACACGGCGCGCGAGTTGGGCTACAACTCAGTCAACTATGATTTGATTTACGGGTTGCCGCGACAGACGCCGGAAAGTTTCCGGCAGACCGTCGAACAAACGGTCGAATTAAGACCGGATTGCATTGCCGTCTACAGTTTCGCGCGCGTTCCCTGGATCAAGCCGGCGCAGCGCAGTTACAAAGATGAGGATTTGCCGGTGGCCGGAGAGAAGCGCGCGCTGTACGAGATTGCGCGCAACCTGTTGGCGGAAGCTGGGTACGTCGAGATCGGAATGGATCACTTTGCGTTGCCTGATGATGGACTGGCGTCTGCCCAACGTAAGGGAACTCTGCATCGGAATTTTATGGGTTATACAGAATTGCGCACGCAGGTCCTGCTGGGGTTGGGCGTCAGTGCGATCTCTGAAACGCCCACGTGCTTTCATCAAAACGAAAAAGCTTTTCCCGTTTATGAACGCCGCGTGCAGCAGGGTGAAATCCCCACCCTCCGCGGACACCTGCTTTCAGAAGAAGATCGCCGCCTGCGCGAACAGATTCTTACCTTCATGACGCGGTTCGAGGTTGACTTACAGCCGGAACAGTCACAGGACGCGGCCGTCTTCCTCGATTCGCTGGTAAGTGATGGACTGGTGGAGGTGCGCGACGAAAAGCTGATTCTTACCGATCGGGGCCGTCCGTTTTTGCGCAACGCCTGCATGTTCTTCGATCAGCGTCTGCGTGAGGAGCAGGAACGGCCGAAGCTTTTCTCTCAGGCACTCTGATCGCAGCATTCGCTTAGAGTCGGACGACTGGTCTCCCTTCTTCCTTTGGGAGAAGGGCAGGGGATGAGGGCATACAGGGCGAGACATTCTTTTAATTAGAAGTCGTGCCTGGCCATCACACTTTGAGGTAAAGAAGGAGCCGCACTTAGACCCTCACCCCAGCCCTCTCCCAATGGGAGAGGGAGCCTCAATCGGCCCAGGTCCCTAGAGTCATCCGCACTGTTCATAGTATGCAAGTCAAAGTCATCGGCGCAGGCTTCTCGGGATTGGTGACTGCCTACTATCTCGTCAAAGAAGGCTTCAACGTCCAGGTGGTTGAACGGAATTCGCGCGCCGGAGGATTGATTCAAACTATTCAAACTGAACACGGCCCGGTAGAGACGGCGGCGAACGGCATTCGAAATTCGGCTCGACTCGAAGCGATGTGCGCCGACATCGGCGTGCCGCTCCAGGCCACGCGAAGAGAAGCGCGGGCGCGATTTATTTATCGCGGACAGCCCAAACGGTTTCCGCTCAGCGCCGCGGAAGTGATGAAGCTGGGTTTCAGGTTCGCGGCCAGTGCCACCAGCCTGCGGCCCCGGCCGTTTGAAACGATCGCCGCTTGGGGACGGCGTGTGATTGGCAAAGGCGGCACTGATTTTTTTCTGGCGCCGGCGCTCGGTGGCATATACGCCGGCGATCCTGAGAAGTTGAGCGCGAGTTTGGTATTTGGTCAGGCCGTTTTGCCGCGCTTTCTGCAAACGACTCGGCCACTGCGACCAAAGCTGCGCGGCACCGTCGCGCCTTTGAACGGCATGCAGCAACTCATCGATGGGCTGTGCGGATACCTTGAGCGCGCGGGAGTAGAATTTGTTTTCAATCAAGAAGCTCAGATAGGCCCCGGCGAGCCGGCGGTTATTTGTACATCCGCGCGCGGCGCCGCGGAGTGTCTGGTGGCGATGGCGCCGGAGCTGAGCGAGAGCTTGCGGCAAATCGAGATGATGCCGGTCGTGACCGCGACTTGCCATTACCAGGCGGCCGCCGGAAAGCTCAAAGGCTTTGGTTGTTTGTTTCCGCGCGGTGAGGGTTTTCGCGCGCGAGGTGTCTTGTTCAATGAATGGATCTTTGCCGGGCGTGGGCCGGCGCACTCTGAGACCTGGATTTTTGGCGGCGCGCTCGATCCGGAGATAGTTAAGTTAAGTGATGCTGAGCTGATAAAGCTTATTGCTGAGGACCGCGCAAGGCTATATCGTGAACGCCACGAACCGATTGGAGTTCACCTGACTAACTGGCCGGAAGCGTTGCCGCACTACTCGGTAAATCTGGAACGCGTCTTGACGCAACTCCCGGCGCCGCCGGCGAATGTGGACCTGGTGGGAAACTATCTGGGTCGCATCGGTCTGGCAAAGCTGATTGAGCGCGCCGCGTTCGTCGCGCAGGATTTTCCCAAGACATTATGAATCGCATAGGCGTGCTGCTAATTAATCTCGGAACACCGGACGCGCCGACACCCGCGGCCGTGGGCCGTTACCTGCGCGAATTTTTGATGGATGGTTTCGTGATCGACGTGCCGAAACCCCTGCGTTGGTTTCTGGTCAACGTCATGATCGTCCCGCGACGAAAAGTACAATCCGCCAGAGCTTATCAAAAGGTTCAACTGCCCGGAGGGTCGCCGCTGCTGGTTTACACGCGCGAGTTGGCAGAGCAGGTCGCATCACGTCTAGCGAGTGACGATCGTTACCTGGTTGAGTATGCGATGCGTTACGGCAATCCTTCGATTTCGTCGGCGCTCTCTCGGCTGTCCGGGCCCGACATCTCGCGAATTATTGTTTTGCCCCTTTACCCGCAATACGCTGAATCGAGTTTTGAAACGGCCGTCGTTGAGACGACCAGAGTGGCGAAGCAACTTGGATGTGCGGATCGCTTGTCCTTCGCGCCGCCGTTTTATGATCGACCCGAGTTCATCGCAGCCCACGCGCGGCTAATCATGGCGGCCCACGAAAAGCAACCGGTCGATCACGTCGTCTTTAGCTTTCACAGTTTGCCCGAACGTCACCTCAAGCGACTTGATGCAACCGGTCAGCATTGCCTGGTTAAGTCTGACTGTTGCGATCAGATTGGTGCCGTGAACCAAAACTGCTATCGCGCCCAGTGCATGTTCACCGCGAGAGCGATTGCTGCACAACTTGGATTGGAGGCGGATGATTACACGATCTCGTTTCAGTCTCGACTCGGCAGGGCGAAATGGATCGGACCCACTACCGAGGTTGTGCTGCGCGAGTTGGCCCAAAGGGGCGTCAAGCGGGTCGCCGTCTCCTGTCCGTCATTTGTGGCCGATTGTCTTGAGACTTTGGAAGAAATGGGCATTCGCGGCCGGCAAACTTTTATCGACGCCGGCGGTTCAGAACTGCATTTGATTCCGTCGCTGAACGGTGAGCAGTTTTGGGTTGAAACAGTCGCAAACTGGATCTGCGAAGCTAAAGCGTAGCAACGTTCGGTGGTGATCCCCAGACATTGGGTACTATGGTAGACTCGCCAAGCTTGACGCACACGAAGTGATCGGACGGACCAATTGCGGCGTGAGGTTGGTCCCAAAGCGCGAAAGATTCGAGGATCATAAAAGATGAGGGTGTTAGTTACTGGTGGCGCGGGATTCATCGGATCGCATTTGTGCGAAAGGTTGTTGGCAGACGGCGAAGAGGTGATCTGCCTCGATAATTTCTTCACGGGACGCCGCCACAATGTTTCTCATTTGCTGGATAACTATCGCTTTGAGTTGGTGCGACATGACGTGACTGAGCCGGTTCTGCTCGAAGTGGATCAAGTCTACAATCTCGCTTGTCCAGCCTCGCCTTGTGCACTACCAGTACAATCCGGTCAAGACCGTTAAGACCAATGTCCTGGGAACGCTCAATATGCTTGGATTGGCTAAGCGTGTCCGCGCTCGTATCCTGCGGGCGTCCACTTCAGATGTCTACGGCGATCCTCAACCACACCCGCAGTCCGAAGATTACTGGGGCAACGTCAACCCGATCGGAATTCGGAGCTGCTACGACGAAGGCAAACGGCTGGCGGAAACGCTGATGATGGATTACCACCGTCAGAACAAAGTTGACACTCGCATCATTCGCATCTTCAACACCTACGGCACGCGAATGCTTGAGAATGATGGTCGTGTGGTTTCGAACTTTATCGTGCAGGCGTTGCGGGGCGAGCCACTAACCATTTACGGGGACGGCAGTCAGACTCGCTCGTTCTGTTACGTCGACGACCTCGTCGATGGGATGGTGCGTTTGATGAACGTTACCGAGGGAACGCATCCCGTGTTCAGCGCGCACGACCCGGTCAAGCATACCCGTTTCGCGGATTGCCTCGAGGAAACGCACCGTGCCGAGGCCGGCCACTTCGCCTGTGTATTCAGGGATGTCAAAGCTCACTGGCACGTGTGGACTGCGCGCCGAGATTGTAAATCTCGTCGGGCTGCACCTGGCGCAGGATCGTGTTGAGCGAACTAGAGTCGTTCAAGTCGCCGTAGACCAGTCGCAGCCGTGTTCCTTTCTCGTGCGGATCCTGATAAAGATGATCGATGCGCTCCGTGTTGAAGGAAGACGAGCGGCGAATAATGCCGTAAACGTTGTATTCTTTTTCAAGCAGCAACTTAGTTAGGAACGAGCCGTCCTGCCCGGTGATTCCGAATATTAAAGCTGTTTTAGTCATTTTGGATTTGATTGATCCATTCTTAGTGGTTGCAAATAACTAACTCGTGACTCAATATTGCCGAGCGACTCGATAGCTAGTCAAGCGCGACCCTTTCTACGTTGCAAGAGTTTTTGATTACATATCCGATCTTTGGCTGCCCGGCAAGCCGCGAGCGGTTGACCATCTGAGCCTGACGAAGGTGCGGCTGGGATTTAACGAACTAAAAAGATAGGAGAAACGCAGGAACGAGCCCTCGCTTTGAACGACTCATTTCCATATAAACGAGTGGCCATTACGGGCGGAGCAGGGTTTCTCGGCGGTTTCGTGATCGAGAAACTCAAAGCTTACGACGGCGTCGAAGTTTTTGTGCCGCGCAGCCGCGATTACGATCTGATCGAAAAAACCGACATCGTGCGCATGCTCAACGACAGCCGGCCTGATCTGGTCATTCACCTTGCTGCGGTCGTGGGTGGAATCGGTAATAATCAGAAGAATCCGGGAAAGTTTTTTTACGACAACCTGATGATGGGTGTGCAGCTCATCGAACAATCCCGGCTCTTCGGGGTGAAAAAGTTCGTGGCTACCGGCACGGTCTGCGGCTATCCGAAATTCACGGCTGTACCTTTTACGGAGGACGACCTCTGGAACGGGTATCCCGAAGAGACGAACGCCCCTTATGGCCTCGCAAAGAAAATGATGCTGGTCCAATCCCAGTCGTATCGACAGCAATACGGGTTCAATTCAATCTTCATCCTGCCGACGAACCTCTACGGGCCCGGCGATAATTTTGATCTTGAAACCTCACATGTGATCCCGGCTCTGATTCGAAAATGCGTCGAAGCGCGCCGCGCGGGCGTTAGCTTCATTGAAGGGTGGGGCTCAGGAAACGTTTCGCGCGACTTTCTGTACGTCGAAGATTGCGCGGAAGGGATTGTCCGGGCAGCCGCGGAGTATGACGAAGGCGATCCGATTAACCTGGGCACCGGCCGTGAAGTCGTAATTCGAGACTTGGTTGAATTGATTAAGCGCCTGACGCGTTTCGAGGGCGAAGTAAGATGGCAAACCGCCAAGCCTGATGGTCAGCCGCGCCGCTGGCTGGATACGACGCGCGCTTTCGAGAGGTTCGGCTTTAGCGCCGGGACAACTTTGGAAGATGGACTGCAAGAGACCATTGGCTGGTATGAGAAGGCTTCTCAGCCCACGGATCTGAGGGTTTGACTTTGCCGGGGTGACCATTGGCGGAATCGCTTGCGGCCGACGCTGAACTTTCCCGAGCGTGCTGGTTCGCCCTCCCGCAGAACTTTGACTTCATAATCTCCTGGCTTCTAATTCAGGAAAAAAATCTCCGACGCCTTATCGCCATCGCGGTTGGGGCTCGGAGGAAAATCATCGTGCCGGGGGTTGCCGCCGCAATGATATCGAGACCTACGGAAAACTAAATTCCTCATCTCGCTTCGACATTGCTGTGACGGGGAGTGGCCACTCGATGCCGACGCGCGGGTCATCCCAGCGCAGGCCGCGCGCGGACTCAGGGTGATAAGGCTCTGATATCTGGTAAAAGATTTCAGTCTCGTCCGCCAGTGCCTGGTAGCCGTGAGCGAAGCCTTCCGGAAGATAAAGCATGCAGCGATTATCGGGCGTCAGTTCGACTGCCAACCACTGATATCGCGAGGGCGAACCGGGCCGCACGTCGACAGCCACATCATAAATCGCTCCGCGGGTACACCGCACCAGCTTCGCCTCCTCATGCGGTTGTTGCTGGAAGTGCATGCCCCGAAGTGTCCCGCGCTTATTATTAAAAGAAATGTTGCACTGCTTCAGGCGAGTCGCCGTCTCCTGTTCGTCGTTCGTAGCCGATTGTTTAGAGACGTTGGAAGTGGCTGGAAACGTTATAAGAGAAGGACATTCGCGGCTTGCAAACTTTTATCGATGCGGGCGGTGAGGAGCTGCTTTCGATTTCTCTCGGAACCCTGAGCCGTGATGGAGACCGTGGGCAACTGGATCCGCGAGGTTGGTCGCTAGCAAGAAGACTAGGTAACATGGTCTTGGAAGAATCGTCTCGCCACTTTACGTAACGTGACATTGTCGAATAGAAAAGTCATTGCCTCTTCGCACCGACGACTAATTGTCTGGCGGCCGGACTAGTCTCCGCTAGAAACGCGCCGTTTGTTGGGGAGCCCCTAGCACCTCTGATTGCAAGCATCAGCAAAATCCGTCACCGTTCACACGAAATTCTGTTGACAGAACAATCAAAGTAGAGTATTTACTCGTCCTCACTCTATTTTGGGTGTGCTGGTTCGCAAAAAATTACCGCTTGTACGTCCCATTTGTGAAGAGGTTATTGAGATTCCCGATACCGCTGGAAATTGAGCAGCAAAGCTCTGTAGTCCACAAGTAAACCTTGACCCATGCCATCACCTAGTATGAGTATTTGATTTCGATCTTAATCGCGGCGATTCGGCGGTTGGGATTGTCAAGCATAGTATGGGTAATTCTCGCCGGATAGGATGCCCAACTTTCGCCAAGGAGAGAAGCTGATGAGAACTGGGAAACCCCGCCAATATAGACGTCTCAATTCTGTTATTCTTATTTGCTCGTTGGTTGTCGTGGCAGCCATTGTGGCTGTGCCGTTCTATTCCGCGCAATCGAGCTCATTGAGTACGCGCTCGAATCCGTTGAGCAAATCGTCGGAAGCCGCCGCAAGGCCAGGCAAGCTGAGTTCCCTGATGTCGACGAGTTCGGCGATTGGCTCGTGGTCTTCGTCATTCGCGCCGGTACAGCAATCCTCGCCGGAGACAATTACCACCTTCGCATCTGATTGCACAACACCTAGAACCACGTTCATTTTGGGTGAAACAGTGTGCGCTCAAACTAATTTTGTCTCGGAACCCGACCGTTTTGTTAACTGGTGCGTGGCGTGTCCAACGATTGCATATGGGGGAGCCGGAGTAACAGCTATCATAACGAATCTGCCGCAGAATTTCCTTTACACTCCAACGGTAGTTGGCACATGGAAGGCCACGATCGCGGATCCAACAGACAGCTCGATAATTCCGACAGTTTTCACGGTGGCGGCCCAGACAGCACCTATTGCTACCTATGCCGCAGGCTGCGTGATACCAAAAACAACCTTCAGCCTTGGTGAAGTGATGTGCGCGAAGACGGCAGGAATAGGAACCAGCGGGTTCCGTTTCTCCTGGGTAGATCCAGGCGGGTTTGTGGAGCGGACAGTTCCCATTACGAGCGATCCGCAAACAGATAACTTTACTTTGCCGACTGACCTCACCACGCAACATCAGGACATCATTGTTCAGAACGTCGGAACCTGGAGAGTCAATGTAATAACTTCAAGGGGTTCACTTCGTGCAAGTGCTTTTTTCTCCGTTGAAGACACTCACCATGACAATGTTGATCTTTCAATCTATATCTCCGCACTCACCGATTTGCCGACGGCGGGAAACCCAGTTCAATACCTCGTCAGGGTCGTTAACGGCGGTCCGAATGATGCCGCTAACGTACATTTTAAGGATGAGAATTTTGTTAATGCGACTTTGAGCTCGGTGCAGCAAACGGGCGGACTGGCGAACACGTTCACCTGTCCTTCAGGCAGCACTGTAGATTGCTCAATAGCCAGCTTTCCCGCTGGCGCTGCTGCAGAGTTCCTGGTTACGTTTACGGCTGGTTCGGCCGGGGCGACGATCGACAATAGCGTTAAGGTCAGAAGCACTACGACTGAACTTAACGCCTTAGATAACGACTCAAGTGCTCCACCTCTTCTTATTAGAACCGGAGGCGCGCCCGATGCCTGCGTCCTGGAATGCCCGAATAACATGACTCTCAGCGCCAATGCCACCCAGGCGGGTCAACCTGGAACGTTTGTTACATTTGGAAATGCCGAAGCTTTTGGCACTTGCGGCGCGGTGACGATGAATCCTGTCTCGGGTTTCTTCTTCCCAGTTGGTTCGACCGTTGTTCAGGCCACGGCTAGCGGATCCAGCGGTTGCAGTTTCACAATTACGGTCGTGCAAGCAGACCCTCCGACAATCAGTTGCCAAGTGGACCAGTTTGCAACCGCCAGCGGGAGTCAATCGGAAGTCACCGTGCCGGTCGACAATCCGACCTTTACCGGGAGCCCCAATACCGGATTGCAGGGCGTTCGTAGCGATGGTCGCCCAATAACTGATCCGTATCCTATCGGAGTAACTACGATCGTCTGGACGGCGAAGGAATGTAATGATCCTCCGGCGTGTGACGATCCGAACATCCGCACGGCCTCATGCACGCAACATGTGACTGTGACAAATCCTAATGCGCCGACAATTACATGTCCCTCCGATAAGACGTTTGATGGGGGTAGCGATTGTCAGAAGACTTTGACGGCCGCCCAAATCGGAACGCCAACCGCGGGTCCCGCGACAGGTCCAAATGTCCCGACCGTAACTGTCCGCAGGAGCGACAACCTTAACCTGACCGATCCATATCCTGCTGGCCAAACGGTCATTACATGGACCGCTACCAACGATCTGGGTCAGGTTTCGTGCACGCAAACAATTACGATTACTTCCAGTGGTGACACGACGCCTCCGACGCTGAACGTTCCGCCGGATCTGAGTGTTACAACCAACACGTGTTCAGCCCTGCTCGATGATGAGCTCGGGGTCGCGACTGCCAGCGATAACTGCTCGACGGTTTCTATTACGCGAACCGGCGTGCCCACGACCCCTTGTCCAATTCCGGGCAATCCTACCAGGACTTGTGAGACTTTCGTGTTCCCAGTGGGTACAACCGATGTGACCTACACAGCGCGTGACGCACAGGGAAATACAACCGTGGGAGTCCAACACGTAACCGTTCACGAACCGACGCCTCCGACATTCACTTTCGTTCCCGCCAGCTTAACGATTAATACCGGAGCGGGTGCGACGTCTTGTGGCGCGGTCGTCGGAGACGCAACACTGGGAACCGCGACCGTTGCTGATGGCTGCGACACGACCGTGATCCGCACCGGTGTTCCAGCCGGAAACAATTTCCCGCTCGGAGATACGGTCATTACCTACACCGCAAAGGCTGATTTGTCCGTTACCAGGACTCAGACGATTACCGTCGTCGATACCACTGCGCCGGTCGTAACTGCGCCTGCACCGGTCACTCTGTATACGGGAGCTGGCGCAACCTCCTGCGGCGTGACAGTTAGCGACCTTGACGCGACGTTTGGGGTTGGGACGGCAACTGATAACTGTCCGGGTGTTGGTGCAGTAACGCGAAGCGGAGTTCCCTCAGGGAACGATTTCCCGGTGGGTGATACTACGTTGACGTATTCGGCCACGGATGCACACGGAAATACTTCATCCGCAACCCAGGTCGTGACGGTCGTCGACAATACACCGCCGACGATTACCGCTCCGGCGAATGTAACAGCCTATACCGGGCCGGGCGCCACGTCATGCGGTACGGTCGTTAGCGACGCAATCCTGGGCAACGCGACAGCGAGCGATAATTGTCCGGGGCTTGGTCCGATTGTCCGAACCGGCGTTCCGTCAGGAAATTTCTTCCCCGTCGGAACTACGACGGTCACCTATACGGTCACGGATGCTCATAACAACACATCATCGGCTACGCAAACCGTAACGGTGATTGACAATACGCCACCGGTGATCACGACCAACGGCCAGACGCTGTCGATGTGGCCGCCGAATCACAAGTATCAGACATTCCCGCTGACCAACTTTGTGACCGGCGCAAGCGACAACTGTGGAGGCGTCACTCTTGACGATGTAGTGATCGAAAAAGTGACCAGCGATGAGATCGAGAACGGAAACGGCGACGGTAACACGTTGAACGATATCGTGATTGCCTCCAACTGCAAGTCCGTTCAGTTGCGCTCTGAGCGCGAAGGCAACGGCAACGGCCGCGTCTATACGATCACATTTAAGGTGACGGACACGTACGGTAATGTGGGCCGGGCAACTGCACAGGTTGTTGTGGTTCATAACCCAGGCGAAACAGCTGTTGATAGCGGTGTTCATTACACTGTTACCGGCAACTGTCCGTAGCTACCCGGCGGCAAGAAAACGGGAGGGGCTTGCCCCTCCCATTCCCAGTCAACGTGTTTTGAGGAGGAGTGCATATGACAAACTCACACAGCCCGATAAGAACCCGGAGCTTCATAATCATCTGCGTTAGCCTGCTGGTAATGGCTTCATTGCCGCTGCTGTCGAGTGCCCGTTCGAAATCGACATTCACATTGACGTCTGTCAATATTGTGAACAGTTCGAGTCGTGAGATCCGTAACGTTTATCTTTCTCACGTTGACAGGGACGACTGGGGCACTAATCAATTGGGCAATTCGACGATTTCTTCAGGTCAGTCATTTAACCTGAGCATCGCTTCATGGGACCAACAGCAGGTTAAGATAATCGGCGAGGATGCGGACGGCTGTTTTGTTTCAACGGTCGTGTCGAACGGTGGTAACGCCACCTGGACGATTGATAACGACACCGCTAGAGATTGCGGTTATTAATGCTCGCCAATCCAGACTGAATGAAAGTACGCAAACTCGATTTCTCGGCAACCATGGGAAGACTCGGCGCAACAGTGGCCGGAACGGATCCGTGTTCTACTGGCGACCATCCCAAAACTTCAAAGGAAAAAAGGAGACTCCAAATGAACAAGTTTCGGTTCACGGTCAAAATAATGGCAATCGCGATCTTCACGTTCGCTTTTGCATCCATGGCCCAGGCGCAGGCTACGCGTACCTGGGTATCCGGCGTCGGCGACGACGTTAACCCCTGCAGCCGCACCGCGCCCTGCAAGACATTTGCCGGCGCTATTTCGAAGACTGCCGCTGGAGGCGAGATTGACTGCCTCGATCCAGGTGGTTTCGGCACATTGACGATTACCAAGTCGATTACCGTTGACGGTACCACTGGCTCTGGTTTTGGCTCGGTTCTCGCCTCGGGCACCAACGGCTTCAACGTCAACGATTCAGGATCCGGCAGTCCGAACAGTGCCAATGTTTACCTGAAGAACCTCTCCATAAACGGAGCGACCACGGGGTTGATAGGAATTAACATCACCTCGGCTCGAAGCGTGTGGATTGAGGGCTGCCAGATTTTTGGATTCAGGTCTGGGGCCGGCAACGGCATAAAGGACAACCGCACTGCGGTCGTCAGCAACCCTCCGTTTGGCCTCTGGGTATACGACTCCAAGTTCGTCAACAACGTCGGCGCGGCAATCAGCATTACCGGCTCGACCGTAGCCGGCTACAGAGCCTACATCAACCGGGTGGTTATCTATGGAAATGCTTCTGACGGGATAGCCGCCACTAACGCAGCAGTTCAGGTCATAAACTCTGACATCAGCGGCAACTTAGGTGTGGGAGTCAAGGTTAACACGGGTGCGCAATTGGGGATTTTCAGCACCGCGCTCAACGGCAATGGCACGGGTGTTAATAACGTGAACGGCTTATGCAACCTCGGTGACGTAACCATCATGAACAACGGTACTGGCTTCGCGAATACCGGAACAACCGCCTCGTTCGGGAACAACAATGTTCGCGACAACTTAGCCGGCAATGCGTTGCCACCACCGGTTGGCCAGCAGTAGGCGCCTTCCTTCTTTCGTCTCTCCATCGCGGCTCGTGAAAGGGTCGCGATGGAGAGCGCTTTTACTTGTCTTTGTTAAGAAAAGTCTATTCCAGTCGGGTCTTCCGCCTCGTCGCATTTTCTCGGATCGCATCTCTGAATGGAATTGCTTTACCCAACACCGGGTAGTGGCAAGGGTGCTATCAAGAGACACTCCAAACGCTCTCGGCGAATGTCCTCCTACCTCCTGGAGGGAAGTGACGACGCTCTCTCGCTGAAATCAACCTTCTCAAACCGATCAGTTTTCATTACATTAGATAGAAAACAGAGGCGAGTGAACGCAGGATGGCTTCTCGGCTGAGGATGTTGGGACAGTGATGCCTGACTTAGTTGGTTTAGACAAGTGGGCAGCCCAGTTCGGTGGCTATGCCGAGGCTAACAAAGGTGGGTTAGAGCGATGCAGGAACTAAGCGTTCGTGTCGAGCAAATGGAAAAGCAAACGCTTGGCTAGACGCCAACGCTATGGGAGGAAACGCCGTGATCCGACGATTATTGATTGTTATTGTTTTTTGCCTTTGCGCTCCACTTGCACGAGCGCAGCAAACCATCTTTACTCCAAACTGCTCAGGAAGTGCTGCGGCGGACACTGCCGCGGTTCAATCAATTGTTACCGGCGCGGCCGGCAATCCACGCACGATTCAGCTCCCATACAAAAGTGATCTGAATACACTCTGCAAACTGACCTCGATCACCTTCGCATCGAACATCACATTGGATTTCACGCTAGGCGGCATTCAGGTTGTCACGGGAGAAACTGTTAGGGCACAAAGCCCGATTCTCGCGCCTCCGGCGAAAAGGATTTTCTACAACGCTCTCAGCGGACAGGGAGCCGTCGTGCTGTCAGGCTCGGTCTATCCCGACTGGTGGGCGACAAACACAACGCCGGGAACAACTGACATGACGCCGGCGATCAACGCAGCCGATACCTCAGTGTGTTCGGGGGTGTTTGGTGATGATGGAGTGACTAGAGCGGCACAGGGCGTTGTCAAGTTTTCATCGACTACCTATAAGATTACCGGCGTGACTTATCGCGGTGCTCCTTGGATCGGAGAAGGACCGAACAATACCACGCTGGATTATTACGGATCAGGTGCGGCGATTGACGCAGCGGGAACCACTATCGTGCGC
This sequence comes from Pyrinomonadales bacterium, assembly GCA_038210455.1. Taxonomy (GTDB): domain Bacteria; phylum Acidobacteriota; class Blastocatellia; order Pyrinomonadales; family Pyrinomonadaceae; genus UBA11740. The sequence continues at coordinate 49,735 of JBBQWP010000029.1, read as the reverse complement.
AGGCAGCTCAACATTTCTCAGATGATGATCCTTGGCTCCCATGCCAGTGCCGGGGGATACGGCATACGGCTTGGATACAACATCAGAAGTTTTCAGGCCCTCAATCACGTCAATTTTCAGCATTTCCCGTCGTATGGAATCTACTTTGCGGATACAAATACGCAAATGAGTTTTTATGACGTGGCGGTTGTTGATTGTGGGCGTACTTCAAATTCTGGAATTGGGATTGTACCTGACGGGACTAAACATCTCTATCAATTTAACTGGTTTAATCTCCAGTTAGAAAATAACGGCAAAGTTGGATCGAGAGTTGCCGGCGGTATCGAGGCTGGTGGTGGGGCAGGGGTGCAGCAATGGAGCTTTTTTGGTGGGATTTTCCAGAGCAATAGAGGAGCTGCTGAGGTTAGGTTTATCAATGCAATAAACATAGGTTTGTATGGGGTCTACACAGAGTCCGACCCTGCGGCAATGGGAGTAAGTGATGGGTTAGTCTTTGCGGGGGTATCAACCGCAGTTTTGTCTAACCTGAATATCTATTCAAGTGGCGCACACGCTGGATCAGCCATAAGCCTTAAAGACAGCTCCAAGGTTTCCATTGACAATTTGAGGGTCCTTGACGGCACCGGAGGATGGACAACCTTTATTAGTGCGACCGACACGGCTCAAGCGTGGATGTTGTCGTTGGGGTATTTAACGCCCACTTCGCCGGTTTCCATTGCGGGTACTGCGCGGCTGTTTTGGCCTGCGAAATAATTAATAGTGGACATGCCGTGGCTTATTCCCAAGGGCGGGACTAGTTGAATACGCCGATAATGCTGCGGCACTCGCGGCGGGCAGAGTAGGAGACTTGTACCGCACTGGCGACGCATTAAAGACAGTTCACTGACCAATCCCGCACATAGTTTGACACGTAACGAGTTGGGTGTTGACAGAAGCGGTCTCTGTCAAGTAGAGTCCTGCCCGTGATGTGCGGGGTTTTTGTGGAGTTTATATGAGCCAAAGCGTAAGCTGAGCTGTTCGGAGACTTGAGGGGTAATCAGGCCGGTGTCGGTCGATTAAGAGAACGGGGTGTTGCTCGATTTTGGTCTCATAAATGAATGGATTCATAGGCAGGCAGTTGTTCGGGATTACAAGCAAGGCTTAAGGGAACGATTTGCTCTTCCACGCCTCATTACTTGATTGATAAATCAGATTTTGCACACCACTCGTGCTAAGTCGCTAAACTCTGCCACGCGCGCGAGGCTCAAAAGGATAATCCGATACAAATGGTTTGCGTTAAGTTCCATCGGTGTTGGAGACTTGGTGCCCGCTTGCGGGCGGGCACAGGCCAGGTTGACTCCTTGGTTTGCCCGGGCGGGGCGCGCGCTTCAACAGATGCTGACTGTGGATGATACGAGGTTGCTGATTCTGAGACGTAGCGCTCTGATCTTCGAGCTATCAAGTTTGGGAACCAGGGCCCTCTAAAACTGAATGCTGCCTTGCGAGATAGGCTTCCCTAACGGGTATCGCGTAATGCCCCCTGCAGGCTCGATTGCGGGCGTTACGCTGGGGGCGAAGTGTGGCGAGTCGCCATGCTCCACTCTTGAATGTAACACAAGAGTTTGCGGCTGAAGGCTGGCAGCTTCTGTTGGGAAACGTCGGCACTATCGCGCATCGCGCGCATTATGATAGTCTCGGGAGTCAACGTCGCGATAGATTTTCCGGTAGCCCGGCTTCGGAGGTGTTATGAGAGTTAGGTTGCTTGTGAAGAGAATAAAGTTTACGCCGATCACTTCGGTCTCAAGGTCGGAGTTTTTTCGCGCGAAGGTTCTCCTGATCTCGATGTTTGGGTTGCTTCTGTTCATGACTCCGGCCTCCCCTGTGAATGTGGTTGCCCAACAGAAGTCCGCACCCACCGCCAGTGCGGACGCCGCTAATCTGAAGGCCCCAGGCGATGATGCGCGGTACAGAATTGGTCCCGGGGACGTGCTTACCATTATTGTTAGGAAGGCGCCAGAACTTTCGGGCCCCGTGCGCGTGGATCAGCGAGGTATGATACGCCTCCCGATGATCGACGGAGAGGTGACCGCTGCCTGTCGCACCGAGAGCGAACTGGCAACGCAAATTGCCACTTTATATTTGGAATACAAGAACAAGCCGAGCGTCGAAGTCTTTGTAACCGAGTTCCAGTCGCGACCGGTTGCTGTAATTGGAGCGGTTAATGCACCCGGACAGTTCCGGCTTCAAAGGCAGGTGCGCTTGCTTGAGCTTTTAAGCTTTGCCGGCGGCCCTTCCACGGCAGCGGGTCGCACCATTAACGTCATTCATACCGGCGGCCCCATCATTTGCCAAAAAGATGTTTCCGAAAGTGATGCTACTCCCGCTCTTCAGGGCCTCGGGATGATCAAGCTTAACGATACCCTGCATGGCAAAGAGGACGCTAATCCGTTCGTGCAGCCGGGCGACATTGTCCAACTTCCGGAAGCGGATCAGGTGTACGTCATCGGCCACGTCGTTCAGCCTCGAGCGATCGTCTTAAAGGACAAGGTGATTACGGTTTCGTGGGCGATCGCGATGGCCGGGGGAGCAGCACGCGATGGTAAAACAAGTAATATTCGCATTATCAGGGCAATTGAGAGCGGTGGAAAGCAAGAGATTTTGGTTGACCTGAAAGCGATTGAAAAGCGGCGAGCCGTGGACATAACTCTGATTCCGAATGACATAGTTGAAGTAGGATCTTCCACTGGCAAGACAATTCTCGGTCTGTTGCAGGGCGCCGTCCCGGCAGCGATTTCACAAGGTGTGGTTCGGGTAATCCCCTGAGTTCTAATCACCGAAAAACAGACACTATCGCGAGTATAGTACGTCGAACAGATTGCAACTTATCAATGGACTTGTTTGAGCGATTATCGCCGCCGTCTTCAGACGGCTTCCCCAAAGGGTTTGCTGGACCAGCCTTCTTACCTGCTGGGTTGAGTTCGCCCAAATCGACTCCCCACACATCTCATAAATAGTTTTAAGAAGATCGAGTACAAGATGAACGAATCCACAAACCTATCCAGACCAAGCGTTGCCCTTCCCAGCAATGAACAAATCGGCTTGGAAAGAACAAATGGTGGCTACAGTACTCCGGGGGCATCGCACGTCAGTTATCCGTACGGCAGAGAAGAAGGGCAGGGCTCTAACCTGCTGGACTACTGGCGAATTGTACGCAAGCATCTTTGGTTAATCATCGGCACTTCACTGCTGATACCAACACTGGTAGCAGTCTATCTAATTCGCAAGCCCGACATTTACGAATCACAGGCCCGTATCCAGGTCGACCTCGAGAACGCGAATCCGCTGCTGGGAGGTATGTCTAAGACCAGTTCCGTGATCCTGAATAGCGAGACTAACGATCCTGCTTATTTTAATACGCAGCTTCAGATCTTGAGCGGTCCCGGGTTGCTGCGTAAAGTCGTGATGAACCTGGATCTCGAACACAATCAGGATTTTCTTCGCGATTATCCGTCAAGGAGCACTTCAAAGTGGTCGGACCTTCGGGTTCTTCTGGGTCTCAAGTCAAAGATCGACCCCAAGAGTCCGACGCCGGATGTGATTCCGCTGACCTCTTCCAGCTCTGCCACGACCGTGGCGCAAGATCAGGCGGAGGCCGAGCGCCTTTCGGACTATGTAGATGACCTCCAGCAGACATTGAGCGTTGAACCAGTAAAGGAGAGTCGGCTTACAGTTCGCGAGACGCGACTAATCGACATTGGCTACCGGCATACTGACCCTCACTTGGCGGCGAAGATTGTCAACACCGTAGCCCAGACGTTCGTGGATCAGAATCGCGAGAAAAAGACCGAGACAAGTGGCACCACGGGTAGCTATCTTCTGAAGCGCATTGGCGAGTTGCAAGCCACCATCAGAGGAAAAGAAGAGGAGCTAATCAATTACGCCAAGAGCCATCAAATCCTCTCGCTGGACGCGAATCAGAACACTGTCGTAGAAAGACTCGAGGGCCTCAACAAGCAGCTTCTGATTGCGGAAAACGAACGGAAGTTCGCGGAATCCGCGTACAAAGCCAGCCTTCAGCCAGGCGCGGCCGAAGCTCTGGCCGAAGGGGGAGGCAGCGAGCGAGATGTTCCTTCGGCTACTAGGGTTACTACGGATGCAGAAATCAAACTCACAGAGCTGAGACAGAAGCGAGCAGAGTTACTGGTGGAAAATACTGAAAAATGGCCGGCCGTTAGAGAAGTCGACAAACAGATTGCATCCCTGGAAAAACAGATGAACGACACGCGCGCCCGCGCCACCCGGGTCGTCACTACCAATCTGTCCACGCGATATCGTCAAGCACTGACAACTGAGGAGGCGTTGCGCAAGGCCTATGACCAGCAACGTGCCGAAACCCTCACGCAGAATGAAGCCGCAGTTAACTACCGCATAATTCAACAGGAGATCGAAACCAACAAGACCCTCTTGGACGGGCTGCTACAGCGCACTAAAGAGAACGACGTAGTAATGGCGGGCACGCCGAACAACATCCGCGTCGTCGACTATGCAATTGCGCAGAAGACACCGGTAGCACCCAAGCGCACGATGATCGTTGGACTCTCTTTCTTGGTGGCGCTCGGCTGCGGGATTGGACTCGCCTTCTTAATTGAGTATCTTGACGACAGTGTGCGCTCAATGGAAGACATCGAGAACTTCCTGCATTTACCCGCCGTCGCGCTGATTCCGCAGGTCGGTACCACAAAACCGAAGCGCCTTTCAGCGGTTCCCGGAAAGAACGTTGGCGTCGTGTCCATCAACGGCAACGGCTCTCAAGAAGTACTGCTGACCGACGTTGATAAGCGCTCTCCCGTTGCCGAAGCGTACCGGCACTTGCGCACGTCGATCCTATTATCGACGGCCGGCAGGCCGCCGCGGACTCTGCTCATTACCTCTAGCGTGCCGTCAGAAGGGAAAACGACAACTGCGGTTAACACTGCTATCAGTCTCGCCCAGACCGGCGCGAAAGTTCTGGTCATTGACGCGGACATGCGCCGGCCGCGCATTCACTCCATCTTCAATCTCAGAAACGACAATGGATTAAGTTCGCTGCTGTCACGCGAGGCATCCGAGAGCGAGATTTCGTCAGCCATCCAACAGGATGAGGAGTCTGGTCTATACATTCTTACTGCTGGACCCGTGCCACCGAATCCAGCCGAATTGGTAGGTTCCGACCAGATGCTAAAACTAATCTCCGCGGTTACAGCAAGCTTCAACCACGTCGTGGTCGATTCTCCTCCCGTTGCCGCGTTTACCGACGGGGTCTTGATTGCGGCTATGGTGGACGCCGTGCTGCTGGTAGTCCATAGCGGTAAGAATTCGCGGAAAGTTGTCGCCCGCGCTCGGAAGTTGTTACAGGACGTGGGCGCCCGAATAATCGGAGTAGTGTTAAATAAGGTTCCGTTGGCCGGATCGAACTCCTACTATTACTACAGTGGCTACTATCAGAATTATCACTATGGTTCGGAAACGCCCGCCGACGGACAGAGAGTCGGTGAAGTCGGCCCATAAAGCCGGGAGAGCCGGGGCAAGCGCAGCGCCACACCTGGAGTCGTTTATGTTTCGTGACTCTTGGCCGGGTTTCGTGGGTCGTCTCGCCCGCAGATACTCGATCCACGAAATTACAAACGACCACACAATAAAGAAGCCTCTGTAGAGTATACGGAATAGTAGACGGGGTCATCAAGAATCCGGAGCCCGGGCTCCGTCGAATCAAGCACTTGTGGACCAAGCCATGCGTTCTCAATCACCGGCTTGGAGGGCTTTCCGGGCGGGGCCGTCTATGGAGGACGGTTTCTCGGGTTCCTGTTAGTGTCGGAAATGACGACCGCATCAACAATACGGGTAGCATGCGGAGAGCGAACATGAAGCGTGATTGGGAGGCGGCAGCTTGAAGGTGGTAATCCTCTGCGGCGGGCAAGGCACCCGCCTGCGCGAAGAAACCGAGTACCGGCCAAAACCACTCGTCGAGATCGGTGGACGCCCTATTCTTTGGCACATTATGAAGCTGTATGCCCATTTCGGATTTCACGACTTCGTCCTTTGTCTGGGATATCGCGGGACGATGATCAAGGAATACTTCCTTAACTACGAGGCAATGAACAACGACTTCTCGATCCGCCTTGGTCGTGATCACGTCATTAGCTACCACGGGGCACACGATGAGCAGGATTACTCCGTGACCATGGCCGACACCGGATTGGATACGATGACCGGGGCACGAGTGAAACGAATTGAAAGGCACATTGACGGTGAGACCTTCATGGTCACTTACGGTGACGGCGTCAGCAATATCGACATCCGCAAGCTGGTGTCATTCCATCAGTCTCACGGTAAATTGGCCACCGTCACGACCGTTAGACCATTTTCGCGGTTTGGTTTGATTAGTCTTGACTCGGACGGTCGAGTGCTCGACTTTGCCGAAAAACCGCAGGTGGATGGAAGTGCCAGCGGCGGCTTCTTCGTTTTTAATCGGCGTGTGTTTGATTATCTCGATGCGACTCCTGAATGTGTGCTTGAACGAGAGCCCTTGGAACGCCTGGCCAGGGCCGGGGAATTGATGGCCTTTCGACACGACGGCTTCTTTTACGCGATGGACACTTATCGCGAGTACGCCTATCTGAACGAACTCTGGAACTCTGCAGAAGCGCCGTGGCATGTCTGGAATAGTGCTGATGGCCGCTAACTCTGCGATGAATTTCTGGCTTGATCGCCCGATATTTGTAACCGGCGGCACGGGTTTGGTTGGAAGCCGGTTGGTGCAAAGACTGGTCGATTGTAAAGCCGACGTCGTTTGTCTCGTTCGGGACTGGATTCCGCAAAGCGAGTTGGTCCGGACGGGCTTGATCGAGCGCGTTAAATCCGTGCGCGGCGATATCCGCGACTCGACGCTCATGGAACGGGTCTTGGGCGAGTATGAGATCGACACTGTCTTTCACCTGGCCGCTCAGACCATAGTGGGAATCGCGAATCGCAACCCGGTCTCCACCCTAGATGTCAACATTAGCGGGACCTATACCATCCTCGAGGCCTGCCGCCGCAGTCCGCAGGTGAAGCAGGTGGTCTTAGCTTCATCAGACAAGGCCTATGGCGATCAAGAGAATTTACCTTACGACGAAGTAACTCCGTTGGAAGGGCGGCATCCGTATGACGTCAGCAAGTCATGCGCCGATCTGATCGCGCAGGCGTACGCGACGACATTCGGGTTGCCGGTTGGAATCACGCGCTGCGGAAACTTTTACGGCGGTGGCGACTTGAACTGGAACCGCATCATTCCCGGAACGATCCGTTCGGTGTTGCGGGGGGCGCGTCCGATCATCCGCTCAGACGGCCACTATGTCCGCGACTATTTCTATGTCGAAGACGGCGCGGCTGCCTACATGCTGCTGGCCGAGGCATTGGCCTCAAATCCATCTTTGACCGGTGAGGCATTTAATTTTTCAAACGAGATTCAGGTAACCGTGCTGGAATTGGTTCAGCGGATCCTGAAGGCCATGAAATCGGATTTACAACCTGAGGTGCAAAACGAGGCCAGCAACGAAATTCGACAGCAATATCTAAACGCAGAGAAAGCCCGAAGAGTGCTGGGCTGGTCACCACTTTTTGATCTCGATAGCGGCCTCCGCGAGACGATTGAGTGGTACACAGATTTCTTCGCGCATGAGGGCGAGGCGCTTGAGCGGCGTGAAGCGGTGATGGAAGCCGAGAAGCGAGGAGCCGTCTAATGCGCTGTCTGGTGACCGGCGCCACGGGATTCTTTGGATCGCATCTTACGCGTCTGCTTTGGCAGCGTGGCCACGAGGTTACGATCCTGATGCGTCCCGAAAGCGATCCGTGGCGCATCGCCGATGTTCTCCCAAATGTTCAGATTGTATCGGGAGACCTTTCGGATCTCGCGAGCATTCGAGAGCAGATAGTCGACTGCCGACCGGACGCAGTCTTGCATCTGGCCTGGCAGGGCGTGCAAAGCCGGTTTCGGAACGATCAAATCCAGTCAGAAAATATTGGACAAGCGGCACAGCTGCTGGCGATTTCTCATCAGGCCGGCTGTCGCGTGTGGATCGGTTTCGGTTCGCAGGCTGAGTACGGCCCCAAGCAGAAAGCTGTCTGCGAAACGGAAGCACCCGCACCTACTTCTCTGTACGGTATGGCGAAATTAGCCACGATGGAGATGAGCCGCGCGATGTCCGCACTCATGGACCTGCGTTGGGTTTGGATTCGCGTCTTCTCGCTCTATGGTCCGGCCGACGAACCGAGCTGGATGTTACCTTCGCTCATTCAACAGTTGCTCAGGCGCGAAGTACCTGCGCTGACGGCGGGAACTCAGATGTGGGATTATCTATATGTTGAAGAGGCCGCTGACGCCGTGGCCCAAGTGATGGAGACGGCAACTGCGGACGGGTTGTTCAACCTCGGTAGCGGACAAGCCCGGCCCTTGAAACAGATCGTCGAAGAAGTGCGCGACGTGGTTGACCCTTCGCTTTCGCTGAAATTCGGGGAGGTTCCGTTTCGCTCAGATCAGGTTATGCATCTCGAGGCTGATATCACGCGGCTGCAAGAGGCAATTGCGTGGCGTCCTCGTTCCGACTTTAGCGAGGGGTTGCGGGCGACGGTCGCCTGGCACCGCGCACGATTCACTGGAAAGGCGGCGGCACGTTGAAAACAGCAGACTACATCGCCGAGTTCCTGGTGGCCCAGGGAGTCAAGCACGTATTCGAGATTTCCGGCGGCATGATTATGCTGCTACTCGATTCATTGCATCGGAACGGTAACGTCAAAGTTGTCACGGTTCATCACGAACAGGCCGCCGGCTTTGCCGCAGAAGCCATCGGTAGAGTGACTTCTGTGCCCGGGGTCGCCTTTGCTACCAGCGGTCCTGGCGCCACAAATCTTCTCACCGCTATCGGAAGTTGCTACTTCGATTCAACACCTGCGGTTTTCATTACAGGCCAGGTCAACCGCCACGAGATGAAAGGAACCAGGGCCATTCGCCAGTTGGGTTTTCAGGAGACAGACATAGTCAGCATGGCACAGCCAATCACTAAAGGAGCGTGGCAGGCGATGACGCCCGAGGACGTTCCGTTGATGCTGTCGCGCGCATTCACTCTTTGTCGTGAGGGCCGACCCGGGCCGGTGTTGATTGATATTCCGATGGACGTGCAGAGACAGGATGTAACTACACCAGTTCAGCAAGTTCCACGACCCGAACTGCATGGAGAGGTTTCGACAGCTATGCTGACTGACCTCTTCGACAAGATTCATCAAAGTACGCGACCTCTTTTCCTGATCGGCGGCGGCGTACGCGCTGCCAGAGCCGAAGACCTGGTGCGAGCGCTGGCCATGCAAACCCGGGTTCCCGTGGTCAATTCGCTGCACGCGATGGATGTATTCCCCTATGACGATCCGCTTCGCGTCGGCTTCATCGGAACCTATGGAAACCGATGGGCCAACCTGGCGTTAGGGACCTCTGACTTTCTGCTCGTTCTCGGTAGCCGTCTCGATATTCGCCAGACAGGATCAGAGACTGCGGCCTTTGCCGCGAACAAGAACATCTTCCATGTGGATTGCGAAACAGGAGAAGTCAACAACAGAGTTACCGGGTGTCAGGCGATTGTCGCCGACCTTGAACTGTTCTTGCGAAAGGCCAACGAAGTTGCTGCAGAGATGTCCTTTGAGACTCCCAAAGAGTGGCTGGCTCAGATTGCCCGCTTGCGAGCCGAATGGCCTGACACCCAGGAAATCAAAGACGCTCCCGGCATCAATCCGAACGTGCTCATTCATGAACTGAGCGCCGTGTCCAAATTGGCGGGAGCTTATACGGTTGATGTCGGCCAACATCAAATGTGGGCGGCCCAGTCGGTCGAGCTAACGCCGGGGCAGCGGTTCCTGACATCCGGTGGCATGGGAGCGATGGGGTTTGCCCTTCCCGCCGCGATCGGCACGGCTCTGGCAATCTCACCTCAACCAGTCGTCATGGTGGCCGGGGACGGTGGGTTCCAAGTCAACATTCAAGAGCTGCAGACGGTCAAGCGAAACGATCTGCCCATCAAGATGGTGATCATCAACAACCGTTGCCATGGAATGACGCGGCAGTTCCAGCAGACCTATTTCGAGGGTCGATATGGCTCCGCACTCTGGGGATATTCTGTTCCCGACTTCGCCAAAGTTGCCGAGGCTTACGGCATACGCGGCCGAGCGATTGAGGACGCAGAGGACATAGTCGAAGCTGTGGCTTGGCTTTGGGAGCGTCCGGATGATCCGGCTCTTCTCGAGGTGCGCATAAATACCTTTGTGAATGCCTACCCGAAAATAGCCTTCGGAAAACCCATTAGCGAGATGGAGCCGCTCGCCAGGCCAGAGGCAATGGAGAGCACCTAGGCGCACAATAACCTACGATGAATTCTCGCCTCGCTAAGCTGTGTCGTTTCCTCGGAGTCGATCAGGCGGTTGCTTACACGCTCGTGTATAGAGTGTGGCAGCTATTTGCCAACGCCGCCGTTTTAGTTCTGATTGCCAAGTCTCTAACCAAGATCGAACAAGGCTTTTACTACCTCTTCTTCAGCATCCTGAGTTTGCAGGTTTTCTTTGAGCTGGGCCTCACCTATGTGCTCATGCAGTTTGCCAGTCATGAGTGCGCAAAGTTGACTTGGACGAGTCGTGGAAGTCTGGAAGGCAATCCGACTGCCGAAGCCCGGCTCAGTCTTCTCTTGCGATTCGCGGCCTTCTGGTATGGCGTGGTGGCTGTCTTTCTGATCGCGGTGCTGTTGCCCGCGGGTCTTTTGCTGTTTGGCCGCAGCGCGGATGCGGCTCAAGCACCGTTTTGGCAGGCTTCGTGGGCGGGATTGGTGGTAGCGACTGCCGCGTTGTTGTTCATCAGCCTTGCAATGGCGGTCCTGGAGGGAAGCGGTCGAGTTGCTGAGGTCGCGAGAGTGCGTGCGGCACAGGACATTTTGGCCTATTGCGTGTTCGGGCTGGCGCTGTTCTCGGGGGCAAAGTTACGGGCGATACCTTTGCTGCCGATAACCCGCGTACTTTTCTCTTTTTCCTGGCTCGTGTGGAGCAAGCGCGTTTTCTTCTTACATTTTATTCGCATCGACGCCGATCGCAATCTACTGAACTGGTGGACCGAGGTTTGGCCGATGCAGTGGAAAATCGCTCTGAGTTGGATCAGTGGCTACTTCACCTTTCAGCTGTTCACTCCGGTCCTGTTCGCGTTCGCTGGCGCAGCTGTGGCAGGACAGATGGGTATGAGTCTGGCAATCGCCTCCGCAGTCACTACCTTGGCGATCGCATGGATCCAGACCAAGGCCCCGCTGTTTGGACAACTGATTGCCCGTCGTCAATTCGCTGAGTTAGACCAGCAGTTCTTTCGCGTTTTGAGTCGAGTGGCCGGAGTTGCAGCATTGATGGGGATGACAATCTGGGTGGGAGTTGTCATTCTGCGTGCGTGGCGAATTCCATGGAGCGAGCGTTTCCTCGGCCCTCTACCCCTGGGTCTTCTGTTGCTCGCGTGTTGCGCCCAGGTTATTACCTATGCGTTCGCTGTCTATCTGCGCGCTCACAAGGCCGAGCCTCTACTCGCGTGCTCGATTGCGGTAGCAGTCCTCACGACCATCTCGACATACATCTTTGGCCGAGCTTTCGGCGCCGTCGGCATAGCCGCGGGGTATCTCGGCGTAATGACCACGGCGGGAATGATGTGGGCAACGCTGGTCTTCTTCAGTAAGCGACGAATGTGGCACGTAGTCCCTGACAGCCCATGAATGCGGTTAAGAGGGAAGCCCGCGTTAAGAATTCCAAGAGACTTCAACCATGACGACATGCAGACTGTGCGGAGGTGCTATTGATGATCAGGGTTCAGTTGTGCTTGACGTTCCGGCCGGGACACAGCTTTTCTCCGACGATGCCGCGACGGCCGAAGCGCTGAAGGCACAAATCTCGATTGTTGAGTGCCCATCCTGCTCACTCATCCAATTGGTCGGACAGCCTATCGTTTACGACCATGCTTCGTCGTCGTCGTCGTGTGTGTCCACGCAATTGACGGAACACCGGATTGAGCAGGTGCGGGAACTTTTTAGAATGAAGAACGCCACTAAAGAATCCGGGCGTTTGCTGGAAATCGGTTGTGGAGACGGGCATTTGCTGGAACACCTCAAAGAGATGTTCGCCCATTCAGTCGGTGTCGAGCCCGCCCAGCAAAATGCCAAGTCAGCCGCCGCCCGCGGGCTGGACATTCATCAAATGCTGATGAGTAAGGACACGACCGTTCCTGGAGGACCATTCGACTACTTTTGCTCATTCCATGTGCTCGAACACGTTACAGAAGTTTGCTCAGTCTTGCAGGGGATCGCTAACACGCTCACCTCAGACGCCGTAGGGGTTGTTGAAGTGCCTTCTACCGAAGCCGCGTTTGAGCAGAAACGATTCGGCGACTTCATGCCGGATCATCTCAACTATTTCACGAAGGATACTCTACGCTCCGCGCTCGAATGGAATGGGTTTGCCATCGATCGCATGTATCGCGATTGGGGCGGAGAGCATCTGGTCGCGTACGTCACCAGACGGACCAGTTGTTCCAGTCTGTCTTACATAGTTGATCGGCAGCGCCAGCTCGACGAATTCGTAACAACGGTCAACCAGCGCGGGCTGCCTTTTGCCATTTGGGGTGTCAGCCATCATGTGCTGCCCTACATCTCCGCCCTGGCAGAGATCCGTGACTTGGTCGCAGTTGACGGTTCACCGTCCAAGATCGGGAAATACATTCCGTCAACGCGTATTTCAGTGCGGCCGACGACGGCGCTTCAGGAAATTCCCCACGGATACGTCGCTGTGACGGCACCACGATTCAAGGATGAAATCGTTGCCGATCTCTTGGGGAGGTTCGCCACGGTGATCGAGGATGCTGAGCTTTCGGCCCGTCTCGGGTTCAGTGTCTTCGAATGCCGACCGGCGTAAGATCGTCTATGACCGGTTTGTAATTGAACGTAACCTTGCGCCTTCGATAGGATCGAAAATCCTGCTTGAAAACTACCAATCGACGCCTTCACTCGAGTTCATGACATTGACAGTTGTCATTCCGACGTATGACCGCAACGCCATACTCAGAAAACACCTGGCGTTACTCATGCCGCAGTTAACGCCGCAGTGCAAGCTCTTGATTATTGATAACTGTTCGCCGACACCGGTGATTGAGACGATAGGCGACCTGCTGGATTCGTATCCAGCGGTCAATGCTCGAGTCGAGCGTAACCGGGTAAATGTCGGCGCCGGCGCGAACATGTTGCGCTGCATTGAACGCTGCGAGACGGAATGGGTTTGGGTCCTGAGCGACGACGATTTGCCAAAGCCGGATGCGATCGAGACGATCTTGATGAATACAGTAAAGAGTCCTGAGTGTGTATTCTTCAACTACTCCACCGTATTCAAAGTTAGGACAGACAGTTTTACAACCGCTGGGTTGGATGAATTCGTCGAGAGGCTGGATGAGTTCGGTAACCTCGTCTTCATCTCTACCGGCGTGTTTCGGGCGACGGCTGTGTTGGCAAGTTTGAAATACGGTTACATATACTGCTACTCGTGGGCTCCTTTCGTGGCCATGTTGCTTCACACGCTCGGCGAGCAGGGTAAGGTCTGTTTTTCTGCCGAGCACATTGTCGAATATCACGCGGCCGACGAGAAGCGATGGTCATACATAAATTGGGGGCTGGGTATGGGCGTATTGCTCGACGCACCCATGAAGCCAAAGACCCGCAGGAGACTCGCGGAGAGCATACTGCAGAGTGTCACCTTTCTTGATTTTTCCCTTTTGATCGAGCTTTCCGCCGCGATGAACGCCAATCGGATGGAGCGCCGTGAGGCCCAGTTCGTCTACGATCAAGTCTGTGGCCGGCTCTACTACTTCGAGCGGAGTGTGGTACGACGAGCCAGGATCCTCGCGTTCAGGCTGCTGCTTTGGTGTCCACGCCTTAGCTATAAGCTGTGCATTGGCGGCCTCCGCTTCATTCGGCGGCGCAAAGGAAAGAGTGAGGATGTGGCCGGAATCTGGGCGCCGGATCGTCTTTCCGGAGTGTGAATGCGTAAAGAAATGTCGAAGCTCGATGAAACGCTAAGGATCTTGAAGGGCGACGGTGGTCGTCCCACTGAGGCCGACAGTTCCCTCGTGGCTGTTCGGCGGGTGACGATTGGACTCGTCCTCATAGGGAGTGGCCTGCAGGGCTACGCGAATTCGACCTTTGCCGCGTTCCCTGTGGCCCTGCTCTTTCTCGTTTCCGGCTGTGTGGCCGTAAGGCTTGCGTTTCCGGGTAGACGCCCCGAGATGCGCGCCCTGATGCTGACCTACGCCATCGGTGTATTGGGCGGAGGGATCGCACAGTGTTATTCGGTCTCCCTCTTCCACAGTCCGGAGAACTTTAGTGACGCGGTCTACTTTCTTGGGTCAATCTCGCCAAAGCCCCCCTTCAGACAGCTTGGCGAGATTCCGACCGATAATGCATTAGCGATCTGGACCTGGCAACAGCTATATGCAGTGACTTGGTGGTTCGGACTCAAGTTCGGCCCCTACACCGCCGTGACGTTCAATGCGCTCGTCATGGGTTTGGCCGGTAGCCTCACGGTGGCAACCGCTCGCGTGTTGTTCGGCGACGACTCTTGGCGGCTTCGACGTGTGGGCACCCTTTTCGCATTCTGCGGACTCTTTCTCCTCTTTGGCGCGATAATGCTCCGTGACTCTTTCGTGGTCTTTATTAATGCGCTGTGGCTTTGGGGAATTGTCCGCTGGCTGGTCCGGCCGTCAGGGTGGACATCGGCGCTGGCCGCGATCATGACGGGCGTTGCGGTTTATGCCATGCTGTTTCTGCGCAGTGAAGTCATCCTTCTGTTCGGGGTATACGCATTCCTGGCTGTTTCATGCTGGGCCTTTTCCAGGAAATTGAATAGCACCCGCGTGGTTGTAATTGTTTTTGTTCTGTGCGCCCTCCCGATTACAAGTTCATACCTAAGAGATTACTTGCTGGACTTCCGTGAGGCCCAGGCCAGCGGACAGCAACATTACGCGAACCTTAGCGGGACCGAAGCTAACCAGAATTCTCTTGGGATGCGGCTTGTCGCGAATCAACCGCTGCCGATCCAAATGATTATGACGACGGCCACGCTGCTGATCAATCCGATCCCGCTGTGGGGCGACTTCAAGGTTGGTGCGCAGGAGTACCATTTGCTCCTGGGCTACCATGGCATCTATCAGGTGCTGGTGCTTCCGCTTGGTTTCGCTGGAATTTCCGGGGTGGTCCGCCTGCTCCGGAAGGAGGGACGGAAGGCCGTTCCCTTTTTGTTTCTGGCGATCTACCTGCTCGTGAGCCTGGCTGGGATCGCGGCCAGCTCGCAAACGGAACGGCACCTCGGCCAGTTTATCGCAGCCCTCTTGATCCTGGCAGCGGTGCCCGACACTCAGGAGAAATCGGAACGAAGAAGAGTCCGTAAAATTGCGACACTATGGTTTGCGGGTGTGATTCTCATCCATGTGGCGTGGGGGGTAATGCGTTAGTGTCCTGTGATAACTTGCACGAACTCGGAGGACGTGACTGAACGGAGAGAGAATCTCGATGCAGCGAATCGCAGTCATCGGTGCCGGCGGTTTTTTTGGGCGTCATCTTGCAGCCCTATTGACCGCACAAGGAAAACGAGTCGCAGGCGTCTCGCGCAAGGCCTCACCCACCGGTATGCATTGTGAGGACTGGCTCGCCTGTGATCTGAACGAAGACCCGGGCAGCTTAATCGATTTTCTGAACCGATTCAGACCAGATTCACTGATCCACCTGGCGGCGACGAGTTTCGAGCCGCTAGCCGCCACGCAGCCTTGGAATATGCTGCAGAACAACCTGCTGTCGGCGCTCAATACTCTTACGGCGTGCCGCCGCTTGACGGTGCAGCCAAGGTGCGTCATCGTCTCATCCGGTGCCGTCTACGGGTGTCAGGGTGAGGCCGGTTCAGCGGTGACCGAGACCCATGCGTTGAACCCACTTACCACATATGGCGTGAGCAAACTGGCGGTTGAAGCACTGGCCCTGCAGCATTGCAGGGCGTTCGGGTTGCTTGGGATCATCGTTCGCCCGTTCAACGTGACTGGCCCAGGCGAGCATGCATCCTTTGTCACCTCGGCCTTTGCACGCCAGATCGCACTGATTGAAGCCGGTAGACAAGATCGGGTGATCAGAGTTGGGGATCTGCGGACGGCCCGTGATTTTACCGACGTGCGTGACGCGGTCAGCGCCCTGGCGACTCTGAGCGAACTGGGCCAACCGGGTGAGGTGTACAACCTCTGCTCAGGCGCCGGCGTGACAATCGCCGACTTGGTGCGCAGACTGCTGCAGGCCACACCGACCGCCATTGAGGTCCAGTCTGATCCGGCATTGATGCGTGCGGTGGAGATCCAGAGCCAGTGGGGCGATTCGACGAAACTCAGGCGGGCGACAGGCTGGGAGCCACACTATGGGCTCGATCAGACGTTGGCGGATGTGCTGGATGATTGGCGAGTCCGGATTCAGACCCTAGAGACGTGATGACTAAGAATAATGCCGTCCTTGTTACTGGCGCCGGAGGGTTTATCGGTAGCCACCTTGTTGAGGCCCTGGTGCGCGGTGGATTCGACGTGCGAGCGTTTGTGCGCTACAACTCTCGCGAGGATTGGGGCCTGCTATCGCAGATCAATCCGGCATTGCTGGCACTCGTCGAGGTCATTGGCGGCGACCTGCAAGATGCCGCCGCCGTCGAACACGCCATGCGCGGCGTCAGAATCGCGTTTCACCTGGGAGCGTTGGTCGCCATCCCATATTCCTACTTACATCCCGACGAAGTGGTGGCGGTCAACGTCCAGGGAACGCTGAATGTGCTGAACGCAGCGCGACGACACGGGATTGAGCGACTGATTCATACGTCGACGAGCGAAGTCTATGGGACGGCGCGCTACGCGCCGATGGATGAGGGGCATCCACTGCAGGGCCAATCGCCTTACTCGGCGAGTAAAATTGCGGCAGACAAGCTCGCGGAAAGCTACTGGTGTGCGTTCGACGTACCAGTGGTGACGGTTCGGCCGTTCAACACTTATGGTCCACGTCAATCCACGCGTGCCGTGATTCCGACGATAATCACACAGGCCCTGACCGGGGAACGTGTAGTACTGGGGAGCCTGGCTCCTCGGCGAGATTTCACTTTCGTCAGCGACACGGTAGCGGGGTTCTTGAAGGCCGCCACCGCGGTTGGCGTAGAGGGAGCAACCGTGAATTTGGGAACGGGCCGCGATGTTTCAATTGAGGATGTTGCTCAACTGGTGTTCTCGATCGTGGGCCGCCCGGTCGAGATTGCCACAGACACCGATCGGATGCGGCCGAAAGCCAGCGAGGTGGACCGCTTGTGTTCCAATGCAGCCCTGGCAGCCGACCTGCTGGGCTGGCGCGCCGAGGTCTCGCTGGAGGACGGCCTGACGCTGACGATCGACTGGGTGCGGGAACACCTGGCTGACTACCAACGTGTCGGAAAGTACACGGTGTAAGGAGGTGAAGCTCTTGCGAGCCATTATTCTCGCCGGTGGCAAAGGAACTCGCTTGGCTCCTTATACGACCGTGTTTCCGAAACCCCTCATGCCGGTGGGCGACATGCCTATCCTGGAAATCGTCGTCCAGCAGTTGAAGCATTTTGGCATCCACAGAATCACTCTCGCCGTGGGACACCTGGCGGAACTGATAATGGCTTACTTTGGGGACGGCTCTCGACACGGTGTCCAGATCGACTACTCACGCGAAGGGCAGCCCCTGGGCACCGCAGGGCCGCTGGCACTCATTGAGAAGTTGGACGACACCTTTCTGGTGATGAACGGCGACCTGCTCACAACCATGGATTTCCGCTGCCTGATAGACAATCACCGGCAATCAGGCGCAATGGCCACCATCGCAGCGTACGAACGCAAGACGAAGATCGACCTCGGCATCTTGGAGATCGACGAGCAGAACAGAATCAGAGGTTACGTCGAGAAGCCGACGTACACGAATCGTGTCAGCATGGGGATCTATGCCTTTGAACCGCAGGTGCTCAGCTTTGTATCGAAAGGCGTCCACCTTGACCTGCCCGAACTGGTCAGTCGGCTCTTGCAGGCCGAGCAGGATGTGCGCGCATCGGTCTTTGACGGTTTCTGGTTAGACATCGGCTGTCCGGCGGACTACGCGTATGTAACGGAGAGCGCCTCGCGCCTGCTACCGATGTTGCTGCATCAGCCGAATCTGGAGCAACACGAATTGCCGAACGAGCGCGATTTGAAGAGCTATTGAGTAATCGAACCATACCCAAGCGACCGCGCGTAGATGCGGGCCGATGTCCCATTCCGCCGGACGTGGGCCCCACCCCCGAGACCGGCACACCGATCGCAGATAATCCTATGCACGACCTCATGTTTGTCGGAAACGCCCGCTGCTTCCACACGATGGACTGGTATCGAAACGCGAAGCGCCTCTATCATCCCAGGCCAGTGCTGTTTGCCACCGACCTCATCGACGGCGAAGATTACATCAAGCTCGCCACCGCCGAGGACGACATTGTCCATCTGCACAACATCGATCGATTTCTCCCCAAAAAACAATCGACCTTCGGCAACATCTGGCGGAACGTCGTGAAGACTATTCTTGTCCCGTTTCAGGTTCGTCGACTTAAGCGGATTGCCAAACACAGCGCCACTCAGATCTGCCACGCGCACTCGACCTACTACATGGTGCTCTGTTGGCTCGCGGGTCTTCCGTTCATCGGCACGCCGCAAGGCAGCGAGGTGCTGGTTCGGCCTCAGCGGTCAATTCTCTACAAGTACTTCTCGGTCAAGTGCCTGTTGGCGGCCAAACACATCACCGTCGACTCCGTGAGCATGCAAGACGGGATAATGCAACTGTGCGGGCGACGTGCCACGATCGTCCAAAACGGCATCGATATCAACGCCGTCCTGCAATACGCCGGGAATCAGAGTACGCGCACGCACGTCGTGTCCATTCGGGGGCTCACTCCGCTGTATCGCATCGACGAGATCGTGGAGGCCCGCGCCTCCTCACGCACAAAACCGAGCCTCGTGTTCACCTACCCCTTTTGGGAAGACGGCTTCAAGGCGGAGGTTCTGAAACGCCTCGAACCCGATGACCAGGATCAGGGTCGCGTCATGCCGAAGACGCGACTATATGAAATACTATCGTCGTCTCTGTTAGCTATCTCGATTCCGGTCAGTGATTCGTCCCCACGCAGTGTGTACGAAGCGATTTTCTGTGGCTGTTGCGTGGCGGTGACTTACTCATCATGGATCGACGCTCTGCCAGACTGCATGAGGGCGAGGCTGTTCATCGTGGACCTCGAAGACCCACTGTGGCTGGATAAGGCGATGGCCTTTGCCGAACTTCTGACCCAAGAGCCCTACCGGCCGTCGACGACCGCCCTCAACTTGTTCGACCAGACGGCGTCGTTGAAGACTGTTGCCAACCTGTTTTATGGAGACTCTCATTCATGATTGCCGCCAGCCAACGGGTGTCGTCAGAGGCGAGACGCCCCGCGAAGTCACCGTTCGCTCGACAACAGGGACGGGAGAACCGGACAGAAGGCTACGCGCCCCGATGCCAAGAGAACGCGCCCCGACGCAGATTCGCTGACATACAGGCAGAGGGTCCGGCACCGGCTCACGCGTTCTTCATCAAGAGGTGTTGTAACGAAGGCAAGCTGTTCGAGTAAAACGACCATGTACCAGGTATGTACCATTTGTGTCATGGATACGACCGACACGAAGATCACGTTTGACTCTAAAGGTGTCTGCGACCATTGCCGGACGTTTTACGATAAGACGTTGCCCAACTGGCACACCGATGACAAAGGCCGCCAGCAGCTCGACAGAATGGTTGTCGAAATAAAGCGGGCCGCAAAAGGAAGGGACTTCGATTGTATACTGGGCGTAAGCGGAGGCATAGATAGTTCATATCTAACCTACCTCGCAAAGGAGGAATTGGGGTTGCGGCCTCTGATATTCCACGTCGACGCAGGATGGAATTCACAAGAGGCAGTGAACAATATTGAAAAGCTCGTGGATGGGCTGGGTCTGGATTTGTTTACAGAAGTAATCGATTGGGAGGAGATGCGTGACCTTCAGTTGGCATATTTTAAAGCTGGAGTGCCTCACATCGATGCGCCGCAGGATTTTGCTTTCTTTGGAACAATGTATAGATTTGCGGACAAGTATAAGGTTAAGCACATCCTCACCGGAGCCAACTTGTCGACCGAATGTATTCGGAATCCCGTAGAATGGATATATTACGGAGATACCGTTCAATTCCATGATATTCAGTCTAAGTTTGGCACCAGGCCGTTGGTCACTTTTCCGGTTTCCCACCATATTCTGTGGCACAAGCTATATCTTCCTTACGTAAAAGGAATTCGCGTCCTAAGGCCATTGAACTATATGCCTTACGTCAAGGCAGATGCTATGAAGTTGCTGATCGAGAAGTTTGGTTGGCAGCCATATCCTCAAAAACATTTCGAGTCACGCTTTACCCGGTTTGCGGAAGGATATTGGTTGCCAAGGAAATTTGGATTTGACACTAGGAGAGTGCAGTATTCCAGTTTGATCGTCACCAATCAGATGACTCGGGAAGAAGCTTTGAAAAAGCTGGAGCGGCCTGCTTTCGACGAAGAAACGATCGCGCGGGATTTTGAGTACGTGGCCACGAAACTAAGAATATCGGTCGATGAGCTGCAGGGCTATTTCAATCAGCCAAACAAGAGCCCGCAGGACTACAAGTCGCAACAGCTTCTCTTTTCGTTAGGGGCGGCAGTCATGAGAACGCTGGGCCTGGAAATCGGAGGCAAGCGATGATCACGATCGTCAACTATGGCATCGGAAATGTTCAGGCCATTGCCAACATCTATAAGCGCCTGAATATCGAGGTTAGCCTCGCTGCATCGGCGGATGAATTGGCCGGCGCCGACAGGATTATTTTACCGGGCGTCGGCGCGTTCGATTGGGCGATGACTGGTCTAAATCAATCGGGCATGCGTGAGGCTCTCGATGAATTGGTGATCGGTCAACGGACGCCGGTATTGGGAATCTGCGTCGGAATGCAAATGATGGGCAACCGCAGTGAAGAAGGTGTGCTTGATGGTCTGAGGTGGATTGACGGAGATGTTAATCGATTCGAGGAGACGTCATCCACCGACAAAGTCCGCCTCCCGCAGATGGGTTGGAACGACGTCCTGCCGCAACAAGGCGGGGGTCTGTTTCAGGGGATGGAATCCGAGGCGCGATTCTATTTCTTGCATTCCTACTACTTTGCGGCTAAACGCGATGAGGATGTTCTGGCTCTAACGGACTACAACGGTTCATTTGCTTCCGCGCTGCGATCCGGCAACATGTTTGGGGTGCAGTTTCACCCGGAAAAAAGCCATCAATGGGGCATTAGACTGCTCAAAAACTTCGCAGAACTCCAGCCATGCTAAGGCCTCGAATCATTGTTTGTTTGTTGGTTCACAACGGCGGACTGGTCAAAACTGTTAGTTTTGGCAGCCCAAAGTATGTCGGTGATCCGCTCAACGCCGTTCGAATCTTTAACGAGAAGGAAGTCGATGAATTAATCGTGCTCGATATTGACGCGAGCGCTCAGAATCGAGAGCCCGACTATGAGTTGATTAGGAGTCTTGCGGCTGAGTGTCGGATGCCGCTCTGCTACGGCGGAGGAATTAAGACGGTACAGCAGTTTCAACAATTGGTGAGCCTCGGCGTGGAGAAAGTCGCCATCAGCTCGGCAGCAATCGATAATCCTGAGTTAGTATCAGAGGCTGCTTATAAGGTCGGCAGTCAGAGTGTGGTAGTAGTAATGGATGTGAAGCGGGCGGGAGGCCGCGGCGACTTCAGACTCTGTACGCACAATGCAACCAAAATCACGAGCAACTCCCCGGCGGAATTCGCGACGAGAATGGAGAACTTGGGAGCGGGCGAGGTGGTGGTTAATAGCATCGATTGCGACGGGGTCATGAAGGGATATCCCTCTGAGCTTGTTTCGCTGGTCAGAAATGCGACTAGTTTGCCTATGACGGTACTCGGAGGAGCCGGCAGTCTAAAGGATATTGAGAAACTGATTGCGTCCTTCGGGATCATCGGGGCCGCCGCGGGCAGCCTGTTCGTTTTTAAAGGTGTCTACCGCGCCGTGCTAATCAACTATCCAAGCCGGGCTGAGAAAGACGCACTGTTCCAGCAGGTGTTTGCGTAACGTCCCCGTTTGGTGTTCGTTGGGTCCATTCAAGATTGCGCTTCCATCACTGATCTGCCGGCAAGGTTGATGCGCTCAGGCCACAGGGAATGTCGCAGATCAGTTTTCATGATCCCATGGAAGTTGGGCCCATGATCTTGAGGGCCATAAACCCGGCGCGTGTCGAGAAAGCTTCACTGTGAGTCATCGATGCGCGTCTTGTGGTAAACAAACAAGAAGCAGAAAAGTACTATCGAAAGACATGGCTGAGAGCTGTACGAAATCAAGCAAGTATGATTGAACCTGATGACTAGCTTCACCGAGTTGATTGCATTCCAGTAATGCGCCGGTGATGTTAAAGCTGTAACGATGTTGCAAAAAATTCTTTAGGAGGGTCGGATGTTAAAGGTTGCTATTGTAGGATGCGGTGTTATATCAAGCAGGAAATACATTCCCATATTGAAGAGACTCAAGAAGAGAGTGACCATCGTCGGGATCTGTGACCTTAATGAGAGCATTCTCAAACAGGTATCATCTAAGTTTGGAATTCCCAATGCATACACCGACTTTTCGCTGATGCTTCAGGAGCAGCATCCGGATATCGTCGTGGTCTGCACACCACCCGCGGCACATACAAAGGTGGTAATTGAGGCGTTGGAAAAAGGTGCGCACGTTCTGGTCGAGAAACCGATGGCTTTGACGTCAGTCGACTGTCAGAAGATGGTCGACGCGTCCAACCGACACAGCAGAAAACTGGGGGTAATGCATAATCAGGTTTTCAATCCCGCCTTTGAGGAGGCTTGTGACTTAGTCGCTAAAGGCAAGATCGGCAAGTTCCTGGGTATGCGAACATTCTTGATGACTCCAGTAGATGATATGACCTCAAATTCGAAACACTGGGCTCACAGACTTCCAGGTGGAGTGCTGGGTGAGACTGGTCCGCATGCCATCTATCTGTCTCTGGCACTCCTTGATAACGTAACTGATGTGCAGGTGTGTTCAAAGAAGCAGCTGCCGGAGTATCCCTGGTCCGCCGCCGAGGACATCAGATTCGACGTGATTGCGGACAATGGGATCAATTCCGTTACGCTCATGTATGGAAGCAATCAATCAGCAGCAGAAATTGAGATAGTTGGAACAGAGGGAATGCTGAAGCTGGATTTGCAGAGTCGTATCCTGGTGCATCACAACCGTCAGGTGGGCGCCGAGTTGCTCACGCCGAAAGCAATGATTACTTCAGTAGTCAGCGGGCTCTACCAAACGGGCACCGCCTTTGCCGTCAATGGAGTTGTTCATAGGGTATGGAAAACTCTGGACGGTCATTACATCGGGATCACCAGGTTTTTGGACTATGTGGAAAGCAATACGCTATTCAGGGCGAGTGGAGAGAAAGGGAAGTTGACCACTGAAGTGTTAGACACTGTCGTGCAGAAGTTTCAGGAAACACTACCGCCGGCCTCAGCATAAACTCAGTGCCAAAAAATCTGTTACACGACCACTCAAGTGGCGCGACAGCGTGCGGATGGGAGTTACGTTGGACAAGTGCAGGGTTCTAACGATCGTTGGCACCCGGCCAGAGGCTATTAAGCTCGCCCCGGTGATCATGCAACTCGAGCAAAGGCCAGATCAGTTTGTCTCGAAAGTTTGTGCGACTGCACAACACCGGCAGATGCTCGATCAGGCTCTGGCGCCGTTCGCGATAAAGCCCGATTACGATCTGAACATCATGGTGCCCGGTCAGAGCCTGGCGCAGGTGACATCGAGCGCAATTGAGGGATTGGATCGGGTGATTGTCGAGGAAGATCCGGATGTCGTGCTCGTGCAGGGTGATACTACCACCGCTTTTTGCGGCGCACTGGCCGCGTATTATCACCAGGTCAAGGTTGGTCATGTGGAGGCAGGACTACGCACCGGTAACAAATATGCTCCATTCCCCGAAGAACTCAACCGCTGCCTTATTTCTCGGCTGGCCGACTATCAATTTGCGCCGACTGAACATGCCAGTGCAGCGTTATTGAGTGAAGGTGTTTCTGCTTCCGCAATCTTTGTGACAGGCAATACCGGTATAGATGCACTGCTGTGGGTAAGTGCACGCGTTCGTGAAGTGCGCCCACAACTACCTGACGAACTGCCACAAGCCATTGCTGGCCGTCAGTTGGTGCTGGTCACGGGCCATCGCAGAGAAAGTTTCGGAGTCGGGTTTGAGAATATCTGTCGTGCTATTCGTGAGATAGCTGATGCCTTCCCGGATGTTGTGTTCGTATACCCGGTGCATCTTAATCCGAATGTGCGTGAGCCGGTCAGCCGTATCCTGGGCGGTCACGAACGGATTCACCTGATTGAACCGCTCGCATATGAACCATTTGTGTGGTTGATGGATCATGCTGCGATCATTTTGACTGACTCTGGAGGTGTGCAAGAGGAGGCGCCCTCACTGGGGAAGCCAGTCCTCGTGATGCGCGAAACAACCGAACGACCTGAAGGGATCACCGCCGGCAATGCGCGCTTGGTTGGGATCCAAGAGGAGCGAATCGTGACGGAGTTGGCACAATTGCTGCGCGATCCCAAACAAAGGGCAGCGATGGCTCAAGCCAGAAATCCCTACGGCGACGGCCAGGCATCGGCGAGGATTCTTGATATTCTGGCTGATGCCTGGGGCGGATCTGAACTAACGGGAAATCATAAAAACTGAAAGGTAAGTATGGCTAACATCCTGGTTACTGGTGGAAGAGGTTTTATTGGCACTAACCTGACTAATGAATTGCGGTCGCGCGG
The DNA here is from genome assembly GCA_038210455.1 of Pyrinomonadales bacterium. GTDB lineage: Bacteria > Acidobacteriota > Blastocatellia > Pyrinomonadales > Pyrinomonadaceae > UBA11740. The sequence goes on along the minus strand of JBBQWP010000029.1, from coordinate 24,698 downwards.
ACATAGCGTCTGGACTTGTGACATCTTGCAGGGAGAAGATCCCCAACATTTGAAAGCGGACGTAGGCGTTTACCAACAGATGGACGTCATTTTCCGGCGGCAAAAATTCGAATATGTTTATCACCTGGCAGCCGAATACGGGCGTTGGAATGGCGAGGATCACTACGAGAATCTTTGGCGTACGAACGTCATTGGGACAAAAAATGTTCTCAGGCTGCAGGAGCAGCACCAATTCCGAATGATCTTTTTCTCCAGCGCTGAGGTGTACGGCGACTATGACGAACTGATGTCGGAAGATGTTATGGAGCGCGTGCCAATCAAGCAAATGAATGACTACGCGATCTCAAAATGGGGAGGCGAATTGCAGTGCCTGAACCATGCGTCAATGTTCGGGAACGAGATTGTGCGCGTTCGTCCCGTGGGATGTTACGGCCCGCATGAATACTACAGCCCATACCGGGGGGTGATCCCGATATTTGTTTACAGCGCGTTGAAGGAGAAAAAGTTTACTGTGCACGGGGGTCACAAACGTATCTTCGATTACGTGGAAGATACGTGCCGAACTTTTGCGAATATTGCGGAGAACTTCATCCCGGGCGAAGTATACAATGTCGGCGGCAAGGAGGACTGGGTTGTCGGCATCGAGGAATTGGCCGAGATTGTTCTCCACGCGACTGGTGCCAGTTCGGAATTGGCAGAGTTCAAGGGTGAAGAGGGTTTTACCACCCGCGTGAAAATCGTCGACTTCTCAAAAGCCCGGCGCGACTTGAAGCACGACCCGAAGATTGACGTGCGCGAGGGCGTCCGCCGGTATGTTGACTGGAGTCGCAAGGTGTATGGAGTTTGAAAAAGCAGGAAGGATTAGAGCGGAATGGATGCTTACGAGAATTACTATGAAGGCAAGACGGTCCTGATTACCGGTGGCTCCGGCGCAATAGGATCGAATCTCACGCGGGCTATCGCCAATTTGAAAGCTCGATTAGTCGTTGTGCTCGACGACTTGTCGGCAGCTTACGAGTGGAATATTCCACCTCTTTCCAATGTTCTGTTCGTCAAAGGGTCAGTCACAGATGAAGTCGCCCTCAAGCGCGTCTTTGCCGTCAAGCCAGACGTCGTCTATCACCTCGCCGCTTTCTTTGCCAATCAGAATTCGGTGGATTATCCCCAGCGCGATTTGATGACGAATGGGTTGGGGACATTGCTGGTGTATCAGTACGCGCAGATGTGTGGGACGGAACGCGTGGTCTATGCGTCTTCCGGCTGCTCGATTTACGGCAGCGCCGCACCGTTGCCGCTCAAAGAAGACTTCATGTCGATGCATCTGACCACGCCTTACCAGATCACCAAGATGCTGGGAGAGTTGTACGCGAACTTCTTCTATCACCACTATGGGCTACCGGTGGTCAAGACGCGTTTCTTCAACTCCTATGGTCCCGGTGAAGTGCCGGGACAATATCGCAACGTGATTCCTAATTTCATCTTCTGGGCACTTTCCGGATTACCCTTGCCTTTTACCGGAAGCGGTGAGGAGACGCGGGATTTCACCTACGTAATGGACATAGTTGATGCTTTGCTGCGAGCCGGCTACTTTGAAAAGGCCATCGGACAAGAGATGAACATTGCCTCGGGAGCAGAGGTCAATATCCTGCAGATGGCCGAGCGGATCAACGAGTTAACCGGCAACACGGCAGGTATCGTGCGCGCTCAGCCGCGTGTATGGGACACCAAAAAGAGATTGCTTGGGTGCATCGACCGCGCTAAAGAAGTAATTGGTTATGAGCCGAAGATGGAGTTCGAGGAAGGTCTGCTCACTACCATTCAGTGGTTTCGTGACAACTGGGAAAGTATCCAGCGTGACGCGGAGTTCGCGCCCGGCGGTTCGTCGGCAGTACAGGGCGTGGTAGTCAAGAAGTAATAGGAACATTTGGTATGCGCGTCATCTTTTTGACTATTACGTTTTATCCGGAGCCCAATGCAATTCACGGTTTGCCGTTGGCTAAGGCCCTGGCCGCAAGAGGTTTTGATATCAGAGTCTTGACCGGATTCCCCCAGTACCCTCAAGGACGAATATATCCGGGGTATCGGATGCGGCCATGGCAGCGGGAAACCGTTGACGGGATTCCTATCCTGCGAGTACCCATCTATCCCAGCCATGACACTTCGGCAACCAGACGAATTCTTACTTACCTGAGTTTTGCATTCTTTGCCGCAACTATTGGAGTGGCTCTCATCGGTTCGGCGGATCTCGTCTACCTGTATGACCCGCCGCCGACCAATGGACTTGCATCCTTGATCCTGAAGTTATTCAGGGGGACGCCGATAGTCCATGATATCGCTGATATGTGGCCAGAGACCGTTATCGAGTCGGGTATGGTGCGGGGCGAGCGGACCAAGAAGATTGTTAGTTCGATCCTGGGCGCCTGGTGCCGTTTTCTTTATCGTCAGGCAGATGTGGTTACAGTTCTTTCGGACGGCTTTAAGCGGTTGTTGATTGAGCGCGGGGTCCCGGCCGACAAGGTTAAGGTGGTCCGCAACTGGGCAGATGAGACGACGTTTCATCCCCTTGAACCTGATCGGGCGTTGGCTAGCGAGTTGGGCTTTGACGGCCGTTTCAATATCGTCTATGCCGGTAACCTGGGCGTCTATCAGGGTCTGGATACAGTGATCAAGGCCGCTGCTCTGATCAAGGATCACCCGAAAATCCAGGTCGTCATAATTGGGATAGGGCCGAAACAAGATGAGTTGAAACGTCTGGCTGCCGAACTCCAGGTCGATAATGTTTTGTTCCTCGGCGGCCGGCCCTATGCGGAGATGCCGAAGATTAATAACCTGGCTGACGTGCTGCTCATCCATTTGAAAGACATTGCCTTTCTGCACGCTACGATACCGGGAAAGACGCAGGTGTCGTTGGCAACAGGTCGCCCGGTGCTGATGGCCGTTCGAGGTGACGCGGCCGACATTGTCCGCGAGGCCGGCGCAGGGATTATTTGTGAACCTGAGAACCCAGAAGATATGGCCAGGGCGATGGTTGAGTTGTTCCAACTGTCGAAAGATGAGTTGGAGGAAATGGGCAGACGAGGCAGATCATATTATCTGGACAATCTCTCGCTCGACAGCGCGGGAAAGCAGATCGATGAGATCTTTCGCTCCGTCGGTACTCAACCACAACCGGCAAATTCCGTCGGTCCCGGTCTGCCCAGCGAAGCGTCTCCTAAATAGTTTTACCAGGCGACCCGGGCAACTGGGGTCTGGGCGACTACCGTCACCTTCTGTGTTATGGTAAGCCTCCTTCCCGTCTACAGGGACAGGCGCTTGGGTTTTTTCGCGTCAGCCAAGGGTGTTTGACCTCATTTCACTTGGGTTAGAATGCTGACGCGCACCGTATCGCAGGATCTGAGTTCAGGTCGCACCGGCTGCAACCCAACTCTAATTGCCCTGGGTTAGTCAACGAGTTGATTGTCCTGATTTTAGCTTTGGTCCCGCGAAGAATAGGATGTGAGAACGAGAATCATGGAAACCAGTGATGTAAAGCCGCTAGAAAATCTTGAAGAACGGAAGCTCAAAGAAATCGAGCATTCCGAGCGCCGACGAACTATTCTCCAGGGGTACGAACGTCACATCGACACGACCCTGGATGAACAGGTGGGCGGAGTCCCGAGTCTGATTCGGGACAACGAGGCCTTTGAACAGCATTTCTCAAACGTTAAGTATTATTCAGTGGCCACCGGCAGCGAGAAGTATTATCAGGATTGGCTGCGCCAGCGATGCACTCCCGGCAAGAAGGTTCTCGACTATTGTTGTGGCAACGGTGAGAACGGGATTTACAGCGCCCAATTCGGCGCTGACGTCATTGGGATCGACATCTCACCTCAGGGGATCGCGAATTGCCGCTTGAATGCCATTCGTGAGGGAGTGGATAAGAACTGCCGGTTTGAGGTGATGGACGCAGAGGCGACCCAGTTCCCCGACGATACCTTTGATGTGATCGTCGAATACGGCGCGCTGCATCATCTCGACTACCCCAAGGCGATGACCGAATTGCACCGCATCATCAAGCCTACTGGTGAGATCATCTGTGTTGAGGCGCTGCGGCACAATCCGCTGATTCACCTTTACCGGAGAATGACGCCTGACCTCCGCACCGCCTGGGAGGTTGAGCATATCCTGACCGTGCAGCACCTGGACCAGTCCCGAGAGTATTTTGAAGAAGTAAATACCAAGTTCTTCCACCTGGCATCGCTGGCGGCGGTGCCGTTCAGAAAAACCAGTATCTTCAAGCCTCTGCGGGGCATGCTCGACCGGATCGACGAATCGATCTTAAAGCGTCCCTGGATTGGAAAGTATGCCTGGATCATGGTCTTCACAATGGCCAAGCCACGAAAGCTGGCGTGACGTGGCAGAGTCACTTCGCTTCACTCGGGTCGAGGAAACTCAAGGCGACACCTAAGCGAAATGTATGAAGGACTGAAACGGATTTTCGACTTGGTTGCGGCGCTACTCGGATTCACGTTCTTAGCTCCCTTGTTGGTTGCGATCGCTCTCGTCGTCAAGCTGGATTCGGCTGGTCCCGTTCTTTATTTGGGAGAGAGAGTAGGCTTGCACGGAAAAAGATTCCGGATCTGCAAGTTCAGGACCATGTGCGTGGGAGCTGAAACCTACGGCACTACCACGGCCGCCAGCGACACTCGAATTACGCGAGTAGGTCGATTCATCAGGAAGTACAAATTGGATGAGCTGCCGCAACTCATCAACGTAATTCGTGGTGAGATGAGCCTGGTCGGGCCCAGACCTGAAGTCGAAGAACATACGAGCGCCTACAGCGACGAAGAGAAACTGATCCTGACGGTTATCCCCGGTATTACAGATTACTCTTCCATACGTTTTGTTAAGCTCAATGAAATCCTTGGCTCTGAAAACCCGCATCAACTCTTCGTCACCAAGTACCGAGCAGAGAAGAATCTCTTGAGGTTGGAGTACGTGCGAAAGCGGTCCATCACCGAGGATTTGAGGATCCTGGCGCTGACTCTAATTACCTTAGTACGCTCAGCGGCTGGCCGGGTGGAGCCGGAGTGAATGGAGTACGCTAGACTGGGTCTGACCGACCTGCATATCTCGCGCGTTGGTTTCGGCTGTGCGGCGATCGGAGGACATGATTATGGTAAGGTGGACGATCAGGACAGCGTTGCTGCGGTGCACAAGGCCCTTGATCTGGGCGTCAATTTCTTCGATACAGCCGATGTCTACGGCTTGGGTCACGCGGAAGAGTTGCTGGGTCAAGCCCTCGGCAGTCGTCGACATGACGTCATAGTTGCCACCAAGTTCGGAATAGAATGGGACGAGCAAGGCAAGACGAAGCGCAACCTCAGTCCTCGAAGAGTGTTTGAGGCACTGGACGAAAGCCTACGGCGTTTACGGCTCGATGTTATTCCCCTGTATCAGATTCATTGGGATGACGGGCAAACGCCAATTGCCGAGACGATGGAAGCTCTCAAGAAATGCCAGGAGAGCGGAAAGATACGCTTCATCGGATGTTGTAACTTTTCATTGAGCCTGACGGAAGAAGCGCAGAAGTATGGCAGGTTGGAGTCGTTGCAGTTACCTTATAGTTTAGCCGAGCGTGGTTCCGAACCGGTGATTGATGAGGGCCATCGCAACTACAAGATGGCAACGCTCTGCTATAATCCGTTGGCACAAGGACTGTTCACCGGGAAGTACGGACAGGATACGAAGTTTTACGGTACGGATCTCCGAGCGCGAAGCACTCTGTTTCAGGGCGCCGGCCTGGCCGGCAATCTGGCGCTGGTAGAGAAACTTAAGATCGTAGCAAACCGCTACGGCCGGACTCCGGCTCAGGTTGCTATTCGATGGCTCCTCGAAAACGAATCCGTCACCTGTGCCATAGTCGGAATCAAAACGCCATTCCAGATTGAAGAAAACGCAGGAATTGCAGGTTGGAACCTGTCTCGAGATGACAGGGAATTCCTGAACGCGGCCAATCCGCCACGGACAGATCCTGATCGCACGCAATGAAGAAATTTCGCACCGCTGATGAACAAGAAGTGGGCCGAAACATTGAAGGCATCTTCAATGCGTGCCCTGATTCGGTTGAGATCAAGCTCGAGAATTTTACGAAATACGTTCGCCGGCAACATCTCAAACGATTTCTGGCCTTGTACGAGATCTTCAAACTGATCCTGCCGGTGAAAGGGTCGATAGTTGAGTGTGGTGTGTTTAGAGGTTTTGGTCTGATGGGATGGGCCAAGCTGAGCACCATGCTTGAACCCGAAGACCTCACCCGCCGAATCTATGGCTTCGACAGCTTTGCCGGATTCCCCGGCTCCAGCGACAAGGATTCCAATCCGGTCGCCGCGCCCACGCCGGGCGCTTTATGCGCGGACTCGTACGACGAACTGCAGGCCCTGGTTGCCGAGTACGATCGTGATCGGTTCCTGGGACACATTCCGAAGGTCCATCTAATCAAAGGTGATGTGACTCAAACTATCCCCAAGTTTATCGTTGATCAGCCTCAGGTAGTGGTGAGTCTGCTCTTTTTGGATCTTGATCTTTATGAACCGACGAAGGTGGCCATCGAATCTTTTTTACCGCGGATGCCCAGGGGGGCGGTGATCGCTTTCGATGAACTAGACAACCCGATGTGGCCCGGAGAGACTCTTGCGCTACTGGAATCTATTGGTATTAACAGATTAAAGCTTCAGCGTCTCGATTGGGATCCTTACATCAGCTTTGCCGTTCTTGAGTAACTTATGAAATCAAATGACGGAGCAGAGAATAGCGCGCTCCTTAATGAACTTGCTGCCCGGATTCGCTATCAGACTTTGATGATGGTGAATCGAGCCAAGAGTTCGCACGTTGGGACGTGCTTCTCGATGGCTGAAGTGTTGGCTGTCCTCTACGGCAGTATCCTGCGGGTCGATCCACAAAACCCCGAATGGCTCAAACGTGACCGCTTCATTCTGAGTAAGGGTCACGGGGCCGCCGCTCTTTATGCGGTGCTGGCTGAAAGAGGTTTCTTTCCGCTCGAGTGGTTGGAAACCTTCTACCAGAATGGTTCACGCCTGGCCGGCCACGTCACACATCATTACCTCCCTGGGGTTGAAGTTTCTACCGGATCACTCGGTCATGGTCTTTCAGTTGCGACTGGTATGGCGTTGGCGGCAAAACGCGATGGCGAGACTTATAGAATTATGGCTCTGCTTAGTGATGGCGAATGTGATGAGGGTTCGGTCTGGGAACCGATTCTGTTTGCACCACACCACCACCTGGACAATTTAATCGCCATCGTTGATTACAACAAGATTCAAAGTCTGGGCACAGTGAAAGAGGTGATGGACCTCGAGCCATTTGCGGATAAGTGGCGGGCCTTTGGTTGGAGTGTTCGTGAGATCGACGGGCACGATGTGAATGAGATTCAGTCGACGCTTGCGTTGGTACCCTTTGAGGAGGGTCGCCCGAGCTGTGTTATCGCCCATACTGTAAAAGGCAAAGGAGTCAGCTTCATGGAAGACAAGCTCCTTTGGCATTATCGCACGCCACAAGGAGAGGAGTTCGCTAACGCCCTGGCTGAACTGGAGGGGCACGCATGAGAACTGCCTTCATCGAGACCTTGCTTGAACTGGCGCGGCTTGACGAGCGCATAACGCTCGTGGTGGGCGATCTTGGATTCGGTGTGGTCACGCGCTTTAGGGAGGAATTGCCAAAGCAGTTCGTCAATGCTGGAGTGGCTGAACAGAACATGACCGGGCTTGCAGCGGGAATGGCTCTCAGTGGCAAAATTGTCTTCACTTATTCGATTGCCAATTTCCCCGTACTTCGTTGTTTGGAACAGATTCGCAACGATGCGTGTTATCACGACGCTAATGTAAAGATCGTTTCTATCGGCAGTGGCATGGCTTACGGTTCACTTGGGGTTACGCATCATGCGACCGAAGATATTGCAATCATGCGCGCACTGCCAAACATCGCGGTGGTTGCGCCGAACGATCCAGTCGAAGCAAGACTGGCCACCAGTGCCATCGTGGCCCATAGGGGCCCCTGCTATTTACGGCTAGGGCGCGGTGGTGAGCCCACCATACACAGTCCCAACATCGACTTTCAATTGGGCAAATCAATTCGGGTCCGCGACGGCAGTGACCTCACTCTCATTGTCACCGGCGGCCTACTACAGAATGCGTTGCACGTTGCCGACATTCTGCGTGAGGGTGGGATAAGTGCTCGCGTTCTTAGCGTTCACACAATAAAGCCCCTGGATACCGTGGCTGTGCTCGATGCGGCAAGAGAAACAGCGGCCATTTTTACCCTCGAGGAACACAGCGTGGTCGGGGGACTGGGAGGTGCTGTCTCTGAATTACTTATGGAAGCAGAGGAGCGCCCAGCGAAATTCAAGCGCATCGGGTTGAATGATGCCTTCTCCTCAAAGGTTGGTGATCAAGACTATCTGCGGGCTCAGTATGGTTTGGATACAGCGGGAATCTTGGCAACTATTAGGAATACATTGGGGTTGTCCGGTTCGCTGACTTCCGCGAATCGTCGCTGAAGTAGAGCAATTCTTCGAGGATACCGTGCGCGAACATTTTCATCGAGCCCGACCGTTCCTTCGCAATTCTTGCTGCAGTTTTTTTCATCGTCGGTGCGGCACACGCGAGTCAAATCGACCTGCCCTTGCTCGCCGATTTGCACTGGAGCTGGCTGGGAATTCTCCGATCACATTACTCTGGGCGCTTGAGTTAACGAACGTACCTACCTTCATGGATGGCATCCCGGCTGCCAATAATCACTATCCGAGGAAGATCACAAATCGGATCCGGGGACTTGGCTTGGGCACATCAACGAAGTACAATCTCTGACCAATCTCCTTAATGAAATGACCGCTCAAGCAAATCGTTAATGCTGGGAGGTCTGTCCAGATTTGCAATCCCTGAGCGGTTACGCCTTATGAGTTACACGTTCTGTAAGCCGGAGTCGGAGTTCTTAAGGCCTCGAGAACAGAAAGCGCCCTCGCTATGATCTCGCAACCCGTGTTCAAGAAAGAAAGTACCAAAGTAGACCAGGCGCGGATTTTGGCACGTCTAAGGCGCCATTGGCTCTCCGCAGGAACTCAAACAGTTCTCGACCTTTCTGTTTTTCTAACCGCACTTGTTGTCGCGTATCTGCTGCGATTTGATTTCGAGATCCCCGCAGACCGCCGGCATTACTTGATTGTGCAGACGTTGTTCGTGATGCTGCTTCAGTTTGTTGCCCTCACTTTAGCTGGCGGGCGAAACTTCATGTGGCGCTACACTGGAATTGCCCATGTTAAGTCGTTTATATATGCGGCTCTTACCTCACTGGCTGTAGTAGGTCTCATGCGGCTGATGCTGTCTGATTCACACCAGGCCTGGCGAGTGCCGGTTTCCATAAACCTCATGGACGCCGTCCTGGCGTTTGGCGGAACTTTTGCGCTGCGCACCTTGCGTCGGGTCGCTTACGAATACGAGAAGCGCCGCGGTCAGGTGAGGAAATACGGTAACGGTGATGATTCCCAAAGAAGACGGCCGGTGCTATTGATCGGCGCGGGTCAGGCTGGTGCCCTCGCCGCAAAGGAGATCGCTGGTCGCGGCGATCTGGACCTCGATATCAAGGGGTTTATCGATGACGACAAGATGAAACTGGGTAGATCGGTCGTTCAACGGCACAAGGTATTGGGCGCGACCAAGGATATTCCCCGACTGGTTCGTTCCCTCGAGATCGATCACGTTGTCATCACCATTGCCCAGGCATCGCGTCAAGACATCCAGCGCATCGTGAAGATTTGCGAGGAGATTCCAATCAAAGTCAGAATCATCCCCGGCCTCTACGACATACTCGCTGGCAGGGTTGGGATTAGTCGCATTCGTGATGTGGACATTGAAGATCTTCTTGGCCGGGAACCAGTTCGACTGGATGTAGATTCGATCAGTCGAGAATTGGCCAACAAGACGGTGATGGTCACCGGAGCCGGCGGTTCCATAGGGTCGGAATTGGCAAGACAAGTAATCCGGTTCTCACCTGCCAAGTTATTGCTTGTCGAACGCGCTGAGTGCGCTCTTTTTACCATCGACCGAGCGCTACGAGAGTTTGATTCTGCGGGTTCAATTGTGCCGTTGATTGCTGATGTTGGAGACGAGCCACGCATGCGCTCTATCTTCCAATCCTACAAGCCGCACGTAGTGATTCATGCTGCCGCTCACAAGCACGTTCCGCTGATGGAAACTAATTCGCGCGAAGCCATCAAAAACAATGTCCTCAACACCAGACTGCTGGGTGAGTTAGCTGGCCAGTTCAAGGCAGAGACGTTTGTCCTAATATCTACTGATAAGGCTGTGAGGCCTACGTCGATTATGGGTGCTTCAAAACGGGTTGCCGAGCTGGTGGTTCAGGATCTTGGCCGACGCTGGGAGACGCGTGTCGTCGCCGTGCGCTTTGGCAATGTCATTGGGTCGAATGGGTCCGCAATCCCTATCTTCCAGGAACAGATTCGCAACGGTGGGCCGCTAACAATTACTGATAAACGTATGCAGCGCTACTTCATGACCATTCCAGAAGCTGCCCAGTTGGTATTGCAGGCGAGCGCGATTGGAAAGGGCGGGGAGGTGTTCGTCTTGCACATGGGCGAGCCAGTGCGGATCATCGATTTAGCAGAAACCCTGATCTCGCTGTCAGGACTCAGGCCGCATCTCGACATAAAGATTGTTGAAACAGGAATTCGACCCGGCGAGAAACTCTACGAGGAACTACAGCTTGAAACTGAGGAACTCGCCACGTCACACCCGAAGATATTTGTCAGCAAGATAACAGCGCCTGAGAGCGAAGCCATCAGATCCGCACTTGAACGATTGACTGAATTGATGAGGGACGAGAACGAAGGTGGATTGCGAAGATTCTTGAATGAGTTGATCCCGGGAGCTCGCTTGGCTCTTCTTGGTCCTGAAGGTGAGTCAGAGGGAACTGGCGAAGCTTTGGTCGCCGGGCTAGCGGCTTATTGAGCCGCTACAGGACTAGCTTCAAATTTTATGCCCAACTACTTGGCGAACGGGCCCACACTCATCCGCAAGAAAACACGTGAATTCGACTCTAGCCGGGGTGCGGCAGGTAGGTTTACCCATCTGCGCGAGCGGTCTGCCATGTTGCTGGATAGGATCGTTTTCGGTTGTCTCCTGGGGTTAATCGTCCTAACGGCGATTCCCTATGGATCGGTAGACGCGTGGTGGGAAGCAGTCTTTGAATGCGCAGTGTTTGCGCTTACCGCAATCTGGATTTTTGAAGTTCTTTTCCGTGGCAGCTGGCAAGTAAGACAACTCTCCATACTGCTACCGCTGATATTAATAACGGCCTTTGCCTTTGCACAGACTGTCGAATGGCCCGTGGCATGGTTCCCGACGGGAATCGAGCGGCTAACTGCCCAGCATACGCTCAGCATTGATCGGTACCAAACTTATCTTACAGCGCGAAAGGCGCTAGCTTTGACTCTGTTGCTTGGGCTGTTGTTGCTGCATACGTCGACCCCAAAGCGTCTTCATTGGCTCGTACGAGCGGTCATCGGATTGGGGTTGGCGAGTGCGCTATTTGGAATTCTACGCCAGTTCCTGCAGACCCCCGATTCTTCAGCGGGGTTCGTGTTGCCATTTCTCTTTTACCAACTAGGGTACGGACAGTTCCTTTCCCCAAATCCTTTCGCATACCTTATGGAGATGCCGTTTGGGCTATTGACCGGCCTGGTACTTGGGGGCGGAGTGCACCGTAATCGTGTCCTAATCTATCTGGCGTTTATCATACCTGTTTGGACCGCTCTCGTTTTGTCGAACTCGCGCGGAGGAATTGTCAGTCTCACGATCCAGTCCATTTTATTGCTGTTCGTTTCACTGAACTGGTATTCAGCGCGCCGACTTTCGCGTGAAGGTGGAAATCAGCATAGATGGTTCACCTTTCTCCGCGCCTCACTGTTGGTTCGAGTCCTGTTTGTTGTGCTGATAGTCGGTACGCTTTTCGCGGGTGTGTTTTGGATGGGAGGCGAGAATCTGGCTTCAAAACTGCACAACGACGATTCGACTCAAAGTACCATTGACGGCACGACGCGGAAAGAGATCTGGCGTTCCAGTTGGGAGCTTATCAAGCTAAACCCCTGGACGGGCGTTGGCTTTGGTGCTTATTTTTTAGCCATCCCCGAATATCAGATAGGTTCAGGCAGGCTCAAGTTGGAGCAGGCCCATAACGATTATCTTGACTTGGCTGCCAATGGCGGCGTGATTGCAGTGGGACTGGCTGGTTGGTTTATCGCGATGGTAATCTGGCGCGCGAGATTCCCTTTGCGGTCGCGCGACGCTTACCGACGCGCGGCGTGCCTCGGCGCCATGGCTGGCATCATAGGTGTTGGTGCGCATAGCCTGGTGGACTTCGGGCTTCAGGTTACGGGCATCGCAGTGGTCTTTGCCACGCTGGTCGTGATCGCAGTTGCCGACAGTAGCGTAGAATCGTTGTCGCTCGACGGAAGGGCTGATCGATGGCCGACATAGTCGATTCACGGCTGAAAGAAAAAAGGGGATGGCCTGGGGTCGTCCTTCGCGTCTCTCTGGCGCTGCTGGGGTTGTTCTGCTGCTACCGCCTAATCGTGGATTCAGCGACCGCAGGAGTCTCGCGGCTTCTCCAAACCACCGCTATTTTTCAGTCGAAGCTGGGGCCGGCGGATATGGCTGTAAGCCTGACTCCCAAAGACCCGGAAGCACATTACACTCGTGCCCTGGCGCTGGTAAACCAGGAGCGACTCGGCGATGCAGTAGCTGAGCTCCAGCAGGCAACCAGGTTACGTCCCCATCATTACTACGAGTGGCTCGATCTGGGTGTGACACTTGACCGATTGGGGGATCAAACAGGGAGCGTTGCTGCTCTGAGGGAATCCATTCGACTGGCCCCCTTTTCCGCCCAACCGCGTTGGCAGCTTGGTAATCTATTCTTCAGGCAGGGACGATATGAGGAGGCCTTTGCCGAGTTACGTCTCGGGGCTAAAAGCAACCCTACTCTTTTTGGAGGAATGGTGGAGCTCGCTTGGATCGCCGCCAACGGCGATGTCGAAACCATGGAACGTCTAGTCCATCTCGAGAGTACCCGGGCTCATCTTCAGTTGGCGAGCTTTCTGGCAAAGCAGCGTCAGGGTGCGGATGCCGCCCGCCAAATAAAAGAGGCCGGAAAACCTCAAGACAGTCAGGATCGCGCAATCATCCATCAAACCATCGCTGTACTCCTCGCAGCCGAGCAGTTTTCTGATGCTTACTCGGCTTGGGCAGTTACCCATAATTTGACCAACGACAGTAGCCCAAATGGCGTCGGCCACTTCTTGAACGGCAATTTCTTGGAGCCAATCATGCAGAATGACCCGGGATTTGGCTGGCAGTTGGCGGTCGTGCCGAATTTGACGGCCTCGATTGATCCCACTGAACCGTATCCGGGATCGAGAAGCCTTCGTTTGGATTTTGGCGGCGATAGTCCGCCGGGAAATCGGCTGATTCACCAACTTGTCTTGCTTCAGCCAAACAGTCGATATTCCTTGAGTTTTATGTCAATGGCCGAAAACCTCGTAAGTGGCGGCCCCCCAGTTATTGTGGCCATGACCGCTACGAGTGAGAATGCGAAGGTTCTGAGCCAATCAGAACCTCTTTCGCCGGGTACAAGCGGATGGTATACTTACAAGTTGAAATTTTCCACCGACGCGAACACTTCGGCAGTAATTATCGCGCTGCAGCGACTGGCGTGTCACCAAAGCCCATGTCCAGTCTTCGGCAAGCTCTGGTTGGGCGGTTTTTCCCTCGTGAAAACATGAAGCGCCCCAGGCTCTACACGAGCAGCTTGGACCGGTAAGTCTGGTAGAACTAATGGCAAAATTGGTCGCCGCAAGCGGTGGTCGGCGATTTTCTTGCGCATCTGTGATGTATCGGGACTCCTAGTCTGGACTTTTAGGACTGGGCCATGGACGTTCGGGCCTTCGAACACTTTTTTTAGCCAAGAATTTATCAAAAAAGCACTTGACTTCGCGTATGAGTTCAGAGTAAAGTCCCAGCTTCCCCACAGTACGTTGTTAGAGACTGGGGATTGTATAGGCTCCTCGAGTCCCAAGAAGGAAAGGTCAAAATTATGCAATTTCGTGCACGTCCTGCAAGAATCTTATCGTTGGTTGTACTCCTTGCTGTTATGAACGTTTTTGTTTTTGCGAATGGAGCTGTTTCCTCCGCTAAGAACGCTAACGAATCCGCTAGCGCCAAGGTAGTGCTCGGAAAACTCGTTACCAATAGTAATAGACCCATTTTGGTAAATGGCGGTGAAGCCATTACCGGAACAAACATCCTGTCGGGAGCGCAACTGACGACTCCTGCGGCGAGTCTGGCCACTGTGCACTTGGACAAGTTGGGTTCGGTCATGATCGCTCCCAGTTCGAGTGTGACGCTGACCTTCGACACCAAGAACATTACTGTCAACGTTGCGTCCGGAGACGCGACCGTCACGACGGTAGAAGGTGTGAAGGGCACTGTGATCGGCCCGGACGGGACTCCGACTAGCGGTTCTAGTCCTGCTCCTGACCCCGCTCCAGCAGGCGGTAGCAGCTTTAACAATGGCGATTGGGCGGGCGTTATTCTCGGCGGCGTCGGCACAATCTTTGGAATACTTGCTTGGAATCGGGCGAACCGTGCCAAAGATGATGCAAAAGCAGCAGCGGCAGCGGCGGCAGCAGCGAACGCAGCAATCGCGGCGGCCAGGGCTTGCTTAGCGGGTCAGACCGCAAGTCCGGTCAAGGTCTGCACCAGCTTCTGAGATCGTCTTTCGACGACTAGTTAGCTATTATCAGGAAGACATGCCTTGCGGCTTCGCGGGGCATGTCTTTTTGTGTTTGTACTCACCGATGGCCCCCCAGTACATAACCGGCGGTTAGTCCTTCTCGCTCGCCATCCAGCCGAATGATTGCTGAGTAGAGTTCAGCTGGATACGCCGAAGAGTCAATTGAAAGACAAGATCGCAGTAGGGTGTGAAGCGGAGCCGGACTTTGTGGGTCATGAAGAGAACGGCCCGCGAGGTGTGGCAAAGAGCCTACTCACTTTTGAATCGGCCAGTATGACGCGCATGAAGATTTCTTAGGGGCTGATCCGGATTTTCCAATTAGTCTTCGTAGTAAAAAAGAGAGGCTACACAATGAAGGGTATCATTCTGGCAGGAGGACGCGGATCGCGTCTGTTTCCGCTGACTACTGGAATCAGCAAACAACTCCTGCCGGTGTACGATAAACCAATGATCTATTACCCGTTATCAATGTTAATGCTGGCGGGCATTCGAGACGTCTTGATCATTACCATGCCCGACGACCGGTTGGCGTTTCAGCGGTTGCTGGGCGATGGTTCCAAGTGGGGAATGAGCTTCGCTTATGCCGAACAGAGTGAACCACGCGGCCTTGCTGAGGCATTCCTGATTGACCCTGACTTCATAGGAGGCGAGCCTGTCTGTCTGATCCTTGGGGACAATATTTTTTTCGGAAATGGCTTGTCGGATCAGTTGGTTGCAGCCGCGCAGCTCAAGGAAGGGGCCTTAGTATTCGCCTATTCAGTTCGGGATCCTTCACGTTACGGAGTCATACAATTTGACGAAGAGGGACGGGCCTTGAGCATTGAAGAGAAACCTTCCAACCCACGTTCCAACTACGCAGTTCCCGGCTTGTACTTTTACGACGGTCAGGTTGTCGACTTTGCTGCAAGTCTAAAACCGTCAGCGCGAGGGGAGTTGGAGATAACGGATCTTAATCGGCTCTATCTCGCTAGTGGCCAACTCAAAGTGGACCTAATCGGGCGCGGCATCGCATGGCTGGATGCCGGCACACACCAATCGTTGCTGCAAGCGTCGAACTTTGTTCAAACGGTCGAAGAACGACAAGGGCTAATGATATCCTGCCCTGAGGAGATCGCCTTCCGCCAGGGATTTATCGATCGCGAACAATTGCTGAGACTGACGAGGGGGTTGGGTAAGACAGGGTACTCTGAGTATTTGTTGCAAATTCTTGAAGAAGAAAAGTTTCACCGGAAGTCGCCGTGACCCACTAAGAACAGTATCAGATGAAGATGAAAAAGCCGGACCAGTGTCTGAACGTCAACTGGTTGCTAGGGCTCGACGACGCGAAAGGAAAAGATCGAGGCGTTCAAGTAGGGGATAGTACGAGCGTGGCTTAATAGGTGGGGAATCGGTACAGTTGCTTTTTGTTAAAGCGGCTGCACCACCCTTGACATCAGGTAGGTGTGCATTGACGGAGTGAGTATTCCTACTCGTGTCGCTCGGGCGCTGTCCGGTGTCCCAGCTTCGCGTTTGCTCAAAACTTATTCTTTAGTTAAGGTAGTCGGGTTGAGAGAGATCCCACCGATATCCGTTCAGCTCCCGATCGAATACCATCACTTTCTAAGATGCCCAAACGCGCGTTAAGCACCGGAATCACTGGTCAGGACGGGCTCATACTTGACCGAACTGCTGCTGGATAAGGGTCACGAAGTTTTCAGCATTGTGCGCCGGTCTTCGTCCTTCAATACTGAGCGCATCGATCGTCTCTATCAGGACCCGCACCAGAAAGGGACGCGCTTGCGTCTGCTGTACGGCGATCTGAATGACTCGAGTTCGCTCAACAGGATACTTCGACGCACTGGAGCCTGATGAGATTTATAATCTCGGCGCGCAGTCCCACGTGCGCGTTAGCTTCGATATTCCCGAATACACAGGCGAGGTATCTGGTCTTGGCACTGTGCGGCTGCTCGAGGCCATTCGGGAGACTGGCATCCGGCCGAAATTTTATCAGGCGTCTTTGTCCGGACTTTTTGGCAAAGTACAGGAGACTCCGCAAACGGAGAACACGGCGTTTTATCGGCGCTCACCATACGGGTGTGCAAAAGCATGCGCGCCTATTACATCACCGTTAACTATCGCTAATCGTATGACAGGTTTGCCTGCCACGGCATTCTTTCAATCACGAGAGCGCGCCGCGTGGAGAAACTTTTGTTTCTCGAAAGATCACCCGGGCGGCCGCGCGCATTAAGCTTGGCTTACAGGCCAAACTCTATCTGGGTAACCTCGATGCGCAGCGCGACTGGGGGTACGCGAAAGACTACGTCGAGGTGATGTGGTTGATGCTTCAGGCGGACCAGGCTGATGACTATGTAATTGCGACGGGAGTTACTCATTCGGTCAGAGAGTTCTTAGTCGAAGCTCTTAGTTATCTTGACCTTGATTGGCAGGAATATGTCGAAACGGATCTTCGGTATCTTCGTCCGGCGGAAGTTGATATTTTATTAGGTGACGCGAGCAAAGCGCGCCGCATCATTGGATGGGAACCGAAAGTAAACTTCAAGCAACTGGTGCGCTTGATGGTAGACCACGACCTGGCCTTGGCGCATCAAGAAAGCATGACTCACGAAACTGTTGGGATGGCGCCGACCGGAAAAGCACGCTGGGGAACGATCTAGTCTCCCAAAAACTTGATTTTGCGCCTGGAGCGCTTCCAGGTTAATTGATGCGATCGGAGACGGAACGATCATAGACTTAAAAGCAGCGCCCGATAGCCTTGAACGATTGCGAGCTTTCGCCTACGAGCACATAGTCGAAAGTGCGGAAACCACCAGGCGAACTGCTGAAACATGCCTAGATTCAATTCGTGATGCCGCAAATTTGATCGTGAGATGTTTTCGCGCGGGGAACAAAGTGCTGATTTGCGGAAACGGCGGCAGCGCTGCTGATGCTCAGCACGTGGCGGCGGAATTTGTCAACAGATTGAGCAAAGATCATGAGCGACCAGGCTTGCCCGCGATTGCCTTGACGACGGACACATCCTTTCTGACAGCTTACGCGAATGACAATGGATACGAGGGTGTGTTCGAGCGACAGGTGCTGGCGCTTGGGCAGGCCGGTGACATCTTGATAGGCATTAGCACCAGCGGAAACTCAATGAACATCATCAGATCAGTCGCTGCCTCGCGTGAGCGAGGTGTAACGACGATTGGATTGCTCGGTGAAGGAGGCGAATTAATAACACTGGTGGACCAGGCGGTAGTGGTTCCCAGTAGAGACACTCAGCACGTGCAAGAGGTGTTGTTGGCTATTGAGCATACGATATGTCTCTTGGTCGAGAAGAGTTTGTTTCCCTTGCTATAGAAGCCGGCCGGCATCCGAAAGACAACCGAGTCAGCCATTCGCGGCGATCGGTTTCGGCTCGCGGGCGGGATGCCGCTAATTCGGATACTGATTTCAGCGAAGGCAGATCAAGCGTTGTTACCATTTCCGCTAATCAGGTAACCTTCATTCACTCGAATCAACAGGAAGCCTCTGGCGTAGCGCCAAAGGCTGCTTTTCAGGGAGAAAACCGCCAACTGGCCGAACGTTAAAAGGCGAGTTAGAGGGAATTAACAAATTGAGCGGCCCCAAGCGCCGCCCAGCTTGCATAATTTCCTTAGCAAAAGTGGTGAGCCGAGCAGGACTCGAACCTGCGACCCACTGGTTAAAAGCCAGTTGCTCTACCGACTGAGCTATCGGCCCACAAATTACTTTCTCAACCACTACGAGAATTGTTGGTGAATTCTACAGAACGCTCAGTCGAATGTCCAAAGCAACGTTAGACTTCTGCGTGCTGGAACCAACCGCCGAGAGTTGAATTCCGGATCACGATCGTTTGCGATCGTTCGGGCCCCGTCGATACCAGACCTATCTCAACTCCAATTTTCTCGGAAAGGAAATCGATATAGCTGCGCGCGTTTGTCGGGAGTGCGCTGAGTTCCGTCATACCAAGTGTGGAACTCTTCCAGCCGGGAAGCGTCTCAAAAATGGGAACGACGCGTCGCATATCCTGCGAGACCGCGGGCAGGGAATCACATCGGTGGCCATCCAGTTCGTAGCTTACGCATACTTTGATCTCGTCCAGCGCGTCCAGGACATCCAGTTTGGTCAGGGCTACTGAAGTAAAGCCATTGATCTCTGCCGCGTAACGGGTGGCGAATGCGTCAAACCAACCACAGCGGCGCGGACGGCCGGTAGAGGCGCCATACTCTCGACCCCGCTCGCGAATCAGCTGCCCCATCTCAGCTTCACCGTCCAGCATCTCTGTGGGAAATGGTCCTTCGCCGACACGGGTGGTATAGGTGCGCACAATTCCCAGCACACCGGTCAAATGTTGGGGCGCGAGGCCTGTGCCTACCAAAGCGCCTCCAATGACCGTGCTTGAAGAGGTCACGAAGGGATACGTACCGTGATCCACATCGAGCAAAGTGGCCTGGGCTCCCTCCAGCAGAATTGATTCACCACGAGCAGCAGCCTGGTTAAGAAAATGACTCGTGTCGCAAAGGAATGGCGCCAGGCGTTCAACCATCGCAGAGGTCTCGTCAAAGATTGAACCCGCGTCCAGCGGCTGGCCACCATACGCGACAATGATGCGATTGGCGTCGGCGAGATTTCGCTCAATGCGTGATCGCAGTACTTCGGAAACCAACGCATCGGCGACGCGAATGCCCCGGCGTCCGGCTTTGTCTTCATAGGCCGGACCGATACCGCGCAGTGTGGTGCCGACTTTTTCGTTGCCCAGCCGTTCTTCGCTGGTGTGATCCAGGGCGCGGTGATAGGGAAGAATGAGATGGGCGCGCGAACTGACTTTCACGCGTTCAGGAGTGACTGAGACACCCTGAGCCATGAGCCGATCAGCCTCTTCGAAAAAGGCTTTCGGGTCGATCACCATCCCATTGCCGAGCACGCAGGTCTTGCCTTGATGCACGATTCCCGACGGCAGGAGGTGCAGCACAAACGACCGGTCCCCGATCTGAACTGAGTGGCCGGCGTTGTGGCCGCCCTGATAGCGCGCCACGACGTCGAACCGCTCAGCGAGTAGATCGACAATCTTTCCCTTGCCTTCATCGCCCCACTGGGCGCCTATGACTGCGATAACCATAATCCGGGATTCCAGAACACCAAAAGTCAGGTAGCCAAGCGAAGATCCTTGCCAATGTCTTTTGTCCGGACACAAAACAGGCGCGGCTGTGTCGATAACACCGCAACCGCGCCTGGTTAATTACTGAATTACGCCGCGGTAGTAGCCGCGACATGCTTATCCAGCATACGCGAGATTGCCTGTTCAGAGGTCGCGCCGACAACGCGCTCTTCTTCCCGGCCATTCTTGAAAAGAATCAGAGTCGGAATGCCTTTAATGCCGAAGCGTTGCGATACCGATGGATTGTCATCCACGTTAAGCTTAACTACCGTTGCATTGCTCGCGTATTTTTCAGCGACCGCCTCGACGGTGGGCGCAAGCATGCGGCACGGCGCGCACCACGCTGCCCAAAAGTCTACCAAAACCGGCCGATCCGATTTCAGTACGTCAGCTTCAAAGGTCCCATCACTCGTTTCTTTCACATGCTCGCTCATTTAATTTGAACTCCTTAGGTGTCTACGATTTTATGCCGTCTAACGCTATGACTGTATTTGGGTCGACTCGTCGCCGGCCATTTCACGGTACAGCTCGAGATACTTGTTCGCGGCGGCCGACCATGAGTTATCCGTGTTCATTCCGTTACGTTGTATCTTTGCCCAAATATCAGCTTGAGTATAAAAGTAAATCGCTTCGCGTATTTTTTCAAGCATAGCGGAGCTCGAATAGGGTCCAAACTTGAAACCATTGCCTTTATTTGCGGTCACATCATAGTTTTCAACCGTATCGTCCAATCCGCCAGTCGCGCGGACTACCGGCACCGTGCCATAACGCATGCTGTACATTTGGTTGAGTCCACACGGCTCATACAGTGAAGGCATGATGAAAATGTCGGCCCCGGCTTCGATCTGATGGGCCAGGGGCTCGCCTGCATATCCCTTATAAATGCCGACCCGATGCGGCGCCGCGTCATGCCAGCTCTGTAAAAAGTCTTCATACTCACTGGCCCCCGCGCCCAGCGCAATAAAGCATGCACCCGTTTCCATGATGCTGGACGCTGCCTGTCGGATTATGTCGTAACCTTTTTGACTGACCAGGCGAGAGATGATCGCGATGATGGGGCGCGCGGGCTCTTCGGGAAGATCAAAACGGCGGAGCAGATCAAGTTTGCATTCTCGCTTGCCCGTCAAATCCTTGGCTGAAAAGTGAGCAGCAATGTCAGGATCAGTTTCGGGATTCCAAACGTCATAATCGACGCCGTTGGTGATTCCAACCAGCCGATCGCTGCGCGCCCGCAGCAGCCAATCAAGGCCATAACCCTGCTCGGGCGTCTGAATCTCGCGAGCATAACTCGGACTGACAGTCGAAAGGGCGTCAGCGGCGATGATCCCCGCCTTCAGAGCTGAGGCCGCGCCCTTCATCATGAAAGCTTCGCTGTACTCAGAAAACCCAAGCCACCAAAGGTCTGAGGGGTTGAACGCTCCGTGATACGCGAGGTTATGAATCGAAAAAAGAATGCGCGTGTTCGCGAAAAACTCTTCCTGTTGCCGGCGCGCCCGCATTTCGACGGCCGCAAAACCGCAGGGCCAATCGTTGCAATGCACTATGTCCGGCGCCTCACCCAGCCGGCGGAGCAGGGCAATCGCGGCGCGACAAAAAAAAGCGAACCTCTCGAAATCATTTACTTCGCCGTAGATCTTGCCGCGATCGAAATAGAAAGGAGCGTCGATCAAATACGTGGGCGCGTTTAGTGATGCGCTTTGCCAGACACGGACGACTGGACGTTTCCCGCGCCACTCAACTTCGAGATCGTCGATGAAGGTGCCGTCGAGAAGGCCGCGATCAACCTGATCGTAGAGTGGCGTGATGAGAAAGGAATCAGCGCCCTCGGTGTGCAGAGCTTTGGTCAGCGCTCCCGCTACATCGGCCAGGCCGCCGGTCTTGGCAAAGGGAACTGCTTCGGATGAAAGGATGGCAACGCGCACTGATTTGGATTCCCGAAGCAAAGGCGGAGGCTTTACTACTTTGCTTCCCTTCGTAGCTTATCTTCCAGAAAGACTCTATCTGGTATGTCTCGCTCACGCTAAGTTTGCTTAGTTCGCAGGAGGAGTTTCGCAGACGCAAAAGGGATCGCTACTCCCTGAATTTCTCGCAATTCAATTTCATCAGCTGCGTCATCGTATGTTACGCCGCAGGCCGCCAGCATGAGGTCAACGACGATCTCGTCGGCAACGCGAACCACAATATATTCATCGAGATCATTTTCCTGCACTTCACGCACCGCTTTATCAGGTAAGATCTCCAGTGCCCTCAACACCCTTTCCTGATTCTCGCGCGAAGCCTCCAGCAGCAGATCGATATCCGCCGTTGCCCTTAGCATGCCGTGTTGGTTCATGGCCATTCCGCCCACGACAAGATAGCGAGCGGCTTCAGAATTGAGAGCTGCGCAGAGTCGCACTAGGTCGTCGTCTTGGGGGTTTCTCGGAGGCGGTACTGTTGCTTCCATTCCTCAAACTCCTCAAAGCTCTTGAAACGGAAAACGCCCTTCGGACTGACACTTCGACCGAAGAGAAGATTGGTGGTTCTTTGCAGGCGATTAAACCTTTCCCAAAATGGCGGCAGGTTCCGGCCCCCAACGATCTTCATCGCCTTTTTCGTGTTGTGATCGTTTTGATCGGCCGATTTCATGCTCACGTTCTAGGTCTGCATTGATGCCAGGAACTCAGCGTTCGACTTTGTCTTTTCAAGTCTTTCGAGCACGACTTCCATCTGCTCAGTAGGCGAAAGCGGATTCAGCACGCGACGCATGACCCAGACACGGCTGAGGTCTTCCTTACTAATCAGCAGCTCTTCCTTGCGTGTTCCCGATCTCTGCAAGTCGATAGCTGGGAAGAGTCGCTTGTCGCTGAGCCGGCGGTCGAGATGGATTTCAGAGTTGCCGGTGCCCTTGAACTCTTCGAAGATCACATCGTCCATGCGCGACCCAGTGTCAATCAGCGCAGTCGCGATAATCGTCAACGAGCCACCTTCCTCGATGTTTCGCGCGGCGCCAAAGAAACGCTTGGGGCGCTGCAAAGCATTGGAGTCAATACCGCCGGAAAGAATCTTGCCGCTGGGAGGAACGACCGCGTTATGCGCCCGCGCCAGACGGGTAATCGAGTCCAGCAGAATAACGACGTCACGTTTATGTTCGACCAGGCGCTTAGCCTTTTCGATCACCATATCAGCCACCTGAACGTGGCGCGTCGGTGGCTCATCAAAAGTTGAAGAGATCACTTCGCCCTGCACTGAACGCTGCATGTCGGTGACTTCTTCAGGCCGCTCGTCAATGAGCAGCACGATCAAGGTTACTTCCGGGTGATTTTGCGTGATTGAATTAGCGATGGCCTGCAGCAGCATGGTTTTGCCCGTGCGCGGCGGCGAGACGATCAAGGCGCGCTGGCCCTTGCCCAGCGGCGTGACGAGGTCGATGACGCGCGCTGAGAGATTCTCGGGGCCGATTTCCATCTTCAGCATCTCGTCCGGATAAAGCGGAGTCAGGTTGTCAAAGAAAACCTTTTCGCGGGCCTGATCCGGGGATTCGAAATTGATGGCCTCAACCTTGATCAGGGCGAAATAGCGCTCGCCCTCTTTCGGCGGACGAATCTGGCCGCTGATGGTGTCGCCGGTGCGCAGGTCGAACTTGCGAATCTGCGATGGCGAAACATAGATGTCATCCGGGCCGGGCAGGTAGTTGTATTCCGGCGCCCGCAGAAATCCAAAGCCGTCCGGCAGGGTTTCCAGGACGCCCTCGGAAAAGATGAGCCCGCTTTTCTCGGTCTGCGCGGCGAGCACCTTAAATATCAGTTCCTGCTTACGCATTCCGGTAGCGCCTGGTACATCCATGCCTTTGGCAACCTGGGTGAGCGCGGAGATTGACATCTCTTTTAGCTCGGACAGATTGAACACAGCCTGGCTGCCGTCATGGTTGGCGGCGATCTCTTCCGGGGCTTCAGCCGTGGCCACGCCGCCGCCGTTATCGCCGCCGCCGTTATCGCTACCGCCGTCATTGTTCGTGCGTCTTTTGTTTGCCATATTAACTCTTTCGTGCACGGCAATATTTCGCCGAGCCTCTGTTCTGGGTTTTCCTATCCTGTCAATTGATTTCAACTATGCCGGTTAAAAGGGAAAGTTTCCTCGCGGCCTCTTTGGGTAGCTCGTGTGGGGGCCCCCGCCGCGATAACTGAATTCCTAACAACCTTACCGTCAGAGGTCGGAATCCATCAAAATGACGAGTCGCTCGATTTGGACGCCGGTTGACAGGGATTGCGTGGTCTCAGGTTAGATTTCAGGGTTCAGCCAAGGTCGGACGAACTACCTGGATTTTCTCTTTCGTCTCTGCTTTCGATTTGGATTTCTAATTCTAAACGAAAGCTGGAAAATCGCAAGGACGAACTTGCTGAGAAGCCCCCAGCTCCGCTAACTTTTTAGTGACTTTTCTATTGCTCTCCAAACGTCTTCTCGCCCACGCTTTTCCGTCGCCGAGTAAACTACTACCCGGCCGGAGTTGAACGCGCGCTCAGCGCGAACGATGTTCTTGCGCAATTCATTATTTGAAAGCTTGTCGGATTTCGTTGCGACGATCAAGTGTGGCTTCTGATTGTGCTTGAGCCACTCGTGAAGCTGCAAGTCCTGTTTCGAGGGTTCGTGACGCGAATCGACGAGATGAATTGATAGCACAAGCTGCTCGCGTTTGGCAAGGTAG
>JBBQWP010000028.1:0-68452 GCA_038210455.1 Pyrinomonadales bacterium | reverse complement strand
CGAGCCCCGCAAACACGTCGTAATCGCGGGGAATAAATCTGGTCCGCTGAATCGTCATCGTCGTTGCTCCTGGATGCAGCTCTTAAATCAACTACATCTTATCGAACCAACCTGACATTCAGCATACGTGTCTCCAAATCAGCGGGGAAACTCCCCCTCAGCCCCTCGCATCACACGTGAGGGCCGTCATCGCACAGCTTGACCGCGCTTCCGCGAGCGCCATATAGTCGCTACCAGCTGAAGTCGACCCGCCTCAGTCGGAAAGAAGGTTAGGAGTTCAACCTTCGGGTTGCCCGCATCGGTGAACAAGCTAAAGCTTGAACTTCTTAACTGCAGTAAAGGATCGTCATTATGAAAAGCATTAGTCTTTGCCGGCGAATTCTGATCGTCGGTATCGCGTTTTCGTTCGGCGTTGTCCCCGGCGTTTCCCTGCTGGCGCAGTCGCGCCGAACGCCGCCGTCATCCGATCAAAAGAAGAACAAACGTCCGGCTGAGGGTGAACAGAAGACTGACGAGCAGAAGCAACAGCCGGTGCCGCCGGACATCATGGGCAAGCCCCAGGACGCCGAGAAGCTCAGCGTTACTACCAACCTCGTCAATGTCGATGCCGTCGTTTACAACAAGAAGACAGGCCAGCCGCAACTGAATCTCAAGCAGGGGAACTTCGCGATCTTTGTGGATGGAGTTAAGAAGGACATCACGAACTTTGCGACGCCGGAGGCTCCCATCACGATGACGCTCGTGGTCGAATACAGCAAGACGTCGGAGCTCTTGGGTTATTACGGAAGTGGTGGGATGGAGGCCGGACAGAATGAAGTCATTCGGCCCACGGCGATGTTTCTGTCGCAGTTCATTACTCCTCAGGATTACGTCTCGGTCATTGCTTATGATTTGCGGCCGACCCCATTGACTGACTTCACCAACAGCCCACAGCGAATTCAGCAGGTAATCAGTTTATTACTGCGCAATACTCCGGCATTCAGGGACAGCAATCTTTTCGATGCGCTTAAGTTGGCGCTGGTCGGTGGGCGCGCTGACTCAGTAGTACTTGAAGATTCCAAAGAGGAGAAGTCTGAATATGCCGGCATGGTGGCGGTGTCGGGCGCGCGTCGTAAGGCGGTATTATTAGTCGCTTCCGGGCTCGATACATTCAGCAAGATCAACATGGACCAGGCTCGCAAGATTGTGCAGAATGCCGGTATTCCGATTTACATCGTGGGCACCGGACAAATGTTTGTGAAGAAGTACGGCGACAACATGGATCCTGGCCGCGGTGCAAGCCTCGGTGGTATTCCCATCGACCGGATGAGCTTCCTTCAAGCCGATAACACCATGAAAACCTTCGCAAATGAAAGCGGTGGCGCCTTCTTTCCGGTAACCTTCGAAGGCGAGCTGCCCAACGTGCTGAGCAATATCAACGCCATGCTGCGGAGCCAGTACAGTCTGGGATTCAAGCCTGACGATGTGGCCGATGGCAAGTCGCACAAGATCGTCGTCAAGGTCGATGTCGATGGCGATGGCCAGTACGACGAAAAAGCTTACGTTGTGAAGGCGCGCGAAGTTTACAATGCGCCCAAGCCGGCCGCGGTTACCAGTAAGGCTGCGGGCGGTAAGCAATAGCGCCGGGGCAGAGTAGCCCGACCGTGAGGGAGGGCGCAAGTTCAAGATCAACGAGCGACGAAGCAGAGGCTGGAACAGACCGGCCTCTGCTTTTTCTTTTACGCCCTCCCTCACGGTCGGGCTACTGCCCCGGCTCCCTGCTCCTGCTTGCCCTCGTACAGTGGCCGCGTGTAAAGTACGGCTATCCCCGCATTCTCCCCGTTTTGCCAAACTAGTCGGAGGTCAGTAACTGATGTCGAGCGAACGCGTAGACTCTGTTGGGACCGCAGCCGCGGCAGAATTCAAACCGGACAATCCGTATCTCGAGCACTTCCGACCATACATACCATCAGGCGTTCACCTGCGCGAACTTACCGTGCTGCCGATAATCATGGGCACGTTGCTCGGCATGGTCTTTGGCGCCTCCTCGCTTTATCTCGTCTTGAAAGTAGGACTGACAGTCAGCGCGTCGATTCCGGTGGCCGTGATTTCGATCACTTTGTTCCGGCTGCTTTCGAAGTTAGGCCTGCGCGACGCGACGATTCTCGAAAACAATATCGTGCAGACGGCGGGCTCGGCGGGAGAGTCGATCGCTTTCGGCGTCGGCGTAACGATGCCGGCGATCATGATCCTGGGGCTGGATCTCGAGGTCACACGCGTAATGCTGGTAGCGTTGCTCGGCGGGTTGCTCGGCATCCTGATGATGATTCCGCTGCGCCGCGCGCTCATCGTCGCCCAGCATGGCTACTTGAAATATCCGGAAGGCACCGCTTGCGCGGAAGTTTTGAAGGCCGGTGCGTCCGCAGAATCGCGACAAGCCGCAGCCGCGGGATCGTCACAGCACGCTGGAGCCGTGGAAGAAGGCGAGGGCATGGGAGCGAAGACGATCTTCGCCGGATTGGGAGTTGGTTTCCTCTATCAGGTCCTGATGACAGGATTCAAAGGCTGGAGGGAAGTTCCTGAAAAGGTCTTCGGCGCACCCTTCAAGGCGGGTTCCATTTCGGCTGAGATTTCACCAGCCCTGTTGGGCGTTGGTTACATTATTGGCCCGCGCATCGCGTCGATTATGTGCGCTGGTGGCGTGCTGGCTTACCTGGTCCTGATCCCCGCCATTAAGTTTTTTGGCTCGGGCATGACCACGGCTCTGGCCCCGGGAACTGTTCCCATTAGCGAGATGGGTCCCTCCCAGATTCGCGGCGCTTACATTCTTTACATCGGCGCCGGGGCGGTGGCGGCCGGCGGAATCATCAGTTTGTTTCGATCGTTGCCGACAATCTGGCATGGACTTAAAGGTGGTCTGGCTGATTTGCGTGGAGGTCAAGCGGCGGCGGCCAGGGTGCCCCGAACAGATCAGGATTTGTCGATGAAGTTTGTGATCGGCGGAATTCTTGCGTTGCTTGGCTTGATTATGATCTTTCCGCAGTTGAATCTGCGCTGGAACATTGTCGGGGCAATTCTGATCGTGGCCTTTGGCTTCCTGTTCGTAACTGTTTCGTCGCGCCTTACTGGAGAGATTGGGTCCTCTTCAAATCCGATTTCAGGAATGACTGTCGCTACGCTGTTGCTGACCTGCTTGATATTCCTGGTGATTGGCTGGACCGGCGAACCCTACTACATCACTGCGCTTTCGATCGGCGGCATTGTTTGTATCGCCTCTTCGAATGGCGGCACTACTTCACAGGATCTGAAAACTGGATTCCTGGTGGGCGCGACCCCAAAGTATCAGCAGATCGCGATTCTGATCGGCGCCTTTGCCTCGGCGCTTATTCTGGGACCTATTCTCTTAGTGCTGAATGATTCGTCCACTGTTTATGTGCCGCGAATCAGTTTTGAAGCCGCGACGAAAAGCGTCATGGTGGATTCCAGCAAGGCCGGTTCGTTACCAGCTTTTATCGATCCAATTAAGCCGTCTGCGCCCGGCGATTATCGATTCCTGAAGAATGACGCCGCCGCGCCAACGGTTGCCGGATTGGATCCTGGCGAGTATCTGGTTGATGGCAGTGGTAAGGTCGTTTACAAAGTTTCAGAGAATTTTCCGGCCACACTCAAAGTCGATCCGGCTCAGGCTGGTCAACCGGAAAAACTCAAAGGCCCACAGGCCAATTCAGACCCGGGTCTCTACCGGCCCTTCCACAAAACGGATACCGCAGGCGGCCCGGCCGGGCGTTACCTGGTTAACGATCAGGGTGCGCCGGTCTATCTCGCCGATCCGGGCATCAACGGCATCCATAAGACGAGGCCGGACGGATCGCAGGTGACGAAGTATGACGCACCCAAAGCGACGCTGATGTCTTACATCATCAAAGGCATCCTGAATCGTCAGTTGCCGTGGGGTCTGGTGTTGCTGGGTGTCATGATCGCAATCGTGCTCGAGATGAGCGGCATTCCTTCGCTCGCTTTCGCGGTCGGTGTCTATCTACCGCTGTCGTCTTCGAGCCCAATCTTTATCGGCGGCATGATCCGTTGGGGTGTCGATAAATACCTGCGGAACAAACTGAAGCACAAAAATCTTACCGAGGATCAACTGGTGGCTGAAACGGACAAGAGTCCCGGCGTGTTGATGGCCTCGGGTTATATTGCCGGCGGCGCGCTGGCGGCGATCGTGATCGCGATCCTGCAAGGCGTACCCAAGCAGGGATTGGCGAACTTCAACAAAGCCGTCGAGGACTGGGCGACTGCCAAGAACCCGTTGTTCGCCGGCGGGAACTCAGACATGCTATCGATGATTCCGTTTATCATCATCATGCTGCTGCTTTATTTGGTAGGGCGCGAAGTTATTCTTCGCTCGAAGAACGCCGGCAACGCTGGTTAAGTTAACTGGCCGGTCAACGTTTTTCGCTGACTTTGAATCCGAAGTTTTATGAAGTTCGAGGCGCGCTTGCAATCAACCCTAGGAGCGCGCCTCATCTTTCGTCCAAGAGGATTGACAGTCCATGTCTCAATTCAGGTTTAGTAGTCGTTCGGCTTTGTTAACGGTGGCGCTGCTCTTGTCTGGGGCCCTCTCTGCGGCAGTGGCCCAGACACCGCGCACGCCCTCAGACACCGTGCGCGAATTCTACAAAGCCATGCACGACCATCATTTTAAGGAAGCGTGGGCGTTGACGATCTACAAGCCGGCTGTCGAAGGCTTGAACGCGGAAGAGATGGAAGATTTGCGGCCGGACTTTGAAGAAAAGGCCGCCGCGATTCCCGACCAGGTAGAAGTCGCGGGTGAAACGATCAGCGGCGACAGCGCCACTGTTTTCGTCAAGGTACCCGTCAGCGAGAGTACGCCGCAGAACATTTCCCAACCGGTTACGTTAATCAAATCAGGCGGCGCCTGGATCATCGGCGATGAAGCCAACCAGGCAATCGTCAAGAAGGCAGGGCGCAGGTTCTTTCTGGATGCGCTGATCACGCAACATCACAGCGACATCGAAGAGTTGCTGAAGCGCGTCATTGCCGTGCAGATCGTTTACAGTCAACAGCACGATGGATTCGGAGACCTGTCCACACTAATAAACGCCGGCCTGGTTCCGAAAGCCGCGGGTGATCCGAAAGATCTCGGTTATAACTTCCGCGTCACGGTGGGAAAAGATGGCAGGACTTATCTGGCTGGAGCCGAACCCACGCGTTACGCTCACACTGGCAAGCTTTCGTACTGGATGGACCAGACCGGCACCATCAAGAGCTTCGACAACGGCGGGAAGCCCGTGCCGGCGGCTAAGTGAGATTCTCAGGTGACTTGATGCGGTAGACCATGACCCTTCTCCCCCAGTTCCGAACCGTAATCAAAGCGCTGACCGCGCTTATTTCACTCACTGCGACGCTGACCCTTACTGCCTCCGGCCAAAATAATCCACAGCCAGCCAGCTCTCCAACAGAGTCGCCGGCTCCAAAGTCGACAGTTAAGGGCCGGGTGATCTATGACGATACCAATCGCCCGGTGAGGCGCTCTCCCGTTAGTCTGATCCAACTGCCTGAGCGGGGCAGACTCTCGTCCGCCACGGATGGCGACGGCAGGTTTGTCATCGCCGAAGTGCCGGCGGGTGTCTATTTTGCGCTGGTCGATTCGCCGGGAATCATTACGCCGATTAGTTTCATGAAGCTCAGCGACAAGGGTCCACCCGAAAGTTGGAACGTCAAAGACATCAAGGCCTACTGCACTGAAATTGTCGTGGATGGCAGCACGAATGTCGAAGTCACGATCCGCGCTCATCGCGGTGGGGCCCTCTCCGGCAAAGTTACTTATCATGACGGTGATCCAGCGGTTAACGCTGAAGTCGGCGTGCTCCGGCGTAAAGGCCCGCGCTCTGAACGCGTGCTCGTTGGCGCGAATCCCGCGGCGCTACTTTCGCTCCATACCGACGATCGGGGCCGGTACCGGATTGCTGGCTTACCCCCGGGCGAATACATCATCAGCGCGGCCGAAACCAACACGGCTCTGGATAAGTCCGGACGATATCGCTCCGACGCCTTTAGTGAGTTTTTTAAGAGTGACGCGCTGATAGTCTCCTATTACGGCGGCACCATCCGGCTGGCCGACGCGATCGCCGTGCAAGTGGAAGAGGGTTCAGAATTAAACAACCTGGACATTGCCTTACCGGACGCGACGCCCCATGCACTTAGTGGATCAGTCGTAGCCAAGTTGGACGGCCGCGTCTTGCCTGGCGCATCTCTGACCATCCGCAGTAAGGATCAGTCAGATTGGTTCCTGCATGGTTCGCGACAGATCGAAACCGACAGCCAGGGCCAGTGGACACTGGACGGTGTACCCGACGGATCTTATCTGGTCTCGGTTGAACCATACGAGATTCCACTGCCCGGAGCCGTGACCCAAATTCCTGGCGACGATGATGAGTCAGTCAAGACGCAACGCCAGCCCACGCGGAAATTTGTGCGCAAGGAAATGGAGATCACAGTGGCCGGCAGCGACGTGGCCGGCGTCATGATTGAACTGGCCGACGGGGCGTCAATCTCAGGCGTCGTTGAAATGCCGGCCGAAAACTCGGATCCGGCGAAAGGCTACGCCGTCATGGTTCGTTACACATACGAGGGCGAGGCTTCAGTTGATTACGGAAACGCTACCGGCGCTTCTGATGGTAATTTCACGATCGAGTCTTTGCGAGCGGGAAAAATATACCTGAGCGCGGACGTGGGGATTCGGTATGATGAGGCGAAAAAGTATTATGTGAAATCGATTACCCTTAACGGCCATGACCTGATGCAAAAACCGTTGACGATTTCGGCGGGGCAAGCGATCAAGAATGTGAGGATTGTAGTGGCATCGGATCTGGCCCGGACGATGATTCAGTTGATTGACCCGCAGGGGAAACCGGTTCCCGGTAAGCCCGTCGTTATTGTCCCAGTTGACCAATCCAGATGGGCCTTTAGCAACGACAAGACTCGGTGCGTCACTGACATCAAAGGCACGCTGCCCTTTGCCGGCGCCCCCGGCGAATACCTGGTCTTCGTGGCCGGCGCCGATGATTCATGGCCGCCATCACTGGATGCGATCCGGACTCGCGCGGCAACGGCGCAGCGAATCAATCTGCACCCAGGGGAAAACAAAACCGTCACGGTAACCCTGATTCCTTAGTAAGGGAAGACCGGGGCGCCTTCCCAGTACCGAGGAGCCCGACGAATCCAGAATTGAAACTGACCCACTACCTCCCAGAAGTTATCTATTGCGCCGGCTGTTCCCAGCCGCTAGAATAACAACCGGACGCCACCGGCGTTCACTCTTGCCCATCCCCTCTCTAACCGACCCAGTCTTGTTCGCCGCACCTTCCGCCCGAAAGAGGTTGAGCAATGCCAGAGCTAATCCGTTCAGTAGTCTCCCGGATGCGCATCTACATTAAGGATCGACGGCGGTCGCCGCGCCTCAGTGTGCGACTGTTGTTCTCGGTCTCGGTTTGCCGCCGGCCCAATGGCAACGGCGGGCGAGATCGCGAGCGCGTCATGAAAGGACACACTCGCGATATCAGCATCGATGGGCTGGCGCTGAATGTGCCCCGGATGCACCTTGACGGGCATCATCTGGCCGGCGAAGGAAGTGAGTTGGAGTTGAGACTCGAAGTGCCCGGAGGACCGGTTTTGATGCGCGTGGTGCCCAGGCGTTATGAACACCTGGATGAGCCGGAACTCGGTTGCAATTGTCTAATCGGAGTTCAAATCACAAACCTCGGCGAGGAAGATCGGCAGCGCTACATGAGTTTTGTCGCGCAAGGACTTGAGGGAAAGTTCTGACCTTCTTGGTTCGTGAGCCCGCAAGCTTCGACGAAAAAGCAGCCACAGATATTCGACGGATAAAACTGATCTGATTCGTGTCTATGCGTGTAAATCAGTGACTGCTTACTTAAATACCAGCGAGCCGAAAACCTGCGGAACGTGAAAGTTGGCTTCTTTGGTTCGGGTAGGTTGCCATGCAAGATAGCCACGTCCCGGATCCGTGCCGATACAACGAAACAGATTGACGCGCCAGCGTTCACCTTTTTGCGGCTCGTGAATCCAATGGTTCCAGGGGATGCGGATCGCGATGATTACTCGCCCCCGCTCGACCTGCGCGGCCGTGGTCATGTGTGAAAGAAAACCCCAATCCGATTCCCGCTTCTCAGCCGTCCAGTGAATCGCCACGTCCAACCACTCGCCGGTGGGCGCGGCTTCAAACTCAAAATATCTCTCGACGACGTTTGGATCGGGGGCAATAAAAATTTCGCACACGTCGCGATCCCAAAGACCCATCGTCTTCTTCGTGGTTTGCGGAGTCTTGCTGACAATCAAAGGTTCTGCCTGTTGGCCAACGAAGCGAATGTGAAGGGCTTTGCTCGACCAGAGAATCCGGGCCTCGCAATGGCGGGACGCGGGCGCAGGAGCAGCCGACCAGTAGCGATCAATCGTGACCGGCTGCGCCTTGTTCCATTCAGCGCTCTTCAGATCGTTGACCGGTAGGTCGGTAGCGATGTAATGGGCTTGGATGATTTGTTTTTCGTCCGTCACTTCAGTTGTCTTACGTGCCCTAGGCACAAGATGTTTTTGAATCAGCGATCTATGGTACTGACCTCATTACGGCGACGGATCATTCACTGAATTGAACCCGCGGCGGCGGCAGCCGATACGTTATTTGTTCTTCCTCTTCCTCTTCTTTGGTCCGCTCCAACCGCGAAGGATCAGCATACTGCAACTTGTACAGCCGCCAGTACAATCCCTGCAAGCCGAGCAGGTCCTGATGCGTGCCTTGCTCGCGAATTTCGCCATGGTGCATCACGATGATTTTGTCCGCGCGCTGAATCGTCGACAGGCGATGCGCGACCACCAGCGACGTGCGATTGCGCATTACCCGGTCGATTGCCTGTTGAATAAACTGCTCGGTTTCAGTGTCGATCGAGCTGGTCGCTTCATCCAGGATCAGCAGCGCCGGATCGAAGGCCAGCGCGCGCGCGAACGAAATCAACTGTTTCTGGCCGACCGACAATCCAGCGCCGCGCTCGCGCACTTCCGATTTGTAATCATGGGGCAGGCGGCGAATGAAATTATCGGCGCAGACTTCGGTGGCGGCCCAGCGAATGCGCTCGTCGGAAATGTCTTCACGGCCCAGGCGGATGTTGCTTTCCACCGTGCCGGTAAAAAGAAAGATGTCCTGTAAGACGACCGCGAAGTTTTTCCTTAGCGACTGCAACTCCCAATCGCGCACATCCACGCCATCGAGCAGGATGCGACCCTTCTGTACGTCATAGAAGCGCATCAAAAGGTTCGTGATCGTGGTCTTGCCTGATCCGGTGTGTCCGACCAGCGCTACGGATTGCCCGGGCGACACGGTGAACGAAACATCTTTCAAGACCCAGTCATCGTCTTTGTAAGCGAACCAGACATTTTCAAATTCGATGCGGCCCTCTGCTCGACCTTGCTTGAGCGGCACGGCCGGCGTCGTGATTAGAATCGGCAGATCGAGCGCTTTGAAGATTCGATGCGAAGCCACCACCGCGCCCTGGAGCACGTTGTACTTGTCGGAAATATCGCGGATCGGCTGAAACAGAAATCCGGAGTATTGAATGAACGCGACCAGTGCGCCCAGACTCAACGCGTGGCTCATGACGCGATAACCGCCGTACCAGATAATCAGCGCGATGCCTACCGCGCCGATGAAGTCGACGAGCGGAAAAAAGACGGCATAGTAGAAGATCGTGTCGATGTTCGCATTGCGATGCTGGTCATTGATCTCGGCAAACCGGGCCAATGACTTGGCTTCAGCATTGAAAATCTGCACGGTCTGCGCGCCTGAGAAATGTTCCTGAAGGAACGCGTAAATCCGGGCCACGCGAGTGCGGACCATGTCATAGCCGCGGCGGGCACCCTTGCGAAACCACGTAGTCGCGGCGAACAGCATCGGCACGGTCAACAACGTGACCAGCGTCAGACGCACGTCCATCCAGACCATCACGCCCACGATTCCCGCGATCATCACCAGGTCGCCGAGCAGATCGGTAACACCGGAAGTGAACAGCTCGTTCAGCGCGTCTACGTCGGCGGTCAGCCGGGTCATGATGCGGCCCACCGGATTGCGATCGTAATAAGCGACCTCCTGGTGCTGGAGCTTGTCATAGATCTCACGCCGCAAGTCGAACATGACGTACTGGCCGATCGTGTTCAGCAGCACTACCTGAAAATACGAGAAGACAAAACGCAGGAACTGGGCGCCCAGGTAAACCAGCGCAAACAAAGTAATGCCCTGGATCTGGCGCGGGAGGATGTACCAGTCGATGGCGTACTGGGTGAACTTAGGTTGCAGGATGCCCAGCAGGTTCAGCAGCAATGTCAGCACTAGCGCCGGTATCAGGAGCCGCGAATACGGTCTTAGATAGCGCAACAGCCGCCGTGCGATCTGAAAATCGTACGTCTTGCCGATGGCTTCTTCTTCGTGAAATTGTTTGACCGCTGCCGACATCGTCTAAATCTCAAATCTCAGATCTAAAATTTCAGAACAGTTTCAGATTTCTCAAATTTCAGGATCAAATCTGAGATCGCTTTCTCAGAGCTGCCTGTACGAAGACGCGTTCACCGGGTTTTGCTTTTGCGGAAAGTGCAGCAGCAGTCCCAAACCCGCGAATACGAAAGCAAAATAGTAATATTTCGTTCCGGTCAGGAAATGGTTCATCAGCCCGAACAGCGCCGAACTCTCACACAGGGCAAAGGACAACACGTAAGCGCTCTGGACCAAATCGAGCCGTTGCATCTCAACTGACTTAGTCAGCATTCTTTGCTTGAGCAGAAACGACAAAGCGACCGGCACGAGCCCGATGCTGTTGAGCGCCAGAGTTAAATTTCGATTCTCAGCCGCGACTACCGGCGACATGTAAATTAGAACCAGGAACAGCAACACAGACATGCAGATCGCAAACCAAAGGATCAGGAGCGTGCGATATCGCGCGTTAAGGTCGGGTTGATCTGTGCCATTTGGGATCATCTTGAATCTCCTCGGCTTCAGGTCGCGGCTTCCAGTTCTTCCTCCAACAACTGCCGCTCGTAAAGGTCCTTGTATTCGCCGCCACGGACCAGCAGTTCTTCGTGCGTGCCACGCTCAATGATGCGGCCTTCGTCCAGCACGCAAATAAGATCGGCGTGTCGTACGGTCGAGATGCGGTGCGAGACGATGATGCTGGTCCGTTCGCGCATGACGCCGCGCAGCTGAGTCAGAATCTTTTCTTCCGTGTAAGTATCGACCGACGATAAAGCATCATCGAGAATCAGAATCTTTGGCGCCCTCAGCACCGCGCGGGCGATAGCAGTACGTTGTTTCTGTCCGCCGGACAGCGTAATGCCCCGTTCACCGACCAGCGTGTCAAAGCCGTCGGCAAATTCGCGCACATCATCGTTTAGTCCGGCGATGCCCGCGGCCCGCTCGATCTCTTCGCGTCCGGCCTGTGCCACGCCGAAAGCAATATTCCGATCAAGCCCGTCGCTGAACAGAAATGTCTCTTGCGGTACATAGCCGATCGACTCGCGCAGTTGCGCCAGCGGATAGTCAGCGACCGAAACTCCATCGACCCACACGCTATCCGGCTCGGTTTCCAACAGGCGCGGGATCAAATTCACCAGCGTCGATTTGCCACTGCCGGTGCGGCCCACGAAAGCAATCGTCTGGCCCGCTTCAATGGTCAGGTTGATGTCCCGCAGGATCGGTTCGCTCGTCGAATGATAACGGAAAGTCAGTTGGCGAAATTCGATGCGGCCGATGATTGCCGGTTGCGGTCTCACACCCGGTGAATCAGCAATCGTCGGCTTGATCGTCATGATGGTCTGCATCCGCTTCCAACTGGCAGTGCCGCGTTGATAGAGATTGACGACATATCCGATCGCGATCAGCGGCCAGATTAGTCGCAGCAGGTACATGTTGAATTCAGTGAACTGGCCGACGCTGATTTCGCCGCGCACGGCCAGCGGTACACCGGCCCAGATGATCAGCACGAACCCGACGCCAATCAGAAACGTCATCAACGGCCTCATCATGGCGTCGATGCGCACCAGGCTCAGGTTCTTTTGGGCGTACTCCTGGTTCAAACGGTTGAACGCGGCTATTTCGGCGCCCTCCTGCGCATAGGCCCGCACCACGCGGACGCCGGTGAAGTTCTCCTGTGCGCGCGCCGTGATTTGGGCGAAGAAATCCTGGATCTTCTCGAACCGCATGTGCACCTGCTGGCCAAAGATTTTTACCGTTAGCGAAACCAGCGGCATGGTGGTGAACAGCAGCAGCGTCAGCTTCCAATTGATTTTGAACAGAAGCGGCAGCAGCACAATCACAACGAACACGGTTTGCAGCGAGTACATGATCATGGGGCCGCAAAGTTGACGCACGGCGCCGAGATCATTTGTCGCGCGGGCCATTAGATCGCCAGTGCGATGCTCCTGAAAAAACGACAGCGGCTGATCGACGAGATGCGCGTAAAAATCCTGGCGCAGGTCGTATTCGATATGACGAGAGATGCGATTGATGATGCTGCGTTGCAGGAAAAGAAAGAGTCCGCTCATCGCGCTCAGCCCCAGGACCTTAAGCGCGGCGCTGGTCAGTTTTGTCCAGCTAACCTCAGCCCAATTCGCATCGATGGCCCGGCCGACAACGAGCGGAATGCCAATGTTGAAGATGACGCCCGCCATGATGCAGGAGATGGCGATGCCTAGAGAGAGCCGGTACGGCCGAAAGTAACGAACTACTTTGCGCAGATCATTCATGAAACAGACACAGAAAGCTTCGGCCTTCTAATCAATCAAGCCCGGCAGTCTGAAGCTTGAGTCTAGCAGGAATCGTTATGAAGTTCTGAATCTGGCTATGAGGAGTACGGGGAGCGATAGCGACCGGGTCGCAACGCTTTAGACGATCCCGAGATTACGACACCCGGTCGCTATCGCTCCCGGTACTGACTTCATCTTGACGCGACTCTCGTTCTGAAGCGGACGGGATTTACATACTCGACTCGATGCCTTCACCGAATGGGTCTCCGGCGGGCGGCATCAATGCGGCATCGCCATTGACTGCTTCGAACAAGCACACGCGATTTCGACCGGTGCGTTTCGCACTGTAGAGGGCAGCGTCGGCGGTCAGCACCAGCTCTGTTCGGGAAGAGCCGTGTGATGGAAAAGTCGCAATGCCCATCGAGGCAGTGAGATTTCCGAATCCGGGTATTTCAATCTTCGCGATGCTCTCGCGCAGGCGTTCGGCCACGATCATCGCGCCGTCCGCGTAAGCCTGTGGCAGAATCAGAGCGAACTCATCGCCGCCAAAGCGGGCCGCCGAATCAACTCCGCGCAATTCCTGCTTGAAACAATCCGCCAGTTTTCGCAACGCCGCGTCACCTGCGTCGTGACCCGCCGAATCGTTCAACTGCTTGAATCGATCGAGGTCGAGCATGATCAGCGACAATGGTTGGTGCTGGCGCTTGGCCATCTGCATCTCGCGGTCGAGCTGCATCTCGAAAGAGCGACGGTTATAGCAGCCGGTCAATGCATCGGTCAGGGCCTGCTGTTGAATCTGCGCGAACAAGCGGGCGTGATTCACGGCCGCGGCCACCTGATTAGCGACCGTGCGCAACAAGAGAATTTCGTTTTCGCCCCAGACGCGCGACCGATCGGCGGCCGTGATTTGCAAGACACCGATCAATCGCTCCTGGAAGATCATCGGCACGGAGGCGTTGGGAAAGTATTCCTCGCCGGCGTCAGTCTCGTCGTCAGCGTCTTGAATCACAGTGTCCGGATGTTCACTGAACCGTGAGCTATGCAGCCTAAGATCGTCGGCGATCTCTTCCTCTTTCGAAGTT
This sequence comes from Pyrinomonadales bacterium, assembly GCA_038210455.1. Classification (GTDB taxonomy): domain Bacteria; phylum Acidobacteriota; class Blastocatellia; order Pyrinomonadales; family Pyrinomonadaceae; genus UBA11740. The sequence goes on along the minus strand of JBBQWP010000028.1, from coordinate 54,566 downwards.
CCGCGCTCGGACGTTTCGGCAAAATAAAAGTAAATTAAAGCCTGCTCGGACGTCTCTGACTCAACTCGCAACGCACAGTTTCCGACGTTGAGTGCGGTCCCGACTTCATCGACGGTCTTTTGCAGGATGACTCCCAACTCCAACGATTCGCGAATTGCGGTGGCGATCCGGTTGACGGCAATCTCCCTGCTGGCCTGTTCCTGAAGCAGGTGCGCCAGCTTAGTCGTCACGCTCAGCGTCAGTTGCAGCGAGGCAGCCTTGGGCATCGAAGTGCGCACCGCTAATTCAAACTCCGCTGAGTGATAAGGATGCTCAGCCCCGACGCGCGCCATCAGATACTCGAGCGCCGAGTAAACTACGTCGGGCTCAAAGGTCCAAAAAACTTCATCCCCTCCGAGGCGGTCTCGATCGGCACTGTTACGGACGGTTGCCAGCAAAGCGGAAAAGCGCGCATCAGCGATGATCAGAAAGTGTTCGTTGACCTGGTTGGTCTTGGCCTGCGGCAGGATCACTGGCGCTATTACTGACTTTGCGCCGACACCGGTGACGAGTTCATTGAGCGCGTCTGCCTGATCTACGAAAAAGAAAGTACGCCGGCCTCCGCGAGCGAGATCGCGCACACGACCCTTCTCTCGCGCCGGCCGCTTTGCTGAGAGTGGCAGGCTCTCAATAATCAGTGCATTGAGATTGTTTTCCAGCACCACATCCTCAAAGTAGCGATGCAACTGGACAATCGTCGAATGGGCACAACGAACCGGCTTAAGCTGGCGCGCGTGTTGTGTCAGAAGGACGTCGTAAAGTGAATGCATCTGTTGACGTGTCGGGGGACGTGGGCGAGAGGGGCTTCAAAGCAGCAGAGCCAACGCTATTCTTGCATTTTCAACGCTGTTTGTCCATGAAAATTCCCGTGAGATTTCCTCAGGTTTCAAGCGTTTTGCTGGAGTTTTATATAGCTTGTCACTGCTGTGGCTACCACGATCTGCTGGTCATTGGTGACTTCGACCGAAAGGACGAACAAACGACGCCCGCCGCGGACAATCCGCGCCCGAGCCGTCAGGCGGCCCGAGCTTACCGGTCGCAGGTAATGAATCGTCAGATCGGTGGTAGTAACGCGTTCGCTGATCTCAATTTGACTGAGGACGGCGAACGCAGCGGCGGTATCGATCAGCGAAGCCACCGCGCCGCCATGAACCACGCCCTGGTTCTGTCTCAACTCGTCACGGACTACGAGATGAATGCTAGCGTCGCCCGGGGTTATCTCGCCGAGCTCCAGGCCCAGTAACTTCGCATACGGAACCGAGGCGAATGCGGTGCGGGCCCGTTCAACGCGGGCAGGATCCAAATCATCTTCGCTCATGACCGGTAGCTGGAATCCGTTGGCTCAACGATGACCGCCGTGCCGTAAGCAATGACCTCGGTGACGCCGGTCGAGATCTCAGTCGTGTCATAGCGCATGCCGATGATCGCGTTGGCCCCGAGTTCCGAAGCGTGCTGAATCATGATCTCGAACGCATCCCGTCTGGTTTCTTCGCACATATGTGTCCAGAGAGTTATGTTGCCGCCCACCAGCGTCTGAAAGGTCGCCCCGATCGTGGCAAAGACATTGCGCGAGCGCACCACGATGCCGCGCACCACTCCGAGGTTTTGCGTGGTGCGAAAGTTGGGCAGCTCAAATGCGGTAGTCGCCATTTGATGTGACACTGAGTAGCGGGGCGGGCTGACTTCGTACGGGGCGCGCTGGTTCTGGGGATCAATGTTCATATTCAGTGTTCCTTCCGGTGTCAGAAGCCCGACCGGTAGGGAGGGCCATCAACGAAACGGTGCCCTCCCTGACGGTCGGGCTTTGGACACGTTGTCGACTATCGTCGATATAACGCGGCCCGGGCTTTCGCGGTTTCCGTCTTCCCGATCTTTTTTGCCGCCGGCCGCCAGATAAAAGTTTCGAGGTCACACTTGCCGCCGCTCGTAAACTTTACGCCTTCCGCTTCCAGCATTCGTTGTTGCTTGTCGGCGGGCAAGACCACGCCACCCGTTGAGCAACGACCTTGTGAGTTGATTACGCGATGCCACGGCGTTTTGTTTTCGTCGGCGCCATGCATGACGAAACCGACGGTGCGCGGAGTGTAGCCCTGGCCCAGCATGACGGCAATCTGCCCGTAAGTCATCACCCGGCCACGCGGAATTTGACGAACCAGTCGATAAACGCGTTCACGATATTTTGGATCAGGTTCTTTCATACGACCCATAGGTCCAATAGGTCCTATTTGTCCGATACAGTTCGCAACACCGCGCGGGCCGGCGCGCCATCACCCGCACCTTCGGCAATCTTCATTGGCAAACAAATCAACTCGTAATCGCCTGCGTCGACCTCGCTCAGGTTCAGCCCTTCAACAATAACTACGTTGTTCGAGAGCAAAGCCAGATGAGTACGATGATGGCCGGAATGAAACTTTTCAATTGAAAGATAGTCAATGCCCACCAGTTTCACACCCAACTCGACAAGTTTCTCAGCGGCCTCAGGCGCCAGATGGGCAAAGTCTTTCCGAAAGCCTTCACCACTCCAAAACGCAGAATTCCGCGTGTGAAACAACACGCGCTCGATCCCGGCGAGATCGCATTTGGCTAAAGAGTCCAAATCGATTTCCGTTACCTCATCTGGCACGCGGATCACTCGCGCCGGACCCATCAGCGTTTCCAGTGACAGCGCGTCGATCTTGCGCGCGCCCTCAATAAAATGAGCAGGCGCATCGACGTGCGTGCCGGTGTGGGCGCCGAAATGCAGGGATGAAACATTTGCCGAATCGCCTTTGGCCAGCGCCGACCAGGCTTTGATTTCGACCCCGGGATCGCCTTCATAAACCGGCATTCCGGATCGAATGGGAACTGTAATGTCGTAAATTGGCATAGGTTGTGGTTACGGTCGCTAACAAATATAGACGTAAACTGAGGAAGGGCCAAAGCCGGCTGGGTATAACATCAGTACCACCTGCGTCAGCGGGTGGATCGAATACTCAAGTGATTAGGATTCACCTCATTGACCTCGATCTTGAATGGCTGGCCCCACCCGCTAACGCAGGTGGTACTGACTTCATCTTTGGTCAGAGCGAACACTGATGTTTGGCTTGCTTTTGCCGTCACGTTTAAGACTGCGCTAGGATTTGTCCTCCATGAATCAGAACCCTGAGAAACGTTTGCCTCGCCTCGCCGCGTCGAGCTACCTAAACACCGCCCCGCTGATTTGGAGTTTTACTCACGGTTCACAACGCGATGCGGTTCAGCTTTTCACCGACAAAGCACCGGCGCGTTGTGCCGAGATGATCGGAAACAGAGAAGTCGATGCCGCTCTGGTTCCGGTCATCGAGTATCAACGCATTCCCGACGTCGTCATTGTTCCCGACGTTTGTGTCGGCTCGCGTTCCGCTGTGCGCAGCGTGGTCATCGCGAGTAAGCAAAATAACCTGAAGAAGATTAAGCGCGTCTCGCTTGATGATTCATCTCGCACGTCGGTGGCGCTGGTGAAAATTATTTTTCGCGAGTTCCTCGGATTTGAGCCCGAGTGGCAAACGTCGCCACCCGATCTGAGATCGATGCTTGAACATAACGACGCTGCCCTGGTCATTGGCGATCCGGCAATGAAGATTGCGCGAGAGAAATTCCGTGTCTTTGATTTAGCGACGCTGTGGCACGACTTCACTGGGCTGGGGTTTGTGTTTGCGATGTGGATGGCCAGCGCGAAGTCTGCGGAAAGAGTTCGAACAATTGATTTCAAGGCCGCGCGTGATGAAGGACTCGCCAATCTGGATCAAATAGCTGCCCGTCACGTAGATCGAACTCTGCCGCCCGGAGAGATTCATGACTATCTAACCCGGAACATTGCTTTTCAGATGGACGAAGACATGATGAAGGGGTTACGGCTCTACTTCGATCTGGCGCGCAAACACGGATTGATTGAGGAGATAAAACCGCTGACGTTTGTTGAGAGATAGTTCTTACTCCCTTCTCCTTTTGGGAGAAGGGTCGGGGATGAGGGCGCGCAGCGTGCGACCCTTTGTATTTAGTTATGGTGGTGTTTAGCGAAGACGGCGTGAGTCTAAGAAGAGGATGCGCCCCCAAGCCCTCACCCTATACCCTCTCCCAGAGGGAGAGGGAATAAGAGTTCACTACTTTGCCATCAGCGCCTCAATCTCTCCCGGATCCTTCGGCACTTTATTAGTCAGCACGCGCGCGCCCTTCTCAGTCACCAGCACGTCATCTTCGATCCGCACACCGATGCCCAAATACTCTTCCGGCACGTCCTGATTGAAACCGTCAGGAATTCGATCTGTGTCAGGCGAGATGTACAGTCCAGGTTCGATCGTCATCACCATGCCGACTTCCGCCGGCCTTGATTCGCCGTTGAAGTAGTAGCGTCCCGCGTCGTGCACGTCGATGCCCAGGTAATGGCCGAGGTTGTGCATGTAGAACTGCATGTACTTCTTTTCTTCGATCAGTTTCTTCGGATCGCCCTTGAGCAGACCCAGCCGCACCATTCCTTCAGTCAGCATTTCGACCGAATGAGTCTTCAGATCCTCGAGTCGCACGCCGGGACGAACCATGTCGATGCACGACACCTGAGTCTCTAACACGAGGTCATAAATATCGCGCTGGGCCTGGGTGAACTTTCCGTTGATCGGAAATGTCCGCGTGATGTCCGAAGCGTAACCTTTGTATTCCGCGCCCGCATCGACCAGCAGCAGATCGCCGTCCTTCAGCGTGCCCATGTTGGTGATGTAGTGCAGCACCGTGGCGTTCGCGCCTGAGCCGATGATCGAAGTGTACGACGGCCCGGCTGAGCCATGACGGCGAAAGACCGCTTCGATCAGCGCTTCAACTTCGTATTCTTTCATGCCGTCGCGCACGGCTTTCATTGCTTCAACATGCGCTTCGGCGGCGATGTCGGCCGCGCGTTGCATGATCTCGACTTCGGCGTCGCTCTTGAGCACGCGCATCTCGTGAATGATCGTGGTGGGATCGACGATCTTTGCTGGTGGCTCGAGTGGTTTGCGATTGGTCTCGCGCATCAGCGCAAGTTGACGGATGATTTTGGTATCCAGCTCAGGGCTGCCGTTGCCGAACGCGTAATAGAGACTCGCCGGCCCGTCGAGAATCTCAGCCAGCTTTTCGTCAAACTCTGCCACCGGGAACGCTTCGTCGGCCTTGTAGTCGCGCACTGCGCCTTCAACACCCGCTCGATAGCCGTCCCAAATTTCGCGTTCAAGATCGCGCGGCCGCACGAACAGCGTGAACTTCTTTTGGCTTGATGGCGCGATCACGGCAATCGCGTCCGGCTCTTCGAACCCGGTCAGGTAAAAGAAGTCAGAGTTTTGGCGATAGCGATAGTTCGTATCGTGCGAGCGCACGGCCTCGCGGGCGGCGGGAATGATGGCGACAGAGTTTGGGTCCATGCGGCGCATGAACTCGCTGAGCTGCGGTTTGAGCATTTCGGTCTCCTCAGGGGCTTTCAACTTGGAGGCCGTATTGTAGCTGACAGTCAGCGCGCAGCGGAAACCGGCCTGACCCGGCGCATCTTAGCCTGGCTACGAAGTTAGCCACTAGCTCCCGGACCAGTTCGTTAACGGGCCACTCATCCTGGCCACTCGATCCAGGACAGCGGATCGAACCCCATCTTCAAAAGACTGGCCCTCGGAAAAGGGAACGTGCGCGGTGCTGATTCGGGAATCAAAAAAATGGAGAGTGTAGTCGGCAGAGGCTTTGGTGATTCGCCCGACAGTCAGCGCAAAAGGGAGCAACTCTTTGCTCCAAAGATCATCGAGGACCTGTTGCGCTTCGGCTTTACGTTTGTCTAACACGGGGAACCCCTTCCTAAAAACGAAGGTAGAGTAGCGGATTCGCGTTACTTCTTTGGAAATGGACGAGGGGCGAGCTTTGAACCTGAAAGAGGGGCGAGCACCAACGTGTATAGCATGTCTGGCAGGAACGAACAATACCCCAACGGGTTTTGTGCGCTACCGCACAAACGGCGGAGTGAGGGAGTAAAGTTAGAACACTAACGGCTACGCGCCACTAACTCCGCCAACTTGATCCTGCTGAATCGAAAAGGCATTTTAACGCAGAGGGCGCAGAGCTTCTCACAGAGGGACGCAGAGGATTCTACTTTCATTGCTTTTGTTTCTGCGCGATAATCGCCGTGATGGCCCAAACCATGCCAGCTAAATCCCCCGGAGCAGAACTCGTCTCACGCAATCCCGCCACCGGTGAAGAGATTGGCCGTGCGCCGCTGACCATGCCCGAAGAGGTGGCTCGGGCCGTCGGACGAGCCCGCGAGGCGCAACGAAAATGGGGCGAACAGTCTCTCTCGCAACGCGGTCGCCTCATCATGAAGGCGCGCAAGATCATTTTGCAAGAGATGGAAGAGATCGCTCTGCTCATCTCGCGTGAAACCGGGAAGCCGGTGACCGAGGCCTTCTCGATGGAGCTGTCGACCAGCCTTGATCTGATGCAGTACTTCGCGAGTAAGGCGGCGAGTATGTTGAGCCCGCGCCGAATCAGTGTCGGTCAATACGCGTTGATGGGGCGTTCGTCTTACGAGATTTACAAACCGCTGGGCGTTATCGGCATCATTTCGCCCTGGAACTTTCCCTGGGCCACGCCGCTGGACGAAGTAGTGATGGCGCTCCTGGCCGGAAACACGGTCGTGCTTAAACCCAGCGAACTGACGCCGCTAACCGGACTCAAGATTAAAGACGTTTTCAAGCGCGCAGGTTTGGCTGATGGCGTGCTGGAGGTGGCGACCGGCGACGGCTCGACCGGCGCGGCGCTGGTCGGCGCGGGCGTCGATAAGATTATGTTCACCGGCAGCGTGGCGACCGGCCGGCGCGTCGCCGAAGCCGCGGCGAAATATCTAACGCCGGTCGTGCTGGAGTTGGGCGGCAAAGATCCGATGATCGTGCTGGATGACGCGAATATTCCCAACGCTGCGCGCGGAGCCATCTGGGGCGCCTTTGCGAACGCGGGCCAGTGCTGCGCCGCAGTCGAACGCTGTTATGTCCATGAAAGCATCGCCGAGGCGTTTATCGCCGAGGTAGTGAAGGAGACAAAAAGTCTAAATCTTAGCATCGGCTCTGACAACACCGCCGACATCGGGCCCATGACGAGCGAGCGCCAACTGCTCGTGGTTCAAAGACACGTAGACGAAGCGCTTGATAAGGGCGCGACCGCGCTTACCGGCGGCGATCGAGTCGCCGATTCTGTCGCGCCTTTCTTTCCGCCAACGATCCTCGTCAATGTGAGTCATGAAATGGATGTGATGCGCGAGGAAACTTTCGGTCCGGTGCTGCCAATCATGACCTTCAAGACGGACGAGGAAGCGATCCGGCTGGCCAACGATAGCATTTATGGTCTGACCGCGAGCGTCTGGACCGGCAACATCACGCGTGGCCGTCGTCTCGCGGAGCGCATCGATGCGGGCACCGTGACGGTCAATGAAGTTCTTTACACGCACGGCATTGCGTCGACTCCCTGGGGAGGCGTCAAGCAAAGCGGCCTGGGCCGCACGCATGGTCGCGCGGGACTTCTTGAACTCGTGAGCCCCAGGCATATACATATAAACCGCGCCTCGTTCATTCCCGATCTCTGGTGGTTCAGATACACCCCGGATGCGGGCCAACTATTTCGGGGTTTTGCGCGGAGACTAGCCTCGGGTTCGCTCTTCCAAACCATGCTACTGCTGCCGCAAATGATTCGGCGGCTCGCTGAGCGGCGCGATAAAGCGTAAAGAACTTCGTTCCTCTTTGTCCCAGACTCGATAAGTTGCGCTTAACCGGACGGTCCCGGACGCGAGCTTGGCCCGTCACCAGATTCGGTCGTAGTTGACTGGTCTCACGGGTTGAAACCATTAGGACAAGACCTGCCAGCTAAAAACCTTGCGTCCCTCCCTCGCTTGTGATAGTTTGCTCCCGCTCCGATAAAAGACGCCCCACCTACTTTTTGATTTTTGACCTGACCGCATTGGTTTCTCAAATACTATCACCGCTCGTTGGTGAGTTTTGATCGCTCATGCGGTTCCATGCTGAACCGGGAGGAAGAGAAATGAAAACGAAAGCGAAATTGATCATCGCACTCGCAGCCACTCTGCTGGCAATCACCGTAATAGTCATGCCTCAAATTATTGAGGCCAAACATTTCACGTGGTTGGGCGCAGGCGGAGATGTGTCTGCTGCGTCCGCGGTAAACGTCAGTGCCGGCCAGAACCAACAGTCACAGGTCACAGTCGGCTACTCTGATCGCAACGATACCTCAAAGCCTTTACGCGATATGAAGCAGTTGCCCCTGGATCAGAGGGTAGAGGGAGAGGCTAATGAAAACCCGAAGCTTCCCAATAACCACATCGATAGCGCTGACCCGGTCGTTCAGGCAGCTAGCTCCGTGAGGGCCTTCGCTGGACTCAATATGCCCAGCCCGTTACTCAATTTTGATGGCGTGGCCTTTCCTGGTGTGGCTTGCAACTGCGCACCGCCCGACACTAACGGCGAGGTAGGCGCCACGCAATACGTGCAGATCGTCAACGAAGGCTATCAGATCTTTAACAAGACCACTGGCGCATCGTTGTTAGGTCCCTCCGGCATCGCCACGATCTGGAGTGGCTTTGGCGGCGTTTGCCAAACCTCCGGACACGGCGATCCCGTCGTGCTCTACGACCAAATCGCTAACCGCTGGATCATTACGCAGTTCGCAGGCGGTGCCGTTCCCACGGACGAATGCATTGCCGTGTCAACCACTAGCGATGCCACGGGCAGCTATAATCGCTATGGCTTTCACCTGGGCACCAACTTCTTCGACTATCCACACTTGAGCGTGTGGCCCGATGCTTACTACATGAGCATGAACGTATTCAACTCAGCTGGTACTGCCTTCCTCGGCCCCCAGCCGTTTGCCTTCGATCGCGCGAAGATGCTCACCGGTCTTCCGGCCACCTTTATCACTACCGGAATTACCGGCGGACCCGCTGAGGAAACTTATCTGCCCGCTGACCTGGACGGCTCAACCCTGCCACCGGCAGGAGCTCCGGCATCGTTTGTGGAATTTCCCGGCGGCGGCAGCTACCGAACCTTCCACTTCCACGTTGATTTCACCACCCCGGCGAACTCGACGTTTACCCTCTTTGCCAGCACGCCGGCGGCGGGCTTTACAGTGCTATGCGGCGCCACCCGCGATTGCGTGCCTCAGGCGGGAGTTGCCGACAGGTTGGACGGCATTGGCGACCGGCTAATGTTCCGTTTGGCATATCGCAATTTCGGCGACCACGAATCAGTGGTCGGGAACTACACGGTCAGTTCGGGTGGAGTAGCCGGCATACGCTGGTTCGAGTTGCGTGGCGTGACCGCCGGACCGGTGACAAAGTTTCAGGAGAGCACTTACCAACCGGACGCCACCTGGCGTTGGATGGGTAGTGCGGCGATGGACCAGCAGGGAAACATAGCTCTCGGCTACAGCGCTTCGAGCGCATCGATCAACCCGCAGATCCGCTACGCCGGGCGTCTCGCTACGGACCCGCTAAATACGCTGGCCCAAGCTGAAACAACGCTCTTTGCCGGTACAGGCAGCCAAAACGGCGGCCTTAATCGTTGGGGAGACTACAGCGACATGACCGTCGACCCGGTCGACAACTGCACGTTCTGGTACACGCAGGAATACATCGCCACCACCGGCAGTTTCAATTGGCGCACACGCATCGGTTCGTTCAAGTTCCCGGGTTGCGGTGGATCTCCGACACCTACGCCGACACCCACACCGTCAGGAACGCCGACGCCAACACCTACGCCGACGCCAACACCTACGCCGACGCCCACACCGCCGCCAACTGCGCCAAGTAACTTGACGGCCACGGCTGTTTCCGCAAGTCAGATCAATCTGGCGTGGACGGACAACTCAAATAACGAGGACGGTTTCAAGATCGAGCGTTGTCAGGGCAATGGCTGCTCAAACTTTGTGGAGATTGCACAAGTGGGCGTCAACGCCACCAGCTTTTCCGACACTGGTCTTTCCAGCAACACGAGGTATCGCTATCGCGTGCGTGCCTTCAATACGGGAGGGAACTCCGCTTACTCCAATATCGCCGGGGCCAGGACGTTTCATTAACGAGCAGGGCCAAGGTGAAGGGAGTCGAGTAAATCGCGTCGCATCTGGCCAAGGTTGGGTGCATCTGAAAAAGAGGCGGGCCCCTTACTCTCAGGGTGGGGCCCGCCTTGCTTATCGCTGAGCCCGGATCTTAGGTAAAGAGGGGTGAATAGTGCATGTTCAAGATGGTATTAATTCTAGTTGCCTTTCCGATATTGCTGACTTTTCTCATTAAGGACTGTGCTCAAGGTAATAGAAATACTGTTGGGCGAGCAGGTGAACCGATTAAGAAAATTGAGAGCGTAAAGAAAGGGACGTGGGCAGGAGAGCACATACACCTGGAGGTTACTGAGCAGGGCGGCCAGGTCGAATACGATTGCGCGCACGGTAGTATCGACCAGAGAATTGTTCTCGACGCGCAGGGTCACTTCAAGGTCAAAGGAACACACGTCAGAGAACGTGGCGGTCCGGTGCGCAAGGGCGAAGAAGATGGTAAGCCAGCCCAATTCTCTGGACAGGTCACGGGAAACAAGATGACGCTCACAGTTTCAGATACGGCTACCGGTGAGTCTCTCGGCGAATTCATCCTTACTTATGGCCAAAGTCCCCGATTGATGAAATGCCGGTGAGACGTTCAGGTAGCCCGGATGCGCGAGTCTCGTCGTTTGTTCACATCCGAAAGCGCAACTGCGTGCCGATGATGTTGATGTCACCCGGCCGGGACCGCCCATCGTTCTGTCTCATAAGATAAAGCTCGCCGATAAAATGTTTGTTGAAGGCGTGATTGGCGCCGAATGAGAACCTGTTTCGCACCCAATCGTGTAGGCTCCGGTCATAAAAGACTTCGTCTGAGACATAGCCGTTGAACCTGGCTTTGCTAATCCTAAACGCGTGCTCAATCTGTATGCGGTTGCGATAACGCCAGGCATCGACTTGCGGCGCGCGCCAACGACGCTCAAACCAGTTGCGCTCGATCAAGGTGAACTTGCCAACCGGAAAGCGCACGATCGCACCCAAGGTCAACCGTTCTTCTCGTTCAGGCTTGCCTTTGGGCGGACGCGCTTCGCGATGAAAATAGAATGGATTGAAGCTGAAGTATTTATTCAGCTTGAATACCCCGCCAAACCCCCACCGCCCGTCCACAGGCGTCGTCAAGTTGCCGCCAATCCGCACAGTTCCCTGGATCGTAAGATCGACTTTCTTTGTCAGCGGAATTGCCAGTTGGATATCTGTCCAACTTTGCGTGTCCGCTTTGGGAACCTTGGTTTGAGATTGCGCGGAACGCTCGCCGGCCGCGCATAAAAATATTGTCGTGAGAAGCAGAACGAAAGGCTTGCGGCGTATCATCTCTGTCGCGCGAGTGTATAGTTCGGCAGCACGCTGAAAGAAGTCAGACCGACAGCCACGCGATCGCCGGCCTTATACTTCAGGGCATTGGCTTCCGGTTTGGGCCGCGTGACCATGATAGGCACTCCCGTCATTCTTTCAGGCGTGTTAATGGTCACTTGGTACAGAGGGGCCTCGCTCTCAGTTTGCTGACGGTGGGTAAGGTCAAGCCGAACATTCAAACGCTCGTAAGCGCCGACAAAATTCACTTCCTCGATCACGCCGTTTGCCAGCCGGCGACACCCTTCAGGTAAATTTGCGTCCTGGCTGACGCAGACATCTTCAGGCCGAAACACGAGCTTCACCGATTGGCCTTCGCGAAATCGTGTCGTTTCTTTGGCGGCGGGCAAACGCGCGCTGCCGATTTCGACTGAGCCCTGGGACACTACGCCGAGCAGGAGGTTCGCCGCCCCCAGGAAAGTCGCAACGTATTCGGTCGCCGGCTGGTTATAGACTTCGTCTGGGGTACCGATCTGTTCCAGGTGACCTTCGTTGAGCACTGCAATCCGGTCGCCCAACTCTAAAGCTTCTTCCTGATCGTGCGTGATGAACACGGCGGGCACTTTGACCTCCTTGAGGAGCGAGCGAATCTCGCGCCGCAGCTTCACCCGCGTCTGGGCGTCGAGAGCCCCGAAAGGTTCATCAAACAATAGCACTTGCGGTTTGTACGCGAGCGTGCGCGCGATCGCCACGCGCTGTTGTTGACCGCCTGAAAGCTGCCAGGGATATTTTTTGCGATGCTCTTCCAACTGCACCAGCTTGAGCAGGCGATTGACGGTCTCTTTTCTTTCCTTGCGTTTCACCCGGCGAATCTTCAAGCCAAAGCCGATATTCTTCTCGACCGTCATCCGGGGAAACAAAGCGTAGGATTGAAAGATGACACCCACGCCGCGCTCGCGCGCCGGCAGATCTGTCACGTCTTTGCCATGAAGGATGACGCGGCCGCTGTCCGGTAGTTCCAAGCCGGCAATGATGCGCAGGATCGTCGTCTTGCCGCTGCCGGAAGCGCCCAGCAGCACCAGCGACTCACCTTCCGCCACGTCGAAGCTGACGTCTTCAAGCACGCGCGATTTCTTGAAGCGCTTGCTGATGCTTTGCACACTGGCAGCGACTCCGGTGCGCTGTTCGCGATCCGGAGCCCAGGACACGTGCAGTTGATCTGGGTCGGGTGCCAATGCCATCTTTGCGATCATGCGTCTTGTGAATCGAATTCCAACCAGTCGCGCGCGAAAAAGAGCACGCTAAAAATAACAAAGGACAGCAACGCCAGCACAATCGCGATGGCGTTGGCGGCTTCGATCTGTCCTTCATTGAACTTGGCAAAAATATAAAGCGGCGCTGTTTGCGTGCGCTCGGCCAGGTTTCCCGACACCAGGATGGTCGAGCCGAACTCGCCGACCGCGCGCGCGAAAGTTAAGAGCGCGCCACCGACAATTGCGCCGCGCAGACTGGGCAGCGTCACGTACCAGAATGTCTGCCAGCGCGTGGCGCCGATGGTGGCCGAGGCTTCTTCCATCGATCGGCTCATTGTGTCTAACACCGGCTTAATCACGCCAAACGCCAGCGGAAACGTGACAAAGATGTTCGCGAGAATGATCGCGTAGGGCGTGAACATCAACTGCACTCCCTGCGTGTTCAGCAGCCGACCCAGCAAAGCGTTCGGCCCCCAAAGGAGCAGCAACGCAAAACCCGCAACGGCCGTCGGGATCGCAGTTGGCAGAGAGATCGTGACGATGACCGCGTTGCGCCCCCAGAAGTCGTAACGTGAAAGAACGTAAGCCGCGAACAGTCCGAAGATCACATTAAAAACCGTAGCCCAGAAACTGGTGACCATCGAAAGCTTCAAAGCAAAGATGGCTTCCGGCGCGACCAACGCGGACCAGAACGTGCCGAGGCCCTTGTTCGTTCCGTAAACAAAAATTGAGAGCAGCGGCAGCAGCACTAAGGGCAGCATGATGCCGAGCATGACCCCGATGCTGACGGGTCGTGCTACGTCAAAACCACGGACATGCCTCATCGCTCTGATTTTCATGGTATGTAGCGCAAGTTGTTAACTTGCGATTCTTCTTCTAACCAATCACGCAAGTTAACATCTTGCGCTACTTTCCCTTTTGTACTTGATCTCGAAAAACTCCTTCGATTATTTCCGGATAGGCTTTGTCCCAGCCGTGGAAATAGTCCACTGAAAAGGGGTATTTGATGGTTGCGAGTTCCTTGTTTTCCTGAGTCAGGGCATCGCTGGTACTCGCGCGGAAGTGGAATCTCACAAACGCGCGTTGCACTTCTTCGCTCCAAAGATACTGCATGAAAGCGTCGACCACCGGCTTGTCAGCCGCCGAGACATTTTTGTCGATGACAACGGCGGGATGCTCGCTGAGAATAGTCGCTTCGGGAATGATAATTTCCGCGTCGGCCTTGGCGTTAGATTGCTTCATTAACAAAGCGTCGAGTTCGTAGGTAATCAGCGCGTCACCGTATCCACTTTCGAATTGAGTGCGCGCCTCGCGCCCCGAGCCCGGCGTTGAGATCACGTTGTGCCAGACAGCCTGGAGCAATTGGAGGGCTCGCGCGCGATCGGGTTCGCCGGATTGTTTTTCTGACTTCACCAACTCCGAGCCATAGATGGCCAGGATGGACCACTGCGCACCGCCCGAACTGACTGGATCTGGATGGATCAGTTTGATACCTGGCTTGGCCAGGTCCGCAAAGTCATGGATACCTTTCGGATTTCCCTTGCGCACGAGAATGACGAAAGGAGTTTTATTGACTATTCCTTGCTGCGGCAACTGACGCCAGTCTGATGTTACGAAGCCGGCGTCTTTGAGGCGCTGCGCGTCACGTTCGATGGAAAGAATCGCCACCTCTGCTTTCACGCCTTGCAGAATCTGATTGGTGACGGTTTCCGATCCGGCGAACGAGGAAGTAAAGCGTACATCGAAGCCATGCTCCCTTTTCACTTTTGCTGCAAAGGCCGGATAGATAGCTTGCTCGAGTGACTCTTTCATGATCGAGAAGCCATAGACGGTAATCGTCACGCCGCCGCCCTTCTGCGACGCAGGTTTTGGCAGGCAGGCGTTTCCCACGAGTAATGAAAGGACAGTCAATGTCAGAATCAAGGTCCTGTTCTTGGTGAGCCACATGTGATTACCCAGCATTCGCAGACAGTTTTACTCTGGGGCACCGGGGGAAACGGATTCCTCAAAATTTATGTCCGCTCCAAACGCGGGCATTCAAAAGCCTATTTCTGACCTTGCTTGATTTACAGTGGTCACAACTTTAGGATGACTCACTGGCGATCTGCAAGAGCTATGGCCAGTTTTGCAGACGACCACGGAGGCTAGTTTGTTCGGAAGATGGATGCGCGCCCGCGAAATCGCGCATACAAAGCGGGATAACAATCGACTGGTGCGACCGTTTGAATGGGGCGTGGAGTTCATCCGCGACCACCCGAACGGCGCCGATCCGCGGACTGTCTTTCGCGCACATACCGCGGCAGCGATGGCTCGCAGCGAGGATTTTTACGCGTTGCCGGAGATCAGCGACTGGCAACTGGCAGGCGATCAGTTGACGTGGACCAGCGTCATCACAACTCCCTCGGCAGAAAACAATATCGCGCGGGCGCGCCTATTTCCCGCTCGCCGTGAACGCAAGCGAAAGCCGCGCGCCGCGGTCGTCGTCCTGCCGCAATGGAATGCTCAACCTGACAGCCACGTCGAAGCCTGCCGTATCTTCAACGGTCTCGGCATGACTGCGCTGCGCCTGACTCTGCCGTATCACGAAGTGCGCCGGCCGCCGGAGTTGGAACGCGCCGATTACCTTGTCGGCTCGAACATCGGGCGCACGATTCAATCGATGCGCCAGGCAGTTCTGGACACGCGCGCGGCGGTGCGTTGGCTGCAGGGTCAGGGATTTGAGCGCATCGGAATCCTCGGAACCAGCATCGGCTCATGCATAGGGTTTCTGGCTTTCGCGCACGAGCCAGCGATCGACGTCGGCGTTTTCAATCACGTGTCCGGTTATGTTGCCGACGTGGTGTGGCAGGGAATCTCGACACAACACGTGCGCGCGGGAATCGAAACCGATTTGACGGTTGATGAGTTGCGCGAGTTCTGGACCCCGATTAGTCCGGTGCCCTTCATTCCGCGTCTGCGCGAGATGAAGCAGCGTCCGATACGCTTCATCGCGGCGCGTTACGATCTGACTTTTCCAATCGATCTCACCCGACAGGTAATCGCCGAGGTGAGAGCGAACGGAATCGCCCTTGATCTGGTGTGGTTGCCGTGCGGCCACTACACCACCGCCGAGATGCCCTGGAAGGCGATCGACGCCTGGAAGATCGCGACGTTTTTCCGGAAGCATTTATGATTTCCAACCGCGAAGCGGTTGAGCAACAGAGCCCGGAGTTGGCCGCGCAGCGGCTACCCTAGGTCTCAAGTAGAATCGATTTCGGCGCAACCCTGTCAGGGTTGCGGCGTTGAGTTGGAGAACGAACCCAGGGTAGCTGCTGCGCAGCAACCCTGGGCTTTGTTATGAAACCGCGTTGCGGTTTAAGAACTGAAATGAACAAGCAGTGCATTCGCCTTCTCGATGAACTGGAAAAGCTGAAGCGCAGCTTCGGCGCCGGGCCGAGCCCGCTCGAAAAGAAACTGCGCGCGCTCGGCCCATGTGAGTTTGACGACGCCGGCGAGCTGATCCGCTTCCACGAAGCCTTACTATTCTTCCGCGCCTATCCGCCCAGCCTGGAAATCTTGAAGCAGGTCGAAGCGATCCTGACGACGTTCGGGCAGCGAGTTTCTCAACTTCGCGAGACGGACGCCGATCTTTCGCCGCTCGACGACGTAGAAGTTTCCGGCATCGCCGGCACCAGCGTGATCAGCAACTTCAGCTACGCAATTGTCTGTTGGCTGGCCGAGAAATATCGGACGCAACTTTCGATCGATTGGGATTGGTTTGAGGAAGAGGAACGATTCGGCGCGAGGATGCCGCGCTTTCTACCTTTGCTCGAGGAAGAAGCGATGGTGGAAGCTCATGTGCCTTATCGCAATTATTTGCACGCGGCAAAAGGCCGCACGAACGAAGTCGTCTGGTTGATTGAGCGATTCAAGTCTCTAAAACTTCCCGAGAAGGAAAAGGCCGAAGCGTATGACGCGCTCAAGATTCATGTGCGCTGGCAGTTCGCCGTGCGCGCCTCACGCACCGTGATGAAGCTCGGCACGCGCAAGATATTCTTTCACGAGCGTCCGTTGATTACTCGACGTGAAGTGTCCCTGGTTGATGAACTGAAATCGCCACCGATTCCTGTCTTGAAGGTATCAGCGGCCGTCGGTGAAAAGACTTTGGAGATGGCGCGCGAAACTTCTGCCGTGCGGTATCGCGAGTTGCACGGCTTTACCTTCGGCGATCCGCGGCGCGTCCTCAGAGCAAGCCTGGGACGCGGAACCGAGGCGTTCGTGATCGGGGTGCCTCCGGAAAATCGGCTGCCCTTGCGTGCTTATCACGCCGCATTGATTTTCAAGAACGGCGTGCCGGTTGGCTATTTCGAAGGCTTGTCGATTTTCGAGCGGATGGAAAGCGGGTTCAATCTCTACTACACGTTTCGCGAAGGCGAGACGGCCTGGCTATACGCGCGCGTCCTGCGTTTGATGCGCCAGCTGCTCGGTGTCACCGTGTTCTCGATCGATCCCTATCAGGTCGGACATGAGAACGAAGAAGGGATCGAGTCCGGTGCGTTCTGGTTCTATCGCAAGCTGGGATTTCGTCCCGTGCAGCCGGATCTGAAGAAGCTGACGCTGTCCGAGGAGCGTAAGCTGTCAGCCGATCCGCGCCGGCGCACTTCTGCGCGGGTACTGCGCAGACTGGCAGCAGGTCACATGCTGTTTAATTTGTCAGAGACTACTGGGCCGGACGGCAAAGGTGACTGGGATCGATTTCAGATTCGCAACGTCGGACTCGCGGTCCAAAAGCTGATGGCCCGAGAGTTCGATGGCGACGCGCGCAAAATCCGCAGTCATTCAGTAGATTTTGTTGAGCGCAGTCTGGGCTTCCGAACCAATGACTGGCCCGAAGGCGAGCGCGTTGCTCTTGAGAACCTGGCACTCGTGTTGGCGATGGTCCCGATAGACTCTTGGGAATCATCGGACAAGCAGCTCGTCGCTCGCATCATTCGCGCGAAGGGCAGCGGCGACGAGGCGCTCTATCTCAAGCTTATGCAAAAGCACGCGCCTTTGCGCGCAGAAGTGATTCGGTTGGGTTCTTGATCAGACGCTCTTTGTCTGAAATTTCTATATCGGCGCGACATCCAGCGCGCGCGTAAAATCACGATACAGCTCGTTGTAATGGCGCAGCGAAACCTCGAGCGCCTCCGGCAGTTGATCGCAATCGGAAGGATTGATGACGAGGTTAACATTGTGCAGGAAGGCCGCGTGCAGATCCATCGTGCGCACACCGGAAGTCATATAGACAAAGAACAGCCGACGCCGTTCGGCCGGCCGCAACAGACGGACTTCGCGGGTGATGAACGCCACGCCTTGTTCGAGCGGATCGAAGTTCGCGTCGAGCACTATGATGTCCATGCGTTCTTCGCGCATCCGTCCCAATCCCTGGGCCATATTCTCGGCCACGAAAACGTCGTAGTCCTGCGCGGCCAGCGGGCGAGCAATGACTTCACGATAAGCCGGACTGGCACAAACCAGGATTTTGCGCCGATCCCATGCCGGCCGAATCCTGCCGCGCCCAGCAACAGACACACCATCAGACTGGCGCATGGCATCAGCCAGGAGCTTCGCGAGATCGTTTAGACCCGGCAACGCGCCGGCCTGACTGACGGGAGCTGATTCAGACTCTTCCCGGGTCGGCGTGAATCGCGGGGCCGTCACCGGACGTTCAAAGAAAGTGCGGTTCGGGGAAGCTTCCGGCGACGTGTCCGCGTCGGCTCCGCCCGGTTCACCTGTGACAGCAGTCGCAGCCTGGACGTTAACGCTGGTCTGACATTTGGGACAGCGAACAGTGAACGGGCGCGACGGAGCCTTGGCTTCGTCCAGTTGCAAGCGCGCTTCGCATTTCGGGCAGATGAGAACCATGGGTGTCTTTGCCGTAACTTTGAGTTAGTCGTTGAGGCTGAACGCGAAAGGCGGCCGTGATGCCTCGTTAGCGATCGCATTTTCTGCCTGGCTGCGGATGAAATCCTCGCCCGAAGTCAGGCCCTTGAGCGACAGCAACAGATTGTTTTGATTGGTCGCAAAGCCGACGCCGTCCTCAACCGTGATGACGTTGCGTTCGATCAAGTCCTTGATGACGCTATCAAAATCCTGCATGCCCTCGAGCTTTCCGTCGCGCATCGCGTCAAGCAGTGACTTGCCTTCGGCCTCGCCATTCTCGATGTACTCGCGTGTGCGCGGAGTCGATCTCAAAATTTCCACCGCGGCGATGCGCCCGCGAAAGTCAGCCCGCGGAATCAGACGCTGCGACAGGATGTAGCGAAAAGTTTGCGCCAGGCGCGTGCGAATAACCGGCTCTTCATTCTTCGGATAGAGACCGATGATCCGGTCGATCGTCTTGGACGCGTCGATGGTGTGCAGGGTAGACAGCACGAGGTGCCCGGTCTCAGCGGCTTCCAAAGCGATCTCGGTAGTTTCATAATCGCGCATTTCACCGATCAAGATCACTTTGGGCGCCTGGCGCAGAGCGGCGCGCAAGGCCGAAGGAAAGTCCTTCGTGTCGTGGCCGACTTCACGTTGATTGATGGTTGAGTTCTTGTGCGTGTGCAGGTATTCGATCGGATCTTCGATCGCTACTACATGATAGTGCTTGCACTCGTTGATGACGTCGATGACCGCGGCCAGCGTCGAGCTTTTTCCTGAACCGGTTGGACCCGTGATCAGAACCAGGCCGTTACGCAGTTCGGCAATCTCTGCCAATTGTGACGGCAATCCGAGTGAACCAAGTGTCGGTATGTCGGTCGGGATGACGCGCATCACGATCGAATACACGCCGCGTTGCTGAAAAATATTGCAGCGAAAACGGGCGCGAGACGGAAGTGAATAACTAAGGTCGGCGGTGCCGGTTTGGACGAGCCGCTCTGCCGCCTCGGAATTCTCCTGCAGCAAAGTCATCGCGATGATTTCAGTTTGATAGGGAGTCAGCTTTTGCAGACCCAGTGGCTGGACCGGTGTCAGCTTTCCGTTGATCTCAACCTGGGGCAGTTGACCTACGGAGAAGTTAAGGTCGCTGATCTTATCAGAGACCATTAGCATACGTTCGATGACAGGTGGCAGATCGAAGAAGCTCATGCCAGGCGGCGCTCCATTTCCAATTCGAGAGGGATCGAGTTTCTGGGTTAACGTGAGGATCGTTTGAGACCTGCCGCGCAGATTCACGGCGAACTCATTTTCGCTGATAGCGTCGGCAAACGCAAGCTAAAAATGTTCAACCTGAGCCTTAATTGTTGAGCGCAAGTTCGGACAGGGCGAGCATTTTGCTCATGTTTTCGGCAATTCTAGTAGGATCGCTCAGTAGCTCGGCAATCACCGCGACCGAATCGGCCCCTGCTGTGAGCGCCTGAACTGCGGTTTCGCGCGTGACTCCACCGATCGCAACTAGGGGCAGAGACCCCTTGATATTGGCAACTTCCATCAGCGTGTTGAGGCCTGTTACCGGGTCGGGTTTGTCCTTGGTTGAGGTCTGAAAGACAGGACCAAACGCCAGGTAATCCACAGGCAATGCGCTCGCGAGGTTTGCTTGTTCAGGATTGTGAGTTGAGAATCCGATGATGGCTTCTTTGCCGAGCAAGCGCCGGGCGGCCGCGGCGGGCATGTCTGTTTGTCCGAGGTGGACACCGTCCGCTTTTAGCGCGAGCGCGATATCGACCCGATCGTTGATGATCAATCTCGCGTGATGATCGCGGGCCAACTGTAGAGCGGCTACGGCTTCACGATAGAACTCGCGTGGCGCAGCGTGCTTATCACGGAGTTGAATGAGGGTGGCTCCGCCTTCAATTAACCTCGCCACTTGTTCCGCATGCGTCAGCCCCGAAAGACGCGTATCGGTAATCGGATATACTTTTGGCA
Source organism: Pyrinomonadales bacterium (assembly GCA_038210455.1). Lineage (GTDB taxonomy): Bacteria > Acidobacteriota > Blastocatellia > Pyrinomonadales > Pyrinomonadaceae > UBA11740. The sequence goes on along the minus strand of JBBQWP010000028.1, from coordinate 33,999 downwards.
GATCGAGGCGCACGAGATGCGCTATGATTGATCACAATGAGCGAGAAGCAAAATCCAGGACTGGAAAAAGATGATTTGTTTCCGGTCGAAGACGAACAGCCTTCCGATCAGAATGGATCGCGACCGAAGAGTTATTACTACGACGACGCGACTGGTTATGAGATCTACAAAGAGGAAAGCGATGATGATGAAGACGAGAGCAGCTTGCTCGGAAAATGAGGAACCTCGTACCGCACTCTACAGGCCCCGCAAAAAATCCAGGACTAACGGAACGGTTGCTTCAGGCCTCTCCTCCTGCGGCACATGCCCACATTGATCGATCCATTCGAGAGTCGAATTTGGAATTGCTTTAACTAAAAGCTTGCCCGCTTCGGGCGAAATGATTTTGTCCTGCTGGCCCCAGATGATCAGTGTCGGCACGTTGATGTCTTTGTATTTGGCGACGAGTTCGTCGATGTTTGGCGGGATGATCTGTTTTCCAGTTTCCAGCAGCGCGTGTTTCCCACCGGGCGAGGCGATGGGCGCGGCGTAGGCTGCGATTTCCTCCACCGTGACCTTCTTAGGGTGGTAGTAGGCCATCTTCAAAATGCTCGTGGCCATGCACCAGGCCGGAATCAGATAAATCACCAGCGCGCCGATAATCGGGACCCCGATGATTTTCACGTACAACGGGAGGTATTGCTTATAGGCGCCGGGATCGATCAGGACCAGTGCGCGCAATCGGCCCGGCTCTTTTTCCAGGAGCATGATCGACAGCAGCAAGGACAGCGCGCCGCCGAAGGAATTCCCGACCAGCGTCAGGTTCTTGAGGTCATGATCCAAAATAAACTTATAAATCAGCTCCGCGTGATCCTGGATCGAATAGTGAAAGTCAGGCGGCTTCGGCGAATTTCCCGCGCCCTTGAGGTCGATCAGAATCAATTGGTAGCTTTGCGACAGCGGATCGACGAAGTTGCGCCACGAAAACAGGCTGGCTCCAAAACCGTGTATGCACAGGACAGGACTGCCTGTGCCGTAGATCTTGTAATGCAGGTCAACGGGGAACGCGGAGTTTGGGTTACTCATTAGGGGACTCCTTTAGCCAGGCCTTTCGAGGATTCGCGTCAGGGTATCGGATCCGCAACGCAGTAACAAGATGTGAGTGATAGCTTTCGCGTACGGGGCCGCTGATTTGATGACTTTCCCATTTCCAGGAACCTTCTCACCGTTAAGGCGTTAGGAGGGATGGGCCACCTTTACTGAAAACCGTGCTGCGCGAAGGTAAGCTCAGCGATCATCACCCCATGTATGAATCATTCTATTGTCGCGATTGCTGCGATCGCCTGAATTGGCGGATAGCGATGCGATGCTTACTGCTGCTAGCGGCCTGTCTCTGTATAGCCAGCCCGCGTCACCAAACTTTTGCCCAATCAAAACCCGCCGCGTCCGGGGCTTTTTCGCTGTGTAAACGAAATGACGCGCTTGAGTTGATTCAGCAACAGATTGACGTCACCAGGACTTTTGACAATGCCGTCCGGCGAATTACTGTTCTCGTCCGCGCGGCGGATCTGTTATGGCCTTTCCAGCAGGACAAGGCGCGCGCGGCTTTCACCGAAGCCTTTGATTTAGCCGTACAGAATGAAAGAGAAAAAAGCGAGTCGAAAGACCGCCCCCGGGCGCTGATTCTAAGTATGCAAATCCCGGATCAGCGATACGTCGTCATTCGCGCTGTTACCAAACGCGACTCGGCCTGGGCGAAAAGGCTAACGGAGCGAGTGCTAAAACCGGATCGTCAAAGTGGCGGGCCCCCATCACCTAAAGATTCGTTCAACGAGGTCTTAACAGCGTACAGGCTGCTTGATGCGGCAAGTCAACTGATATCCACGGACTTTGACGCAGCCCTCGATCTGGCCAGGGCCAGTCTTAATTACCCGGCCACCTCCGAGCTAAGCAGGTTCCTGTATCAGCTCGCCGCAGTGAATCAACAAGCGGCCCATCAATTTTACGACCAGGCCCTGTCGGTTTACGCCGACCGGCCGATGCGCGAGTTTCTTTATTTAGCAACTTATCCATTTGCGCTTCGCCAGAGCGGAGACATGCCGGTTTCGGCATCTTATGTGGTGCCGGCCAATTTTGCTGCCAACAATTCCTTGCAACGCCGGTTTGTCCTCGCGCTGTTGCGACGGGTCCAACAAGCGCTGGAGGTTCCATTGGATGAAGGCGATAACTTTAACCAGTTTCCGGGCACGGCACACATCGTACAGATGTTGATGCGGATTGAGCCCTCGGTAAGGGAAGTTCTACCTGATTTATTAGAGGCGGTGATCCAGGCGCGAGAGAAGCTCCTGGTCTCGCTGTCACCCGAAAATCAACAGAAGCTTCTGCCGCGCGAGCGCAATGTTTCTGCTTCCGCGCCGCAGACCTTTGCTGAGCGAATAGAAGCGGCACAGAAGAATCCGAATGTAAACGAGCGCGAGGATCTAATCGTTCAGACGATCCTCTCCTCCTCGTCTGATAGGGAGGGTCTGGACTCTGTGATAAGCGCCAGCGACCAGATCAACGATGGCAACCTTCGCGGAACATTAGTGGAGTGGCTCTACTTCAACCGGGCGAAAGAAGCCACCAGGGGCAAGCGATTTGAAGAGGCCGAGCGGCTGGCGTCCAAAGTTGAAGGACAGGAGCAACGCGCCTTTCTGCACACCGAGATCGTCAGGCAGCTATTGAACACTCCCGCGACGCAGACTCACGCTCGCGAAGTTCTCGAAGCGGCGATCGCCGAAGCCAACAAGGCCGGGATGACAATCTTTGCCGCGCGCACACTGCTGACGGCGTCGATTCTCTACGCGAAGCTGGATCCAGGCCGGTCAATCTCAGTGTTGGGAGATGCTATCAACTGCATCAACCATCTTGAAGCCCCGGATTTTTCCGCCAACGATGAAACCCTGGAAAAATTCGTCAAAAGAAAGAGCAACGCCGGCCGCTTCTCGTTCAGGTTTTACATGCCGGGGCTCGATCCGGAAACCGCATTTCGGGAAATGGCCAAGATAGAATTCGACGATACGCTCTCTCAAACCACCGCATTCAGCGACAAATTCTTCCGCTCGATTACCACGCTCGCGGTGGCCGATGTCTGCTTGCGCCAAACGCAACCAGAACCGAAAGAGCCAAAGAAAACAGCCAGGCCGTAAGCGCTGCCCAATTGACGGCACCAGCGCCAACGTCTCTGTGAACGCAAAGATCGAAGGCCGCACCGATGGCGCGACTTGTGATGGTGGTGTCCTAAAGTTGTGTTGCTATAAACTTTCCGCTGTTCTGTCTTTGCCGTCCCGCGCAAAGCTCACACATTATTCAAGATCGACATGGCCGTGCCTTCGAATATCCTTCGTTTCTCTTCCTCAGGAATATCCAAACCTTCAATTGACGTAACGGCGCGCTCGATCGAACCGAGCAGATGCGGATAGTCGCTCCCGAGCACCATTCGATCCGCGCCGATCATTTCGCGCACCATCTTCAACATGTGTGGATTGAAGTTCACCGTGTCGTAGTAGAGCTTTTTCAAATAACTGCTGGGTAGTTCATCGATCTTCGCGCGGCATTCGGGAAAGTCGCGCCAGCCGTTGTCCATGCGCTCCATCAGGTAAGGCACCGCGCCGCCCAGATGCCCGACGATCCAGCGAATGTCCGGGAACTCGCGCAGCATTCCGTCAAAGCACATGCGCGCCACGGCCAGGGTCGTATCGAACATAAACCCGACGATGGGACCCAGGACGTATTCGCGAAAAGGTTCTGTGTTCGCCGGCAGCATCGGATGCAGGAGTATGCAGAGCTTCATCCGATTGGCTTCCGCAAAGAAGGGGCGATACTCAGGCGAGGTCAACGGTTTGCCGCCGATGTTGCTCAACAAAATCACGCCATTCAACTTCAATTCATTAATCGCTCGATGCAGTTCCGTAAGGGCCGCGTCGGGCGCGTCCATCGGAATTGAAGCGAAGCCCTTGAATCGCGCCGGGTGTTGCGTGATCAATTCGGCATAAGCGTCGTTCACGAGACGCGCGATTTCGGGTTGGTGCTGGGCGTCAGTAAAGAAAACGTTCGGCGTGGACAGCGAGACGACTTCGACGTCGATGCCGACGCGATCCATGTCTTCGAGACGCTTCGCAACGTCAGTCATCGGCGGCGTCACGCCAAAAAAGCGCGCGCCGCGATACTTGATGATCGTTTGCCCGCTCGGGCTTTTATCGAAAGAGAATTCGGATGGCAGGTCGCGGATCTTTTCGAAGTAGATCGGCGGGTAGTAATGAGTGTGGAGATCGAGTTTGCGAAACACTGGCTTTGTTCGAATGGTCAGGTCAGTGAATGTAAAGGGATCGTCTTCTTAACTCGATAGGCCTATTTCGTCGGCAACCTGTTCCAGCGGGAGACTCGGAGCGTCCCGTTCTTCCTTCTTTGCTGCTCTTAACGCCGCCAGGTCCTCCGCATCAGCCAGAGCCTGTTCAATCGCGGAGAATTCTTCGTAGGTCAGAATCACAAACTGCCTGCCGTCCTTCTCCAACATCTCTGGGTGTAACTCAATCATATTCGTGCCTCTTAGCCGTAAGCGTCTTTACGGTGTCTGACGCGATAGACTACCACTTTATCGCCCTCGATCTCGAATAGAATTCGATAGTCACCGACACGCAGCCGAAATTCCGGCGTGGCAGTGGTCAAGCGCTTTACATCACCTGCGAGGTCATCTTTCAGCGAGCGAGTCTTTTCAATGATTCGGCGAGCTTGGGCCCTGTCGATTGCCCTAAGGTCCCGAATCGCTCGAGGTTTGAATTCAATTCGATAAAGCATTGCGTTTTAGACTTAGAATCAAGGTCAGGCAGTCTAAGAGAAAACGAGCTTATTTACCATCCGACTATTTGTGCTAGGAACCTTCGTGTCAGCCGCATCGCTTGTGGTATAAAATGGACATCGTAGAAAAAGGAAAGAGGAAAGACTTATGAAGCTAACTTACAAATTTGCGCGAGTTGCTTTGATTGCTGCGGCTGTATCGCTGGTTAGTCTGACAGCGCTGGCGCAGGAAAAAAAGATCACCGCGAAGCAAGTACCGGCCGCAGTGATTTCGGCTTTCAAAAATTCCTATCCGAACGCGACCATTCGCGGGTACGCGCAGGAGAAGGAACACGGCAAGACGTTTTACGAAATAGAGAGTAACGAAGGAACGACGCAGCGCGACATTCTCTACAGTGCCGATGGAACGGTCGCTGAGATGGAAGAGAGCATTGCGCCAACTGATCTGCCCGAGGCTGCTCAGGAAGCAATCCACAAGCGATATCCGAATGCGGTGATTTCGCTGGCAGAAAAAACTACTGCAGGCGACAAGGTGGGGTACGAAGTCTCAGCTAAGCAGGGGACGAGGCGCATCACTATGGAGTTCGATGCCGCCGGCAAAGTACTTAGTAGCAAGATCAAGTAGCAGCGACGCGGTCACTCCATACTAATCCGGCGCCCGTTTATCGGCAGGTTCATGACGGGCGTTCCACTGAGGGCCGCGCGAGCAATCTCGAGGTCGGCGGCCAGCCGCAACTCGGGGCGTTCGATCTGATTTGCCGTCGCGAGCGCGTGGTCGAAATCCAGTCGAGCGAGCACGGCAAGCGTCATGATCAGACTATTGATGACGTTGCCCAGCATGTTCGGACCGGGCGTAATCCACTCGCCGTCTTTCAGGTAGTGAGCATCGAACCCATCTAATACGGTCGCCGCCTCGGCCAGTTCGTTGGTCTTAAGGACGAGTGCTTGCACGATGGTAAAGCTCTGGTCCGGATCGAGTGAAGCATAGCCTTGCGCCAGTTGTACCTGTCCCCACACCTGAGCGGCGCCTGGCCGCGCGGCATCGAGCAGAGTCTTCACTTCATTAAGCAGTTCCAGGGCGCCCTTCTTGTCGCCTTTGCTCGCCAGCGTGGCCGCGAGCCGCGCCAGGGCCTGAACCCGACGCTCTATCTGTGGCACTCGACTGAGCATCTGGCGCACGTCAGCGATCTTGTCCTGGTTAATCGCATTCTCCACCAACTGATTTTCGATTTGGGCCAACATCTGTCGCCGCTGTGCCGGATCAGAAACCAGATCCGTAACAATCTGCCGCGCGCGATTGGCATCACCGCTCGAAAGAGCTTTCCAGGCGGCTTGCTGATAAATCTGGATCTGAAGTTCGGCTGGATATCGGGGCGCCAGAGCCAGCACATCGTCCACAGTTCCATCCTGCGCAATTCGATTCATCTCCTGGAACATCCGCGTGCTGGGATCGAAACTGCGCTCCACATTTTGCGACCATTGCCGCATAGGTGCGGCGCGGGCGGGAACGTACTTCTCGATCAGCGGCATCAAGGACGGCAACTGTCCATAAATGTTCTGGGCCATGTTGATGCTGTTTTGATCGTTGGGAGTAATGGCCAGGGCTGAATTGACCAGCGTGGCGAGCAAATCTCGATAAGTATCCTCGTCAGCCTGTGGCGGCTGAAACCAGAGGAGGTTCCAGGCGACGTTCGCGGCTTCGTTATTCCGGCTCGGGTCTTCGTGCTTGATCTGCTCTACGATTTCTTTATACAGGGTCCGTGCCGCCTTGGGATCTTTTGCCTGCAACTGACTGACGAGACTTATCAGATTGTACGAAAGGCCCCGCGATAATGTGGCGCGCGCCAGCTCAAGTGCTCGCGCGGGATTCTGTCTGCCAATCAACCCTGCCAATTGCAACTCGAGGCCGGTTTCCATGTCCCCATACCACTTTGTGCGTGAATCGTTTGAGGCCGCCACGCGCGTAGCTTTAAGAACGGAGATGGCCGCATCGGGATCGTGCGCTGCCAGGCGATTCACTAGTTCGGATCGCTGCTGGCTAATCCAGGAGAGTGTTTGATAGACCTCCGGATCGCCAAAGTCGATATTGGCGATCAGATCTACCAGTTCGTCCGATGCAGTTTTAAAGAGAGCGCGGGCGCGTTTCTCGTCCCGAGTCCAGAGCAGATCGGCAATCCCGCATTCGGCCCGCAGCCGATTCCCCGGCGAGTGCAGGTTGGTCACCTGGTCTGAGATTTTTTCAAGCAGGTCAACGGCCTTCTTTTCGTTGGCCGGTATGGGCTTTTCATCTCGCGGAAGCTCGGCCGTGATTTGCTGCGCCCGCGCAGTGGAGGCAAGAACCAGCAGGAGCAGTGACAGGATAACCGGAGCGGACCGTCTAGACATGGCAACTTCCTTCCTTGTGGGCGCGGGCGAGGGCGGACCCTGAGACTGAGCTAATTCAACCTGGGAACGGCTACGCTGCCGTGGTCTTGCGCACGGGGCCACGCGGTTCCAGTATCAAAGTTAAGGGCACGCTGGCCCCGAGGTCTGACGAATCGACTTCTTTTTGAGGCCGGAAATGGAGGCTGAGTTCGCCAGGGCGCCAAAGATCGCTCGATATACCGAGGGACACGGTCAAACCGCCCAGGTATTCCAACTACGGCGCGCTGACTTTGAAGACGGGATGTAGTTCCCACGCCGCGCCTTTGGTCGAGTTACAGCGCCCATGCTTTGAGGGCAGGTTGCTCGTCGCATGCCAGCCGTCCCAGAAAGCCAGGCCGGTGAACTTCACTCGAACGGGCGCATCAAAATCTTTGTCCGACAGTTGGCTTAGAGAAAGGAGCGCCGCGAGATCGTTTCGCGCTTTATTGAACCGAGGGCTCAGGTCCGCCGGCGGTATTTCCACCACCAAACAATTTTCGACCGCGTCATTGGCTTTCTGAGTAATCTCGATGTGCACATCGCCGTCGGCTTCTCCCGCGCGGGTGCGTCGCACCCAACCCACTACCGAAAAGGTTTTCGTCTCCTTACCTTCGCGCGCCTGGCACCATGACTGAAGATCGTGTCCGGAAAATGATAGAGGGGCCCAGTTAAGCGCTGTCTTCACGGTCGGATTCGTGGGTTGCTGAGTAAAGCCGGTCGTCATAACTTTTTCTTTCCAACGATAGTGATGCGCCGGACCGCACATCGGAAACCCTGACGCTGTCGTCGCGGCCGTATGCATTGCGGCGCCGAATGATCGCTCCTCAATATCGGGCAGGAAGAGGTATTTGCCGTGCACCCATCCGGTCGTGTTATCCGCGAGCCGAACTCTAAAGAAACTGCCTCGGCGTCCAGGCAGCAGCGTTACGGTGTGGCCCGGACTTAAGCCATTGATTCGTTTGCCGGCCAAAGCCGGCGACTTATGAACTTTGACTCTGCGATCGATGGTTAGAGTGACTTGTGCGCCCACAGTCGCGGGAAGAAAAGTTAGTAGCAAGGCGCCGACAAATCCGGCGATGAGTAAGTTCCGACGGCTTGGTAGATTTTTGGTGTTCATGAGTATCTTCTCCGTAAGGGTGAGTCTGTACCGAAAGTTGTTAACTTGCTTAAGTATGAGACAAGCGCAAGTTAGCAACTTGCGCTACATCGATCTAATCAGATATCACCCTCTGCCACCTGCTGTCCACCTTTTTCCAACGTCGCCGAATTGTGGCACGCGCATCTTGAGCGTGACTGATGCCTCCATTCAAGCGTTGCTAATCGATCGCGGACCGCCGACGGTTGATCTGCGGCCAGAGTGCGGATGTTTTCCTTTCACGCTTTGAGTATTGCTCATCAAATCAATAGACTATGGGCGTGCAGGACATTCAAACCATTCTCGACAAAACGCTGGCGAGAGAGCGGATGACCGCCGGCGAGTGCACGACACTGCTTGAGTCTTACGACGTCGCGCGAATCGGCGTGGCGGCCGACGAGATTCGTCGCCAACGCCACCCGGACAACGTCGTCACTTACATAATCGATCGCAATATTAACTACACGAATGTCTGCAACGTGGTCTGCACCTTCTGCGCGTTCTATCGCAGGCCCGGCGCGCCCGATACCTACGTGCGCACGATCGACGAAATCTGCGCGAAGATTGACGAGACGATTGCGCTCGGCGGCACGGGGGTTTTGATGCAAGGTGGACTGCACCCGGACTTTGGCGTCGAATGGTACGAAGATCTGCTGCGCACTTTGAGCGCGAAGTATCCAGGCTTTCAGCTGCACTGCTTTTCGCCGCCAGAGATTCACAACCTGCATCTGATTTCCGGACTCGATTACGAAACGATCATGGGCCGCTTGAAAGAAGCCGGGCTTTATAGTCTGCCGGGCGGCGGCGCGGAAATTCTTGACGATGAAGTGCGCAAGAAGGTGGCGACCAAATGCACGACTGATGAATGGCTCGCCGTGATGCGCGCGGTCCATCGCGTCGGTTTGCGTTCGAGCGCGACGATGATGTTCGGCATCGGCGACCGCATCGAGCATCGCGTCCGTCACTTGCAACGGATCCGCGATTTGCAGGACGAAACCGGCGGCTTTACCGCTTTCATCCCCTGGACCTTCCAACGCCAGAACACCGCGTTGGGCCGCAAGATCAAGGACGAGCCAACTGGAATCGACTATTTGATGATGCTGGCAGTTTCCCGGCTTTTCCTCGACAACATCGAGAACTTTCAATCGTCCTGGTTGACGCAAGGGTTGCGTCTGGGCCAGGTCGCCCTGCGCTTTGGCGCCAACGACATGGGCTCGATCATGATTGAAGAGAATGTTGTGTCAGCAGCGGGCGCCAAGAATGAGGCCGACGAAAAGATGCTGCGTTATTTGATTAGCGAAGCGGGATTTATTCCACGGCAGCGGGACATTCTTTATCGATACGTCGATCGCGCGCAGGCAGAAGACGCCATGCCGGCAACGGCACTCGCGTTAAGCTGACTTCGAATCTCGTCGCTTGCTCGACCCTTCGCTGGGCGCTCCCTCACGGTCGGGCTTTTGAACCGGTAGCCTCTCGGGGACTTCAACCAAGAGCGGCTCAAATTTTGAAGCGTTCACCAGGAGGCCCGTGCCCTGGGCGGTGGGTTTGACTCTGGAGAGCAGCACGCGGCTAATGCGACGCGGAATTAACAGAGGAGCGACTGTTGCGGCAGACTCAGCCAGCGCAACGATGTCGCCGCCGCCGCGCCAGTGTTCGCGCACCACCAGATCATCGGTGCGATCAATCAATCGGAGGACCGTCATCGAGATGAGGAACAGGTCGTCGATCTGTCCGACGAACGGAATCATGTCCGGAATGAAGTCGAACGGGATGATGGCGTAAATCAGCGCCCCGGCGAACAACGCGCGCTCAGTGCGGGGCACGCGCTTGTCGATCATTAGCTTCGCGCACAAAACGATCATGTTTGGGAGAAACAAGAGAAGATTCTTCATCCGGCTTTTGAGTTCAATTTTGGACATTGGTGATGTGTAGTCTAGCCGACCTGCGCAAAAGGGAGCAAGGTTCAAGGCTGAGTCTTGCGGTTTTCTCTCATTAGCACCGCGGCTTTGGCTTGGTGATCGATTATCGGAGCGAGAGAGGAAACCGTTTGAAACGGTTTCCGGTTTTCTACGCGGAACTAAATCACCGCGCTAAAGCGACGGTGCTAATGAGAGCGCCCAAGCTTCCGAGTCGGCGCATCTCGTGATAGATTTCCCCTCGTTTTCCGAATCACTAACCACTACCGTGTCCATTCTCGATCAAATTCGCCAACGCGCCGCCTCGAAGCCCCAGCACATAGTTCTGCCCGAAGGAGAAGATCCCCGCACTGTGGCCGCGGCCGGCATAGCCGCGCGCGAACGGTTGGCGCGGATTACGATCCTCGGGGACGAAGAGAAAGTGCGTGCGGCAGCCCGACAGGCGGGTGCGGATCTCGGCGGAGTCGAACTAATCGATCACGTCCGCGCCAACGATTTCGACAAAATGGTGTCTCTGCTATATGAGGCGCGACGCGCAAAGGGACTGACTCTCGATGAAGCGCGGAACGCGCTGCGCGATCCGCTCTACTACGGCGACCTAATGGTGCGCGATGGCCGGGCAGATGGCTCAGTCGCAGGCGCCACTAACACGACTTCGCATACAGTGCGCGCGGCGCTGCACTGCATCGGCGTGCGTCCCGGCTTCAAACTGGTGTCGAGTTTTTTTCTGATGGCCCTGCGCGATCAAAGTCTCGGTCACAACGGCGCCATGATCTATGCCGACTGTGGCGTGGTAATTGAACCCAGCGCGGCCGAGCTGGCCGAGATCGCTATTGCGTCCGCCGATTCCTGTCGCGCCTTGATTGGAGCCGAGCCGCGAGTCGCCATGCTTTCGTTCTCGACTAAAGGCAGTGCTCGTCATCGTCTGGTTGATAAGGTAGTCGAAGCGATGCGCACTGTCCGCGCGCGCGCGCCAGAGATCGAGATCGACGGCGAGTTGCAGGCCGACGCCGCGCTCGTGCCCGCGATCGCGCAATCAAAAGCACCCGGATCCAGCGTTGCCGGCCGGGCCAATGTTTTGATCTTTCCTGACCTGCAATCCGGCAACATTGCCTACAAATTGACCGAGCGCCTCGCCGGCGCGACCGCAATCGGTCCCATCCTGCAGGGTCTGGACGCGCCGGCCAACGATCTTTCACGCGGGTGTAAAGCCGAAGACATCGTTGATGCAATCGCGATTACCGCAGTTCAGGCGCAGGCACGAAAAGCCCGTTGAAGTGTGGCACGGGCGTCCCGCCTGTGATTCACGCGAGCCAACTCGCCGACTATCTCACGTATTAAGTTCGCTGCAGGCAACTGATACTTGGCTCAATACGCATCAAACGTCCGCACGCGCTTAATTTATTCAAAGGAATTACCCGAAGTGAACCAAGTCTTGCACCGACCACTGATTGCCATCTCATCTGTCGTTCTGATTCTCCTGGTCTCAGCGCATTCATCCGCGCAGTTGTCAAAGCCGAAACTTTCGCCCACGCCTCCACCCAAAGCTGAGGACCAGGTCAAAGTCTTCACTGAGGAAGTGCGACTTCAGGTTGCAGCCACGGACACTTTCGGTCATTACGATCCGACACTTGAAGTTGACGATGTTCTGGTGCTGGAAGACGGCGTGCCCCAGCAGGTGCGAAGTATTCGGCACTTGCCGGCGAACGTCATTGTGCTGATCGATACCGGCAATCAACTCGGTCTGAAGAACATCAATCTTACTCGAGATGTGGCGCTGCGAGTTGTTAGCAGCCTTCACGATGGCAATCGAATAGCGGTCATGCAGTTTACTGAGCGGCCTGAGCTCTTACAACCCTGGACTGCCGACAAAGAAGCAGCCGCAAAGATCCTCAAGACGAAACTGCACTCTGGCAAAAGCAGCCGGCTGGCGGACGCCCTTGCCGCTGCCGCAGATCAGTTCAAAGATACTCCGGCGGGTACTCGTCATATCGTCCTGATCTCGGATGGGGTAGAAAGCCCGGGCGGACGAACCACTCTGGCAAAGGCTCTGAAACAAATGAATGCGGTGCAGGCAAGCATCCACATCATTAGCTACACCGTACTCGCTCGGCAGGAATTACAAGGCCGCAACAGCGTGGCCAGCAAAGGTGACGGCGTACAGCGCGACGGGAATCCCGGAAGTAACCCGGTAGCGAACGGCGATCCCACTCTGCCACCCGGCACCACGCGCACGCCTTCATTCAAGCTTGGTTCGATCGATACCGATGTGGCAATGCGACGGAAACGCAAAGAATACGAGCGCGCCACGCGCGACAGCGAAGAACAACTTTCGGCGATTGCCCAGGAGAGCGGTGGGCAGATCTTACTTCCTCAGTCACCAAACGATCTTCTAAGCGAGGCGGAAAGCGTAGCCCGCGAGATAGGATCGCAGTACGTCGTCACCTACCGTCCAACTCGTCCGCTTGCTTTGGCGAAACCAGGCGAATATAGAAAAGTGGAAGTTGCTGCGCGGCGTGTGGGTTTGTACTTGCGGAGCCGGCGCGGTTACGTCGTGCCTTAGTAGAGCTCCACGCTAGCTTGCTAACCTCTGGAAAAGACATCCGAAAGGTTGAACCTAAACTTTCTTAGTTGCCAACTATCACATCAGATGAAACCTTTGCATCGATCACTGATTGGCATCTTCGCTCTGGTTTTGATCTTCTCGGTCCCTGTTCATTCATCTGCCCAGACTCCTAAGTCAAAACCTTCACCTACTCCTTCGCCTGAACTTAAAGCTGAGGATCAAGTGAAAGTGTTTACTGAGGAAGTGCGGCTTCCGATCAATGCGACGGATACGTACGGCCATTACGATCCGACACTTGAAATCGGCGACGTCCTGGTGCTCGAAGACGGCGTGCCCCAGCAAATCAGAAGCGTGCGTCACATCCCGGCGAATGTTTTGTTCGTGCTGGATACCGGTGGCGACTCGAATGGCTTGGGTGGGTTGTCAAAGAAAACCAGCACGACGCGAGATATAACCTACCGAGTGATCTCGCGGCTGCGAATGGGTGATCGGATCGCGCTGCTGGAATCTTCCAATCAACCTGAATTGCTGCAAGCCTGGACTGATGACGTCAGTAAAGTCGCGGCCGTGTTGAAGTGGAAGCTGTTTGCGACCAGGCGCTCGCGTATTTTCGAAACGATGACCAAAGCCGCCCAAGTGCTTTCTGATCAGCCCGAAGGTAGCCGCCACTTGATTTTGATAACCGACGGAGTCGAAAGCCCGGGAGGGAAGGTGGCCGTCGACGACGCGATCAAGCAACTGGTCGCGGCGCGGGCCACTGTGCACATCATCAGCTACACCGAATTTGTGCGTCAGACCAGCGACAAGCGACCATTGACCCTCACCACTGGAATTCGTCCCAGGTCTACAGATCCCATCGTCGCGAATGACCCAACACTGGCCCCGACAGCGTCGCGAAGTCCCACGTTCGGTGTTGGCATCAGGTTCGATCCGGCGATGAGGAGAGTGCGGAAAGCGTATGAAGCCGAAACCAGGAAGAGTGAAAAGTGGCTGACGGACCTTGCCGTGGAAACCGGGGGCCGGATCTTCTTACCGACATCAACTGAAGAGATGATCGCGAAAGGCGAGGACGTCGCGCGTGACATCGGCGCCGAGTACGTGGTCACCTATCGACCTACGCGCCCGCTGGCTGAAGCCAAACCTGGAGAGTATCGAAAAGTCGAAGTTGCTTCGCGGCGGGTTGGCTTGTACTTGAGAAGCCGGCGAGGCTATGTGGTGCCTAAATAAGTTTAGAGTTCAAGCTTTAGCTTGTTAACTCTTGAACGAGCAGCCTAAAGGCTGAACTCTGAACTCGATCAGCTTACCGGAGCGTTTAGTTGTGATTCGATAGCCGAGGCGACGGGCTGCCATTCGGACTCGGCCGGTTTCCGCATCAGCGACCGGCGTCGTAATTCGTCCCAGTCTTCTTTCGGAACCCGGTGGAACGCCTCGACAACTTTCGGATCAAATTGACGCCCGGACCATTCGTTCAATTCCTCAGCCGCGGCTTCGTATGGCCGGCCCTGCCGGTACACGCGATCGCTGGTGATTGCGTCAAACGCGTCCGCGACCGAAAAAATACGGGCACAGATATCGATGTCTTCAGTTTTCAATCCCAGCGGATAGCCGGAGCCGTCCCATTTTTCATGATGTTGGGCCACCACTCGGGCAGCACCTTCCAGAAACTTGATGCCGCGCAGAATCTGTTGACCATGCATTGGATGCTCGCGCATTCGCACCCATTCTTCATCGGTTAGTTTCGCGGGCTTGCGCAAGATTGCATCGGGCACGCCAATCTTGCCGATATCGTGGAGCAGCGAACCGAATTCCAGTGCTTTCATTTGAGCTACCGTCAATCCATATTCGCTTCCGAGTCTCAAGCTGAAAGTCACGACCCGTTCCGAGTGTCCGTGGGTTTCGGCATCGCGTGTTTCCAGGGCGGCTGTCAGGGCCTGCAGCGTTGTGCGATAGGCATTCTCGAGTGAATCCAGAGCCTGATCCAGCTCGGCCGTGCGTTGCTCAACCAGCTCTTCCAAATGATTTTCATAGCGGCGCTTGGCTGCCACAAGTTCGTGATGTTCCAGCGCGCGGGCTACGGCAGCCTCGGCCTGACGGAGATCGAACGGCTTCATCAGATAGTCGAAGGCTCCCAATCGCAACGCGTTGATTGCGCTTTCGATCGTCTGCATGCCGCTGATCATTACGATAACCGTGTCGGGCGAAGCGATCTTCACATGGGGAATCATTTCCAGGCCGGTCATCCCGCTCATGGTGATATCGCTGATTACCAACTCGTAATTCTTCTCTCGCAGTTGGGCTAGTGCTTCCTCGGCCGACGCGGCCTCGGCGCACTGATACCTGTCGCTCAAGAGGTCGTGGAGTACGCCACGGACTTCGACTTCATCGTCGACAATCAGGAGACGCGGCTTCGCGATTGTTTCCAGCATAATTGGGTTAGTCAGTAGCGGTAATGTTCTCGTCTATAACGTAAGAAGGCGTTCGGGGTCTTACTCTTTGGAGGGGAACAGACAACAGCGGTTCGCGCCAGCATCAGACCGGCCTGCCAATTGTATAACAAGATGCGGTGATTGGCAAACATCTTTTTGCCCTGGGTGATGGGTCGTTTGACGGCCCTTTTAGGGTGGTTTTGGGGCTTGGGCGCTTTGCGGCGGGCGGTCCGGGGGCAGTTGACGCTGTGCCCATGCTGCCTTAAGATGGCCTGTCAACTTCACGTTTGGCTGTGCCGGAGTGGCGAAATTGGTATACGCACCAGGCTCAAAATCTGGCGAGGTTCACTCCTCATGTCGGTTCGAGTCCGACCTTCGGCACCAATTCTCTGCGTTTTCCTTCGCAGAGTCTGTAATCCCCGGCTCGCGTTGAGTCCGAGCCTCCCTGGTAAGACGTAGAAATACATCTTCAAGCGAATCGCGCTGATGCGAAAGCTCGGTCACGCGAAAGCCGTGCTGGACCAGCAAAGCGTTGATAAACGGGATCTGTTCGCCGGCCATCTTCACATAGAGAGATTCGTCGCCATTGCGACTCAGGGAAAGCAGCGGGTTCTTTAAAAGCAGCTCGTAGGCTTCGGTTACGCGATCTACTCTCAGTTTGATCAACTTACTCTTGCCAAGCAGATCTTCAACCGAGCCTTGATAGAGCAGACGGCCTGCATCAATGATCGCCACGCGATTGCAGATTTGTTCAACCTCATGGAGCAGATGGCTCGAGAGCACGATCGTGAGATTAACTTCATCTCGCAAACGGCGAATCAAGTTACGAATCTCACAGAGTCCCTGAGGATCCAATCCGTCCGTTGGCTCATCCAGAATGATCAGCTCCGGATTAGGCAGCAGCGCCTGGGCGATGCCGAGACGCTGCCGCATTCCATGAGAATATACACGCACGCGATCAGAAGCGCGCTCGCGCAAGCCAACTATCTCGAGTACCTCTTCGATCCGGCGTCTCTCCGCCCCGCCGGACATTGCGGAAAACATACGCAAGTTCTGACGTCCTGAAAAGTTCTCATAAAAAGCCGGAGCTTCGACTATCGCGCCGATGCGCTTTAATGCGCGGAGCGGCTGGCGAGACATGTCCCAGCCGAGCACTCGCACACTGCCGGAAGTTGGACGCACCAGGCCCAATGCCATTCGGAGGGTGGTCGATTTGCCCGCGCCATTCCGGCCGAGAAAACCGAAAACGTCGCCCCTCTCAACCCGAAGCGAGAGGTGATCCACAATCACACGTCGCCGATACTTTTTGGTCAATTGCTCGGTCTGTAAAACGACTTGCTTCATAAAAGGTGTTTCGCGGAGGAAGATTGAGTCTATGACCGGGTCACTACCGCTCCCGGTTCTGTACCGGTAACTCTTTGAGGCGCATTCAAAGTGTGACCTCTACCAGCAAAGGCCAATGATCCATTTGACCGGTGCCGGCGCTTTGCAGGACTTCCGCGCGGCGCAACAGCACGGTCTCAGGCGGCCCGAAGATATAATCGATGCGGCGATCATTGATCGCCGTGTATCCCGCCTCGCGGCCCAAATCACGAAAGTACTTCAGCACGTAACTGTAAGCCTCGCTATCGTGTTTCACGTTATCACTGTAAAAGTGTGACTCGTCTTTTGCGTCGAGCGCGAAATTAAAATCGCCCCCAATCAGAACTATTGATCCCCCTGGCCGGCCGCGCGCCCAGTCAACCACCTCGCCGGTAAACACGCGCCGCCGCGTCGCACTGAAGGCATCTGCGTGCGCGCTCACCAGGACGACCCCCGGCGATTGAGGTCGCAGATGAAACGATGCGGCGATCGCGTACTTGCCGTCGGCCGCCAGGTTTTCAAAATGTGCCTTGCCATCTTTGACGAGCACCGCGTCGACGCGATCCGAGTTGCCCGGAGGCGCCACCGCTCCGCTATAACGGCCGTGCAGATAGCCGAGCAGAACCTTGAGTTGCTCCGGGCCGGTCAATTCCTGCAGCGCGATGGCGTCAGGATCGTTGCTCAATATTGTGTCCGCGACTGTTTTCAAGTCTTTAGTGTGTGCGCGGCTGTCGTCTTCAAGTTCGGCATAACCGATGTTCCAGGTCATCAAACGCAGGCGCGGGCCATCAGAGGGCTTCGCGGCCAGCAGTGAGCGCTGACGCGACGGATCGAAACGAACCGCAGTCCCAATCATCAACAGACAGAGCGCAGTCAATAGAATCTTTGCCCACATCCTTAGCTGGTGATGTCCTTTCGATCGAAGATGGCGGTGGCCACCAGCAAAGTTCCGAAGATGTAGGCGCCGCAGACAGCGCCGTAATGCTGGAAGCTTTGCCAGGGGATTTGTGGCTTGAACACGTCGCGCCAGAAGTCCATGTCAGTGGTGAAGAAGTAGGGTCGCAAGTGCTCAAAGAACTCAATGCGACCAATAATGTGGAAGACGAGATATACCGCGAGAGTGGCTACCGTGGCCATTGCCGGATTCTCAAATAGGACTGAGAAGAGCATGGCGATAGCGGCAATCACCAATAGCGCCCACGTCCCGGATAGACTGGCATACACGAAACGCAGCAGCGCTTCGTCGCGCAGCAGCTTGCCCGGTTCATCCACCAGATTGAGCGCGCCCGGATAAAGTTGCAGATCGCCCCAACCAACAAAGCACAGCCCCACCAATAAATTCAGTCCAATAAAAAAAGTCACCAGCAGGTAGGTATAGAAGGCCACGACCAGGAATTTTGAGAGAAAGAGCGAAACTCGCGAGACCGGTCGCACGCACATCATGCGCAGCGTACCAGCTTGCCGTTCGCCCGCGATCTGCGCGCCCGCAGTCATCGCCACAAAGATGGGAATCAGCAAGCTAAAGGAAAACATCACGGAATAGAGTGCGAAGGTAAGGCCGTTGAAATAACTCTTCGACTCGTACGTGTACTTAAACTGCGCCGTGACCTGTTCGCCGGCCTTGCGCTCAGCGTAAGAGTAAAATCCCCAGAGCATCAACGCCACGAAAATCGTAAGTGCGATGAAGGAAAGGAAGAAACTCCTGCTGCGGATAAGTTTCAGGAATTCCAGTTTCAGTTGCGTAATCATCGTAAATCGTACGTACGGATCTTGAGATTGTTCGGGCAGAGACGTGAACTGACGGCCCCTCACAATAACGCCAAGCTCGCGTTTGAAGTACGAGGGACAGCCACAAGACTCTCTGTGGGTTGCCACAAGGTTGGCTTGGCAAAGGATGACCGCCCGGATCGCGGACATCCTTGTCCGCCAGTGCGCGTTAAGCCGCTTAGTTTCGACCTTTCCTTAATTCTGACATACCTATTAGTTCGGTCAACTGCTAAAATCTGGCTTGTTTAAGTGACAGGCACGGCAGTTATCAACTGCAAGGAGTATCAGAAATGACACCCATCCCGCGCCTCTTGATTCCGCGCACAAAAGCCGAAGCGCTATTGAAGAACCAGATTCAAAGAGGCAAGGCAATGGAGAGCGGCGACCTTACTTTGGAAGGCCAAACAGCCGCTGAAAAACGTCTAGATGAGTGGGAAGAGCAGTCCAGACAAATGCTGTTGGAGATGTTTGACACCCCCGAACTTGCCGACGAGTTCACGCGAGCCGCAGCGCTGTATCAACGCGGCCAGACTTGGATGGATAAGCTTCAATATATCGGTGGTCGAGCTGTTTATAAAAACTATGCTCTTGAAGATATTCTGAAACGGTTGGATATGTACGAAGAACCCGCGACTGCGAAATTACAATTGACCGTAACGATTGAGGCGGCAGAGAAGGCCATCACACACTTTATCGATAAGGGTACTGATTTCTACAACTACCCCACGAACGGCAACGCACTTTCTCAAACCGAAGAATCGTTCGAAGCGTGGACGCTCAAAACTGCTGAAACTCTAAAGCATCTTTTTACGACAGCTGAAATCGCGGAGGGGTTCATAAAAATAACTCTCCAAGCCAGTCCAGACAACGAAACCGAACAGGCGCGAAGAGTAAGAATCTTTTATTACAATCACCAGGAACGATTGGCCTATCTCAAAACTCTGCGGGAAACCCTCGCGCTGTACGCCACTGCTAAAACAGTTTCCACGAGAACAGAACCAATCGATATCGTACGGTTGCTATGTTCCCGATTTCATACTGTTGTACGCCAGTTACGAAATCGACACGACAATCGTGAGACCTTGAAAGTAGATGATGAGTACGACGTTCAAGACCTTCTGCATGCGTTATTGCGAATCCACTTTGATGATGTGCGTCCCGAGGACCCGGCTCCAAAACAAGCCGGAGCGTCATCGCGCACCGATTTTGTTTTGAAGAAAGAACAGATTGTGGTTGAGGTGAAGAAAACTCGCGCCACCCTAAAAGAAAAAGAACTAGGGGAACAGTTGATAATCGACATTGAACGTTATCGTTCGCATCCCGATTGTAAATTGCTCTACTGCTTTGTCTATGACCCTGAAGGATACCTCTCCAACCCCACGGGTCTGGAAAATGATTTAAGTCGGACCGAAGGCGGACTTACAGTTCAGGTTCAGATTGCCCCGAAGCATTAGTCATTGGTTGACGGGATGAACGTATCCGAACTCAGAGAAGTAATCGCGGAACTCCTGGCCGACCAGCTTACCGGCCGAGGCCACGACTCGGCCACGATGAACCAGGTCATTGATAAGTTTTCCAGCGACACCGCAGGACTTAGCCGAGGCCGGAGAGCTGTGGACCTATCTCCAGATGAGCCGCGAGGACGCTAAGACCAAACTGGCGGGAATGATAACCACAGCGGGGAGGTAATCATCTATGTCATACGAGGAAGGATTCGTCTTAATCGGCGCCGTAGTCTTTGTCTTGCTGCGTATGGGTACACATGAACCCGCGACTGCGCCGCCACCAGCACCACCACCAAAGCTACCACTGCCGCCGGTCCAAAAGGAAAAACCGAAAGAGTACTACTCCCAAGGCTCGACTTACTGTTCTCATGGGAACGTTTTGGATACTTGCGAAGAATGTTATTACGACTGAAGGGAATTATAAATTTCTTTCCGCTTATCTAAGCCGCCCTTTTTAACTCTCTGAATAGGAGAACTTATGAAAATCTTTTTCCTTTTCATGGGTGGTGCAATGTCAGTCGTCACCATCGGGTTCTTTATTCTTTTATGCCACAGCGAGGGTCCTCACGCTCGCCGCAACATACAATCACTCGGAGGTATTTTCGCGGCAGCGTTGGTAATAGGAGTTGTGGGTGGCGGTGTCCTCGGACTTATCTTGCTTTTCGTTTTTGGGCAATTCTTTCATTAAGTGCAGCAATGCCGTATCATGCGTGGCAAAAAGATCGGGGTCAGGCCTACGATTTGTGCGATTTCGTGGTTGACTGATCCCGAATCGCAAAAATCGCAGGCCTGACCCTGACCCCGGTTTTGACTACTTCACAATGAAACTGCTGCCATACTTTTCGTAATCGTTGGTCTTGATTCCGTTTCGCGTGCTGCCTTTGTAAGCAGACTCGCCGGGCCGCAGTTCAATCGTTACCGATCCGCCGCTATCCATTCTTAATTTGCCGGTATGGACCGCGGCAGTACAGATCGATGAATCGAGGGTGTAAGTGTCGGTGCCCCACACCGAACTTTCTGTGCCACCAGCGGGACACTTGAATTTGAGGGTCTTGCCGGGTTCGAAGGTGACCATTGAAGCCGACGTATTCCACAACACAGATGTCTGATCCTCGGCTTCCTGCACAACGGCCTCAGTGTTGGGAGTTTTGAAAACGAAGCTGTGCTGATATGAGCCGTAAGGGCTGCTCGTCACTCCGTTTCTTTCACTGCAACCGTAGATAGCCCTGCCGGGACGTAATTCGACGGTGACCGTCCCGCCTCGATCAAAGCTTATCAATCCGCTATGGACGGCGGCGGTGCAGATTGATGAATCACTGGTGTAGATATCGCTTCCCCAAACCGAATGCACCGCGCCTCCCGGCGCACACGCCAGCGTGAGCGTCTGTCCGTCGACGCCGTTTAGCGACGTCGCGTTCGCCTCCCAGGTTGTGGGTGTTCCTTCACCCGTTGCGGGGCCAGAGTTTGAGTTGGAGTTGGAGGTATTCGAATGGCCACCTCCACCGCTATTCGAGGTGCTGTTTTCATTTCTCAGTTTTGAGCAACCTGCGCTGCCAAGTACGATGGCGGCCAGCAAAAGCACAACCGGACCGCAGACTATCGCTCGAACGAACCGGGACCGCAGCTCATTTCTTGATTGGTACGATGGTGTCACGTTAGACATTCCTTTCGTGTTGCCAGGTTAATTGTTAAGGGAGTATGCCGGGTGAGTATACCAGTCAGTTGGAGGTGGGAACGAGCTTCGATGGTCGCAACCGTGACGGGGAATTGACAGAGCCCGCAGAGCGGGCGCCAGCCGAGTCATGATCGTCGGTTCCCAAAAGTGACGGCTGTCGCCCGTTTTGCGGCTCAATATCATTTTGTGGCTTTAGGGCTTACATCCCAGGCTTTATGCTGGCGTGCGCTCCGCGGACTGCTCGGTGAAACATCAGCTCGGCAAACTCGTAAGAGCAGATTGATGAGAGCTGCCGTCTATCACGAATAGAGAAAAGATCGGGATCGGCCTGATGCGATTTGTGCGATTTCGTGGTTGACTGATCCTGAATCGCAAGAATCGCAGGACTGACCCGACCCGGTTTCCTTGCCTTAGCTCACCGTCCGCACCGGACCTTCAGCACCAAGGTTACACGTCTTTCCCTAAAGCTATTTTGCCGGCTTAGCGGCATCTGCTATCGTGCAGACCGTGCCGACACCAGCGACGAAAAGTTCAGTCAAAGACCGAAACCACGCCGCCGGCCCATCATCACTATTGCTTAGCCCGCCATTGAAGTGGGCCGGTGGCAAGCGCTGGCTGGTTCCGCACATTGAGCCGCTCTGGCGGAGGCATCAGGACAGACGTTACGTAGAGGTGTTTTGCGGAGGGTTGGCGATCGCGCTGGGTTTGAATCCGGAGCGCGCGGTGCTGAATGATTTGAATCCCCACCTGATTAATTTTTATTCGCAGCTCAGGCGTGGGCTGTCGATAGAGATTGAGACGTGTTACGACGAGAAGCTTTTCTATGCGCACCGTGCGCGCTTCAATCAGCTTATTAAAGAGGGCGGCGCAAAAACCGGTGAAGCGGCGCAACTCTTTTACTATCTGAACCGCACTTGCTTCAACGGCCTCTGCCGCTTTAATCAAAGCGGTGAATTCAATGTTCCGTTCGGACAATACAAGAAGGTCAACTATGCGACTGACTTTGTGGTCTATCGGAATTTGTTTCGGCGTTGGTCATTCACGAACAAGGACGCGGCGAAACTTTCAATCGAACGAGACGATTTTATTTATGCTGATCCGCCCTATGACGTTGAATTCACCAGCTACAGTGCCGGCGGATTTTCGTGGGACGATCAGGTGCGCACGGCCGAGTTGCTGGCAAAGCATCGCGGGCCGGTGCTGCTTTCGAACCAGGCGACAAGGCGGATTGTCGATCTCTATCGGAAACTAAAGTTTGATTTGAAGTTTCTGGATGCGCCCCGGCGGATCAGTTGTAACGGCAATCGACAGCCTGCGCGCGAAGTCTTGGCCACCAAGAATCTGTAAGTCGCACTGAGACGATCTACTGGATCGCATGTTGGAGGAAGTCAGTACTACCTGCGTCAGCGGGTGGAACCGTCACACGATTGGAGTTGACTAATTGACCCCCCGCTCATGCAGGTGGTACTGACCCGATAATGCCCAATCGTTGGTCGCTGCGAAGTGCTATTCGCCCAGGTAAGCTTCCTTAATCCGCGGATCATTGGCGAGATCTTTTGAAGGGCCTTCCATAGTGATGCCGCCGGTTTCCAGGACATAAGCGCGATCGGAATGTTTCAGGGCGGCGTGGGCGTTTTGTTCGACCAAAAGGATCGTCGTGCCTTTGCTTCTGATTTCGTCGATCGCTTCGAAGATGGTGTGGACTACGAGCGGCGCCAGGCCGAGGGAAGGTTCGTCGAGCAACAGCAAGCGCGGCCGTGACATCAACGCGCGGCCCATCGCCAGCATTTGCTGTTCGCCGCCGGAGAGCGTGCCCGCCTTTTGCGTCTCGCGTTCTTTCAAACGCGGAAACATTTTGAAGCAGCGCTCCATGTCAGCGGCAATCTGAGCACGGTTCTTTTGCAGGTAAGCTCCCATTTGCAGGTTCTCGCGCACGGTGAGATTTGCGAATACGCCGCGGCCTTCGGGTGACATCGAAATTCCGCGGGCGACGAGCTTATGCGTGGGCGTGCCGCCAATCTCCTGGCCTTCGAAAGTAACGCTGCCCTCGCGCGGCGAAAGCAATCCGGTGATCGTACGTAACGTGGTCGTCTTGCCCGCGCCGTTGGCGCCAATCAGGGTGACGACTTCGCCCTGCTCGACGCGCATCGAGATGCCGCGCAGCGCTTCAATCGCGCCGTAGTTAACGGAGACATTTTTCAGAACCAGCATAAACCTTAGCCAATCTCTAAAACCTAATCACCCAAATAGGCCTCGATCACTTTCGGATCATTCTTAATCTCATCCGGCACGCCGAGGGCGATCGACTTTCCGTAATCCACGACCTGAATCCGTTCGCAGACGCCCATGACGACTTTCATGTTGTGCTCGACCAGCAGAATCGTCAGGCCAAAGCGGTCGCGGATTTGCTGGATCAGGAGCATCAGATCTTCCTGCTCAGAAGGATTCAATCCCGCGGCCGGCTCGTCGAGCAGCAGCAGCTTGGGCCGGGTCGCCAGGGCGCGCACAATTTCCAGCCGCCGCTGCTTACCGTACGGCAGGCTCGTTCCACCTTCATCTCTGGCATCCGCCAGCTCGAAAATCTCCAGCAGCTCGAGCGAGAATTCGCGTTGCTCGCGCTCGTCGCGTTCGAACCGCGGCGAGCGCACCACTGCGTCGAACAGATTCTGTCGCGCATGAATGTGACACGCCGTCATTACGTTTTCCAGCACCGACATGCCCGGAAACAGCCTGATGTTCTGAAACGTTCGCGAGACGCCGTAACGCGAAATTTCGTATGGACGCTTGCCGTTGAGCCGATGTTCTTCAAAATAGATCTCGCCGGACGTCGGTTCGTAAACACCGGTTAGTAAATTGAAAATGGTCGTCTTGCCGGCACCGTTGGGGCCGATCAGGCCGTAGATTTCTCCGCGCCGAACATTCATGTCCAATTCATTGACGGCCACCAGGCCGCCAAAACGGATCGTGGCCTTGGCGGTCTTCAGACATGGATCGACGGTCTTGCCGGTCGTCGTGGCTGGTCCGTTTCCGCTCGTCATACTTCTTCCTTCTTAATCGCCGCGTCCGATTTGGCAACCGGTTGGGTGCCTCGTTCGGCGTCCCGCTTGCCACGAAACTTCGCGCGCCACTTCTTGAACATATCAGTCTTTCCCAGCAAGCCCTGGGGCCGCGTGATCATCAGGACGATCAGCAGCAATGAATAGATCACCATCCGGTACTGGGCAAAGCCGCGCAGTGCCTCAGGCAGAATCGTGAGCAGGATCGCGCCGAGGATCGAGCCGACAATCGAGCCCAGTCCGCCGAGGATGATCATGATCAGAATCTCGAATGACTTAATAAATTCGAACGACTTCGGATTTAGATAGCCGTCAAAATGGGCGAGCAGCACACCGCCCGCGCCCGCCATCGCCGAAGAGATCACAAAGGCCATCACTTTATAGCGGGTAGTATTGACGCCCATGGCTTCGGCGGCCAGTTCGTCTTCGCGAATCGATATCAGGGCCCGCCCGAATGCCGAATGAACGATGTTGTAGACGACGACGATGGTCAGGATGGCAATCAGGAAAATCCAGAAGACACTCTTGACGATCGGGATTCCGGAATAGCCACGGGCGCCGCCGATGGCGTCGATATTGTTGAGGAACACCACGATGATCTGGCCAAAGCCCAGCGTTACGATCGCCAGGTAATCGCCTTTCAAGCGCAACGACGGCACTCCGACAATCAACCCGGCGACGGCGGCGCAGGCCGCGCCGATAAGGGTAGCGAGCAGCAACGCTACCACCCAACCGAAAGTGCCGTTGCCCAGCTTCTCGGCCACATGAATGCCGTAGTTGACTGAGAAATATGCCGAAGAGTATGCGCCCACGGCCATAAAGCCCGCGTGTCCGATCGAAAACTGTCCCGTGAAACCGTTGATTAGGTTTAGCGATACCGCCATCGTGATGGCGATGCCACAGAGCATCAGGATGCGGCTGAAGTATGGGCTAATCATCCGCCCCGCAAAAACGAAGTTCAGGCCGTACAAAACAGCAAGTACGGCCAGGGCGATAATCAGATTGCGGACGTAGCGAGACATAAGAACAAGGGGAATTGTCGGAAGCCCGACCGCAAGGGAGGGCTGCTCGGCATTCCCGCCGGCCCACCCATGCGGTCGGGCGTGGGACCCATAAGACATTTTCCGGCACCGTTTTTCCCACAAAAACAGAATGACGAAACAACAGGATCAAAATCAAAATCGCGAAGGCCACCGCGTCCTTGTAAGTTGAAGATAGATAACCGGCGACCATCGTTTCGGTGATGCCGATCATAAAGCCGCCCAGCACGGCGCCCGGGATGTTGCCGATGCCGCCCAATACGGCGGCCACAAAGGCTTTCAATCCCACCAGAATTCCCATCAAGGGATCGATACGCGGAATTCGGATGGCTACCAGCACGCCGGCGGCCGCGGCCATCGCTGATCCCAGAGCGAAGGTAAAGGAAATGATGCGGTCGGTATTGATGCCCATCAACTTGGCGGAATTCAAGTTGAAAGATACGGCGCGCATCGCGCGGCCGGTCTTGGTGCGAAAGACGACCAGCTGGAGAAAAATCATCAGCGCAAAAGCGATCACCAAGACGGCGATGTCGGCGGTGTTGATGCTGGCTCCACCAACCAGATCCAGGTTGCGTTTCTTGAACAACTCAGGAAAGAACTTCGGGTCCGCGCCAAAGACGACCTGCCCACCGTTCTCTAGCAGCAGCGAAACACCAATCGCGGTAATTAGTGCCGTCAGGCGTGAATATTTTCTGACGGGCCGGTAAGCGAGTCGTTCGATGATCACGCCGAGCGCAGCGCAGATGGCCATCGCCAGAAGCATGATCACCAGCGCCGTGACTAACGATGGTTGCAGAACTCCACCACCGAGCAGTCCATGAGCCAGGACTCGGCCGAAGATGTTCGCATCCGGATTGCCCATCAGCATCTGCGCGCCGCGGATGCCGATGCCGCCAGCGAGGTAATAACCCATGAAGGCCCCGACCATGTACACGTCGCCGTGGGCGAAATTAATCAGCCGGAGAATTCCATAGACCATCGTATAGCCGAGCGCGATCAGAGCATAGATCGCGCCCAGCGAGATGCCGTTGATTAGTTGCTGAAGAAATGTGCTCATTCAGCGGTCGCGTTTACTTGGCCTTGGGGCTGGCTGAAGCAGCCGGACTGGCCCCAGCGGCTGGGGTAGTGGCTGTCTCGGGCATCGCCGCGCCTTCAACCTGGACTCGTTCGCGAACGGCGTAAGTGCCGCCATCCTTGATCTCGATCATGACGATCGGTTTCACGGCGTCGCGATCTGCGTTGAAGGTCACTCGACCGGTGACACCGGGAAAATCCTTGGTAGCTGCGAGCGCATCGCGAATGGCCTTGCCGTCGAGCGAGTTAGCGCGCTTGATGGCGTCGAACATGATCTTCGCGGCGTCGTAAGCGGTGGCCGCCAGCGCGTCGGGGATGGATCCGTAACGAGCTTTGTAATCGGTGACGAACTTCACCACTGCCGGATCAGTGTCATAGGGCGAGTAGTGGTTGGTGAAGTAGCAGCCGTTCAGGGCTTTCCCGCCGATCTCATACAGTTGTTTTGCATCCCATCCGTCGCCGCCGACCAGCGGAACGGTGACACCTTTGTCGCGCGCTTGCTTGGCGAACAAAGCGACATCGCCGTAATATCCGGGAACGAAAATCACGTCGGGATTTGCGCCTTTGATCGACGTGATTTGCGCGTTGAAGTCCTGGTCTCCCGCCTGATACGATTGGGTGACAACCATTTCGCCACCCATTTTGGTGAAGGTCGCGTTGATTACTTTCTCAAGACCAGTCGAATAATCATTCTTGCGATCGACCATGATTCCGGCGCGCTTGGCTTTGAGCGTGCGCGCGGCAAACTGTGCGATGGCCGCGCCCTGCACCGGATCGATAAAGCAACTGCGAAAGATGTAGTCGCCCTTCTTGGTTACTTCCGGATTCGTCGAGGACGGTGTCAGCATCGGGATCTTGGCGTTCTGCGCGATTGGCGCCGCGGCGATTGAACGTGAACTGGCGACTTCGCCCAGAATCGCATTCACGCTGTCCTGGGTCACAAACTTGGTGACGATGGTGGCCGCTTCTGAGGGGTCAGAGCGATCGTCCTGCACGTCGAGTTCAATCTGCTTGCCGTTGATGCCACCGGCGGCGTTGGCCTCGTCGGTGGCCATCTTGATGCCGTTGGTGGACGAGATGCCGAAGTTGGCCGTGTCGCCGGTCATCGACATAAAGACGCCAACTTTGACCTTGTCGCCGCCACCGCCTGACCCGCAGGCGAACGTGTTTAGCAGACCGGCAACAATGATTGAGCTTAGCAGGATGCGCTTCATAATGTTCCTCTCAGTTTGTTAAGGTTCGGACCTTACACTGTCACTCCTCAGATTCGGTGGACAGCATGATAGCGGCGAGCCTTGGAATTAAGCAAACTATTGGGAGAGATTTAGCCGAGCTCGGGCATTATAGCGATTTAGTTGGCGGTGTCGAGGGCAGGGGCTCCGACAGGATTGACAGGATTCACAAGATGAAAAAAGGGAAGACTTGAAAAGCGCAGGTAGTGGAGTAAAGTTGTGCGGTCAATTTGGAGCCCTCTGCTTTGGTTCGTTCTTTCGGATTATCGATTATGCCTTCGCACGTCTCAGAAAACACCGAACTTGGCTTAGTGCCTCGGCTGATTGCTGCGACATGGTTCGGAGTGACGGCTTGCATACCGACCTTCTTTTTCTTTCTACAGTACGGAGCGAGAGATAATCCAGACTTCGGCGTTCTGTGGAACTTTGGTGTGCTGCCTGTTCTGGTGGCAGCATTCTTCGGTTTTACATTGGATTCGCGGATACTAGATCCGGTAAAGAGTATGACCGAGTGGCGAGCTGCGCTGGGCGGAATGAGTATCGCCGTTCTTTCTTACGTCGTGTTTATCTGTTGGTTTTCCCTGAACGTGGCGTTATCCACACACCCTTCAGATCCAAACTTCTTTCTGCTGGCTATTGTGGTCATGATTATCGGCTCCAAACCCCTTGTTGTGGCGACCGTTCCAGTATCCGGTGTCCTGGCTGGTTGGCTGCTTTGCCGTTTGTCGTGCCAAGCGGAGTTCTGGGAGTGGCTTCTCAACATTCCCCGGATCAACCTCACCCGAGCGAATGTATTGATCGCGCTAGCGGCTTTTTTCGTGACCCTCAACGGTGCGATTGCCTTGCTCCTTTTAAAACTAATCTAATCAGTCTGGCGAGGTCAGCAACACATGATTACCGCACTAGCCCAACACCAAAGCGCAAAACTCGTCGCCGAGTCTCGTCCATCCTGGTAATGCTGTCATGCGATGCCTGTGGCGATGTCTGTGGTTAGTCCCTGATGCGATTGTGGACAGCCGCATAGTCAATCGCTCCATGAAGACTTCTAATTGAACAAGATGAGACACACTTTCAAAGCTGTTCCAATCATAACAATTCTCGGTTTGCTCCTGTCTGGATGTAGCCGGGCCGAAGTGCCTCTAGCCGAGTCGGCCACGCCGACTCCGAATACGACGTTAGCAAGAGACACCGTTCCAATTACGCTGCCGGTGCTCGACGCTCTATTCGCCGATCAGACCTTTCAGGCAGATCTGAAGTCGAAAGTGCAACTAACCGACGACCAGATCAAGGAGCTGCGAAAGATCTCCGGCGCGGCGGCGAAGCTTCGCCCATCAACTGCGGAGAATCAATCCGGCAGCGCTGAAGCCGCGCGCCAAAATGCAATTGACGCGATTCGCGGAATCATCGGCCCCGATAAGTCGGATCAACTGATGGCGCTGGCTCGCGAACGCTGGAACAAGGGCGACGCGTCGGAGGCAGCGGCGGTCAAAGGTGAGGAACCGACGATGCTGCCGGGACCCAACGCGGTGCCGGCCGACACCCGCATTGTCGTCAATATTCCAGCTTTTCGCATGGATGTCTTTGCCAACGGCTCGCTAATCAAGTCATACAAGGTAGGCATTGGTTATCCGCAGTTTCCTTTGCCGCAAGGTGCGCGCAAGGCCGAGATGATCATCTTTAATCCGACCTGGACGCAGCCGAATGAATCCTGGGCGTCGAATCCGGGCGAGATAGTCCCCGCGGGCAGCAAAGGTAACCCGCTCGGGCCGATCAAGATTCCAATTGGCGCGCCTTCGCTGATTCACGGCGGCAAGGCATTGGAGAAGATCGGCAACTTTGCCTCGCATGGCTGCGTGGGCATGACTAATGCTCAGGTCAAAGATTTCGCGAAGGTCCTGGCCCAGGCTTCGCAAACCGATCTGACGGAAGAGACGATGTCTGGGTATCTGAAAAAGCGAACCAGAACGCAGGTCGTAAAGCTGGGGCAGTTGGTCCCCGTCGAACTGCGTTATGAAACGATCGTGTTCGAGGATGGCCGGCTGCACATCTACCGCGATGTTTACGATCAGAACACCAACACCGAAGAGAATTTGCGCGCCGTGTTCAAAGCCAACGGCGCCAGCTTTGAAAGCCTGGGCGAAGAAGAGAAAGCGCAGGTGTTGGAAGCGTTGAATGTGATGTCACGACATCCGAAGAAACTACCAACACCCACACCAAAGCCAGCCAACGACGCGCTGCAAAACTCGGCGAACACGACCGTCAGTGCGAGTGACAAGAAGGCCGAAGCCGAGCGGCAGAAAAAACTGCGCAGCCAGAGAGAGTTTGTGATTGAGATCGTTGAGCTGGCGGGTAAAGGCTATCCGACGGCGGTGAATCTGGATAGCGGCGCGGGGACCCAGGCGATTGCGGCTGCGACGCCCCCGCCAAACACGCCTTAGTCTTTTTTTGGAGTGCGGTAACTGGTTACCGCTTTTGAAGGCCGCGACTTGTCGCGGCCAGGTCGAAGGGGCTCCCTTAGCGGCGACAAGTCGCCGCATACCAAAGCGCTGACAAGTCAGCGCACTCCATATCAGGCTGTCGCTCCCAGCGTTTACTACGTCACGGCGCTGCGCTACCGTCGATAGCGGGCCGCATCTTGCCGACAAAGGCATCCAGCTTTGCCACACTATTCAGCACGACCCTGATCGACGCTTCCGGAAAGCCGGACTCGAGCGTGAAATTGTACCCGGCAAAGATGTCGCCCGATCCATCGGCGCCCCAAAACAAAAAATTCTGATCGCTGAAACGCGCCATTTGCCGCAGCAAGGTTTCGGTGCTGCTCACCTTGTCAACGTTGACATAAGCGTTGCCATAGTGCGGAAAGATACGAAAGTGAATCGTATCCTCGGCGCTTACGGAAATGACAATCTCAAACGCGTCCGCATTCTTAAGACCAGTTTTCAAGACACCGACAAAGTTGTAGGGCTGTTTGTCGCTCTGCCGAAAAGAAACATTAATCTTCGTTCCGGCGGTATCGAGGACGGTCCGCAATTTTTCTCTGGTAGCGTCGCGCGTGGTCGTTTGCTGTTGCGTGGCCGGTGTTTGAGGCCGGGCAGGTGAGTCAGTCCCATGCTGTCCATAAGCTGCGGCAGCGGCGATAGCCACGAGCAGAAATGCGAGCGGCAATTTGATTCGATTCATTTGGTCTCCATTGGAAAGGGATTGAGTCTCGAGGGTTAAATCAGGTTATCAAAACGGATTGACGATTTCGATACCGGTGGCCTTGGAAATCGACGCATCAAAGTCTTCCGTGTAAAGACGAGTCATTCCGCCCTCCATGCAGGCGGCCACGAGAACTGAATCCCAGAAGGACAGATTGTGAGTTGCAGTCAATTGCTCAGCGCGCGTCAAGACATTTTCAGACGGCAAAACCATTGTCCATAACTGGCGCAATCTTTCCAGCTCACGCCACGCTTCGGCTTGAGTAAATCCGAAGGGCGCGAGCTTGCGACTTGCAGAAAGAAACTCGCAGGCAACTTGCCAGAGAAGAGCACCATCGCCCATCCCAGTAGTCAGCCTAACTGCCTCTTGTTGCTTTGGGGGATCGCGAGGGTCTCGCACGTAAACCAAAATATTTGTGTCAACGGCGTTCATGAAGCTCGTCGCGTGTCAGCCGAGGAGGATTGCCGGTCAATGGATGTT
This sequence comes from Pyrinomonadales bacterium, assembly GCA_038210455.1. Taxonomy (GTDB): domain Bacteria; phylum Acidobacteriota; class Blastocatellia; order Pyrinomonadales; family Pyrinomonadaceae; genus UBA11740. The sequence continues at coordinate 2,346 of JBBQWP010000028.1, read as the reverse complement.
TCTCCCAACTTTCGATCAATTCGCGCACGGCACGCTCTCGCTCCTCATCGCTCGTCGCCTTTGCCGGAATAATATAAGGGTCATGGACAGTTAGCTCGACCTCAGAGTTTTCCGGCACGTTCAGTTTCTCGCCGTTCGTCAGTGGAACGAAAGTGCCATCTTTATAAATTGCTTTGAGCCTTACGGACATTGCTCAATTCCCTTTCAGCTGGCTACCCTAGAATAACATGGTTGTTGACCAGGCTCCTTAAGTGGTGACCCGCAGCCAAACGAAAACGACGACGATCGCAGTCAACAGAATAGTAATTCCAATTTGAGCTAAGTGTCCCCATTGCCACCAGTGCATCCAATCGTTTCTTGGAGGCCTTGGTAACATTCGTATCTGCTGGTCTAATTTCTTCTTTAGGTTTTCGTCAACGTCCAGCCTGAGCGTCGATTCGATCTGGTCCGCGTATTTTCGCATTTGAGTCTTATCGATCGCGTTTGCTCGTGCCATGCCGTTGTTGAAATAGATATGCAGTAGTACGACCAAGATTCCAGCAACAATGGCTACAATTCCGTAGAGCCTACCATGAAACGGGAACACCTCCCCCGCTCGGCCGGGCTGAACAAACCCCGCAACCAGAACGGCGAGGGCGCTCCAAATTGCCAGCGATGGCTTTCACTCATAGCTGCGGCGGTCGTTGAAACTCTGATATGCGGCTAGTCTCAATGCTTCCAGATATTGGAGCCTCACTGCAACTTCTGGTTTATCATCTTCGATCATTCGCAACTGCCACTTGGATTAACTGTTATTAAGCCGCGATGTCGGCCGCTTCACACGAATCCAGCACCGGAGCTTCGACAGTCTCACCAGGATTTCCGGCTTCGCCGAAGTATTGCCGCCCGGCAGAGATCGCTTCGAAGTATTCCGAGATTCTATCCAAAATCTCTTCGACGGAGTGCGAGTGGTACATCGCGGTGCGGAACAGAGCACCGCCGTGAAGACCGCGGGTGAATTGTCCTGCCAGTTGCTTCATGCGGCCAATCGCGGCCAGTTGCGGCATGTCTTCGCGCAGCATGTCAAAATATTCCAAAAGCACTGCGCGCTTGTCTTCCAGCGTCGGTTGAAACGGTTCGCGGCCGTGCATGGTGTCTTCGATCTGGCGAAAGATCCACGGGTTCTGCATCGCGCCGCGGCCGATCAAGACGCCGTCGCAACCGGTTTCGCGAAAGCGTCCGAACGCCTGTTCGATGGTGGTCACGTCGCCGCTGCCCGAGACCGGCACGCTCACAGCTTCCTTGATCTGCTTCACGAGATCCCAATTCGCCTGCCCGCGATAGCCCTGTTCTTTAGTCCGCCCGTGCAGGGCGATGTGCTCTGCGCCGCAGGCTTCGGCCAGCTTAGCCGTGTCGACGGCATTGATCGTGTGATCGTAAAACCCGGCGCGAATCTTGACGGTCATCGGAATGGTGATGGCTTTCTTGATCTCGGTGAGGATCTCTTCCAGCCGCGGATGGTCCTTCAGCAAACCCGATCCGCCTCCGTGCTTCACAACTTTGGGCGCCGGACAGCCGCAGTTTACATCCAGAATGTCGGCGCCAATTTCTTCCGCCATCTCCGCCGCCATGCGCATGCGTGCGTGCTGGCCGCCAAAGATCTGCACCGCGAACGGGCGCTCATTTTCATAAAAGCGCATTTGACGTTTCGATTTCGGGTTGTTGCGCGTCAGGCCTTCGACTGAGATAAATTCGGAAACAGTCAGGCCGATGCCGCCACGTCCTTTCAACAAGCGACGAAACGAAATATCGGTCACGCCCGCCATCGGCGAAAGCACCAACGGCGGATTGATTTCGATATTGCGAATCTTAAATGGTTTGATTTCGTTCATCAGACAAAAGCCACATGAGATTCTACCTCATGTAGCCTTGCATGTTCGACCAGCTAAGTGGCACAGACTTCAGTCTGTGATTGATGGGTGGATCCACAGACTGAAGTCTGTGCCACTATCCCTCTACCAGTTAACTACCAATCTTTCCGCATCTGCCCAGGCGGGCACATCCAGCCGCAGGGACGCGCGGTGCAACCTTTCAGGATTCGGAAAACAGAAACAACTGCAGCTGCCCCTTTCTTGACGACAATCTTTGGTTTCGTTATTGATAACTTCAGTGGCTCAGTCGCGCCTACTCGCGATTGAGGGGCGCCGGACTCGAGGGGGACGGCGTTGGATTTTCCGGGTGATGAAAGACGCGGAGTTGGTTTCGTTTGACAGCCGACAATGACAAAACCTGCGGTAATGACCGCAATACTGAACCAGGTTAGATTCCTTATCGTGCAAACCCTCTGGTCGACCTCATTGACTCGCC